>NZ_JBXSOW010000005.1:0-560007 GCF_057784375.1 Martinezella sp. CNPSo 3964
CCACGATGAGACCTTCAGGCTGCCGACCGGACGCGGGGATGAATTCGCGCATGGGACGCCCGGCAGCCCGGACTCACGCGAGCGGGCTGTCATGAAGGCGCGCGAGATTTATGAGCCGGATCGGCTTATTGATCGGTTGAAGGTGAGGGTGCGGAATTTTCAGTGAGCGACGACAGCGGCAACTCCGGTTACCCAACTCACGATGGTTGGCGAAGCCATTGAGGGTGACATCCTTGGCGGCTTGCCATTGTTCAACGGCTCTGGCGTAGCTGTCCAAATCGAATTGCGAAAAATCGTGGTAGGTCACATGCTGTTCGAATTAGACCGGATCCTTGATATCAGGGCCATAGCTGTAGGTGCCATACCATTCGATAACATCTTTGTTTGGCAGGACTTGCTTGAAGGCGGATTTTACGGGCAGTCGCGTATCTAGCGATATCCACATCCGGATATGATCGGTCTGCTGGTAGGATAATCGATCGTAAGTCCAAACTTCAGTCTCAACGCCATTTATCGTTTCGTTGCCAAGATGTTTACAGTTCTCGATATTATTCGTGGGTGCATATTGGCGAGGCTTGATATGCCACGGTTGAGAGCCGCTATGCCACCATTGCTTGGTGTCCACGAATAAATCAGTGAAATATATCGTTCCGAGATGATCGGCTCCGACTACCCGAATTTTCGGCTCGGTATTGTATTTGCCTACCATCGCTTTCACGGGTGCGCAGAGGTCATCCGCCGCAAGGGAAAAAGTCGTTAAGCCAATATAGATGATCGCCGCAAGAGCCGTAGCTAGACCGACCTTTTTCGTTATCATGAAAACGAACCCTCTCGGGGGCTATAGTCAATCAGAAATTGCTGGAATGCAACCGCAAAAGCATTTTTGCTGAGAATGAAACCGTCGTGAAATTACGCCCTCTTGACAGGAAACAGTCTCTGCAAATTGAGCTTTGCAGAAGGATCTCCATGCCCAGCCGCCTTTCGGTACCAGGCAACGGCCTCGTCCATGTCTCGTGGTATACCAAGGCCAATTTCCAACATGTAACCTATACTGTTTTCGGAGGCAGCGTCGCCTTGCGCGGCAGCCTTGCGGAACCAGAAGATGGCCTGTGCATAATCTTGAGCCGTGCCGCGACCATACTCATACATTGCGCCAAGGTTATTTTGAGCTCTAGCATACCCCTGCTGTGCCGCCTTCCGAAACCAAATGACAGCCTGTGCGTCGTCCTGGTTCACGCCTCGCCCCCACAGATACATGCAACCCAGATTGAGCTCAGCATCCGAAATACCTACCTCGGCAGATTTGGAAAACCACATCGCCGCCGTAGCATCATTTTGCAGAACGCCGTGGCCTGGTAGATATAGCAAGCCGAGATTGTCCTATGCCCTGAATTCCCCTTGCTCTGCCGCTTTCTGATACCAAGCGGCAGCCGCCTCATAGCTTTGGGTCACGCCATAGCCGTGCTCATAGAGAAGACCGACACCAAATTCGGCCTGCGCATTGTTTTGGGAAGCCAGAACCTGCCAATCGTCCAGGGCCTTCTTGTAGTCCCCACGCAAATAGGCATCTTTCCCATCGTCAACAAAAGTCCCTGTCGCTAAGCAAAGCACGGCTATCAAAGCCACGGCAATCCTTGACCAGCGCATGCCCTCTTCCTCGAATTTTCCCGAAGGTCTCGCGTTGATAATATACCGTCTTTGTCGGCCTACAATATTCCTGAAGTGAGCATGAGCTCCGTGTGTACCGTTGCATGACCAAGTTCGGCCAGCAAAGCTTCTCAGTGATGTATAGGGCCAAGCACCAAGGAGGCATCGCTGGGGTCATCGCCGGTAGATTTCAGGATTGCCAATCCCAGTTCAGTTTGAACCGCGCAGTCAGCCTTGGACAGCCTTCCGACAGCGGACATCGTCAATATGCATTTTCCTTTGCCTTTCAGCAGGCGCTGTACGTAGACCCCGGTGATCGCGAGCGTATCTGAATCAATTTTTCTCCCGCTCAAGCTGAAATCGCCAAGGTCTGTTTTTGCAATGATCGATTCACCGCCAATTGGAAAGTTCTTCATGTAAAGTAGCTGGTTGCACTTGTGGCTCGGCCCTTCTCCGATTTTGACATAACAGATGCGATGGGACGAATGATGGTGTGCCGCGCCGGTGGCATGGCCCAGCGTCGGACAAGTTAAAGCGATTGCAGCACCTATTGCCAAAACGGTTCTCATCCAAATGTCCTCTGTTCTCAGGTGCTTTTAGCGGACCGAGCAATACGCTATTATGCGGCCCTAGCCTCATTGTGATCGAAAGCCATTCCAAATGAAAAGAAGCAGTCGGTAAGGAGCGATAAATCGGTAGGGAATAAAGAACTTGTCGCCGAACTGAGCCTGGAGCTGCTCGTTAAGCATTCCAGGCAGGCATGCCAAAAGAACTATTGCCAAAATCTCAATTGTTCCCATCCAGATCATAAGCGCCACCACGCAAAGCGCGACCAGCAATGTCCTGTAGACTATCAGCTTCGTCGAAGTTTTCGGGAAATTCATCTGACGGTCCGACGATGGTCTCAGCTCAAGGTGCCCTTGGCATGTTCGAAGGGTGATTTCCTCATTGCAATCTCTCCGTTCGCGGTGGCGCTCTATAGGCTTGCCTCAAATAGGATAATCATGCGCATAATGAACTTCAGTCGCATGACCGAAAGAAAGGCCCGGAACCCTATAGACCTCTGAGTTTCGAAGAGCGCGGCAGCGGTGATGATTGTTTTACGACCGTGATGTTTATAACGTGCTCTGAGTGATCGAAGGTTCGAACGGTGACCTTGTCGGTGCCGATGAAGCCCGGATCAGATCGGTAAATTACGGCAACGCCTCTCGTCGTTTTGCCAGCGCAGACATAGGAGGTATCTTTTTTGAAATGGCCGTTAGCCAATTTGTAGCTAACTTGGCCGTGGGCGGGATAGCCCGGGGTCTCCGGGTAAATAAAGGTGGCTGTTGCTGATGTGCAGCTTTTATCGATGGCCATAGCCATGCCGATGAGAGTTCTTTCACCGGACCTGGCGGTGACCGAATCTGCAGCCGCCGCTCATCCAGAGAATAACACTCCGATGCCCGTAAATACAGCTGGCCAAATTCTTATGTCCCTGTACTTGCACTTTGCTGGACGTGTCATTGTTGTCACGAAGCCCTCATCTCCTGCCGTTCCAGTGATGGCATCTTGTATGGTTGCACGCAAAAGTCGAGCGGAATGTGCCGGAGTTTCGCGTCTTTCCACACCGGCTCACGGAAATCCTTATCCAATAAGTGGGAGCCGTTCGCATAATTGCGCAGCGTTGCGCGAAGAGCACGTCTGCCCGGCTCGGAGCTTTCTCAAGCGTCTATATTTTTCACTCTGAGCCAGGCTGAAAATAGTTAGCCGGCTAAAAACACATAAGGAAAATTATGACACTCGGCCACTTAGTGCCCTGTACTTGGATCACCGCTCACAAGCTCATAACTCGGTACAGAATGACCCGTCCGGTCGGCATGATTTGCGAAAGGAAATCAAAGTCCCGCACATTACCGGTTAGCACGCTCGCGCCTAGCTGCCGCGCTTGTAGAAAAACAAGGGCGTCATTGACGAAACGCCTCTCATGCCCTTTCCCTTTAGGAAGGTTGCTCAACCGAAACAGCAGCCCCGCCAGCACACCCGCCTGTCCCCACATGGCTGTATCCGGAGCATGAAGACGGTGCTCAGGGATGTCGTCTACAGTCTCGGCGATCGTTTCGAGAACCGCTTTGGTGGTGGCATGCTTGGGGTCTAACCGGCCGAAAGCATGGGTCAGCTCCGACAGGCAGACTGCGGAATGGTGGCATAGGCGATACCGCAGCAGTGCATCAACCTCAACCGGCGAGCGCCCCTGTAGCACATCCAGATAGACACTGGTGTCGAGGAACAATGGTCCGCCGATTGCCGGTTCGTCGGCGACCCATGACAGTTCTTCGTCGAGCCTGCGCTCGAGCGTCCCGGCATGCTTCTGTGGTTTTAATAATCGCAGCGTTTCGGAGAGATCAAACCTCAAGATCGAGATCCGCCGAGATGCTGCCCTTGCGCCCCACCAGACGCGCGCCGAAGTCATCCTCCAGGGCAAGCCGGGAAAGCGCCAGTTCCAGAAGTTCAGTGTCGGAAGTGACATGCGCGCGCTTCTTGGCCGCCTCGATCAATTCGGACGGTACACGTCCCGACAAACGGGTATTCTTCGCCGTGCCGAGAAGGCCGACAGCCTTTGCTTGTTCGAGTACGAGTTTATTGCGGGCCAACGCCACTTTTGCTTCGCTTTCAGCTGCAGTTCGTATTTGAGCACCCATTACAATCTCCTGTGTTGAACATAATGTAGATTGCGTTGAACGGTAATGCAAGATTCAATGGAGCCCGGTGAGTTGAGGTTCTCCGATAACTATCGATCGCCGCCCAACCGAAAGATTAGGGGAATGGATTGCTTGCATGCAGATGGAGCTTTGCATTCGCCATCTCGCCACGGGCTGAAGCTCATGGCGCACCGCCGCAGGGCGTCAACTTGGGGAGCTAGGGGTAAGAACGCTCCGCAGCATTGTCAGCGCCAAACCGCCGGACAGGCGATGCCACGTTGCCGCGGGCTTAACGGTTGCAGGATAAGTGGTCGGCATGAGCACGCCGATTTACACTCAAAGTTCGAACGCGAATAAAAGATTCTAATGAGTGGGGCATGATTGCCGATCTCTGGAGGCTTTGTGACTATGCGCGACTAAATTCTTCTATGATACCAAATGATTAGCCGACACTTAGCTAAAATGGCTTGGTGGAACGTGGGTTCGAATTGGTTCAAAAGCTTTAAGTGATTGTATGGCAGCGTACGCGGTTCGGCTATGATATCTCGCTTCGGTTCGGCGGAAGGTGAGACGCGATGGTTGCTGCGACCCCTGGGGTACGCGACCGGTATGTTCAGTATGCGTCTGGCAAAGCTCAGGAATTCCTGGTGGCCTTAAAGAGCTTCGATTTGCGCTCTCCCGGCTACCTCTCTACTGATCAAGTGCATACGAGATCGAATGTTCCGGTCGAGATTGAACGCGTAAGGAGGAATGGTTAGTGCGGAAGGTGCACACACTTTAGTCCTATTTGGCAACTGGAAAACTGTCGCGCTGGTAGTAGATTTCAGATCCCACGAGCGAATGTGGAAAGGAAATGCGGCTAAGAGCGCCGGTGCGCTCGTCGGTCAAGGAAAGCCGATATAGGCGGTTCGACTCCGCGGCCGCAACCTCACTCTCGATATCACCTGAGCTATGGGCAGGGGTAAATCGGTATTGAAACTACCTTCGGCCCCTGAACCGGTCGAATGCCGCCAGCCGCTGCACCGGCGGATCCGCTTCTTTCCACCGGTAGATATCGCTCCGCAGGAACCGCAGTTCCTCTTCCATCGTTTCCTTGGCGACTTCGATCCACCACGATTTCGGACGGCCGTCGCTGCCGTCGGACCAGCGATAGCCCCTTGCCTTCAGCAGGCCCTTGAGATCGAAAGGCGCATTTTCCGCGAAAATGTGCACCCGCGACCGCCTGCTCGCGTTATACAGTTCGGCAAAGGGCGATCGATGACTATCTTCCCTGGAACGAGCCAGCACCTCTAGCAGCGCGAAGCAATCATCAACAGCGCGGTGCCCGACATGAAAATATCCGCTCTGATTGATGGGGTACCCGAGCTTGGTGCCCTCGTAGCAGCGCATCCCCCAATCGATCCCGGAGTTCGAGCAGGCCCAGGCCTTCCGAGCGAAGATCGGGGACAAGGCCCCACAGAAGGGACGATCGAAACCGGCATTGTGCGCGATGATCAGGTCCGCCGGCTCAACCAGAGCCCGCACTACGGGCATGTCGATCAGCTTTCCGCGGACCATCACATCCGTGATGCCCGTCAGTCTGATGATGTCTTGCGGGATCGGTACGCTCGGCTGCTGCTCTGTGTCGAGGATGACATCTCGCAGCGGATAACTCCGCCTTGCAGTGGCGACGACCTTACGCGGCTCGAGCTTTCGCAGGATCTGATAGCGTCCGGTTGCGTCCAGGATACGGACCATCTCAGCTTCGTTTTGCGCCGCCTCGGGCTCCTGGAGCCGCGCACGCGAATTTTGCCATCGGCTTGGCGCCTGCGGATTTCCGGAGAACATGTCGAGTTGGGACGTTATTACAGATCCAACCAATCGGATACGGGAGCTTTAACGAGGGGGCTCTCACGTGAAAACCCCATGACCGATCCTTCGGACGGCCACCCACCGATATCGCAGTGGATGCAGCGGTAGTCCATGTTTGACCTACTGGCATGCGCGAAGGCTCACGATTGAGCCAAGCGTTGAGGCATGTATGCCGGTGGGTATGCGTGGGGCCTCCTGATGGTGTAGCCTCAAGCGTTGAAGGCAGGAGCTTACTTGAGGAATCGCACATGGCTGACGAGGAGACAGTCATCATCGGCGCAGGCCCGGCCGGATTGGCTTGCGCCGCGGCGCTCCGTGTAAGAGGCTGCCGTTCCATTATCCTTGAAGCGACGGACAGGCTCGGCGCCTCGTGGCGGAGGCACTACGATCGTCTTCACCTCCATACCGACAAAAGCCACTCAGCGCTTCCGGGAAGGCCGATGCCCGCCGCTTTTCCGAGATATCCGTCGCGACTGCAGGTCATCGACTACCTCGAAAGCTATACGCGGGCAAACGACCTTCGAATTCTCACCGACAAGACCGTCGCGTGCGTAGCCAAAGAGACAGACTGGATTGTCGAGACCGCCGACGGCGATGTGTTCGAAGCGAGAGCTGTCGTAATCGCAACCGGTCTCTCAAGGACTCCCTTCAGACCGTATTGGGCCGGTCAGAATAACTTTCCAGGGACCATTATTCACTCTTCCGAATACCGTAACGCTTCCGCCCTCGACGCACGTCGAATCTTGGTAGTCGGCTTTGGAAATTCGGCGGGAGAGATTGCACTGGAATGTGCTGAAGCGGGTCTTGATGTTGCCATGTCGGCCCGCGGTCCGGTCAATATCGTACCGAGGGAGATATTCGGTGTGCCAAGCGCGACGATCGCCATCGTTCAACAACGATTTCCGTACAGAATGGTCGATGCAATTAACGCGCCGTTTCTGCATTGGCGCTACCGCGATATCGAGCAACTGGGGATCAAGCACTCTCAGCAAGGTCCTCTGGCCACGATGATAGAACAAGGCCGGACTCCCTTGATCGACATTGGTACCATCGCGAAGATCAGAGATGGTCGGATCAAGATGTTCCCCGGCATCGAAAAGTCGGACGGCGCGGACGTGCTTTTCGCTGATGACCGATCGGCAGAATTTGATGGGATTGTGCTCGCGACAGGCTATAGGCCGTCCCTTGAGACGCTTCTGCCGGATTTGACGGACCGGTTTTCGAATGCCGGGAAGCCGGACAGGAACGAGCTTCAACCGGGAAAGGACAATCTATACTTCTGCGGCTTCAATCCCGCTACCACCGGCCTGCTTCGCCAGATTGGCATCGAGGCGTTGCAAATCGCAAACTCGATCGCGGCGACGGCCCGCTCAAAAGTCATTCCGCCTGGACGGAGTTGAGCTGGTGCAAAACACATATGTCGGCGCGGCTCAACGCTCTCGGTCAGGACGCTCCAAAACTCAGCTTAAATGCTTGACGATGGCTCCTTGATAGCCTCCAGAAGATGACGGCAAAGCCTATCAGGATATGAACGAGCCTTTGTCCAATGCTCGGCGCTCGCGCTAGCCGGCTGGAATATTATTCCACTTTGGCAGTTGGTCATCAGGGAAATTAAGGAGGATGCGCAAATGCGAAAGATAATTATGGTCTGCACGGCTGCAGTCACCCTCGGTGCTGCTCTGCCTGCGACCGCTGAAGAGGTAAGTCATTGCTGACTTCTGTTCTTAGGCCTCTTAATCTTGGCTTGGATAAGGGGCAGTTGTCGAAAAGGCAGTTCCAGAAGTTCATATCCACTAACACCAACCCGGCGGCTCGATCCTTAGCCTCTCGAACGTTCGGCTCTCAGTAACTTGCATACCGTCCCCCGGATCAGAAGTTCAGAGATCGGCTTTCTCATAAATCCTGCCATCTGCGACTCGCATATATGACATATCCGATTTTAAGATTTCCGCGATAGCTTGCCATCCTCGCGAGCTTCTAGAGCTTGGCGATGAAAGTCGACGTCGTTAAAGACTGCACCTGCGGTAGAAGCCAGTATGCGTGCCTTCGTAGATATCGAGGGCTTGGCTGTATTGAACTGAACCGCGGAGCGCTGACGGGTAGCATGGACACACGTTAACGCTGCGATAGCATCTGTTCATGTCTGGGGTCCTCAAGGCGCGAGGACGGCGAGCTTGCCGTCCTTTACCTGATAGCCTCTTTGGAAGCCGGGGCTGAGCATGGACGCGCCATACCAGTCTACGGCTTTCGTGACGGGACTACGCGCCGGCACATAGCTCGACGCCTGTTTTGGATCGTCATGACCGCCGTAGTGGGCGATCATCGGAATGGGATAGATCGGGCGGCTAGCGAGCGCCGGCTGATTGGTCAGAGCGAGCGGTGGCCGGTTAGCCAATTCGTGCATACCACCGCCGCGGCCATCGCTGCCGCCCTGCGGGTTGTCCATCGGTTTTTCCGCAATCTGCTCAGCGATCAAGGCTTTGGGTTTTTGACCCGCCTCGACCCAGGTCATGAGCGGCCTCAATGTGTCGACTTGAGCGAAGCCGTCACCACCGCCGCAATGGCCTACTCCCGGGAGCATGAAGAGGCGCAGGAATTTATCTGTCGCCATCGCACCCATCCTGGCCTGAACGGAACGGTAGTAGGCGACCGAAATCATGGGAGCGATCGAGAAATCGGCCCAGCCGTGCCATAGGATGAGTTTGCCGCCGCGAGCCGCGAACGCGCGCAGATCCGGATTTGTCGCGTCGTTCAAGGAGTGCAAGTCTCGCAGCCGCGCGAACTCTTCGACGGTGAAGGGAAAGGTCGTGAGTTGAGATTCGATAGCAGTCGGGTCGAGGTTGACGACCGGAATCATGGACTGAAACAGCCCGGCCGACATGATCTTGTCGCCCGCTCTGGCGGGGATGAAGGATGTCCACATCAGCTCGGAGCCAGGCTCCAGTCCTCCAGGCAGGAAATGACGGCCGACGTTATCGGTTGGGCCTTCATACTGCTTCGCAGCAACAGCCCACTCTTCAGCGGTCAGGCAAGTCGAGGTATCGGTTGTCCCCGCCTTGCAGGCCACCCAGCTCTGTTGGACATGGCAGACACGCGGATCGCTAAGCAGGCCATCCTTGATACCATCCAGAAGATCACAATGGGCGAGGACGGCCGCATGCAGCACGGACAGCTTGCCGGCGAGCAGAATGGGGCTACCATCAGGACGGAGATTGGCGGCAACGCTCCAGGCGTGAAAGAAGGAATTCTGAATCTGGAACAGCATGGCTGGCGCGCCAGCTGAGACGCCGTCGAAATCGTCGGGATAACGCTGAGCCTCCATCAAAGCCTCGCGTCCTCCGTCAGAACCTCCTGAGAAATAGGAGTATCTTGGCGGAACGCCATAGTAGGTACGGATGAGTGCCTTGGCGGCAAGTGCAGTGACGTGGTTTGCCCGATAGGAGAAGTCGATCCGCTTTTGCGGATCAGCGACGAAAGCTCTCTCATCTGGACTGCCCATCTTGCCCGTATGGCCCATGTCCGTGGCAGCGACGGCAAATTCGCCGCTGAGTGCCGGGCGACACGTGCCAGCATTGCCAATGCTAGCATTGATGCTGCCGCAAAGACCCCCACACCCGGCCTGAAGATAACGCTGCGTCCATGTGGCGACAGGTAGATCAACCTCGAAGCCTATCGAAGGAGTGATCGTGCCTTTGATCTGACAGAACTGCCCCTTTGGCGTGTCGATCACGCCAGCCTTCACGGTCACGGCTGCGCCGACCTCGCCAGAGAGATCGGCATTGGCTATTGCGGCGCAATTAATGACAGGCTTGACCACTGCCAGTTGCGCGTAAATTGGCGGGATTTGCTGGGGTCCGGCGTTTGCCGGAGGCACGGAATTGAGACTGATGGCCAGCACGGCAAGCGCGTGCGTGAAAAATTTAAGGTGTTTATCCAGATTGCGAACCATGAATACTCCCTGATTACGGAAAATGTATTCGACCCTTGTGCTACCGGCCCTGACGTTGACTTTGAAATCCGACAATTGGTTGTTGGATTGATTCAAAGTCGGCTTCGGGAGGTAAGGCAATGGATATTTATTGCGATCGGTTATTCATGGATCCAGAATTCGCCATAACATTCTACAACCGCGAAGGTTCTTTCATTCGCTGTGCTTCGCCAAATAAATATCCCTGACCTTCCGTGAACGGCCCGAAATCAAGGGCGAGGCATTTCTTCGAGGTTTTGATACCCTCAACTAAGATCCGTGAATCGAGGCCTTGAATGAGGCTGAGAACAGCACACTATCATCGTTGTTTGAATGCTCTCTTCAACGAAGTAAATGTCTGTAACGTTGTCCAGTGCCCACCTGCTTCATCAACGCGGTCTAGGATTAAAGTGGTGGCGTCTCGGGTAATCAATGCTTCCAAGTAACAGGGGTAATAACCGGCTTATTATCCAATTGTGTGGCCAGGGATCTCGAATGCTACCATGTCAATGTAATGCATGAACGCAATACTAACTCAGACAATAATGCTGCCATACCGGCGAGAAATTGTAGATATTGATCGTATGATAAATAAACAAAGAAGCGTGATTAGGATTGCTGTAATGACTGAGAAGGCCATCAGATAGATGTGGATGTTTGTTGGCGAAGATGGAGGAAAGGCAATAATCATGATGGAGTTGATTTCCCATATACCGATGCCTGCCATCATCGCGGTAACCCAAATCCAGATTATGCAACATGACCATCAATACGCACCATATTATGCGTTAAATTGACTACAGTAACTGATGCAAGCGTGATAACTAGCTACATAAGATTCGCGAGGTAAATATCGTGTTGAGTAGAAATTATCATAAAAATACGATCATGACGCTATTTTCCGAACCGGAGAGATAACGTATATATTGGATAGATAGAACATAATGCAATTATTTCTGCGATGATATGAAATTATATATCATGTACTACATATTTCGTCGACTGTCTTGAGTAGAGGTAACTGCTGCAAGGGTTGATGCTATATGATTACCTAGTTCAACTCTCTCGGTTAGCACGAGCGTCAAGACGAGGCCATTAGGCACATACCTGAGATGCCGTGGCTGCAGCTGGCTTTTAATGCGATGTTCTATCAAATCACGCACATTGCTTTGGCTCACAATGTCTCGGGAAAATATAAGGCAGCGTTTCATCCGGAACTGGCACGAACGATCCGGGCTATGAAGTGACTTGAGTTTAAAGTACGCGAGCCCAGACAAAAGATATAAGTAATTGATTATACGCGTTAATTTATTTTAAGTCGCGCTTTTCTGGCGGGTGGCGACTTAGGTGTGCAATTGCAAGTCGTACAAGTTTCGACAGGATTTTGCGGTGAATCGGGATGTTGAAGATCGGCGGTTGGCTAAGCGGCCAGTCGTTTGCAAAGGCGATACACCATAGACCTTCAAGGTTCAGGAGTGCAAAAATCTGGAAAACGACAACGTGCCTTTCTCATAGTCCATAATGATCATCATGACCGCCAGAAGAACAAATTCGCGTTTCCAACCGGCGTCGAGCGCTGCAATAATCAGGCTCTCGATGGACGGTTCAAGTGCTAGAGAACAGGCGGTCAGATACTTTGCGTGCGATGTTTCTTCCGATGGAGGAGGGTTTATGGTCGCTTTCAAACGTCTGTTCCTTCCAGGGCTTCCAAGAGAAAAGTTGAGAAAATTTCCCTCTGATTTTGTATATTTTGAACAAGCTTCCGTCTAAGTTTGGAACTCTATGTAGGTGTTCACAGATCGATGAGTTTGTTTCGTATCGCATATCGTACGAGATCTACCGCTGTACGCAATTTAAGCTTTCTCATCGACGCCGTTCTATGTGAGTCAACGGTTTTAATGCTTACATTCCAAAGCTCGGCAATGGTTTTATTGGACTTCCCCTCGGCAACGAGTCGAACAACTTCTCTCTCTCGCGGCGTAAGGGAGAGAAGGTTCCCGAAGCTCTCACCATCAATGCTTGTATCGGCAATGATCTCTTCTACCTGTCGTGAAATATAGGTTTTTCCATTTATCAGCGACTCGATGCCGGCCAGAAGATTGGAATCGTCATCGGTCTTGAGGATGTAGCCGCGCGCACCCGCTGCTAAAATGTCCCGTATAAGCCCGTAATCTTCGTGCATTGTATATATCAGCACGCCGAGCTTCGGCATCTTTCGGCACAGTCGTCTGGTCGCCTCAAGTCCATTTACCAGCGGAAGAGAATGGTCGAGGATGATAATGTCAGCCACATATTCGAGAGAGAGTTGAATGGCAGCCTCTCCGTCCTCGGCCTCCGCACAAATCTGCCAGTCTGGGCGCTGGCTGAGGATTGCCCGTACCCCGGCTCGGACGATTGGGTGATCATCTGCAACGACTATCTTAGGCCTATTCCGCTCACTGTCTTCCGATCTTCGCTGCCACTTCATTTAGGTTACCGTCTCCATCCCTATGGAATTCATTGAGGGTGTTTGTCGACTTGCGGGATCTTAAGATTCCTGGAGAGGAAGGAGCTCGTTTCCCTAGTTAACATCCGTTTCCTTCAATGGGATGCGCAACCTCACGATTGTTCCTCCGCCTTCATTGCGGAGCAGCTCGACCTGGCCGGCACTTCTTTCAATGAAATCCACTACCTGACTAAGCCCGAGCCCATTGCCAACACCAGGTTCTTTCGTTGTGAAAAACGGATCAAATGCCTGCTTGCGCACATTTTCGCTCATGCCGGTTCCTTCGTCGCTAACGCAGACCTCCGCCCAATGCAGGACGTTGTTTCCTTTTTTCTCATGAACCAATCGGACGCTGATTGAAACGACACCGCCTGAGGGCATCGCATCCCGGGCGTTCAGGACCAGATTCACGATCGCGCCTCGAAATTGCGCACTGTCGATAACGCAAATCGCCTTGGTGGGCGAGAATATCGTGATGATTGTAACTTTCGGGCCTGCTGCCTGCTTTAGGATCGGGGTAATATCCGCGATGAGTAAGTTTAGGTCCGCCGGCTGAGCTTGGATCTCTTTGTTGCGGGCATAAGAGAGCAGTTGAGTGACCAGTTCTCGCCCGTGGGCCAACGACAAATCGATCTCGTTCAAGATGGCTAAAACTTCAGCCTTATTACGAATTTCCGGCCGGAGCAAAAGCATGGAGGACCGAATAACCATCAAAAGATTTCCGAAGTCATGAGCAACGCCACCGGCAAAACGGCCGATCGATTCCAGCCGCTGCGTTCGTTCCAGCCGTTGCCTTGCCAACTCTTCGCGCCGGCGATATTGCCATGCCAGCCCCTCCAAAGCAGCCAGCAACACCAAAAGTATCACCGCGCCGATTAGCCCGGTCACAGCGTGCGAGCGCCAGGGTCTCATGACATCATTTTCGTTGAGCGTCGCAAGCATGACGATCGGTAGCCCGTCCAACTTTTGATAGCCAACTACGCGCTTCACAGCATCGACTGGGCTCTTTGACCAGAAGACACCACGATCTTTGGAGGAGAGAAGGCTTGTGAACGGTTCTATGCTTGCAAACGATTTCCCCATGATTTCGTCATTTTTGGGCGAGCGAGCGAGTAATGTTCCATCACTCATGAGAAGCGTAATCGCGCCGTCGCCAACCCATAACCTGCGATAGAAATCCTCGAAGTAGAGAGGCTCCATAGCAGCCACGACGACACCCGCAAAATGTCCGTCCTTGCTCTCGATCCTTCGAGTGAGGCTTATAAACCACCGATTGACCGAACGACTTTTTAGAGGTGGACCAATATGCAATACCGATGATTGATCTTGAATGTGTGCTTTGAAATACGGTCGGTCGGCCAAACTGACGTGAGGTGTTGTGGGAAAATCGGTGTCGTGGGTGATGTATCCGTCGGACCCTATGACAAAGATTGCGCGCAGATAGGGTAGGGTACTTAATCTCTTGTGCAGTTCGGCGCGGAAATCGGCGTCGTTGTCCTGCAGCGAGGGGCTGTCCGTAAGCTCCTTGACGATGTCCTGCACATTGAGATCGATTGATTGGATAGTCCTAGCTGTCTGTTCAGAAAGGACGTGCACCAAATTCGAGACGGTTCTTTCGGCATCCCGCCGAGCAGCATAATAGCTTCGCCAAAGTTCAACGCCAAGAAGTGTAATAATGCACAACGCCAAAATCAATGTTGGCGCCCATCGACGAAGACGCCTGCAAATCTTTGGCCATATAATCGCATGAGCGTCAGGTTTCAGAAATCATCTCCGCACCAATATATTAGAAAGATTCTATGAATTGACTGTCTTTAGGACAAGAGGAAATTTATTTCCGATCGCTTAAATGCTTGTCGATGGGCGAGATTATCACCGACTGATGATGACTTGCATCAGGTTTAGACCTGATGGCCACTTCTATGGTGAGATGCTATCGAGAACTACTGCTGCGGAGAAACCATCTTGAAACGCGGACCTGGGCAGATTGCGACGGCTGCATGTCGCAAATGGAAAAATATCTGAAGAGTGCTTCGCTCAGTTCGAGTGCGATGGAAGATAAATTCCCTTAATGATTGCAAGCCTCGAGCGAAGAAATATAGGCTATTTCGCATTCCCACAATGACGTGAGCATCAGCAGAAAATGGATGGCTGCCTCTCTTATATGGAATCAGACTACGAAGATCTTGCCCAGTTCATGTCAGCTTTCGCGAATCCTAAGCGATTGAAAATAATAGAAATTTTGCTCCATGAGGAGATATCTGTTAATGATCTGGCGACACGGCTTGGGATCAGCCAGTCTTCATTATCACAACATCTCTATCAGTTGCGCGTTCATGACATTGTCAGTGTACGCCGCGAATCTCAATTCGTCTTTTATCGGTGTGATATTCCGCAGATCCGTCGATTGATGAAGGTATTTTCCGAGATCTGGCCTTTACCGCAGGAGCTTTGATTAACGCGCAAGGTGGATTGCCGTCGCAACAACATATGAGACGTGTAGCATGTTTGCAGTTGTTTCGATCCTAGGCACGACTTGGAAAGGTGAAATATCCCGGTGATCGCAGCGAATGGCATGGAATTAGCTTTATCCTCGTCGCGTGGGCGTATGCTAGCAGCGACACTCGCGAGCCCTATTGGGGGTGAGCGCTTTCCAAGCTTGCTAGCGATCGTGTCCAATCCAGCCTTGCTACCATCAAGGTCCGTGCCAGGAGGTCTAGCCACCAAACCGGTGAGCGCCCGAAGTCAGGTGGATTGCGGCCAGAGCCTATGCTGCCAATCCCCGAGGGCCGTAGCTATCGTTGGATCGCACATGATCGTGGCATCAGCGGAGGCGCCATAAGAGACATTGTGCATGGGTTCTGACAGGGGATGCGGCATGAGAGAGAACACAAGCAGCGCTGATAGACAAGAAACTGATACAGGTTTCGGCCATGTGGCCCTTCTGGAAATCCTGCAAACCCCCGCATGTGTTTTGGATGCCGTGGGCAACATTAGTTGTTTGAATGCCGCCTGGCGCGAATATGCAGGCCTATCGGATTTCAACGCCGATCCTCAGTCTTGGCTAGATTTAGTCTGTTTAGAGGATCTCTCCGCTGTTCAGTCGCAAGCCCAATTTGCAGTCATGACGGGGACACGTACTGATTTCGAATGTCGTCTTCAGGATAATACTGGAATGGTACGATGGTTTCTGCTTAGCATCACGCCTATGAACAAGGCTCTGTCTGGCCATTATGGCTGGTTGTGCGTGGGCACGGACATTCACAAACTCAAGCTGAGCGAAATCGACCTCCAGCGACGCGAGTCGATCCAAACCCGAATGCTCAATGTTAGCGTGGATTGTATCAAGTTGATCGGCCTCGATGGCATCTTGATCCATATGAACAGGGCTGGATGTCAGGCCTTGGGCGTAGCCGAGGATTCACCCTTTGGAATGCCATGGATTCCGCTCTTGCCTGAGGACGTATGGGAAGCCGGGAACCGGGCTCTTGCCGCTGCCAAGACCGGAGTATTGGCGCGCTTTCCTGGTCGGAGCATCGTTGCGGGCGAGAAACCGCGATATTGGGATAATATGCTGACCCCAGTGATGAATGATAAAGGAGAGCCGATGGCTATCTTATGTGTATCACGCGAAGTCACGGTAGAGCGCGAGGCTTTGGCAACACTCCAGGAGAGCCAGGAGCGGCTGGCGATGGCGGCCCGTGTCGGTGGCCTCGGTATCTGGGATTATGATATCCAGAGTGACGAACTCCGTTGTGATGAAACCTGGCATCGGATGATGGGCCGCGATCCCGCCTGTCCTATCCGGTCGATTGCCGAGTTTCGGACATTTGTCCACCCAGACGATGTGGATCGGGTGACAGAGGTCGCACAAACTGCCACCGAACTCGTTGCGGCAAATCGTGATTACGCCATGGTCTTCAGGGTTGTGCATCCTAATGGCGACATTCGCTGGATCCGGTCTGCTGCATGCCTACAAGAAACATTGGGTATCGCAACCCGTGCGGTTGGTTTTGTGATCGATATAACGGATACTCGGCAGGCTGAACTCGCCTTGCACGAGGCAAACCGTGCACTTCAGGAAGAACGGACGGCATTTGCTCGTCAGAGTCTTGAAGATCCGTTGACCGGAATCGCCAACAGGCGGCATTTGGACGGCGAACTCGAGCGTCTGTCTCGCTACGCCAGCGAAAGAGGGGAAGCGCTCTGCGTCGGCATGGTCGACGTCGATCATTTCAAAGCGTACAACGACCGCTACGGCCATATCGAAGGAGATATGGCTCTCCGTAAAGTTGCCTCGGCGCTGCAGTCCGCCCTCAGGCAATCTGATTTTGTTGCCCGTTACGGCGGAGAGGAGTTCGCGTTCATCCTGACAGCCATGAATAACCCCAAGCCCCTCCTTGATCGCCTCATCACGTCTGTGGCTGAAATGGCTATCCCTCACGAGGATTCGCCCTCGGGCTTCTTGAGCATCAGTTGTGGCTGCATGGTCTTCAATTCGAGTGATGGTTTTTCGCCGCAACAACTCCTCAAGATGAGCGACGGGATACTTTATGAAGCGAAAATTACGGGGCGAAATCGGCATGTCATTCGCTTCGCCTCCGCATAGGGTCTCAGGCTTCCCTAGGTTCTGCTAATTCCTGATGACGGCAATTGTGATAATCGGGATCCATTTCGCACGGACTCAGACCTTCACTTGCTTGAACAACCAATCCCGTGCGGCTTTGATGTAGAAGAACTTTCGCGCAGACCCCATGTGATCGACGCCCTCAAAGGTCAGGAATGTGATATTGCCGCCTTTGGTGAGATAGCCATTGACCTGATCGGTCAGCTTTTGCTGGTTGTCGACCGGAAAAATTAGGCCAGGGTCGAGACGTTCTGTAGGGCGGGTCACTTTGGCGCCTGCTCCCTCCCAAACCGGAACGCATTTTTCATTCCACGGTGTGGCTTTGTTGTCGTCTGACCCCGTGATGATCAGGACGTTCTGCTTGGCGAGCGTAACAACATCGCTAGGTCGCTGCTGTCCGGCAATAATAAGACCGCCGGCGAAGGTCTCTGGATGTTTTGCCATCAGCCAGAGAGACGTCATGGCTCCCATCGACCAACCGGTGCAATAGACCCTCTTGGGATCGATCTTCAGGACCTTGTCTGCCCGGTCAGGCAAATTCGGGTTGCCATAATTCCATGTGTTGTCGAGCAGTGACGCAACCAGCCGATAGGTATTTTCAACGTCGTTGGTGTGTTCCCAATAGTCGTTCATCGTGGTGCGTTCATAGCGCGGGGTGATGATCACGCATTCGTGCCTGTCCTGCTCTTCCGGCATACCCCAGATGCTGGCAATACACTGTTCGGTCAATGTTTGGGCACAAGTGCCGTCATAGCTGGTTCCCGAATGCGTAATTGCAAGGAGGAGAGGATAGGCTTTGTTCTCCCCGCCTTCTTTGAGGAAGGATTTCGGCAGGTAGATGCTGTATTCGAGCCAAGTGGAACGCGCATCATCCCACCACCAGTGATTCTGCTCCCAGGCGTCGATACCGCGGATGATGACATTATTTCCATGATGGGCAGCGTTGGTCCACACGGTTTTGCTCGCCTTATACGTCGCGCCGCCTGCCGTTCTGACGTTTTTGTCCTGCGTCAGAGTTACTTTGTCACTATCGGTTGTGGGAAGACTGAGATCAGGATCGTGTTGGAATTCGGTAATGACATAAGCGCCCGCGACGCTGTTACGGTCGGAGCGAAGCGCAGGCTCGGGATTGGTATAGATGGCTGCGACGGGCCGCTTTTTGGCGGCCGCTGTGGTTGCGTTCTTGTTAGGCTCCTGGGGCATCCCGGGGAAGAAGCCTTTGGCGGCAGGGAAGACGCTTGTCGTGTATGTATCGAGCGCTAGGCTCTCAGGGTCGATGTCGACATCATACTCAATGGCAATTCCGTAAACCTTCTCGCCGCCGCCAGTGACTTCACAAAGGGCATAAATGTTCTGAAGACCAGGCCTTTTCCGTTTCTGGTTACCAGGGCCACCCGGCATGGTGGAGGACGCTGCCATAAATCCGTTTCCGTCATCTGCAGCGAGGACTTCTTGGCCTCCTAAACCGACCGCAGAGATCGCGCCCAACAAGGCTGGCAAGCCCACCACGAAGCTTCGTCTCGAGACGTCGACCATGTGCTTCTTCTCCAATCGAGTGTTGGGATTATTCGGACAGCGTAACTCACTTTACGGACGGCTTCAGCATGACCGTGGCGAAAAACCAAGTCTTGTTCTCAACATGCTCAATGATGTGTCTTCAGTAAGACGATTACAGGGGTGATCAACACCGCAATTAGTAGCAAGCAAAATCCAAGCTTGAGAATTCTTAGTTGGCTCGCAGGTGAGGTGTATCAAGCCAAACATTCCATGCGCGGCCCCATCCAAGAGGCGCGGGTGCCGCATCGCAGAATGCCGTCGCGTGATCAATATCAGCAACGCCGAAAGCGACGTGGGCGCATGCATAAAGGACTTTCGGGTCCGGGATGCTATCTTAGCCAACCACGCATCGTCATGACGATGCCTTCCTTGATCTCTGCGACCCAGCTTCGAACGATCTGGACGCGGTCCACAATCCATCGGAGCCAAGCGTAGGTTAGCAGCTTGTCGCGACCTGCGTGGAAAAGGCGCTCAACCAAAAGAAAGCTAATCAGATACGCCAATGCGATTATGATGAGGCCCGAGATCACATGGCCCTTGGCAATGACGACCAATGCGTAAATCTTCAGGGGCTCAGCAATCGCGAGCGGCACGACGAAAAGAACGAGTATAATGCCTCGTGGCAATGCTCCGACAAATTCGCTGAAGTGTTTTACGATCGGAAGCGAGGCGAACCAGTTCACGAGCGGTCGATAGACCGGTCGGGCGATTTCGCTGATGATGACGAGGATGGCAATGATGAGCCGCAAAGGCAGCAAAAGCAATTGCCATGGGGACTGGCGGCGGCGTTCGGTTACCATCTCTGAATATCCTAAATCGTCGTCAATTGGTTGGCCGCCCCAAACTGTTTTGACAAGAAATATGCGAGATCCCTAGCTTCATCCCGATAGACATCCGCAAGAGCGCTGTTTAGGTCCGATGCCATCGCGATAAATGCCGGAAACTCGACCAGGCTCACGTCAACCACTTCCATGTTGTCGATCGCCACATCCGAGAGCGTGAAATCTCCCCAGGCGGCATAGACATCATTCAACTGTCGATCAATGTAGTCGTCGCCCAATACCGCGTCGCGTCGATACGAGAATAAGAAGCGGGTCGACACTCTGTCACGTGAAAGGCCAAGCTCTTCTTCCAATTCTCTTTCTGCGGTGTCCATACTGGTCTCTCCCGCATCAACATGACCCAGCACGGAAATTGTCAGTGCGCCGGGAAAGTGGTCGACCGCTGGTGATCGGCGCTGAAGAAGCAGACGACCTTTTGCATCAAAAAGGTATAAGTGCACAACCCTGTGCAATTTTCCGAGCCGATGGATCTCAGACCGAGACAGAACCTCACCGGTCCGCAATCCGAACTCGTCAAGAACGTCAATACTGTTTTTCATAAGCTGAAGTCCGTCATCTATTCAGTATTCAGCAATTGCTGACCAAGTAGCGAGCCCAATCCTGGCGTCAACTCCATCGTTGTCGCAATAAGTGAGCGAAGCGGTGCGGGATCATGCCGTCACGGTGCACAAGAAAATTCAAGGGGGTCGCAAGGATATTCCATCATGTGCGGATGCGCTCCTGCGAAGCTTACCACGCACCGACGAGGGAGTAACCGATGAGTGGAACGATGTTGGATTTCCCATCCGGGTGCCGCACGGTGATCGTCGCCTGCATCTTTTTGGGGGATTTCCGGAACCAGCTCGCGGCGACGCTGGCAAGGTCTCCAATCATCGGATGCTTGCGCCAATCCGCGAAACGGCGGCTCGTTGCATCAGGTTCGGAACGATAGAAGAAATCACCGGATTGGCTTAAATCATTGATGGACGGGCGCATTGATGAGAGCGGGCGCTGAAACATTTTCGGTGGTATCACCAAACCCGGCATACTCTCGGAGAACGCCGGGGCCATGAAATCGATTGCCCACTCATCAGCCTCGACCCAGCAGTGAAAGTTCTCACCAGCACCAGAAACATAACCATCCTCGCGCTGGTCTGCGAAGAGGATGTGCTTTCCTTCAAAATTGTAAGCGGCCAGACCGCTCTTCGGCTTTGCCTTGAGCTTGAAATGATGTTCGAGGATGAATGCCCCGAAAGTACTAAAATACATCGAAGCCGTGGCCGGATTGGCGTTTTCGTTGACTAGCAGGCTGTTGATGACCCGGTAAATCCGATTGTAGTCGCTTTGCGTGATCAACATGATCCTTCACCCTCAACCCGTGCTGCGCCATCCCGTAAGTCAGGGCGGCGGCTATGTAAACTCCATATGCGGCCGTTCGATGCCACAAACTCGACCAAGCTCACGCCGGTCGCGCTTTGGAAGCAGGGTTTCGTAGCTTCAAGCAAACAGCGCCGTCATATTATATGCGGATGACACGCTTGCAGGTAGTTGGGGGCGATTTAATCAACCAGTGATCGATCTAACCGTGCGATAAATATGCCGACAGGGGCGATTTTCCATATCGGAAGGTTCACAGTAGTTTCCGTGCCTTTTCATTTAGTCGAGTTTTCACCCGATTTGCATTCGATATAGCCGAATTTGGGTGGCGTCTTGGTGGTATCCTGGATGAAAATATCTGATGAGCCTCATTCGGGAATATAACTAAGCTATTCAAAATAATAAATTAAATATTGGAAAATCCAGAAAGCATTACAGGTTTATATCCGCTCGGAAAATCATGCGCGTTAAGTCGAAACCGGATCACCGGCCAGCTGGAGCACCTTGAGCCCGAGATCAAGAGCCGCTTGGTGTTTGCTCTATGTCAATAAATGTCCTTAGGGGACGGTATCGGTCTGCGTGACAAGATCCAGAAACAAACGTTGCGGAGCGGTCGGCAGCCAGGTCCTTCGCAACGTTAAGCCGATGGGTCTTGCCGTATGCTCCAGATGGAGCGGCAAGGCCTTGAGAAGGCCGCGGGTTAGCTCTGCCTGGGCCTGCAGAAAGGAGATGCATCCCAGATGATTGGTCCTGCTTAGAAGTTCTCGCATCAAGATCAGCGAGCTTGATTCGACGATCGCAGCCGGTCGTTTTGCCAAACCCTCGAACAGCGCGTCGAAATGCTTTCGGATCGGCGTTCCCTTCTGCCCGACGACCCAGGGATAGGATGCGAGTTCTTCAGGAGTAGGCTTTGCTTGTCCAACAAGCGGATGCCCGGTGCCGGCGACGACGACGATCGTGTCGGTGAATAGGAACCGCTGCTCGATGTCACCGATCGGAGCCGGTTCTCTCAGTGCCCCGATGAGGAAGTCGATTTCGCCGCGCCGAAGCCCGGCAAGCAGATCGGCATAGGGTCCCTCCAGGACATGGACCGGTGTCCGCGGACGAAGCTTTCTGAATTCGGCAATGGCTCTGGGGAGCACGAAGGATCGCGAAAGAGGCATCGCGCCGATGACGACGGTCCCGGCCTCCTCCTGATTTGCCTCGGCAAGGTCCACCTCGGCCTGGGCCAGCTCCGCCAATGCAAGACGTGCCGCCTGCGCGACCGAATTGGCCATCCGCGTGGCTACGATGCCATAGGAAGTCCGCTCGAAAAGCGCTCGCCCCGCTTCTTCCTCGAGCTGAGTGACGGCTCTGTGGACGGTCGGTTGCGCGACACCCAGTTTCTTTGCTGCAAGGGTGAAGTTCTCGCACTCGCGCACGGCGATTAACGCACGAAGCTGCGAGGTGGTCGCAACCAGCTTTAGGCGTGGACTGAGCTCGTTCAATGCCGGGTCAAGGTAGCCGAACGCCCGTTTCACCCGCTCCGCCAGAAGATCGCCCCGACTATTTGCAAAAAGGCCTTGAGGCGTCCTGGTGAATAATGTCGTCCGCAGCTCACGCTCGATTTTTGTCAGCGCCTGCGTCACCGCCGGCTGCGAAAGATGGCTGGTTGCGGCGGCCTTGGTCACGGATTTGGTGTCTATGACGGCGAGGAAGACCCGCAGATGCCGAAGATTGTGCTGGATTTGCGCTGTTGAAGGTGTCTCGTCGTTCAATCCGGGTAGGACTCCAAGATCATGTCGGCTCTTGCTTCGAGGGTACTTGCCTCGGGTCGAATGACGAGTTCACCGATCTGGCGCTGCCAGTCCGCGGTCGCAACGGCCATGCGGTCTGGCAGTCCCAATTCCCTCAGGGTGGCAGCGACTTCGACCATCTCCGAAGCCCGCCGCTTTCCGTGAACCATCATTCTTTCAAGGTTGTAGGCGGCCCGCATGTTCCAGTCTATCCCCGGATCGGAGGATTGAAGAGAGGCAAGCACCGCTTTTTCCACGCCGGCCCTTCGAGCCGCCAGAAAGCATTCCGCCGTCAAGGCCTCGAAACCCTTGATCATGACAGAGCGAAGCATCTTGACAGACGAAGCCTCTCCGACATTGCCGCCGGCAAGCTTTGCATTCATATGCAATTCCGCCAGCGCGGCCTGCGCCTGCTCGGCTGCCGCGCCCGATACCAGGAGCGGCGTGCGGTGGCGGGCAGGGTGCACGGGAGACATGACCGCAACGTCGACATAGATGGCTCCAGCTGCTTCGACGATTCCGGCAGCCATCGCCTTCGTCTTCGGCGAGCAGGAGTTGCAGTCGAGATACAGGACGCCAGAGGCCAGAAAGCTTGCCGCACGCTCGGCTGCTTGCAGAGCATTGTCCGCCGTCACGAGACTGAACACAATCCTTTTGGCTGCAAGCGCCTCGCCCGGAGTGCCGGCGCAGTGGACACCAAGGCTATCGCATGTCTCACGCAGTCCCGTTCGAAGAGCGGGGTCTTCGACTTTCAAGTCGAAGGTCGAAATGGCGCCGTGCCCTTCCACGCCCAGGATCTCCGAACGCCATCCCGAGACGAAAGCCTGTGCCGCTTCGCCAAAACCGATCAGACCTATCGTCATCAAACACTCTCCACCCTTCACTGTGGCATGGTTTTTGAAGGGGGCGGAAACAATGCGCCGCCCCCGGCAAGAACTAGTGTGCTGGATCTTTCACGTTTTCGATCGTTTGGAATTCCGTGTTGTAGAATTCGTCGCCGACCTTCTCGACCTTGCGCATGTAGATATTCTGCACGATGTCGCGCGTCTGCGGGTCGATCGAAATCGGGCCGCGCGGACTTTGAAGCTGCATTCCCTCGGCAGCTTTCACAAAGGTATCGCCCGTCGCGTCACCCTTCGTCTTGTCGAGCGTCTTATAGATGAGATCGAGCGCGTCCCACGCCGCTGCGGCGACCATGTTCGGGCGCATGCCGTTGTTGTTCTTCTTGAAGGTGTCGACGAAGGCCTGGTTTTCCGGCGATGCGTGGTTCGTCGAGTAGGGACCGCCGGTGATGACGCCAAGGGCCGGCGCGCCCATATCGTTGAGGAGATCGTCGTCGGTGACGTCGGCCATCGCGACGACCTTGATGCCGGATTTGTCCAGTCCGCGTTCGACGAACTGCTTCATGAATGCTGCGCCCGCGCCGGTTGGGACGAAGACGAACAGGCCTTCCGGCTTTTCGTCGGCCGCGCGCTGAAGGAACGGCGCGAAATCCGGGTTTGCGAGCGGGACCTTCAGCTTCGAGATCACGGAACCGCCATTGGCTTCGAGCGTTTTGGAGAACCATTCTTCTGCGTCTGCGCCCGGACCGTAATCCGAGACGATGCTGACGAACTTCTTCGTGCCGTTTTCGGGCGCCCATTTGCCGATGACGCTTGCGACCTGCGGAATGGTCCAGGATGTGCGCAGCATGTAGGGCGACGCCTTCATAATCGAGGACGTCGCTGCAACCATGATGATCTGCGGGATCTTGGCGCGCTTGGAAATCTGCGCAACCGAAAGGGCGGTTGGCGTGTTGCCAAACCCGGTCAGGATCGAAACCTTGTCGCTCGTGACGAGTTCCTGCGAGATGCGCAGGGCGTTGTCTGCGGAGCTGCCATCGTCCTTGACAATAAATTCGACCTTCTTGCCGCCAGCGGTCTCTCCATGGGTCGCAACATAGGTCTTGAGCGCTGCGTTGATCTGGCGGCCATTTGACTGGAAGCCGCCGGTCATTGGGATGACGACGCCGACCTTGACTGTGTCTTCCGCCCTGGGCGCGGTGGTCGTCGCGGCCATGATCGCAAGAGCGGCCATGATGCCGGTAATCATCTTCTTGGTATTCATTCTCTCCTCCTTCTTTCTTTGTTCGACATGCGGAAAGATCTCTCCCCGCAGCCCATCCTGTCTTTTCGTCTCACTTGCGTTCTGATTTCGGCTTGCGGTCGGTGTGGCGCTTCTTCATTCGGTTGTGCCCACGCCAAGGAACTTGCCCAGTGTCTGGCGATCCTCTGCCAGGCGGCTGCTGTCGCCGGAATAGGCGACGCTTCCCCGGTCGAGGATGATTGCCTTGTCGGTAATCGCGAGCAGTTGCTGTGCGTGTTGTTCGACGATGATTGCCGCAAGTCCCTCGCCGCGAACAATTCTGCGGATGGCCGCGAGAAGTTCCTCGACGATGATCGGCGCCAGTCCTTCCGTCGGTTCGTCGAGAAGCAGGAGGATTGGATTAAGCACGAGCGCACGGCCAATCGACAACATCTGCTGCTCTCCACCGGAAAGCTGGTTTCCGAGATTCGATCGCCGTTCCTTGAGCCGCGGGAAGAGATCGTAGACTGCTGACAGCGTCCACCGGCCGGGTCGGGCAACCGCCGTTATGTTTTCCTCGACCGTCAGCGACCGGAAAATTCCACGTTCCTGCGGAACCCAACCGATGCCGGCCTCGACACGCCGTTCGGGCGGCATGCCTTGAATAGCCGTACCCTGCAGCCGAATCGACCCTGATCGATATCGGGTCAAGCCGACGATCGTGTTGAGGGTCGTCGTCTTGCCGACGCCATTGCGCCCCAAAAGTGCGACGGCTGTTCCAGGTTCGACCGATAGGCTGACGCCGTGAAGGACGGTCGCCTTGCCATATCCGGCAGAAAGGGATTCGATCCGCAGGAGCTCAGCCATGTGCTGCCCCTCCAAGATAGACTTCCTTGACGCGCTGATCCCTCGCGATCTGATCGACGCTACCTTCCGCAAACAATGCGCCGGCGACGAGAACGGAGATTCTATTGGCGAAATTGAACACCAGATCCATGTCGTGTTCGATCAGAAGGATCGATACGTCCGATGACAGCCTCGATATGTGTTGCATCACTTCTTTTCGATCGGCCTCGGGAACGCCGGCGGCCGGTTCGTCGAGCAACAGGACGCGCGGGCGGCAGGCGATTGCCAGCGCAATTTCGAGAAGGCGCTGCTTGCCATAGGGAAGGGCGAGACATTTTTCGTCTCCGACGCCATCGAGGCCGAAGTCTTTCAGCAGAGCTGCGATTTCCCGCTCGATGCCGGCAACGGCATGTGTCGGCCGCAGCCAGTTCCATCCGCGCCCGCTGCGTTCGCTGATGACGAGCGCGAGGCTTTCTATGACCGTCAGCCCGGCAAAGAGCTGATTGATCTGGAACGTGCGTACGAGGCCTTTCCGAACGCGGCGCTCGCGTTTCAGGCCAATGATGCTCTCCCCGTGGAGAATGACGTCGCCGCGGGACGGTTGCAAAACGCCGGTCAGGAGATTGATGAAGGTCGTCTTGCCGGCACCGTTCGGTCCGATCAGAGCATGGCGGGCGCCAGGTTCAAGCCGGAAGTTGACGTTCGTCGTAGCGTTCAGTGCGCCGAATGTCTTATTGAGATCCCGGGTCTCAAGGGCAGGAGTGGTCATGACTTGCCTCCCTCCGCGGCCTTGGCCGGTGTTGGCGTTTTGCGCATGGCGAGCACTTTTGCGGTGAGCCGTTCGACGATCTGTCTTGGCCGATCCCGCCCGGTCATGACGAAGGCGACGAGCAGTATGCCGAGCCAGAACTGCCAATATTGCGGTGTGACTGAAGAGAGCGCGTCCTGGATCAGTTCGTAGACCAGAGCTCCGATCAGGCCGCCATAGAGGTATCCCGTACCGCCGATGACAAGGACCATCAAACCATCGGCGGATTTCTGGAAGGAAAGCGCATCAAGCGAAACGAACTGCTGCGTTTGGCTGAAGAGTGCTCCGGCTACGGCGGCATAGGCTCCGGCCAGCGTGTAGATTGCGACGAGGCGGCCCTTGACCGGGATGCCGACGGCCGACGCTCGGAGCGGATTATCGCGGATGGCCTTCAGCGAATTACCGAAGGGAGACGCGACGATGTAACGGGCAAGAACGAAAAGGACGAAGAGAACCGAAAGGCTGTATGCGTACCCAACATGCCCATAGAGATCGAAATCGATCGTGCCGAAGAGCGGCTGAATGGTGATGCCCTGCAGACCGTCCGCGCCACCCGTCAGCCAGGTGGCCTGATTGGCGATTTCGAGCAGGACTGCCGCGACACCGAGCGTCACCATCAGTCGCGTAAGATCCGCACCGCGTAGAAGCAGGAAGCTGGTCGACAGCGCGACGGCGGCCCCGGCAAAGGCTGCCACCAGGAGGCCGGTTAGAGGCTCTCCGGTCACGTAGATCGAGAACAAGCCGCTGGCGTAGGCGCCGACACCGTACATCGCGGCCTGGCCCAGCGTCACGATCCCGGCAAATCCGATTATCAGGTCGATCGACAGTGCAAACAGGGCGAAGATGGCGATCTCGGTGAGGATGAGATGCTTGCCCGGCAGAAGAAACCAAGCCGCGACCGCCGCGATCCAAAACGCGATTTCAAGCGCGCGCCAGCGGGTTTGCCGCCGAAGACTTTCCTTGACCGAACTGGTGAGCGGATCTTGAGTATTGGCGGAATGCGACATCATCCGGCCCTCGTGAAGAGTCCCTGCGGGCGGACGACGAGCACGGCCACGAGAACGATGTAGATGATGAAGCCGCCAAGCGATGGGACATAATATTTGCCGAGAACGTCGGCCACGCCGAGCAGGATCGAGGCGACCAGCGGTCCCGTCATGCTGGACGTTCCGCCGACCGAAACGACGATCAGGAAATAAACCATGAATTTCAGAGGGAAGGTCGGATCCAGGCCAAGGATTTCCGCACCCAGCGCGCCGCCGAGCCCTGCCAGACCTGATCCAACGGCAAAAGTTGCGGCGAAGATCGTATTAACGCGAATACCGATGCCACGGGCCACCCGCCGGTCATCGACGGACGCCCGTAGCCGGCTTCCGAAACGCGTATGGCTCAGGACGAGCTGCAGGCACGCGGCTAGCACGCCGCAAGTGGCGATCAGGAATGCGCGATAGACGCCGATACCGACGCCCAATATCGTCACGCGCCCCTTCAAGAAATCCGGAAGGTCGAGGATCTGCTGCTGGGAGCCCATCAGATAATCCATACCGGCGACTGCGATGAAGACGATTCCGATGGAAAAGAGGACCTGGTCGAGATGAGTCTTGTCGAAGAGCCTGACATAGAGCGTCCGCTCAAGGACAAGCCCGATGACGGCCGTCAATATGAAGGCGATCGGTAGCGTCAGCAGGAACGGCACGCCCCAGCGATTGGTCAGGACGACAGTGACGTAGCCGCCCGCCATTGCAAAGGCACCGTGCGCCAGGTTGATGAAGTTCATCAGACCAAGCGTGACTGCCAGCCCGCACGAAAGGATGAACAATAGCATTCCATAGGCAAGCCCATCGAACAGAAGGGTCAGCATCTCTCCTCCCCGTGTCAGCCGCCCTAATCGATATGGCAGAGCGCACGTCTTGTTGATGGCCCGGATGAGATCGTCCAGGCCCGTTTCCATTCCTAAGGTGTCGGCAAGAGGGCGGAATTCCTATTTCAAAATGGTCTTCAAGATATAAGAAAAAGCTATAGCAATGAGCCTTCCGAGCTCACGGCCAATTCTCCTATAGCGAAAACTTATTGCTTCGATCGCAATTCCAAATTGGCAAACAGCCCCTTCAGGCATGAAATCCCGGTCGATCAGTAAGGAGACATCACATGTCGGAAAAGAAGACTGCGCTGGTGATCAGCGCGCATGCGGCGGATTTCGTCTGGCGGTGCGGGGGCGCAATCGCGCTGCATGCGCAGAAAGGCTACGAGGTGACGGTTGTCTGCCTTTCCTTCGGTGAGCGCGGTGAATCGGCAAAGCTCTGGAAAGAGCCGGGCATGACGCTCGATCGGGTGAAGGCCACTCGCCGATCCGAGGCCGAGAACGCCGCAAGCGCGCTTGGCGTGCACAATCTCATCAGCTTCGATCTGGGGGACTATCCGTTACGGCTGACAGACGATGACAAGTATCGTCTGGTCGATGTGGTCAGAGACGTGCAGCCGTCCTTCATGCTCAGTCATTCGCAATATGATCCTTACAACACCGATCATATGTACGCGACGCAGGTTGCCCTCGAGACGCGGATGATCGCCCAGGCATGGGGCCATAATCCCGGCCAGAAGGTTCTTGGCGCACCGCAGCTTTATCTCTTCGAACCGCATCAGACGGAGCAGATGGGATGGAAGCCGGATGTCTTCCTTGATATCACCCCGGTCTGGGAAAAGAAGCGTGCGGCGATCGAGTGCATGGAAGGTCAGGAGCATCTCTGGGAGTTTTATACCCGGGTTGCCCAGAATCGGGCCAACCACTTCCAGCGAAATTCTGGCGGCCAGTCCGGTGGACGGGCTGCGAAGTATGCGGAAGGCTTCCAGTCGGTCTTTCCGCGAACGGTCGACGAGCTTTGATCGGCTCGGGGAGGACGGAGATGGAACCATGCTTCGACATCGCGCATCTGGCGCACGTCGAGATGTACACGAACAAATTCGATGAAAGTCTCGACTTCTTTCTGCGGGTCTACGGTCTGACGCTTTCCGGCCAGGATGAAAAATCCGCCTATCTCAGGGCGTGGGATGACTATGAATTCCACACGCTGAAGCTCACGCGCCACCACACGACCGGCGTCGGGCACATCGCCTATCGGGCATCGTCTCCCGAGGCGCTCGAGCGGAGGGTCAAGGCGATCGAGGCGAGCGGCTATAAGGTGCTTGGCTGGACCGACGGCGATCCGGGCCATGGTCGTTCCTTCCGGTTCGAAGATCCTTTCGGGCATGTGTTCGAGATATACTATGATACGGTCCGCTTCCGCCCGTCCGACGCCGAAAGGCCAGCCCTGAAGAACGTCGCGTCGCGCTACCATGGGCTGGGCTGCCATCCGAGGCGGCTCGATCACCTGAACCTTTTGGCTTCGGATGTTTCGGAGTTCAGGCGGTTCATGCAGACCTGCCTGGGATCTCGCGTCACCGAAATGATCGAGCTCGACAACGGGCGGATCGGCGGCTGCTGGTTCACGATCAACAACAAGGGCTACGACCTTGCGTGCACGGAGGAGCATGGCCGCGGAGACGCGCGCCTGCACCATGTCACCTACGCGACGGACAGCCGCGAAGACATTCTGCGTGCTGCCGACATATTCCTGGAAAACGGCGTTCACATCGAAACCGGCCCCCACAAGCACGCCATCCAGGGAACGTTCTTTCTATACGTCTGGGAGCCGGCCGGTAACCGCGTCGAGCTCGCCAATGCGGGCGCGCGCCTCATCCTTGCGCCGGATTGGGAACCGGTGGTCTGGACCGAGGCCGAGCGCAGGAAGGGACAAGCCTGGGGATTGAAGACCATCGAGACATTTCACACCCACGGCACGCCACCGGCGGGAACGAAGGGAGACTGACATGGGTGTCGTCGTACAGAACATCGAACGTGTGGACGCGTCGATCATCGATCGGCTTGCTTCGGCAGGTGTCGCCACCGTCCATGAGGCCCAGGGCCGCAGGGGAATGCTCGCAAGCCACATGCGGCCGATCTATCCGGGTGCCCAGATCGCGGGATCGGCGGTGACGATTTCGGCTCCTCCCGGCGACAACTGGATGATCCATGTTGCGATCGAGCAGATCAGGGAAGGCGACGTGCTCGTTCTTGCGCCGACCTCGCCTTGCGACAACGGCTATTTCGGGGATCTGCTGGCAACTTCGGCGCTCGCTCGCGGATGCTGCGGGTTGATCATTGATGCAGGTGTCCGCGACATCCGCGATCTCACGGCAATGAAGTTTCCTGTCTGGTCGAAGGCCGTTTCCGCTCAGGGAACGGTGAAGGAGACGCTTGGCTCGGTCAATATCCCGATCGTCTGCGCAGGCGCGCATGTCGACGCCGGGGATATCATCGTGGCGGACGACGACGGCGTCTGTGTTGTCAAGCGCGCGGAGGCCGAGCAGGTTGCCGCGGCCGCCGAAAAGCGGATCGCAAACGAGGACATGAAGCGCAAGCGCCTTGCCGCAGGCGAGCTTGGCCTAGACATCTACGATATGCGAGCCAAGCTGGCGGAGAGGGGCCTCAAATATGTATGAGGACGGCGTCCCCTGCCTTTGGATGCGCGGTGGCACATCGAAGGGAGCTTATTTCCTGGCTGGAGACCTTCCCGGCGATCAACAGGAGCGCGATCGGCTGCTCCTTGCGATCATGGGATCACCCGATCCACGGCAGATCGATGGAATAGGAGGGGCTGATCCGTTGACGTCGAAGGTTGCGGTGCTCTCGCCCCCGACCCGCGATGACGCCGACGTCGACTATCTGTTCCTGCAGGTTTTCGTCGACAAAGCGCTCGTCAGCGACGCCCAGGGGTGTGGAAACATCCTGGCCGGCGTCGGCCCTGCCGCTATCGAGCGCGGACTGGTATCCGTTGTGGGCGATGTCACGTCCGTGAGGATCCACATGGTCAATTCAGGCGAGGTGGCGGTCGCCAGGATCGCGACACCGGACGGAAAGGTGAGCTATGCCGGCGAGACAAGCATCGCCGGCGTACCGGGACGTCATGCCGCAATTCCGATCCTGTTTACGAACACCGAAGGATCGATGTGCGGAGCGTTGCTGCCGACCGGCAACGCGGTTGATATGATCGACGGTATCGAGGCGACGCTGATCGATAACGGCATGCCGTGCGTCATCATGCGAGCGTCGGATTTCGGTTTGACGGGCGAGGAGTCGCGTGAAGAGCTCGAAGGTAACGACGCGATCAAGCAACGGATAGAGTCCATTCGGCTGCAAGCCGGGCCGATGATGAATCTTGGTGATGTCACTACGGCTTCGGTCCCGAAAATGACGCTGATCTCGGTACCGAAGCACGGAGGCGCGATCAGTACCCGCAGTTTCATTCCCCATCGCGTGCACGCTTCTGTCGGCGTCCTCGCAGCGGTAACGGTGGCGACCACTACGCGACTGGCAGGCTCTCCCGCGCAAGGGCTTTCGGTTGCTCCGCGCGACGGGCGCTACAGGATCGAACATCCGAGCGGAGACATGGAAGTCTTTCTCGACCTCGACGGCGATGGGAAGATCCAAGGGGCAGGCACCATCCGAACCGCCCGAAAGCTGTTCGATGGCAGGGTCTTCCCAGCTCCCATCCCCTGATTGCGACCTCACCGGTTCGGCTCCTATCGGGAACGTTCATTCGGGATTTGCGTCGGGCACGCGACCGGTCATTGCCCAAAACGGTTGGGTAGAAAGGGGCATGCGTTGTCACTGATACGACGTTCCAGCGCATCGAGTACCAGATCCGCGGTTTTGGGAGCTGCCGCGATACCGACATGCCCGTGGCCGAACGCGGCGATCAGGCTGGAATGGCGCGATAGCGGGCCGATCACCGGGAGTCCGTCGGGTGTAGATGGGCGATGTCCCATCCAGAGACGAAGGCTCGGTGTCTTGTCGGTGGACAGATAGGGGTAGCTCGCCAGAGCATGCCGTTGCAGCACCTGCGCGCGCTCCCAATTCGGGGGTTTGTTCACGGTTGCAAGCTCGACCTGGCCCGAAAGGCGCAGACCCATGTTGGTCGGCGTGTTGGCCATCCGGCCAGTGCTCGGCATCACGGGAATTTCGAAGGGTGTTTGCCCCGATGTTACAGTCACATGGTAACCCCGTTCGCTCTGCATCGGAATGCGCACGCCGAGCGGGCGAAGCAGGCGGTTGGAGTGTATGCCTGCAGCCACGACGATGCGGTCAGCAGATAGCGTCTCGCCACCCTCAAGTACCGCTTGAGGCGTCACACCGTCCAGGATGGCTGTCACGGCGGACTGGTGGAATTGTACGCCCTTGCGTCGCGCAGCTTCCACAATGCCGGCGACATAGCGTCCTGTGTCGCGGCAATGGGCGCCGTTGACCACATGGATGGCGAACCTATAGGGGGGGCCCAGAGCCGGGAGCCTCTGTCGGATTTCGGTTTCGTCCCACTCCACATATGCAACGCCGTTTTCTCGGCGCAGCTCCCAGCTTAGTGCTTCGGCCTCGAAGGAAGCCCGGTCGGGATAGGCGTAGAGCAGCCCTTTTTGAAGAACGAGCTGCTCCTGCCCGGTCTTTCGGGCGAGTTCCAGATGTCGCTCAGGGCCATCGTGCAGCAGGAAGCTCAGCAATTTCGCCGTCCGGCGCACGCGGGTCTTGCTGGCGCCGGCCCACAAAAACCGCAGGAGCCAGGGTGTCAGCTGCGGTAGTGACCTCCAATCGATCGTCAGCGGCCCGTTCCGATCGAGAAGGAAGCCGGGAACCTTCCGCCACAGACCGGGCATGCTCATCGGTATGATCGAGGCCGGGCTGATCCAGCCGCCATTGCCATAGCTTGCGCCGGCTTCGCTACCCGGCGTGTTGCCATCGCAAAGCGCGACATCCCAGCCGGCTTCCGCCAACCTCAATGCTGCGGTGGCACCGATAATGCCCGCGCCGACCACGATTACCTTGCCTGTCATTGCCGTTTCGTCCTGCTCTCAGGAAAGTCCGCCATGGAAATGGCTGAGGAATTCCCGCGTTCTTGGCTCGCGAGGTTCGTTGATGACTTGGCGCGCATCGCCGGACTCGACGACGAAGCCGTCCTGCATAAAGATGACCGTATCGGCGACATCGCGGGCAAAGGCCATCTCATGGGTGACGAGGATCATCGTCATGCCTTGCTCGGCGAGTTGACGGATGACGGCCAGAACCTCACCGACCAGTGCCGGATCGAGGGCAGAGGTGGCCTCATCGAACAGCATGACTTCCGGTTTCATGGCGAGCGCCCGGGCGATTGCCACGCGCTGCTTCTGTCCACCCGACAGTTGCTCCGGACGGGCATCGGCTTTCGCGACCAGGCCGACCTTGGCGAGAAGCTCCATCGCGACGCTCCGCGCGGAATTCCTGTCCTGTTTCAACACGCTCACCGGACCGACCATCACATTGTCGATGACGCTCATATGCGGGAACAGATTGAAGTTCTGAAACACCATCCCTGTATTGGCACGGAAGGCCGCCAGATCCCGGTCGCGCATGGTGACCCGGCCTGCGGAAAAATCCATCCGCCTTCCGCCGATGGTGATGCAGCCGGCATCCGGCAATGACAGCAAATTGAGGCTGCGCAACAGGGTCGATTTTCCCGAACCGCTTGGCCCGATCATCGCCACCACATGACCGCGTGGGACGGAAAGGTTGATGTCCTTCAAGACGTCGAGAGGACCGAAGGATTTCTTCAGGCCTACGACCTCGATCATCGGTTCCTTGTCGCCCGTTCTCTCCAATTTGCTGTTCATGCCTTGCGACCCTCCAGCCAGTGCGCCAGGCGTGTCATGGGGAACAGGACCGCCAGATAGACGAATGCAATCAAAGTGTAGGTTTCGAGCGGCCGATAGGTGGCCGAGGTCACGAGCTGACCTTGGTAGAGCAGGTCGGGCACGGCGAGCACGGAGAGAAGCGAGGTGTTCTTGAGCTGCAGGACAGACTGGTTGACCAGCGGCGGCACCATGCGGCGCAACGCCTGCGGCAAGATGATCTTTGCCATCAACTGGCCCCGACGCATGCCGATCGCACGGCCGGCATCCCATTGCCCGGCATCGATCGAGATGATGCCGCCCCGAATGATCTCGGCATAGAACGCGGCGCCGTACATGGTCAGCGTGATGAAGGCGGCCATCGCTGGCGAGATCTGGATTCCGACCAACATGGGCAGGGCATAGTAACACCAGACCAGCTGCACGAGGACAGGCGTACAGCGGAACAGTTCCACGATCGTCATGATCGGAACGGTGACGATTTTCAAACCCGAAAGTCGGGCAAGAGCAAAGACCGTGCCGACGACGATTCCGGAGACGATGGTCAGAACGGTGAAGCCGACCGTATAGCCCAAGCCTTGAAGAAACAGGCCGCGGTACTGCCAAAGGCTGGAGAAGTCCCATTGATATTGCATCACAGCGCGCTTTGTTCGGCCCGGTGGAAGGTCCGGGGAGAGGTTGAGGTGAAAAGCCACTCGCCAAGTGTCAGGATGTCGAAGACGGGGAGATCGAGGGCAGCCGAAATCGCCCGCGCAAAGGGTGGCATGTTGGTGCATTCCAGCACGATGGCGCCAACGAACGGATGCTCAGCAACAAGCTTTCGGGCAGCATCGATCACTTCGGCCTCCAAGGCTTTATGATCATATGCGGCAGAGCCTTCGATGAGCGCGTGAAATGCCCCGCCGGCGGGCACGCCACGCACGGGCACGGATGGATCGGCCCCGCAGGCTTCGAACACTTGCGGACCGAGGCTGGCAGCATCATAGGTTATCACACCGGGACGCAGACCTGCTCCGAGCGCCATTTCGACCATGGGCAACTGCATGAGGCTGGAGGCGGCGACCGGAACACCCAGCGCCTCGGCCAGTTTTCGCTGGTGTCGCGCCATGAAGCCGCAAGACGTGATAATCGCGCTGCAGCCCTCCGAGATCAGCTCCCGTCCGGCGGCGATGAAATCGTCGACGAGACCCTCGCCGCCCGCACGGACGACGAGGGAAACGGAAGCACCACGCACCTGGCGGAACTTGACGGGAAAGCGCCATGACCCAGCATGGCCGACATCGCCAGGCGGGCGTTTGAACGTCGTATCCAGCATGATGATGCCCAAGGCACCTGAAGTGACGGACATGGTCGAGCCTGTCAGAAGGTCAGGTTTGCAGGCAGTGCGGCCTTGTCGACGCCGACGAGCGCGAGGCTATCGACAATCCAGCTTGAGACCTTGCCTTGCCCGCGGCGTTCCGCGAGCCAGGCATCGACATAGTCGCGGAATTCGCCATTCGGATCGCGCCGCACGCCGATCGTGGTCGGCTGGCTTCCGTGAGGGTCCGGAATGATGAGCTTGACGTTTGGTGAAAGGTGTTTCGTCGTCACGACGGCAAGGAGCGCGACCTGGATGATGGCATCCGCACGGCCCGACTGAAGCGCCAGAATGGTCTCATCGGCAGATTTGAGCGCGACCAGTGTGCAGTTCGGCAGGTTCTTGCGGGCGAAGTTGTCCTGCGTCGAGCCGAGATCGACGGCCACCCGCATCTCCGGCTTGTTCATCTCTTCCCACTTCGTCACTCCCAGATCCTTTCGGGCGACGAGCGTGAAGGTATTGTCCATCAGCGCCTTGGTGAAGTCGACGACCTTGGCGCGCTCCGGACTGTTGCTGAGCCCGAACATGATGTCGATCTTATTGCTTTGCAGATCGATCACGGAGTTGCCCCAGGTCGTCTCGACCAATTCCAGCTTGACGCCGATATATTGCGCGAGATCGTGTCCCATCGCGACGCAGAAACCTTCCCAGTCTCCGGTTGCGAGGTTCTTGTGATAATAAGGCTCGGTGCCTGCAAACACGCCGATCCGCAGCGCGCCGCGTGCCCGGATCGCTTCGAGTGTTGGACCTTCGGTCGCTGCAAGAAGTGCGGAAGGGGGAAGGAGTGCGGCGGCGCCTGCGAGCAGCATTGCCTTTCCGAAGTCGCGTCTGTTCATGGTCGTATCCCAGTTGATTGTTCGTTCCCTATTGCGCCTTGCGGGCGATCAATGCGTTTTCGCGATTGATTTTGTTGGAAAGCACGACCGAATAGGTCACGCTTTCGATTTCTTCGATCCGGGCAAGCTCTTCGATGAGTGCTTCCAGATCTTCCAAAAAATTGACGTTCACACGGCAGAGAATGTTGGCCGGGCCGCTGATTGCATCGGCGGTCGAGATCTCGGGATAGCCGCGCAATAGTGCAAACAGCCTTTGCGTAGCGCGCAAGGCGGTGGTGATGAAGATATAGGCTGAAACGCTTTGATCGATCTCGCGGCGACCCACGATCGCGCGATAGCCAAGGATGACGCCGCGACGTTCCAGCCGCTCGATACGCTCCTGGACACTTGAGCGCGCGAGGCCGACACGTCGAGCCAATTCACTGGCTGTCATGCGTGCGTTTTCCTCCAGCATGCTGAGCAGATTGCGATCAATGCTGTCGCCGTAGTCCATGTCGTTCCCACTTTCTTTTGCGGGAAGACTGGGGCCAAACTTTCCCAAAGAAAAGCATTGAAAAATGGGTTCTTCATGACTTTTATTCATGTTGATCAACAGGAGCTTCGTCATGCGTCGTTTTCTCCCATCCTTGAGCGCCCTGCATGCATTCGATGCATCCGTGCGTCACCTGAGCTTTACCAAGGCTGCCGAGGACATGGGGATCACGCAAAGCGGCATCAGCCGGCAGATAAAAAACCTTGAGGATTTTCTTGGCCTTACCCTGTTCGAGCGAGCCGGCCCGAAACTGATCCTGACGGAGGAGGGCGCGCGTTATTATGATGAGATTTCGCGCCTCCTCGACAAGCTGGAAGATGTCTCCATCGATGCCGTCCGCGGTCGAAAGGCGCAGAGCATGCTGAAGATCGGCTTTCCGCCGACATTGATGCGGCGCTGGGGCGCGGCGATGCTGACTGCCTTTGCAACCGCGCATCCTCAAACATGGTTCGAGGTGTATCCCTGCCGCCACGACCTCGATTTCGCGGCATCCGAGCTGGATCTTGCGTTTGTGCGCGGTACAGGCAATTGGAGCGGCGCGCGCAGCCAGTTGCTCTTTGACGAGGAGTTGATCGTGGTTGGCGCGCCGAAACTGGTGCCGTTGCAAGGCTTGCCAAGCGACGAGGCTCTGCTGGAATATCCGCTGATTCAGAATTCCAGTCGCCCGAGCCTGTGGCTGCATTGGCTGCGAGGGGCGGGCGTGCACTACAAGAGCCGTATCTACGGTCCGCGCTTGCCGAACTTCGATATGATCCTCGAATGCGCCATCGGCGGCATGGGGCTGGCAGTCGTTCCCGAGCTCCATGTGCGCACCGAACTGGCCGCGGGGATTCTGAAGCCCGCTCTAAACAGGCTTCAGACGTCGGGCGAGGGTTTTTATCTCTGTTTCCCGCAGGCACGGATGAACTCGGCCAATGTGCGAATCTTCCGCGATTGGTTCGCCACCGAATTCACCCGCCGGCGGCAATTCTTGCCCCCGGCGTTTCCTTTAGATCAAAAATAGGCCTTCTCTACCGGCTGCAGTTCGAGAGGGTCTTCTCCCCGTTTCAACAGCCAGGAATAGACCGGAGGTACCCGGTCTGCGATGGATTCGACATGCACGTCGATGAAGCACGGCCCGTCGCCGTAGGCAAAGGCGGCTGCGAGCGCGCCATCGAGTTCCGAAGCCGTTTTGGCTGTCCACGCCTTGAGACCATATGCCTCCGCGATTGCCTGACCGCGGGGTGCCAGAAAATCCACGCCAAAGCACTGATTGTGGCCCTTGAGCCGGTGGAGGCCCTTGATCCAGCCGAACGTCCCATTGTTGAAGAGGAGAAGGATCGCCGGCACTTGCAAGCGCACCAGCGTTTCCAGTTCGCCGACCGTCATGCCGAACGATCCGTCACCGAAAAGACCGATCGGCCTCTTGGACGGATCGGCTCGCCAGGCTCCGACTGTGGCGGGAAGCGCCGAACCGAGGCCACCAAAGGCACGTGGTATGGCAAAGCGGGTCTCGCGGTCATTGATTTTGAGGAAGCGCGTCATGTAGGGGGTCGGCGTTCCGGCGTCGGAGTAGATAAGTGCAGGTCTGCCGGAAGATTGCAGGGCCTGATTGAAAGCGCGCACGGCGCGCTCGGGTCGCAGTGGAACGCGTTCGTCAGAAAGCGCCTCCTCCGCATGCTCCCAAAAGATTTGCCGGCGCCGGTTGAGTTCTCTGACCCAGGTTTCGTGCCGGGAGGGCTCGATGGCCGCTCTCAACTGCAGCAACTCCTTGAGGACCAGCAGGGCATCTCCCTGAATGGACAGCAGATTCTCATAGTTGTTTGCCATGATCTCGGGCGAGATGTCGATTTGGGCCAGCCGCCTGTTGAGGGTGATCCGCGGGAAGGTCCAGCCGATGGTGACGACCGAGCCAATGCGCGAGCCCACGAACAGCGTGAAATCGGAATGTTCAAGCGCCCAGTTCGCATGGGGATGATATCCGTTGTCGCCGATGACGCCGATTGCGAGACGATGGTCGTCGTCGATTGCGCCCTGGCCGGTCATCGTCGTGCACATCGGCACGTTGAATTTCTCGGCAAGCCGCGTGATCTCGTCGCCCGCGCGGCCGCGGTTGACCCCACCCCCTGCCACGATCAGCGGCCGCTCGGCCCTGGAAAGGAGCTCCAGCAGCTCTTCGAGTTTCGCGCGCGGCGGCAGCGTCGGATAGGCCGGGAACGTTCGGCATTCCTCCTCGACATGCAGGGATATCCGCGTCAGGTCTACCTCGGCCAGCAGCATGTCCTCGGGAATCTGCAGATGCACGGCGCCGGGTTTGCCGGAGCAGGCGACACGAAAGGCGCGGCGGATGATTTCGGGCAGTTTCTCCGGTGTCTTCACCTGCACGGACAGCTTCGTGACTGGTTCGAACAGTTTCGCGCAGTCCAATTCCGTCAGGACGCCGCGTCCTTCGCCCGGCAATGGAATGTCGATGGTCAGGAGGATTACCGGCACCGACGATCCGTTCGATTCCGCGACCGGCGGCAACGAATACATCGCGCCTGCGCCCGACGGGCATTCGAACACGCCAGGCTTGTTGGTAAACCGCCCGTAAGCGTCCGCCATGAAGCCGGCAGAGCGCTCATCGCGGGCCATCACATGCCGTATTTCGCCTTCCCGGTGCTGGAGCGCTTCATAGAGCGGCACGTTGGTATCCCCGGGGACACCAAAGATCGTATCAACCCCGTATCCAATGAGCATATCTACCAGAATGTCCGCACCGCGCATTCGTTTCTCCCGTGTCTCGCTGCGATGATCAGGATAATGGAGCGGAGGTTTGCCGGGGACCGGCAAATCGGCGGCTTGAAGTGGCGCTAGCCGTCGATCTGCCGGCCCGATCCCTGAGTTTGCATGGGGCATAGTGAGCCAAGCGCGTTGCAATCATGAAGCTGTTAGGCAAGGGAAGTGCTATGAAAACATCCGCAATAGTGAGATTGCGGCTGCGGCAATCCTATGTTCCCATCCTGTTTGGTTCTATTTCCGCGTCCCGCTCAGCCTGTGCGTGATCGAGGACATCCGCCCCGCGGCTTACGATGCGAAGCGTTATTGATCGTTGCTGCGAGATGGTGAGGCGACCGATCCGCGCTTGATCAGCCCTGTTTTGATGACAGTTCGCTCGACAGGCAAATCCTTGCCGTTCAGCCGCGAGATCAGACGCTCGGCCGCCTTCTTGCCCATCTCGTAGACAGGCTGGTCGACGACGGTAATCGGCGGTGTCGTGACGGTCGTCCAGTCCGCATCCAGGAAGGAGATCATCGATATATCGCGCGGTATGGACAATCCCAGTGTCTGCAAGGTCTTGAAGATCCTAAGCCCGACGAGACTGTCCGACGCGATGAGGGCGGTCGGAGGGGCCGCATCCTGCAGCAGGCTCTTGACGACACCATCTGTCTTTGGCTGATCGGTTGCGCCGAGCCGCACGTAATAGCGTGCTTTCGCAATGCCAGCATCAGCCTGTTCCTTCAGCACGCCCTCAACGCGCTCTCGAACCGCAGAATTGGAAATGCTGCGGCTGTCATCGAGGAATTCGCTTTCGGTATCCATGGCCGATATATAGGCAATCCGCCTGTGCCCCGTGTCGAGAAGATGGCGGGTTGCAATCATGGCGGCGTCGAGGTCATCGCCGGTCACAGCGTCGACGCCGAGTGCTGGAATGTTCCGGTCAAAGAGAACGAGAGGCACGCCGACGCGGCGTATGTCCTGAAGATGCTCCATCCGGTCGCAGCGCGCCGGCGTCACGATCAGTCCATCGACGCGCTTTCCGATCAGCAGGTCGACCGCTGACTTTTCCGCATCGAGTTCCTCGCCCGAATTGGCGATGATGACGTTGAAACCGGCCATGCGCGCGACGTCGCTGATCCCTCTGACGGCAAGGCTGAAAAAGGCGTTTTCGATATCGCCGACCACGACGCCGATGATGCCGGATTTGCCCGTTGTCATGCTGCGGGCGAGTTCGTTCGGCCGGTATTCGAGTGCCGCAGCAGCGGCAAGCACCTGCTCGCGAACCTTGTCGCTGACGACGCCATAGCCGCCGAGCACGCGGGCAGCCGTGGCCTTCGAGACATTGGCTGCCCTGGCAACATCGGCGACTGTAACGGAGCGTTTCGAGGTGAGGGGCTCTTCCATTCGATGACGATTACAAGAGTTGTTGACGGACGGTCAATCTGAAGTTAACAAATAGCATTGAGACCGGTCTCTTTTTGCATGATACCGGTCTCTTGTCCAGATAATCTCTTGCCGATATGTGGTCGGGGAAATCGGACGCGCATGCACGAATGCCGATAAGAGCATCCTTCAGAGCGGAGAACGAACATGAAATTATTCAGCATTTTCTCGGCCATCGCCGCGCCGTTGCGCGCCGGCGCGCTGGCCTATCTCGTCGCGGCAAGCGTCGGCCCGGCGGTCGCGGCCGACAATCCCTACAATCTGATCGATCCGAGCGTCATCAGCGTCGGCACGATGGGAGATTCCAAGCCCTACACCTTCACGACGGCCGATGGTCAATTCACCGGCTTCGATATCGAACTCTTCCTGAATGTTGTTTCCCGCATGGGTTTCCCCAAGGACAAGGTGACGTTCACCGGTCAGGAGTTTTCGGCCCTGCTGCCGTCGGTCGCCAACCAGCGCTTCGACGTCGCCGTAGCCGCAATCGGAACGACCGACGCACGCAAGAAGACGGTCGATTTCTCCGACGGCTATCTCGCCGGCTACCTGTCGGTTCTGACATCGGATGCTTCGATCAAGGATGCAAGCGGCCTCAAGGGCAAGCGCCTCGGTGTCGTGCAGGGCACCCTGCAGGAGATCTATGCCACGAAGAACTTCGCCGGCACCGATCTCGTCAAATTTCCGGACAACAATTCTGCCGTGGCGGCGCTGAACAACGGCACCATCGACGCACATTTCCTCGATTATGAGGCAGCCAAACAATATGGCGAGCGCTATCCCGCGCTGAAGATCGCGGTGAATATTCCGTCCTTCGACGCGCCTGCAGGCTTCGTCATCCACAAGGGCAACGACGCCTTCCGCCTGGCGCTCAACAAGGCACTGCACGAAGCCATGCAGGACGGCACCTGGAAGACGCTCTATGAGAAGTGGTTCCCCGGCTCGCCGATGCCTGACCAATATCTTCCCAAGAAGTAAGGCCGCGCCGCCGTCCGGTTGCCGGGCGGCGGTATTTCGCTGCCTGGTGAATTTCATGGGGAATTGAATGGATTGGCTTGAAAACCTCCGTCGCAGCTTCCTGGATTGGGATGCGATGGCCGAAGTCCTGCCGAGCATGATTACGGTCGGACTGAAGAACACACTCATCCTGGCGGCAGCCTCCACCGTGCTCGGCGTCGTCATCGGCATGGTATTGGCCGTCATGGGCATCTCGCAGTCACGTTGGCTGCGTCTGCCGGCGCGCATCTATACCGATATCTTTCGCGGCCTGCCGGCGATCGTGACGATTCTCATCATCGGCCAGGGCTTTGCCCGCATCGGCCGCGAGATCTTTGGTCCGTCGCCCTTTCCGCTCGGGATCATCGCGCTCAGCCTGATCGCAGGCGCCTATATCGGCGAGATCTTTCGATCGGGCATTCAAAGCGTCGAGAGAGGTCAGATGGAAGCCTGCCGCGCGCTTAGCATGAGTTACGGGCAGGGGATGCGGCTGATCGTCATCCCGCAAGGGGTACGGCGCGTCCTGCCGGCGCTCGTCAACCAGTTCATCGGCAACGTCAAGGATTCGAGCCTTGTCTATTTTCTGGGGCTGCTGGCCTCCGAGCGTGAGATCTTCCGCGTCGGCCAGGATCAAGCAGTGGTTACAGGCAATCTCTCGCCTTTGCTGTTGGCCGGTGTCTTCTATCTGGTGATCACCGTGCCGCTGACGCATCTCGTCAACTATATCGACGCGCGTCTGCGTCTTGGGCGTCAGGGTCGCGGTTCCGGCGCTACGAGCGGTCTTGCCGAGGTCGGCGAATTGGAAGCGGCTTCAGGCGCGCAGACGCCGCGGGATACTGCGCCACGCTTCAAGGGTGGCACCGTCAGTATCCGCGATCTCAGCATGTCCTATGGTGATCTCGAAGTACTGAAGGGCATCGATCTCGATATAGCGAGAGGCACGGTGACCTGCGTCATCGGGCCATCCGGCTCGGGCAAATCGACGCTGCTGCGGTGTCTGAACCGGCTGGTGGAGCCGAAGCGCGGCGCCATCGAGCTCGATGGCGAAAGCATCCTGTCCATGAAACCGGAAAGTCTGCGTCGCCGCGTCGGCATGGTGTTCCAGCATTTCAATCTTTTTCCGGACCACACGGCGCTTGAAAACGTCATGCTGTCGCTGACGAAGATCAAGGGGATGCCGAAGGGCGAGGCGCGGCGGATTGCCGAGACCCGCCTTGCGGAAGTGGGGCTTGCCGGGCGCAAGGATCACCGCCCCGCCGGTCTTTCCGGCGGCCAGCAGCAGCGCGTCGCCATCGCCCGCGCTCTTGCCATGGATCCGGAAGTCGTCCTCTTCGATGAGGTCACGAGCGCACTCGATCCGGAGCTGGTGAAGGGGGTTCTCGACCTGATGGCCAGTCTCGGGCGCCAGGGCATGACCATGGCGGTCGTTACCCACGAGATGGGGTTTGCCCGCAAGGTTGCCGACCAGGTCGTCTTCATGGATGAAGGCCGCATCGTTGAAGCCGGCCCACCGCAACAGATCTTCGACAATCCACAAAGCGAGCGGCTGAAACGCTTCCTCGCCGAGGTGCTTTGATAAACAGGGCCGGCGAGAATTAAGACGGCCCTTCGATCGCAACGTTCCCTACTGACAAGGTTTTCCAACATGCATGCTCCCACTCGTCCTGCGAAAGTCGTTGTTGTCGGCGGCGGTATCTTCGGGGTTTCCTGTGCCGTTCATCTGGCGCGGCTTGGCGTTCAGACAACGTTGATCAACGACGGCCCGCTGGCAAATGGCGCATCGGGCCGCTCGCTCGCCTGGCTCAATTCTGCGAGGCGCCGCTCCGATGCCTATCATCGGTTGCGTCTGGCCGGCATCGACCGCTATCGCACACTTTCCGCCAGATATCCTGATGCGGCATGGCTGCGTTTTGACGGTGGCCTGACGTGGGATGCCGACGAAGCCGATAACGACATCGCCGCCGTCTTCGATTACGAGCGTGATCTTGGCTATCACGCGCAATTGCTGACGCCGGGTCAGATTGCGAAAGCGACGCCGGGCGTCGACCCTCGTTCTGTGACGCGGCAGGGTGCTATCTTCAATCCGGGCGAAGGCTGGGTCGATCTGCCATCCCTGATCGGCATCCTTGCCGAGGAGTTCCGGTCTTTGGGCGGCGAAATCGTCACCGATGCCGGCCGGGCGGCTGTCAAGGTAGAGGATGGCCGCGCCCGTGGCGTCACGACTGCGAGTGGCACCCGTTGGGCGGCCGATGCTGTCTTGCTGGCGGCAGGTGGCGAGGTGCCGGCAATCGTTGCGGAAGCCGGCCCGCACATCGGCGACGATACGCCGATCGCGCTTCTCGTTCGGACGAAACCAATCAAGCATCCGCTGAAGGCCGTGCTGAATACGCCGCGCGTTGCCATCCGCCCGACCCCTGAGGGCGCCTTTGCGCTGGATTCAGCCTGGTCGGAAGAAGAGGTCATCGTAAAGGCCGATGGTAGCTACGAAATCAAGCCTTCGACACTCGAAGGGTTGCTGCAGGAAGCCTCGAAGGTGCTGGAAGGAAATCCGAAGCTCGAAATCGGCGACTATGGCGTCGGTCCCAAGCCCATCCCTGGCGACGGCGAGCCGGTTTTCGGCGAATTGCAGACGATCCCGGGCTATTTCGTTGCATTCAGCCATAGTGGCGCCACTCTTGGCCTGATCGCCGGCGAACTGCTCGCCGACGAGATCGCTACTGGCAAGCGTCATCCGCTTCTGGCCGCCTTCCGACCGGAACGCTTCGCCAGATAGTTTGATCGGAAAGGCAACCGACACGTCCAAGGGTGTCCGTGAAGGCGAACAATCGATCTTCACGGCTAAGCCGTTGCAGCTTGCCGACGTTCAGGCCGGGCGGCAGATCGACATGATCGAATATGTTGCAATCTCGCCAGGGCATCGACCCCCTGCCTTCTCCCAATACCGAGGATGTGGGTGGTGGTCAGGCATGCGGCGGCAGGGGGGCGCGGGCCAGCTTCGTCTTTATCCAATCCGAAATACGATAATAGCGCAGCGTAAGCTTCGGACCGTAATTCATATAGAAAGGGGCCGCCGAAAGCGGCTCCAGCTTCAGCGACAGATCCTTTTCCGGTACGCCGCTGGCCCATTCCGACAGGATGCCGCCGAGCATGCTGCCCGTCGGCACGCCGCGGCCGGACAGGCCAGTCAGCGCCACGACGCCCGGTGCCAGGTCGTAGAGGCGGGGAATGGTGCGGTATTGCATGTCCAGCTCGCCAAACCAGAAATATTCCCAGCGGATCTCCTGTTTGATCTGCGGATGCAGCCATTTGAGCCGGTCGCTCATGACCTGTCGCGTATAATCCATGTCGCGGCCGCGCCGTCCCATCGGGAACATGGAGGCGACGATCCGACCTTCGGCATTGTATTTGTAGACATAGATATCGCCACGCCCATCATGGATGGTGGTGTTGCGCGGCAGCACCGACAGTCGCTCGTCGTCGGAAAGCGGCTGGGTAGCGGCGACGAAGACTCTCTGGATCTTGAAGGTCTGGTCCAGTTTCGGCCAGCCACCGACGGTATAGGCGCCTGTCGCGAAGATCACCTTGTCGGCGATGACCTTCCCCTTCGGCGTGCTGATCGCCCAGCCACCCGCTTCGCGCTCGCATCCGATCACCGGCGAGTTGGTGTGAATGACGCCGCCTTCCTGGAGGACTGCGCGCGCAAGGCCCCGGGAATAGCCAAGGGGATTGAGATGCCCCGCCTCCTCATGCAGCCAGCCGCCGTGGAAGCGCGGGCTGCCGGTGATCGCGGCAACCTCGTCCCTGCCGATGGCCCGGGTTTTGGCGCCGACGGCGTTGTAGGTGCGAACCTTCTCCTCGATCGTCTTCATCAGGCCGGGGTAGAGCGCGCCCATGACATAGCCGTTCTGCTGCCATTCGCATTGGATCTGGTACTGCCGGATCATGCTGGAGACCCGGTCGTTGGCACGCGTCTGCCGGGCGATCAACCGTTCCGCCCAGGGCTGGCCCAGCATGGAGCGCAGCTCCGGCAGACTGTAATGGGTGAAGGTTGGGGTGCAGTGCCCGGCATTGCGGCCAGAGCCGCCGAAGCCGACTTCCTCTTTTTCGAGCAGCACGACGCTTGTGCCGCTCTTCGCAAGCTCGAGAGCGGTGGTCAGTCCCGTATAGCCGCCGCCAACGATGCAGACATCGGCTTTGATCGTGCCCTGCAGCTCCGCGGTCGCGGGTGCAGGGGCGGCAGTGGCATACCACAGGGTTGTTTTGAACGGCGAGAATTTCGTCATCCCACATCCTCAGTGCAGATCGCTGCGGGCATCGAGCGCATCGCGCAGGCCGTCGCCGATGAAGTTGAAGCTGGTGACGGCGAGCGTGATGGCGACGCCCGGGACGATGGCCAGCCATGGTGCGCTGGCGAGATATTGTTGGGCGCCGTTCAGCATATTGCCCCAGCTCGGGAGTGGTGGCTGGATGCCGTAGCCGAGGAAGCTGACATAGGCTTCAAGCAGGATGGCGCGGGCCACCGTCAGCGTGGCGGCGACGATGATCGGGCCGATGGCGTTCGGCAGCAATTCGCGAAACATGATCCATCTGTTGGTGAGGCCGAGCATGCGCGCGGCGAGCACGAAATCGCGTTCGCGCAGCGATCGCACCTCCGCCTCGACGATGCGAGCGGTCTCCATCCAGCTCGTTACCGCGATGATGACGGTGATCATGAAAGGGCTCGGCTTGATGAAGGCGGCCAGCGTCAGCAGCAGGAAGATGCTGGGAAAGGACAGAAAGGCATCGACGAAGCGCATCAGCAATATCCCGATGCGCCCGCCATAATAGCCGGCGACAACGCCGATCACCGTGCCGATCAAGGTGCTGAGCACCATCGCGAAGAAGCCGACGAGCAGCGAAATCCGGCCCGCCATGAACAGGCGCACGGCAACGTCGCGTCCGAGCGGGTCGGTGCCGAAAATATGGTAGCCGGCCGTAAAGGGCGGCGCGAAACGGGCGCGCAGGTCGATATAGAGCTCGTCATAGGGAAGCAGTGACGGCCCGAGCAGACAGGCAAGGACAATGAGCGTGATCATGGCCACGCCGAGGAGTGCGAGCCTGTGGCGGACGAAACGGCGCAAGGTGCGATTTTGCCACCAGCGCGAATGTGAGAATACTGATTGCGAAAGGGTTGCGGGGGAGGAGGAAGACATGGCGTTTCTCCTAACCAAGCCGGACGCGCGGATCGACGAAGGCGACGAGCAGATCCGCAAGCAGATTGCCGATCAGCACGAAGATTGCCGAGAACATCAGCAGGCCCATGACGACGGGGTAGTCGCTGTAGCCGAGGCTGTCGAGGAAAAGCCGCCCCATGCCCGGCCAGGTGAAGACGGTTTCCGCCACCAGAGCGCCGCCGAGGATGGTCGGCAATTGCAAGCCGGCAAGCGTGATCATCGGCAATAGCGCATTGCCGACGACATGGCGCATCAGGACGCGCCTGGGCGAGAGGCCCTTGGCCTTGGCGGTGCGCACGAAATCCTGGTTGATGACCTCGAGCGTGGCGGTGCGCATGTAGCGGCTCCAGACCGCGATGTTGACAAGCGCAAGCACGAGGCTCGGCATGATCAGATGGATCGCATAGTCACCGAGCGAGCCATTGCCGACCGTGTACATGTTGCCGGCCGGCAGCCATTTCAGCTTCAGCGAGAAGATATAGATGGCGACGAGACCGAACCAGAAGGTCGGTATCGACAGCGCCACCATGGCGCCGACGGTGGCGCTGTAATCAAAGATCGAATAGCGGCGGGTGGCTCCCTTGATGCCGATCCAGGTGCCGATCGCGATCGAGATCACCATCGATGTGCCCATCAGCAGCAGCGTGGCGAAGAGATGGCTGAAAATGATCGACAGCACTGGCTGGTTGTCACGATAGGAGCGACCCCAGTCGCCCATCAGCAGGTGTCTCAGCCAGTCGAGATATTGGATTGGCAGCGGCCGGTCGAGGCCCATCTGGGCCGCGATCCTGTCGAGTGCTTCCTTGGTCATGCCTGGCGTCAGCGTATATTGCGACAGCGGACCGCCGGGAGCGAGGGTCAGGACAGCAAAGCCGATCATCGATACGAGGAGCAGCAGCACCAGGCTCTGCCACAGGCGGCTCAGGAGATAGCGCAACATGGCATTCGTCTCCGATGGTTGCGGAATGGGAAGTGACCAGCCCTTCGACGCCTTGGTCGAAGGGCTGGAACAAGCAGCCTATGCCTTGGCCCAATACCAGGTAGCCACATTCCAGCTGTCGATGCGCACGTTGATGTTGGGGGTGACGTTTTCGACCCCCACCTTATGGCCGCGCACGGTCGCATACTGGAACAGCGGCAGGAAGGGCAGGTCGTGGCGCATGATCTCCTGGATTTTCTGGTAGACCTTCTTGCGCTCCTCCGGCACGAAGATCTGGCCACCTTCCGCCAGGAGCTTGTCGACCTCCGGATTGGCATATTGCCAAGAGTTCTGGCCGGCTCCGCCCTTGGCGGTGATCGCCGTGGAGCGGAAATAATCCGAGGTGTCGGGATCGGAGCCGGTCTGGAAGTTGATGCCGACGACGACGGAATCGAACTTCGACATTGTCCAATAGTCGCCCCACATGACCGCCGGCGGCAGGTTGGAGATGGTTAGCTCCACGCCGATATCCTTGAAGGTCTGCTGCATGAACTGCTGCACCTGCTCGCGGATATGATTGCCCGCGGTGGTCGAGTTGGTGAAGGAAAGCCTGACCCCGTCCTTCGCGCGAATGCCGTCGGCACCGGGCTTCCAACCGGCGTCGTCGAGGATTTTCTTAGCCTTGTCCGTGCTGAACTCCTGCTTCGGCAAGTCGGGATTGTAATAGAAGGACTGCTGCGGAATGTAGCTCTCGGTCGGCGTCGGCAGGCCGTAATAGAGCGCATCGATGATCGTCTGCTTGTCGATCGCGTAGTAGAGCGCCTCGCGCACCGCCGGGTCCTTGAACTGTGGCCTCTCCATGTTGAATCCGACGGATTCGACGGTCGCGGCCGGAACGACGGCAACGACCTTGCCATCCAGCCCCTTGGCTTCGTCATAGTGATCCGGCGTGATCCATTGCAGCCCAACGACGTCGATATCGCCGGTCTTGAACTGGGTATATAGAACCGTCAGGTCGGGGATATATTTGTAGACAACGGTTTCAAGATAAGGCCCTTCCCCGAAATAGTCGGTATTGGCCGCAAGCGTGATGTGGTCGCCGGGGACACGCTCGACCCATTTGAACGGGCCGGTGCCGATGGGGGCGTTGTTGAAGGGGGCGGTGTTCTTGTCCTTCTCCGCGCCGAGGATATGCTTCGGCACGATGAAGGTCATGGCGAGGATGGACGGGTAGGGCGCAAACGGCTTTTCCATCCGCCACGTGATTTCCGTCGGCGAGACAACCGTGAGGTCACGCACCAGTTCATGGCCGGTCTTGCGCCAGCTGCGGAAGTTTGGGTCAACCATGAGTTCGAGGGTGAACTTGACGTCCTCGGCGGTGAACGGCGTGCCGTCATGCCACTTTACGCCGTCGCGCAGCTTGATCTTCCAGTTAAGACCATCGGCCGAGATGCCGCCGTTCTCGACCGTCGGGACTTCGGTTGCAAGTGCGGGGGCAAACTTGCCATCCGGGGTCACGGTAAAGAGCGGATCGAAGACGCTGAAATGGATGCCTTCGTCAACTTCGATGTGGATCAGGTGCGGATTGAAGACGGTCGGCTCCTGCGAAAAGCCGATGACAAGCTGGCCGGTCGGCTTGGCGGGTGGTGCCGCGAAAGCTTCGCTGCGACCGAGAATGTTGGGCATGATCAGCCCGGAGGCACCGAGCGCCATCATGGTCAATGCCTGGCGTCGGGTTGGTTTCAGGAGGATGGTGTCATTTGCATCGGACATGATCGTTCCCCTTTTTGTTGGTAGGATTTCGGCTGCTCTGCTCTTTCGTCTCTTTCGTCGTTTTACTGTCTTCCTGGTTCGGACAGGTCAGAAACCACTGATGAGTTCGATCTTCGAACCGTCGTGGAAGCGGGAAAAGCGGAAGTTCTTGCGATCGACCACCGGCGGCTTGCCGGTGACGATGTCGGCCATCAGCCGCCCGGCCGCCGGCCCTATGCCGAAGCCGTGGCCGGAAAAGCCGGTGGCGATATGGAAGCCGGGAATGCTGTCGATCGCATCGATCACCGGCACGGCATCCGGCGTCACGTCGATATAGCCCGCCCAGCGCTGGGCGATCTCGGCCTTCTCGAAAACCGGAAAGGCTTTCTTGAGATTGGCGAGCGCCGCGTTGGAAAGCTTGGTGGAGGGTTTCGGATCGAGGACGCGGCAATATTCGAAGGGACTTGCCTCGTCCATCGCCCAGCGATTGGGAATGCGCGCTTCGTCGAAGAACCGGCCGGAGACACGGAAGTTCAGCGAACGCCACTCCTTTTTCAACGCCGGCAGGAACTTGCCGGCGTATCGGAAGGAGCTCGGCACGATGTCCACGATGTTTTCGTGGCCCGAAGCGATCGTGTAGCCGCCATCCTGGCGCTTGCGCAGGGCAAAGCCGCTCGCCCAGATGGCTTGCTCCGGGCCACCTTCCAGAGGCTTGGTGCGCAACACGGAATTCATCACCTTCAACTGCGGCAGATCGAGCCCGAACATGCCGGCAAACAGGCTGGACCAGGCGCCGCCGGCAAGCACGACGGCCTTGCAGGCGATGGGACCTCGCTCGGTGATGACGCCGGAAATGCGGCCGCCGGCTGTCTCGATGCCGCGCACGGCGCATTCGGTCAGAATGGAAGCTCCCTTGTCGCGAGCGGCCTCGGCAATGGCTGGGGCGGCCCGCTGCGGCTCGGCGCGACCATCGGCGGCGGTAAAGAGCGCTCCCTTGAGGTCCATCTGCGCACCGGGAAAGAGGTTCTTGAATTCGGCGCCGCTGATCATGCGGCTTTCCAGCTGGTAGCCTTCCAGATTGCGGTTCCAGCGCTCGTGATCGGCATATTGCTTGTCGTCTGCGCAGGTGAAAATGATGCCGGCGCGCTTGTAACCGGTGTCGCGGCCGGTACGCTTGTCGAGCGTGCTCCAGATGCGCAGGGCCTCCGCCATGAGAGGCACTTCGCGCGGATCGCGCCTGGAAATGCGCACCCAGCCCCAGTTGCGGCTCGATTGCTCCTGGCCGATGCCCCCTTTCTCGCAAAGCGCGACCCGCAGACCACGTTCGGCCAGTTCCAGCGTCGTCGAGGTGCCGATGATGCCACCGCCGATGACGACGACGTCGACTTCCTTGGGCAGTTCCGCATCCCCTTGAACGGGGACCACATAGGGGCCGGGCATGGTCAGAAAGACTCCTCTAACTGGCAATTGATGGCGAATTCGGCAACGCTTGCCTCGTTCGGCAGGTCGATCAGCATGGAAATGATGCGGGCGAGATCGCGCGGGTCGGTCATGTCGTCATCGGTCCTGGTGGTGACGCTGCGGGCCATGTCGGTGGCGACGAAACCGGGGCAGATGGCGGTTGCGCGAATACCCAGGTCGAATCCGGTATGGCGAAGGGCATGTGCAAGCGCGACGGCCGCGAATTTGGAGACGGCATAGAGCCCGGATTTGGCGGACTTGACCCGCTTGCCCGAGAGCGAGGCGATAATGACGATCCGGCCACGGCCGCTCACCGACAGCGCATTCCAGGCCGATTTCGCCAGCCGGCGCGGGGCCTTGACGTTGATGTCAAGCAGTTCGTCCATGTCGGCATCGTCAGCCTCGATCACGGTCTTTGCGATCATGATGCCGGCATTGGCAACGACCGCGTCGATGCGCCCGAACGTGCGAAGCGTTTCTTCCGCCCAGCGATCCGATGCGTCCGTATCGGCGGCGTCATAGGCAAAGACGCCAACGCGCGTTGCGTCCGCCCAGTCAGGCATTTCAGGGCGGCGCATACCGAGCGAGAGCCGCCATCCCTTGGCGGCAAGTTCCTTGGCGAGTGCGGCACCGATCCCCCGGCTGGCACCGGATATCATTGCGACCCGTTCCTCACTGATACTCATGCCCGCTCTCCCATGGTTCGCCGGCTCACGATTGCGCGACGATGCGCCGGTAGGTCCTGCGCAATATGTCGATCAGCAGCCTGTGTTCTTCGTCGGTGATGTCGGAAAAGAATTCGCGTGATTGTTTGGTGACGATGGCACGCACGCGTTTTGCCAGTTCGTGACCTTTTTCCGTGATGTAGAGTTCCTGTGCGCGGCTGTCGTCCACCGACGTCTCGCGCGTAAGGAGATCATGTGCCTCCATCTGCTCGATCAGCCTGCCGGTCGCCGAGCGGTCTTTCAGGATAAGTTGGGCAATGGTGGAAGGCCGGATTCCCGGATTGTCGTCGACCAGGAACAGGGTGGTGATTTTTCCCGTTCCCCGCGCCACGTCCAGGCCTTCGAGCTTTTCATCCAGATCGCGCGAGACGGCGAGATTGATGCTGCGGATATAAAAGCTCAGCGTATCCTCCAGGACGTCGATATCGATATCCTTCACGGACGTTGGCGGGGCCTTGGTCGGCGGCATGGCTCGGAACCCTTGAAAGGCAACAAAACACCGTTCCGGCCACCCTTCGTACGGTGGCAGGTTCATGATCGTCTGCGGCGGATCGTCGCTGGAACTTTAATGCTCATGAAAGGACGGATAGTGGATAAATGCAACTATTTTTTCGCCCGATCAGATAAAAATTAATCAGCATGCACGGCTGCCTGTTTCTCAGGCATTAATCGCCGCAGGGACGTGCACGAATGGTGGTAATTGGGCAGAAGCGGCCGCATCTGGCGCGGCCTGTGTCTCGTTCGGCGGACGCTTCAGCCGACGGCTTCCCAGTCGCTGCCGGGGATGGCGGCCAGCAGGCGTTGAGTATAGGCATGCGCCGGCGCGCGGAAGATCTGCGAAGGCGGACCGCATTCGACGATCTCGCCCTTGTACATGACGGCGACTTCGTCGCAAATCTGACTGGCGACGCGAAGATCGTGGGTAATGAAGATCATGGCGACCTTGGTATCCTGCTGGATTTCCGCAAGAAGCTTGAGGATTTGCGCCTGGATCGAGACGTCGAGAGCGGAAACTGCCTCGTCAGCCACTAGCAGGACAGGATCGAACATCAAGGCGCGGGCGATGCCGATGCGCTGGCGCTGGCCACCGGAGAACTCATGCGGAAAGCGGTCGAAAGCGCCTTCGTCGAGGCCGACGCGCTTGAGAAGGCGCAGTGCTTTCGTCTTGGCTTCATGCATCGGCAGGCCGTGCGCCATCGGTCCGACGGTGAGAATGCGGCCGATCGTATGCCGCGGGTTCAGCGAGGCGAATGGGTCTTGAAAGATCATCTGCATATAGGGACGAAGTGGCCGGAACTCGTCGTCTGACAGCGGGGCGATATCGCGGCCATCGAAAAGAATCCGACCGCTGTCCGAGCTCAAAAGCTTCAGCAGGACGCGGCCGAGCGAGGATTTGCCGGAGCCGGATTCGCCGACCACCCCCAAGGTGCGCCCCTTGCGGATCGAAAAGCTGACGCCGTTGACCGCCTGTACCGTCCGCGATTTCGACAGGAAGCCGCTTCCCGATCGATAGGTCTTGTTGAGCTTATCGACTTCTAGCACCACGGGCGCTTCGGCAATGGTTTCGCGGCTGACCGTCGTCATACGGGGGACGGCAGCGATGAGACGCTGCGTGTAGGGATGAACCGGTGCATTCAGCACCTGCGCTGCCGGTCCCTGTTCGACGAGGTGACCCTTTTCCATAACGATCACTCTGTCGGCAATCTCGGCAACTACCCCGAAATCATGGGTGATGAACATGACGCTCATCTTCTTGCGCGCCTGTATCTTGCGGATCAATTCGAGGATCTGGGCCTGCGTCGTCACGTCCAATGCCGTGGTTGGTTCATCGGCGATCAGTACGTCCGGATCGAGCGCCAGCGCCATGGCGATCATCACGCGCTGCCGCTGCCCGCCCGATAGGCGGAAGGGATATTGATGCTGGAGAAGATCCGGATCGGGCAGGCCGACTTCGCTGAGCAGCTCCTTTACCTTCTGCCGCCGGCTTTCCGGCGTGCCTACCTTGTGCGCATCGAGAACCTCGATGATCTGATCGCCGATCGTCATCAGTGGATTGAGCGCCGAGAGCGGATCCTGGAAAATGATCGAAACGGCCCGTCCCCGGAGGTTTCTGAGAGTGGCATCGTCGGCGCTTATGAGGTCCGCGCCCTTGAAGCAGATCGTGCCTGCCGTTACTTTTATGATTGATGGCAGCAGGCCCATGATCGCATTCGCAGTCACCGATTTCCCCGAGCCGGATTCACCGATGATGCAAAGGATTTCGCCTTGCATCAGGTCGAAGGTGATATCCTGCACCGCATGCACGCGTTCCATATTCTTGGGAAGGCTGACTGTCAGGCCGCGTACCGACAGTACCGGATCGCTAGGCAGGGCTATATTTGGGGTATCGGATGGGGTCATGGAAGGCCTCCTTGCTCTGAACCAGCGAACACGCCCTCTCAGTGAGAGCTCATGAATTGTCAGAAGCAAGAAGAATGCCGGTATTGCCGCCATTAAGGCAAGCGAAGGAAATTCTTAATCGATGGACTTTTGCTATCGCTCAAACGGTTCGCCGAGTGAGGCGACGCCATTGAGCTTCAAGAGCCGGCGATCTACGGAGATGATGCCAAGGACAATGATCGTCACGAGATAGGGCAGGCATGCAAGCAATTGCGAGGAAATTGCGAGCCCGCTCGCCTGCGCGGCAAGACCCATCAGCGACACCGCGCCGAATAGGCACGCGCCCAGGAAAATCCTCGATGTCAGCCAGGTTCCAAAGACAACGAGGGCGATGGCAATCCAGCCCCGCCCGGCGATCATGCCGTCCGCCCAGAGGGGTGTATAGATCGTCGAGGCATACGCGCCGGCAAAGCCGGCCATCATGCCGCCAAAAGTAACTGCGGCGAAGCGGATTAGGACAATCGGATAGCCGATGGCATGCGCGGCCTTCGGATTTTCACCGACGGCGCGAAGGATAAGACCGACTTTGCTGTAGGCAAACAGCGCCCATATGCCGATTGTGGCGACAAGCGAAATCCAGACGGCGATATCCTGACTGAAAAGACCTCCGACGACTGGAATTTGTGAAAGCCCGGGAATTGCGATCTTGGGCAAGGTGGTGACAGTCAGGCTCTCATAACTCTTGCCGAACAGGGCGGAGAGGCCTTGGCCGAGAATGCCGAGGGCAAGACCGGCTGCAACCTGGTTTGCGTTGAAGCCCAGAATGATACCGGCAAAGATCATGGCGAGGAGCGCACTTCCGAGACCCGCCGCGAGGAAGGCAAGGAAATGGCCGCCACCATGATAAACGACAATGAACGCGATGACGGCGCCAACCGCCATCAAACCTTCCACGCCAAGGTTCAAGACGCCCGCTCGCTCGGCAACAAGCTCGCCCAAGGCTGCCAGCAGAAACGGTGTTGCGGCTGCCAGCATGCCGGCAAGAATGAACTCGACGGCGCTCATGATGCGCTCCGGGCGGGTATGGGGCGCCAGACGATGCGATAGCGCACAAAGGCGACGGCAATGAGATAGATGAGGAGCAGGCTGCCTTGGAACACGCGGACGGCTGCGATCGGCAAATTGGCGGAGACCATGGCGTTATCGCCACCGATATAGAGCGCCGCCATGATGATCGAGGAAACGACGATACCGATGGGATTGAGACCGCCAAGATAGGCAACGATGATTGCCGCGTAGCCATACCCGGTCGAGATCGAACGCTGCAGCTGGCCAAGCGGGCCGGCAACCTCGGCAGCACCCGCAAGACCGGCTGCCGCTCCGCCAATGATCAGCGAAAGCCAGATTGCCCAGCTCTCTTTGAAACCGGCATAGCTCGCCGCCCGGGGAGCCAGCCCGCCAACCTGCAATTTATATCCTGCGAAGCTCTTCTGCATGAAGATCCACGCCGCGATCGACAGACCGGCAGCGAGGATCAGCGAGACATTGACGCGGGTTCCCTCAAACAGGATCGGTACCATGGCATCGTATTGGAACATGACCGACTGCGGGAAATTGAAGCCGTTCGGATCTTTCCATGGGCCGAGGAGAAGATAGTTGAGCAATTGCGCGGCAACGAAGCTCAGCATCAGGGAGACGAGAATTTCATTGGCGTTGAGCCTGACGCGCCAGAAGGCAGTGAGAGACGCCCATAGAGCGCCGCCGAGAGTGCCGAGCAGCAGCATTGTGGGCCACATCCATTGGCCCGTTGCCTGTGGCATCCAGATGGGTATGGCGGAGGCAAAGACTGCGCCAAGAATGAATTGGCCTTCGGCGCCGATATTGAAGACCTTCGCGCGAAAGCCGATTGCCAGACCCTGTGCGATCAGAAGCAGAGGGCCAGTCTTCAGTAACACTTCCGAGAATGAGGCCCAGGAGAAGAACGGCTCGATCAGCATGGCATAGATCACCGCGGCCGGGTCCCGGCCCATGGCGATATAAAGGCCGAGATTGAGGACGATGGTGACAATGAGAGCGATCGGCGGTGCGAGCAACTTCGCGGTGAACGAGGCCCGTTCCCGGCGAGCGAAGGTGGGCAGGGCGGCAGAGAAGGAACTGCTCATGCGAATGCCTTCTCGCGTTGGGGCTGTGCGCCGATCATGTATCGACCGATCTCTTCGGGTTGGGTATCGCGGGTGACAAGCGGCGGGCTCAGCGTGCCGTGGTAAAGGACCTGGATGATGTCGCTGAGCTCGAACAATTCCTCAAGCTCTTCCGATATGACGAGAATTGCCGTGCCTTGATTGCGCAGCTCGATCAGCCGCTTGCGAATAGCAGAGGCCGCGCCGACATCGACGCCCCAGGTTGGTTGCGCAAGAAACAGAAGTTTCGGGGCGAGCATGATTTCGCGGCCGACGATGAACTTCTGCAGGTTGCCGCCGGAAAGCGACCCGGCTTCCGCCTCCGGACCGCGCGTGCGCACGTCATAGTCCCGGATGCACTCGTTTGCGAAGTCGGTTGCCTTTGCATTGTCGATGAGGCCATGCCTGACGAGCTTCAAGGGATGAGCCGTCAGCAGGCTGTTGAGCGTCAGCGACATTTCGGGAACTGCGCCGTGCCCAAGCCGGTCTTCCGGGACAAAGGCAAAGCCCAGCTTTCGACGGCTGGCGGCATCGAGGTTGCCCACATCCTGTCCCATCATGAAGATCTGGTCGCGCTTGTCCCGTGGCAGCGTCGTTTCTCCCGAAATCAGCGCGGCAAGTTCCTTTTGCCCATTCCCGGAAATACCGGCAATGCCAAGAATCTCGCCGCTGCGAACGGTCAGGCTGATGGTGGACAGCGGCACCGAGAAGGGATCGTCCGGCCGGTGATCGAGACCAATGATCTCCAGGCGCTTTTCGCCCTCGACCAAAGGCAATGCGGGTATCGGCTTCGGCATGTCGCGGCCGATCATCATGCGAGCGAGATCATGGGCGTCATGCTCGCGCGGATCCACATGCCCGGTAACGCGTCCGCCGCGCAGGATCGTGGCGCGGTCGCACAGCGACTGGATCTCCTCCAGCTTGTGCGAGATGAAGAGGATCGACACGCCGCCGTCACGCAGCCGGCGTAGCGTGTCGAACAGCTTCTCGACGGCTTGCGGCGGCAGGACCGATGTCGGCTCGTCGAGGATCAGCAGCTTCGGATCGGTCATCAGGCATCGGATGATTTCCACCCGCTGCCGCTCGCCGACCGACAGTTCATGCACATGGGCCAGCGGATCGACTTCAAGTCCGAATTCATCCCCCAGCGTGCGGATGCGCCGCGCAAGTTCGGCCCGGCGGCCGGACACGATCAGGCGGATGTTTTCGACAACCGTCAGGCTCTCGAACAGCGAGAAATGCTGAAAGACCATCCCGATGCCTGTACGCCTCGCTTCCGCGGGGGAAGCAAGGCTGAGCGGCTTCCCATGCCAGGCGATGCTTCCATCGTCCGGTTGTTCGACGCCGTAGATCAGCTTCATCAGGGTCGATTTGCCGGCGCCGTTTTCTCCGAGGATGGCATGGATCGAGCCCAGGGCTACGTCCAGGTCGATATGCTGGTTGGCATGGACCTGGCCGTAACTTTTGGAGATGCCGCGCAGCGACAGCAGCGGGATGGTCATGACTTGATTACTTCGGCAAAGGCGTCTTCACACCTTTGACATGCCAGTCCATCGCAACGATCTGCGCATCCGTCAGCGTCGCGCCGGAAGCCGCGCCCTCGCTGCCGTCGGCCTTGGTGATCGGACCGGTGAACGGCGAAAAGCCGCCGCTGGCGATTTTTGCTTCGGCCTCTTTGATTTTCGCCATGGTCTCGGCCGGGATCGCCGGGCTCCAGTCGACGACTTCGACGACCTTGTCCGCGACGCCGAGGAACGCGTTGGCACCTTTGAAGGTGCCGGCGAGATGCGCATCGACCGATGCCTTGAAGAAGGGCGACCAGTCTGTGGAGATGCAGCCGAGATAGGTCTTCGGCGCATACTTCTTCATCGAGGAATTCAGGTTGAAGGCGTAGACACCGGCCGCCTCGCAGGCTGATATGACCGAGGGCGTATCCTGTGCGTTCGAGAAGATCACGTCGCAGCCCTGCGAAATCAAAGCCTTGGCCGCCTCCTGCTCCTTGGCCGGATCGAACCAGGAATTGACCCAGACGACCGATACTTCGATGTCGGGCTTGACGGCCTGCGCACCGAGCGTGAAGGCGTTGATTGACGTGATCAGTTCAGGAATGGCAAAGGCAGAGACCGAACCGAGTTTGCCGGTCTTGGAGACTGCGGCAGCGGCCATGCCGAGCAGATAGGTCCCTTGAAAATACTTGGCGGCGAAGGGCGAGAAATTCGGTGCGACCTGGAAGCCGGAGGCATGCAAAACGGTAACTTTGGGATTGCGGCGGGCAATCTGAAGCGCGCCGTTCTGATAGCCGAACGAGCCGGCGATCAGGAAGTGGTTTCCGTCGGCGACCGTCTTGTTCATGATGCGATCCGCATCCGGGCCTTCGGCAATGTTCTCGATTACGGTCACCTTGACCTTGTCGCCATAGGCAGCCTTGATCGGATCGAGCCCGGCGGCCAGCGCATGTCCCCAGCCGACATCACCGATCGGCGAGGGCACGACGAGCGTGATGCCGAGCGGTTCGTTGGCGGCGAAGGCGGAGCGGCCGGTAAAGGCCGTTGCGAGGCCTGCGACAGCCGCGCTCTTCATCAATGTTCTGCGGGTTAGATTTTTCTGCATCCCAGTTCCCCTTTTTGGTTTTTCAGAATTCTACTGTTGCAAGTGCCGCCTCGGCCGCGGCAAACAGCGCGGCCTCATCCAGTCCGGTGAATTCGCCGCCCTGCCAGACGATGCGTCCGTTGATCATGGTCAGATCGGTGGGCATGCCGATCCCGACCTTGGCGATCAGGCTCAGCGGGTCATGCCGCGTCCCGACATAGTCCATCCGCCGCGTATCGATTGCGAAGAGATCGGCCGCCATGCCCGGAGCGAGGCGCCCGATATCGGTGCGCCCCAGCAGGCTTGCGCCTCCGCTTGTCGCGTACTGGAGAAAGTCAAGCGGAGCGGGGACGGCGTGCTGACGCGTCGAGGCCGTCAGGCACTGCAGCATGTAGGCGGAATGGATGCAGTGCATGAGGTTCGAGTTGTCGTTCGATGCCGCTCCGTCACAACCAAGGCCAATACGCAAGCCGAAGGCCTGCATCGCCGGGATATCAGTCACTTCGGCGCCGACGAGATAGACTGGCTCCGGGCAATGCGAGACGCCGGTGCCGCTTGCCGCCATTTTACGTAGCTCGTCATGCGTCAGTTCCCAGCAATGGGCATAAAAGGTATCCGGGCCTGCAAAGCCCAATTCGGTGCAGTAGTCGACCGTGCGCATGCCATGCCGTGCCTTGATGACCGGGCTTTCGCCTTCGCCGACATGTGTGTGCAGCTGCACGCGGCGATCGCGCGCCAGCGCGACCGACTCGACGAAGGTTTCGCGATAGCAGTTGACCGGCTGGCAGGGGGCGACGACCACCTGGCGCATGCTGAAGGGGCCGGCATCGTGATAGCTGTCGATCAGCCGCGCGCAATCGGCGATGAATTCATCCGTGGTTTCGAGCATGGCATCCGGGATCGTCGACCCCTCGGATTTCGGCAGGGTGTTGCCGCCGCGACCGGCGTGAAAGCGCATGCCCAGAAGGTCGGCCGCCTCGAACTGGCGATCGATCAGGCGCTTTCCCGCATGGCGGGGAAAGCAATATTGGTGGTCGAAGGCGGTCGTGCATCCGTGCTTGATCATCTCGGCCATGGCGGTGACCGAAGAGTGATAGAAGCAATCTTCGGTCAATCGCGAGAAGATGGGATAGATCCGATCGAGCCATTCGATGACGGAAAGCTTCGTCCAGTCGAGCTCGGCCCGGTTTCGCACGAAGCACTGAAAGAAGTGGTGATGCGTATTGACGAGCCCCGGATAGACGAACCAGCCTGATGCATCCTGGACGATGGTGCCCTCGGGTAACGGATCCAACGACAGGTTCTCGCCGATCGCCTGGATCGCCGGGCCTTTGGTGAGCAGGTCGACGTTGCGGCGTACGCTCGGCCCATTGCCCTCGTCGACGATAACGGCTGCACAATTCTTCAGGAGATAGCCGGTCATTCCATCATGTCTCCCCTGCCGGATGCGGATCGGGTTTCAGTTCGTGCAGGCGGTGAATGCCGGGCATTTCGATGAAACCAGGCAGGCTGCGGATGGCGCGCATCCAGAGCCGGATCAAGGGGTACGGATCAAGCGAGATGCCGCCGTCAGGCGCAAGTGCCACGTAGGGGAAGCAGGCGATATCGGCGATGGTCGCCCGGCTTCCTACAAGGAACCGCATGCCGCGCTCGGCTTGTTCGAAGAGGCCTGCTTCGAGCTCGCGCAGTGCCGCAATCCCCTGAGCCTGCAATGCCTTGATATCTCCTGGCCGCAGCAGCATTTCATGAAGCCGCGCGCCGCCAAGGTTTGCCGTCAGGCGATGCGAAAAGGAGAGCCATTGCTGCACGCGCGCCGTCTCCTGCGGTGAGCCGTGGCCCAGCCACTCCGGCCCACCATCGGCGGCAAGATAGGCAAGCATTGCCGAGGATTCGGTCAGCACGAGATCGCCATCCTCGAGGATCGGGATGGAGCCTGCCGGATTGAGCGCCATAAGCTCCGGCCCACGATGTTCCGCGCCGGGATGGAAGTCGACGGACCGGATTTCAAGCTTGATGCCCAGGATGGCGGCCATCAAGCGCACCTTGTAGCAGCTTGGCGATAAAATATAGTCGTAGAGCTTCATTGTGCGACCAATTGTGCGCCATAGGTATAGTTGTGGCGCTTGAGCCATCGCCGGTAAGCGATCGAGGTGAGGTCGGCCCTTGTCGGGATTTCCATGCCAGGATCAAGCGGAAGAAGTGAAGGGATCTGGTTTTCAAGGATCGAACGATCTTGCAGGAAGATCGTCTGCTGAAAGTGAATGAGGTCCGTCATCGGCGTTTCGTCGTCGAAGAGCGCCATCCACGGCCATACGTCGCATACATCTTCGGCAAGAGGCTGGACGAACAGGGTTATGACATCCCATTCGCTGGGTCGCGGAGGGCATGTCTTGTAGAGGACCGAACAGGTCGGGGCCGGCACGCGATACATGTACTCGGTCGTAATGCCGCCGGTCGCGGACTTGGCAGCCTGCGGTTGGTAGAACTTCACCTGCGTTGCCCAGACTTCATCCACGCCCTCGCGGATTTCGACCTTGTAGTTTTCGACCTCCGTATGCGGTTCCGCGCCGAGGATGTCGGTGTGGACGAAGGGAAAATGCGCGATGTCGAGAAAGTTCTCGACGGCGCGAAGCGGCGAGCAGCGTACGCGGACGACGCCGACGTCGACGAAACGGCGACCTGGCTGATCGGCCTCCGGAATGGCGAAAAGTTCCTTGTCGGGCTTTCCGAGCGAAGACCAGACATGGCCATATCGGACGCGGACAGGGAGGGCTTTTCCCTCGGCAGCCACCACCCGTGCATTGCCATCCTGATCGCGCGCGACCTCGATCGCCTCGCCCATCAGCCAGGTCTTGTTTCCCTTTTCGCTGAGCTGGCTGAAAAGGCCGACCGGATACCATTCGTCGATCATCGCGCCGCCTTTCATTCTGCAATCTCCCTATGGCGCTCTTCCGCTCGGCGGCGGAGGGATTCGACAATCCGGGATGCCGCAAGGCGGTCTGCCGGGCTGCGATCCTTTTCGATCATGAGAAGAATGAGCGTATGCTTCGCCTGAGGCGCCAGCAGCAGCCCGATCCAGGGAAATTCGGGCAGACAGATCAGCCCGTCCTTGTCGATCTTCGCGCCGGCTGTGTCCTCGATCGCCGCAACATCGGTTTCCACCGTTAGCGAGCGCAACGGTATGAGTTCGCCGAGCTGCGGGGGCTGCGTTGCCGGTTGTCCGACGGCTACCCATAAGATGCCATCAGCCTCTTGTACCTGCTGGACGGCGACACGGATGGTTTCGGGAGGAACCAGGTCGGGATGCGCGGGAATGCGAATGCATCCGCCTGACAGCGAATAGCTCCAGCCATGATAGATGCAGGACAGCGCCTCGCCGCGGACGAAGCCGTGCGACAATCTCATTCCGCGATGCGGACAGCGATCGGAAGATGCGGTTGCGCGGCCCGACTGACTGCGCCACAGGGCAATCGGGCCAACCGATGTCCAGGCCGGTATGACGGTTCCTGGTGGCAGATCAGAGGAAAGGGCGACTGGTGCCCAGGATCCGACCCCATCAAATGGCATAGCCTTAACTCTCTTAATTTCACCAATGGCTTAGCGCCACCAGTCATAGGCAGGCGCCGATCCCTGCATCCCCACAGCCTTCAAAAGCTTGCATAAATAATTCGCATTGGCAACAATGATTAAATAAAAGGCAGTAGATCAGGAATTCCTAAGATATGACGGTTCGGCGCTGTCCATGACCCTGCGCTTGATCTCCTCGACCCAGACGTCGATCGGACCCAGCGAGCAGCCCATTTCCAGCATGTCGATCAGTTCCGCAGGCCCGGTGACCTCAAGCTCGATCCGATCCGCATCGGAATGGAAGAATGTCTGCGTAAGTCCGAGTTTTTTGGCATGACGCTGGATCCACGGGACGAATGAGGCCACGTTAAGGTTGCCCAGTATCGTCATGTGTTCTCGAAATTCACCTTGCGGCGCCTGCATCCGTCAACGATCCTTGCTTCACATCAGGATAGCAGAATAACCGCTTCGTGAGTTTGCGAAAGGGGTCGTCTCGCACAGCAACACTCCGCTGTCTTTGTGACAGCGGAGCTTCGGCTCGGATGATGAGATGTCAATTCTTGACTGTGTCTTCAAGGAAGAAGCGGCCAAGTGGATTCTGGTGGAAATTCTCGATGTTCTTGCGCGAGACGTTGATATACGGGCTGTAATAGAGATCGACCCAATTCACGTCGTCCTTCGCCATTTTCTGCAGGTCGATATACATCTGCTCGCGCTTCTTCGGGTCCAGCTCCTGCCGCGCCTTGGCGACGAGATCCTTTACCGCTTCATTCTTGTAGTTGGTCATGTAGTTGTTGTTGGAATCGTGGCCGAGAACGAATGTCGTCTTCTGGTCCGGATCGAGAATGTCGTTGGTCCAGTAGTTGACCGAGATGTCATAATCGCCGGCAACGGTCATGTCCCATTCCTGGCTGGGGTCTACCTTTTGCAGGTCGGCGGTAATGCCGGCCTTGGCTAGCTGCTGCTGAACCAGCACGGCCGTCTGCTCATCCACCTCGTCGCCAGCGCGAATGAGGTACTTTAAGGTGAGATTGGAGACGCCGGCTGCCGAAAGCATCTGCTTGGCCTTCTCCGGATCGTAGGGTCGCTGCAGATTATCCGCATAATAATACAAAGCGCCCTTTGGAATGTAGGAATTGGCGACCGTGCCCTGGTGGAAGGTGACCGCGTCGACGATCGCCTTCTTGTCGATTGCCAGGTCCAGGGCCTGACGGACCTCCTTCTTGCCAAGATCGCCGTGGGCGTGATTGATCAGCAGATGATCCTCACGCGTGGAAGGATCGATCAGCACGCTGAGATTCGGATCCTTCTTCAGCTCCTCGACACGCGAGAAGGGCACGAAGATCGCCGCATCGAGTTGCCCTGCCTGCACGTTGAGCATGCGGGTATTGTCGTCGGGCACCGAGATCCATTCGACGCCATCGAGCTTGACGCGATCCGCCTGCCAGAAATTCGGATTCTTCTTCAGGATGATGCGGTCGCCGCGCCGCCATTCCTCAACGGAGAAGGCTCCCGAGGCGATCGGCTTTTCGGCATAGGCGTCCGGCCCCATCGATTCCATCCCGGCCTTCGAGATCACCGATGCGTTCGGCAAGGCGAGCGTCGATAGGAAAGGCGCCGAGGCGTGCTTGAGCTTGATCGTTAGAGTATGCGGATCGGTCGCAATCGCGGTGTCGATCACCTTGTAGGAATCGCTCCAGAGCGATGCCTTGTCGTCCCGGATGCGCAGCAGGCTGAAGGCCGCGTCATCAGCCGTCAGCGGTGAGCCGTCCGAGAATTTCGTGTCGCGGATCTTGAAGATGTAGCTGAGGCCGTCATCCGAGGCCGTCCAGCTTTCTGCGAGGCCCGGCTCCAGCTTCGTGCCCGTCTTGTCGACGCGCACCAGCACGTCGTAGACGTTGGAGAACACCCAGTTGTCGATATTCTGCGCCGTCTTGATTGGGTCGAACGTTGTCGAATCCTCGCGGCGGCCGATGGTCAGCACGCCGGCAGCTTCGGCGTAGCTGGCACTTAGCGTCAAGCCGACAAGAATTGCGGCAAGCCCGATTGTTTTCCACCTGTTGGTCATGAATTCGTTCCCTTCGTTGTTATCGCATGCGTTTTGCTGATTGGGTCTGCCCGGCCGGCGTCGCATCGCGTTCGCCATGCAGCGGCCTGTCCGGATCGATATCGGGGATCGCTGCAATGAGCGCCGCGGTATAGGGATGCTTCGGGTGAGAAAAGATCTCCTGCGAGCGGCCTTCCTCGACGATCTCGCCGCGATACATCACGACGGTCCGCTCACAGAGATTGCGCACGATGGCGAGATCGTGGGCGATGAAGATCAATGTCAGGCTCATCCTGCGCGTCAATTCGCGGAATAGATCGACGATCTGCGCCTGGATGGTGACATCGAGAGCGGCCACGCACTCGTCGGCTATGATGAGTTTCGGGTCGATCGCCAGCGCCCTTGCAATGCCGGCGCGCTGGCATTGGCCGCCGCTCATGCTGCGTGGCTTGCGGTCGGCGAATTCACGCTCCAGCCCGACGAGATCGAGAAGCTCGGCTATGCGTGTGGGGATGTCGGCCCTCGCGACCTTGCCGTGGACTTTCAGGACCTCGGCGAGCGTCTGGCCGATCGTCAGGCGCGGGTTGAGTGCGTTGAACGGGTCCTGGAAAACCATGGCGGTTTCGCGTCTCAACCTGGCAAGGCCGGCGCTTTTCTGCTGGGTGAGATCCACACCATCGAAAGTGACATGACCGGAAGAGATCGGGGTAAGGCCGAGAATGGCGCGGGCAAGCGTGCTCTTGCCGCTCCCGGATTCGCCGACGATGCCGATGGTTTCACCCGGCATGACCTGGAGGCTGACGTCAGAGACAGCGCTGATTGTCTTCGCACCGCTGCCCTTGAAGAGACCGCCGCCGACCTTGAAGCGGACGTGCAGGTCGTCGATTTCGAGCAGCGGCCTGGCTGCCATGTCCGGTCGGGCCGGCTCCGGCTGCGTTACTGCTGCTTCGTCGGGCAAGGAGGGGTGGCTCTTGATTAGTTCGATCGTATAGGGATTTTCAGGCTGGCCTAGGATCGTCCTTTTGAGGCCTTGTTCCAGCAGCCGGCCGCCGCGCATGACGGCGATCCGGTCGCAGGTCTGGGCGACAATGCCGAGATCATGGGTGATGAGGATGATTGAAAGCCCGCGCTTGTCGCGAATGTCGATCAGGAGGCGCAGGATCTGCGCCTGGATGGTGACGTCGAGGGCCGTTGTCGGCTCATCGGCAATCAGGATCTTCGGGTTGCAGGAGAGCGCGACGCCGATCATCGCACGCTGCCGCATTCCGCCGGAAAACTCGTGCGGATAGCTGTCATACTGCCTGATGGGATCGGGAAAGCCGACCTGGGCAAGGATCTCGGTCGCGGCTGCGCGGGCCTCGCGCGCTTTGAGACCCTGATGGTAGCGGATGCCCTCCGCGATCTGGTCGCCGATGCGCATGACGGGATCGAGATGGCTTGTCGGATTCTGAAAGATCATGCCGATCTCGCCGCCGCGAACCTTGAGCATCTCGGCGTCGCTGATTTCCGTGAGCTCGCGGCCATCGAGCCGGATCGAGCCATTTTCGATCTTCAGCAGCGACGATGGCAGCAGCCGTACCAGCGAGCGGCACAAGAGGCTCTTGCCGGAACCGCTCTCGCCGACGAGGCCGAGAATCTCACCCTTGCCGAGATCGAGCGAAACGCCATCGATCAGCGTGCGTGCACCGCCGTCGAGACGGGCTTTGACTACGAGGTCGCGAACGGAAAGGACGGGCTCGCTCATTCATGCACCCCGAGCAGTTCGCCGAGCGCATCGCCCAGCATGCTGAAGCCGAAGGCGAGGCAGACGATGGAAAGGCCGGGAAAAAGCGTTATCCACCAGGCCGTGGTGATGAAGCTCTGGCCTTCCGCGACCATGACGCCCCATTCGGCAAGCGGCGGCTGCACGCCGAGGCCGAGATAGCTGACGGCCGCGCCGCTCAGGAGCACTAGCACGGCATCCGACATGGAAAAGACGATCGAACCCGCAATGGCGTTCGGCAAGAGATGACGGAACATGATGCGTGGCCGGCTGAAGCCGAGACTGACGGCGGCAACAGCATAGTCGCTGCCCTTCAGGATCAGCATCTGCGCGCGGATGAGACGCGCATAGGATACCCAGCCGACCAGGGCCATGGCAATGTAGAAGCTGCTCAACCCCGGCCCGAGGATGGCGATGATCGACAGCATCAGCACCAGGAAAGGGAAGGCGAGGATGATATCGACGATGCGCATGAAGAGCGCGTCGACAATACCGCCGAAAAAGCCGGCGACGGTGCCGACAGTGGTGCCGATCACGAAGGGAAAGAGTACGCCGATGATGGCGATCTGCAGATCGATGCGCGCACCCCAGATGACGCGGGACAGAATATCGCGCCCGAAATTATCGGTGCCGAAAGGATGAGGCAGCGACGGCGCCTGCAGGCGGACATCGGCATTCTGGAAGATCGGATCATAGGGCGCGACGAGAGGGGCGGAGATCGCGAGAAAGAGGAAGAACAGCAGGATCCCGCCGCCAAGCGTCAGCGTCAGGTGCTTGCCGATGAACTTCCTCCAGTCGATGCCGCGATCGGCAATCGTATTATCGATGCTCATAGTCTCACCCTCGGATCGGCTGCGACGGTCACTATGTCGGCGAGGAAGTTGACGAGCACCGTGGCGCAGGCAAACACCATCGCAACACCCTGGACGACCATGTAGTCGCGCGAGAAGATGGCGCGCACCAGCAACTGACCCATGCCGGGCAGGGCAAAGACGCTTTCGACGACGACCGTGCCGCCGATCAGCCAGCCGATGTTGACTGCAAGCAGGTTGATCGTCGGCACCAGAGAGTTCGGCACGACATGCCGCCAGAAGACGATACCCTCTGGCATGCCGCGAGCACGAGCCGCGGTCGCCACGTCCGATTTAAGCGATTCGATCATGGCCGCCCGCAGGCTGCGGGTCAGCACGGTTGAGAGCGACAGCGCCACCGTCAGGGCCGGCAAAATGAGATGGGCAATCTTCTCGCCGATCGACGTGCCGTAGCCCGAGACCGGCAGGACGCCTAGCTGGACACTGAAGAGGATGATCAGCATCAGCCCCAGCCAGAAGGGCGGGAAGCCGATGCCGAAGGTCGAGACGACACGCACGATATGGTCCGGCGCGCGGCCGACATTGCGCGCCGCGATCGCCGACATCGGCACGGCAATCACGATTGAGAGGATAACGCTTGTGACGACCAGCGCGATGGTCGGCTCGATCCGGGTCGAAATCAGCGGCAAAACGTCAATCTTGTAGAGGATCGATTTGCCCATCTCGCCATTGCCGAGATTCTTGATGAAATAGAAATATTGCAGCCACATCGGCTGATCGAGGCCATATTGCGCGCGAATGCTGGCAAGTGCTGCCGGTGTAGCGCGCGTGCCGAGGATATTGCGTGCGGGATCGCCGGGAATGAGGCGGACCAGCACGAAGGTGATAACGCTGATGCCGAAGATAACAGGCAGGAACTGCAGCGGTCGCGTCAATACGAATTTATAGCGATGCATGGCGGCGATCGCCCCCTTGTCGTCGGTGGGATTGGATCGCCTTACCTTGCATCAGCTTGCCCTATGCCGTGACAGGAAATCGAGGAGTGCCGGATAGTAATCCTGCGGGTTTTCATAGAAAGGCATGTGGCTGGCATTGGCGAAGACCTTGAGCTCGGCATCCTTCAAAGCAAGCTTCATCCTGAGCGCGCAGGCCGGCGTCAACTCGTCATGTTCGCCCGTCGTGATCAGCACCGGCATGGCAAGCCGCGGAAGGTCCGAAATACGGTTCCAGTCCTTGAGGTTGCCGATGTAGAGAAATTCGTTCGGCCCCTGCATCGTCTCGTAGGGACCCATGTTCCAGTCATCGAGCGAGCGGCGAACAGGTGCCGGCCATTCCGGCAGACGGCAGACATGGCGATAGTTGAGGATGGTGACGGCGGCGAGATATTCTGGGTGATCGTAGGTGCCCTGTGCCTCATGCTTCTGCATCATCGCGACCGTTTCCGGCCCGAGCGCCGCGCGCAGTCGTTCCAGCTCGGAAATCAGATGCGGCATATCGGCAACGGTGTCTTCGAGAATAAGCGTCTGCAGGTTCTCGGGATAAGTCAGCGCATAGTCGATCGCCAGCCAGCCGCCCCAGGAGTGACCGAGCATATGCACCTTGCCGAGGCCAAGCGCCTTGCGGACGGTTTCCGTCTCCTCGACATAGCGACCGATGGTCCAGAGGCTCTTGTCTGTGGGACGGTCGGAGGCGCCGGTGCCGAGTTGGTCGAAGGCAACGACCCTGTAACCCCTATCGACCAGGCAGGAATGCGCCTCGCGCAGATAGTCGCAGGGAAGGCCTGGGCCACCGTTCAGGCAGAAGACCGTCTCCGGTCCGCTGCCGAAGCTGTAGGCGACCACCTTGTGGCCATCGACTTCGACGATGTGCCGCGCCTCGGGCTCGATTTCACGCCACATTGACAACTCCGGCGAAAGATTCTGCTTGCTCAATATTTGAGCATGGCTAAATTTTTACCTTAAACCGGGCTCCGCACCAGCTATAAGAAGTGATAGGTTGGGCGGTCGCAGGCACAGACGGGAACCGCTGCATGTTCGATCAAATCGGAACCATCAGGCGCCAGTTCACGGCGCATCAAACGCTGGACGGCCGCATCGACCATATCTTCGAAAGCATGAAGGCAATCGGTTTCGAGGCGTTGATCTACGATTATTCGCCTGTGCCCTACGACCTCGACGGCAAGATCATGATCCCGTCGCTTCTGAAGCTCAGGAATATCTCCGACGACATGTACGAATACTGGTTTGATCGCGGCTATTTCCGCATCGATCCTGTGCAGCAGGTGGCGCTACGCACCTCGGCGCCGTTCTTCTGGAATTATGATTCCAATGCCGATACGCTGATTAAGCGTTTCATGAGCGAGGATACGGTTCCTGTTGCGCGTTACTTGAGCGAGCGTGACATGTCGACGGGTGTCACCGTACCGGTGCACATGCCACGCGGCGATTATGCGACGGTCACAGGAATCCGTTTCGGCGCCAACAAGGCGTTCGAGCGCGATGCTTTGCGCTATATCGCCGATTTCAACTTGCTCGCCCATGTCTTCCACGAGACGGCCTATTCGCTCTTCGATACCGCAGCGCTCAGTGTCGGCAAGATCCGGTTGACGGAGCGGGAGCGGGAATGCCTGCGCTATTCCGCCGAAGGTTATTCCGCCAAGGAGATCTCACGCATCATCGACCGCTCGGTACCGACGGTCGTCATGCACCTCAATGCCGCGGCAAAGAAACTCGGCGCGAAGAACCGCACGCAGGCGGTCGTTCGCGCCACGCATTATCGCCTGCTGGATGCACAGCCATCCTATAACTTGTGATAGCTGCCGCACCCGTTTCGGCCGCGTTATGGTCTTGTCCATCGAAGCCTGGAGATGGAGAGACACGTGGCCGCAATCCCGACGCAGGAAGCCTTTCTGCCCTTTCGTGAATATCGGACATGGTACCGCATCACCGGTTCACTCGATTCCGGCAGGCTGCCGCTCGTCGTCGCCCATGGCGGGCCGGGCTGCACCCATGATTATGTCGACAGTTTCAAGGGCATTGCCGAGATCGATGGTCGCGCTGTCATCCACTACGACCAGCTCGGCAACGGCAAGTCCACGCGACTGCCGGAGAAAGGTCCGGACTTCTGGACGCCGGCTTTGTTCCTTGATGAGCTGGATACGCTGCTGAAGCATCTCGGCATTCAGGATCGCTACGCCTTTCTCGGGCAGTCCTGGGGCGGCATGCTGGGCGCCGAACATGCGGTGCGTCGACCGAAGGGATTGAAAGCGCTAGTGATCGCCAATTCGCCGGCCAACATGCACACCTGGGTCGCCGAAGCGAACCGTCTTCGCGAGGAGCTGCCGCAGCAGGTGCAGGACACGCTATTGAGGCATGAGCGGGCCGGAACGATCACCGATCCGGATTATATCGCCGCCTCCCGCGTCTTCTACGATCGCCATGTCTGCCGCGTCGTGCCCTGGCCGGCAGAGGTTGCCCGCACCTTCGCCACCATGGACGAAGACAATACCGTTTACCGCAACATGAACGGTCCGACCGAGTTTCACGTCATCGGCACCATGAGGGACTGGACGATCGAAGACAGGCTTCCCCTCATCGAAGCGCCGACCCTGCTGATCTCAGGCAAATACGACGAGGCGACGCCACTGGTCGTCAAGCCCTATCTCGATCGCGTCCCGGGCTGCGAATGGGTGCTCTTCGAAAATTCGAGCCATATGCCGCATGTCGAAGAGAAGGATCTTTGCCTGAAGACGGTCTCAGGCTTCCTGCAACGGCACGATTGAGCGTTCGGCCTTAAAGGCGCGTCCAACGGCGATCTCAGCTTCGCTTCTCCAGGCATGGACCGTTCAATTGTTCGATAAAATGACGCGGCGTTTCAGGTGCCTTTGTGGAGCATGGGGCGGCCATTGTCGAAGCTCTTGCGCCCTCTTTTCCAGCCGGCTACCACCCGGGCGATCTCGCGCACGGCAGCGCGGGGGCCGGGGCTGTCGAGAAGCACGATCGTCGCCTCGCCGCCGGCTTGCAGACGCGCGCTGCCGTCGAGCTGGCTTGCTGCCATTTCGCCCACCATGTCGAAGACCAGAGCCATCTCGTCGTCGCGTGCGAGCTGGGCGACATTGGCGTACAGATTGGCCATGCGGATTAATGAAGCGTCGCCATAGGGCGTGAAGGGGTTTAGAATATTATTGGTCGCAATAGAGGTTACAACGCCGCGAGCTGCAAGCACGTGGGCTGGTGCGACACCACGCGGGACCAGCCGATCATGCCCGCGGCCCATCAGGAACAGATCGGTTGCCGGAAGCACGGATAGAGCGATCCCGGCCTCTGCGAGACTATCGGCGATGGCAAGAATCCGGGCGTTGGGCATGGCCGACAGATTGGTAACATGGCCGATCGATACGCGACCCTGCCAGCCATGACGCAGCGTCGCGTCGATCACCTTGGGCAGATCGGCTCGATCGGGATCGAGACTGAAGTCGAGATGAAAGTCGACTGAAACATTGTGCTTTTTTGCCAAAGCAAAAATCATGTCTATATGCTGGCCAGGGGATGGGTCCGTATACGGACAGCCGCCCACCAGATCGGCACCATCTGCAAGTGCTGTAACGAGCATGTCGTGTGTTTGGGGCTCGTTCGTGAGCCCGTCCTGAGCGAAGGCGCAGATTTCGATGTCGACCGCGAAAGCATAGTCCCTTCGGATGCGCTTGATTGCCTCGAAGGAACGGAAACCGGCGCGAGGATCGATCTCGACGAAGGTCCGCATCCGCGTCGTGCCGTGAGAAATCGCTTTCTCGACGACGCGTGCGGCTCGGACATAAACATCGTCATCGTCAAAACCTGTCTTGGCTTTGGCCGTTTCTCTTACTGCCTCGGCAAGTGTGCCTTCGCAAATCGTGCAGCGGTCGAGAATGCAGGCCTTGTCGAGGTGGATATGCGTATCGGCAAATCCACCGAAGGCGAAGCTTCCCTGGCCGTCGACGTCCGATACCGCGTCGCACCGAATGCCGGGGCCAATAGCTGTGATCCGGTCGCCCCGCACAGCGATGTCGACGAGATCGCCATCTTCCTCGACGCGGACATTTCGGATGACGAGATCGAGCGGCGGGTTCACGGTGTTCACAGCAGGATCGCGCCTCCGTCGCTGCGGGGATCATGCGCACCGTAGATCACTCCGTCTTCGCCGATGCGGATCACGCCGGCTTGGCCACCAAGCGGGCTAAGTGCGTCGATGGTCGAGATCTCATGCCCCATCGCTGCGAGCGCGGAAACCACTTCAATGCCGATATTTTCCTCGATCTTCAGGCTGTTACGGCTGTCCGAGAAGGTGCGACCGAGCAAGAACCGCGGGCGTGCAAGCGCTACAGCCGGATCAAGGCCATGGTCGATAAGCAGGCTGAGCAGCAACGACAGCGTCTGTGGCTGACCGTCCGCGCCCTGTGTACCATAGATGAGATGCGGGCGTCCGTCTTTCAGCGCAAGGCCCGGATTGAGCGTGTAGAAAGGCCGCTTCCCCGGTTGGACGCAATTGGGATTTGCTGGATCGATGCTGAAAGCTGCCCCCCTGTTTTGCCAGAGGAGGCCGGTGTCGCCGACCACGACGCCGCTGCCCCAGTCGAAATAGAGGCTTTGCAGCAGTGATGCGCATCGTCCATTGGCGTCCACGGCCGCAAGTAGCGCCGTGTCGCCGTGTCGATAATCTTGTGGCCAGGGCAGGGCTCGTTCCGGGTCGATTGCCGCAGCCTTGGCGGCAAGGCGTGCCGGATCGAGGAGGTATTTCGAGGCGTCCTCGGCGAAGCGAGGATCGGCAATTGCATGCCGGTCGAGAAAAGCCTGTTTCACGGCTTCGACGAGCGCATGATAATAGGCTGGGCTGTCGGGCGGGAAAGCCGCCATCGGCAAATGGTCGACCACGCCCATGATCCCGAGAGTAGTTATCCCCTGCGTCGGCGGAGGTGGAGCAAGAAGTATCGTGTCGCGATAGGCCCGCTGGAGGGGAGCCGCAACATCAGTTCGTGTGGCGGCAAGATCCGTGGCCGAAAGAGGAGAACCTGCCTCTGCAAGCCCGTTCACAATTCGACGAGCGAGAGCCCCCTCATAGAATTCGCGGGTGCCCTGACGAGCTATGGCCTCGAGCGTCCGCGCCAAGGCGGGCTGGTGCTGGGCGCCGCCAGATCGGAAGAGCCCGGTGAAGCCGGGCCAGCCACTCAGTTCATTGCGCCGGAATTCGTACCAGAAGGCCTGCGACCGACTGACTTCGAAGCCACCGTCCGCGAGCGCAATGGCGTCGTCGAGAAGAGCTGGCAAGCGCTCTGTGCCGCCCCATTCGTCGGCGGAATAGGCAAGCACTTTCTCCCAGCTATCCACGAGGCAGGCCGTCGTCAGTGTGGAGGCTGCGCCTCGCAAAGCTATATCTCCATGCGGGATGGCCGCAGCCGCCTGCCCGATGCCGAGGAAAGTCTGTGCATTGCCTGTTTCGTCCGCCACCAGCCAGACCGCGTCGCCGCCGAGCCCGCAGAAATGGGGATAGGTGACCGATAGCGCAGCTCCGGCGGCAACCAGCGCCTCGATCGCATTGCCGCCGCGCCTGAGCACTTTCGCGCCAGCTTCGCTGGCCAGCCAATGCGGCGTCGCGATCATGGCACCGGACGATGGCGAATTGGTTCGAGTGGTCTGTCTGTTGGAAAGAGTCATGAGTGAGCTTCAGCGATGTTTCCGGTAGTTCTGAGCCTTGGCTCTCGAAAGGTATCCCGTCATCCGAGTTCCGGTATCGGCTGTCGTAGCGATGGTGATGATGTCTTGTTCGGCATGGGTAAATCCTGGCGGCGTGATCTGGAAAACCAGGCATGCAATACCGATGCCATAAAGAGTTGCAGTTGCGGGAATTCAATTTAAGCTGTTGTATCTATTGAGAATAAATCAGTTCATTGGCGCCCTGGCCGCAAGGATTCCAAAAGGCCGATCTTCGGCTTTTGCCCCGTCAACGCCTATGAATTCGCGTGCCCTTGTATAGGTGATGGAAAAAGTGGCGATTCGGTCACCGATGCAGTCCGCAAGATGCTGCTGCCATTGCATGACGTGCTGGGTTGTCTGCGAGTGCGATCGCCAATCTCAATGCGCAGCGCATTACACTGCTGTCTGCCGCAAAGTGATGCCTGGATGCATTCGTCACCGCCTCCTGCAGTGAAGACGGCGATGAATGACTTTTCAGCCATGAGAGGGGATGACAAAGCCGTCCGCTCTCCTATTCTCACGGGGCAGCTCACTTCTCGAATGTCGGCAGCCGCCGATTTCGATCCTGATCCTTGGGAGGACATCATGACGCGCACGGTGATTATCGGTGCAACGGGCCATATCGGCACCTATCTCGTGCCGCGGCTGATCGAGGCAGGTCACGAAGTCGCGGCGATCAGCCGTGGCCAGGCCAAACCGTATTCGCCGAACAAGGCGTGGAATGATGTGGAGATGCGGGCGATGGATCGCGCTGCGATGGAGAAGGACGGCAGTTTCGGTCCAGCCATTCGCGCATTGAAGCCGGATATCGTTATCGACATGATCTGCTTTACGCTCGACAGCGCAAGGCATCTGACAGAGGCGCTCACCGATCATGTCGGCCATTTCCTGCATACGGGCACGATCTGGACGCATGGATTTTCGACCGTCGTGCCGACGCCGGAAGAAGCGCCGAAGCAGCCGTTCGGTGACTATGGTATCCAGAAAGCCGCGATCGAAGTGCATCTGCTTGAGGAGGCGCGCCGTAGAGGATTTCCCGCAACCTTGATTCATCCCGGCCATATTGTCGGTCCGGGCTGGGCGCCCCTCAATCCCGCCGGGCATTTCAATCTATCCGCCTTCTCGACTTTGGCGCGAGGCGAAACCCTTGTCTTGCCGAATTTCGGCCTGGAGACAGTCCACCACGTTCATGCCGATGACGTAGCGCAGATGTTCATGGGCGCCATCGCCAACTGGCGAGCCTCGACGGGAGAGGCTTTCCATGCGGTTTCAGGTGGTGCACTGACGCTCAGGGGCTATGCAGAGGCCATGTCGCGCTGGTTCGGATATGAGCCGAAGCTGGAATTTCAGCCCTATGGGAAATGGGCCGAAGGCCAGTCGGCGGAAGATGCGGAGGCGACCTGGGAGCACATTGCCAGAAGCCCGAATTGCTCGATCGCGAAGGCTGAACGGCTGCTTGATTACCGGCCTCGCTACACCTCGCTGCAGGCCGTTCAGGAGGCGGTCGCCTGGCTGATGGAGAAGGGCCGGATCGGCTGAAGCTCAGGCATTCAGGCTTAATCAATTGGTCTTGAGCCAGGCATCCATGCCTTTCGCCGCCGCGCGCCCGGTCGCAAGGCAGGCCGTCAGGAGATAGCCGCCGGTCGGTGCCTCCCAGTCGATCATCTCGCCGGCGACGAAAGTGCCTGGGAGCTTCCTCAACATATATCCCTCGTCGAGCTCATTCCAACGGATGCCGCCGGCGGACGAGATAGCCTCCGCGATCGGCCTTGTTCTCAGCAGTGGGATTGGTAGCGCCTTGATCAGACTTGCGAGACCCTCCGGATGAGAAAGGACGACCGGCTCGGCGAGCTCGCGCAAAAGGCCCGCCTTGACGCCCTCGATGCCGATGGCCTTGCGCAGCCGATTGGAGAAGCTGGCCTTGGGGTCCTGCCGTGCCAGATCGCGCGCCAAACGCTCCTCATCGCGTCCGGGCACCAGATCGACAATGAGTGAAGCCTCGCCTTTCTTCGTCAAGCGGTCACGCAGCGCGGCGGCATGCGCATAGACCAGGCTGCCCTCGATCCCCGTTTTTGAGATGACGAACTCGCCCGGAAAACTCCCCGCCTCCGATGTCGCCGTCACGGCCTTGAGAGGTTCGCCGGCAAAGCGTTCGCTGAACATCGCGCTCCAGGTGACGTCGAAACCGCAATTGGCCGGCTGGAACGCGGCGATGTCGACCCCCTTGTCACGGAGCCCGCCGACCCATGTCGCGTCCGATCCGAGCCGGGCATAGCTTGCACCACCGAGCGCGAGGAGAATGGCGTCGGGACGGACAAGCTCGCGCCCCTGCGGCGTTTCGAATGTCAGGCCGCCATCCTCGAAGCCGCACCAGCGGTGCCACGTCATGATGCTCACATCTCGCGCTTCCAGCCTCGCAAGCCAGGCGCGCAGGAGCGGCGATGCCTTCATGACTTTCGGGAAGACGCGGCCGGAAGAACCGACGAAGGTTTCCGTTCCCAGACCCTGTGCCCAAGCTCTGATGTCATTAGGCTGGAAGTCGTCAAGCGCTGCGCGCAATCGAGGCGAAGCAGCGCCGAAGCGGGTGGTAAAAAGGCTGTAGTCTTCCGAATGCGTGATGTTGAGGCCGGATTTTCCGGCTAGCAGAAACTTGCGCGCCACCGTCGGCATGCTGTCATAGACAGCGATACGATGGCCGAACAGCGATAGGGTCTCTGCCGCCATCAATCCTGCGGGACCCCCGCCTATGATTGCAATTTGTTTCTTGGTCATGCTTACCCGGTGCCGCTTGCCTATTGCTCTCTAGGGCCGGATGGGCCTCGAAGGCAAGATCGTCGCCATGCCATGGCCCATTTGGTCCTTCATTCAGGCCGTAATGGCAGTGGCCGCAATCGCATCGTTACAGTCAGCATCTGCGAGCATATCAACATTTAAATCGATATAACCATATGGTTACTACAGCCTTCGATTTACCGGGGGCTGTCAACTTATGCGATGATCGGTTACTTATCGACGTGAGGATGGGCCGCATAAGCCTTACGAAATGCCGCCGGGAGCCGTGATGTCAGAAGCCAAGACCGTGAAGCGCAGCGCCAAGAGCGCAGAGCCTGTGGAAACAGAAAAAACCTCTCCGCGTGCAGCTTCGGAACGGCCACGTCTCAGGGATGCGGAGCGCACGAGCAAGGCGATTTTGGCTGCCGCGACCAAGGAGTTTGCCGAGCGCGGCTATGGCGGCGCCCGTGTTGATGCCATTGCCGAACGCGCCAAGATCAACAAGCGGATGCTTTATCATTATTTCGGCGGCAAGGATGCGCTCTATGTCGCCGTTCTGGAAGGCAGCTACATCGCCATCCGCTCGGCGGAGGCGCGGCTCGATCTCTCACACCGCTCGCCTGCGGAAGGCATGCGCGAGCTTGTCGTCTTCACCTGGCAATATTTTCTGGACCACCCTGAGTTCCTGGGAATTCTCAGCACGGAAAACATGCACAAGGCTCGTTTCCTGAAGCGATCGGCACGCATTTTCGAGCTACATTCGCCGCTCGTTTCCGAGATTTCCGGGCTGCTCGACCGCGGTGCGGCGGCGGGCGTATTCCGCAGCGATTGCGATCCCGTCAAGATCTATATGAGCATTGCGGCACTCGGCTCGTTCTTCCTGACGAACCGCTGGACGCTCTCGACGATCTTCCGCCGCAACCTCTCGGAAAAGAGCGAAATCGACGCCTGGGGCGAGCATATCGTCGACGTGATTTTCGCCTATCTACGCCCCTAAAAATCCTAGGGTAACAAGCTCAGCAACGATAGATGATTGTCGCTGCGGCCATTGACGATGGCCGTTGACAGCATCGCCCTGCCGTGTCAGTTATGTAACTATATAGTTATTTACGGGAGGAAGAAACTCATGGCAACGAAGCCGATCGGCATCATCATGCACGGCATTACCGGCCGCATGGGCTATAATCAGCATCTCGTGCGTTCCATTCTGGCGATCCGCGAACAGGGCGGTGTTCTTTTGTCGAACGGCGACCGGCTGATGCCCGAGCCGGTGCTTGTCGGCCGCAATGCCGAAAAGATCGAAGCGATCGCCCGCAAGCACGGTTTGTCGAAGACGACGACCGATCTCGACGCTGCTCTTGCCGATCCCAGCAATACGATCTTCTTCGATGCCGGTTCGACACAGATGCGCGTCGAGCTTCTGGAAAAGGCGATTGCCGCCGGCAAGCATGTCTATTGCGAAAAGCCGATTTCCGAGACGCTTGAGGAGGCGTTGTCGGTCGCTGCTTCCGCCGAGCGTCGGGGTGTCAAGAACGGCGTCGTCCAGGACAAGCTGTTCCTGCCGGGCTTGCGCAAGATCGCCATGCTGCGCGACAGCGGCTTCTTCGGCAAGATTCTCTCCGTGCGGGGCGAATTCGGTTACTGGGTGTTCGAAGGCGATTGGGGTGTGAAGGCACAGCGTCCGTCATGGAATTACCGCAAAAAGGATGGCGGCGGCATGATCCTCGATATGCTGCCGCATTGGCGCTATGTGCTTGATAATCTGTTTGGTGAGGTCAAATCCGTCAGTTGCCTCGGCGCGACGCATATTCCGAGCCGCGTCGATGAGAACGGCAACACCTATGCCGCCGATGCCGACGATGCAGCCTATGCCACCTTCGAGCTCGAAGGCGGCGTCATCGCCCATATCAATTCCTCCTGGGCCGTGCGTGTCCGCCGAGACGATCTCGTCACGTTCCAGGTCGACGGCACGCACGGATCGGCCGTCTGCGGCCTGATGCGCTGCTGGACGCAGCATCGGGTCAATACGCCCAAGCCCGTCTGGAACCCGGATCAGCCGCAGCCGATCAATTTCTTCGACACCTGGGAAGAGGTGCCGGAGACGCAGGCCTTCGACAATGGGTTCAAGGCGCAGTGGGAGCAGTTCCTGTGCCATGTGGCCGAGGACGCACCTTGGAAGTTCACGCTTCGCGAGGGCGCCAAGGGCGTGCAGCTGGCAGAGCTTGCGCAGAAGAGCTGGGCGGAACGTCGCTGGATCGACGTGCCCTCGCTTTCGGCTCGCTAGGAGGCCGGTCTCATGGAGAGAAGCCTTCGTTTGCCGATGGCGGACGGCACCATTGCTGCTTTCGCACCCGCCAATGAACCGCTGATTGCGCCCGTGAAGCCGGCGGGCGGTCATCGCTTCAATCGCGTCGCCTATGCCGCGGCGCATGTCGTGGTCGATGCACTTGCGGACAATGACCCATGGCTTGATCGAAACATCGATTGGGAGCGCACCATCGCCTTCCGCGAATATCTCTGGGGCCTTGGTCTCGGCGTTGCTGAAGCGATGGATACCGCGCAGCGCGGCATGGGTCTCGACTGGAGCGGCGCGAAGGAGCTGATCGCTCATGCGCAGTCGGCGGCCCGCGGCCGGCCGGATGCCGTGATCGCCTATGGCGCCGGAACCGATCATCTGCAACCCGGTCCCGATGTCACGATTGATGACGTTATCCGCGCCTACGAGGAGCAGATCGCCTATGTGGAAGGGCAGGGCGGCCGCGTCATCCTGATGGCGAGCCGGGCACTTGCTGCGGCCGCCAGGAGCCCGGATGACTATATACGCGTCTACGACCGCATCCTCGGCCAGGTCAAAGAGCCTGTCATCATTCACTGGCTAGGCTCGATGTTCGATCCGGCGCTGGCGGGCTATTGGGGCTCGGGCGATGACATGCAGGCCATGGAGACGGCGATCGCGATCATCAATCAGAACGCGGCCAAGGTCGATGGGGTGAAGATCTCGCTGCTTTCGGCGGAGAAGGAAATCATCATGCGCCGCCGGCTCGATCCGTCGGTCAAGATGTATACTGGTGACGATTTCAACTATGCCGAACTGATCGCCGGCGACGAACAGGGCTATTCGCATGCCTTGCTCGGCATCTTCGATGCCGTCGCGCCGGCCGCGAGTGCTGCTCTGGCGAAGCTCGCTGAGAATGACCTCGACGCGTTCCATGCGATCCTGGCGCCGACTGTGCCGCTGTCGCGCCATATCTTCAAAGCGCCCACGCGCTTCTACAAGACGGGCGTTGTTTTCCTCGCCTATCTCAACGGCTTCCAGGATCACTTCCAGATGCTCGGCGGCCAGCAGAGCACACGCTCGATCCAGCATCTCTCGGAGCTGTTCCGGCTGGCCGATACAGCGCGCGTGCTGCGCGATCCGGATTTGGCGACTTATCGGATGAAGGCAATCCTTGCGACTGTTGGCATCGATTAATGCATGATCCCAAAAAGTGCCAGGCGGTTTTTGGATAAGATTATGCAATATCAAATAGCTAGAGTTCGATGATGTGTCGAATGAAGGTCATCGGGCTCTAGCGGATAAGAGGATCGGGGAGGATCATCGCAATGGCCGTAGAGGGTCTGTCCATCAATCTGGCGACGGTGCGCCAGCAATATGACATGCGCCAGGCGGTAGAAGCCTGCCTCAAGCAGGATATCGTCGCGATCGCGCCCTGGCGCGATCAGGTCCACAAGATCGGGCTCTCGGAAGCCGCCCGCATCGTTGCCGACAACAGGCTCAAGGTCACCGGCCTTTGCCGCGGCGGCATGTTTCCCGCGGCCGACGTCGAGGGCAGGGCGGCGGCGATCGACGACAACAAGCGCGCGATCGATGAAGCGGCGGCGCTCAATGCCGATTGCCTCGTGCTTGTCGTCGGTGGCCTGCCGGAGGGATCCAAGGATATCGCCCGTGCCCGCGAGATGGTGGCAGATGGCATTGCCGCGATCCTGCCGCATGCCCGAAGTGCTGGAATTCCGCTCGCGATCGAGCCTCTGCATCCGATGTATGCCGGAGATCGCGCCTGCGTGAACACGCTGGAGCAGGCACTCGACATCTGCGATCTTCTGGGTGAAGGCATCGGTGTCGCCATCGATGTCTACCATGTCTGGTGGGATCCGAAGCTCGACGAGCAGATCGCGCGCGCCGGCGCCGGTGGCCGCATCCTGGCTCATCACATCTGCGACTGGCTGGTGCCGACGACGGACCTGCTGCTCGATCGCGGCATGATGGGTGACGGCGTCATCGATCTCAAGCGCATCCGCGCAGAAATCGAGAAGGCAGGCTTTTTCGGCCTGCAGGAGGTCGAGATCTTCTCTGAGAATAACTGGTGGAAACGGCCGGGCGAGGAGGTTCTCTCCACCTGCGTCGAGCGCTTCCGTAGCGTTTGTTGAGCCGCTGCACGGCTCAGACAGCATCACCAAATAAAAACCGGGCCAGCAAGTGGCCCGGCTCTCTTTCAAGGCGATAATGTGACGGCTTATTCAGCCGAAACGATCTTGCCGCCTTCCCACTTGTAGAGCGAGAAGCTCTGCGAAGTCAGGTCGCCGGTTTCGCCGTAGGTGACCTTGCCGATGGCGGTGTCGATCGGCTCGCCTTTCTTGAGGGCAGCGCCGACGGCTTCGGCATCGTCTGCCTTGCCGGCCTTTTCGATACCGGCCTTCAGCACCTGCACGGCAGCATAAGCATTCAGCGTGAAGGCTTCGGCCGGGATGTTGCGTTCCTTGAGGGCGGCAACGGCGCTCTGCGAATCCGGGTTCTTCAGGGCGTCGGATGCGTTGGTGAAGAGCGTGCCGGCAGCCGAATCGTTGGCGATCGCCCAATATTCGGTGTTGGAAAGGCCGTCGCCGCCGATGATCTGTGCCTTGACGGAGATGTCATGCAGCTGGCGGGCAAGCAGACCTGCCTCCGGGTGGTAACCGCCGAAGTAGATCACCTCGACACCAGCCTGCTTCAGCTTTGCCGTGAGCGCGCTGTAGTCCTTCTCACCCGGGGTCAGCGAGTCGTTGACGACCTCGGTGATGCCGCCCTTGTTGATGGCTGCCTTGAAGGCGTCCGCCAGGCCCTTGCCGTAGGCGCCCTTGTCGTTGAGGATGGCGATCTTCTTGTCCTTGAAGTTCTTCACCACATACTCGCCGGCAACGACAGCTTGCTGGTCATCGCGGCCGCAGGTGCGCAGGACGTTGGTCAGGCCGCGATTGGTGAGGCCCGGAGCGGTCGCAGTCGGCGTGACCATCAGGATGCCGTTTTCGGCGAGCGCGTCGGAAACCGGAATGGCAACGCCGGAGGTGACCGGGCCGACGACGAAGCGGATGCTGTCGCCGACGAAGCCGTTGGCGACGGATACGCCCTGCTTCGGATCGCCGGCATCATCGCCGAGCTTCAGAACGAGCTTCTGGCCGAGAACGCCGCCGCTCTTGTTGATTTCGTCGATGGCGGTCTGCGCGCCATTCTTGACCTGCTCGCCGTAAGCTGCGACCGGGCCGGTCAGCGGCGCGATGAGGCCGATGGTGATGTCCGCATGCGCGAGAGGTGCGAAGGCCAGCGAAGCGACGAAGGTCGCGGCCGTCAATGTCTTCAGACTCATGTTAGCTCTCCTTGGATGAGCGCGGCAGCGCCCTTTGAACCCGCCCGCAATCACCTGTCTCGACGCGCAAACTGCCGTGAGGCGTTCTTTTTAAAGAGACAAAGCTGATATCGAAGCCGATGATCGCTTTCGGACATTTTTTGATCTCGAAAGCGCCCATGAGGGTATTTTGTGTAGGAATATTGCGACGATTCCGCAAGAAAATAACCGTCGCGAAGACAATTTTAGCGGTTTTTCGAAAATTTTGACGAGGGATGGTTGTTGTGTGCCTGCTGCCAAGACTGAGGCGATGTGGCGGTGGGACGAGATGGATCTAGAGGTGGAAGTTTCGCTGCCGCCGATCCACATAAGCAGTGGCGCCTGTCATGGCGCGACCCATGCCGAGGAGATCGATGTCGCGTGAATGAGAATGACAATTCGAAAGCCTATTTTGACCTCTGGCGGCTAGTCCCCGATGGTCCTCCGATTGTGACGCATTCCAGCCGGCTTTTTCCCGTGCGCCGTGATGGCGAGCCAGCCATGCTGAAGATCGCGGTCTCGCCCGAGGAAAAGGGGGGCGCCGAACTCATGGTTTGGTGGAATGGCGACGGGGCCGCGCGCGTTCTCGAGCATGCAGACGACGCCATCCTGCTCGAACGGGCGACAGGCCCCTGTTCTCTCATCGACATGGTAAGGAATGGCGGGGATGACGAGGCAAGCCGCATTATCTGCAAAGCCGTTGCGGGGCTTCACGCGTCACGCGGGATTTCCTTGCCGACTTTGATTCCCCTGGTCCACCGGTTTCGTTCGCTCGAAGCGATGGCCCACTGTGAAGGTGGCACTTTCGTGCGGTCTGCGGTCATGGCCCGCAAACTGCTGTCGGAACCCCGCGATATCGTGGCGCTGCATGGCGACATCCACCACGGCAATATTCTGGACTTTGCCGAGCGCGGCTGGCTCGCGATCGATCCGAAGGGGCTCGTGGGCGAACGCGGCTTCGACTACGCCAATCTCTTCTGCAATCCGGATAATGCCGTCGCCACATCTCCCGGCCGCCTTGCGCGGCAGGTGGCAGTCGTCGCCGAGGCGGCGGGGCTGGAACGCGGACGACTGCTGCAATGGATCATTGCCTGGGCCGGCCTCTCGGCCGCCTGGCTGATCGAAGATGGCGAGGACGAGCACGTCGAGCCAACGCTTGACGTTGCCGAAATCGCGGCTGTCGAACTATCCGGGACCGAGGCTTAAGAGATTAAAGCGTCGCGCCAGGCCTGCCGATAGCGGATCAACCCCGTCAGTTCGGCGCGAAGGGGTGAGCTTTCTGTTGTTGTTGCAGGGCGTATGCCCGTCAGTAGCGCTGCTCCCTGGCTGGTGCCTGTCGAGCCCGGCAGTGCAATAACGTCGGTGTTCGTCAAAGCGGATAGGGCTTTGAGATAGACGCGGTTGAGCGCGAAGGGGCCTTCGACGAAAATCGGTCCTTTGGCGCCAATCAAGCCGAGGCAAGCTTCCGTCATCAACGCGAGATAGAGGCTGACGGCGGCAAGGCGTTCGGCATTGCTCGCTGCATTATCCGCGATCCAGCGCCGCTTGCTGCCGGGAAAGGGACCGGAACCTTCAGCGATGTTGGGCAGAAGCATGAGGCCCTTGCTGATCGCCGGCTCCAACGCGGCTTCGATCGCCTCCGGAGCCACTGCACCGATTTCAGCCGCCAGAAGCTCGAATTCGCGGCCGCCCATGAAGCGGGAAGACGGCACGGCGCGGCCGTAGGCATCGACATTGGCAAGGGTGTCGCGCGCGGGATCGAGATGTTCGAGATCGCCGCCCACGCCGAAACTGATGACCCAGGTTCCTGTCGATACGACGGCGAAAGGCGCTTCGTTTTCGACCAGATGCGGTAGCAGTGAGGCGTTGGAATCGTGAATGCCGCAATAGACAGGTACGGATTTCGTGAGCCCCATACTTGCAGCAAGCGCCGGCAGCACCGGTCCGAGGACGTCGAAAGCCGAGCGAACCGGCGCCATCAGACCGCGAATGCCAAGCGTGTCGACCAGAGACGAATAGCTTTGCGTCGTTGGCTTCCAGAGATCGGTATGGCAGCCGAGCGACGTCACCTCGTTGGTGGCGATGCCGCTCAGCCGGAATGCCCAATATTGCGGATAGGTCAGAATCGTCGCGACGCGGGCGAAATCGGCCGGAAGGGTACTCTTCAGATAGTGGATCTGCGCACCGACATTGAGGCCAACCGACAATCCGGGCGAAAACGTCTCGGCGAAACCCGGCCGCAACCGCGCATAGGTGTCCTGAATCGCTTGAGGATAGCCGTGCTCATAGTCGAGAACCGGCATGGCAAGGCCGCCATCGGCTGCCAACATCACCGCCGATGCACCGTGCGTGGTGATCGATATGGCGTCGAAGCCTGGTACGCGGGCAAAGCCCTTCAGTGCCGAGATGATGAAATCCCACAGTCTTTCAATATCATAGTGCGGGTAGGAACCCGACTTCAGAACGCTGTTTGCGGTCTTGACGACGGCAATTTCGCCGCCCGTTTCCGCATCGAGCACGACGACCTTGGCGTTGGTTTTACCGATATCGATGACGGCGATATGGCGATAGGCTTGGGTCGCGCTCATGGCAGATGGAAGACCGCGACGAGATCGCTCTGGACGGGCGAATTGTCGGGATTGGTCGCCATGATATCGGCCATGTGCGCCCACCACTTTTTCATGATGGGATGCTCGGGCAGGCTCGCCATGGCGTGATCCTTCGGACGCGTCAGCACGCCGAAAAGCGTGTTCGTCTCGCGGTCGAGATGGATGGAATAGTCGCTGACGCCAGCCTGACGCAGCAGGTCCACAAGCTCGGGCCAGATTTCGTCATGCCGCTTCCGATATTCCGCTTCCATGCCTGGATTGAGCGTCATCTTGAAGGCATGGCGTTCGAGAGCAGCGGTCATTTGGAGCTCATAGTCTTGATGCGCCGTGCGACGATCGGCAGCGCGATGGTGATGATGAGGAGAAGGCCGATGAAGATCGACATGACGATGCCGGGAACGTTGAGCAGGCCGAGGCCGAAGGTGACAAGCCCCATGACGAAGGCGGCGATGACGACACCGCCGATCGTGCCTGAGCCGCCGAGGATCGACACGCCGCCGAGCACGACCATAGTCACGACCTCCAGCTCCCAGCCGAGCGCGATCGAGGGGCGCGTAGAGCCAAGGCGCGAGGTGAGGCAGACGGCGGCGATGCCGCTCATGATGCCGGTCAGGAGAAAGAGGATGAATTTGACCCGCTCCACCGGGATGCCGGAAAAACGCGCGGCAAAATCATTGTTGCCGATCGTATAGACCTGACGGCCGAAATTCGTCGCATGCAGCAGGATCGCAAAGGCGATCGCCAGCACGATGAACAGCACGAATTCGAACGAGAAGACCCAGACGACGTAGCCCTGGCCGAAATAGGCGAAACTATCCGGATAGTTGCCATAGGCCTGGTCGCCGAGCACGATATAGGAGATGCCGCGAAAGAGGCTCATCGTGCCGATGGTGACGACGATCGACGGCAGCTTCAGCACGGAAACGAGGAAGCCGTTGAAGATGCCGCAGACAAGGCCGACGCCGATGCCGATCGCCACGAGGCCGGGCGTGTCGACCCCAAATTGCGCCGCCGCACCCATCGCCGTCGAGGCAAGCGCGATGATGGCCGCGACCGAAAGGTCGATTTCGCCTGCGATGACGAGCAGCGCCATGGCAAAGGCAATCATCGCCTTTTCGGTGAAATTGAAGGTGGCGTCCGACAGATTGAAGGGATCGAGGAAATAGGGTGAGGCCAGCGAATTGAAGATGAAGATCGCGACTGCCACGCCGAAGAGCAGCGTTTCCCAGCTCGACAGGATACGCTTGAAAGGAGTGCCGAGGCGATCCGGAATGGCGCGCTTTTCCGCCGTTGCCGCTTGCGAACCGTTGCTCATGCGATTGCTCCCTCGCTGGCGGTGTCTTTCGCGGCCTGATCTCTAAGGATGATACGGCCGCGGTTGCGTTCGCGGCGGGCATTGAAGACGACGGCCAGAATGATGACGGTGCCGGAGATTGCCATTTGGGTGAACGGCGAGATGCCGATAACAGGCAGGGCATTCTTGATGACGCCGAGGAAGAGGGCGCCCAACACGGCGCCGGCGACCGAGCCGACGCCGCCTGCGATCGAAATACCGCCGATGACGCAGGCCGCCACGCTGTCGAGCTCGAAACCGTTGGCGATATCGACATAGGCAACGGCATAGCGCGAGACCCAGAGGTAGCCGCTGAGGCCGGCGAGCGCACCCGAGAGAACGAAGGCGAGGAAGCGCGTCCAGCCGACATCGATGCCGGCATAGACGGCCGCCACCGGATTACCGCCGCTCGCATAGGCCGAGCGGCCGAACTGCGTATAGCGCAGCACCAGAAACATCATCAGCACGATCGCGATGCCGATCCAGGCAAGCACCGGCAGGCCGAGAAGCGGCGTGCGCGGCACATTCAGGAAGATTGGCGTGAACTGATGTGCATTGACCCAGGCGCCGCCCGACAGAACGAAGGCCATGCCGCGATAGATCGTGAGTGTGCCGAGCGTGACGACAATCGGCGGGATTTCGAGCGCCCAGACGAGATAGCCATTGATGGCGCCGAGAACCGCGCCCATCAGGATCGCCGTTATGACGAGCGCGATCAGCGGAATATCGGGATAGGCCGCGTTCAGCATCGCGACCGCCATGCCAGTCAGCGCCAGGTTGGCGGCGACAGACAGATCGATCGACTTCGTCAGAATGACGGTCATCTGGGCAAGCGCCAGGATGATGAGGATCGAGGTATCGTTGAAGATATTGGCGAGATTGGCGGGCTCTGCAAAGCCGGCCGCACGCGTGGCAAAGCCGGCGATCATCACGACGATGATGATGAAGAGCAGTGTCTCTCGTCTTTTGAGGATACGTGGCATCCGCCTCTCCCTATGCATTTCCCGTGGCGGCACGGACGAGTGTTTCCGGTGTCAGCTCCTCGCGGTCAAAAAGACCAGCCGACAGACCCTCTTTCATAACGAGTACGCGATCCGCCATGCCGATGATCTCCGGCAGTTCGGAAGAGATCATGATGATGCTCAGGCCCTCGGCCGCCAGCTCGCTGATGAACCCATGGACGGCGGCCTTCGAACCGATATCGATGCCCTTTGTGGGCTCGTCGAGAATGATGATCTTCGGCTGTGTCGCCAGCCATTTGCCGATGACCACTTTCTGCTGATTGCCGCCGGACAAAGTGCCGACAGGCACGGAAAGGGCGGCTGCGCGCAGATCGAGCCGTTCGGCATATTTGCGGGCAAGAGCGAATTCGTTGGCCGCCTTCAGGAAGCCCTTGCGCGAGGTGCGTCCGAGCGACGGCAGCGACATGTTCTGATAGATCGGCATCGGCAGCGCCAAGCCGTGGCGGCCACGCTCTTCCGGCACGTAGACGATGCCCGCACCGATGGCGTCCTGGGGCGACCGCACCTGGATTTCCTGACCGTCGAGCGTCAGGCGACCTGAGAGCGGCTTGGTGATGCCGAAGAGCGATTGGCAAAGCTCCGAGCGTCCGGCGCCGATCAGGCCATAAATGCCAAGGATCTCGCCGCGCCTCAGCTTGAAGGAGATATCGCGGAATTCCGTGCGGTGACAATATTTGTCGACTTCTAGAACCGTTTCCCCGAGCGCTACCGCAACCTTGGGAAAAGCGTTGCCGACATCGCGTCCGACCATCATGCGGACGATTTCATCCTGCGGCGTCGCCTTCAGCTCGCCGTGGCCGACGTCGCGGCCGTCGCGGAAGACGACGAAATTATCGGCGATTTCATAGAGTTCGTCGAACTTGTGGCTGATGAACAGGATGGCCTTGCCCTTTGCCTTCAATCCCTCGACGATGCGGAAGAGATCGTCGATCTCCTTGCGCGAAAGGGCGGCGGTGGGCTCGTCCATGATGACGATGCGGGCCTCGATCGACAAAGCGCGAGCAATCGCTACAAGATGGCGCTGCGCAATGGAGAGGTCTTTCAATCGGGTTGTCGGATCGATGGCGCTTTCAAGGGATTGGAGAAGCTCCTTCGACCGGCTGTTCATCCGCTTCCAGTCGATGGTTCGCCAGGATGTGCGCGGCGCATGGCCGAGAAAGATGTTTTCGGCGACGGTGAGCTCATCGAAGAGCACGGTTTCCTGATGGATGGCCGTCACGCCGGCATCGATTGCCGCCTGCGCATTGGAGAAAGCCATCGGCTTGCCATCGACGAGGATTTCACCTTCGTTCGGACGATAAATGCCTGTGAGAATCTTGACGAGGGTCGATTTCCCCGCGCCGTTTTCGCCGATCAGGGCGGTCACCTTGCCGGGGTAGAGCGAAATGCTGACGCCATCCAGCGCTTTCACGCCGGGGAAGATCTGGGAAATGCCGCGCATTTCCAGGATGGCTTGATGGTTCGCGGTGGGTGCGTCCGCTAGAGAACGTTGAAGAACTGTGGTCATCAGCAATGTACCGGATCAATGAAACCAGGTCCGGCGGCTGACGCCGCCGGAGAGCTGCGAGTTCGATTTTCGATCAGAAAACCTTGGAGAACTGATCGATGTTCGAAGCGTTGTAGACGAACGGATCGGCCATGGCGGCTTCGCCGTTTTCGCCAACCTTGATCTTGCCCATGCGGCCGGCATTGATTTCGCTGCCCGGCTTGCCGTCGGTTTCGCCCTTGATGAGGCGATAGGCGATCTGCGTTGCGGAATAGCCGAGATCGATCGGGTTCCAGATCGCAAATTCCTTCGTCGCGCCAGACTTGATGGCGCCGGCCATTTCAGATGGCAGGCCGAGGCCGGTCACGTAGACCTGGCCGATCTTGCCGGCATCCTTGACGGCCTGCGAAGCAGCAAGCACGCCCACCGTCGTCGGGGCAACGATGACCTTGACTTCCGGATGCGAGGTCAGGAGGCCCTGGGCCTCACGATAGCTCTTGTCCGAGAGGTCGTCACCATAAACCGTCGTGACCAGATTGAGGCCCGGGAAGTCCTTCAGCTGCTTCTTCATCTCGCCGATCCAGATGTTCTGGTTGGTCGACGTGGTCGTTGCCGACAGGATGGCGAAGTTGCCCTTGCCGCCGTCGAGATGATCCTTGGCGAGCGTCAGGCACATCTTGCCGATCAGCTCGTTGGACGAAGGGTTCAGCTGCAGGATGCGGCCGGCCTTGGCGACGCCGGAATCCCAGGAGATGACCTTGATGCCGCGCTGCGCCGCCTTCTTGAGGGCCGGCACGACTGCATCGGGATCGTTTGCGGAAATCGCGATGGCGTCAACACCCTGCGCGATCAGCGAGTTGATGACTTCGATCTGGCCTTCAGCCGTGGTCGAGGTCGGGCCGGTGTAGATCACCTGCACGCCGCCAAGATCCTTGGCTGCTTCCTGGGCGCCCTTGTTGGCGGCCTCGAAGAAGCCGTTGCCCAGCGACTTCACGACGAGACCAATCTTGATGTCCTTGGCACTTGCAGCACCGGCGAAAAGCGTGGCCGCGAGCGCAACGCCGATCGCCAGTTTCTTTGCTATATTCATGTCACTTCCTCCCAAAGTTGATAGGCTATGCTCACCCCATCGCCGCGTATTTTATGCGACCGACGGGGAATCTTCCTCCTCGGCCTGAGCCGAAACGCTTGCGATAACAAGCGAAACACCGGCGTCCTCGATCATGCGTACCGTCTCTGCCGTCACGCCATCATCGGTGATGATCGTCGAAACCTGTTCGAGCGGGCAAAGGATCAGGCTTGAACGCTGACGGAACTTGCTGGAATCCACCATGACGACGAGCTCGTCGGCCTGGCGCATGAGCTTCTGTTCGCTCTGGATGACTAGTGCGTCGGCTTCCATGACGCCGAGCGGGCCAACACCCTGTGCGCCAATAAACATGCGCCGGGCGTAGAAATTCCGAATGGTGTCATTGTCGAAGGGCGAAAGGATCAGGCTCTGCTCGCGATAAATCGCGCCGCCCGGCACTGTCACCGTATTCTTCGAATGCTTGACCAGATGTTCGGCAATGGCGAACGAATTTGTCATTACCTGCAGCCGGAAGGCTGAAATATAGTGAACGAGCTGGAATGTCGTCGTGCCGCCATTGATGATGATAGCGTCGCCGGGATTGCAGAGTTCGGCGGCCTTGCGCGCAATTGTGCGTTTCCTATCGATATTGACGGCTTCGGAGACCCGGAACGGCCGTGCCGCCAGATTGCCAAGTTGCGGGGGATGGATCGATTCCGCGCCGCCACGCACGCGCCGGATCTTTCCCTGCACATGCAGGGCAGCGATATCACGGCGTATCGTCGCTTCCGAAGCCTCGGTCAGCTCGGAAATATCCTGAATCGTCACGACAGACTTTTCCTGTACGGCGCTCAGAATAATGCGATGGCGTTCACGTTCGTGCATCGGCTCCTCCTTATTGGCGGTTATTTCGCAAATATGACAAAGTGTCAATCACAAACGATCATAAACTTTCATATTGCATCGCAACATTATCGAATTTGATCGTTTTCGATTGACAAGGTGACCATGCGTGAGCGATACCCTGCTCACAAAGGGCGGTTCCACTCATGATCCGATCCGCCTGCAGGACTTGATTTTCAAGGGAGGATGACATGGCGGCTGGCGTTCAGCTTCTGAAAAACCGTTGGGATGATGCATATGCGGCCGGTCTCGATGAGCCGGGCAAGCTGCTTTATCGCTCGAATCTGCTCGGTGCCGACAAGCGTATCACCAACTACGGCGGCGGCAACACCTCGGCCAAGGTCATGGAAACCGATCCGCTCTCCGGCCAAAAGGTCAAGGTGCTCTGGGTCAAGGGCTCCGGCGGCGATGTCGGCACCATTAAGCTCGACGGTTTCGCGACGCTCTATCAGGACAAGCTCGACAGCCTCAAGAACATCTACCAAGGCGTTGCCGACGAGGATCGCATGGTCGGCTTCCTGCCGCACTGCACCTTCAACCTCAATGCGCGCGCCGCTTCGATCGATACGCCGCTGCACGGCTTCGTGCCGTTCATCCATGTCGATCACATGCACCCCGATGCCATCATCGCCATCGCGGCTTCCAAGAATTCCCGCGAACTGACGCGCGAGATCTTCGGCGACGACATCGGCTGGCTGCCCTGGCGCCGCCCTGGCTTCCAGCTCGGTCTCGATCTCGAAGCTTTCGTTAAGGCGCACCCGAATGCCAAGGGCGTCGTGCTCGAAAGCCATGGCCTCTTTACCTGGGCCAATGATGCCAAGGCATGCTATGAACTGACGCTTCAGATCATCAACAAGGCGATCGAATGGTTTGCCGCCAAGACGGAAGGCAAGACGATTTTCGGCGGCGCGGTCGTCGAAAGCCTGCCGCAGGCGGAGCGGCGCGCCATTGCCGCACGGCTGATGCCGGAGATCCGCGGTCGCATCGGCAAAGCCGAGCGCAAGCTCGGCGATTTCGACGATCAGGATGCCGTGCTCGAATTCGTCAATTCGAAGAGCCTTCGTCCGCTCGGCGCGCTCGGTACCAGCTGCCCGGATCACTTTCTGCGCACCAAGATTCGTCCGCTGATCGTAGACTTCGATCCGGCAACACCTGATGTCGACGCCGTCATTGCCGGCCTCGACAAGGCGTTGGAAGACTATCGCGCCGACTACGCGCGCTATTACAACGACTGCAAGCATGACAACTCGCCTGCAATGCGCGACCCGAACCCGGTGATCTTCCTCGTTCCCGGCGTCGGCATGCTGTCCTTTGCTCGCGACAAGGCGACTGCCCGTATCGCCGGCGAATTCTATGTCAACGCCATCAACGTCATGCGCGGGGCATCCACGGTTTCCGAATATCAAGGCCTGCCTGAACAGGAAGCCTTCGATATTGAATACTGGTTGCTGGAAGAGGCAAAGCTGCAGCGCATGCCCAAGCCGAAAAGCCTTGCCGGCCGCGTCGCTTTCGTCACCGGCGGCGCCGGCGGCATCGGCCGTGCGACGGCGGCACGCCTAGTGGGCGAGGGTGCCTGCGTCGTTCTGGCTGATATCGACCAGTCAGCACTTGAAAGCACACAGGCCGATTTCGCCAAGAGATATGGTGCGGATGCGGTGCGCAGCGTCAAGCTGGACGTCACCAAGGAAGATGCCGTCATCTCCTCCTTTGCCGAGGCTTGCGTCGAATTCGGCGGCGTCGACATTCTCGTATCGAATGCCGGTATCGCTTCGTCCGCGCCGATCGAGAGCACCGAGCTTTCGATGTGGAACCGTAATATCGATATTCTCGCGACCGGCTATTTCCTCGTCTCGCGCGAAGCCTTCCGGCTGTTCCGCCGCCAAAATCTCGGTGGCAACGTTGTCTTCGTCGCATCGAAGAACGGTCTGGCCTCCTCGCCGAATGCCGCCGCCTATTGCACGGCAAAGGCAGCAGAGATCCATCTCGCCCGCTGCCTGGCGCTGGAAGGTGCAGAAGCCGGCATCCGCGTCAACACCGTCAATCCCGATGCCGTCCTTCGCGGCTCGAAGATCTGGAACGGCGAATGGCGCGAGCAGCGCGCCGCCTCCTCGAAGATCGAGGTGGATGAGCTCGAGGAACATTACCGCAAGCGCTCGATGCTGAAGCTCAATGTCTTCCCCGAGGACATTGCCGAGGCGATCTACTTCCTGGCCTCTGATTTGTCCGCCAAGTCGACCGGCAACATCATCAACGTCGACGCCGGCAACGCGCAGAGCTTTACGCGCTGATATCAAACGGCCTGCGCCGCGGCTATGCTTGCCGGCGCGGGCCTTCATCGTCTGGGAGGAAAGAATGGCCGAGTTTAGAATTGCGCCCGATCTGGTTGCTGCAGAAAACGACAAGCGCGCCGCCGCGCTGAAATCCGACTATGAGGCGCTTGGCGCCACGCTCGCCCGTCGCGGCGTCGATATCGAGGCCGTCACCAAGAAGGTTTCCGAATTCTTCGTTGCCGTCCCGTCCTGGGGTGTTGGTACCGGCGGCACCCGCTTCGCCCGCTTCCCCGGTACCGGCGAGCCGCGCGGCATTTTCGACAAGCTCGATGATTGCGCCGTCATCCAGCAGCTGACACGGGCAACGCCGAGGGTTTCGCTGCATATTCCCTGGGACAAGGCGGATGCGCGTGAGCTCAAAGCCAAGGGCGACGCGCTCGGCCTCGGCTTTGACGCCATGAACTCCAATACATTTTCCGATGCGCCCGGCCAGGCTCATTCCTACAAGTTCGGTTCGCTCAGCCACGTCGACGCAGCAACGCGCGCCCAGGCGGTCGAGCACAACATCGAATGCATCGAGATCGGCAAGGCGCTCGGCTCGAAGGCACTGACCGTTTGGATCGGTGACGGCTCGAACTTCCCCGGCCAGACGAATTTCACCAAGGCGTTCGAGCGCTATCTCGCCGCCATGGCCGATATCTACAAGGCGTTGCCGGATGACTGGCGGCTGTTCTCCGAGCACAAGATGTACGAGCCGGCTTTCTATTCGACTGTGGTTCAGGACTGGGGCACTAATTACCTGATTGCGCAAACGCTCGGCCCCAAGGCGCATTGCCTCGTCGATCTCGGCCACCACGCGCCGAACACGAATATCGAGATGATCGTCGCGCGCCTCATCCAGTTCGGCAAGCTTGGCGGTTTCCACTTCAACGATTCGAAATATGGCGATGACGATCTTGATGCCGGCGCCATCGAGCCTTATCGCCTGTTCCTCGTCTTCAACGAGCTGGTCGACGCCGAACGGCGTGGAGTCAACGACTTCAATCCGGCTCACATGATCGACCAGTCGCACAATGTCACGGACCCGATCGAAAGCCTGATCTCCAGCGCCAACGAGATCCGCCGCGCCTATGCGCAGGCGCTGATCGTCGATCGCAACGCGCTCGGCGATTATCAGGACGCGAACGACGCTCTGATGGCATCGGAAACGCTGAAGCGTGCCTATCGCGCCGATGTCGAGCCCATCCTTGCTGAAGCACGTCGCCGCGCCGGCGGCGCGATCGATCCGGTCGCGACCTACAGGGCGAGCGGTTATCGCGCCAAGGTCGCCGCCGAGCGCCCTGCATCGGTTGCCGGTGGCGGTGGGATCATCTGAGATGATCGGGTGCCGGCGGACAATTGCGTCGGCACCCGACACTTACTTTTTCCGCAGGGAGTGCTGGAGTTCGGCCTCTCGCCAGGCGGACCAGCGGCGACGCAGCTCGCCTGGCCGCAGGCCATGACCTTCATCAAGCATATCAGCCTTGAGAATTCGCTCCGTGCGGAAGTGCCGGAAGCCCTGGCGTAGCTCGCACCATGCCACCAGAATGCGGCTCGTATCGGAATAGCCGAGGATGACGGGCCACACCGTCCTTGCCGTTTCCTCGCCCGCTTCGGCGCGGTAGAGCAGCCGAAGCTTTCGCCCTTCGCGGACGGCGACGCGCAGCATCTGCAGGTCGATGCTTTCTTCCTCCGCTCCCGGAATGACGGGTCTGGCGCCGACGCTCGGCTCCAGGATGAAGGGACGCAGATGTGCGGGAACAATCGCGGTGATCTTCGCAACCACATCGCGTGCGGCATTGGCGAGGGTTTTGTCGGCGTGATCCGCAACCCATTGTGCTCCGAGGACGACAGCCTCGATCTCCTCGGGTGTCAGCATCAGCGGCGGCATTTCATAGCCGGGTGAGAGCAGATATCCGAAGCCCGCCTCGCCCTCGATCGGAACGCGCTGGCTCATCAGATCGGCAACGTCGCGATAGACCGTGCGCTTCGAGACCTCGAGTTCATCCGCGAGCGCGGCGGCAGTCACCGGCCGGCTGGACCGACGCAATATCTGTATGATCTGAAACAAACGGTCGGCGCGACGCATTCCTGCTGACTCCTGCTGCCAGTATGGTGGCAACAGCCTTATGCGACAAGAGCCTTCGAGCCGCCACGACACCGTCGGCGGGATTTTTGAAGGAGCCTCCGATGAAATTAGCATCCACGCGTCTGATTGCTTCAGACATCAAGAAGATGGTCGGCTTTTATGAGATGGTCACGGGTCAATCGGCCGAGTGGCGGGCGCCGGTCTTTGCCGAGATCGTCACTCCCGGAGCAACGCTTGCGATCGGAAGCGCTGATACCGTTGCCCTGTTTCGCGAGGGCAGCGCCGAACCCTCAGCCAATCGTTCGCTCATCATTGAATTCCAGGTCGATGATGTCGATGCCGAATTTGCGCGGTTGAAGGATATGGTGGAGGTCGTGCACGAGCCGAAGCTGATGCCATGGGGCAACCGCGCGGGCCAGATCCGTGATCCTGATGGAACGCTGATCAGCCTCTATACGCCGGTCACGGACTTTGCAAAGCAGCGTTTTGCGGGGCGTTGACTGCTCAAAATTCGCGAAAAATCCACAACGGGGTTCCAATTCGCGCAGCGGCCCGCAGGCTCTCTGAAGTCGCGGGCAAAGGAGACCTTTAGACGCCGCATGTCGCGCGCTCATCGGAGCTTGAATAATGGGCGGGCGATGTCGTTGGACTGACGGCATCGCCCGCTTCCAGTCGCTTTCCTGCGACGCCGTCTATATGATTCACCGCCTAACCAACCGAAATAGCTGCATATTTGTCATGGTCGTCTGGCATGTTGAAATCACCTTCATGCGCGGTAGGCGCTGCGGTTGAAGCCTTGTTTTATCCATCTGCGTCTGTCGCATGTGCACTTTCGAGTGGCCCGGCAACGGGAATTGGGTATTGTCGATTGCAACGGCTCGCCGGGATTTGGCGGTCGAGGCTGGCTTCAAAGAAGAGCCTGTTGTTGATAGGTGAGGAAAGACGATGACGACTGACATTAGCGGTTTTGCCGGACGCCTGAAGCGCCGCGAGAACGGCGGCATGATCTCCGGCTGGGTCGGCATACCCGACCCGATGCTCGTCAACCATCTGGCGCAGGAGGATTTCGATACCGTTGTGCTCGATATGCAGCATGGCATGTGGAACATGGAGTCTGCCGCCAACGGAATTGCCTATGTGCGTCTGGCCGGCAAGCCGGTGATCGCTCGCATTCCCGTCGGTGATTTCGCCTCCGCCTCGCGGCTTCTCGATGCTGGCGCCTCTGCCATCATCGCGCCGATGATCAACTCCGCCGATGACGCCCGTGCGCTGGTGAAGGCAACCAAGTATCCGCCGCTCGGCGAACGCAGTTGGGGTCCGTCGCTGGCGCTCAATCATTTTGGCCTGCCAGCCGAAGATTATCTGCAGAGTGCCAATAGCCTGACCGTCACCATCGCCATGGTCGAAACCCGGACTGCTCTGGACGCGATCGACGAGATTCTTGCCGTTGACGGTATCGATGGCATCTTCGTCGGTCCGTCAGATCTTTCGATTGCGCTTTCGAACGGTGCCCGGCTCGCGCCCGATAGCGCCGCGATCGATCAAGCGCTTGCGACCGTGTTTGCACGCTGCCGTGCCCACGGCAAGGTGATCTGCGCCTTTGGAGGCGACGGCGCTCGTGCCGGAGAATATCTCAAGCTCGGCCTCGATCTGGTTATCGCCGGCACGGAAACGGCACAGCTAAGGGCAGGTGCGCGCACCGCCATTCAGGCTGCGCGCAAGATCGCAGAGCAGGACTGACGTCTTACAGGCTTGCCGAAGCAGTTCCGGACAAGCCGATGCGCGCTATTTGATGACGAAGAATAGTTTTGGACCTGCCGCTATGAATGCAGCGGCAGGTCCAAACATTTACAACGCTGGACGACAAGCACCAAATCCCATCAGTTTACGAGCTTTACAAAGCAGGGATTATACGATTCTTCGCCACATCCGCCGCGGGCTTTCGCCGACGGGATCGTGTTTTGAATGGCGATGGCGGCAACGATACGGCAATGATCGTCAAAACAGTTCTCGTATATTTATCCATGAGATTCCCCCGGTGACAGATAAATGAAACATCTGCACCTTAAAATTGCTTTTCTGAACGCTTGCTGAATATTAATGCTTAGAGTTGTGTCCGCGTGCCGCCTGACCGTGGTTGGAGAGACGGCCTAAACAAGCATTTATCTCTCCTGCGTTGACTGTAACCCGTGCTTGCATCCTCGCCTGGCAGCGGGCATTCTCCCGCCGACATGGCGGAGCGAGATGATTTGTCGAAGGTGCATGGATTGGCGCTAGGGCGCGGCTTGCGGCGCGAGGCGGGCCAGCGCGTGACGCTGCGGACGGTTGCGACAGCGCTCGGTCTTTCGGTGACGACGGTCAGCCGAGCGTTGAAGGAAGGTCCCGAGGTCAATCGGGAGACGATCGAGCTGGTCAAGCGTGTCGCTGGCGAGCTCGGTTATCGCCCGAATCTCGGCGGCATCAATCTGCGCACCGGCAAGACCCACGCCATCGGCATCGTGTTGCCATTCGGGCGTGAGGGTGAGATGAACATCGTCGTTGCCTCGCTGATCGAGGGCGCCTCGCGTTACATGAAGGCGCGGGGATACCGTACCACGATCGTGCCGCAGCTCCAGGCCGACGATCCGCTCGCGACGGTGCGCGATATCGTCGAGGAGGGATCGGTCGACGGTATCATCATCACGCATACGACCCCACAGGACGATCGCGTCAAATATCTGCTCGAGGTCGGCATGCCCTTTGTCACTTTCGGCCGCACCGAGCTCTTGAGCGCTCATCCAAGCATCGATCTCGATCATGAAGTGATCGGCGCGGAGGCTGCACGCCTGCTTTTGGATGCCGGACACAACATGCCGCTATTGATTGCGCCGAGCCGCCAGTTCACCTATAGCCTGCAATTCGTTCGCGGCTGGCGCAGGACCTTTGCCGAACGCCATTTGAGTGTTCCGGATAGTCTCATCCATTTTACTGCGGTGACGCCTGACAACGGGCGCGAGATGGCAAAACGTGTCGCGGCCTCGCACCCGGAGGCGACGGCCGCCTTCGTGGCCAGCGAAGAGGCTGCTCTCGGTTTCCTTGCCGGCCTGCGCGATGCCGGGCGGCAGGCGGGCAAGGATTTCGCCCTGATCACCTATGGCGGCACGGCACTGCCCGATTTCTTCAATCCACCGCTTAGCACCTTCTATTACTCGAACCACGCGATAGGGGAGCGATTGGCCGCCTTCCTGCATCGGGCGATCGCCGGCGAAAATCCGGTCGAGCTGCGTGAAGTCGTTCGCGCCGAATTCGTGGATCACCACAGCCAGCTGCGTCGCGCTTGAGCGATGTCGCAATCTGTGGGCTGAGCGGAAGCGCGAATGCTATGCCGTGGGCAGGTGAGCATAGCTGAAGATGGATGAGGTAGCGCTACCGGATCCAAGCGCTGAAAACCACCGTTCGATATCGACTTGATATTCTGAAACTGTCGCAGGTTCTACGCCACTATCGTCTCAGGATTCGATGGTTATGGTATCTCCTCATGAGCGTCCGGAAATTGCGATGCCGTTCGTCCTTCCCGTTCGTTTGCGCCAGGAAAACGTGCTGCAAAACCCAAACCAAAAGCGAAGTAGCTCAAAACGGCTCAAGTCACACAGGTGGCGAAAAGCCGAAGCTGAAATATTATTCGACCGGGCCTAGGCACGCGATCTTCCGGTAATAGCCGCCTTAATCGGTTTATTCGACGAGTTGGCGCGGAAAGGACCGTGTTGGTGAGCCGTCATACCCAAAACTCCGTGGTTCGTGGTCATTGATTTCTCGAAAATGCTGTGCATTTCGACTGGATAACAAAGGGAATTCCGTTAGGTTTCTCAGATATTGGAGGCTTGCATGACCGCTCCAGGGGCGAGATTGTTCGCCAAGGTCGATATTTGTAACCGATCGGTGATGCCGGAAGGCTTGTCCGATCCAGAAAGTCCGTATGCGCCACGCGGCGCTGCGCAATAGGGAGAAAAGTATGGCTGACGAAAAGATGTTGTCGCAGATGTCGGGTGAGGGTGGCTTCATCGCCGCGCTCGATCAGAGCGGAGGCTCGACACCGGGCGCCCTGCGTCTCTATGGGATCGCTGATTCCGATTATAGCGGCGATGAGGAAATGTTCCGTCTGATGCACGAAATGCGGGTGCGCATCATGACGGCTCCTTCCTTTTCCGGAGACAAGGTGATCGGCGCCATCCTATTCGAGCGAACCATGGATGGAGAGGCGAAGGGTAAGCCGGTTCCCTCCTATCTCTGGCAGGACCGCGGCGTCGTTCCGTTCCTCAAGGTCGACAAGGGACTGGCAGCCGAGGAGAACGGCGTGCAGGTGATGAAGCCGATGCCAGATCTCGACGATTTGCTCGCCCGTGCGGTGAAGAAGGGTATCTTCGGGACCAAGATGCGCTCGGTGATTGCTAACGCCGACAAGACCGGCATTGCCGCGGTGGTGAAGCAGCAGTTCGAAATCGGTCACCAGATCCTCGGCCATGGTCTCGTGCCGATCATCGAGCCGGAAGTTTCGATCAAGAGCCCGACCAAGCAGGAGGCCGAAGCCATCCTGCGCGACGAGATTGCGCAGAGGCTCGACACTGTGCCGGCAGGCGTGAAGGTGATGCTCAAGCTGACGATCCCGACGGTTCCTGATTTCTACAAGCCCCTCGTCGATCACAAGGTCGTGGCCCGTGTCGTCGCGCTGTCGGGCGGCTACAGCCGCACGGATGCCTGTGAGAAGCTCAGCCATAACCATGGAATGATCGCCAGCTTCTCGCGCGCCTTGACCGAAGACCTCCGTGTATCGATGAGCGACGCCGAATTCGACGCCAGCCTCGCGAAGACCATTGACGAGATTTATCAGGCAAGTGTCGTAAAAGCCTGACCTGATCAAGACGCCGGGTCTAAAACGGCCCGGCGTCAATCAATTGCTGATAGAGCCTGACGCCGCAATCGCTGCTGGTGTTGCACGACCGGCTACCGTGGCTCTTATTGAAGCGGTGGAGGCTGCTGATGGTTTTACCGCCTTGCCTATTGCAAGCAAGGCTCCCGCTTAGGCCCATTGTTACTCACCCCAATATGCCACCGATCACAATATGAGCCGATCTCCGCAAGAAATTCGTGACGTTACGAATTTTGATATTTGAGTGGAAGCCGGTAGGAAATCCCAAATCATAAGAGATTGACAGCGTCACCATTTTCCATAATCGTAACGTTACGGATTGCCAAAATTGAGTGGGAGGCTCGTTGGCAGTACCCATGACACAGGCGCGGAGCCCTACACTGGGCAGGTCCGTATTCCACGGGAGGATGATGTGAGCAGCGGCTCGCTTTTTTTCGGATCGCCAATTTGGACCTTCAACTGGAACCCGCCCTATCAGGCGCCCTTGCGGCGGCTCGCTCGAACCGGGTGCAAGGGTTTTGAGCTCACAGCATGGTCGGTGGATATGCTGGCCTATTACACGCCCGAAACTATTCGCGAGCTGAAGGAGATTGCCGATGGAGAGGGGCTGGTTCTGACCAACTTCTTCTTCAATCTGCCGTTCAGCCGCGCCACGAATGCCGCCGTGTCGACCGTCGATCTCGACGGCTACAAGCGGGGAATAGATGTCGCCGCGGCCATCGGCACGCCGATCGTCACCAGCATGACACCCTATCCGTTTCAATCCGACGTCAAACCGATCCTGCAGCGGCCGATTTCGCAGGAGTGGAGCGCGGCCGTCGAGCCGCAATGGGACTGGCCGGGTGAATATGATGTCTTGGTCGAGGGATTTGCCCGAGCTTGCGAGATTGCTGCTGACGCGGGTCTCAGGGTCGCGATCGAGCCGCATCCCTATCGCTGGGTCAGCTCCGGCCAGGGCATGCTGCGCCTGATCGAGCGCACCGGTGCACCCAATCTCGGCCTGAATTTCGATCCGAGTCATCTCTTTCCGGCTGGCGACATGCCGCATTATGTCGTGCTGGCGCTCGGCGATCGCATCTTCAATACGCATCTTTCCGACAATGAGGGCCACACCAACGCTCATTGGCGGCCGGGACGCGGCAAGATCGACTGGAAGGCGATCTTCGCAGCACTTCAGGCCATCGGCTATTCCGGCCCGATCACGCTGGAGCTTGAGGATGCGCCGGGGGCATCGCATTGGACCCATTTCCGTGAAGCGACCGCTGAATTCGATGACGAGATGCGACGCGGCATGAGCTATCTCCGCGCTGTTGCCGCCGAACTTGATATCACCATTTCCTAAGAGGCAATCCAATGAACAACGAGCCCGTGAAAGTCGGCATCGTCGGCGCCGGCAACATCAGCGCTACCTATGTCGCGACCCTGCACATGTTCGATTTCATTCGCGTGAAATCGGTCTACGATCTTTATGATACGTCGGCGCGCAAACTCGCAGAGCAGTTCGGCATCGAAGCCGTTGCGCTCGATGCGATGCTCTCCGACCCGGAGATCGGCCTCATCATCAACCTGACGACGCCGGTCTCGCATTATGCCATCAGCAAGAAGGCATTGCTTGCCGGCAAGCATGTCTATTCGGAAAAGCCGCTTGGCGTTTCGATGGCCGAGGCGGAGGAGTTGATGGCGATTGCGCGGGCAGGAGACCTGCGGCTTGGTTGCGCTCCAGATACTTTCCTCGGCGGTGGTCACCAGCTGACGCGGCGCTTGCTCGATGAAGGGCGCATCGGCAAGACGATTTCGGCGACCGCCATGCTGCTCTTGCCCGGTCATGAGCATTGGCATCCCAATCCGGCTTTCTTCTATGGCCGCGGTGGCGGGCCGATGCTTGATGTCGGCCCCTATTACGTCACGAACCTCATTGCCTTGCTCGGTCCCGTGCGCGAAGTTTTCGGGACCGCGAAGATCACCCGCATCGAGCGCACGGTGAAGACCGATCCGCGCCGAGGCGAGACGATCAAGGTATTGGTGCCGACGCATCTGACGGGTGTGATGGAATTTCATAGCGGCGCGACCGTCACCATCGCCACCAGCTTCGATGTCATCAAGCACAAACACAATCAGATCGAGCTTTACGGCTCCGAAGGCTCCATGGTGACGCCGGACCCCAATAACTTCAGTGGCAAGGTCGAGATATTCCGCGATGGCGGCGAAGTGTGGGAGGAGATCCCGGTCGATCATCCCTATACGGAGGGTGTGCCCGGTCATCTCGGACTGCGCGGATTGGGCGCGGCCGAAATGGTGGATTCCCTTCGCTCGAGCCGGCAGCATCGCGTATCGTCGGAGCTTGCCTTCCACGCTTTGGAAGTCATGATGGCATTCGAACGCTCCGCCCAGTCGCGTCGCGTGGTTGCAATCCACAGTAGCTGCGGCCGTCCTGATCCGATACCGCGCGCAATAAATGAGGGACGTTTCTCATTGAGTGCGCTATAGAGTTGAGAAAATGCGGTCCTTTCGGACTGCGGGCTTGACGAAGGGGCAATGCCTGAGTGAAGCATTGCTCACTTGCTGCGGGGAACGGAGGCCCTGCAGCATAGTTTTGGAGGATCAGGAGATTCGGCATCCGATGTCTGGCGACGGCGGCGGCTGAACACAGGCGTTTGGAGAACGCCGTCAAAGGAGGAGGAACGCATGCGCAAATTGATGATGGCATTGGTCGGCGCCACGACGCTGGTCGCGGCGAGCGTAACCGGCGCTCTGGCCGAAGGCAAGAAGGCCGAGGTCCTGCATTGGTGGACTTCGGGCGGCGAAGCCGCAGCCGTGAAGGAACTGGCCAAGGCCTTCAACACCGCCGGCGGTGAATGGGTGGATACCGCGATTGCCGGCTCCGGCTCGACCGCTCGCCCGATCGGCATCAACCGCATCATCGGCGGCAATCCGCCGACGGCGATGCAGTTCAACACCGGCACGCAGATGAACGAACTTGCCCAGCAGGGTCTGCTGCGACCGCTCGACGATCTTGCCAAGGAGCAGGATTGGAAGTCGGTTCTGACGCCGGCCTTTTATCAGGCCATTCAGTTCCAGGGTCATATCTATGGCGCTCCCATCAACGACCACGGCCAGAATTGGGTTTTCTATTCCAAGGCCGTTTTCACCAAGGCCGGCGTGACGGAAGAGCCGAAGACCTGGGATGAAATGTTTGCCGCGCTCGACAAGATCAAAGCCGCCGGCCTGATCCCGGTCGCCGTCGGCGGTCAGCCCTGGCAATTGCAGTCGATGTTCAACGCCATCCTGCTCGGCGAAGGCGGCAAGGACCTCTATGCCAAGGTGTGGAAAGATCTCGACACGGATGCTGTCAAGTCCGACAAGTTCAAGCACGTGGCGGAAGTCTTTGCCAAATTGCGCAACTATCAGGATCCCGGCAGCCCGAACCGCGACTGGAACGTTGCGACCGGCATGCTGATCGATGGCAAGGCCGGTATCCAGTTCATGGGTGACTGGGCCAAGGGTGAGTTCATCCATGCCGGCCTCGTCGCCGACAAGGATTTCGGCTGCATTCTCGGGCCTGGCGAATCCAACTTCATGATGGGCGGCGATATCTTCGTCTTCCCGGTCCTGAAGGACAAGACCGCCACCGATGCCCAGACCCTGCTCGCAACGGTCATCATGTCGAAGGAAGGCCAGCTTGCCTTCAACTCCAAGAAGGGTTCCGTACCCGTGCGTCTCGACGTGGATACGTCGAAGCTCGACGCCTGCGCCCAGAAGGGCCTGAACGCGCTCAAGGACCCGAGCCGCCAGATCCTTGCTCCTGACGTGCTGACCCCGCAGGACATCGTCCAGACCGAAGGCGATCTCATCGCCCAATACTGGACGACGCCCAGCATGACGGCAGACCAATTCGCCACGCAGTTTGCGCAGGTCATCGAACAGGCGAAGTAAGCTTCGATCGACATCCATGCGGCGGCAGGTGAGCCTGCCGCCGGTTTCCATGAATGCTGAGGAGGAGCGCGCCCATGAGCAGCCCAGACACGAGCGCCACTGCCGTAAAGGCGGTTGTCGCACCTGCGAGCGTCAGTCGCAGGAAGATGCATATTTCGCCCTATGTGGCCCTGTTTCCGGCTTTCGCCATTGTGCTTCTGGCCTATGTCGTCACTGTCGTCTGGAACATCTGGATATCGTTCACGGACAGCAAGGTGTTGCCGGTCAATATCTTTGTCGGCACCAAGCAATATGAGCGGCTGTTTGCCACGGCGCGTTGGCTGATATCGCTGCAGAACGTTGTCGTCTTCGGCATTCTATTCATTGTCGGCTGTCTGATCCTCGGCTTTCTTCTCGCCGTCGCGCTCGATCAGAAGGTTCGTTTCGAAAACACCTTCCGGACGATCTTCCTCTATCCTTTTGCGATGTCTTTCATCGTCACCGGGCTTGTCTGGCAGTGGATCATGAACCCGACGCTCGGCCTGCAAAAGGTTGCGGACAGCGTCGGCTTTACCTGGTTCCGCTTCGATTGGATCGTCCAGAGCGATCTCGCGCTCTATGTCATCGTGCTTGCCGGCATCTGGCAATCGTCCGGTCTCGTCATGGCGATCATGCTCGCGGGTCTGCGAGGCGTCGACCGCGAATTGTGGAAGGCGACGCGTATCGACGGCATACCGAGCTGGCGCGTTTATCTTCACATCGTCATCCCGATCCTGAGACCGACCATCATCACAGCCAGCGTGCTTTTGGCGATTGCTGTCGTCAGGGTCTATGAGCTGGTGCTGGCGACCACGGGCGGGGGGCCGGGAATCTCGACCGAAGTGCCCGGCAAGTTCATCATGGATTACCTCTTTGGGCGCGGCAACATCGGGCTCGCAACGGGCGCATCGACAGTGATGTTCATCACCGTGGTGATCCTGGTGACGCCCTGGCTCTACTTTGAATATTTCCGCGAAAAGCCGAGGGGGAACTGATGACAACGCCATCTTCCGTCACTGGTGCCATGCAGGGTCCGACTGGGCGCAAGCCGCAGCATCTGACCCCCGGCCGCATCGGCCTTTATCTCTTTCTCGTCATTGCGGCACTGTTCTTCCTGCTGCCGCTCTACGTGATGCTCGTCACCTCGTTCAAATCCATGCCGGAGATCCGGCAAGGCAATATCTTCGCCTTTCCGCAGATGTGGTCGGCCGATGCCTGGGTTCAGGCGTGGAGCACAGCCTGCACCGGGCTTGAATGCGGCGGCATCAGCGTCGGCTTCTGGAATTCGGTGAAGATCCTGATCCCGAGCATGATCCTGTCGATCCTGATCTCGTCGCTGACCGGTTATGCGCTGTCCTTCTGGCGGGTTCGAGGGGCGAACGTGCTCTTTGCCATCCTGCTGCTCGGCGCCTTCATCCCGTATCAGGTTTTTATCTACCCGCTGGTTCTGATCTATCGCGACGTCGGCATCTATTCGACGCTGCCCTGCATCATCATCACCCATACGGTCTTCGGCCTGCCGGTTCTGACGCTTCTGTTCCGCAATTACTATTCCAGCCTGCCGATGGAGCTCTTCAAGGCGGCCCGCATCGATGGTGCGGGGCTTTGGCAGATCTTCTTCCGGCTGATGATCCCGATGTCGATCCCGATCCTGGTGGTCGCGGCGATCCTGCAGGTGACCGGTATCTGGAATGACTTCCTCTTCGGCGTCGTCTTCGCCGGCCGGGAAAACTTCCCCATGACCGTGCAGCTCAACAACATCGTCAACTCGACCCAGGGCGAGAAGCTCTACAACGTCAACATGGCGGCGACCATTCTCACCGCTTTGGTGCCGTTGATCGTCTATTTCGGCTCGGGTCGCTGGTTCGTGCGCGGCATCACCGCCGGTGCAGTCAAGGGATAGCTCATGGCCAATGTTTCCATTCGCGAACTTGCAATCGATTTCGGCAGCGTCAGCGTCCTGAAATCGCTCAATCTCGAAATACAATCCGGCGAGTTCATCGTGCTGCTTGGCCCGTCCGGCTGCGGCAAGTCGACACTGCTCAATGCGATCGCCGGGTTGACCGACATCACCGACGGCCAGATCTGGATTGGCGACAAGAACGTGACCTGGGAAGAGCCGAAAGATCGCGGCATCGGCATGGTGTTCCAGTCCTATGCGCTCTATCCGACGATGACGGTCGAGGGAAATCTCTCCTTCGGGCTGAGGATCGCCGGCATGGCGAAGGACGAAATCGCTCAGCGTGTCGACCGCGCCGTGCAGATCCTGCAGATCGATCCCTTGCGCAAGCGGCGGCCGGGTGAGCTCTCCGGCGGCCAGCGCCAGCGCGTCGCAATTGGCCGTGCCCTGGTGCGTGACGTCGATGTCTTCCTGTTCGACGAGCCGCTATCCAATCTCGATGCTAAGCTTAGAACCGAGCTGCGCGTCGAGCTCAAGCGCCTGCACAGCGGCCTCGGCTCGACCATGATCTATGTGACCCATGACCAGATCGAGGCGTTGACGCTTGCCGATCGTATCGCTGTCATGAGTGGAGGCGTCATCCAGCAGTTCGCCTCGCCGAAGGAGATCTATCGCCGCCCGGTCAATCGTTTCGTCGCCGGCTTCGTCGGTTCGCCCTCGATGAACTTCCTGTCGGGGCAGGTGACGAGCAATGGCGGCGTGCCGGCCTTCACCTTGCCCGACGGCCGCAAGATCGATCTCAACGGCTATGAATTTTCCGGTACACCCGGCGAGGGCCGCAAGGCGACGCTTGGCGTCCGGCCCGAGCAGATGCAGTTCCAGCCCGCGGGCGGGCGGGCCGCCAGCCTGCCGGCGACCTTCACCATCGTCGAGCCCATGGGCTCGGACAATCTGATCTGGGGTCAGGTCGGCGGCGAGACGCTGTCGGTGCGTATCGACGCCGATGAGGATGTCGCGCTCGATACCGAGCAGCCGGTCTATTTTCAGCCGACGCTCGCGTCGTTGTTCGGCGAAGATGGGCAGCGTCTATGAGATACGTGCCGCGCGCTAGCCGAAGCCGCGGCACGATTTTCATGCCCTGACTTCAAAGATCATGTTGAACGGCGTTTCGGTCGCCTTGCGGAAATGCGAATAGCCCGCATCCATGGCAACCTTGCGCAGTTTCAGCTCACCCGCCTGTGCGCCCAGACCCAGTCCCACCTCCTGCGATAGCGAGGCCGGTGTGCAGATCATCGTTGAAGCGCCGTAGTAGACGCGACCGATCGGGTTGAGGTTATCCTTCAGGCAATCATGTGCGAAAGGCTCGACGATCATCCAGGTGCCGTCATCGGCGAGGGTTTCCTTGATATGTTTGCCGGCACCGACGGGATCGCCCATGTCGTGCAGGCAATCGAACATTGCCACGAGATCGTAGTCGGCAGCCGGGAAATCCTTGGCAGTCGCCTGCTCGAACGTGATACGGCCCGCAACGCCTGCTTCCCTTGCAGCCGCCTTCGCTCGTTCGATGGACGGGAGATGGTAGTCGAAGCCGAAGAAGGTCGAGTTCGGATACGCCTCTGCCATCAGGATGGTCGAGGCGCCATGGCCACAGCCGACATCGGCGACGATAGCTCCGGCCTCGAGTTTTTCCTTCATGCCGTCGAGCGCTGGTATCCATTCCGAAATGAGATGGCTGTTGTAGCCCGTTCGGAAAAAACGTTCCGTACCGCGAAACAGGCAGGCGCTGTGCTCATGCCAGCCAAGGCCGCTGCCGGTCTTGAAGGCGTTGACCACCTTCGGCTCGTCGACCCACATGGATTGAACGACATCGAAAGCGCCCGCGAAGAAGGCAGGGCTGTTTTCCTCGGCAAACACCATTGCCTGTTCCGGTGTCAGGTAGAAGCGTTCGGTGTTGTCGTCGTAGCTGACATAGTCGGCGGCTGCCTGAGCGGACAGCCATTCGCGCACATAGCGCTCCTTGACGCCGACCTTGTCGGCTAGTTCCGCCGAGGTCATCGGCGTTCCATCGGCCATGGCCCTGAACAGGCCCAAATGATCTCCGAGCGTTACCAGCACACCTGAGACCGCCGCGCCGAGATCGCCGACCAGGCGCCCGACAAGGGTATCGAGTTTTTGCATATCAGGTTCGCGCATGACATCCTCCCATCAGAATTGATGCAGCGTTCCATTGCGATGTATTCGGATGGGGAAGGATACTCCTGGGCCGGATGGCAGGCAATTACGCCATCCGGCTGAACAAGCTCAGCCATGCCCTGAAAACAGGCGCAACCTATTGATGTGATGTGTTATTTTTGCAGGTTCGCAAGGTGCTGGGGCGCCTCAGCCGGCACGTGCCAGCTCCTCTTCCAGAACCGAGAGGAGGCGCGGATCGTCGGCCGTTACATCGGGAGCAAAGCGAGCGGCTACTTTGCCGTCGCGGCCGATGAGGAATTTTTCGAAATTCCAGACGATGCCGCCATCCTGTCCGGTTTCGAGGCCGTGCTTTGCCAGGCGCTCGCGCATTGGCCCGTCGCCTGTCGTCTCGACGCCTGAGGCGATGAGATTGTTATAGAGCGGATGGCGCTCTTCACCTGTAACCGCGATCTTGGAGAACATCGGGAACTGGACGTCGTAGGTCAGGGTGCAGAAATCCAGGATCTCCTTGTCGCTGCCCGGCTCCTGGCCCTTGAAGTCGTTGGCCGGGAAGCCGGCGATGACAAGACCTTCGTCGCGCTTCGTTTCGTAAAGCTTTTCCAGCCCTTCGTACTGCACCGTCAGGCCGCATTTGGACGCAACGTTGACGACCATGATGACCTTGCCGCGATAGTCGGCAAGCGTCGTATCGCTGCCATCGATCCTCTTTACCGGAATATCGAGCACATTATCGGTCATATCATTCAACTCCAGATGAGATGGAAAACAGGATGCCGATATTTGCCCGGATTTCGGCGGCGTCAAGGCCGGAAGTCGCCTCAAGCGGCCTCTTCCATTCGAACTAGATGGCCCTGCGAGACTTCGCGGTAACGTCGCGCCGGTGGTTGATATCCGACCGGGCGCACCGGGCTCTTCAATTCGTCGACGGCAAGATTGCGCCGGATGCCGCGTCGCGAGGGGTCCGGTACCGGGACGGCTGCCATCAGCTTCTTGGTGTAGGGGTGCTGCGGATTTTCGAATACGGAGGCGCGCGGGCCGATTTCGACGATCTCGCCGAGATACATGACGGCGACGCGGTGGCTGACGCGCTCGACCACGGCCATGTCGTGCGAGATGAAGAGATAGGAGAGGTTGAGGCTCTGCTGCAGATCCATCAGCAGATTGCAGACCTGCGCCTTGATCGACACGTCGAGCGCCGAGACGCTTTCGTCGGCGACGATCACTTTCGGATCAAGCGCGAGCGCCCGGGCAATGCAGATGCGCTGGCGCTGGCCGCCTGAGAATTCGTGCGGATAGCGGCTCATCATATCGGCCTTCAGGCCAACGCGTTCCAGAAGATCGGCCGCCTTTTCCCGCGCTTCGGCGCGCGTGCCCAAGCGATGCTCGACGAAGGGTTCGGCAACGGCAGCGCCGATCGTCATGCGCGGATTGAGGCTGGCAAACGGATCCTGGAAAATCATCTGGATGCTGCGGCGCATGCGGCGCAGATCGAGCGTATTGAGCTTCATCACGTCATAGCCGTCGAGGCGAACCTCGCCGGATTTGGGGTTGATGAGGCGCATGATGGAGCGCCCGGTCGTCGACTTGCCGCAGCCGGATTCTCCGACCAACGACAGCGTTTCTCCCTGGGCGAGATCGAAGGAGACATTCTCGACGGCATGGATGGCGCCCGTCGGACGGGCGAGCAGGCCGCCTCGAAGATCGAAGCGGGTGACTAGGTTTTTCACTTCCAGCACCGGGGTCTTGCCGTGATCGACGGTGTCGGCGAGCGCCTTCGGTTCGCTGCGCTCGCCGGTGCTTGCGTCCACGACCGGGAAGCGCAGCGGTTGCGGCTGGTCTTTCATCGAGCCGAGGCGCGGCACGGCTGACAGCAGGGCGCGGGTATAGGGGTGCTGGCCGCGATGGAAGATATCGTCGGTCTTGCCGGTCTCGACCGCCTCGCCGCGATACATGACGATCGTGCGATCGGAGATTTCGGCGACGACGCCCATATCGTGGGTGATGAAGAGGACGGACATGCCTTCCTCTTCCTGCAGCACCTTGATGAGGTCGAGGATCTGCCCTTGGATCGTCACGTCGAGGGCGGTTGTCGGCTCGTCGGCGATCAGCAGTTTCGGGCGGCTGGCAAGCGCCATGGCGATCATCACGCGCTGGCGCATGCCGCCTGAAAACTGGTGCGGATATTCGTCGAAGCGCGAGGACGCATTGGGGATACGCACCTTTTCCAGCAGGCGGATCGTTTCCGCCTTCGCCGCGGCCTTGGAAATATTGCCGTGGCAGGTCAGCGCCTCGGAAATCTGCCGGCCGATGGTGAAGATCGGATTGAGAGAAGTCATCGGCTCCTGGAAGATCATCGCGACATCCTTGCCGCGCACCTTGCGCATCTCTGCCTCCGGCAATGCCAGGAGATCGCGGCCGTTGAGCTTCACGGAGCCCTCGATGCGGCTGCTGGCCCTGGCAAGCAGCCGCATGATCGAGAGCGAGGTCACGCTCTTGCCGGAACCACTTTCGCCGACGATCGCGACCGTTTCGCCCGGCATGACGTCGAAGGAGATATCCTTGACAACCGTGCGCCACTCGCCATCGACGAGAAACGATGTGGTGAGATTGGAGACAGAAAGAACAGGCTGGGTGCCCGGATTGGTCATCTGCGCTGCAACGGTCGGCATGAAGTTCCCTTTTATGATTTTACCATTGGTCGAGCTTCAATCGAAGTTGTTCACGATGGAGCTGCCATTGTGGCATGGGAAGCCGAAGGCCTGCCCTCGGCAATCCTCCTGGCCTCAAGAGCGGCGATTGTCTGGTCGATCTCCCGCCGGTCGGTCATGCCGCTGGGGTTCTGTCGCGTCGGCATGGTCTCGGCAACATGGAGGTAACGTTCCTGTGCAACCGCATAGAGCCGTTCGAGTTCGGCGAGCGGATCGGCACTGTCGTCGACGCGAATGTTCAGCCAGGCATAATCCTGGTCGCGGTGGATGACGAGTGCTGCCGATTGCTTGCCACGTTTGTCGCCCCCGGCGTCTTCGCCGGCGCGCATCGCTTCGAGCAGCCGTTCCGCGAGTGGTTTGCCGGCAGTCTTTTTGAAGGTCGCAAGCGTTTCGGAAATTACCTGCGGCCCGGCCAGCATATTGCCGGCAACAGACACATTGTCGTCGACCAGATGGCCTGCCCAATCGATACACTTGGCGCCGGTAAAGGCGGCGTTGTTGCCTTTGCTGTCGATGAGGTGGGACTGCCGTTGCTCGCGGCCTTCGTCGCGAGCGCTCAGCGCCTCAACGATTTCGCCAGGCGCATGGCCCGCTGCCAGCATGGCCAGTCCGTCGATGCCGTAGAGCGGGCTGGCAAAGGCCTGCGTCGCAACCGCGCCGATGCCGCCGCGAATATGCGGCACGATGCTGCCGACGGCAAAGAAGCGTGTGGCGACGGCGATGGCAAGATGTCCGGTTTCCGGCTCTCGGGCAACGATCGACCAGGTCATCGGCTCTATCTCCCAATGGCGTAGGCTTGCATCAAACGCGGAGTTGCTGCGGCGCGCAAGAGGCCATCGGTGTCATGCCGCGCTGCGGTGAGGCGGCCCACGGTCCATTCCGGCGCGACGGTCAGCTTGTGGCCTTTCTTGCGGAGCGTATCGAGGACATCAGCGCTGAAATTCGCCTCTGCCGTCAGGCCGCCCGGTTCGCGGGTGCGTGGATAGAAGGAGCTCGGAAAATGCGTGCTGTGGAACAGCGGCTTGTCGATCGCTTCCTGCAGATTCAGCCCGTGATGGACATAGCGCAGGAAGAAGGCGAGCTGCCACTGCTCCTGCTGATCGCCTCCCGGCGTGCCGAAGGCAAGCGTCGGGCGTCCCTCGTGCAGCGCCAAGGTCGGCGTCAGCGTCGTGCGCGGTCGCTTGCCCGGCGCGAGCGAGGAGGGCAGGCCCGGCTGCAGCCAGAACATCTGGGCGCGAGAGTTGAGGCAGAAGCCGAGACCGGGAATGATCGGGGAAGATTGCAGCCAGCCGCCCGATGGCGTCACTGACACCATGTTGCCTTCGCGGTCGATGACGTCGATATGTACGGTGTCGCCGCGCTTCTCCGTCAGATGAGACATCGTCGGCTCGTAGACCGGACCGCTCTTGGCTTCGGGCGCCTCGAGCATCTTCATGGTGAGATCGTACTGGGCTTCGAAGCCGGGCAGCTTGCCGGGCCGCAAGGCAAGCGAAGCCTCTGGCGCAATCAGTCGGCGCCGCTCCTCGGCATAGGCATCCGACAGCAGGGTTTCCAGCGGTACGCGCGTAAAATTCGGGTCGCCGTAATAGACCTCGCGGTCGGCAAAGGCGAGCTTCATGGCTTCGGTGACAGTATGGACGAAGTCGGCGCCTGTGGGGTCCATGCCGGCCAGATCGAAGCCCTTGAGCAGCGACAGCGTCTGCAGGAAGACAGGACCTTGACCCCAGGGACCGATCTTGGCGACCGTCCAGCCGTGATAATCATAGGTCAGCGGCTCCTCGATGGTGGCGCGCCAGTTGGCCATATCGTCGGCCGTCAGCACGCCCTTGTGGCGCTTGCCGCTCGCATCCATGACCTCGGTCTTGCTGACATAGCTGTCGATCGCTTCCGCGACGAAGCCGCGGTAATAGGCATCGCGCGCCGCCTCGATCTGCGCTTCGCGATTGCTCTTGCTCTCCGCCTCGGCGACGATACGCTTCCAGGTTTCGGCAAGAACCGGGTTCTTGAAATTGGACCAGGGTTCGGGCGCGGCACCGCCCGGAAGCCATGTCTCGTAGGATGTCGGCCATTCCTTGCGATAGAATTCGGCAAGCCCGGCAATGGTGGCGGAAACGCGCGGCAGGACGGGATGGCCTTTTTCGGCATAGTGGATCGCCGGTTCGAGGACGTCGCGGACCGTCAGCCGGCCATAGTCGCGCAGCATCAGCATCCAGCCATCGAAGGCTCCAGGGATAACGGTCGCAAGCAGGCCATCACCGGGGATCAGCTTCAATCCCTCGCGCGTGTAATGCTCTATCGTTGCGCCTGCCGGTGCCGGTGCCTGGGCACAGATGACCTCGACTTTGTCCTTCTTCTTCGAATAGAGGATCGCCGGCATGTCGCCGCCCGGCCCGCAGAGATGCGGCTCGACGATCTGCAGCACGAAGCCGGTGGCAACGGCAGCGTCGAAGGCATTGCCGCCTTTTTCGAGAATGCTCATGCCGACGGCGGACGCAATCCAGTGCGTCGAGGTAACGACGCCGAAGGTGCCGAGGATTTCAGGGCGGGTGGTGAATGCGGTCATTGGGGGCATCCTTTCAGTTTATTCATGCTTCGCGCGGGTCGAGCGCATCGCGCAGGCCGTCGCCGAGGAGATTGAAGCCGATCACGACGAGAAAAATGGCGGCACCCGGCCACATGGCCATCCAGGGCGCCTGTTCGAGATAATTCTTGGCGACGTTGAGCATCGAACCCCAGCTCGGGGCAGGCGGCTGCTGGCCGAGGCCAAGGAAGGAGAGGCTCGCTTCCGCGATGATCGCGGTTGCGATGGTGAGCGTTGCCTGCACGAGGATCGGAGCGAATACGTTCGGCAGGATATAACGGGTGATGATACTGAAATGGCGCAAGCCGATCGATCGGGCGCCCTCGACATAATCCTCCGTCTTGACCGCCAGCACCTGGCCGCGCGTCAGCCGCACGAAAACGGGCGTTGCCGATAATCCGATCGCAATCATCGCATTGGTCAGGCTGGGGCCGAGGAAGGCGGCAAGCGCAATGGCGGTGATGAGGAAGGGCATCGCCAGAAAGGCTTCGGTGATGCGCGAGATGATTTGATCGATCCAGCCGCCATAGTAACCCGAGATCAGACCCAAGGGCACACCGATGGCGACCGCGATGGCGACGGAGAAGATGCCAGCCATCAGGGACGCCCGTGCGCCCCAGATCATGCGAGAGAGAATGTCGCGGCCGAGATCGTCGGAGCCGAGCCAATGAGCGGCTGATGGCGCCTTGCGGATCGCCGACCAACTGGTGGCGACCGGATCCGGGATCGGTAGCAGCGGTGCGACCACCGCAAGCGCGGTAAAGAAGAGAATGATCGCCAGTCCAACCAGCGCGCCCTTGTTGGCTCGCAGCTTGCGCCAGGCGCGGTTGGGAGCACGTTTGGCAGAAGGGGCGGTCGTGGCCGCTTGGACGATCGTGCTCATAGGGCCGCCCTCATGCGCGGATTGAGGAGGACGTAGAGAATATCGGCGATGAGGTTCATTGCGATAAAGCCGATGGCAGTGCAGAGAACCACGCCCTGGACGACGGCATAATCCCGGTTGAAGACCGCATCGACGATCAGCTTGCCGAAGCCGGGGATGGTGAAGATTTGTTCGGTCAGTACGGCGCCTGCCAGCAGTTCTCCGAACAGCAGGGCGCTGACGGTGACGACGGGTAGAATGGCGTTGCGGAAGCTGTGCTGAAGGACGACGGCGGTTTCCGGCAGGCCCTTCGCACGGGCTGTCCGGATATAGTCAGCGCTGAGCACGCTCAGCATCGAGGAGCGGGTGTGGCGCATCAACGTCGCCGCCAGTGCATTGCCGAGCACGAAGGACGGCATCAGCATCGTCTGGATCGAGCGCCACGGATCTTGGAAGAAGGGTTGATAACCGGAAGCAGGAAGCCAGTGCAGCTTCACCGAGACCAGCAGGATCAGCATGATGCCGAGCCAGAAGTTCGGCACCGACAGCCCGCACAGGGCGACGATATTGGCGAGGAAGTCGATGAAGGTGTTCTTCTTCACCGCCGCCAATATGCCCATGGGAATACCGATCGCGAAAGCGAAGATCATCGACATGACGGCAAGCTGGATCGTTACCGGCAGCTTTTCGGCAACGAGCGTCAGGACCGGTTGATTGGTGCGCAGCGAGACGCCGAGATCGCCCCTGGCGACACCCTGCAGCCAATAACCATATTGGTAGATGACCGGATCGTTCAGCCGATATTTCTCGCGAAGCAGCTCCAGCACCTGCGGATCGCGCTCTTCGCCGGCCATGGCGAGCACCGGATCGCCAGGCAGCAGCTTCTGTAGCGAGAAGACGAAGATCGAAATGATCAGCAGCGTCGGGATGGCGACGAGCAGCCTCTTTCCGATATAGCTATACATGGGCAGATCCTTGCCGCGATGTCGAATGTGAAAGCGCCATGCGGGAAGGAGCCCGCATGGCTTTGGTCGTTCAGCTGCCCTTCTTCACGCCCACGAGGCGGATCATGCCGTCCGGGGAGGGCACGAAGCCGGATACCTTCTTGTTGTAGGCCCAGATCCATGCCTGATGCCCGAGGAAGATGATCGGCAGGTCCTGGTTCAGGATTGCCTCGGCCGCATCGTATTTCTGCTTGCGCACGGCGTTATCCTGCGACTGGCGCGCCTCCAGCAGCAGCTTGTCGACCTCCGGATTGCTGTATTTGGAATCGTTGAGGCCGGCGCCTGTCGTGACGAACTGCTGAATGTTGCCGTCGGGGTCGGAGCGGCCGGACCAGTCGGAGCGGCTGAGCTGGTAGTTGCCGCTCGATTGTGCGTCGAGCAAGGTCGCAAATTCGGTTGTCTTCAGCGTCACGTCGAAGCCGGCTTCGGCGACCATCGACTGGATGATCTGCATCATCTGCATCGAGACGGGATTGTTGGCGACGGCGAGCTCGACCGGGATGCGGTCGAAACCGGCTTCCTTGACCAGCGCCTTTGCCTTGTCGACGTCGCGGGCAGGTACCGGAACATCCTTGTCGAACCAGGGGCTGTTCGGCGCAAATGGCTGATTGCCAGCAAGACCCGTGCCGTCGAAGACGATCTGCATGGCAGCTTCGCGGTCGATCGCCAGCGAGAAGGCTTGGCGCAGGCGCTTGTCCTTGCCCATCGGATTGTCGGCGCGCGCGCCGTTGCCGACATTCGCATAGACACCGAGCCAGCCGGTGCCGATCGCGTCGGCATAGACGAGATTGGGATCGCCCTTGACCGTGGCGACATCAGAGGCGGCCACGCGCTCGATCATGTCGAGATCGCCGGAACGCAGGTTAGCGAGGCGCACCGTCGTGTCGGGGATCGGCAGGTAGGTCACCTTGTCGATGAAGATATTGTCCTTGTTCCAGTAGTCCTGGAATTTCTCGAGCACGATGCGGTCCTGCTGCACGCGTTCGACGAATTTGAACGGGCCGGAGCAGACGGGATGATCGCCGAATTTGGCGCCCGTGGCCTTGGCGGCCGTCGGTGACACCATCATGCCGGAACGGTCGGAGAGCTGGGCAAGCAGCGTGACGTCGGGCGCCTTCAAGGTGAAGGTGACTTCGTACTCGCCTGTCGCATCGACCTTGGCGACGGAGGAAAGTTCGCTCTTGCGGCGCGACTCCGGCAATGTCTGATAGCGCTGGATATTGTCGACGACGGCTTGCGCGTTAAATGGCGTCTCATCCTGGAATTTCACGCCCTGGCGCAGCTCCATGACGAGCTGCTTGCCATCATCGGACCATTTCCAGGAGGTGGCAAGCTGCGGTACGAATTTCAGGTCCGGCGTCACGTCGACAAGCTTGTCGCAGAGCGCGGTATAGACGATGCGGCCGACAAAGGTGCGAGACTGAGCAGGGTCGAGCGCGTCGGCATCGTCCTGCAGGCCGATCTTGAGCTCGGCGGCTAGGGACGGCAGCGCGATCAGGGCGCCGGCGGCAAGCGATGCCATGAATTTGGCAATCTTCATTTCGTTCTCCTGTTTATAGTTTTCGTTTTGCAGTCTTGGCCGGTTTCCTCTCCAGCCATGGTCTGGTGTGGGCGAGACTTTTGGTCAGCCCACCTCCTCGGTCAGCGGCTCCTCCGCTTGCCGCGCATCCAGCGAAGTGATGCGGATCAGGCTTTCCTGAAGCATCAGAAGATGTTCGCGCATGGCCTCAGCCGCCTTCATCGGGTTGCGCGCCGCAATGGCGTCGATGATTGCCCGATGCTGTGCATAGGAGACCGGGCGCGTCCTGTTGATGCTGCGGGCCAATTCGCGAATGGTTTGCCAGGCTTCGTCCTGGCGGACATGATTGATCACGTCGAAAATGGTCAGGAAGAACTGATTGCCGGTGCTTTGCGCGATCAACCGATGCAAGGCGCCATCCCAGAGTTCGCGGCTGTCGGCATCGTCGCTCGCGGTGATCTTCTTGGCCAGCTCATACATGCGGTCGATGTCGTCAGGCTTGGCGCGCATGGCGGCGAGCTGGGCGAGTTGCGGCTCGATGCGCAGCCGGACCTCCATCACTTCCATGAGGTCGGTGCCGGCGACAAGCGTGCTGACATGCTGGCTCCAGTCGTCCGGTCGTTGTCCGACATAGGTTCCCGAGCCCTGCCGCCGCCAGACGCGGCCTTCCGCTTCCAGCACCTCTAACGCCCGCCGGATCGCACGCCGGCTGACGCCGAGCGTTTCCGAAAGAGCCCGCTCCGTCGGCAGCTTTCCATCGGTCGGCAGATCGGCGGAATTCAAGAGCCCTCGGAGCCTTTCCAGGGCATGCACCGAATTTTCCGGAAGGCTGCTGGTTGCCATGACGAAGGGTGAACCAATTTCAGATTGGTTCAATAGAAATTCAACTCGATCACATCGTCAAGCGCTTTTGTGTGCAATTTTTGCAATGCGCAATTTTTGTGCTCAATGCGAAAAGGCGACCCGCAAAAACGGGTCGCCTTTTCAGACGGTGGGATGATGGCGTCCGCCCTTACGGCTCTCGGGCGGAGCCTTATCGACTGATAGCGCGCGCCGAAATGGCTGTCTCGGGCGTGAAGTCGAAATCCTTGTCGAAGGGGTAGGTCGGCTTCGTCTTGCGCAGGCGCGGCAGGCGCTCGACGAATTGGTCGACGACGCCGGGCGACAGTGCCATCAGGTTCGGATTGGCGATGGGTGCCAGTTCCGGAGAAAGATAGCCCGATTTGACGACGATGATCTTTGCCTTGTGCGGATCAAGGCCGAGGCGGGTAAAATCGGCGATGTTGTGGTAGGGACGGCGCTTGGCTGAAAGGACGAGGTCGATGCCGCCGATGGAGACGACGGCCTGCATGTCGCTCGCTTCTTTAGTCTCCAGCAGGTGCTTGACGGTGAAGTTGCCTTTTACCGGTTTGCTTCCCTTGGTGTCGAGCGACGCGCCGACGGAGACATCGAGGGTGGCACCGAGGCCGGCGGCATAGCAGGCTTCCGTCGCGGCCTTGTCGGCGATGCCGGCAAAGATGACGCCTTGTGCGCCCTTGGCAATCAGTTCGGCCAACACATCGGCGCGGTCACCGACGCCACCGCCCGTCGGATTGTCGCCGGACTCAGCCAGAACAACGGGCGCGGTCGTGCTGACGATTGCCTTGGCGACGCATTCCTCGATCGAGCCGGTCTCGCAGCCGAAAACGAAATGCTGGCGCGCATCCCAATAGGCCTGTGCCAGGCGTTTGGCTTCCCGCTCAAGCACGGCGCGGTCCGTGCCGGTCATGATGGCGGCCGCCGTGGCGCGGGGCTCATCGGCCCAGACATAGCCGACCATCAAAGACGCATCCCAGACGCCGTCGATGGCATCCATTCCGGGCAACATGTCGTAGAGGCTCTTGGCAGGCTCATCGACCGTACTGGTGCGCTCGCCCGGCAGCACGACCGGGATCGGCGCCCATAGGAGGATCGGCTTCACGCCGGTCTTCAGGCTTTCCGTCAGCATCTTGACCGCGCGGCGCATGGTCTCCTCGACATCGATATGCGGGGCGGTGCGATAGGTCGAGTACATGTCGAGCGCATCGATGATGCGCTGGGTGACATTGCCATGCAGGTCGTAACTTGCCGAGACCATGCAATCGTCACCGACGACGGCGCGGGCGGCGCTGATCCAGTCGCCTTCGGCATCTTCCATGCCCTCGACATACATGGCGCCATGCATGGCGAGATAGAGCCCGTCGAGTGGCAGCAAGGCCTTCAGCCCTTCGAGGAACTCTGCCTTGAAGGCCTCGTAGGTATGGCGCGCGACGGGGCCGCCGGCGATTGCTCTGGCATGGATGGTCGGCAGGAATTCGCCGTCATAATCCCTCAGGAAGGCGAAATAGGGCGAGGCGGTCAGCTCTGCGCCGCGCAGGACGCGAAAGTCCTTCTCTTCGTTCAGGACGGGATTGTAGGTGCTGCATTCGATATGAATGCCTCCGACGGCGATGCGCATGGGAACCTCAATAGGGGTTGGGACCAATCAGAAAATTATGAGCGGCAATGCTGGCAGCGCCCCGCGCCCAGACATCACCATCGACGCGCTGCGTGCGGATCGGCGTCTGGCCGGCATAGCGCGGCAATACGTTTGCCTCGACAGCTTGCTGCATGACTGTGCCGAAAAGGCCATCGAAACGCCCTTCGACGTGCGTAATCAGGATCAGGCCGGGATCGTTGAACTGGATGAGGTGCGCGATCGCCAGCCCAAGAGCACTGCCGGCGCGATGCAGGACGCGGATCGCTGCGGCGTTGCCGAGCGATGCCTCCGTCTCCAGTTCGTCGAGGGATTGGCAACTGAGGCCCTCGGCTTTGGCCGTTTCCTTGATTGCCTTCAGCGAGGCTATGGTATCGAGACATCCGCGCTTGCCGCAGCGGCAGGGCGAACCATTGGGCTCGATCGTACAGTGGGCAATCTCGCCGGCGCCGCCATGATTGCCGCGATAGAGCTTGCCGCCGATAAAATGGGCGCAACCGATGCCGTCGTCGAAGGACACTACGCTGAAATTCTGTACGTCACGGGCGTTGCCGAACAGCTTCTCGCTGACCGCGACCGCCTTGGCGTCGTTTTCTATGAAGGTGGCGATGCCGGTCTTCTGCCTGATGATGCCGGCAAGCGGCACGTCCTGCCAGCCAAGCAGGGTGGATTTGACACAGCTTGCCTGTTTTTCGTCGACGAAGCCGGAAAGAGCGATGCCGAGGCCTGAGAGCTTGCGACGGGCATCTTTGCATTCGGCAAGCAATTTCGGCAGCGTGTCGGCGATCATTTCGGCAATGACATCAGGATCGCGCGATAGCGGCATGGTCTGGCGAGCGACGATATTGCCATTGAAGTCGCTGAGCACCAGCGGTGCCGGGTCTTCCAGCAGCGAAATTCCACCGAAGAAGGCACCTTCCGGATGCAGGTCCAGCAGGATCGACGGGCGGCCCTGTCCGTAGATCGTTTCCGTCTCCCGCAATACGCCGCGGGAAATCAGATCACGGGCAATCCCGCTCATCGCAGCCTTGCTCAGCCCCATTGAGGCCGCCAGGACCGTGCGGCTGGAAGGGCCTGATTGGCTGATGACCCGCAAAAGCTGCTGCTGAGAGGATGTTAGCAATTCGACGTTCCGTCTGGATCCTTGCTCGTTTCGCCAACAATAAGTTCAGAAAATGAACAAAGCAATCGTAATTAGTTTCATTGAGAATCTAATTGAGCTGAGCTGACAATGAATTTGAGGAGAATACCGATTCCTTGGCCTGTTTCGTGACAGGCGATATCCAAGTGCTGCCTGCGGGCGACTTGGCAGAATATGCTCGCGTTTAAATGGTTGACATCGACCTACATCAATATGCAAAGCTTATCATAACGATTCAGCCGGCAGTCGCGCTCCAATCGTCTTGTCCCTAGACTTGATCCCACCAGCTAAGCGCTCGACCATAGCCATTATGGTGGCCTCCTGCATTTTCGGCCTCGGGTGCAGCAGTCAGAAAGGAATGCCATGTCCAGCACGGTCGATCGTTCGAGACGCCCGTTGGTCATCGTCTCGATCATGCTGGCAACCTTCATGGTCGCCATCGAAGCGACCATCGTCGCAACCGCCATGCCGCGCATCGTCGGCCAACTCGGCGGCTTCACCTATTATAGCTGGGTCTTTTCCGCCTTTCTGCTGGCGCAGTCCACCACCACGGTCATCTATGGCAAGCTTTCCGATATTTTCGGTCGCAAGCCCATGCTGATCGGCGGCATCATCATTTTTCTCGTGGGCTCGACGCTGGCCGGTTTCGCCTGGTCGATGGCCTCGCTCATCGTCTTCAGGCTGCTGCAGGGTCTCGGTGCCGGCGCCATCCAGCCGGTCACGATGACCGTCGTCGGCGATCTCTACAAACTGGAAGAGCGTGCCAAGGTGCAAGGCGCGCTCGCCAGTGTCTGGGCGATCTCCGCCGTCATCGGCCCGCTTGCCGGCGGCATCATCGTCGATAATCTCTCCTGGGCCTGGATTTTCTGGATCAACCTGCCGCTTGGCGTGCTTGCCATTGCTGGCTTCATGGTCTTTCTGCATGAATCCATCACGCCTCGCGAGGCGAAGATCGACTATCTCGGCACGATCCTGTTTTCGATTTCGATCGTGTCGCTGCTTGTTATCCTGACGGAGACCGATGCCGGCTTTGCCGTTCTCTGTCCCCTGGCAATCGTCTTCCTCGTCACCGGTGTCCTGTTCCTGTGGCAGGAGCGGCGAGCGCCGGAGCCGATTATTTCGATCGCGCTCTGGAGTCAGCGGCTGATCGCGACCAGCAACGCCGCGACACTGCTCGCCGGCATGGCCCTGATCGGCCTGACCACGGTCCTGCCGATTTATGTGCAGGGCGTACTCGGCCGCTCGCCGCTGGAGGCCGGCTTCACGCTCACCATGCTGATCGTCGGTTGGCCGCTCGCCGTCATGCTCGCAAGCCGCTTCTTCCGCACCTTCGGCATCCGCACAACCTTGCGCGCCGGCAGCCTGATGTTTCCCTTCGGTTCATTCTTCCTGCTGTTTATGACGCCGGAGAGCAGCCCGGTGATCGCGGGGATCGGCTCGTTCCTGATGGGCTTCGGCATGGGCCTCATCAGCCTCACCAGTGTCGTGTTGGTGCAGGAAAGTGTGGAGTGGTCGATGCGCGGCAGTGCCACTGCGTCGATCATCTTCTCGCGCAGCCTCGGCAATACGCTTGGCGCCACCGCGCTCGGCGCGATCATGAATGTTGGCATCGCCCATTACGGCAGCGGAGAACTGGCGGCAAGGCTTCACGACATCCTCAACCAGCCGACCGGCCTTTCCGACCTCGTCGGCGATCCCGCGATCCGTGGCGTCTTCGATTCCGCGCTGCACTGGAGCTTCTGGGGCGTTGTCATCGTTGCCTTGACGACCTGCGCGACCATCTGGCTCATCCCAGTGACGCGTGATGCCGGTCGCGGATCGTCAATGCCCAAGGCGGATGCCCAGGATGCGATGACGCACTAACCCGGAGGGGCAAGATGCGGCGCGTCAGAAGCCATAATCGCGGGCAAGCCACGCATCGAGCAGGTTTCTGGATGCCTTGATGGCGGCGTCCGCGTCCTGAGCGATGATCGCGTCGAGGATGGCCTTGTGAAGGGGCAGGGAGCGTTTTTGCCCCTCGGCTATGTCTTCATGGCCCGAAAGCGTGCGGTTGGCGTAGATCCCGACGGCGATCAGATCGATCAATTGCGAATAGATCATGTTATGCGTGGCGGCGAAGATCGCCGTATGAAAGCGCAGGTCGGCATCGGCGTTGCTGTTGACGTCGCCGATGGTGGACGCCATTTCCTCGTAGGCGGAGGTGATTGCGGCAATATCGCTCTCGGTGCGGCGGAGCGCCGCGCGCGCGGTTGCCTCCGGCTCGAGCGCCAGTCGCAGGTCCTTGATCGATCGCATGATTTCGACCGATGGGCCGGTCTCGTAATACCAGACCATGACATCCGTATCGAGATGATGCCAATTGGAGCGTTCCTTGACGCGGGTGCCGACGCGGGTCTTGATTTCCACCAATCCCTTGCCGGCAAGGCATTTCATCGCTTCGCGGATGACGGTGCGGCTGATGCCGAATTGTTCGACCAGATCGGGTTCGTTCGGTAATGTCGCGCCAACCGGATAGTCTCCGCTGACGATGCGGCGGCCGAGTTCGTGGACGAAATAGCCGAAGACGCCGCGTCGCGGGATCGTGCCGTATTTTCGCACAAAGGCATCGAAAGGCGACTGCGTTACGATCAGTTTCGACTCCGGGGTAGCCCTAGAGGTCATTGCGTCCTGGCCATGTTTCATTATGCGGGGCTCTCGTTCCTTATTGGTGCGCCGTTGTGAGAACAATCGTCGGCTGAAGTTCGGTTGGGGAGAGCTTCACGCTGGTGTCTCGGCTTGTTTGAGGCTGTTCCATAGTGTTCCGGTGCTGATCCTGTCGTCCTTTTTGCGGCATGTCGCGGCGAAACCCTAGCATGTCTTGCGCGTCCGTGCCTACTGGCATGGATCGAGAGAGCAATTTGCGGCTGTGAACTCACAGAGATGTCGCTTTACCTGGGGCATCGAAAGAAGCACGCCCGACAATCAAATTGTGTCCCGACTGCCAAGCGAAACGTGATCGCTCAATCGATTGCCGAAGCGATTTCGGCCTATCGTAAACGTTACCGAACCGGTTAAATGCATTCGGGATGCGAGGCGGATTCGGAGTAGCTGATCGATGAACGACATGTCCACGCGTGGGCAGAGGGAGGATGTGCAGGAAGCGGGCTCTCGTTCGCTGTTGATTGCATTGCTTGTGGCAGGTGCCTTCTTCATGGAAAATCTGGACGGCACGGTCATCGCGACCGCATTGCCGCAAATGGCCTTGTCCTTCGGTGCCCGCCCGGTTGACCTCAATATCGGCATGAGTGCCTATCTTCTGACCCTCGGTGTCTTCATTCCGATCAGCGGCTGGATCAGCGATCGTTTCGGCGCGCGCCTGGTCTTTACGACTGCCGTCGTCATCTTCACGCTCGCCTCCGTCCTCTGTGGTTTCGCCAATGGCGTCGGTTCCTTCGTCTCGATGCGTATCCTGCAGGGCATTGGCGGGGCGATGATGGTACCGGTGGGCCGTCTTGTGGTCTTGAACAATACGCCGAAGGACAAGTTGATCTCGGCCATTGCGACGATCACCTGGCCGGCGCTGGTGGCGCCGATCCTTGGGCCGCCGCTCGGCGGCTTCATCACAGACCATGCGAGCTGGCGCTGGATCTTCTTCCTCAACCTGCCACTCGGCATTCTGGCATTCGTCTTCGCGCTCATGCTCATTCCGGAAACGAAGAGCACGGCACGCCCGCCTTTCGACTGGATCGGCTTCGTCGTCAGCGGCATAGGGCTTGCAAGCCTGATGTATGGGCTGGAACTGATCGGGCGCCCCGATCCAATCTGGTTGGAAGCCTGGACCTATGTGATCGTCGGTTTTGTCCTGCTGGCCGTCGCCGTCCTTCATTTTCTCCGCACCAAGCATCCGCTCATCGATCTCTCGGGGCTGAAACTGCCGACGTTCGCTATTACCATCTCCGGCGGATCGCTGTTTCGCACTGCCATCGGTGCCGTGCCCTTCCTGCTGCCGTTGATGTTTCAGGTCGGATTCGGGCTCAGCGCCTTTCATGCCGGTATGCTGACGCTCGCCGTTTTTGCTGGCAATCTGGCGATGAAGCCGGCAACGACGCCCATTCTGCGCCGCTTTGGTTTCAAGCCTGTGCTGATCGTCAACGGTCTTCTGAATGCTGTTTTCATCGCCGCCTGTGCAATGTTTTCGCCCGACACGCCGCTCTGGTTCATCGTGCCGGTGCTGTTCATCGGCGGCATGTGCCGCTCGATGCATTTTACGGCACTCAATACGATTGCGTTCGCCGATATCCCGCCGCAGCAGATGACGGGTGCCAACACGCTGTTCAGCACCGTCTTTCAGTTGACAATGGGCATGGGCATTGCAGTTGGCGCCATCGGCATCCGCATCGGGCAGGCAATCAGCGAACCACTCGGAGCAGGGGGCATCGTCGCCATCGAGTTCCGCCTGGCCTTCGTGCTGCTCGGCATCATCGCACTACTCGCCGTGCTGGATTGCTTGCCGCTTGACCGCAAGGCAGGCGACAACGTGTCGCGCAAACCGAAGCAGGGCACGAGGAAGGCGGCGTAACAATGTCTCTTTCCGAAGCGGTCAGTACGGATATTGGATGAGATTGTAGTGCAGCAATATCGCGGGTATCGCCATCAGGATGATCAGAAGCATTGCGACGCTTGCCGCGCGCACCATCTTCATCCGGCGGGCGCGCTGACCGGTCCAATCGTATACTGCCATAATGAGCCCCTCCTTCTCCTTGATTATTAGAAAGGCAAGAAATGGAACGTCAGTCAATATCGGCAATAGCGAGCTAAATAATAAGTATATTCTAATATATCGCGAATGAAGGACGTTTTGCTGACCTGGGAGGGCCGAGGAACTTCATCTGCGGGGCCTAAAGAGCGTTTTGTGATCTTGGCCCACACGGTATAACGGACAAGGATTTCGTCCCTGTGTCAGCGGGACGCGGGCTGCTTTGGAAAAGAGGAAAAGGCAATGAGCAAGATGCGCGCCCTGGTTTTGGAGCGTCAACATGAACTGGCGATCCGCGATATCGATCTGCCGCAGGAGGTCGGGCCGGGTCAGGTGAAGATCAAGATCCATACGGTCGGCGTTTGCGGGTCGGATGTGCATTACTACACGCACGGCAAGATCGGCCCCTTCATCGTCAACGAGCCGATGGTGCTGGGGCACGAGGCGGCGGGGACCGTCGTCGAAGTCGGCGCAGGCGTGATGCATCTGAAGGTCGGAGACCGCGTCTGCATGGAGCCCGGCATTCCCGATGCCAATTCCAAGGCCAGCCGCCTCGGCATGTACAATGTCGATCCCGCCGTCACCTTCTGGGCGACGCCGCCGATCCACGGCGTGCTGACACCCTTCGTCGTGCATCCGGCCAATTATACTTTCAAGCTGCCTGATAATGTTAGCTTTGCGGAAGGAGCGATGGTCGAGCCCTTTGCCGTCGGCATGCAGGCGGCAACCAAGGCACGCATTACGCCAGGCGACACGGCCGTCGTGCTTGGTGCCGGCCCGATCGGCATCATGGTGGCGGTCGCAGCGCTTGCCGGCGGCTGTGCGCGGGCGATCGTTGCCGATCTCGCCCAGCCGAAGCTCGATATCGCCGCGCAGTATCAGGGCGTCATTCCCGTCAATATTCGCGAGAAGAACCTCGTCGAGGAAGTCGACCGTCTGACCGAAGGCTGGGGCGCCGACGTCGTGTTCGAATGCTCGGGCTCGCCGAAGGCCTGGGAAACAGTCATGGCGCTGCCGCGACCGGGCGGCGTGATCGTCGCCGTCGGCCTGCCGGTCAATCCGGTTGGACTTGACGTCTCGACCGCATCGACCAAAGAGATTCGCATCGAGACGGTTTTCCGCTACGCGCATCAGTACGAGCGTTCCATCGCGCTGATTGCTTCCGGCCGTGTCGATCTCAAGCCCCTGATCTCCGAAACTTTCGATTTCGAGGATTCCATCAAGGCCTTCGATCGCGCCGTCGAAGCACGCCCGACAGACGTCAAGTTGCAGATCATTCTCGACCAATAGCCGTTCGCTGTCACATCGCCTTGCCTCAAGCCCTTTATTGGCGTCACGTATTGGCAAGGCGATGTTTTCCCTAAGGTTTCACATCAACCCGTAGACGGCCCGGCAAAAGCGATGCTAGGTAGCCTTTCAGGGAAACAGGCTTTGACGCCGTGAAACGGAAAGGACTGCCGTGCCGCACGACGTTGCATTGATCGCACTGATTGCCGCGGGCTTCGTGTTCGCGGCCATTTTCGGCTATCTGGCCGACAGGCTGCATCTCCCGCCGCTGGTCGGCTATCTGGTGGCCGGTGTCATCATAGGCTCGTCCACGCCGGGCTTCGTCGCTGATGTTTCTCTGGCATCGCAGCTGGCGGAGATTGGCGTCATCCTGCTGATGTTCGGAGTTGGCCTGCATTTTTCTGCTGCGGATTTGCTGGCGGTACGAGGTGTCGCCATTCCCGGTGCCATCGGTCAGATTGCGATCGCGACGCTGCTCGGTGTGGGCTTAACCTCACTATGGGGCTGGAGTGTCGGCGCCGGCGTGGTCTTCGGCCTCAGCCTTGCCGTTGCCAGCACCGTCGTGCTTTTGAAGGCGCTGGAAGAGCGCAATCTCGTGAGTTCGACCAATGGCCGCGTCGCCGTCGGCTGGCTGATCGTCGAGGATTTGGCGATGGTGCTGGCACTCGTGCTCCTGCCAGCCTTTGCCGGCGTTCTGGGTGGGCACGGGGATGCCAGTGGACATGCCGCTTCCGGTTCGATCTGGCTGACGATTGCCATGACGCTCCTCAAGGTCGCAGCCTTTGCGGCCGTCGCGATCTTCATCGGCCCGCGTGTTGTACCGTGGCTTCTGACCTCGGTTGCGCGCACGGGTTCGCGCGAATTGTTCACGCTGTCGGTTCTGGCGATCGCCCTTGGCATCGCCTTTGGTGCGGCGGAAATCTTCGGCGTGTCTTTTGCGCTCGGCGCCTTCTTTGCCGGCCTCGTGATGAGTGAATCCCATCTCAGCCACAGGGCGGCGGCCGACTCCCTGCCGTTGCAGAATGCCTTTTCGGTCCTGTTTTTCGTGTCTGTCGGCATGCTCTTCGATCCGACGGTTCTGATCCGCGAACCGTTGATGATCATCGGCGTGCTGGCGCTGATCATGCTCGGCAAGGCACTGATCGCCTTTGGCGTTGTGCTGCTGCTGCGCTATCCCGCCAGCATCGGCTTTGCTGTCGCAGCGGGGCTGGCGCAGATCGGCGAATTCTCTTTCATTCTCGCAGGGCTCGGCGTTTCGCTCGGGCTGTTGACGCGGGAAGGACAGGATCTCATCTTGGCCGGCGCGATCCTCTCGATCACGCTCAATCCGCTCGCCTTTTACGCCACCGAAAAGCTGGAGCACTGGGCGTTCGCCCGCTGGCCGTTCCTGGCGAACAAATACGGCATGGCCAAGCAGGAAGGCCTGCGCCGACAGTTGACCGCGATCAACAAACAGCGCGAGGAACGCGATCGCCAGCATCATCTCGAGATCGAGCAGCTCATCGAAACTTTCCCGATGTTTGCCGAGCTTGATGATAACGAGCACGAAGAGCTTCTGCTGCTCTTCCGCCCGAGATCGGCCTCGCCGGGCGATCGGGTGATTAGAACCGGCGATCGCGGTGACAGCATGTTCTTCATTGCTTCGGGCGCCGTCGAAGTGCAGCTGGAAGACGACGAAATCCCGCTCGCCGCCGGTGCCTTCTTCGGTGAGATGGCACTGCTGACGGGCGCACGCCGCACAGCCGACGTCGTTGCCATCGATTTCTGTCAGCTCTTCGTGCTTGATCGCCGCGACTTCAATCTGTTCATGTCGCGACACCCACAATTGCGTGCCGCCGTCAGCCGCATGGCGCGGGAGCGGCAGGAGAGCAATGTGTCGCGCCAGCGGCGCGACCTTTCGCAGGATGCAGGCTGATACCAGGCTGATGTTTTATCGGCGCTTCAGCCAAGATTTCGAGACACGGCAGGCCATGGTGTAGGCAGGATCAAAGACGTTGCCGACATCGTAGCGTACGACCTGACCGAGAAGATGGCTGGCGGCAGTCCTGTCAAGGCCATAATCGGAGCCGAGCCAGCGCAGCATTTCACTGGTGGCGTGCTGTAGCGCCTGGTCGAGAGGCCGGGCATTGCCGATGGTGAAAATATCCTCAGTGGTCTCGCCCCGCGGCCAGACGATTGCCTTCTTCTTTTCGACGCTGAGGCGTACCGTCACCTCGAAGGTGGTCTCGATGCCGGTGCCGACGATCTCTCCGTCGCCTTGTACCGCATGGCAATCGCCGAGGAAGAAGAGCGCGCCGGGCGCCGATACAGGAAACCAGATGGTCGTGCCCGGCCCGAGCAATCGATAGTCCATGTTGCCGCCGAATTCGCCGCTGGTCGCGGTCGATATCGCCTGACCGAGCGATGGCGCGACTCCGAAGCAACCGATCATCGGAGCGAGCGGCAGGGTAAGGGTTTCGAGACCTGCCACGGGTTCGGCGAGCCGTGCCGTCAGGCTCTGACGGTCGATCTGCCAGATCGCCTTTTCGCCTGCTGGCAGCATGCGGATGTCCTGCGGATCGACGACATTGGCGGCGACCACGCTGCGCGTGAAGCCCGTATCGCGCGTCGGCGCCATCGCGAGGATCTCGACCTTGAGGGAATCGCCCGGCTCAGCGCCCTCGACGAAGATCGGCCCGTTCATCGGATTTGGGCCGGAGATCTGGCGAATATCGTGCTTGTCATAGCCGGCGGCATCGAGCGTTTCGGTAACCACGGTATCGCCGTCGGAGACATGCAGGGCCGGCGGCAGCGAGCCGATGACATTGTGGTAGGTGTTCGGAACGAAACGATGTGTCGTCATTGTCTTCTCCGCTTTCCGCGCATGTTGAGTCGCCCAAGCTTAAGCGGCTCTCATGCCGGCGAAAAGACAGCAGTAGCCTCTGGTTGGCAGCCTTCATTCAGCTTGCCGGGAGACCGCCGAGATAGATGACGCTGCGTGACGTCAGTTTCTTCAGCAGTGCGGCAAGTGCGGGATTTGGAAAACGGCGCTCGAACGGTGTTGCCCATGCGATGTCATCGGCGTGAAGTGGCGTCGTCTCCTGCTTTACACCCGCCTTTTCAGCGAAGAAGGACGGGTCATCGATGCCGGTGACGACGCTTTGCATGAGGCGAGACAGGGCATTGTCATTGACCGCGTAGAGGTCGACCCCGTTGACGGAGGCCATCTCCGCCAGAGTGACGAGGGGAGCGGTGGCGAAGATATGGTAGTGAAGCGCCCGCGAACGCCGGGCCATCTCCAGGGGCAGGGTTCCATCCGATTGGATCTGGCTCGCGCCGATCTTGAAGCTGTCCATGCCCCAATCGAACAGGTCTTTGCGGTTGGCGGCAATTCCGGCGGCCATTGCCGTGAACCCTGCCCAGTAACGATGATTGTTGCGGCCGTCGCTCTTGTCGCTTCGGGGCTGGTAATAGGCGATGTTGCGCGAGGCCACATCGGCAAGCCAACCGGTTATCCGCGATCGTTCGTCGTCGGGGATGGTGTCGTCTGCACGGATTTTGAGCCAGGCGACGGCAAAGGAACCGAGCATCCATCCTTGAACATAGACCGCCTGGTTCGTTGCGGCACTGTCCGAAAGAGCCTTGTGGGTGGCAAAGCCGTCGAGGAAGCTTGCGACGCAAGCCGCCTCCGCCTCGTTGCCATCACTTCGATAGTGATCGGCCATGTCGACAACCGAGCGCGCCGTCGAACGGAGACTGCGAGTAGCCTGATCGTAGGCCCGCTTGCGAACGGGATCGATGATCGAGTGCGCAGCGTCCGTATAATAGTCCGAGACCTTGAGGGTAGAGGGCAACTGCGGTGCCATCGGGCAACGGAATGCCGTCTGCGTCTTGCCGGCTGAAACCGGTGCATCCCATGGACCGTGCAACGTAGGAGCTGCCTGTCCCTGGGTTGCATTTGCGATCATCAGAAGTGTGGCGAGAAAAACGGACTTCTTGAAAAGATCTTGAGAGCGAGACATTGGACACCGTGCTTGGGAGTGCTCGTTGCATGCATTGAGCACTATTGACCGATTAGTGGCGATTTTGCGTTGCACGCGGCCTTGTTTATTGAACCGATCGCAAGCTGCTGCTCGTGGCGGCCGCCTAACCGAAGTGGTCACGGAATGCCTGTGGTGTCGTCCCGAATTTCCGCATGAAATTGCGACGCATGGTTTCTTCCGAACTGAAGCCGCAGCGCATGCGTGCCTGATGCACGGTCAGGCCTTCTTCCAGAAGGCGGCGGGCCGCTTCGATGCGGATGTCTTCCACGGCGCGGGCAGGTGTCCGCCCGGTCGCCTTCAGATAATGGCGCGAGAAGCTGCGTGCGCTCATTTTCGCCTGTTCGGCAAGCGTCGGCAGGGAGAGGTCGGCACGCAGATTGTCCATGATCCAGCCATGCAGGCGGTCGAAGCGTTGGCCACCTTCCTGCAGTTGCAGTGCCGTGCTGAATTGCGCCTGGCCGCCCGGCCGCTTCAGGAAAACCACAAGCTCGCGCGCAACCGAAAGCGCCAGCGTGCGGCCAAGATCGGCCTCGACCAGTGCGAGGGAAAGATCGATGCCTGCAGTCACGCCCGCAGAACTCCAGATCCGCCCGTCCTGAACGAAGATCGGATCCGGCTCGAGCTTCACTTGCGGGAAGCGCTTGGTGAATTCCTTGCAACGGTTCCAATGGGTCGCTGCCCGGCGCCCGTCCAAAAGGCCGGCTTCCGCAAGCAGAAAAGCGCCGCTGCAGACGGAAGCTATCCGACGGGCATTCGCGGCTCGTCGGCGCACCCATTCGATTAGCTCGAGGTTCTCGCAGGCTTTATTGACGCCCCAGCCGCCGGCGATGATCAAGGTGTCGAGCGGAGTATCGGTATCGGTGAGCGGCGTAGTGATGAGCGAGAGACCTGAACTCGTTTGGGTCTGCGTGTTTTCCGCAACCACGATAGCCTTGTAGGGTTTCGGCTGGTCCGGCTCATGCGCCGCCTCATTGGCGCTGGTGAAAACCTGCAATGGACCGGTGATGTCGAGCAGCTGGGCGTTGTCAAAGGCAAGAATTTCGATGCGGCGCATGATTGGCAAGAAATGACGGTGATTTGGCAAATATGCCAGATCGTTGTCGCATAGACTTGGAAAAGTCAATCATCGGAGACATCTCATGACCATTCGCTTCGGCCTGCTTGCTTTTCCCAAGGTCCAGCAACTCGATCTGACCGCACCTTATGAGGTATTTGCCTCGATGGATGATGCGGAGGTTCATCTCGTCTGGAAGGATGCCTCGCCCATCATTTCGGCAACGAAGCTGGTGTTGCAGCCGACAACGACGTTCGCCGAATGCCCGCCGCTCGATGTGATCTGCGTGCCCGGCGGCGTTGGCGTCAATGCGTTGCTGGAGGATGCTGCCGTCCTGAGCTTTATTCGGGAACAGGCGGCTCAAGCCCGCTTTGTGACATCGGTATGTACCGGTTCTCTCGTTCTCGGCGCAGCCGGTTTACTCAAGGGCAAGAAGGCCACGACCCATTGGAATGCGCTGGATTTCCTCGAGAGCTTCGGAGCCATTGTCACGCCGGGGCGCGTCGTGCGGGATGGCAATCTCTTCACCGCGGGTGGCGTTACGGCCGGTATCGATTTCGGCCTGACGATTGTTGCCGCCTTGCGCGGTCGGGAGGAAGCCGAAGCGATCCAGTTGTCGCTGGAATACGCGCCAGAGCCGCCCTTTCATTCCGGGTTGCCCGAGAAGGCCAGCTTTGAGGTATTGGCCAGAACCAAGGAGCGCCTTGCCGGCTCAAGGATGGCGCGGCAGGCGATCATCGCTCGTCTTGCGGCAGCCGGACATGAGCCTGAATGAACGTCGACTTGTCCACCGGCACTGTCACCTCAATGAAACGGAGCACCGATAGGCAGGTGATCATAGGTTGATCGTGTCGAGGCAATGATGGGCGGGAGGATGAATGGAATTCCGGTCACACCTCGCCCATCATACTTGACACAAATAGCTTTTCTGCGACCGTGGTCTCACGATATCGTCCACGGCCTTGCGGGGAAAAGGCTCATTTGATGAACGAGCTCCGATCATTTCGCTGCATATCCTGTTTCCTCGTGGCAATGACCGTTCTGGTGGGCGCAAGCCTCGGGTCGATATCGCGGGTCGCAGCCGCGGAGACCTCCGAGATCGCACCGCAGACGAAGGCTTCCAGCGAGCAGATCGAGAAGCTGATCGGCACTTTGCGTGACAGCGGTGCCGTGTCCGGAGCCGATCTGTTGCAACGCCGCTCCGCTTTCGAGAAGCTCATGGCATCGACGCCAGGTCCGGCGCGTGTGCAGATACGGCGTGTCGACGCCAACGGTGTGGATGGTGATCTGATCTGGCCCGCACGGCTGCATCATCCGATCGGGCGGCGTGCCATTCTCTATTTGCATGGTGGCGGCTTCTATAGCGGCTCCCTTCGGACGCACGCCAATATAGCGGGTTCGCTCGCCAAGGCGGCCTCGGCTGATGTGTTGTTGATCGACTATCGCCTTGCTCCGGAAAATCGCTTTCCCGCACAAAGAGATGATGCCATTGCCGCCTATCGCTGGCTTCTGACATCAGGATACAAGGCCGGCAACATTGTTATTGTCGGCGAGTCGGTTGGTGCAACTCTGGCCATCGAGGTCGTTTTGAACCAGCTTAGGCTGAGTGGTGCGCTTCCTGCCGCGGTGGTTGCGATGAGCCCGATTACCGACTTTGCCGTAACAGGGGCCTCCCTGGCCGCCAACGCCGCCAGCGATCCCTTCATGAACAAGGCCGAGCTGACCCTCATCCACGATGCGGTCGCGCGTGACCGTCCTCTCGTCGATCCCGACATATCGCCGCTATATGGCAATGTCTCCGGGTTTCCTCCGCTGTTGATTCAGGTCGGCGCTCGCGAGGCGCTGCTTGATGACATCTCGCGGTTCGCTGACAAGGTACGTCAGGCGGGCGGCGATGTGAGCCTGGAAATCTGGCCGGGGATGATCCATCAATGGCAGATTTTTCCATTCTGGCTCGACGACGCGAGGAAGTCGAACGAACGCGTCGCGCAGTTCGCGATTGCGCATTTCGTTGATAAGCCTATGCAGTAATTACCATGCGCAGTTGGGCGGAATCTGCCTTCGAAACTCTCGTTCAATGAACCAATGTAGCTTCGTAGGCCTATGAAACCATTCACTATCTTCAATTTGTTATCGCGATAAATAATTGTTTGATAATTTTTATATGGACACGAGTGGCGAAAGGCGCTAGGTGTATTGATGTCGCGATAATGAATCGCACGATAAATTTAAGTGGAGATTGAAATGAGCCAGTCGATCCCTCAAGCTACCCGTCGGGGTGTCATGACAGCCGGACTTGGCCTTGCGGCCGCTGCAGCTGCCAGCCCCTTCGCTCAACCTGCACAAGCCTCTACAAAGCAATCAACTTCGAAAGGTAAGGACACAATGAGCAGCAGCACGATCACCACCAAGGACGGCACCCAGATCTTCTACAAGGATTGGGGAACGGGCCAGCCGATAGTCTTCCATCACGGATGGCCCCTGAGCTCAGATGATTGGGACGCTCAGATGCTATTTTTCCTTCATCAGGGTTACCGCGTCATCGCCCACGACCGCCGCGGCCACGGTCGCTCCAGCCAGACGGCTACTGGCAATGAGATGGATACATATGCTGCCGACGTCGCAGCGCTGACCGAGCATCTTGGCCTGAAGGGCGCGATCCATGTCGGCCATTCGACGGGCGGCGGCGAAGTTGCCCGCTATGTCGCCCAGTATGGCGGCCATGGCCGTGTTTCCAAAGCCGTGCTGATCGGCGCCGTGCCACCGATCATGGTCAAGTCCGACAAGAATCCCGGCGGCTTGCCGTTGGAAGTATTTGACGGTTTCCGCGCGGCACTGGCTGCCAACCGCGCTCAGTTCTTCCGCGATATTCCGGCCGGACCGTTCTACGGTTTCAATCGTCCCGGCGCTGCTGTTTCCCAGGGCGTTATCGATAATTGGTGGCGCCAGGGTATGATGGGCGGCACCAAGGCTCATTACGATTGCATCAAGGCCTTTTCGGAAACAGACTTCACCGAAGACTTGAAGAAGATCGAAGTCCCGACGCTCGTCATGCATGGCGACGACGACCAGATCGTTCCGATCGCAGACTCGGCCGAGCTTTCCATCAAGCTCCTGAAGAACGGCACGCTGAAGGTCTACAAGGGCTTACCGCATGGGATGGCGACCACGCATGCCGACGTCATCAATGCGGATCTGCTTGCCTTCTTCAAGGCCTAAGCAGCTCGAAGGTCATGCGCCCGCCAAAAGGCGGGCGCTTCACAGCCTGCCGGGTGCTGTACCATCCCCACCAAGTCAGCTGTCGAGTTTCAACGAGAGCTGAACGGCGCGCGGCAAGGGCGGTAGCGGCCGGCTGATTTCAACCCGGCGCGTCCATGTGGCGCGCCGTTCCTGTTCGCGCTCCCGAAGGGCCTTCGAGACAGCGACAAAGGTCATTGCACGTTCGATGACTTGTTCTGCCTTGGTCATGGATATCTCCATATGTTCACTTTATGTTCTCATATGGAGTCCCAAAAGTCAAGCGATCCAGGCCCTCGGCTCGAGTGGTGCCTTTGATGTCTCGATTGGCAGTTCCTTGTTGAGATAAAGAGCTAGAGGATAATCGCCCCAATCGGCGAAAACGAAGCTTGGAATGCTATTGACGCCGAAGATTGATCTCGCTTGTTACGACCGATTTGTCCGAGCTCAGATCCTTGTCGATGGTCCGGAGCGTCAGCTGGCTGCTGCCCTGCCGGCGGATGGTCATACTGGCATCGCGATCGCCATTGACGAGGCGCGTCCAGCGCACTGCGAGATTGATGACATTGCCCTGCCTGCCGCCTGATAGCTGCGACGTCGCACCGGATGGACCGGTATAGGTGCCCGAATATCGGTTTCCGCTCGCCGTGAGTTGGGCCGAGATCGCACGACTGATAACGAGAAGGCCGCGGCAGGTCCCCTGCATAGAAATGGATGTACCGGGTGCGCGGATATTGAACTTGCAGGAAACATTGATCGGCGGGCCGCCGATCTTTCGAAGCACCTTGCCGGTTCCCGTCCAATTGCCGTTCAGCGGCTTTAGAAATCCGCTTTCGTCGGCGTAAGTGGGCACCGCGGCGCAGATCGCTGCGAGGACTGCAAGAAGGCATGCTTGTCGGCGCATGACATCAATCCCTTCACGAGACTTGATAGGAACGTCGCGGGCATATTCGCGGTTCCGTTGCAGTCAGAGCCAGTTGATGCGCTTCAGAATATAGAGGGTGACGATGGAGGTGACGGCGACCAGCACGACGATGATGATGAATGCCCAGGTATCGTTGACGCCTGGAATGCCGCCGACATTCATGCCGAAAAGGCCGGCAACGACGCTCGGCGGCAGGAGCAGGGCGGCAAGCGCCGCAAGCCGGTTGGAATTGCGCGCGATGCGCTCGCTGATGACGGTCGACAGGTCGTCGTGCAGGATGCCCGTGCGGTCGCGGATTGCGTCGAGATACTCGATGCAGCGCATCAGCTTGTCGATGACCTCGTGCATGCGAAGCTTGTCGCGCTCGGCAAGCCAGGGAGCGTCGTCGTGTTCGATGCGGTTGAGGGCATCGCGTTGCGGTGAAAGATAGCGCCGTAGCTGCACGGCACGCCGGCGAAGCAGCTTCAGGCGTTCGCGGACTTCGGCGGCCTCGCCGTGGAAGATCAGTTCATCCAGCTCGTCAACTTCCTCATCCATCTGATCAAGAACGGGTTCCAGGTCCCTCACGAGTTTATCGCTGACGAGCGCAAGCAGCTCGCCGGTGCGCTTCGGGCCTTTGCCCTTTTCCAGCGCCTGGCGAATGTCGCGCAGCGCGGTGATGTAATGGCCGCTGTCACGCAGCGTCACCACACGGTTTTCATCTACCCAGGCATGCAGGGGAACGAGATCCAGATCTTCGGCTGTCTCTTCGGCATCCTCGGGCGGGGCCGCGCAGACACCACGAAGGATGATCAGCAAGCCGTCGTCGACCGGCTCGACGCGCGGCCGCGACTCATCCTCCAGGAGCGCATCGGCCACAAGCGGATCGAAACCGCCATTTCGCGTTACCCAGGCTGCGGCGGCGTCATGATCACGCTCCAGATGAACCCAGAGTATTCCGTCCGCGGGCTTCCAGCTCTGCAGGCCGGCCGCGCCGATGTCACGACATCCGCCATTGCCGTCGAGAAGGACGGCGAAACGTATGCCAGGTTCGGCGCCGTAGCTGAGTTGGACCTTGTGGACTTCGATCTCCATCCGCTCCCATCCTCCCCCGAGTGTAAAAGGAAAGCGAAATCATGCAGCTATTTTCAATAGTTCTAGCACCAAGGACGATGAGGTGGAACCGGAGTCTGCGATGAGTGATCGCCTATGATACCAACCACTCACTCCGCCGCCGTTGCGGCGAGACAGCCGTCTATGATCGTACGGATCTCGGCTCGACAGGAACCGCAATTGGTCCCGGCGTTAAGCTTCTTGCCGACGGCTTCGACGCTGTGACAGCCGCCCCGAATGGCAGCGACGATCTGATTGACGCCGACGCTGAAACAGGAACAGACCGTCGCACCGGCGTCGATCGTATCGGCTCCTGGCCTGCCTGCGATCAGAGCAAATCTCTTCCTCAGATCGCTATGCGACGACGCGAGCTGCGCGATCGCCCAGTTTCGTGCCACCGCAACCGGCTGCCGGGCAACGAAGAGAGCGGCAAGCAGCTGTTCGCCATCGAAGAAGGCGAGGCGCAGATCTCCGGAAGCCTCATCCGCATAGCCGAGCGGCTCGAGATCGGCTGGTATATCGAATGTCGAGCGGCACCAGCCGATCCAGTCGTCCGGCGCCCTATCGAATGCAAGCTCGGTCCGCCAGCCGCCGTCTGCCTTGGCGAGTGCCCAATAGGCGCAGTCGAGATTGCGCGGCTTTGCTGCGGAGACTGCGAAGCAATAATGCGATGCCTGAAAGCGATGCGCGCGAACTGCGACATTCTTCGAAGCGGGCTGGCCCGAAACCGGATCGGTGACCGGGGCGACCACGGCGTCGATACGGGCTTTGGCGGCAAAGCTGTCGTTCCAGTGCATCGGCACAAACAGGCTGCCGCGTGCCTGCCGCTCCGTCACCAGAGCGCGAACGATCACCCGGCCATGTGGGCTCTCGATCTCGATCAGGCTCGCTTCCGCGATGCCGATCTCGATCGCGTCGCGCGGGTGGATCTCGGCGAAGGGCTCGGCAATATGGCCAGACAGGCGGGCGCTCTTGCCTGTGCGCGTCATCGTGTGCCAGTGATCGCGAACGCGCCCGGTATTGAGGGTGAGCGGAAAGCGGCTGTCGGTTCGATCGCTTGCCGGTGGCTCGATGGCGACAAAGCGCGCCTTGCGATCGAGGTGATAGAACCCGCCAGCTGCAAAAAAGCGCGTGAGCTTCGGCGACGTTCCGGCAGGCTGCGGCCATTGGAAAGGCTGTAGCGCGTCATATTCCTCCAGCGCGATCGCCTCATAAGCGCCGATGTCGAAGTCGCGGCGGCCCTCGTTTTCGAAACCGGAGAGGCTTGCGTGTTCGGCGAAGATCTCGGCATTCGCCTGAAAGGAGAAGGCCTCGGAAAATCCCATCCGGCGGCCGACCTCGGCCATTTGCCACCAGTCTGGTCTGGCTTCGTCAGGCGTTGCCAGAAATTGCCGCTGCCTGGAGATCCGCCGTTCTGAATTGGTGACGGTGCCGTCCTTTTCGCCCCAGCCGAGCGAGGGGAGCAGCACATGCGCGTGGCGCGTCGTATCCGTCTCGCGCAGGACGTCGGAGACGACGACGAAGGGACAGGCCTTGATGGCCGCCTCGACGGCATCGGCGTCCGGCATCGAGACGACCGGGTTGGTCGCCATGATCCACAGTGCCTTGATGCGGCCATCGGCGACAGCGCGAAACATATCGACCGCTTTCAATCCCGGCCTGACGGCGATCCGCGGCGACTGCCAGAAGCGTTGCACCCGGTCGCGATCCTCAGCGCTCTCGATAGCCATGTGAGCGGCCAGCATGTTGGCAAGGCCGCCGACTTCGCGTCCACCCATGGCGTTCGGCTGGCCGGTCAGCGAGAATGGTCCCATGCCGGGCCGGCCGATGCGGCCGGTCGCGAGATGGCAATTGATGATGGCGTTGACCTTATCGGTGCCGGACGAGGATTGATTGACGCCCTGGCTGTAGCACGTGACGACCTTGTCGGTTTGGGCAAACAGCCGATAGAATTCGCGAAGCTGCATGGCGGGCAGGCCGGTCAGTTCAAGCATGCGGTTGAACGACAGCGAACTGGCGGCGGCGAAAGTCTCAGCAAAGCCATTGGTGTGTTCGGCAATGTAATTCTGGTCGATAGCATTGCTTGTGATCAGATGCTCGAAAAGACCCAGGAAAAGAGCAACGTCTCCATCCGGTCGGATCGCCAGATGCAGATCGGCGATATCGCAGGTCATGGTCCGGCGCGGGTCGATGACGACGATCTTCATCGCCGGCCGCGCCGCCTTTGCGGCCGCCAGCCGCTGATAGATGACCGGATGGCACCAGGCCAGATTGGAGCCGGTGAGGATGACGAGATCGGCAAGCTCGATGTCCTCGTAGGTACCCGGCACCGTGTCTGCGCCGAAGGCGCGGCGGTGACCGGCAACCGAGGACGACATGCAGAGCCGCGAGTTCGTGTCGATATTGCCCGAGCCAATGAAGCCCTTCATCAGCTTGTTGGCGACGTAGTAATCCTCCGTCAGCAGCTGGCCGGAGACGTAGAAGGCAACTGCGTCCGGTCCATGCTTGGCAATCGTCTCGCCGAAGCGTTTTGCCATGAGATCAAGCGCCTCATCCCAGCTTGCCCTCTCGCCGGCAATTTCCGGATAGAGCAGGCGGCCGTCGAGATCGACGGTTTCGCCGAGCGCCGAACCCTTCGAGCACAGACGTCCGAAGTTCGAAGGATGATCGGGATCGCCTTTAACGGAAACCTTGCCGTCATCGTCGACCCTGGCGATCACGCCGCAGCCGACGCCGCAATAGGGACAGGTGGTTTTGGTTTCAGCGGCCATGGGGGGTTTCCGCAAAACAGCTCAGGAGATGCGGTGGGATACCCCCCTCTGTCAGCTTCACTGACATCTCCCCCACAAGGGGGGAGATTGGTCGGAGCAAGAGGCGGCCTCCATCAAACCAAAGCGAAGAATTTGGCGATACTGGCTCCATATGATCTTCCCCCTTGCGGGGGAGACGTCCCGAAGGGACAGAGGGGGGTATTCTCCCACGCACCAACATCCTCACTCCGCCGCCATCATCAGGCTTTCGAGCGCGATGAAGAGAGCGCCATCGTCGTTACGGACGGGAATGGTCCGCACTTGGCCCTGGTCCGCTCCCAGCGCTTTGCCGGTTTCGAGCGAGATCACCCAATTGTGCAGCGGGCAGGTCACGGCCGTACCGTGAACGATCCCCTGGGAAAGCGGCCCGCTTTTGTGCGGGCAATGATCCTCGATGGCGAAGACCTCGTTGTCGGCGGTGCGGAATACCGCAATCTTGCCCTGCGGGGTTTTTACGCAGCGTGCGCCGCGCAGAGGAATGTCCGAGATATCGCCGATTTCAACCCAATTCATGTTGCTCTCCTCACTCGGCGGCCTGCGGGAAGCCAACCGTCGCCATCGGCCGGAATTCATGCTTGTCCTTGCCGGAGACACGCTCCGACCAGGGATCGACCTGCGCGAACTTCTGGCTGAAAACGAAGCGCTCGTAATAAGCCTCGCGCTTTTTCTGATCCTGCATGATCTGGCGGCGGATCTCGTCGAGACCGATGCGCTTGGCCCATTTGTAGATGCGCTCGAGATAGCGACCCTGCTCGCGATACATCTGCGTCAGCGCCACGATATGCTCGAGCGCTTCGTCTTCCGTCTTGACCAGGCCAAGCACTTCGGTGCCCTTGATGTCGAGACCGGCCGCACCGGCGAAGTGGATTTCGAAGCCGCTATCGACGCAGATGACGCCGATATCCTTGCAGGTCGCCTCGGCGCAGTTTCGCGGACAGCCGGAAACGGCCATCTTCAGCTTGGCCGGTGTCCAGGAGCCCCACATGAATTTCTCGATGCGGATGCCGAGGCCGGTGGAATCCTGCGTGCCGAAGCGGCACCAGTCGGAGCCGACGCAGGTCTTCACCGTGCGCAGGCCCTTGGCATAGGCTTGGCCTGAAATGAAGCCGGCCTTGCCGAGGTCGGCCCAGACGGCGGGCAGGTCCTCCTTCTGCACGCCGAGCAGGTCGATACGCTGACCGCCCGTCACCTTCACCATGGGTATCTCGAATTTGTCGACGACATCGGCGATGGCGCGCAGCTCGTTCGAGCTGGTGACGCCGCCCCACATGCGCGGCACGACCGAATAAGTGCCGTCCTTCTGGATGTTGGCGTGCACGCGTTCATTGATGAAACGCGACTGGTAGTCGTCGGCATATTCGTCCGGCCAGTCGCAGACGAGGTAGTAGTTCAGCGCCGGGCGGCACTTGGCGCAGCCGCAGGAGGTCTTCCATTCAAGTTCCTGCATAACGGCAGGAATGGTCTTCAACCCCTTGGCTTTTATGAGCCTTCTGACATCGTCATGGCCGAGTTCGGTGCAGGTGCACATCGGCTGCACGGCTTTGGGATTATAGGCATCGCCAAGCGTGATCGACATCAGCTGTTCGACGAGGCCGGTGCAGGAGCCGCAGGAGGCCGAAGCCTTCGTGTGGGCGCGCACATCGTCGAGCGAGGTCAGGCCCTTGGCGGATATGGTCGAGGTGATCTTGCCCTTGCAGACGCCGTTGCAGCCGCAGATTTCCGCATCATCCGGCAAGGCTGCAACGGCCGCCATAGGGTCCAGCGGCGACCCTCCCTGATAGGCCTGGCCGAAGATCAGGGTCTCGCGCATCTGCGAGATATCGGTCGCCTTCTTCTTCAGGTCGTTGAACCAGGCGCCGTCGGCCGTCTCGCCGTAGAGCACGGTGCCGATGATCTTGTTGTCCTTCAAGACCAGGCGCTTGTAGACCCCGGCTGCCGCGTCGCGCAGGACGATCTCCTCGCGGTCGTCGCCATCGGCGAAGTCGCCGAGCGAAAACAGATCGATGCCGGTGACTTTGAGTTTTGTCGGCGTGTCCGAGTGGACGAAGCCGGCGGTCGTGTCGCCTGCCAGATGCGAGGCAGCGACCCGCGCCATTTCGTAAAGTGGCGCGACGAGGCCATAGACCATGCCGCCGACCTCGGCGCATTCTCCAAGCGCCATGATGCTGCCGTCCGAGGTCTGCATCCCGTCATCGACGACGATGCCGCGGTTGACGGCGATGCCGGCCTCCTTGGCGAGGCCGATATTGGGGCGGATGCCGACAGCCATCACGACGAGCGTGGCGGGAATCACACGCCCATCGTCGAGTTCGATCCCCTCGACCTTGCCGTCACCGATGATCGCCTTGGTGTTGGCCTTGGTGATGACCTTGATGCCGCGCTCCTCGACGGCCTTTTGCAGGAGATAGCCGGCGGCCGGATCGAGCTGGCGCTCCATCAGTGTCGGCTGCACATGGAGAACTGTGACATCCATGCCCCGCAGGCTGAGGCCGGCGGCCGCCTCGAGACCAAGCAGGCCGCCGCCGATGACAACGGCCTTTTCGCGCGATTGGGCGGCAAGCAGCATCGCCTGCACGTCATCGAGGTCGCGATAGGTGATGACCCCACGCAGTTCCTTGCCCGGAACCGGAATGATGAAGGGGACGGAGCCGGTTGCGATGACGAGCTTGTCGTAGCTCTCGGTCACGCCATGATCGGAGGTGACCGTCTTTGCCACCCGGTCGATGGCGACGATCTTGTGCCCCTTGTAGAGGGTGATGCCATGCTTGATGTACCAGCCGTCGCCGTGGATGATGATCTGCTCAAAATCCTTTTCGCCTGATAGCACCGGCGACAGCATGATGCGATCGTAGTTGACGCGCGGTTCGGCGTTGAAGATCGTGACTTCATAAAGGTCGGGCGCCTTTTCCAGCAGATGCTCCAGCATGCGCCCTGGCGCCATGCCGTTGCCGATGATGACGAGTTTCTGGGTCATGATATCACTCCGCGGCTTCGACGAAGCGGTGGCGTTCGTAGAGGAACTTCAGCACAGCTTCGCGGCATTTGAGGTAGATTCGGTCGGACGCAAGCTCGATGCGGTTGCGCGGACGCGGGATCGGCACTTCAAGAATATCGCCGATATGGGCGGCCGGGCCGTTGGTCATCATGACGATGCGGTCGGACAGTAGCACCGCTTCGTCGACGTCGTGGGTGATCATCACCATGGTACTGCCGAGGCGAGCGTGAATTTCCATCACCGCATCCTGCAGATGAGCGCGGGTGAGCGCGTCCAACGCCCCGAAGGGTTCGTCGAGCAGCAGGATCTTCGGCTGCATGGCAAGCGCCCGGGCAATCCCGACGCGCTGTTTCATGCCGCCCGAAATTTCCGAGGGGCGCTTGTCCTTGGCATGCGCCATCTGCACGAGATCGAGATTGCGCATCACCCAGTCATGGCGCTCGGCCTTGGTCTTGGTGCCGCGAAACACTTTCGAGACAGCGAGATTGACGTTCTCGTAGACGCTCAGCCAAGGCAGCAGACTATGGTTCTGGAAGACGACGGCCCGATCCGGGCCGGGCGCGTTGACTTCACGGTTCTCTAGCAGCACCGCGCCGGCAGAAACCGGCGTCAGGCCGGCGATGAGGTTGAGCAGGGTCGACTTGCCGCAGCCGGAATGACCGATGATCGAGACGAATTCGCCCTTGTCGATGACGAGTTCGATGCCCTTCAGGACTTCGGCCCGCTGGCCGCCGCGATCGAAATATTTGTCAATATGATCAAGCTTCAGGTAGGCGCTCATTGGGGTCTCCTTAGTTGCTCGTCATGCCGCGGGTCACGACGGCGCCGAGGCCTGCGACCAGACGATCGAGGACAAAGCCGGTGATGCCGATATAGGCGAGCGCCACGATGATGTCGGGCAGGCGTGAGGAGTTCCACGCGTCCCAGATGAAGAAGCCGATACCGACGCCGCCGGTCAGCATTTCGGCGGCAACGATCGCAAGCCAGGAAAGCCCGGCGCCGATGCGCAGTCCGGTGAAGATGTAGGGGGCTGCCGCCGGCACCATGATGCGGAAGAAGAATTCGATCTGGTTCAGCCGCAATACCTTGGCGACGTTGCGATAATCCTGCGGAATGTTGCGCACGCCGACCGCCGTGTTGATGATGACGGGCCAGATCGAAGTGATGAAGATCACGAAGATCGCCGACGGGTTGGAATTCTGGAAGGCTGCGAGCGAGAGCGGCAGCCAGGCAAGCGGCGGCACGGTGCGCAGCACCTGGAAGATCGGGTCGAGGCCGCGCATCGCCCAGACCGATTGCCCGATCACCGCGCCGATCAGCACGCCGGCGACAGCGGCAAGGCCAAAGCCATAGGCGACGCGCTGCAGGGAGACGAGCACGCGCCAGGCAAGCCCGATATCCTGCGGCCCATTGTAGAAGAAGGGGTAGACGATGAGGTCATAGCTCTCCTGCCAGACCTGCGATGGCGGCGGCAGGCTGGCGCCCGGCTGCTCACAGAGCAGCTGCCAGACAGCGAGTAGAAGCACCAGGACCACGAGCGGCGGCAGGACGTTGCGCAAGACCGAAGCTGCGATGCGGCGGGGCTCAATGCGACGGGTGGGACGAGCCGCCAATGTCACGACATGGCTCTTTGCAGGAGCAGGCGCTTGCGCAACGGCGGCTTCCTGTTTGCGGGCGGTTACGGACATTGAACGAATCCTTTTTGGAAGAGAGTGCCAAGCTTCACGACGCCACCTTGATCGAGAGGCTTTCGAGGTAGGCAGTGGGGTTTTCGGGGTCGAAGACCTTGCCGTCGAAGAAGGTTTCCTTGCCGCGAGACGTCGATGCCGGAATGTCCGATGCGGCAACGCCGAGATCCTTTGCGGCATCGCGCCAGATATCCTGGCGGTTCACCTGGCCGACCAGCGTCTTGATATCGGTGTTGGGTGCGAACTTGCCCCAGCGCATGTTCTCGATGATGAACCAGGCATCATGGCTCTGATAGGGATAGGAAACGCCGCCCTTCCAGAATTTCATGTAAAGATCGGTACCCTTGGCGATGCGGCCGTTGCCGTAGTTGATGTCGCCCTTCAAGCGGCCAAGCACGTCCTTGGGCGGCACGTTGAACCATTGCCGCTTGCCGAGGATGGTGGCCATCTCCTCCTTGTTGTCCATGCTGTCGCACCATTGCTGGGCTTCCATGACCGCCATCAGCAAAGCCTTGGCGGCCTTCGGGTTCTTCTCGATCCAGTCGGCGCGCATGCCGAGGGCCTTTTCCGGATGGCCCTTCCAGATCTCTCCGGTCGTACAGGCGGTAAAGCCGATGCCCTGGTTGACGAGCTGTTCGTTCCAGGGTTCGCCGACACAGAAGACGTCCATGTTGCCGACCTTCATGTTCGCCACCATCTGCGGTGGCGGCACGACGATGGTCGAGACGTCCTTGTCGGGGTGGATTCCGCCGGCGGCCAGCCAATAGCGGATCCACAGATCATGCGTGCCGCCAGGGAAGGTCATGGCCGCCTTGATCTCCTTGCCTGCGGCTCTTTTCGCGTCAAAGGCGGCTTTCAGCTTGGAAGCATCGAGCTGGACGCCGGTGTCGGCGTATTCCTTTGCGACCGAAATGCCCTGGCTGTCGTAGTTGAGGCGGGCGAGGATCGCCATCGGCACGGGCTGGTTGTTCTGCGTCACCTTGCCGGTATGCATGAGGTAGGGGAGTGGCGAGAGAATGTGGGCGCCATCAATACCGTTTGCGGCCCCGCCGAGCACGAGATTGTCGCGCGTCGCGCCCCAGGATGCCTGTTTGGCGACATCGGCGTCGGGAAGGCCGTGCTTTTCGAACAGGCCCTTTTCCTTGGCAATGACCAGCGGCGCGGCGTCCGTCAGCGCGATATAACCAAGTTTTACCCCTGTCACTTCAGGTCCGGCCGTCGCTGCAAAAGCGCCGGAGGGGAAGGCTGTCCTGACGGCGCCGATCAGGGCTGCCGTGGCGGACGTCTTCAATAGATTTCGGCGCGTAACGCCACCGGACAGAATTGTTTTCACTTGCAGTTTCCCCTTGTTTTGCTCGTGACGCCTGGATTTCGGGCATAAAAAAACGCCGCTCGGTCGATGCGGCCCGGGACAGGAAAGGAATCCCCGGGGCAAGAACCTTGCGACGTCGATGTCTTTGGCGAGCGCGTTTTCCGCGCATTGCCTGCCTCGATCGCCGTTGATCGAAGCAAAACTAAATAAGCAAGCCGCGTGCCAGTTTTTCGCGGCGATGTCATGGCATTGTAATTGCTTGATTATTCGGAAAAATGATGTGGCGGCTTGTTTTGCAGGCAGTTGCGGCTTCTGCAAATATTTTGAGCGGATGCCGCTCCTACGACTTTCGATCCTGCGCTTATTCTGTGCAGTGCAGCATGGTCGGAGGCTAGATGTCGTCGCTCGAAGAGCGCGTCGCGCTTGTCGTTTTTACGGCGAATCCGGCGATGTAGGCGGCGATCTCTGCCGGATCGAAAACATGCCCGTCCATGAAGCGATCGCCGTCCCTGTCGCCTTCGATGCGGATATCGGCATCATCGGGTGACGCCTCCTCGCCGAGCGCCAGCCGATAGAGGTCGGAACGATAGGCCGAGGCTGCCATCTTCATGTTCTGCTCGGAAAGTGCGCTTTGTCCCCAGCGTATCATCTGGCTGAAGATCCAAAGCGCCTGGCTCGGGCGTGGATAGTTGGCAAAGCTGCCATGGAAACTGAAATATCTGTCGATGATGCGGCGGTGGCCCCTGGCATCAAGATTGAATTCGCCTGCCAGCACATGGCGGATGATGTGGACGGGGGCTGCGATATAGCGTTGGTCGGCGAGCGCTTCGGCAAGGGCGTCGTGATTTTCCGCTTGGTCGCACCAGCGCGCGGCCGCGTCCAGCGCCACAATGAGGCGCGAAACGGTTTCGGGATGGCTTTCGGCCCATTCCGGGCGCATGCCGATCACCTTTTCCGGCGCGGATGGCCAGATATCCTGCTTGGCCGCGACGATGCGGCCGACGCCTCGTTCGGATGCGACCATGTTCCAGGGCGCGCCAACGCAGAAGCCATCGATGGCCCCTGCTGCAAGCGCATCGGACGTGAGAGGCGGCGGCACGACGACAAGCTTCACGTCGCGATCGGGATCGATGCCGCCGGCGGCCAGCCAATAGCGGAATTCATAATTATGCGACGAGAACGGATAGGTCATGCCAAGCGTCGGCGGCTGCTCTCCGCGCGCCTTCATGGTGTCGACCACTTTCGCAAGCGCCTGCGAATTTTCCAATGCGCTTGCCTGGTCGGAAAGACCTGTTTCGTCGCACATGCGGTCAAACAGCCGCGTCGAGAGGGTGATGGCGTTGCCGCCGCAGCCGAGCGAGAATGGCGTAATCGTCGGCGAGGGGTTCGAGCCAAGCCCGAGCATGGCTGCGACCGGCATCGGCGAGAGCATATGGGCGATGTCGAACTGGCGAAAGGCAAGCCGGTCGCGGACATTGGCCCAGGAGACGTCCTTGACGAGATCGAGTGCGATCCCCTCCTTGCGGGCGAAGCCGAATTCCGCAGCCGCAATCAGGACTGACGCATCGACGAGCGGAATGAAGCCTGCGCGCAATGTGCGCGGGCCTTCGCTGGTAATCTTGGCAGGCGCCGAAGCATTGCTGTTGCCTGCCTTTTGGACCTTGGCGGAACGGGCTGCTTGCACTCTCATATTCACTCCGATGTCTCCCCTCTCAGGGCGGCGGACAGGAAGGGTCTCCGCATACTCACATCAGCAACCCCGCTGCTGTCACGACGCTTTGCGCGATCTCGGACATCTTCTTCTTCTCATTCATGGCCGTCTGCCGCAGCAGCGCGAAGGCTTCGTCCTCCGAAAGGCCGCGCATTTTCATCAAGATGCCCTTGGCGCGCTCGACGACCTTGCGTTCTTCGAGCGCCGACTTGGCTTCCGCCAGCTCCCGCTGCAGCCGGCTGAAGGCGTTGAAACGGCTGACGGCCATATCGAGGATCGGCTTTACCCGCTCCTTCTTGAGGCCGTCGACGATATAGGCCGATACACCGGCCTCGACGGCCGCCTCGATCGAGGCCGTGTCGGAGCGATCGACGAACATGGCGATCGGCCGCCCCACCGTCCGCGTCAGCTGAAACAGGTGCTCCATCATGTCGCGGTTCGGATTTTCGAGATCGATGATGATGACGTCGGGGCGTAACGTCTCGATCGTGCGTGCGACGCCCTGCACTTCATGGATGACAGTCACCCGCGCATGGCCAGCCTCCCGCAAACCCTCCTCGATGATAGAGGCGCGGATCGCATTTTCATCGATCACAAGAATGGTCAGATCGAGACGGCTCATGCCGTCTTTATGACGCAACGCAGCAAAGCGGGCAAGTGTCGTTCGATGAAATATTAGGCGCATTATTAAATCGCCTAAATTTTAGTCACATTGCGCCGCTTATTGGCTAATTCCTCAGCACTTCTGCCAATAGGCGGCGATGCTGAAGGTGCCAGGATCGCGCGCTATCTCTGTCTTGACGAAAGTACGGATGGCGCGGGCTTGTTTCTGCTCGCAGGCGGCCCAGACATAGGTTTCCGGATCGGCTGCGAGCACGAGATCGCGAATGATGCGCTCAAGGGTGTCTGTCGTTCCCGCCGGTGCACCGTTGCGATGCAGCCAGGTCAGATCCATCGACGCGCTTGAGGTCAGCGGCTGCTCTTCCTGCTTGTCCGCGACCTCCAGAAAGATGCGCAGTTCGGCATTGGCGGGCACGGAGGCCGCGATGCGGGCAATGGCAGGCAATGCGGTTTCGTCGCCGGCGAGAATGAGCTTGCGTGCTGCCGGCACACCGCCGCCTCCAGGCCCGATCAGGCCAACACGATCACCGGCACGCGTAGTCATCGCCCAGGTCGCGCCCGGAACGTTGTCACCTTCATGCACGACGAAATCGATGTTCATCTCGCCGCGGTCCAGATCGATGCTACGGATCGTGTAGGCGCGGATGGTCAGTGCATCATCGCCCTTCGGCCAATGGATGCGGCCGTCCGGCTCCGTATGCGGCCAGACCGGTTCGCGACCCTTCGGTGGGATGAGCAGTCGCACATGCATGCCGCCCTCGACGAAATGCCTGGCGTCATCGGTCGCCACCACGACGCGACGCATATGCGGGGCAATGTCGTAGGCGTCGACGACGCTAACTTCGCGGAAATTCGGTATGGCTGTTGGTTGCGGCCCATCGGCCCAATTGAGGTCGAGCGCATTGCCGGTGGAGAGTTCAAACAGGTTTTCCGCAACCATGCTGCGGATCGTGAAGAGCATAGCTGCCGTCGGGCAACGCAGCTTGATGTCGAGACGATCATTGCTGACGGCGATATCGGCACTGCCGATGACGGTATCGAGGCGCGCCCCGGCCTCGCTCCGCGTGATGGTGACGTGTTCGGCAAAACGCGCGCAGAACTGATCCAGCAGCTGACCGGCATCCCTGTGGGTCGCCACGCCGGAAGCGGTGAAATCCCTTGCGTGCATCATTGCTTTGTCTCCTTGCGGGTCAGGAACCAGATGAGATAGGGGCCGCCGATCAAGGCCGCGAACAGGCCGACGGGAACCTCATAGGGAAAGATCACAATTCGCGACAACCAGTCGGCCAGCACGAGCAGCATGGCGCCCAGCAACAAGCTCGCGGCCAGCTGTTTGACGGTGCTACGGAAGCCGATGAGGCGGCCAAGATGCGGCGCGATCAATCCGGTGAGGCTAAGCGGACCGACGAGGAAAGAGGGGATCGCGGTCAGGAGGGCCGCCAGAATCGCCAAAACGAGCCGGCTCGCCGCAACCGAAAGGCCGATGGAGCGCGAGACGTCGCGGCCAAGCGGCAGAACATCGAACCACCGCCGCAGGATCGGCAAGACCAGAACGAGAAGCGCAAGCGAAATAATACCGGTCCAGGCTTCGAAGGCGCCGGCCCGGTTGGTGGAGCCTGACAGCCAGTTCAGCAGGAGATAGGCGCGCAGATCGCCGCGGGAGAGAACGACGGTGACGATCGCCATGCAGAGAGCACCGATGGCAACGCCCGAAAGCAGCAATCGCTCGGGGCCGAAGCCTCCCCGTGCGCTGAATGCCATCATGGCCAGGAACGCGATCAGCGCGCCGATCGTCATCGCCGTGATCGTGATGGCGGGCGAGGGAAATGCAAAGAGGAAGAGCGCGATGGTCAGCCCCGCGCCGCCGCCGGCGCTCACACCCAGGACCTCGGGGCTTGCAAGCGGATTGGCGGTGAGGCGCTGCATGATGAACCCGGCTGCGGCGAGCATCGCGCCAGCGGTCGCTGCAACGACGGTGCGCGGCAGGCGGAAAGGCAGAAGGTCCCAGAACTGGCTGCCGAGCGCTACGTGCCAGCCGTCGAAACTACGCCCGAGTGACAGAGCAAAGAGGATCAGGAGAACGAAGCCCATCGCGAGCAAAATAAGCGCTCGTCCCGGCGCTGCAATCATCAGTCGCGCCCGCGGGGTGCCGTCGGTGCGGAGCGCGTTGCCGGAATGCAGGCGCGGCAAAAGCAGAAGCAAGAGTGGCCCGCCGAGGAGCGCGGTCGCTGCTCCCGTCGGGGCAAGGTCGGTAAACCCCGGCGAAAGGAGCTGCACCAGGCAATCCGTCAGGAACAGCAGGCCGGCTCCAGCCATGGGTGCGGCGATCAGCAGCTGCCTGGTGCGACGCGCGCCGCAGAATCTGGCGATGTGAGGTGCTGCCAGCCCAAGAAAGCCGATGATGCCCACCTGTGCCGTCACCGAAGCTGCAAGCCAGACGGCAAGCGTCAGAATGGCAAAGCGCATGCTGTGCAATGCAAGGCCGAGGTTCTTGGCGCTGCTGTCGTCCAGGCTCATCACCGTCAGCGGACGGACCAATGCCAATGCAGCGGCAAAGCCGATGATCAGACGCGGCGCAAGCGTGATGACGCCATCCCAGCTCTGCTGGTTCAGCGCGCCCGCACCCCAGATGAAGACGGACATGGCATATTCGCCGCGCGCAAGGATGATGGTGACGCTAAGCGAGGTGGCGACCAACGTCACCATCATGCCGCACAACGCCACCGTCACCGGATCGAGGTCACGGCGCCAGCTCAAGGCGAGAACGATGAGGACGGCCGCAAGTCCGCCGGCAAAGGCGGAGATTTCGCGCGGCAGGCCGATCAGCAACGGAAAGAGCCCGACAGCGATTGTCATCGCCAGCTGCGAGCCGGCGGCAATCCCGAGCGTCGAGGCATCGGCGATCGGATTGCGCAGCACCCTTTGCAACAGGGCGCCGGAAAGGCCGAGTGCCGCGCCGGCGATGATCGCGATGGCCGACCGTGGCAGCAGGCTATCGATGAGCAGGATATGGTTGAGGGCGGCTGCATCGCGCATATCGGCGGCAAGCTGCGGCCGCTGGAAGAGGAGTGCCGCAAAGGCAAGGATGGAGATAGCACCGAGCAGCGCCCCATTGCGTACCAGCGATTTGTCTTTGGCAATCACGGGCCGATCAACCATTCCATGCACGGTTGAGCCCTCCCGCCAGCAGATCGGCAAAGCGCTCGGCAGCCGGCAGCGCGCCATAGGGATTGATTGAGCCGAGTATCAGGACACGACCCTGCCGCACGGCGGGAAGGGCGTTCCAGAAGGCGCTTTGCCGGAGTTCCGCCAAAGCTTCGGCCGGATGCGGCGGGATGAGAACGATCCATGCGTCCGGCATGGCGGCAAGCCGCTCGATGCCGACGGGGGCGGTCGCCGAATAGCTTGTCAGGTCCGGCCAGGCATTGGTGAGGCCAGTGCGGGTCAGAACTTCCCCGAACATGCTGTCGGAACCGAAAACGCGAAAGTGCCTGGAGTCACCCAGATTGATCGGCAGGATCGGACGATGGTCTCCCTTGCCGAAGCTGTCGCGATAGACTTCAAGCTTTTCCCGCGTCGCCTCGACGAGGGCACGGGCCGCGGGCAAGCCGAGCCGTTCTCCGATCGCAAGCGTCATCTCTTCGGAAAGATGGTAGGGGCTGGCTCCGGGCTGATAGACGGCATGGCTCTCGACCGGCGCGATCAGCCGCATGCGATCGTCGGCCCAGGCGTAGAAATTCGAATTGAAGATCAGATCCGGCTTGGCGGCATAAAGAACTTCGAAATTCGGCGTGCCGCGCAGCCCGAGATCGGCGACGTCGGCGGGGACGGCAGGGGTGACGGCTACGTCTCTGAACTGCAGAAGCTCGGTGCCAGCGACCACATTGGCGCCGATCGCCAGCAGTGTTTCCAGAATGGCCCAATCGAGCGTCGCGACGCGCAGACCTGTCGCGGCATGCGCCGGCGTCAGACCGGTGAGGACGCCGGCGCCCGCCATGGTCAGCAGCTGCCGGCGTGACAGCCTATGAGCGCTTGCTGCCGTCATGCCGGCGTCATCCTTGATTTCAAACGAATTGGAGGATTGCCTTGTGGCAATCCTCGGCTCTTTGCCATTATCGAGAACGAAAGTATACTTCTATCCTCAACTTACCACTTCTTGCTGAGCTTGAAGGTGATGGTTCTCGCTTCGCCATAGCCGCAGACGTTCTCGCCCGCGCAACCCGAGACATACTCCTTGTCGAAAAGGTTTGAGACGTTGAGTGCGGCACCCCAGCCCTTCTTCTCGTAGCGGATGCCGGCGTCGAAAAGCGTTGCCGAAGGTACGCGCAGAGTATTGGCCTGGTCCGCCCAGGATTTGCCCTGGTAGCGTACGCCGGCGCCGATGCTGAGGCCGTCAAGCGCGTCGCTCGTGAAGGCATAGTCGAGCCACAAGGATGCGGTGGAGTTCGGCACCAGATAGGGTGAGTTGCCGATGATGGAGGAGTCCAGATCCTTGGTGACTTCGAGGTCGGTATAGGAATAGGAGCCGAGCAGCTTCCAGTTGTCGTCCAGATTGACCTTGCCTTCGAATTCGACGCCGCGCGAACGGACCTCGCCGACCTGGCGCTGCAGGAAGGTGACCGGATCGGTCAGCGCCATGTTCTTGCGGTCGATCTGGAAGACGGATGCCGTAAACAGGCCGTCGATGAAGTCGGGCTCGTACTTGATGCCAGCCTCGTATTGCTCGCCTTTCTCCGGCGTCAGGCCGCCGCCGCTGACGCTGGTGCCGATCAGCGGATTGAAGAAGGTGCCGGCGCTGATATAGGGCGTGATGCCATTGGAAAACTCGTAGGCAAGGCCGGCTCGTCCGCTCGGCGCGTTCTCGTTCGACTTGTAGGTGGTGCCGATCTTCGAGTCTGAATTGGTATCGACGAAGTCGTAACGGCCGTTGAGCGTTACCAGCCAGCCATCGCCGAAGCGCATCTGGTCCTGCGTGTAGATGCCGAGCTGCTGCTGCGTCATGACCTGATTGAGGTAGACGAAGTTCGTGCCCTGCGTGGTGCCGTAGACCGGGTTGGTGGCGCTGATCGGGTTGGAGCCGCAGCAGGCCTGAATCTGGTCGAGACGATAGATCGAATAATCGGTGCCGATCAGGAAATCATGACTGATCGGGCCGGTGTCGAACTTGTTTTCCGCGCGGGTATCGACCGAGAACGTATCGACCTTCGAACGCTCGAAAAAGCCGATGCGGTTCAGCATATAATTCGGATCGTCATAACCTGGGCTAAGCGGATTTCCATCCACATAGCCGTTCAGATACGGGCCTTCCTCGCGCTTGTAGAGATGGCCGTAGCGCGCATTCTGCGACACGGTCCAGCCGCCGTCGAAATCATGCGAGAATTCGTAGCCAAGCATCTGCTGGGCATATTTGAGATTGTCGATGCTGCGTTCGCCATAGAAGGCATCGCGCTTGATCTTGCCGAAAGGTGCATCGACGACGGTACCGACATAGGGGAAGAAGCCGTTGCCGCTGTGGATCTCGTCGAGGCCGCTCAGCATCCCGAAGACGGTCAGCTTGGTGGACTCGTCGGGCGAGATGGTGACCTGCGGCATGATGAAGCCACGCAGATCATGGGTGCCGTCGCTATAGGTGTCGCCGCCGGCGATTTTGCCTGTCAGGCGGTAGCGATAGACGCCGTCGGCCGAAAGCTTGTCGGAGAAGTCGAAGCCGACGAAGGCATTGCCGAGATTGTTGATGCCGATCTCGGTCGAATATTGGGGTGTATCGGTCGGCTCCTTGCGGACCATGTTGACGAGGCCGCCCGGATTGGCGCCGCCGTAAAGCACGGAAGAGGGGCCTTTCAGCACTTCGACGCGCTCAAGCATGTACGGATCGATCTGGAAGCCGCCGAAGCCGTAGCTGTAGAGCGTCAGGCCGTTCATGAAGACGCCGCTCTGGGTGGCGTCGAAGCCGCGAATATAGAACCAGTCGGTATCGCCGTCGTTGCCGAAGGGCTGCGCGGTAACGCCGGGCGTATAGCGCAGCGCCTCATCGACCTTGTTGGTAATGCCGCGATCCTGCATTTCCTGCTGGCCGATGACGGAGACCGACTGCGGCACCTCGGTGATCGGAGTGTCGGATTTCGAACCCGACGTGGTCTTCTTGGCGACATAGCCTTTGACCGGCGCCGTGCCGCTGGCTTCGCTTTTCTGCTGCGAGCCCTGGATGACCAAAGGCTGCAGCTCGGTCGGCGTTTCCTGCGCCATGACCTTAGAGCCCGCCAGCAGCGCGATAATGGCCACGCCCGTCGCCATGAGCCGCGCTCGCGATACGTCCTGCTTCAATCCCTGCATTTTAGTTATTTGTCCCGAATTCTTGCGCCCGTTCGGCCTCACAGCCGATCCCTCGATAAGATGAGCAGTTAACTCATATTTACCGACGCGGCTTGTCTGTCACGGGGGAAATTGAATGTTTTTGGGCAATTCTCCGCAGGGCGCGCAATTGCTCGCGGACTGTGGTTTTCAGGCAAGCCTGCTGCGCTTCCAGCTGGCCGGCGCGGTGCCGACATTCTTGCGGAAGACGCGGGTGAAATGTGCCTGATCGGCAAAGCCGGTTTCGACGGCGACTGTTGTCAGCGACATTTCGCTGTTCAGAAGAAGCTGCTTGGCCCGTTCGAGCCTGGCCTGGGTTTGCCATTGATGCGGCGGCAGGCCCGTCGATGCCTTGAAGGCATGGCTGAAGTGCGATTGCGAGAGGCCGGTCAGTGCTGCCAGCTCCTCCAGGCGGATGGCTCGCGTGCAGTGCTCTTCGATATAGTCGACCGCACGACGTAGTTGCCAGGTGGCGAGGCCGCTGCGCTTGCGCGGCTGGGTTCCACGCAACTGCAGCACATCGATCAGCAACGAAAGTGTCAGACCGTCCCCGTACAGATCGTGCAGCGGCTCGGGGTTTTCGCACTCAGCAGCGATCAACTCGGCAAGCGTCATCACGCGCTGGTCGTTGAAATGCAATTGCGGCCGCTCAAGCTGCGCCGGATCGATATTTTTCATCAGGCGCTGGCTGATGATGTCAGCATCGAAATGGATATCGAGGTGGCGGACGAACTCGACGCCTGCCATGTCGACCCATAGCTCCATGCCGGCCGGAATATAGGAGATGCGTCCGCTATCGTAGTCCTGCAGCCGGCCCCGTGCACGAGGCGAGGGCCGGACATCGGTCGTGCCTGCGCCACGCTGTTCCAGAAGGATGAACAGGCGCGGATCGCGCGCCACATAGTATCCGCCTGCCTGTGCCGCACAATTGACGTTCCAGATATCGGCCACCATGCCGTTCCAATAGCGGCGATGCACGCCGCCGATGACGGAAAAGCCTCCGATCTTGTTCTGCATTTTAGGCTGAAACGTCATTTGCTGCTTCCGGTGCCGCTCCCGCGCAATAATCCTTCAGATTAAACTCAAGTTATTATAGCAACGCCGCGAGGATGGCAATCATCAGCTTGCGATACGAGGCGGCTTCGGTCGGCCTTTTCGACCGAAGCCTGGAACAACGCGCCGAATTGACGATTGTACTTGCCGAACGGCAATCCTCTTGCCCCGTTTTGAGCTCGGAGCGACAACGCCCGCTTGAAATTTCGCTCGTCTTCCGCCACCTGTGCGGCGCGACTTTTGTTATTCCCAGGAGACTAGACGCTTATGACGACCACCACCGCAGAAAATACCGCCGAGAGCCACGTTTTCGAGGCTGACGTTGCCCGCCTTCTGCACATGATGGTTCACTCGGTTTATTCGGACAAGGATGTCTTCCTGCGCGAGCTGATCTCGAATGCGGCGGATGCCTGCGAGAAGCTGCGCTATGAGGCGATTGCCCACCCCGGCCTGCTGGCAAACGATCCCGACAGCCGCATCCTTCTGACGCTCGATGCCGATGGCGGCAAGCTCATCGTGGAAGATAACGGCATCGGCATGAGCCGCGACGAGATGATCGAGGCGCTCGGCACGATCGCCCGCTCCGGCACGCGCGCCTTCATGGAGCGCATCGAAGCCAACAAGCAAGGCGAGGGCGCGCAGCTGATCGGTCAGTTCGGCGTCGGCTTCTATTCCTGCTTCATGGTTGCCGACCGGGTCGATGTCGTCTCGCGCCGCGCCGGTGCCGAAGACGCCTGGCTCTGGTCTTCGGACGGCAAGGGCGGCTATAGCGTTGCCCCCGTCGATGTGAGCGAAGCGCCGGCTCGTGGCACCCGTATCACGCTGCATCTGATGGAGGATGCGAAGAGCTATGCGTCGCGCTGGTCCGTCGAGCGCATTGTCAAGGAACAGTCCGGCCATGTGCCGGTGCCGATCAAGATCGCCGAAAAGCCGGGCGAGGAGGCAACGCAGCTCACCGACGGCACCGCGCTCTGGACCAAGTCGAAGAACGATATCACGGCGGAAGAATATACCGATTTCTATCGTGGCGTGTCGGGTCAGTATGATGAACCTGCTCTGACGGTGCATTTCCGCGCCGAGGGCCGTCATGAATATTCGGCGCTCGCCTTCGTGCCGGGTTCGCAGCCTTTCGATCTCTTCGACCCGGATCGCAAAGGCCGCATGAAGCTCTATGTGAAGCGCGTCTTCATCACCGACGAGGCGGAATTGCTGCCGCGCTATCTCCGCTTCGTGCGCGGCCTCGTCGACACGTCGGACCTGCCGCTCAACGTCTCGCGCGAGATGATCCAGGAAAGCCCGATCCTGACCGCGATCCGCAAGGGTGTGACCAACCGCATCATCACTGCGATCGAGAAGCAGGCGGAAAGCGATCATGACGCCTTCCTGAAGATCTGGGAGAATTTCGGCAGCCTCATCAAGGAAGGCATCTACGAGGATTTCGAGCGTCGATCGCAGCTTCTGGCATTGTCGCGCTTCCGCACGACCACTTCGGGAGATGGCTATCGCTCGCTTGCCGACTACGTCAGGGATGCCAAGGAAGGCCAGCAGGCTATCTATTATCTCGTTGGCGGCAGCCTGGAGCAACTAAAGGCGTCGCCGCAGCTGGAAGGTTTCCGCGCCCGTGGCATCGAAGTTCTGCTGCTGACGGATTCCGTCGACAGCTTCTGGGTGACCAACGCGCCTGAATTCGAAGGCAAGAGCTTCAAGTCGATCACGCAAGGCTCCGCCGATCTCGCCCAGTTCAAGAAGCAGGATGAGGACAAGCCGGAAAACGAAAGCGCGCCCGCCGACGTGCAGGCCTTCCTCGAATACGCCAAGCAGAAGCTCGCCGACGAGGTTTCAGACGTGCGCGCTTCGGATCGCCTCGTCGAAAGTGCAGTCTGCCTCGTTGCCGCCGAGCAGGGCTATGACCGCCAGCTTGAAAAGATCCTGCAGGGGGCGGGCCGTCTGCAGTCCAGTGCCAAGCCGATCCTCGAAATCAACATGGATCACTCGGTCGTGAAGGCGATTGCCGCCAAGGCGGATGCGCCGTCCCTGCGTGACGATGCCGCCTTCCTGCTGCTCGATCAGGCCCGCGTCCTCGACGGCGACAAGCCCGCCGATCCACGCGCCTTTGCCGAGCGTCTGGCGCGCTTGATGGAAAAGGCACTGCAGTAACTCAATGGAAATCGGCGCGGCTCACAGGGTCGCGCCGATCTGCCACAACGAAGATTGTCGGTGTCTCGAAAAACTTGTCTTAAATTATCATCTTTTCGTTGCGATGTGAGAACTCTTCTTCTATAGAGAACGCAGATTGGCCGGACGTTGTTCGGCCACGTAAGCGTTAACGTCACTCAACGCGTATGATCGAACGGCTCTGCGGCTTCGGTCTGCGCGACTGTGTCCTGCGGATCGAGATCGAAGAGCCTCGAAAGGACACCAATGGATACCCCCCAGACTTCCAACCCGGCCATCTCTGCACCGAAGATCGAGCGTGTGCGCCATGAGCTGAAGCGGCGCTCCCTGACGGTGACGGCAATCGAGAGGATCACGCCCGGCATGCTGCGCATCCGGCTGGCCGGTGAAGATCTCGGCGATTTCGTCAGCCTTGCGCCCGACGACCACATCAAGGTTCTAGTGCCGGGCGCGGGCGAGGAGATGGAGCGGCGCGACTATACGCCTCGCCAATACGATACCGATGCACGCACACTCGTCATCGATTTCGCCGTCCATGAGGCGGGACCGGCCACACAATGGGCGCTCGATGCTTCGGTCGGCGACGGGCTGGAGATCGGCGGCCCGCGCGGTTCGGCTGTTGTCTCCGCCGATATCGAGAACTGGCTGCTGATCGGCGACGAAACGGCACTGCCTGCGATCGGCCGCCGGATTGAAGAGGCGCGCGCGGGTGTGCGTGTAACGGCCATTGCGGCAGTTGTCGGCGCTGCTGAACATCAGACCTTTCAAACCGACGCGCAGCTGGATATGCGCTGGGCGTATCGGCCCCTTTCGGAGGCAACCGATCCCTCCGCGTTGATGAAAATTCTTCAGTCCGTAGACCTGCAGCCCGGCACTTTCGTCTGGATAGCGGCTGAGGCTTCCGTCACACGCGCCTTGCGTTCCTACCTCGTCGAGGAGCGTGGCTATCCGCTAAGCTGGATTAAGGCATCCGGCTATTGGGTCAAAGGCAAGGCGGACACGGCTGAGAAATTCGATTGAACGCGGACGCAGGCGGCAAGACGCCGCCTGCTCGTCCTGATGTGATGGATCAGGCATCTTGCCGGAACAGGCTGCTGCCCCATTTCATGGCGCAATTGTCCCGTAAGTGGACAAGGCGTTCCGCGATAAGGTTGGGTTCACCGAAACTGCATTCTGGGTAGATTTCGACTTCCTAAATTGCGTGGGATCGTCGAAGGTTAGGCGCGAAGCGGGGATGATGGCGGAGGCCATAGGCGATCGCTTTGCAGGTCCATGGCGCTGAGCGGGAGGCGGTGCTTTGGGTGTCATGTAAATTCCTGCCGTACGCGGCGGCCAATGTTGAGGATCGACGCGAGGTGCTTGCCGTCCCGAAAGACCCGCCGCAGACATTCGTTGCGCTGATGCTGTCGGCGCTTCGCAAGGCCTTCATCGGCATCGCCCTGGCGAGCGCCGCCATCAACGTGCTGGCATTGACCGGCTCCTTCTTCATGCTGCAGGTCTATGATCGGGTCATTCCCAGCCATAGCCTGCCGACGCTGTCCGGTCTCGTCATCATCGTCGTGACCCTTTACCTGTTTCAGGGTGTAATCGAATTCCTGCGATCCATGCTGCTTGTGCGCATCGGCATGTCGCTCGACGAACGCATGAACAGGAAGGTCTTCGGCGCGCTTCTGTTCCTGCCGAGCAAAAAACAGACGTCGGACGATGGGCTGCAATCCGTCCGTGACCTCGAGCAGATCCGCTCCTTCCTCTCCGGCAGCGGTTCGACGGCGCTGTTCGATCTTCCTTGGGTGCCGTTCTATCTGATCCTTTGTTTTCTATTCCACTTCTGGATCGGTTTCACTGCTTTATGCGGTGCTCTGCTGCTCGTCGTCATTACCGTCGCTGCCGAAATGCTGTCGCGCCGACCGGCCCTGGAGGCGGCCAAGTCTTCGGCGGCGCGCCTCGGCTTCGCCCAGGCGGCACGGCGCAACTGGGAGGTTGCCGTCGCCATGGGTTTTTCCGGCCGGCTCACCGATAAGTGGGCTGCCATGAATGATGATTATCTCAGGCATCAGCTGACGGCGAGCACCGTCGTCGGCGCGTTGACCATTGCCGCGAAGATAGCGCGCATGATGCTGCAATCTGGTGTCCTTGCCGTCGGTGCGATCCTCGTCATTCGGCAGGAGGCGACGGGAGGCATTATCATTGCGAGTTCGATCCTGTTGACGCGGGCGCTGGCGCCCGTCGAGCTTGCGATTGCCCAATGGAAGGGCTTCGTTGCCGCGCGCCAGGGCTGGACGCGGCTTGCCAAACTTCTTGATGCCGCGCCGCCCGAGCCGCAGGCATTCGCCTTGCCATCACCGTCGCGAGAGCTCAGCGTCGAGAATATCAGCCTTACCTCTCCGGGTGGCCGCGATCTTATCCTGCGCAATGTCTCGTTCAAGATATCGGCGGGGACAGTGCTTGGCATCATCGGCCCGAGCGCATCGGGCAAGTCGTCGCTGGCGCGTGCGATTTGCGGCCTTTGGCCGGTCGCCATTGGTACGGTGAGGCTCGACCGTGCCGCACTTTCGCAGTGGGATACTGATGAATTTGGGCGGCATATCGGCTATCTGCCGCAGGATGTAGACCTCTTCGATGGCTCGATCGCCGAGAATATTTCACGTTTTGCCGAAGACCTGCGAACGGAGCCGATCATCGCGGCAGCAAAGGCGGCAGGCGTTTACGACATGATCGTCAAGCTCCCGGATGGCTTCGATACGAAAATCGGCGAAGGCGGATCGCGCCTTTCGGCCGGTCAGAGGCAGCGTATCGCCTTGGCGAGGGCGCTTTACGGCGATCCCTTCCTGGTGGTCCTCGACGAGCCGAATTCCAATCTGGATGCGGAAGGCGAGGCGGCGCTGACAGCCGCCCTTGCAGGGGTGAAGGACAGGGGCGGCATTGCGATCGTCATTGCCCACCGGCCGAGCGCTCTGGCCGCCACCGATACGGTGATGATCGTTGCCGGCGGCCAGGTTCAGGCATTCGGGTCAAAGAAGGATATCCTTGGTCCGTCGCCCAAGCAGCTCGGAACGGCCCATCTGGCCATTGCCGGCGGGGAGACGCACGGATGATCGACAAGGCCTCGCCATCGACCGAGCGGACGATCCGCCGCCTGTCGCTGCTGGTGGTCGCGGCGATCCTTCTGCTGTTCGGCGTCATGGGCGGCCTTGCCGCCGCAACGAAGATCTCCGGTGCGGTGGTCGCCTCCGGCACGCTCGTCGTCGACAGCTATGTGAAGCTGGTGAAGCACCTGAAGGGCGGGATCGCCCGGACGATCCTGGTGAAGAACGGCGATCATGTTGCCGCAGGACAGGTGCTCGTCCGGCTTGACGATACCCAGACCAGAGCCAACCTCTCGATCATCCGCAAACGGCTCAACGAACTTACCGCCCGCACGGCGCGTCTGGCAGCGGAACGCGACGGCCGGGAGGATATCGACTTTCCGGCCGATCTGCTCTCGTCCGCCGCAAATGCTGATGTGGCAGCGATTCTGGCCGGGGAGCGTCGGCTCTTTCGTGATCGCCAGGCGTCGCGCGACGGACAGAAGTCGCAGCTTCACGAGCGCATTCAGCAGCTCAGGCAGGAGATAGATGGGCTCGTCGCGCAGGAGGATGGCAAGCGGCGCGAGATCGCGCTCATCGCCAAGGAGCTCGGCAGCCTTGAAGGCCTGCTCAATCAGGGCATCATTTCCGCGACGAAGGTCTACTCGCTGCAGCGGGAAAGCGCTTCGCTGAACGGCGATCTCGGCAACCTCGTCTCGTCCATCGCCCAGACCAAGGGCAAGATCGCGGAGACCGAACTGCAGATCCTGCAGATCGACGCCGATCACAGTTCGGAAGTGTCCGAGCAACTGCGTCAGGCTGAAAGCGATAGCGGCCAGTTTTCCGAGCGTCTGATCGCGGCCGAGGACGATCTCAAGCGGATCGACATCAAGGCGCCGCAGGCGGGGATCGTCGACCAGCTGAGCATCCACGCCGAAGGAGCCGTCATCTCGCCCGCCGAAGCGATCCTGCAGATCGTCCCGGACAAGGATGCGCTGGTGGCGGAGCTGAAACTTGCGCCGCAGGATATCGATCAGATTACCGTAGGACAGGTGGTATCCTTGCGCTTTCCTGCCTTCAACCAACGGATCACGCCGGAATTGAACGGGCAGGTCGCTACTATTTCGGCGGATCTGGCGACGGACCAACGCTCGGGGCAAAGCTATTATGTCGTGCGGGCCAAGGTGGCAAAGCCGGAATGGGATCGGCTGGGGCAGCTTACGCCGCTGCCCGGCATGCCGGTGGAAGCCTTCCTGCAGACGGGCCAGCGAAGTGTCCTGGCCTACCTGACAAAGCCGATGACCGATCAGATCAGGCGGGCGTTCAGGGAAGACTAGGGCGGAGATCCATTTGCGATCTGTCGTGAAATGGCCGTTGCCAGAAGGGCGGGCAGCGTGTGGGCTCGGAGTGCTGCGTCTATCCAGCCAAGGCGGAAAGGCGAGAAGAGCCGCGATCGAACAGGAACATCGACGATTGAGACTTGACCAGCTTTGAGGGAGTATATCACTTTGGATCCATGGATCCAAAGTCTATCTTTAACGAACTGCAGGATGAAATCGAGTCGGGCCAGTTGGCGCCAGGCTCCGTCCTCAAGCAGGAATTGATTGCTGAGCGTTTCGGCGTCAGCCGCCAGCCCGTCAGGCAGGCCTTGAACCAGCTGCTTGGGAGCGGCCTGGTCGTGCGACGCCCTGACAGAAGCCTTGCCGTGGCGATTCTCTCGGAGCGGGAGGCTGCTGAACTTACCGAACTTCGGGCTATTCTGGAGGTCGCTGCCTTGGAGCAGTCGGCCCCGTTGCTCACGTCGCCCCTCTTGCGGAAGGCTGAGAGGCTCAATGATGAGCTATTCGCGGAGTACGATCCGTTGCGGATTGAAGAGCTCGATCATCAATTCCATCGCACCTTGTACAGCGGGTGTAAAAATACTCGATTGCTTGGAACCATAGAAGCGCTTCGGCGGGAATCTCGTCGCGCATGCCTTCATCAAAAGCACGGTGCCCAGGAGCGTAGTGAGTTTTTCAAGGAGCATGCGGCAATCGTTGCCGCTTGTGCGCGGCAAGATGTCTCCGCCGCTGTGGAGCATCTTCGCGACCATCTTACTCAAACGACTGCAAGACCTCTTTCCATGCCGACAAGGGATGATTGATCATGAAAATGACCGTCGAGGTTCATTGGGAGCGAGAAGGAGCGGTATTTACCGACAAGCGCTACAGCCGTGCCCACATCTGGCGCTTTGATGGTGGGCAAGTCGTGCCGGCGTCGGCCTCGCCGCATATCGTTCCGCTTCCCTATTCTGTGGAAGCCAACGTCGATCCGGAAGAGGCCTATATCGCGGCGATCTCCAGCTGCCACATGTTGACGTTTCTCTCGCTCGCCGCGCCAAAGCGGATCGTCGTCGAGAGCTATACCGATAAGGTAACCGGCGTGATGGAGAAGATAGACGGCAAATTGATCGTCAGCCGTGTCGAACTCAGTCCGACCATCGTCTATGCCGGGGAGCCGCCAAACGCCGCAATGCAGGCGGAACTGCATCACTTGGCGCATGAGCAGTGCTTCATCGCCAATTCCGTCAAGACGCAAATCCAGGTCATGACTTAAGAAATCCATCTCGCCGCCACGATTGATCGGTGAATGGAGCCGCGCGGCAGCAATGGCGTGGAGCGGTAGCCCGGCCCAACCCGAATGCCTGCCGCTCGGACATTCAGGGTAACTTGATCCCCGTCAGATATGCCAGTCCGTCGTGTGGGCGGATTGTGTCGAGGCGGCAAGCTGGGCGTTATGATCGTCCAGGGAATAGGCCTTGATATAGTCGATCTTCATCTCGGACCCGTTGGGGAGGCCGTCCGTCGGAGTGCCCGCCACGCCGCCGACGGCTAAATCGACCAGCATGTACATCGGGCCATGCATATCGGTCGGTGTGTCGGCATGGGCAACGGCAACATCGTCGAAATACCAGACGATCTGATCCTTGTCCCAGAGCACGCCGTAATTGTGGAAGCCATCGGTGCTCGGCACTTCCACTGGAATAGACGTCTTCGTGTGTTCGCCGGTGGCATTCGAATGAACCGTCACATTGACGGTGGTCGGGTTTTGCCCGCGCATTTCCACCACATCGAGTTCCGGTGGCCAGGAACCATCCTCCGGCAACAGCCAGAAAGCAGGCCAGACGCCTTGGTTATGCGGCATCTCCGCCCGCATTTCGAAATAGCCGTAGGTCTGTGAGAAGGTGGATTGGGTGGTCAGAATGCCCGACGTATAATCATGGTTCTCGACGATCGATTTCAAGGCGTCCGGTGTTTGCTTCGCCGTGATCGTCAGAATGCCATCGGAGATGGAAAACGGGTTTGCGGATGCGGTCGGCGCGTAAGAAGGATTGATGTACCATTGCAGCTCGTCGTTCAGGCTGCTGCCCTTGTCCGGCGCCCAGGAGTATTTCGCATCCCAGGTACCCTGCGTTCCTTCGTGCAGCGAGAGCGAGTTGAAATCATCCGAAAAGGTCTGCGTTAGCGACGATCTGTCGAGCCCGAGCTGAAACTGGTCTTCATGCAGGTCGGAGATGGTCTTGTTGGCGAAGACCAGGCTTTCGCCATTGCCGAGATCGAGCCGGACGTTGGCGCCTTCCTGTGTGGAATGGCTGACAACCTGATCGAACGACGTCAGGCCATACTGATTGAGCCTGACCTTGTCATCATCGCTGAAATCGGTGATGAGATCGCTGCCGTTGCCCTTGCTGATGATGAAGGTATCGGCGCCACCGCCGCCGGTCAGCACATCGTTGCCGGCACCGCCATCGATGGTCTGGCTGCCGCTGCCGCCAGTGATGATATTATCGGCGTCATTGCCATAGGCATGACGGTTGTTGCCGGTGACCGTCAGATTTTCGAAATTTTCGGGCAGCGTATAATCCATCCAGGTATTGATGGTATCGATGCCAGCATTGGGCGCTTCATAGGCATGGTTGATGCTGGAATAGAGATAGTAGATATCGTCGCCAGTGCCGCCCATCATGGTCACGTTGACGGAGGCGTCACCCCACATGGAATCGTTGCCGGCCGTGCCGTAAAGCACCGGGCCAGAGCCGGTGGCGGAAAAGAAGCCTGTCGACGTGTCGCTATAGTAAAGTGGCTGTCCAAGGGCATTCAAAACTGAATTGGGCATGAGAATCCTCTTCCTTCGTGCCGGACGACCTCCTCCACCGAGCTAATATTTCTCCCCGCTCATATGCATCAAATAGCGTGCATTGTTTTTCTGCCCACCCCCAACAGCAAGTTTTTTCGCTGCGGTATCTAAAGTCGCCGGTTGGTGCATTCGCGCGCATAGGTATGCGGCTGGAGACGCGGTGAGTAGCCGCGTCTCCAAATTCGGATTTTAGAGGGCTGCCTTCACCTTGGCAGCGACGTCCGGGCTTACCCATGTCGTCCAGATGTCTTCATGGTTCTTCAGGAAATATCGGGCCGTGTCTTCGTTGGTGCCCTGGTTATCCGTCTGCCAGGCAAGAATGCCGTTCACCAGATCATTCGACCATTTCCGCTTCTTCAGATAATCCATCGCAACGCCGGCCTTTTCCGCAAACTGCTTGGTGACGACGGTATAGACTTCGGAGACGGGGTAGGAATTGACCTTCGGGTTGGCGCAATCCATGACCGAGGTGCAGGCATCCCACTCGGTCTTGTCATGGGGCACGCCGAAGGAGAGGCGCACCATCGGATACTTGCCGAGGATTGATGTCGGCGACCAATAGTAGCCAAGCCAGCCTGTTTTCTTTTCGAAGGCATTGGCGATCGTGCCGTCAAGGGCAGCGGCCGAGCCGGTCTCGACGATCTCGAACCCCTTTTTCTCGCCATCGAGTGCCCGGAAGAGATTGCCGAGCGATGCCTGGCATTGCCAGCCGGGCGGGCAATTGTAGATGACGCCTTTCTTCGGATCGTCCGGAGCAGGGAAGAGCTCCGGGTGTTCCAGCGCCTGCTGGACGGTCTTGATATCGGGATGGGCGTCGGCCAGGAACTTCGGAATCCACCAGCCGTCCTGGCCGCCATCGGAGAGAATGCCGGCCGCCACGACCAGCCTGCCTTCGGAAACCGCCCGGTCCAGCGGCGTGCGCACCGCATTGATCCAGAGTTCTGGTGCAACGTCCGGCTGGCCCTTTTCGTTCATCGAGGTGAAGGTCGGCAGCGTGTCGCCTGTCAAGAGTTCGACGGAGCAGCCATAACCTTCCTGGAGGATGATCTTGTCGACATTCGCCGCAACGCCGGCCGACGCCCAATTCATTTCGGCGATCGAGACCGAACCGCAATCGGCATGCGCGGCACCGGCAAAGGTGTAAAGTGCTGCAGCGAAGATGGCGGCAGCAATATGCTTCTTCATGTAAGACCTCCAGGTCCTGATGTTGCTGTTGTCGAAGGATGTCGCGGGTGAAGCCGTCGACCTTTGTCCTTCGCTCTTGCGATGCCCCGGCCGCGTGACGGCCATGCGGGGGCAAACCCGAACAGTCAAAGCGGTCGGGGCGCGTCCGGATTACTGCCACATCGATCCCGGTGCCATGTGTTGGCCGGATGAAGTTTTAAGTTTTCCCACAGGAAATGACTGGTTGCCATTGGCGTCATCGCGCCTGGCGCCCGGTGCGGGAGCCGGAGACTCCGTGTGATTGCTGCCGAGCGGACCCATGCGCTAACCGCTGTGGGGTAGGCAGGTTCCGTCGGCAACCATGATGATCTCGAAGGCTCTGGCGTTCTTTCGGTCCTCACGACGATGCCCTCCTGGGTAGAATACTTCCCGGCCTTTGCAGCTATTGCCTTTGAGGCATTCGAGGATACATCGCAGCATGTTGAAGCAATCAGGAGTTTCATATGCGGAAGATCATTCTGATCGGTATTGTGGCATTCGGATTTGCCGTGCCAAGCTATGCACAGGTATCAAACGACCAAATGGAATTGGCTTATAATTCGGCACGCAATCAGCTTGGCATGCTGAAATATTGCCAGAACGCGGGCCACATCGATGGGGCCGCTGTCGAGATCCAGACAAAAATGCTCGCTCTCATACCGGCGCCTTCGGATACGGCGAAGGGCGATGCAGCCGAGCAAGAGGGCGAAAAGGGTAAGATCTCTGCCATGGGTGTGAATCAGGACCTTGCGGCCGTTACGAAAGCGCAGAACGTGACTGAAAAGCAGTTCTGTGAAACCGTTGCAAATGCGGTGAAGCAGGCTGGCGCGCAACTTCCAAAATGAAATGCCAAACTGCGACGGCGCGAGCCGTCGCAGTTTGTTGGTGGAATATCCGGCTGGCAAAGCCGTTTTGGAGGCTATCATATGGCCACTTGGTCGAGGCGTGCCGACATTCTGGTCCAACATTTGTCGGCTGGACCGTCTTCCGACGGCTCTTGTGACAACCAGATGCGCGTGAAATTTATCAGTTTCGTTGCACTGCGGACGATACTTTGGATCAAAAATCACGATTGATTGATGGCATTGCCTCGACAAACAGCCTCGCGAATTCGTTCGAGGCCGCAGATATTTTCTAATAGTTCGGCTTTTCCCAGATCTCCGCAATGGCGGACCAAGGAATTCTCGCCGATCCCAATTCGGATACGACTTAAAGTCCATCATCGAACACGCAAATTCAGCCTGGCGAGTCGATATTCTGTCGAATTTTTCGAGTCGATGACATGGATCGGACTACCTAGCCCCATAGCAGCAAGTGCGCGCCTCTATCATTGTCCCTTCGTTTTTATATCTACCGAAATTTACAGATATAAGCATAAATGCTCGCGAATTTTTCTAGCAATCTCGCGCCGCATATAGCCTAATGCGTGCGTAGATAATGTGAATATCAAGTTTATCGCATGCCTTGCCAAGGTAACGGCAATTACAGGTTGTATTATCTCAAATTAAGAAGAGAAGGCGTGTCACGGGCGAAAGGCGCCTCTCATCAATGAACGCTCGTTGTTCTTCGCGGAGCCCTTCGAGCCATCCGATAATTTGCCTGAGACTACTCTGTTGCCAATGAATGAACCACGAACTGGGTTGTGGTTCCGTCGGTCAAATCACCATTAACCCTTCGTTTGCCGATGTCTTCGTTCTGAGAAGGGATGCAGTCGAAGTTGTTCAAATCACGCTTAAATGTTGAAGGGGAGCTTGAATTTATGGTGCCGCAGAGAAAAAGAAAAATTGCCATCATCGGAGGCGGCGTGGCCTCCATCACCGCTGCCTATGCATTGACGGAACAACCAGGATGGCAGGAAAAATATGACATAACCGTCTACCAGCGTGGATGGCGGCTCGGCGGCAAATGCGCCAGCGGACGCAATCGAGAAATAGCCAATCGGATCGAGGAGCATGGTCTGCACATTTGGGCCGGATTTTATGACAATGCCTTTCGTCTGATCCGCTCTTGTTATGATGAACTTGTAGCTTTGAAGCTGAGATCTCCCGACGATCCGCTCGGAACCGTGGAGAAGGCACTCAAGCCGCTTAATACGTTCGTTCTCAGCGAAGAAGCGGTCGGAAACCCAAGGGAGGAATGGCGGCCATGGTATATCGAGTTTCCGGCCAACAATCTGGTCCCAGGCTCAGGAGGGGTGCTGCCGCAGCCATTTGACTATTTCAAGAAGGTGGCTGAATTCCTGGCCGGCCAGATCGACAAAGTCGGAGATGCCTTACCGCTGCCGCGGCAGGCGACGGGTGTCGGCGGCTATCAGACGCCGGTTCATCAACTCGTAGCATATGCCCAGACGATGCCCACCGATGCTCGCCTGCACACAGCGCAGAATGGCAACGAGCTCAAGGAGATTCTGGATGGTATCCGGATCTGGCTCGAAGGTATCAAGCCAGGAGAGTGGATCAATGATGATACTGCGCGCCGGGTCTATTTCATGCTGGACCTTGGGACGGCCTTTGCGATGGGCATGGTCGCCGATCAGGTATTCATGCGCGGCTTCGATTCCATCGACGGCATGGAATGCTCGGCATGGCTTCTGAAGCACGATGCATCCGAGCAAGCCGTGGCATCCTCGGTATTCCGCAGCTGCTATGACTATGTCTTTGGCTATCCGGGCGGCATATGCACGGACCGTGGCGTCGGTGCAGGCACTGCGATGCGCGGGCTCCTGCGCCTGGCCTTCACCTACAAGCAGGCCCTGTTCTTCAAGATGCAGGCCGGCATGGGCGACACGATATTTGCGCCCTACTATCAAGTCCTCAAACAGCGCGGTGTGAAGTTCTGCTTCTTCAATGCCGTCACCAATCTTGCGCTGTCGGCATCACGCGATACCGTTGCGAGGATCGACCTTGTTGAACAGGCACGCTTCATATCGGGCTCCTATGAGCCGCTGTTCGACGTCGCGGGTCTGCCCTGCTGGCCTTCGGAGCCGGATTGGCTGCAACTGGTCGATGGCGAGAAGCTGCGCGAGAGCGGGATAGATTTTGAATCGGAAAAAACGGCTGCGATCGGCACGCCGAAGAGCCTGCATCGAGGTGTCGACTTCGATGACGTCATTCTCGGCGCATCGCTCGCCTCCCTTCCTCCCATGACGGGCGAACTTGCTGACGCATCTCCCTGCTGGAAGCTGATGCTCCAGAAGGTCGAGACGGTTGCGACCTGCGCGGTGCAATTCTGGCTCAACAAGGCGACGTCTGAGACGGGCTGGCCTGGTCTGGTAAAGGCTCACAATCAATATAGTCCCTTCGATCCGGCTACATTGCAGACGGTCATGACCGGCTTCGCCGAACCGCTCGACACCTGGGCCGACATGAGCCACTTGCTGATCCGCGAGACCTGGCCCGGCCCGGCTCCCCAATCGATTGCCTATTTTTGCTCGCCGTCGAGAGATGCCGACGAGACGGCGCCGTCCATGCGGGATCAGGCGGAACAATGGGCCGATGACTATCTGACGGCAATTTGGCCGGATACCCGAACCGCTGAAGGCAAGTTTGATAAAGACCTGCTTGTCTCCCTGAAGGGGCAATCTGGGTCGGAACGCTTCGCCAACCAGTATTTTCGGCAGAATTTCTACGGCTCCGAACGGTATGTTCTCTCGGTGCCGGGTTCGGTCTACTACCGGCTGGCGCCAGATGAATCGGGGTTCACCAATCTCGTGCTCGCGGGCGACTGGACGCGTTGCGGCATCAATGCAGGCTGCGTCGAGGCCGCGACAATCTCCGGTCTTGCAGCTGCCAGGGTATTCACCGGCTCGACGGAGCCGATCTACGGAGAGTTCGATCTCGTGCCGGATGCGCTGCCCGTACCGGCCTTGCTGTCTTCGATCACCGCTCCTCATGCGAATTGGCCCCTCACGCCCGCCTTTCTTCGTGGCTCAATGGAAGGCGTCTTCAGCTTTCATGCCCTACCTGTCGATCAGGTAGAGCAAATGCTTCCACCGGGGCTGGTGCTGTCGCGGCAATCGGTGACGTCCGCAACCACGCATCCGGTCACATTCCTGTTCAACAGGCAGACCAATGTGCGTGCGAGCTTCCTGCCGCAATTCCTTGGATTCAAGACCTATCTTGAGAATATCGTCGCCATCAATTGCGTGGAGATCGCCGGCGGCGACGGTACGGTTTTCAGCTTTCTGCCCGCCCTGTTTCTCGACAATAGCCTTGCCACCTATTCGGGCCGGCTCTTCTACGGACTTGCCAAGCAGCTGGCGAAGAATACGCTGGTCGGATCGACATACAGTACGGCGACGGAGGAAAACGCGCCGGTCTGGACGATGCGGTATTTCGACTATGCGCCGATTTCCCGGCTTGTCGAACTCGGTAATATCGGCCTTGTCCGTGCATTGCTGGATACGCCGATCCTTACCCCTCGCGGCAACGGAAGCTGGCAGGCGATGGCATTCGATTTTTTGATCGGTTCGGCATTCGCCGTTCCCGTCGCGACGCAGCTCGATGTTTTCCCGACCAATGGTATCGGCCTGCCCGCAGGGCGCTTCATATCGCCGCCGTTCAGAGCGCAGCCTGAAGAAAATGGCTTGCCCGGCGCGTTCCGCTGCTGGACCGACTGGACGCTCAGCAATCCCTTTGATTCCGCGCGCGTCAAAGCCGTTGCCGCTGCTCAAAAATATTTCGACTTCAATTGGCAGCAAACATGAGAGAGTGAGAGCCATGCTGTCGCCGGAGGAGATACCGCACCCGCCGATGGACCACGACCTGCCGGAGCGTCGCCAGGTTACCGTCCTTTTTGCCGATATTGTCGATTACACAGGCCTTGCCCTGCGTTTCGATCCGGAAGATCTGCGGGAGCTCCTCCAGCGATACTATGCTCTTGCGAAGAACGAAATCGAGGCGTCGGGTGGTATCGTTGCTGAGTACCTGGCCGATGGAATCGTCGCTCATTTCGGCGTGCCCATTGCCTATCAGGATGCGGCCGACCGCGCGGTTCAAGCGGCCAAGCATATCGTCAGGAAAGCTGGCGAGATATGCGGGATGGATTATAGGCTTTCCGTGCGGGTGGGGATCGCGACCGGGCTCGTGGTTGCCGAATTCGATGGCATCAATTCCAAGATTACCGGTGCGAGCGGTGTTCTTGCCGCTCGCCTGCAGGCATCGGCCGAGCCAGGATCGATCTACATCTCCGATTTGACGCGTAGGCTCCTGCGGCGGGAAACGGAGGCTCATTTCGTCGGGGATGTCGCTCTCAAGGGCTTTTCCAAGCCGGAGCCTGTCTGGTGCCTGGATATCGAGGATGCGAAACGATTGGCAGGCGATGGCTTTCCGTTCTTCGGGCGAGCCGCGGAATTGTCGAAGCTGGCTATGGCATGGGAGGCTATTCTCAAGACCGGCAAGGCCAGTCCGCTTTCCATTCTTTCCGGCCGACCCGGCATCGGCAAAAGCCGCATATTGCGAGAGCATGGCCTGCGTTGCCCTGCTGGACAGAGGAGCATCGTGCTGCAGGCGGCGGAGCGGCAAAGCAATACGGCTCTTTATCCTGTCGTCGAGTGGCTCAAGCTCGACGACCGCGTTTCTTTGGGAGCGGACGATGCTGATTACCTGCGCGCACTCTGCCAGCCCGAAACCGCTATGGGACTGCATCTAAGAGAGGCGCCTGGTGCCATTCGCCAGGGGACGTTTGATGCCCTTTGCGCATCTTTTCGCAGGATTGCAAAGGCAGGCCCAATCCAGATCATCATCGAAGACCTGCAATGGCTGGACCCCAGCACGCTTCAGCTGATTGTGAGATTGCTGACGGATCTGGAAGATTGCCCCATCCAGTGGCTTGCGAGCGGCCGGCCCGAATTTGCCGACAGCCCCGTGAAGCTCCAAAGCCTGGTGCTGAACATTGGCGAGCTGAGTGCCGCCGAATGTCATGAGGCGGTTTCCAGCTGCTGCGGTGAGAGCATCACATCCGTGCTGGCGGATGAGATCGTCGGAAAGTCCGAAGGCGTTCCGCTTTTTCTCGAACATCTTCTTCGAGAACTCAATGAGGGACGCATATCGGGTCGCGAGACAGTTCCTGAAACGCTCGTCGGCGCGCTTGTCGCGTGGATCGACAGCACCGGGTCGGCACGGCGCATCGCGCAATGCGCTTCCGTCGTTGGGCGCTATTTTGACGAGGTGATGCTGGGCCAGGTCTCTGGGCTTTCCCATCAGGACTTGAATGCCGATATCGAACGCCTCTGCAAAGCAGAGATTTTCCAACGCGAGAATGCCTCCTTCTTGAGTTTCCGGCACGATCTGATCCGAGACGCGGCCTACAGCACTTTACTGCGTAAGCGGCGAGAGAGCCTTCATAGGCGCGTCGCCTGGGTTCATACGCAAGGCAATCCGCATGTTGGCGATAAGGCCTTGGCGGAAATTGCCTACCATCACGAGGCCGCCGGCGATTATACCCTTGCTGCGGACTATAGACACAGGATCGGCAGGTACACGACGGCTCTCGGCGCCTTCGCCGAAGGCGAAAGTCAGCTTCGTCATGCCCTGGACCTGCTCGCGCGAGCCGAGCGGAACGGCGTCGACGTCGAGCATCGGCAGGCGAACCTCCTTATCGATCTGGCCGCAAACCTGATGCAAACACGTGGTTTTACCGGCCTGGAAGTGCTTGAAACCTATATGAAAAGCCTAGCGCATCTGGAAAAGATCAATCGGATGGGTGGTGACAGCCTTTCCATTTTCTGGGGAATCTTTACCTATCAGGTCCTGATCGGTCACACCAAAGACGCAGCGATGACCGTATCGAGAATGGAGGCCGTGCTTCGCCGGTTACCGGAAAGAGAAAGGCTCTCGGAGCATACGCTATCCGTATTGGGAACCAGAAACGGAATTCAGTTCTATTCCGGGCAGTTTCATGCCCAGCTGGCGACCCTGGAGAAAATCAAGACCCACTATGAATTCGAGTTTCATGCGCCTCTTGCAGCCAAGTATGGGATGGACCTGTTCGCGACGGCGCATGCGTTCTCGCCGCATTCGGCAGCCATTGTCGGCCAGTTCGCGCGGGCGCGCGATCTCGTCATTGAGGCAGACGCGCATCAATCTGTGCTCGACATCCCCCTCATGTTGCCGTTCATCGATATCTGGGGTGGAGTGGCATTGGGCTATCTTGGGGATTTCGATCTCGCATTGGCCCGCATGGAAAGGGGGATCGCGCTTGCAGACAGGCAGGGCGCCGCGTTTTGGTCGGCGACTGGCAGGATGTGGCAGGCGCTCACCGAGTTCGAAGCCACGGGCAATCCTTCGAGCCGGTCGAGAATGGAACAGGCGCTTGCGGTCCAAAAGCTCATGGGTGTGGGCATCGGTATTCCCTATTGGTCAGCAAAATTGGCGGCTGCTTATGCGATGAATGGCGACGATCAACGTGCGCTGGAATACAGCAGGGAAGCGCTTGCGGGCTCGCCCGGCACTTCCGAAGGCGTGTGGCGGGCGGAGCGACAGCGACTGAGCGGCGTTGTGCACGAGCGCGCAGGCCGCATCGATAAGGCACTCAGCCTCTACAATCTGGCTGCTCGAACCGCATGCAAGCAGTCGGCGGTGTTATGGGAACTCCGCGCGAGAAAGGCAATCTCACGGCTCGCGCCGCATGATGAACTGAACGCTCTTCGGCTAACGATGCTCTCCAGAGCAATCGGCCTGGTCGACGCCCGAGAGGACCAAGCGGCAATATCAGCAATGGTTTGATGCCGTGGTCCCCCGAATTTCGGATCCACACATAGGTCCGTCATCGATATTGCGATCCTCTCCAATGCAAAGGTCTCCTCGGCATTTTTTCAACCCGATGGCGCAGGTTGATGCGTCCAAACCAAAAAATCGCGGAAAAGCGTATCTGTGCCGCCTTATGTGAGGCGCCGCACAGAGTGGAGTGGCTAATGTCGATCTGCTGATGAAGTCAACCGATGCCGCGCGGCATCCAAACTTCGTCGGATATCACCATGTTAGAGCACGTCACACGCGATATCGGCCCGGCTTCGCCTGGCCTCGGCATGCCTTGGCTGCAGGAGCACGCCGATTCCCTCATCGAATTGACGCTTCCACACCGTTTTCAGCTTTTTGGCTTGTCGGAAAGCAAGATCCGCGAGCTACGCAAGATTCTAGAAGTGCTTGAACAGTCTAATCGGACTGTTCATAACGACAACAGCAAGCCGGGCGCCTGCGCCGTCAGTCTTATCGATATTGGCGATGACCTGTCGCTTGATATGTTCAGCTATATTCCGCCCACATCGCCCGCTATTGCGATCGTCGGCCGTGATCTGCCTGATGTCGAAAAGCTGCTTGCCTGCGGTTTCGTCGATTACATCACATACCCGTTCAGCACCCTGGAAATTCAACGGCGGCTTTTCACGATGTCGACGGCAATCCGGGAAACGACCTTTTCCGTGGGATCGAGTGGCGATCCGATGGTGCGCGTGGCATGCAAAATGCTGGAAACCAATATCGCCAATCCGGTGACCGTCGATGAGCTCGCGGCGACCCTTGGGACCAATCGCAACACGTTGAACAGGGCATTCAATCAGGCATTCGGCATCGGACCGATAACCTGGCTGCGTCAGCGACGGTGTGAACTTGCAGCGCAGCTTTTACGAGATGGTTCCGAGAGCATCCTGAACATCGCACTGACGGTCGGCTATGGCGATCCGAACAATTTTTCGACTGCATTTCGTCGGCTCTACAGCCAGGGGCCGATGGAGTTTCGCAAAAAAATGTCAGGCGCAAAGAATTTAGGTACGGCCTCAAAGGCGGGCCGCAGCGATGCGGTCTAGTGTCTGATTGTTGGCGAGGGCCAAGCGCTTCATCGAAACACGAGAGGACGAATCGACAATGGTAACCGAGAACATCAAACTGAATTTCACTAACCGCTCAGGCGATACGAACAATTCCAGCGTTCTTATTTTTCAGCAGAACGTTGCCGAGTCCTTCGGCGAAATTGCCGTTGCCTGGAAGGTGATCCGCAATTGCGGCCGGCTCGATACGCATCCGTTCAATTTCCCGCTTCAGTTCCAGGTTTCGGCCAAGGACAGCTGGGGCAACTACACACCGCAACTGACGGCCTATGACGGCCAGGCATTCGACATGACTCTCGATAATTCCGGCGACGTGCTGTCTGTGTCGAAGAACAGCGCTACTTCCCCGAATGAAGTCGAGGTTCGCAACCAGCTGAAGCAGGGCGCGATCAGCGCATGTATCTTCAAGGACGGCAAGCTGCTCGCGACCAAGACGAACATGGCCCCTGGCCAGAAGGCGGTCTTCCAGTTCCAGCCGCGTATCTATATCGGCGTCGTCAGCCAGGTGACCGAGGGTCAGATCATCAATTCCGCGATCATCAGCCAGGTGAACACCGAGATCAACCTTTTCGGGATCACCAGCGCCAATATCGTCATGACCGGCGGCGGTCCCGGCCCAAACTCGTCTCCCTTCGAGTTCCACCTGGAAAACATCAACCAGTAAACGCTCGCCGTCTCGCTGAGACGATCATTGATCCGGGATACCAGGCCAGCAGTCAGCTGGTATCCCGTTTTCCCTTTGATGAAAAAGAGGACAGTCACAGCCATGAAAACGGAAACCAAACTAAGGCTTTCAGGGGCGAAAACCGCTTTGGCCGCCAACAAGCCGAATAATGGCAAAGACCAGGCCGAGCCCGTTCTTTCGACAAGCGAGGACAACGTCGAGGATGCGGATGGCGCTGCTCCGGCCAGCGAGGACACCGAGCACTCGGTTAGTGACAGAAGTTCGCCTGCGTCAAGCGAGGTCAAAGATCCATCCAAGGCTTACGCAGAGGTCGTAAAAAGCTGGACCTCCGGCGGTATTGTCGGAACGGGCAGGGACAGGGTCACCATCACCGCAACCTATTCCGCCGTCCGAGACAAAAAGACCCGGGCCGTCAGTCTTGGCGCGGACAGTTTTTCGCTGACGATAACCAATGTCGATACCAATGCTGGCTCGACGATCCCTCGATATCTCTTCTCGAACACCGAGTGGACGGAGATCCCGGCCCCTGGGAAGCCGAAGGATGCGGAGAAGTTCCATGTGAAGGGCCACGTCAAGATCGATGTGCAAAGTTCCGGAAAGATGATGCGCGTGCGCTTTCATTTGGACACCGGGATCCAGCTTTCGGACATTGGCTATATTTTCGTGCTGGATATTCCGGAGGACACGCAGTTCACGGATTATGAGCCGAGCGAACCGTCGCCGTAACCGCTATGCAAACCTGGTTGACCTACGAGAATGGCTCTCTCAATCCGCATGTCAGCCGCGTGGGTGTCTTCTGGGATGTTTCCGGGATGCTGCCGGGCGCCATGCCGGTCTTGTGGGCGGCGATCGAGCGCTGCCTTTACGGATGGCATCATCCACTGTGCATCGGCTGGGAGCCGGCATTCCTGATCCGGGACAGCTACGGCAACGAATGCCCTCTTCAGCCAGGCTTTTATAACCCGGACACCGGAACCAGGATAGACGGACCGCACGGGCATGGGCTGAGATCGGGGCTCCTCTTGAGCCAAAGCGTACCCCGCCCCGATCTGTCGCTTTGCATCTGCCGGGACAACCGGCCGATCGCGGAAATGCCGCTGGGCCATGCGGGTTCATGGGCCATGTCCTTGCCGGATCGCCTGAAGTTTCAGATCGATTGCAAGATCGAGCTGCGCGGTCGCGTCGCCGATACCTGCGGGACCTCTTTTGCTCTGAGTGGGCTGCATGCGCTCAGAGTCCAGCTTCGGGGCGGCACTCCTGGGCCGCGGGCAACCCCGCTCACCTTTGTCTCATATCGCGCGGAACCGACTTGATCCGCTTCTGAAAAGGATAGTCCAATGGCCGATAAATATTTCGTTTATACCATCATATTCTCGCGCACCGCGCAAAACAGCGTTCGGTTCATCGCTTTCCAGAAGAGGGCGAGGGGGTACTTCTTCTCCGGCAGGCGAGTAATTGTGCCAAATGGTGCAGAGCTGCACGGCGGAGCGAAATTCGCCCTGCCTGGGGGGAAGTTCGAAGGTCATGATTGGAATAACAGTGATGAAGTCTATGAAAACTGCTCGAGGGAATTCACGGAGGAATGTGGACGGGAGATCAGCATTGTCCCCGACGACGAAATCGGGACCGGCAGCATAGACGACGACGATGAGGTTATCGATGCCAGATTGTTTCTGATGCGACAGCCGGTAACCATCCGCGGAGCCGCGAGTATCAAGGGCTTTGCCGCGATGTATGTCAAAGTTGGCGATGATGAGCTCCAGGTCGTCGCTAACTACATCGCCGAATGTTTTACCCAGCGCGATGCGGCGGTAACGAAAATTCGCCGCGGTGAATGGAAAACCCGCGACTACGCAAAAATAGCGCGAACATTTCCGCTGGCTCCAATGGACGATGAGTTGGACTTGGCAGATCCGGCGATACGAGAGATTGCTCAGGGTGGCTTCGACGATGATCCGTTGATTCAGGCCTTGTCCGGGGATACCGACACCGACTGGTTCGCCCAGATCATCAGGGGTCTCGAAACCATCGACGTTTGAGGATGTCGTCATGACCGGCCACACCGAGATTCAGGAATGGCGCGACATCCCGCATAAGGACCAGAACGAAGAAATCGTGATCCGTTTCCGCATTTTCTATGAGGATGCGGGTCGCCAATCCGTCTTGAATGTCGCGGCCGAGATTTTCCGGGCGGTTCTGCCGCTCGAGATCCATGTCGTCGAAAGCTTACGCTTCGATAATGAGACGCCGTTCCGCGTGGCCTTCACGGGCGGTCGCAGGGTTCATGGCTGGCTGCGCTGGCGCACCGGGCTCGACGTCCAATATTCGCAGCAGATCATGGGCCGGGTGGAAATCGAGGAGACTGATGACATCTATTATTGGAACTATATCGGTTTCATGATCTGCTTCGGCAATACGCGCCCGGTTCCGCCAACCCCGCCCGTTCCACCGCCGGACAATGATCCGCCTGAGCCTGGACCGCTACCGATCCCGAATACCGCAGACGGGATGGCGATCGCCGATGCGCATCTGGAAGCGGGCGAGCTCTTTCCCTTCGTCTACATCAAGCCCTGGCCGAAACTGGCGGCCAGTCTGGTGGAGCAGCGGTTCATGACCGTGTCTGCATCTGCTGCCGCAAGCACTTTCTATACGAAACTGAAAGCTGCCGATCCAGCGACCAAGCGCGAAACGGCCGTGACTTTCATCGATGATACGATCTCTCCAGAAGCGGGCGGCGGGCCAAGCGAGCCTTTCGTCACGCCGACGCAGCCGCTTGCCCCGCCTTACCAGAGTTTTCGCCATTTCCCTCATCACTTGAGGAAGGACTGCAGCTATGCAGCGCTCGACAGCTGGGTGGAGGAGCAGTTCGAAAGTTGGGATGATCTGGCCAAAGAGCTGCAGTCGACGGATGCCCAAACGGCGCTGACCGATATCTGGAATTCGGCAATCGCGCTGATGATCACGCTCGGCTATGACCATAGCTGGTTTTTCGATCTGATCCGGTTGCTACAGGTCACGCATCTCATCAATTGGGTGCTGGCTTTCCAGGACTCACATCCGAAACTCGACGACGACCCCGCGCCGAGACCATCCGATGCGGCCCTTTCGCGTGCGCTTAATGCGGTGATGATCCTGCCCGCCGATATTTTTCCCATCGATCCGCCTCCAGCTCCGGCCGATCCTCCGGCTATCCAGCTCTATGCCGTGGGCGCCATCCGCACCGTGCATTACAAGCCCGGGCGCTATGCGCTCGGAGATATAGAGCGCATCGAAACCGTGATTTCGGGAGAAACGCGCCAGGAGGTGCACCGCAATCTGCGACGCAAGGAAACAGTCGAGGAAGAGCAGACGTCGAGCGACAGCACCAGCAATTTCGGGCGGGATACGACGACCGCCGATCTGATCAATGAGGTGCAGAAGACGTTGTCGGATCGTGTCTCGACCACGACGATCAACAATTACGAAACCGACTACGGGCAACCGGCCACCAATTCCATGAAGGTCACCGGCAATTGGTGGGTGCAGGAACAGCCCGCTGGCGGTTACCTGCAGGATATTTCAAAATTTGCCCGCGACGTCATCGATCGCTCGGTCAAGGCTTTGCGACGTGAATCGGTGTTGCGTCGCAGCAGCAGGGTCTTCGAAGAGCTGGAAACCACGCAGACGCGGACCTTGTCCAACACTGGCGGTAACGGCAATCTTCAGGCCGTATTCCGCTGGGTGAACCGGGCATATCATCTTCAGACCCGGGCCAGCCAGGACAGGCTGGTCTTCGAGATGTTCATCGACAATCCCGGCGGCCATCTCGTCCAAGCGATTGCTCGATATCATGAGCTGAGGCTTGCCGCGCCGCCGTCTCCCGCAAGCATGGGCATAACCTCCTACGCCAACCTGTCGCCTGATCCGATCAAGCCTGGATCGCCGCCGGCGTCGGTCTATTATCTCGATGCCTTCCAGGCTTATGGCATTGCCCCGGACAGTCTGCCGCCACCGGCTCTTCGCGTGATCAGCAATGGATTCAAGTCCCGAAACCCGCTGTCGGACGCGGAATTGGACGTGCCCGAAGGCTACACGCCGGTTTCGGCCGCCGTCAGCATCAGCAGCTTCGTTGCCAATCCCACAGCGCAGGTGACGATGAGTGGCGTGATCCTGACGGCGGATCAAACCGGTACGCTCTCGACTTTCAAGGGATACCTGACGGCAACGTCGGCGCAATATTCCGATCGGCTTCGGGTATCGATCCTGTGCAGCGCTCCGACGACATCGTCAGCCGTCGGCGCCGCTTCCGGTAAGCAAGCCGGGTCAGGAGAGGGAGACGCGCCGGCTCCCGATACATCGCCTGCGGAAGGGGCAACTGAATTCGACAACTACTATGTGGCAAGCATAGAGGTTCAATGCGCGCGTAGCGCCGCCGCGCTCGCCAATTGGCAAATCGCGACTTATCAGAAAATCCAGGCCGCCTATCAGGCGGCCATGGCAGACTACCAGGCAGCTTTGGCGCAGCAGAAGAAGGCGCTGGACGCCGAGAACCCGAAGCTTCTGACGCAGATCGTCCAAGATCAGATCGTTCAGGCGGCCATCGCGTTGTTTGCCGACGCTACGCTTGCCAAGCCGACCGATACGACAGGCAAGGCCGGAGCCATCAACTTCGAGCCACGCTATTTTCAGTTCCTTCGCCATTCCTTCGACTGGGACGAGATGGCAGTCGAATTCATCCAGGATCCTGCGGCCGACCCCTATCTGAGCGATGGACAGTCCGCTCTGATCTCGCTGTTTTCGCCCAGTCGCTATCTGCGGGACCTGCTGCGCGCCAAGCGCGCTCACATTCTGCTATCGGTCAAGCCCGAGGCGGCGAGAACGGTGCTGCTCGCATTCCGAACGGGGCAGATCTGGCCCTGTAGCGAGGACCTGACCCCTTGCATGGCCGTGGACATGAGCGCCGTCGATCTTCTGCTGGAGCAACCGGACGAGGGGTCCAAGATCATTCACGACAGTTGGTCGATCACCGTTCCCACGGCAATGGTCGCGCTGTCGCACGACAATCCATTTTCATGATTGCAGGAGCGCTGGATGCTGCCACCTTCGTTCATTCCGCCCATCTTTCCTGGGAATTTTCCCGGGCAGGAGCCGCGCCATCAGTTCTTTCCGCATCCGCGTCCGGGAACTCACGATGGCGTGCCCGTCGGTGCCATCATCATTTTCCCCGGCGAGATCCTGCAGCAGACGCAGACCTTGACGTCGGCCATGACGGATCTGCGTTACCTGCCATGGATGATCTGCGATGGCTCCAGCCTGCTGAAGACCGAATATCCGGAGCTTTATCGCGTGATCGGCGATCTTTACGGACCGGATGGAGACGACAAATTCAAGCTGCCAGACTACCGTGGTTATTTTCTGCGCGGCGTCGATCTGGAGAAGTCGCTGGACAAGGACGACCGTCACGCGCCCCAAGGTCCGGCCGTCAATTCACGAGGCGTCGGCTCGACCCAGATGGATGCGCTGCGGGAGCATGTGCATGATTTGAACATGATCGCACAGTTCGTGACGCCGCAGGAAAATCCGCCGGTGAATTTCGAAGTGGCCGCAACCAAATCATCGACCCAGACCGGCGATATCTATCAGCCAGATGAGGTGCGCGTCAGCAAGAATGAAACGCGAGCCGTCAATATTGCCGTCAATTGGCTGATAAAGACGAAATAGAATGAGGCTGCCTCAGTGCTCGCTCAGCAACGCGTTCGGCTGGAGGATCGTCAACTTCTGTCGTCCGGCTTCCAGAATTCCCGCGCGCTTCAAGGCGGAGATGGAGCGGCTGACCTCTTCGCGGCTGGCACCGATCGAGCCGGCGATTTCGGCATGGGTCGGAAATTTGGTCAGCAGCCCGTTCGGTTTGAACGCGCCACTCTCCAGCGCCATGCGCGCCACATAGGCTTTCAGGCGTTTATCCACGCTTTGGCTGGTCAGTTGATAGCTATGCCTCGTCAATCTGCGGATACGTTCGGCCATATCGATCATGATCCGCTGCCGCACGAGCGGTATCGTTTCGAGCAAATCCAGAAATGCCTGGCGTTTCATGACGATCAGGCAAGACGCGGTTTTTGCGTAGACTGAAAGCGAACGCTTGCCGCCATCGATGGCAGATATTTCTCCGAAATAATCATGAGTGTTGAGCCGGGTAAAGATAAGCTCCCGACCGTCCTGATCGAGATAGAGAGCCAGCAGTAATCCGGATCGCAGAAAGTAGACCTCGCCGCTAGTATCGTCCTGGTTGAATACGATCTGGCCCGGCGAATAGAATCTGGTCCGCAAATCCCGGGCGTCGAGTGTCACGCTCTCGCGTGCCACATCGGCAAAAAGGGGGCAGCTGAGTAATTGACCAATATCGCTCACTGGTCGTGCCACGCTTGTCCAAATGGTTGAATTTGCAGCGAGGTGCCCATCGCAGAGCCTGTGCGTAATGATCGATCTGTCATACCCATGAAAAATCTCGCATCACCGCGCGTACTACCAGCAAAAAGCACCTTGGAGTCCAATTTCAAAATTGCATGCTGAAAAAATAAAGGCCCCTTTGGAACATCATGTTCGTGCCGGAGCGGGATCCCATTGTTCCAGATTCTTTGAACCTGCGTTATAGCGCAGATGTCCTCGGTGAAGAAAGTTCACCCTTAAATCTCGGATTTTGCGCGACCCAACGAGCGGGACCTGATTGCATCATTGTTCGTGCCGTGAGACCTGGCGTCGGTTTCGCGGAGACGTTTGAAGCACGGCTCGGCCGGAGGGTTTGATCTAAAGGGCCTTGGAATTCAACGCAGAGCAGCGTCATCATCGGCGTGTCATCAGTTCCGCCCGTGATCTTGAAACGGATTTCCGCCTCTCTTTCAATAAACGCACCACAATGCCTTTAGTCTAGTATTTTTATAGACAATTATCATGCCGTTCAGTCCGCGTGATGTCGTATGGCCTCTTGGCCGCATGATCGATGCCGCGGCGGCCAAAATAGGGACGGGATATGAGAAAAAGGCATTCAAGCGCAAAGACTATCGGGCGAAGCAACATCAGCATTGCCCTGGCATTTTCTTTTCTGACGATGATAGGCACTGCCGCAAATGCTGCATCCGATTCGGCAAAGCCGGTCGATGGTGGCACCCTTAACGTCGGGCTGGCAACGGATACCTCCATCATCGACCCGTCGATTACAGGCAGCTCGATCACGGCATTGATTACCCGCAATATCGTCGACTCGCTCGTCGGGCAGGCCGAAGACAATAAGTTCACGCCGTGGCTCGCAGAAAGCTGGGACATCAACGGCGACAATACCGTCTATACCTTCCATCTGCGTCAGGGCGTGACATTCAGCGATGGCACTCCGTTCGATGCTGCTGCGGTCAAATACAACTTCGATCGCATTCTCGATCCGAAGACAACCTCCAGCTACGCCAAGTCGCTGCTTGGGCCGGTCGACAAGATCGAGGCGCCGGATAGTCGTACGGTGGTGATCCGTTACCGCCAGTCCTTCGCGCCTCTGCTGCAGGGATTAAGCCTTCCCTATCTCGGTATCCAATCATCGACCTATCTTCAGAAAACGCAGAGCACGACGAATACCATCATCGGATCGGGTCCTTACGTGCTCGACAATTTCACCAAGGGCAGCGGCAGCAAGCTTAGCCGCCGCGCGGACTACAATTGGGGTCCCGGCTATGCCGTACATAAGGGGCCGGCCCATTTCGATCAGATCGTCTTCAAATATCTGCCGGAGGCTTCTGTACGCCTCGGTGCGCTGGCAAGTGGCCAACTGCAGGCGATCGACGCGGTGCCGCCGGCAAACTACCGCTCCGTCCAAGGCAATGGAAAGTTGCAGGTGGTGACGCGGGAAAATCCGGGTGTCAACAGCGCCTATTTCCTCAACACTTCGAAGGGGCCGTTTCAGGACTTGAAGGTACGCCAAGCTTTCCAGAATGCGGTCAACGGACCTGCGGGGGTCAAGGCCGCCTTCTTCGGAACTCTGAAGCCGGCTGACAATATTCTCGGCCCCTCGACGCTCTATTATGACCGCGATATTTCCCGGTCATGGGGCTTCGATCCGGAAAAAGCCAACCGGCTGCTTGATGAGGCGGGCTGGTCGCAGAAGGACGCCGATGGCATCCGCAAGAAGGACGGCGGCCGGCTTACATTGCATTATGTCTACGACAGCACTTCGCTTGCCGCGACGGAAGTGACCCTGGCGCAGGCCGTTCAATATCAGGTTCGGCAGGCGGGTTTCGATCTGCAGCTCGATCCGGTCGATGCCGGTGGCTGGACCGCGCGCACCAATGCCAATGATTACGATCTGGTGTCCTTCTACTATGTGCGCGCAGAGCCCGATATCCTGCGGACGGTATTCCATTCCGCCTATATTCCGCCTGCCGGCCAGAATGCGTCGCGTGTCAAAAGCCTCGACGAAAAGTTGACGAAAGCGGTTGGAGCTTCCGATGCCGAGCGCAAGAAGCTCTATGCCGAGGTGCAGAAGGAAGTGATCGAGCAGGCCTATGCCGTCCCGCTCTTCGTGGCCGCCTATCAGCTCGGCGCCTCAAAGAGCCTGCACGGTATTTCCTGGGCCACCAATGCGAAGCCGAATTTCTACGATGCTTGGCTGGACCGCTAAGCTTTTCCAAACCGCTGTGCGGCGGACCGGGGTGATTGTTGCCGTACTTTGGGGCGCGGCAACGATTGCCTTTATTGCGGTGAAGCTCATTCCCGGCGATCCCGTCGCGATACTGGCTGGCGGAGAAAACGTCGTCGATGAGGCAGAACGGGCTGCATTGGTGCATCAATATGGGCTCGACCAGCCGCTCGCGCTGCAATATGCGCATTATATCGGCAAGGCTCTGAGCGGCGATTTTGGACAGAGCTACCAGTACAGACAGCCCGTTTCCGAGGTGATCTATGAAGCTGCCGGGCCGACCTTGCAGCTTACCGGGAGCGCGATCGTACTTGCTCTTCTTCTGGCGATCAGCGTGGCCCTGGCGACGGCGGGCCGTCGTAAAAGCCTGACATTGCTGTCCTCGGGGATAGAGCTGATCCTTCTGAGCACGCCTGTTTATTGGATCGGTATCGTCTTGCTGTCGATCTTCAGTTTCAGACTTGAATGGTTTCCGGTAACCGGCAATGACGGACCATTCGCGCTTGTGCTGCCCGCCATAGCTCTGAGCCTGCCGTTGGCGGCACTTTTAAGCCAGGTATTGCGCGACGGCTTGGAGGAGGCACTGTCCCAGCCGTTTTCGCTGACGGTCCGGACACGCGGCGTCGGCGAAACGGTCTTGCGTGTCAGACATGGATTGCGGCACGCCGCGCTGGCGGCCTCGACCCTTACTGGCACATTGCTCGCCAGCACGCTTGGCGGCTCGATCCTGACCGAGACGGTATTCGGCCGTTCGGGAATTGGACAGATTACGCTGCAAGCGATCAAGACCCGAGACATGCCGTTGATCCTCGGTCTCGTGATGCTGTCAGCCCTTGTCTTCGTCATCGTCAATCTGCTCGTCGATGCTTTCTACCTGTTGATCGATCCACGTCTAAGGAGGACAGCCCTTTGAGCGATGTCGTGCTGACTGAAAGCATGCAGGAGCCCCGCATCACGCGCACTCGCCCGGTCTGGCTGTCTTTCGGACTGCTTGTTCCCTTCGCCTTCGTGGTCGTTCTTGGTGTTGCGGTATGGGCGCCACAATGGCTTTCCGCTTGTGATCCCGAGGCAGTCGATCCGAATGCGATCCTGTTGCCGCCCGACGGGCAGCACTGGTTTGGAACGGACGAACTGGGGCGAGATCTGTTTTCGCGCGTGGTCTATGGAACCTCGCAATCCCTGACCATCGGCATCGGCGCGACGCTGATTGCCAGTCTCGGCGGTATCGTGCTCGGGACGATGGCTGCGCTCGCTCCAAGGCCGATCGGCCGGCTTTTATTGCGCATCATCGATATCCTGCTTGCCTTTCCGGAAATGCTGCTTGCGCTGCTGGTGATCGCTGTTCTTGGACGAGGGCCTGCCAATACGCTATTGGCGGTCGGGCTTGCCAGCATTGCTGGCTATGCTCGATTGATCCGCTCGCAGGTGCTTCAGATCAGGCTGTCGGGTTATGTCGAACATGCCATAGCACTCGGCGAGCATCCGTGGACGATCATTGCCCGACATATCGTGCCCAACGCCATCCGGCCTCTTCTCATTCTCGCGACGGTTGGTGTGGGAAGTTCGGTACTATCGGCCTCGGCCCTAAGCTTTCTCGGACTTGGTGTCGTGCCGCCAGCGGCGGAGTGGGGCGCGCTCCTCGCCAATGGCCGCAATTTTCTCGATATCGCGCCCTGGACCAGCCTGCTGCCGGCAACCGTCGTCGCGCTTTCCGTCATCTCGATCACGCTCTTGGGGCGCCGGTTGCAAACCCTTCTTGCAACGGGAGATCTGCGATGAATATTCAGGCCGGCCCGCAGAATTTTCAGACCGCCGTTTCCGCGCCGCCCCTGCTGCTTTCGGTCAAAGGATTGAGCGTGGCTTTTCGGACCCCGCAAGGTCGCGTGGATGCGGTTCGAGATCTGTCGCTACAGATTGCGCCCGGCGAAATCCTTGCATTGGTCGGCGAATCCGGGTCTGGAAAATCGGTAACTGCCCGGGCGATCGTCGGTCTCGCCGGATTGCGTTCGGTGGTAAAGGCCGACAGGATGGAGCTGACCGCTCATGATGGGCGCCCGCTGGATCTTCTCGGCCTGTCCGATAGGGCCTGGCGGCATGTGCGCGGGCGTGAAATCGGTTTCATTCTCCAGGACGCGCTCGTATCGCTCGACCCCTTGAGGACTATCGGTCGCGAAATCGCCGAGCCTATCCTCACGCATCGTCTGGCTCCGCGCTCGCTCGTATCACAGCACGTCGTGGAGTTGCTGGAACGTGTCGGCGTTCCCGAGCCTGAATCGCGGGTGGGGCAATATGCGCATCAATTGTCGGGCGGGCTACGGCAACGGGCATTGATTGCCTCCGCACTCGCCGGCCAGCCGCGCTTGCTCGTCGCCGACGAGCCGACGACGGCGCTGGATGTCAGCGTCCAGAAAAAAGTACTCGCCATTTTCAGGGAGCTGGCTGGCGCCGGCCATGGCATTCTCCTGATCACGCATGATCTTTCCGTCGCTGCCCAGCTTGCCGATCGGGTTGCCGTGATGCAAAAGGGTCGGCTCGTGGAAACCGGCCCGGCGCGCAGCGTGCTGTCAGAGCCGCAGCACGACTACACCCGGCAGCTTTTGGCAGCCGTACCGACGGCCGCCAATCGCGGTCATCGCCTCAGCGCACCAGATATGCCCCTGCCGGGCCGCGAGCCTGTACGCTCGGGCGAGCGTCTGTTGGAGATACGCAACGTATCGATGAGCTTCAGGCGTACGGACGGCAGCCTCCTGCGCGCCGTCCGCGACGTGTCGCTTCATATCGACAGCGGCGAAACGCTGGGGGTGGTCGGCGAATCCGGTTCGGGCAAGACCACGCTCGGCAAGGTCGCGCTCGCGCTGCAGCAACCGGATGCGGGGGAAGTGTTTTATGAAGGGCGGCCGTGGAGCGCACTTTCCGAACGCATGCGCCGCCCCCTCAGAGCCGGGATACAGACGATCAGTCAGGACCCGCTCAGCTCTTTCAATCCGCGCTTCACCGTTGAACGCATCATCGAGCAACCCTTGTTGCTCCGTGGTGGGCTCGGCAGATCGGAGCGTCGCGAGAAGATCATAGATCTGCTGAATTTGGTCGGGTTGCCGCAGGATCTGCTTGTCCGAAGGCCGACCGCACTTTCCGGTGGCCAGCGCCAGCGCGTGTCGATCGCGCAGGCTCTTGCGGCCACGCCGAAGCTTTTGATTTGCGATGAGCCCGTTTCCGCGCTTGACGTGACGACGCAAGCCCAGGTTCTGGATCTGCTGGTCGATCTGCAGGCAAGACTCGGCCTGTCGATGATTTTCATCTCGCATGATTTGGGAGTGATCCAGCATATCAGCCACCGGATCGTCGTCATGAAGCAGGGAGTGATCGTCGAGGCCGGATCTGTGGAGGAGGTCTTCGAACGGCCTCGCCATGCCTATACGCGCGAACTTATTGCATCCGTGCCGAGGTTCTCGCGCTAAAGGCTTGGTCGTAAGGTAGCTTACCTCTCCTTGTCATCGGCAAATAGCCGGTGCCGGCCTAACTGCTGTCGGCGTCTCACCCTTGAGAAGCATCACATCGTCAACCTGCCCGGCATTGGCTCGATGGTATCTGCCAAAATGGACGGGAACTGAGATACCGACGTTGCCGCCGGGATCGTCGGCGACCAGCGTTTCGTCCGAAAAGCCATTGCCGCTGATCTTGCCGTCACGAGGGCGACGAGAGAGATTGTCGACGCCGCCTTGCAGGGGGCATCATTCAAATGACCGCTGGCCAGGCCAACTCCAGTCCCCACTTCCAGTGCGAGATTGCATCGTCTGCTTATCCGATAGTCCGGGTTTGCGCGTTGCTCGCTCCATTTATGAGCGACCTTTTACAATATCATGCACACTTATTGGTCTGCATTGCTTTTTTTGATATAAGTGAAATTGAAGTAACATTTACTAATATAAGTTAGGGCATAAATTTAATAATCATATATTTTGTGTATAATCTGAAAAATACCTTCATTCGCAATCGGCGGCTTTCATATTAATTGAATATTGCAAAAGAATAATTCTTTGCGCTACATCAATTGTATGATTCCTTTGCATAAGGTTGACACTATTGATTCGAGAGAGCTCGGATTCCTGAATGTCGAGACGGTGAGGTGGGGCGCATATTGTTACGGGAGGAGGAGACATGAATGGGGTAGGGTTGTTCAAGCTCATAAGGCGTTCCTATGGGCGCTTGCCCATATTGGCAAAACGACCGGGTGGAGGATTGTGATGGTTGGCCGGACCACCGTTGCCGCCGCCAATTCAGGCATATTGCAAGAGCGTTACGGCGACTGGACGCTTACCATCGTCAATCAGGGAACTGCCAATCATGCGCGGCCGCATTATGCGATTTCTTACACGCTGTATGATCTGCAGACGAACACGCCAGTGCTCTCGATCGAGCTCACTCCCGAGGGGGGAAGTCTGAGAGGCTTGCTGGCCTTGCCGCTGGGGCTGCATCTACGGAGCGGCCGGTTGCCGCGAGGTGACGAAGCTGCTTTGGGGCTGACTCAGCCGTTCGGTGCCGCCTCTTCGCGTGGCTGCCCGGTCGAGCTGAAGCTCGATGCAGCCATGATAGCCAGCCTGCGGCGGCGGCGTAGCCTCCGCGTAATGCTGGCGGCGACCGATACGGGTCGCGATATGGGCTACGTCATTTCGCTCAATGGGTTTGCCGAAGCGCTTAGCAGGGCGCTCTCCATTGTCGATCCTTATGCCGCAAGAGCTGACCTCGGATCGGGCTTGACCCTTCAGTAGCAGGTCATCGCATGTGATGGATGGCGTTTTCTCCGAGCCGCAAGGGCATATAGACGGATCCAATGGCTGCCCTTTCCATTGTTTTCGCAGAGGTATCGAATGTCGCAGACCGAGCTTCGGCGGGTTGCTCGAATTCCGATTTCAAGTTTCTCGGGTGAGGCTTGCAAGCAATGTCCGGCGCGCCTCGCTCAGATGTGCCGTGCAGGTCTGGCTGATTTTCCATTGGTCCCTTGAGAGAATCGCATCTATATAGGCCAGATGCTGGTGCACAGCTGCTTCGTTACGAACGCGCTCGTCTTTCTTGTTCCATTGATAGTGGTAGAAGAAAATCAGCGAGATGACATGGTAGAATTCCGTGACGAAGCGATTGCTGGACGCGCTGTTGATCAAGCGATGCAGCCGCTCGTCGAGAAGTGAGAACTGATGATAGTCGGTCTCGATCGTCTCCAGCAGTTCAAGATGCTCGGTCCGCAGTCTGCGTAGTTCGTTCCAGCTCGGGTCGTCGTCATCGAGTTCCGCGAAGCGCATGACGGACCGCATTTCGAAAATTTCGCGGATATCGGAAAGTTCGTTGGCAAATTCCAGCGTCATGCCGCGGAAGACCCATTTGCCGCCGGCTTCGCGCTCCATCAGGCCAAAATGCCGAAAGCTCTGAAGAAACTCGCGGATCGTCGTCGTCGACACGCCGAATTGCCGCGCGAGCTGAAGCGCATTGATTGCCTGGCCCGGTCCGCTGTCGGATTGGAGTATCCATTTCAGGAACGCGCGTTCGACCATCAATGTCGGTGGGATGGTCTCTGCTTCGGCATAGAGCTCGGATGGTTCTGCCTGCCGCAGGACTACTCTGTCTGTGGAAAGCAGGCCGCTCTCCATAGCCGCCGCGAGGCACTTGCGGACCGTCGTTCTGCTGGTACCGAGGGTTCGGCCGATCTCCCGTTCCGAGCCAAGAGGGCGACCGTGACCAACGGATTGTACATGGCGCAGGAACTCGTTGAACTGCCGCTTGAAGAGGTTTTCTGAACGCATGGCGACGAAATCCCGATCGGTTTTTTAAACATAAAATACCACTTTAAATCGATCGCCTCAACCGTGTAGATTCTGTCTCAAGCTAGGGAGGATAGCTCGGGAATGAGACCAGCACATCTCGTTGCTCATTGGCGCGGCCGGGAGGATGGCGTCGCATGAGCTACACTTTCGATTTCGAGGGCCTGCTTCCCTATTGGGATCAGTTTGCGGAAGGCGTCTGGCTGACGATCCAGCTTTCGGTGGCGGCAACCATTGCCGGCTTCGTGTTGGGCACGCTCTGTGCGATCGCACGAACCAGCGGCTCGGCGATGCTGAAGACCGTCGTCGGTACCTATGTCGACGTCATTCGCAACACGCCGCTGCTCGTTCAGCTGTTCATCATCTATTTTGGCATAGCCACGCTTGGCTTGCGCATCCCGGCCAATGTCGCTGCAATCGTCGCGCTCGTCGTCAACATCGGCGCCTATGTCTGCGAGATCATGCGTGCCGGCATCGAGGCCGTTCCGAAGGCTCAGATCGAGGCGGCCGAATGTCTTGGACTTTCGCCTGCGCAAACCTACTGGCATGTCATTCTTCAGCCAGCGGTCGAACGGGTCTATCCGGCGCTCGTCAGTCAGTTCGTGCTGCTCATGCTCGCATCGTCGATCACGTCACAGATTTCGGCGGAGGAGTTGACGGCTGTCGCCAATCGCATCCAGTCCGACACGTTCCTGTCCTTCGAGACCTACATCGTCGTCGGCGCCCTTTATCTGGCGCTGTCCTTTCTCATGCGATGGGTGCTTCTCGGAATAGGCTTCGTGGTTTTCAAGCGCCAGCGCAAGCTCGGCACGGCCTTGTGAGGAGGAGCCCATGCCCACTTTCGGCCTGACACAGTTCATCTTCCTGCTCGAGGCGGCCGTCTGGACGCTCGCATTGTCGGCGCTTGGTTTCATCGGCGGCGGCTTGGTCGGTTTCGTTGTGGCTCTGGCACGCATTTCGCCGAGCCGCATCATTCGCTGGACCGCGACGGCCTATGTGCAGCTGATCCAGGGAACGCCTTTGCTGGTATTGCTCTTTATCGTCTATTTCGGGCTCAGCATCGCCGGCTTCAACAATCTTCCGGCCTTGCTGGCGGCCGGTGTCGCGATCACCCTTTACACTTCGGCGTTCCTTGCCGAGATCTGGCGCGGCTCTATCCGGTCGATTGCCAAGACACAATGGGAGGCCGCGGAATGTCTTGGCCTCTCGCGCTGGCAGCGCATGACACGGGTCATTCTTCCGCAGTCGCTGCGCATCGCGACGCCACCCACGGTCGGCTTCCTCGTTCAGGTGATAAAGAACACATCGCTCGCATCAGCGATCGGTTTTGTCGAGCTCGCTCAGGCCGGCAAGCTGATCAACAATTCCACCTTTCAGCCGTTCAGCATCTTCATGGTGGTCGCCGCAATCTATTTCGCCATCTGCTTCCCGCTCACGCTCGCCAGCCGGAAACTGGAAAGGAAACTGAATGTCTCCAATCGTTAGATTATCCGATGTCCGCAAGAGCTTTGGCGCGCTGCAGGTCCTGAATGGTGTGTCCTTCTCGGTCGAACCCGGCGAAGTGGTGGCCATCATCGGCCAGTCCGGTTCGGGCAAGTCGACGGCTCTGCGATGCATCGATGCGCTGGAGACCATTCAAGGCGGCGAGATCGAGGTTTGCGGCCACAAGATTCACTCGCCGGACTTAGATAAACGTGCGCTTCGTCGCGACGTCGGCATTGTCTTCCAGAGCTATAACCTCTTCCCGCACCTGACCGTCCTGGAGAATGCGGCGCTGGCACTGACCTGCGTCAAGAAGCTGAGCAAGGCCGAAGCTCGGGACATATCGCTCGACTGTCTTGGCCGGGTGGGGCTTGCGGAGAAGGCCTCCTTCTACCCGGAGCAGCTGTCCGGCGGCCAGCAACAGCGAGCTGCAATCGCCCGGTCATTGGCCATGCAGCCGCAAGTCATGCTCTTCGACGAGGTGACGTCTGCGCTTGATCCGCAACTGACCGGCGAAGTGCTGAAGGTCATCGAAAATCTCGCGCGCGGCGGCATGACGATGATCCTCGTCACCCATGAAATGGCGTTCGCCCGCAAGGTGGCGAGCAACATCCTTTACATGCATCTCGGCAGGGTCTGGGAGCATGGGCCGGCGGCCCTGCTCGACGCGCCTCAGACCGAGGAACTGCGCAGTTTCGTCGGCAATGGGCTTTGAGAACCACGGGCCGCGAAACGCAATCAAAATAAACCGGAGGAGAACCATGAAGCGTCGTCATATTCTAGCAGCCACCGCACTTGCGATCCTGGGCACGTTTGCCAGTCATGCGCAGGCAGATGCCCTTGCCGATATCCAGGCGCGGAAAAAGGTGCTGATCGCCCTTGATCTCGGCTCGCCGCCGTTCGGCATGATCGATGCCAACATGCAGCCCTATGGCTCCGATGTCGAAGTTGCCAAGCTTCTCGCTGAGCAGCTCGGCCAGCCGCTGGACGTCGTCCAGGTGACCAGCCCCAACCGCATCCCCTATCTGCAGACGGGCAAGGCGGATATGGTGATTGCTTCGCTCAGCGTGACGGACGAGCGCAAGAGGGTCATCGATTATTCCAAGCCCTACGGCGTGATCCAATCGGTCATCGCGGCGCCTGCTGGCCAGAGCGTCAAGACCATGGCCGATCTGAAGGGCAAGCGCATCGGAACCACGCGCGGCAGCGTCAACGACAAGGAAGTCACGAAGGTCAACGATGGCGCGGAAATCGTGCGTTACGATGACGACGCGACCCTGGTCACGGCACTCGTCAGCGGCCAGGTTGATGTGATGGCGACGTCGCCGCAAATCATGAAGGCGGCCAACGAGCGCAATCCCGCGTCGAAGTTCGAGGTGAAGATGGTGCTCAAGGTATTCCCCTACGCCATCGGCATTCGCAAGGGCGAGGCCGCCTTGAAGCAGCGGCTCGACAAGTTCGTCGACGAGAACCTCGCGAACGGCAAACTCAACGAGATCTACAAGAAATACAACGGCGTCGACCTGCCGGCCGACATTGCCACCCTGAACTGATCTGTTTCCAGCGAACCGGGCGGAAGCGTCCGGTTCACTCCCCCAATCCGGAAGAGGTATCGTCACGTGAAAGCCCTGTTGATCGAAAGTGAAGGCGTCAGCCGTTTCACCGATGTCGCTCGCCCGCAGCTCGGGGAAGGCGATGTCCGCATTGCCGTCCGTCATGTCGGCATCTGCGGGAGTGATCTCAACACGTTTCGAGGTCTCAACCCGCTCGTGGAGCTGCCGCGCATTCCCGGGCACGAGATCGGCGGCGAGATCATCGAGGCAGGGTCGGGCGTTTCGTCCGCCTATCAGCCCGGGCGGCGCGTCATCGTTCTTCCCTATACCAGTTGCGGCACGTGCTCTTCCTGCCGCAAGGGGCGGGTGAATGCCTGCCGCTACAATCGGACGCTTGGCGTTCAGCAGGATGGCGGCCTTGCCGAAGAGATCGTTCTTCCTGCGGAGAAGCTCATCCTGAATGACACGCTCGACCCTCGCTTTCTTGCCTTGGTCGAGCCGCTATCGGTAGGCTTCCATGCGGTGGCGCGCGGCCGCGTGTCGTCAAGCGATCGCATCGTCGTGCTGGGCTGCGGCATGATCGGCATGGGCGTGGTGATCGGGGCCGTTGCCCGCGGCGCTGACGTGATCGCCGTCGATCTCAGCCCGGAAAAGACCACGCTGGCAAAGCAGTTCGGCGCTCGCCATACAATCAATGCCGGCACGGAAGATGTCGGAGCGCGCATCGTGGAGCTGACGAGCGATCAGGGCGTCGATGTGGCCTTCGAGGCGGTCGGTCTTCCCGAAACCTTTCGCCAGGCGATCGATCTGGCCGGCTTCTGCGGCCGTGTCGTCTATGTCGGCTATGCCAAGGCGCCCGTTACCTATCAGACGCAAATGTTCAACCTCAAGGAATTGGACATCATGGGGTCGCGCAACGCCACGAAATCCGATTTCGATGCGGTGATCGCCTATCTCGAGACGATCGGCGATCGTGCAGCCTCGCTCATTTCCAAGGTCATCCCCTTCGCCGAGGCCGAAGGCGCATTGCCCTTCTGGGACAAGAACCGCGACGTTTTAAAGGTCATTGTCGAAAGATGAATACACAAGCAGCCATGAAATCTCCAACCGCGCTTCCTGACTGGCATGGCGCATTCCGACTGGACGGGCAGCGCGCCCTTGTAACGGGTGGAGGTAGTGGACTGGGTCTCGCGATCGCGCGTTGCCTCGCAGCCTCCGGCGCAGAGGTGGTGCTGGCCGGCCGCAGGGTGGATCTCCTTGAAGAAGCTGCCGCCTCGATCGGCCCACTGGCTAAAGCCGCACAGCTCGACCTTCGTGATCTTGCTTCGATCAAGGCCTTTGCCGCCGGAGTGGAGGAAGCGCACGGCCCGGTCGACATCGTCGTCAACAATGCCGGGAACACGGTCAAGAAGCCGTTCGAGGAATCCAATATTGCCGACTTCGACGAAGTCATGGACGTCCATGTTCGCGGCGCGCTGGAACTGACCCGGCAATTTCTGCCGGGACAGATCGCGAGAGGCCGCGGCTGCGTGCTCTTCACCGCATCCATGACATCCTTCATCGGCCAGCCGCTGGTGATGGGCTATACGACGGCGAAAACGGCGCTGACGGGTGCTGTGCGCGGGCTTTCGGCCGAGTTTGCCGGTCGGGGAATCCGTGTCAATGCCGTGGCGCCGGGCTGGATCGATACGGATCTCTTTCAGAAGGCCACGGCCAACGATCCGGCTCGCCGCGCCAAAATCATGGGCCGAATCCAGATGAACCGTCTCGGCTCTGCCGAGGAAATCGGCTGGACATGCGCTTTCCTCGCATCCCCGGCCGCCGGCTATATCACCGGCCAAACCATTATCGTCGACGGCGGCGCCGTCGTCGGCTTTTAGAATTGCCACCAGCGGAGGCTCCCAATGAATACCACAGCAACCCACGCAACCGACGCGGATCTGTTCCGCGTGTTGAAAGCCGAGCTTTTTACCGCTGTCGTTGGCGATATCCTTGATACGCTCGGTCATCGTCGGCAGTTCCTGCCGGCTGGTATCAAGCCTCTGCACGATGACATGAAAATCGCCGGCCGCGCGATGCCGGTGCTTGAGGCCGATATCTTCTCGGACGGGAAGGGGTCCTTCGGCCCGCTGGCGGAAAAGCCGTTCGGCATCATGTTCGAAGCGCTCGACTCGCTGAAGCCGGGCGACGTCTATATCGCCACGGGTTCGTCGCTTCGCTACGCGCTATGGGGAGGCCTGATGTCGACGAGAGCCACCCATCTGCAGGCCGCAGGTGCCATCCTCGACGGTTATGTACGCGATGCCGGCGAAATCGAGCGGCTTGGCTTCCCGGCCTTTTCCCGCGGGATCTATGCGCAGGATCAGGGGCCTCGCGGCAAGGTCATCGATTACAACACGCCGATCGAGATCGAAGGTGTCCGCATCGAGCCCGGCGATCTGCTCTATGGCGACCGCGAAGGCGTTCTCGTCATCCCGAAGGCCGTCGAAAAGGAAGCCATCTCGCTCGCCCTGGAGAAGGTGCGTACTGAGAACAAGGTGGCGGAGGCAATTCGCAACGGCATGAGCACGGTCGAGGCCTTCGCGACGTTTGGAGTGATGTAACGTCATGGGCTCCGGCGCGCTGTTAACACATGCCGATGATACGCGGCTGCTCTTGCTTTCGGAAAAGGACAATGTCTTCGTCTGTCGCGAGGATATTCCGGCAGGAGAGCGTATTCGCGTCGGGGAACGGGAGGTGACGCTCGCAAGGACGATTCCGCGCGGTCACAAGATCGCCCGGCAGGAAATTGCGCCGGGCGCCAAGGTCTACAAATATGGTGCACCGATAGGCTCCGCCACAGTGCCGATCGCGCCCGGCGATCATGTCCATGTGCACAACGTCAAGAGCGACTACACGCCGAGCCACTTCTTCGACATTCAGGAGGTTATCAAAAAATGACCTTGCAAGGCTATCTTCGGTCGGACGGCCGCAAAGGCATCCGCAATATCGTTGCCGTCGCCTATCTGGTGGAATGCGCCCACCACGTCGGACGCCAGATCATCTCGGCCTTTGACGGGCAGGAGGTTCATCTCATCGGTTTTCCGGGCTGTTTTCCCAATGCCTACGCGCAAAGGATGATGGAGCGGCTCTGTACCCATCCGAATATCGGTGCGGTTCTGCTGCTGTCGCTCGGCTGCGAAAGCTTCAACAAATACTCGCTATCCAGGATTATCGAGGAGAGCGGCAGGCCGGTGAAGACGCTGACCATCCAGAACGATGGCGGCACGCGCAGCACGATTGCGGCCGGCCGTGCCTGGGTGAGCGAGCAGCTCGAGGCGCTTACCCACGATGAGCGGGTCCCGATGGATATCAGCGAGCTGATCGTCGGGACGGTATGCGGCGGCTCCGACGGAACGAGCGGAATTACCGGCAATCCTGCGGCGGGCCGGGCCTTCGATTGGCTGGTGGCGGCTGGAGCGACCTGCATTTTCGAGGAAACCGGGGAGCTTATCGGCTGCGAGGAAATCATGGCGGATCGAGCGGTCGCGCCCGAACTTGCCGACGAGCTTCGCGCGGCAGTCGCCAAGGCGGCGCGCTACTATGCCACGCTTGGCTACGGCAGCTTCGCGCCGGGCAACGCCGACGGTGGGCTGACGACGATCGAAGAAAAGTCGATGGGCGCCTATGCCAAGTCTGGGGCGTCGCCGATTTCCGGCCTGATCAAGCCCGGCGATATTCCGCCGCGTGGCGGTCTCTACCTGATGGACGTGGTGCCTGACGGCGAGGTGCGGTTCGGCTTTCCGAACATTTCCGACAATGCCGAGATTGTCGAGATGATCGCATCCGGCTGTCACATGGTCTTCTTTGTCACAGGCCGCGGTTCGGTCTCCGGCTCGGCAATCTCGCCTGTAATCAAGATCTGCGCCAATCCGGATACCTTCCGCCGCCTGGAGGAAGACATGGATGTCGATGCTGGCCGTATTCTCGAGGGACGAGCAAGCCTTGACGAGGTCGGCCAGGAAATCGTCACGCTGCTGCGGGAGGTTGCCGGTGGGAGGCCGACGAAGTCGGAAAGCCTCGGCCATCAGGAGTTCATCCTGACCTACAAGTCCTTTGAGCCGATCGGCCCGGCATGCCTGCCGGTCTAGAGCCGGATGATTTTAGGTCTGTTCGACCTAAAATCTGAATCCGCTCTAGCATCAAAGAAGTAGAGCGTGATGTCGTCCGAAAACCGCCTACACTTTTCGGCATCACGCTCTAAGTCGAAGCCTTCAGCCGTCGATATAGTCCTTAGCTACGAAGGCTGCTAGCTCGAATGATCAGTTCATGGGCCAGGACCGTATTGTCGTTGTCCGCATCGTCCTCGATGAGCGCCTTCAGTTTCTGGATCGAGCGTTCGGCCATGTCGCGGCGAGGGAGGCGAACCGTCGTCAGCGGCGGGTCCATGACGGCCGAAAAACTGAGGTCATCGAAGCCTGCGACGGCGATATCCTGAGGAATGCGCAAGCCGTGTCCCTTGAGGGCAGCAATCAGACCATAGGCGGATTCGTCGTTTGAGCAGAAAATGGCGTCGGGCAGCTCCGAGCGGCTCCTGATTTCGTCGGCCGCCCTTTGTCCTTCAATCATCGTGAAGCCGGACTGGATATACAAATCCGGGGAGGCGGAGAGCCCGTGATCGGCGAGCGCCTTTTCCCAGCCTCTCCGGCGGGCGATCGCCATGATTTCCTTTGGCGGCCCGCCGAGATGCGCAATCCGCTTGTAGCCCTGTTTTGCAAGGTGGTCGACGACATCATAGGCGGCTTTCACCTCATCGATCTGCACAGCGGTAATGCCGGTGAGATCGGGAGTGGGGCTCAGCGTTCGCACGATCGGCAGGTGCCGGCCCGCGGCAATGCATTCGAGAAGTCGCGGCGGGCAGTAACTGGCGGTCAGGAGAACGCCATCGATGCTCCCCGCCAGCAACTCGTCGACATAGCGGTCGGAGCGGCCCGGATCGATGGCGGTATGAGCGATCATGATGTCATAGCCGCAGTCATAGGCTGCCCGATCGATATGCATCAAAAGATCGGGAAAATTCGGGTTGGCGAGGTTTGGAATGAGAACCAGGATCACCTTGCTGCGTTTGAGCCGCAGGGATCGCGCATGGCGGTTGATCGCATATCCGGCTTCCTTTGCGGCCTGGGCAATCCTCTGCCTAGTCTCCTCGGGAATGGGAGGGAGGCCGGCCAGAGCGCGGCTGACGGTCGAAGTCGAGACGCCGGCGATACGGGCAACGTCCGCCATGGTCGGTATGCGGCTCTCATTTGTGGGTATTGGCTTTCGTTTCGCCATCGGACCTCTGTAACCGGATCGCATCGTCTACATCCAACAAATATTCGATCGTGCCCTTGCATGCAATCGATTGCGCTGTTAGGTATTACGCAATCGATTGCGTAAAAATGCTCTGTGATGTGAGGAGATGTCGCGGGGCAGGCTGGGAGGGCCGGATGACGACGTCGACACTTTCGATACAGCTCTATTCACTTCGGCATCTGGGCGGGCTCGATCAGCAGCTTGATGCGGCTGCGCGGGCGGGCTTCACCAACGTCGAAACCATCGGCAGTCATCTCGACGATCCCAAGGCGCTGAAGGCGGCTCTGGCGGCCCGGGGTCTCCATGCACCCAGCGGTCATATCGGTTTGCCGGCACTTCGCGGTGACCTGGGGCGGGTCGCGGATGCCGCCGCCGAGACCGGTATTGTGCAACTTTTCATGCCGGCTCTTCCGCCGGAGGAGCGTAGCGGCGATGCGGATGCCTGGCGCCGCGTCGGCGCCGCGCTTGGCGAGATGGCTGTTCGCCTGAAAGAGCGGGGCATATCGCTCGGATATCATAACCATCATTGGGAGCTTGTGCGTTTCAGCGATGGCTCACGTCCGCTCGACTGTCTTTTCGACGGCGCCGCCGGCAGCCCGCTCGTCTGGCAGGCCGATATCGCATGGCTTGCGCGCGGCGGCGATGATCCGAAGGTCTGGCTGGAGAAATATGCAGGGCTGCTCGTCTCCACCCATGTGAAGGATCAGGCTCCGGCCGGACAGAACGAAGACGAGGACGGCTGGTGCGATGTCGGTTCCGGCATTCTCGATTGGCCCGATCTCTGGGCCTTCGCCAGCGCCCGCGGTGCCCGCCTGATGGTCGTTGAGCACGACAATCCCAAGGATCCGGCGGGCTTTGCAGCCAGAAGTTTCTCCTATCTTCAGACGATCCGGTAGCCCGATCGTCTAGAGCCGGATAATTTTAGGTCTGTTCGACCTAAAATCTGAATCCGCTCTAGAATCAAAGAAGTAGAGCGTGATGTCGCCCGAAAACCGCCTGCACTTTTCGGCATCACGCTCTGGCACCAGTGCAGATCGATTTCGTTCAACAAGGGGGGAGGAACCACAGATGAACGGCAAGTCGGATAGCATGACAATGAATCGGCGATCATTCCTCGCAGCATCGGCTACGGCCATGGCCGCAAGTGCTGCAGGCAAAGTCTTTGCGGCAGATGACACTCTTACGTTCTGGGACATGGTCTGGGGAACGGGAGCCACTTATACGGCCACCGCCAAGGAGTTGGCGGGCAAGTACACACCCGCCAGCGGCGCGCTCGGCGTCCGCTATCAATCGATACCTTGGGCAAACTGGTATCAGACCTTCACCTCGGCGGCCGCATCGGGAACGACGCCGGCGGTCAGCTCCGGCGCGGCATTCCTGCCATTCTATTTTCTCGAGCAGGGAGTGGCCGTTGCGGCCGACAACCTGATCGGCAAGCTCGACAAGGATGGCAAGAACGACTTTCTGCCGGGTCTGCTACCCGCCATGAAGGCGGATGGCGGCTATGCCGGCGTTCCCTGGTCGATGGATCTGCGTGTCATCTGGTATCGCAAATCGTTGCTCGAGAAGGCCGGCGTAGAGCCGCCGACCGACTGGGACAGCTATATCAAGGCCGGCGAAGCCCTCAAGAAGATCGGCCATATCGGCCTCGGTCTTGCGGCCGGCAGCACGACGACCGATGCGCAGCACACCGTCTCGGCCCTGATGATCAACAATGGCGGCGGCTTCTTTGCGCCAGATGGTTCGTTGAATTGCGTGAGCGATCGCAACATCGAAACCCTCGATTTCATCAACGAGCTCGTGCGCAAGGGCATCATCGATCCCTATGCCGCAAGCTACACCTCCGACAATCTGGCGAGCGACTGGAAATCCGGACGCGTCGCCATGGGCTTCGGGCAGACGGGTCTCGACAAGACGTTGCCGCAGGAGATCAAATCCGATGCAGTAGTCGCGCACCCCGTCAAGGCTCGCCACGGCGATCTCGGCACAGTCTACTACATCAACTCGCTTTGGATGTTCACGACGACACCCTCGCAGGAATCGTCCGAAGCCTTCCTCGCCTGGTATCTCGACAACATGCATGTCTATTGGACGAGCGGGGTTGCGATCGACGTGCCGGTCAAAAAGAGCATCGCCGATCTGCCCATCATTCAGAGCAATCCGAACCTGGTTCTTTCGATCAACGAATGGCAACCTGTGGGAAAGACGATCGGTGCTCAGGCGCCGCACGCCTTTGCTGCGCTGAATGCCGTTGATGGTGGTGCCGCCAGTGCCGCCTTTGTTCAGCAGATCATCCAGGGAAAGACGAAGTCCAAGGATATTCTCGAAACCCTGGAAGCTTCGCTGCGGAAGGTCGTGCAGTAACATGGCCGAGGCGCATGCAATGCCGGAGGGAGGACGGTTGACGAGGGCATCGACGGCGTCACGCGCCGGCGCGCAGACGGGGCGCAAGGCGACGATGATCGGCCTTGCCATGCCGTCGATCCTGTTGATGGCGTTGATCAACGCCTATCCGCTGGGATTTGCCCTTGTGCAGTCCGTTCACAATGGCGGTCTGCTGCGCCTCGGCAAATTCATCGGTTTCAGGAATTATCTCAATGTTCTGACCGATCCCGCATTCTGGTCGGCTGCCTCTTTCACGCTGCTGTTCACCATTTGTGGCGTGTTTGGCAGCTGGTTCGTCGGCTTTGGCCTGGCCATCCTGCTGAAGCCGCAGTTTCCGGGGCGAAACCTGTTCAAGGTGCTTCTGCTGCTGCCATGGATCGTGCCGATCGTCGTCACGTCCATGAGCTGGAACTGGCTGGTCGCCACCCCCGCTAGCCTCCTGCCACAGCTGGCCGAAACACTCGGCTTCGGGCAGATCCTGTTTCTTGCCGATCCGACAATGGCGATGATCACGGTCTGCCTGTTCAAGATATGGATCAGCTATCCCTTCATGATGATGATGGGAGCGGCGGCGCTCGAGAGTATCGACAACAGCGTCTATGAGGCTGCGACGCTCGACGGTGCGAATGCGCGCCAGCAGATCCGTTACATCGTTTTGCCGATGACCGCCCGGTCCACCTATATCAGCTGGATCCTGATGACGATGTTTTCGGTCAATGACTTTGCAACGATCTATCTGCTGACCGGAGGCGGGCCGGTCAACGCCACGACCTCGCTGATCGTGCTTGCCTATCGCTCCGTCTTCCAGGATTTCCTGCCCGGCTACGGCGTTGCGATTTCCTTCATGATGACGATCGTTCTGGTCGCCCTCTCGCTCCTGCTGTTCCGGCAGGTGCGCAAAGCCAAGTTCTAGGAGGCTCCCATGGCGGCGAAGACAGTGGCTGCGAGCACGACCGTCGGCATCGGCAAATCGGTGGGCTGGGCGCGCACCATCGTACTTGCATTGATGACGCTTGTTGCCCTGAGCCCGATCCTGGTGATCTTCGGCCTTGCCTTGCGGCCGCGGCTTTACTCCGACGTCACCGGACCGACGCTCGAGACATTCGTCTATGTCATTCGAAACACGGATATTCTGGTGTGGCTGAGGAACAGCCTCATCGTTTCCGTCATCGCTTCCTGCCTGGCGTTGTTCGTTGCGGCACCAGCCGGCTATGTGTTGTCGCGCGCCCGCGGCGGTGCCGTTTCGCTCTATTCGATGCTGATCTTCATCATCCAGAGCTTTCCGATCGTCGTCTTCATCATCCCGCTGTTCATAATGCTCTCGCGGATCGGGCTCGTCGACACCTTGGCCGGCGTTTCGATCATCTATGTCGCCTCCAGCGTGTCGGTCGCCTGCTGGATGATGGCGGCTTATTTCGACAGCATACCGACGGATCTCGAAGAGGCAGCCTGGATCGACGGCTGCAGCATGTTCGGCGCGTTTCTGCGCATCGTGCTTCCTAATTCGCTGCCCGGCATTCTGTCGACGGCGATCTATGGGTTTCTCGTCGCCTGGAACGATTATCTGGTCGCGCTCGTCTTTTTGCGCACGGACAGTCGCTTCACTTTGCCTGTCGGCCTGCAGACATTCTTCCAGCAAAACCAGACCGATTGGGGTCCCGTCATGGCCTGCGCCGTGATCATGCTGGCGCCGCCGGTTATCATCTTTGCCTTGCTCAATCGCTTTTTCAGTATCGGTGGCATCGGCGGCTCGCTCGCCGGCCGATGATATGATCTCAAGAGGCTTTTCATGTCAGATGCCAAGGACCGCGTGTTCAGGCTCGAAACCTTTCGGGCAGTGCTCGATCGTATCATTCCCGCGGATGATTATCCCGGCGCGCTCGACAATGGCGTAGACGGCTTCATTCTCGCGCTGTGGGACGCCGGCCTCGTCACCGATTCCGAGCCGATTGATCGCGGCCTCGTGGATCTGGACGCGCAGACATTGGGTGGCTTTGCCACGCTATCGCCCGAGAAACAGGATCGTCTCCTTGCGGAGCGCAAGGATGAAGCCTGGTTTCGTATGCTCTGCGAGCTGGCTGCGGAAGGGTTTTACGCCGACCCGGCAAACGGCGCCAATCCGGATGCCGTTTCATGGAGAATGATCGGCTATCGCCCGGGCTTGCCGGAGGGGCCGAGCGGTCCCTCCGAGAATCCACAGGACGTCGTGCGCGGGAGGTTATGGGCATGAAGATCGACTATGATGCGATCATCGTGGGTGCCGGTGCCGCCGGCAATATCGCGGCCGGTGTGCTGGCCGAAGCCGGCAAGCGCATCCTGCTCATCGAGCGTGGCAAAAGGCGTACCTATGCCGAAGACGGCCATCGCGACCATCTGCGAAATCATCGGCTGCAGGCCTATGGCTTCAATACCGGGCCGGAGATCGACGGCAACCCGCGCGTTTTCATCGATCAGCAGGGTGGGCGGCACATCATCAAGCCGCACCAGGACAATTATCACGTCAATGCAGCAGTCGTCGGCGGTGGGACCTTCGTCTATGGCGGGCTCGCCTGGCGCTTTCATCCCAAGGATTTCCGCATGGCGTCGACCTATGGACGTCCGGAAGGCTCCTCACTGGTGGACTGGCCGATTTCCTATGAGGATCTGGAGCCCTGGTATGGGAAGGCAGAGCATGAAATAGGCGTTTCGGGCGATGGTAGCGGCGATCGCAATTCCGGCCCGCGTGGGCGCGACTATCCGATGCCGCCGGTAACAGATAATCCGACGAGTGCCTATCTCCGAGCCGGCGCGACCGCACTTGGTCTATCGACATTCACGCCGCCGCTCCTCGTCAATACCGTACCGCGCGCCGGGCGAGGGGCCTGCATCCGATGCGGCTCATGCGTCGGTTTTCCCTGTCCGAGCAATGGCAAGAACGGCACGCAGAACACCATGCTGCCGCGCGCGCTGGCGACGGGGCTCTGCGATCTCCTGACCGAGACGGTTGTGGAGCAAGTTGCAACCGATGATCGGGGCAATGTCATCGGCGTCGATATTCTCGAGGAGGATGCAGCCGGGCAGCTCACGCGCCGCCGCATTTGCTCGCGCATCGTCATCCTGTCGGCCGGCGCGATCGAAACGGCAAGGCTCATGCTGCTGACACGAACGGACCGGGAGCCGAGCGGGCTTGGCAACAATCACGATCAGGTCGGCCGCAATCTGCAGGGGCACTATTATCCGACGGTCTTCGGACTCTTCGAAGAGCCCGTGCAAGACAGCAAAGGCCCGGGCGTGACGATTGCGACAACCGATTATAATCACGGCAATGACGGTGTCATCGGTGGCGCCATGCTGGCCGACGATTTCGTCATGCTGCCGATCATTCTCTGGAAATCCGGCCTGCCTGACGATCTGCCGCGATATGGGCTGGCGGCAAAGCATTTCATGCGCGATAACTTCACCCGCATCGCCCAGATCAAGGGGCCGGTGCATGAAATACCCAGCGCAGATTGTCGCGTTCGCCTCGATCCGGAGGTTCGCGACAAATATGGGCGTTCCGTCGCTCAGTTATCGGGAACGACGCATCCCGAAACCGTTCGAACCGCCGACTATATCCTTGAGAAGGCCGATGCCTGGATGCGAGCATCGGGCGCCGCGCGGACTTGGGGCAAGAAGCAGGCGCTTCGCCTTTCGGCAGGCCAGCATCAGGCCGGCACCTGCCGCATGGGAGAGGCGCCGGAGACGTCCGTAACCGATAGCGTCGGCAGGGTTTGGGGTCACGACAATCTCTATGTCTGCGATGCCTCGCTGCATCCGACCAATGGCGGCTACAACCCTGTCCTGACAGTCATGGCGCTCGCATTTCGGAATGCCGAGCGGATCGCCAATCTTCTCTAGCAGGGAAACAAGCGTAGCTTTCAGCACATCCGCTCTTTTGCCCGTGGCGTAGCGCGGGGCTCTCGGCTCACGCACCAACATCCGAGCAATTTCGTGGTTGTTGATGAAAATGGGATCGCATAAGCTGTTTGTATTATCGTTAATCCAAGTGGAGGAGAAACCATGCCATCCATGCGCCCGGGGCCGGAAACCCGACGCCTACTGCCGCGTCAAGTTAGCGAACTCGTCGTTTTCGATATCGCGACCTCGACGGCGCGTGTGATTTATGAAACGGGCGAACTCATCGAAGCGCCCAATTGGTCTCCCGATGGCAAGTGGCTGATTTACAATGGCGACGGCCGTCTCTTTCGCATCTCTCCGGATGGTCAGGATGGCCCGCATTGCATCAACACGGCACCGGTCGAGAACCTGAACAACGACCATGTCGTATCGCCGGACGGGCGCTCCTTCTTCGTCAGCGCCAACGACGGCCATCTCTATCAGGTGCCGTTCGAGGGCGGCGCGCCGCGCCGCGTCTCCAACGAGCACGAGGCTTCGCGCAGCTTCAAATATTACCTGCACGGCATTTCGCCTGACGGCGCGACGCTTGCCTATATCGGACTGGAGCGCCGCGAGGGCGGCGGCATCTTCACGCGCGTCTGCACCATCCCTTCCGCAGGCGGTGACGACGTGTTCCTGACCGACGGCGCATGCCCCGTCGACGGTTCCGAGTTCTCGCCGGATGGGAAATGGATCTATTTCAACTCCGAAGCGGCCGCGACGCAGCCCGGACATGCGCAGGCTTTCCGCATGCGCCCCGATGGCTCCGGGCTGGAACAGCTGACGCATGACGAGCGGGTCAACTGGTTTCCGCATCCCGCACCCAATGGCCGCGACCTCGTCTATCTGAGCTATCCGGTGGGAACGACGGGCCACCCCGCAGACAAGGATGTCATCCTTCGGCTCATGGCCGCGGAAGGCGGCAGCGCGCGCGATCTCGATGCGTTCAATGGTGGGCAAGGCACGATCAATGTGAACTCCTGGGCGCCGGATTCCAGCGCCTTCGCCTATGTCCGCTATCCGGTGGCAGCCGGCTGACGGCCTTGCAGGGACAGCCTAGCCGCGAGGGGTCGAATTCGAGCTTTGGCGGATGAGGAGATCCGGCTCGATCAGGGTGACGCGCGGCGGCGGCAATTCCGCTTCCGCGCCGATCAGATCGACGACGCGCTCGACGGCCATGGCCGACACACGCTCGACATTATAGTCGACCGTCGAGATCGGCGTCACCGCATATTCACCGAACTCGATATTGTCGAAGCCCATGAGCGCGACGTCATCGGGAACGCGAATGCCGTTGCGGGCGCAATAGCGTAAGACGCCCAGCGCCAGTGAATCATTGGTCGCGAAGATGGCGGATGCGCCGAGCCGCTGGCTGAAGATCGCATCCGCCGCCCAATAGCCATGCGCGACCGAGTGGCCGCTCGGCTTGATGAACAACGCGGTATCGATGTCTGCGCCGGCATCCCGATACGCCTGCATATAGCCCTCGAGCTTTTCAGAATTGCCGAGCTTCGTGCCGCCATCGATGATGACGATACGGCGATGGCCACTGCCAAGAAGATGCGCGACCGCCTTATAGGCTCCCATCCGTTCATCCATGCAGACGGCATCGATGCCGGCATCCGGATCGCCGACGAGCAGGACGACGGGATAATTGCGCGCGCGCAGTTTGCGAATGTGGTCCAGGCGGCGATGGCTGCAGGGAAAGACCAGCATGCCGTCGGCGCGCCTGGCTCGAAAGGTTTCAATCATCCTCTCTTCGACTGCGATATCGTTGTTCGAGGTCGCGAAAAGCGTCGTATAGCCACGTTTGGAAAGCTCGCCTTCCACGGCCTGTGCCACGGCTGTCAGCACGGGATTGGAAAGGTCCGTCAGGATCAAACCGATCGATCGGGTTTCCCGCCGCACCAGCGATGTGGCGACATAGTTGGGCAGATAATTCAGCTCGCGCGCTACATCCGCGATGAGGGTACGGGTCTCAGGCGGGATACGCGAGCTGCCCCGCAAAGCCAGCGACACGGTATTCACCGAAAATCCGGTCTTATCGGCAATGTCCTTCAAGCGCGCCGCAGGCTTTGCCATGCAAATTCGACTCCCGTCACACCGTTTGCTGTTTCAGGGCGGCAATCGCTCTGTATTGCAGGCAATCCGGTGCCATTTCCATCAATTCGATCCTGTTGCCATCCGGATCTTCAATCCATGCGCCACGATTCCCGTCAAGCCCTGACTTGATAGGCGAGGTGAGCGCAATTCCTGCCTTCTCCAGCTTTGCCGCCGCAATATCGAGATTGTCAATCGTCAGGCAGAGATGGTTGGTGCCGTTGGCGTTCGGCCCGGGAGCACGATCGCCTTCTGCGCCAGGGAAGAGCTCGAGAAACTGGAGATCGGTGATGCGCAGATAGACGATCCACGGCGTCCCGTCATCGCGTACCAGCCTGTGCATTTCCTTGAGGCCAAGGCGATCGCGATAGAAATCGAGGGAGGCGCCGAGGTCCTTGACCTTGATGGCGAGGTGGCCGAGGCCAGTAATGTGATCCATGATACAGCTCCAAAAGGTTGTTTTGGCGATAATATTGCGTGACCTGATATCTCTTAATCCCAGAGTGGCGCCCCGGGCGGATCGATCGCCCGTGAACTTTGCGGCAGGGCATCGATCGCTTCCACGTCGGCGGCGGTCAGATTAAGTTTGTGTGCCAGCCAGTTCGAGCGAATGCGTTCCGGCTTCGAGGAGGTCGGGATGGCCGCATAGCCCTTGGAAAGTTCGTAGGCGAGCGCCACCTGTTCGACGGTTGCCTCATGTCGGACGGCAATCGCCCGCATCTGCTCGATATCGCCCATCCGGCCCTGCGCGACCGGCTGATAGCAGGTGACGAGGATGTCGTGCTCCTTGCAGTAGCTGGCAATTTTTTGGTTCTGGAACAAGGGGTTGAGTTCAATCTGGTTTGTCGCGATAGCGCCCCTGCCAAGAAGCGCCTCGGCCTTTTCCAGAAGGGCAATAGTGAAGTTCGAGACGCCGATCATGCGCGTCAGCTGCATTGCCTGAGCTTCGGCGATTTGCTCGAGATAGACTTCCGGCTCGATGCGGTCATAGGGCGGCGGCCAGTGGATCAGGGTCAGGTCGATCTGATCGATACCTATGGTTTCCAGACTTTTCCGCAGCGACGGCAGCAGCTTTCCGGGGTCGAGATTGTCCACCTTGATCTTCGTCGTAACGAAGATCTCATCCCGTTTCAGTCTGCTTTGCCGCATTGCCTCGCCGACGCTGGCCTCCGTGCCATAGGACTGTGCCGTGTCGAGATGGCGATAGCCCGTCTCCAATGCATAGAGAATTGCAGCAACGCCATCGGCGCCCGTTCTTCCCCAAGTCCCAAAGCCCAGCCGTGGAATTGAAGCTGTCATGATGTCTCCTCCAAAAGACTCCCGGTCGGCAAATACGTGCTTGACGCCCATCGAGAAGACGCTAGTATTAACGTTAATATCAGGATGTGCAAGCGCTGGAGGAGGCGGCACAGGCTGATCGGAGGAAAATCCATGGCATTGAGATGGAGCCGGGTCACACCGCAGCTTGCGCTCGCGCCTGCCGTGCTGATCACGGTTGTCGCGTTCATCGGATCGATCGTCTGGACCGTCGTGCTTTCGTTCACCCGCAGCCGGCGTCTTCCGGATTATGAGATCGACTGGTCCAATCCATTCCGCCAGTACACCAGGCTCTTTGCCGATGCCGGCTGGGAGATATCGCTTCGCAATCTGATCGTGCTTGCGATCGGCAGCGCGCTTGCGATCGTGCTCGGTTTCATTCTTGCCGCCATGATCGAACGCGAACGGCGCGGCGAGGACGTCTTCCGGACCGTCTTTCTTTATCCGCTCGCCGTCTCGTTGATCGTCACCGGTGTTGCATGGCGCTGGATCTTCAACCCGCAGCTCGGACTTGAGAATTTCCTGCACGGCATCGGTCTTACCGGCGTCAGCTTCAATTGGCTGAATGACGGGCAGACGGCGATGTATGCGATCATTCTCGCCTCCGTCTGGCAAAGCTCCGGCTTCTACATGGCGCTCATGCTCGCCGGTCTCAAGGGCATCAATCAGGAGATCTGGAGTGCTGCGCGCGTCGATGGCGTCAGCCTCTGGCGCGTCTATTTCGAAGTCATCATCCCGATGATGAAATTCACCTTCCTCACCTGCGCGATCCTGCTCTCGCTGGGGGTCATCAAGGCTTATGACATCATCGTTGCGATGACCAATGGCGGCCCCGGCCAATCCACCTGGTTGCCGGCCTATTTCACGATCAAGGCGATGACGGAGAAGAGCAATCTCGGCTACGCCTCGGCCGCCGCCTCGATGATGCTCGTCGTTACCCTGGCGATCTTCCTGCCGCTTGTCGCACTGACCGCCTGGCAGCAGCGCACGGCTCGCAATGGAGGTCATGCATGAGCGATATCGCAACCATCAGACCCTCGGTCGTTACCGCGGAAGCACCGGTGGAGGTCATGTTCCCCAGAGCGAAGAAGCGCATCAAGGGGCGCTCGATCGCGGTACTTGTCTTCCTGACCATGGCAGCACTCTTCTTTTGCATACCGCTCTATGTGCTTGTGGTTACCTCGTTCAAGTCGATGGATCAGATCCGTGAAGGTGCCATTTTCTCGCTGCCGCGGGAATGGACGATCGAGCCGTGGGTTTATGCCTGGAGCCAGGCCTGTTCCGGTATCACTTGTACCGGCCTTCGGGGCGGATTCTGGAACTCCGTCGCAATCCTGTTTCCGTCGTTGATTGCCTCGATTTCACTGTCGGCCGTGACGGGCTATGCCCTGGCGCTATGGAATGTGCGATGGACGGGCGCATTCCTGTTTCTTCTGTTTCTCTGCGCCTTCGTGCCGTTCCAGATCATCATGTATCCATTGATCGTCATCACGGTCGGTATGGGGATCTATGGCTCGCTCTGGGCGGTTGCCTTTATTCATACCGTGCTTTCGATGCCCGTCCTGACGCTGATCTTTCGGAATTACTACAAGGATATTCCTGCCGATCTCACCAAGGCGGCAATGATGGACTCCGGCTCGTTCTGGCAAATCTTCGTCGAGATCATCCTGCCGATGTCGGGCAATATCCTGATCGTCGTTTTGATCATGCAGATCACGCATATCTGGAACGACTATCTGATCGGCGTGACGTTCGGCGGCCTCGGGGCAGCGCCTATGACGGTCAATCTCGCGAACATGGTGACGGTATCGACGGGCACGGTTGCCTATAATGCCAACATGGCCGCAGCGCTGCTGACCGCCATCCCACCTCTGTTCATCTACTTCCTCCTCGGCAAGTTCTTCGTGCAGGGAATCTCGGCTGGCGCGATCAAGGGTTAGGGCAACGGATGCCAAGTGTTTCCTTCGAACATATCGTCAAGAAATTTGGTGAGGTGAAAGTCCTTTCCGGTCTCAATCTGGCGATCGATCACAGCGATTTTCTCGTGCTGCTCGGCCCGTCCGGCTGTGGCAAGACGACATTGCTGAACCTGCTGGCGGGCCTTGCCGATGTGTCCAGCGGACGCATCATGATCGGCGAACGCGACGTTACCGAACTCGATCCCAAGGATCGCGGACTGGCAATGGTCTTCCAATCCTACGCGCTCTATCCGACGAAGACGGTGGAGGGAAATCTGCGCTTCGGCCTGTCGGCGCTGAAGCTGCCGCGCGAGGAGGCGGACCGGCGCATCAAATGGGCGGCAAGCCTGCTGCAGCTCGAAGCCTTGATGAACCGCAAGCCGGCGCAGCTTTCCGGCGGCCAGCGCCAGCGCGTGGCCATCGGCCGAGCCCTCGTCAAGCACGCCGACGTACTTCTTTTCGATGAGCCGCTGTCCAATCTCGATGCGAAGCTGCGGACAGAGATGCGGCTCGAGATCAAGAAGTTGCACGAGGAGCTCAAGCCGACTGTTGTCTATGTCACGCATGACCAGATCGAAGCGATGACCATGGCAACGAAGATTGCCGTCATGAATGGCGGTGCGATCCAGCAGTTCGGCACGCCCGACGAGGTCTACGAACAGCCGGCAAATCTCTTCGTTGCCGGCTTCATCGGTTCGCCGGCGATGAACCTTGTCGAAGCCAGGGTCGTGCATGATGCGGAGCGATTGAGCGCGATCGCGGCTGACGGCCGGCGCTTCGATCTCTCCGGTTATGACTGTTGCACTCAGCATCCGTCCCATGACCAGCCGATCATCATTGGCATGCGGCCCGAGCATTTTGTCATCGGCGCGTCCTCGTCTTCGGCCGCCTGCTCGCTGGAGCTGCCGGTGCGGATCGTCGAGCGCACGGGGTCCGACGCGATCCTGTCGCTTAGCTTTGGCTCCTCGCTGATCGCGGTGCGTATCGAGCCGGATCGCGCCGCCAGGCTGAAGGCCGGCGAGCTCGTTACCGTGACCTATCCCAGAACAAAATTGAATCTTTTCGACGCCCAGAGCGGGCGGCGGCTTTAGTGGGAGGAACGCATGCTAAGAAACTGGAAAAAGGCATGGCTGGTAGCGTCGATCGTCATTTGTCCGATGGTCGTTCACGCCGAAGACCTGGTCATCTACCAGAAATGGTCGTCGCCAGCCGAGGTCGCTGCTCTCAACGTCCTGAAAAAAGCGGCGGAGGCGAAGGGGATCAAGTGGATCGACATCACTATCCCGCATGACACCGGCTCCAACGTCAACCTCATGAACCTGGTAACGGGCGGCCAGCCACCGAACGTGTTTTCCGAAAACAATCCCGCCGTTTATCGCGATCTGACGAATATGGGACTCGGTCGTCCGCTGACCGACATCTTCAAGGCGGATAGGGCGCTGGACAAGTTTCCGCCTTCGGTCATCAAGTCGATCACCGTCGACGACCAGATCATGAAGATCCCCCTCGGCATCCATATCGACGGCATGCTCTATTACAATATCGAGGCGGCGAAGAAGGCAGGTGTCGATCCTTCGAAATGGACGTCGCTTGATGAAATGTACGCCGACTTCGACAAGATCAAGAAGGCCGGTATTGTGCCGCTGGCGCTCGGCGCCCAGCAATGGCAGGTCGGCTATCTCACCCATACTTTGGTCGCCAGTGTCGGCGGCCCCGATCTCTTTACCAGGATCTACGGACCGAAGCCGGATGAGGCCGCGCTCGATGCGCCGGAGCTTCGAACCGCGTTCGAGTGGCTGCGCAAGTTCCAGCAGGCTTCCGATCCGGGTTCGGTCAATCGCGATTGGAACATGACCACCAATATGGTGATCGAGGGACAGGCACTCATGCAGATCCATGGCGACTGGATGAAGGGCGAGTGGCGTGCTGCCGGCAAGGAAGCCGGCAAGGATTTCGGCTGCCTGCAGATCCCCGGCTCAAAGGCGCTGTCTGTGACGGTCGATGCCTGGGGCATTCTCGGCAAGCAGTCGCCCGAAAAGGACGCTGCGGAAGTCGAGTTTGCCAAGCTCATCGTCGATCCGAAGATCAACGCCGCCTTCGCGGCGGCAAAGGGCTCGACGCCGGTGCGCACCGATGTCGACCCGTCTACGCTGGACGCCTGCTCGAAGAATGTCCTCGACATGCTGAAGGATCCCGCACACCAGGTGCAGAACCCTCACTCGATGGTCGATGCGGACTGGCAGTCGGCGATCTGGGAAGTGGCTTTCAACTACTGGAGCAATCCGAACATGACGGTGGACCAGGCAGTCGCTGCGCTCAAGGACCAGTACGAGGCCATTCTCAAATAGAGACCGGAAGCATGACGTTTGGCATGGCGGCAAGCTTTCTTGCCACGGGCAGCGAAACTGGAACGGAAGGTGAGATAGACATGGATACAAGACTTCTCGATGAAGATGCCGTGATGCAGATCTGCTTCGTCACCGACGATGTGGTGAAATCAGCGCAATGGTTCTCCGATCTGACAGGCAAACCCGTGCCCAAGGAGGGCAGGGCTGCGGAGCCTGATGTGGCGCAGGCGATTTACGACGGCAAGCCTGCCGCCGTCGGCTGCCGCATCATGATGTTCAAGTTCGGAAATATCGATGTGGAATTCCTTCAGCCGGGACCGGAGAAAAGCGCCTGGCGCGACCTGCTGGAGGAAAAGGGGCCGGGCTGCCATCATATCGCGTTCCGCACCCGCAATCTGACGAAGCGCAACGCATTTCTCGAGGACAAAGGCCACCGGCTCCTGCAGCGCGGTGAATTCGACGGCGGTCACGGCCGCTATGCCTATTATGACACCGTCAAGGACCTCGGCGTCATGGTCGAGCTGCTTGAGTTCGACAAGGACAAGGAGCCGCAAGGCTGATGTCTGCCGGCCCTTCCCGACGATGGGCCGGTCATCTTCGATATTCCCCCCGCCGAGAGCAGATCCATGGCTTATCCGATTGCGTATCAACTTTATTCGTCCAGGAATTTCCCGCCGCTTCACGCGCAGTTTCCCCTGCTGAAATCTCTGGGTTATGACGCGATCGAGCCGTGGTTGCCGGCCTATGAAAGCGATCCCGGGCTGTTTCGGCGCCAGATCGACGATGCCGGCCTTGCCTGCTTCGGATTTCACATGCCGCTGAAGGGCCTGGTTGCCGAGCCGGATCGCTTCATCGAGATCGCGCAGACGCTCGGCGCGACCTACATGATCCCGCCCTTTGTGCCGAAGGAGGAGCGGGTGGATACCGCCAATTTTTGGAAGAGGATCGGCGAGCGGCTTGCACAGGGCGCCGAACGCGCGGCGCGGCATGGCCTGAAGGTCGCCTGGCATAATCACGATTTCGAATATGTCCCGCTCGCAGACGGCTCAAGGCCGATCGATCACATTCTCGGTGTCGGTGACAAGGTCTTGTTCGAGATCGATTGCGGCTGGATCACGCGCGCCGGTGCCGATCCCGCCAAGGAATTGGAGCGCTACGCGGATCGCATTATCGCCATTCAGACCAAGGACACGGCGCCTCTCGGAACGACGGTCGATGACGGCTGGGTCGCAACCGGTGACGGCATCATCGATTGGGCGGCGCTGGTTCCGCACTTCCGTAAGACCCGGGCGGATCACATCGTCACGGAGCACGACAATCCCTCCGATTGGCGGCGCTTTGCCAAGCGATCGATCGACCACATCCGCTCACTCGGCTTGTAGGGGCGGCAAGGTGAAGATCGTCGACGTCAAATGTGCCGTTATCGGCTCGAGCCCCGTTATCCGCATCGTCACCGATGCCGGCATCGACGGTTATGCCCAGGCGGAAACCTGGAAGCCGTTCCTCAAACCCTACATTCTCGCGTTCCGGGATGCGCTCATTGGTCTCGATCCCACTGATGTCGAGCGGGTGATGCTGCGCATCCGGCAGCGAGGCGGCTTCAAGCCCTGGGGAGCGGTCGTCAGCATCATCGAGATGGCACTCTGGGACATTGCCGGCAAGGCGGCGGGCGTGCCGGTCTACAAGCTTCTGGGTGGTAAGGTGCGCGATCGGGTTCGCGTCTATAATGGTGCGGTCCGCGAGCCGATGACTGGCTTTGCGCCCGAAGATTATGCCTGGAGCTGCCGTGCAATGAGGGCGGCAGGCGAGGGCTTCACCATCGTCAAGCAGCCGATCGGCTTTCACAGCCGCATGCGTGTCGAGGTGCCGGATTTCTTCTATGGCGATCCGGAAGCCGGCGGGATGCACGGCGCCCATGACCGCGGCCTGCTCACCGAGCGCGGGCTAAAGCACATGGTCGCCTGCGTCGCTGCAATGAAGGAGGAGCTGGGTGACGAGATCGGTCTGGCGCTCGATTGCGGTCCCAGCTGGACGGTACCCGATGCGATCCGGTTCGCAAGAGCGGTCGAGCCGTTCAATCTCGTCTGGCTCGAAGACATGTTGACTGGCGATTATTCGCCCTTCGTCAATGCGGACGTCTATCGCGATCTGACCTTGTCGACCTCAACCCCGATCCACACCGGCGAGCAGATCTATCTCAGGCAGAATTTCAAGCCGCTGATCGAAAGCAAGGCGGTCAATATTATCGGGCCTGACCCTTGCGACGTCGGCGGTATCGCCGAACTCAAATGGATCGCCGAGTATGCCGATCTGCACGGTATTCTGATGGCCCCGCATGGGACGGCCAACGGTTTGCTGGGACTTGCCGCCCTGGTCCAGGTCTGCGCGGCACTTCCGCACAATTATGTCGCCTTTGAATATACCGTCGGCGATCCGCTCTGGTGGTACGATATCGTGGATGGATTGCCGAAGCCCTTGGTCGTAGACGGTCACATAACGGTTTGGGATGCTCCTGGCCTCGGGGTGACACTGAATGCGGAAAAGGCGAGGCCCTATCTGACAGAAGAAGATCATGTGTTTTTTGATTGAACTTCTTTGGAGCGGCGGCAGATCGATATCGATCGCAAGGCGCGTCTCGGCCGCGTGACTGAATGCAAGATGGGCGGCCGTCCGATCGATGGTAGCGGGAGAAGCGGGCTTTCTCGACAACCAATCTGCGAGAGCAATGAACAGCCTCCTTGCGGCGGTGCGTCTTGCAATGCCCTGTTCCAGCTCCGGTAGGACAATGCTGCATCCCATTCGAGCCGCCATTTGGCGCCTGTGACATTTGTTGCGGCGCGCCCGCACGCCAGGAATGTAGAAAGAGATTTTCCAATTCCGGCGCCTTCAGAGATCGCTGTTTCTTTTAATCTACTATTTTTATGGACAATATTCGCATTATCGAAAACGCATGCGGTCTCCGGAAGGGAAGAGAATGAGTGCGCCCAAACTCGTCGGCATTGCCGGCAGCTTCAACAGGCCGTCGAAGACCTACTCGCTGGTCCAGACCGTCGCGGATCTGGCAAGCGATCGATATGGCTTCGCAAGCAAGGTTTATGATCTGCATGATGTTGGTCCGTCCCTCGGCGCTACCCAGTGGCGCAAAGATCTCGATGACCAGGCGAAAGGCGTGATCGACGATATCGTCTCTGCGGATGCGCTGATTATCGGTTCGCCAACCTTCAAGGGATCCTATCCCGGGCTGTTCAAGCATCTGATCGATCTCATCGATCCGCACGAGCTGCGTGCCAAGCCGATCATCATCACCGCGACCGGCGGCGGAGACAGGCATGCGCTGATGGTGGAACATCAGTTGCGGCCGCTCTTCGGTTTCTTCATGGCTCATACCCTGCCAACCGCAGTCTATGCATCGGATCGTGATTTTACCGATTACAAGGTCGCTTCGGAACCGCTCGCCAATCGGATCAATGAAGTCGTCGGCGAGCTCTCAGCTTTCTTCCCGCATTCGGTAAGGGTGCTCGCCGCGGCCGAATGATAGGCTGATGGACAAATTGCATCCCGCCGCCTCGGATTTATCAACCAAATGGAGGGTTACATGAAATGGAATGTCATTAGCCGCCTGAAGACGATTTTCGCCGGGCGTGCGTTGCGAGATGCGAACGGACCCATCCAGCCCGTTGATCGGCCCGGGTCCGCCGAGCGAGAGCTTTCAGCGCGCGACTACGAGATCTACTATTGGTGCACGTCCCCCGCGCCCTGGTATTGAGGGGATGCGCTTTTGGTTTCCTGTCGCAAGCTTTGCATTCGGTCGCTTTTTCTCGTGAGGCTTACATGACCAGAGTACTGATTGTGCCTGGCCTTTTCGGCTCGGGCGAGGGACATTGGCAGCGCTATTGGCTGCAGGATCATCACGACGTTCGGCTCGTCGAGCAGGACGACTGGGACTTTCCCAATCTCAGCAGCTGGATGGAAAAATTGGAAGCCGCACTGGAAGAGGCCGGTGAGGCCTATATCGTCGCCCACAGTCTGGGCTGCGTGCTGACGGCGAGGTTGGCTGGCCGCGAGGCTGCGCGAAGGGTCAAAGGTGCGCTGCTTGTTGCGCCCTGCGATATTCCGGTGACTGAAGCCCTGCATTCGGGGCATCTGTCTTTCGGCACCATGCCGACGGAAGCCTTGCCTTTCCCCAGCATGACGGTCGGGAGTTTGAACGACATTTATATGAGCCTCGACAGGCTCGGCATGTTCGGGCGGCTCTGGAATTCGGATGTTCGCAATATCGGTCTTGCCGGACATATCAACGTAGCGAGCGGTTTCGGGCGCTGGGCAAGCGGCTACGGCTTTCTCGAAATGCTGAAGACACGCGGCAGGCATCGCAGGCCGCAAGGGTTTTCAGCAGCAATTGCGGCGCCTATTTAAAAGAAGGCTTTTCATATCGGACATTCGACGCCATTGTGCGGCGGATTTTTTCTCGTCCCTTGGGCGCCATTTCAAGCGTGCGTCGGGGCAGGTTGTTTGGAGGTAAGACAATGAGTTTGCGCATCAACGATATCGCCCCGGACTTCACGGCAGAGACGACGCAGGGCGAGGTTCAGTTCCACGATTGGATCGGTGACGGCTGGGCCGTTCTTTTCTCGCATCCGAAGAATTTCACGCCCGTCTGCACGACCGAGCTTGGCGCGATGGCTGGCCTCGAAGGTGAGTTCCGCAAGCGTGGTGTCAAGATCATCGGCATCTCCGTCGATCCGGTCGAAAGTCACGGCCGCTGGAAGAACGACATCAAGACCGCAACCGGCTTCGATGTCGATTATCCGCTGATCGGCGACAAGGACCTGAAGGTCGCCAAGCTTTATGACATGCTGCCGGCCGGCGCCGGTGACAGCTCCGAGGGTCGCACGCCCGCCGACAATGCCACGGTTCGCTCGGTCTTCGTCATCGGCCCGGACAAGAAGATCAAGCTGATCCTCACCTATCCGATGACGACGGGCCGCAACTTCGGCGAAATCCTGCGTGCGATTGACTCGATCCAGCTGACATCGAAGCATCAGGTGGCAACGCCGGCCAACTGGCAGCAGGGCGAAGATGTCATCATCACCGCTGCCGTTTCCAACGAAGACGCCATCACCCGCTTCGGCTCGTTCGATACGGTATTGCCCTATCTGCGCAAGACCCGGCAGCCATCAGCCTGATCGGCGTCAGGATTAAAATTTCCAACGGATGCGATGCGGCCTAGACGGCCGCATCGCTTTTTCACAAGCTGACACTCTCGCGCAAAAAATCCAGCAAGGCGCGCACGCGGGCAGGCAGGGGGCCGCCCTGGCCTATATAGACGGCGTGAAACTCCTCGGTATCGCCAGGATTGAGGTCTTCCAGAACCGGCTGCAGCCGGCCGGCCGCGATATCCGATCTGACGGTGAAGGCGGCAAGGCGGGCAATGCCTGCGCCTTCGATCGCAAGATGACGCATGGCTTCGCCGTCGCCCACCTGCAGACTACGTGCAGCGGGGATCGTCGCAACCTCGCCATCAACGAGCAACGGCCAGCCTTCGATCGCCCTGGAATAGCTAAAGCCGATGCGGCAATGTTTTGTCAGCTCGGCCGCGGAGCGCGGCGTCCCATGTCTGCGTAGATAATCTGGCGATGCGACGATGATATTTCGCGTCACCCCGAGCTTGCGGGCCGTGAGGCTGGAACTTTTCAGTGGCCCGGCTCGGATCGCGACATCGGCGCGCTCTTCCATCAAGTCGACGACGCGATCGGTGTGGAAGATCTCCAGCGAAACATTGGAATGCAGCGCCATGAAGCCGGGAACAAGCGGAGCGAGCACATGGTTGCCGAAGGAGCCGCTGGTATTGATGCGAATATGCCCGGCAACCTGCTCTCCCGCAGAAGCATGGCGCTCGGCTTCGGCGATATCGGCAAGGATGGCAACGCTGCGCTCGAAGAAGGAGCAGCCTTCGGGCGTGAGCTGCAGCCGCCTTGTCGAGCGATGGATGAGGCGCGTGCCGAGGCGCTTTTCCAGCCTGGTGACGAGCTTGCTGACGGCAGACGGCGTCATACGGCAGGCGATGGCGGCGGCGGTGAAGCCGCCGAGCTCCACGGCGCGCACGAAGACTTCCATTTCACCGGAACGATTGATCTCTTGACGGCTCATGATGAATTCAAATCATAAATCAGTTTCTTTCTAGCAATCTATATCATCTTGATGGAAGGATCTATCTCTTGGGAAAACATCAGGAGACAGATGATGGACTACAGAAATCTTGGCGCTTCCGGCCTGCGTGTTCCCGTTCTCAGTTTCGGCGCTGGCACCTTTGCCGGCAGTGGCCCTCTATTCAGCGCGTGGGGCTCGACGGATGCGGCCGAAGCGCGGCGTCTGGTCGATATCTGCCTGGAAGCGGGCGTCAATCTTTTCGACACTGCCGATGTCTATTCGGCCGGTGCGTCGGAAGAGGTGCTCGGCGAGGCGATCCGGGGCCGGCGCGATGCCGTTCTGATCTCGACAAAGACCGCCCTTCCGATGGGCGAAGGACCCGCCGATTGGGGGAGCTCGCGCTCACGGTTGATCAAGTCGGTCGATGCTGCCTTGCGTCGCCTCGGCACCGATTACATCGATCTGTTACAGCTGCATGCCTTCGACGCCTCGACCCCGATCGAGGAAACGCTCTCCACGCTGGATAGCCTCGTGCGAGCGGGAAAGATCCGCTATGTCGGCGCCTCTAACTTCTCCGGTTGGGAGTTGATGAAATCGCTTGCCGTGTCCGAGAAGCATTCCTATGTGCGCCATGTCGCCCATCAGGTTTATTATTCGCTTGCAGGCCGTGACTATGAATGGGAGCTGATGCCCCTTGGCAGCGATCAGAATGTCGGTGCGCTGGTCTGGAGCCCGCTGGCCTGGGGCAGGCTGACAGGCAAGATCCGCCGCGGCCAGCCTTTGCCGGAGACAAGCCGGCTGCACGAAACCGCATCCTTCGGCCCGCCCGTCGATGACGAGAAGCTGTTCGATATTGTCGATGTCCTGGACGAGATCGCCGGTGAAACCGGAAAAAGCGTGCCACAGATCGCCATCAACTGGTTGCTAAGCCGGCCGACGGTTTCAAGCGTCATCATCGGTGCGCGCAATGAAGAGCAGTTGCGCCAAAATCTCGGTGCGGTCGGTTGGACGCTTTCCAGGGAGCAGATCGAAAGGCTGGACAAGGTGAGCGCGGTGACGGCCCCCTATCCCTATTTCCCCTATCGGCGACAGGAGGGTTTTGCGAGGCTTAATCCGCCGCTGATTTGACGAATGGATGATATGGCGGCGGCGGAGCAATTTTGGCTCCGCCGCCGAATGCTTCTTAGCGGCCACCTTCGATCTTGCGGTGGCGCTGGTTCCGTCCGCTTTCGCCATAGGGATAGGCGGCAGGCTGTGGCGCGCTGATCTCGTTGAGCCTACCCATCTCTGCCTCCGACAGCGCCAGCTTGGCGGCACCCAGATTGTCGGCAAGTTGCTCGGATGTGCGGGCGCCGAGAATGACCGATGTTACGGCCGGACGCGCCGCCGTCCAGGCAAGGGCCACCTGCGCCATGCTGACGCCGCGTGCCTTGGCGATCTCCTCCACGGTTTCGATGATCGCCCAAGTCCGCTCCTGGGCGTTGCGCGCGGCATAGGCTTCGCTGCCGCGATTGGGGTTTTCGCCGAGCCGTGTGGCGCCGGTTGGCGTCTCGTCGCGCTTGTATTTGCCGGTCAGCCAGCCGCCGCCGAGCGGCGACCAGGGCAGCAGGCCCATGCCGGCATCGAGGCAGGCATCGACGATCTCGAGCTCGATATCGCGCACGAGCAGATTATATTGCGGCTGCAGGGTCACCGGCCGCGTATAGCCCCGCGCCTTGGCGATCTCGGCCGCCTTGGCGATGTGCCAGCCGACATAGTTGGAAAAGCCGTAGTAGCCGATCTTGCCGGCGCGCACGGCGTCATCGAGGAAGCGCAGCGTCTCCTCGATCGGCGTCAGGGCGTCCCAGGCGTGCATCTGGTAGAGATCGATATGATCGATGCTGAGACGACGCAGCGAGTCGTCCAGGGCCTGCCCCAGGTGCCGTCGCGAAAGGCCGATGTCATTTGGACCGTTGCCCATCGGGAAGCGGCCCTTGGTGGCGACGACGGCCTGGCGAGCCTCGGTCGGACGCGCCTTCAGCCAGCGGCCGATGATCTCTTCCGACTTGCCGGCACTGTAGACATCGGCGGTGTCGATGAAGTTGCCGCCCCATGCGAAGTAATCGTCAAGAAGCTTGTGCGACGCGGCCTCACTCGCTTCCGCGCCGAATGTCATGGTGCCAAGGCAATAGGCCGTGACAACGGCCCCGCTTGGGCCGAGCTTGCGATAATCCATTCCTGCCTCCTCTGAACGGAGCGCTGGTTCCCGATCGGCAAAGCTCTCGGGAGAGCTGCAGGCTCCGTGATCCATAGCAATGTGGTGCTTGAGACGGCCTCCACCGTCGATGGGATTCGACGCTCGGCGTTTTACCGCCTTGGCCGCAAAGAGAGCATAGCTAATCATCCCATGATTACCAAGCGTATTCATTGCCTGGGCGGCCTGGCTTGCGTAAAATTCTCCGTGATGATTCCTCCTTCGCCAAATGTCTTCCTTCATGGATGAAACGCCGACAAGCCGCATGCTCTCCTGGGCACGCAACTCCACGATTTATCGTCTCGAACGTCGCATGATGACCGAGAGGCAATTATCCGATGCGATCGCCAAGAAGGCGAAACAGAAGTTCGAAGATATCAGCGAGGTGCAGATCAAGGCGCTTGCCGATTTCGCGGTTAAATTCGCCTATGAGCTGAAAGTGCTCGACGATGTCGCCTTCGCTGAAATCAGCACGCGCTCGGCGGTCCGTTCCGGAAAATCGAAGAAAGCCATCGCCTTCAAGCTCGCATCCAAGGGCATTAGCGGCGAGACTGTCGTTGCGGCAGTGGAGGAGGTCGACGATCTCCATTCTGCCGTGATTTTTGCCAGGAAACGCGGCTTCGGTCCTTTTCGGCGCGGCGATCTCGACGAGAAGCGCAAGGCAAAAGAATTATCTGCCTTCGCCCGCAATGGTTTCAGCTTCGCCATCGGCAAGAGGGTCTTCGAGATGGAGAGAGAAGATGCAGAGGACATGCTGGTCTCGAGTTCGGTATTCTGACGCCATCTGCTCATTGAAATAGTCGCGACCTCTGGCTAGCTTCGCCGCACCTGAAGTGGTGGTCATGGGGATATTCGTGAAAGCAGACATTCGATTACTCGCAGCGGCGACGTGTATTGCCTCTTTGCCGATGGCCGCCCATGCCGACCGGCAGGTGGTCGAGACGACCAAGACTTACGCGATCACCGGAACATCGGGGCGCGAGCTTTACGATTCCATCGGTGAGCGCGGCCCGTTGCTCGGACCCAAGGTGAGAGCGATTGCTCATACCGATTTCAAGCTGACATGGACGCGCAAATACGCGCTACAGCCGGATGGTGCCTGCGCGATCACGATCAATATACCGAAACTGATCATCACCTACACATTGCCGAAGCCCTCCGCCCAATTGCCGGCGTCGACCCGCAAAAGCTGGCAGAAATTCATCGCTGGCGTCGAAGCGCATGAGCGGGTGCATGGTGGTTTCATCAAGGACATGGTCAAGGAGATAGAGGCGATGAGCGTTGGCTTCTCCGTGCCCGACGACCCGAAATGCAGCAAGATCCGTATCGAGCTGACGAAGCGGCTCGGCGAGATTTCCAATAAAGAGCGGCGTCGCAACAGCGATTTCGACAAGGTCGAATTCAGCGATGGCGGCAATCTCCAGCAGCTCGTTTTGAAGCTGGTCAAGGAAGAATAGCGCCAACGAACGCAGCCGGCCGCGCGTGACCGGCTGCGTCTATTTAATCAAGCCTTAGCGGCCCTTCTGCTTCCGCCATTCCGCGAATTTAAGTTTCGGCGCATCGCTGGTCGCGGGATAGAGGCCGATGATGGTCGCGCCGTTCATGACTTCCTCGGTGACGAAGTCCTCGTAGGCCGTCATTTCCACGGTCTCAGTGGCAATCTCATCGGCGAGATGGGCAGGGATGACGATGACGCCTTCATTGTCGCCGACGAGCACGTCACCGGGGAAAACCGCCACATCGCCGCAGCCGATCGGGCCATTGATTTCGATCGCCTGATGCAGGGTCAGGTTCGTCGGGGCGGACGGGCGGTGATGGTAGGAGGGGATGTCGAGGGCGGCGATTTCGGGGCTGTCGCGGAAACCACCGTCAGTGACGACACCGGCCACGCCGCGTACCTGCAGGCGCGAGACAAGAATGGAGCCGGCCGATGCAGCACGCGCATCCTTGCGGCTGTCCATGACGAGCACGAAGCCGGGCGGGCATTGCTCGACGGCGGCGCGCTGCGGATGTTCGGGGTTGCGGAAGACTTCCAGCGTGTTCAGGTCTTCTCGCGCCGGAATATAGCGAAGCGTGAAGGCCTGGCCGACCATGCTTGCCTTCTTCGGCGAAAGCGGCCGCACATCCTGAATGAACTGGTTGCGCAGGCCCCGCCGGAAAAGTGCGGTGGCGATCGTCGGTGTTGCCACACCCATCAGCTTGTCGCGCGTCTCGCTGCTCAGCACATAATTGCTCATGCGATATATCCTCTATGATCAATAGATGTCGGGTTCGCCCGGCGTCGGGCCGAAGTTGTTTTCCAGGAAGTCGAAATCGCAGCCGGTATCGGCCTGGGCGACATGGCGCGAGAACATCCAGCCGTAGCCGCGACCGAATTTTTCCGCCGGCTTGACCCAGGCGTCGCGCCGACGCTGCAATTCATCCTCGTCGACAAGCATGTCGATGCGCCGTGCCTCGAGATCGAGGCGGATGATGTCGCCGTTGCGCAAGAGCGCCAGCGGGCCGCCGACATGCGATTCCGGCGAGACGTGGAGAATGCAGGCGCCATAGCTCGTACCGCTCATGCGGGCATCGGACAGACGCAGCATATCCCTGTGCCCCTTCTTCAGCAGCGCCTTCGGGATCGGCAGCATGCCCCATTCGGGCATGCCGGGACCACCCTGTGGGCCGGCGCCGCGCAGGACCATGACGTGGTCGGGCGTGATGTCGAGATCCTGATCGTCGACGGCGGCCTTCATCTCCGGATAGTTGTCGAAGACGAGCGCCGGTCCCTGATGCTTGTGAAAGCGCGGATCGCAGGCGGCCGGCTTGATGACAGCACCCGTCGGCGCAAGGTTGCCCTTCAGTACAGCAAGCGACCCCTCGTGATACACCGGATTGTCGAGCGAGCGGATGACATCGTCATTGTAGCATTTCGCACCTTCCAACGTTTCGCCAAGGGTGAAGCCGGAGACCGTAAGCGCCGAGAGATCGAGCTTGGAAGACAGCTTCGCCATCAGGGCGCGCAGGCCGCCAGCGTAATAGAAATCCTCCATCAGATAGGTCTTGCCTGTGGGCCTGATATTGGCGAGCACCGGCGTCGTGCGCCCGGCCTGATCAAGATCATCGAGCGAGAGATTTGTGCCGGCGCGTCGTGCCATCGCGATCAGATGCACGACGGCATTGGTGGAACAGCCGGTTGCCATCGCGACGGCGACGGCATTTTTAACAGCGGCCTGCGTGACGATCTTCGAGGGGACGAGATCCTCCCAGACCATCTCGACGATCCGGCGGCCGACGGCCGAGGACATGCGAATATGATTGGCATCAGGCGCCGGGATCGAGCTCGCGCCGGGCAGCGTTAGCCCCAGTGCTTCCGCAATCGCCGTCATCGTGCTCGCCGTGCCCATGGTCATACAGTGACCGTAAGAGCGGGCGATGCCGGCCTCGACATCGACCCATTCCTTCTCCGAAATGGTGCCGGCGCGGCGTTCGTCCCAGAACTTCCAGGCATCGGAACCGGAGCCTAGATATTCGCCACGATAATTACCGCGCAGCATCGGGCCGGCGGGCAGATAGATCATCGGCAGCCCCATGGAAAGCGCGCCCATGACGAGGCCTGGTGTGGTCTTGTCGCAGCCGCCCATCAGGACCGCGCCGTCGACCGGGTGCGAACGCAACAGCTCCTCCGCTTCCATCGCCAGCATGTTGCGATAGAGCATGGTCGTCGGCTTCACATAGCTTTCCGACAGCGACAGCGCAGGCAGCTCCAGGGGAAAGCCACCCGCCTGTACGATGCCGCGCTTCACGTCCTCGACGCGATGCTTGAAATGGGCATGGCAAGGATTGGCGTCCGACCAGGTGTTCAAGATGGCGATGACTGGCTTGTCTGTCCATTCTTCGGGCGCGTAGCCCATCTGCATGGTGCGCGAGCGATGCCCCGAGCTTCTAAGGTCGTCGGGGGCAAACCATCTGGCACTGCGTAAGTCCTGGGGCTTCTTCCTGCTGTTCATTGTATTTGCGCCTTGTATTCGAATATTGGTCGAAGGGATAAATCCGTGCGCCTGCTCATTCCTTCATGCCCCATTTTAGCAGGGTGCGGCGCTCGATCGTCTGGAAAACCAGGTTTTCGACAATAAGCCCGATGACGATCACAGTCAGCAGGCCGGCAAAGACCGAGGGGATGTCGAGAAGATTGCGGTTTTCGAAGATGAACCAGCCGAGGCCGCCCTGGCCGGAGGAGACGCCAAAGACGAGCTCGGCGGCGATCAGCGTGCGCCAGGAGAAGGCCCAGCCGATCTTCAGGCCCGTGAGGATCGACGGGAAGGCTGCGGGGATCAGGATGCGGAAGACATAAGACAGCCCCGTCAGCCCATAGTTGGCGCCGACCATGCGCAAGGTGCGCGAGACGCCGAGAAAGCCCGCATGTGTGTTGAGCGCAACAGCCCAGAGGACGGAATGTATGAGCACGAAGACGAGGCTTGCAGGTCCCAGCCCGAACCAGATGAGGGCGAGCGGCAGCAGCGAGATCGCCGGCAGCGGATTGAACATTGCCGTCATGGTTTCGAGAAAATCGGTGCCGATGCGGGTGTTGATCGCAACGACTGTCAGGACGGCGGCGAGCACCGTTCCCGAGATGTAGCCGGTCACCAATATCTTCAGTGTGGTCCAGATGCGGGCCGGCAGCACACCGTCGGCGAAACGGTCGTAAAGCGCCGTCAGCGTGTCGCTGAGCGTCGGAAACAGCAGCGGATTGTCGAGATGCCGGGCATAGGCTTCCCAGATGACGGCAAGGACGACGATCAGCAATGACTTGCGGAACAGGCCCGACTGCCAGAGCAGTTCCATCGCGCCGAGCTTCTGCTCGACGGCTGCGATATGGCCGGCGGTGTCCGTGGCCTGCGGTGCAAGGATGATCTGCGGTGCGCTCATGGCTTACTCCCTGTGACCCTGCTCGGCAAACAGCATGTGATGGATCTCCTGCTCCAGTTTGGCGGCGGCAGCGGGATCGTCGCGAACGGTTTCCACATCGCGCACTTCGGCCTTGACGCGGCCGGGATGAGGCGACAGCAGCAGGATGCGGTTGGAGATTTTGATCGCCTCGGCGATCGAATGCGTCACGAAGATGACGGTAAAGCGGGTATCTTCCCAGAGCTGCAGGAGTTCATCCTGCATTTGCCGGCGGGTGAGGGCATCGAGTGCGGCAAAGGGCTCGTCCATCAAGAGGATATCGGGCTGCATCGCCATGCCGCGGGCAATGGCAACGCGCTGTTTCATACCGCCCGACAGCATGTGCGGATAGGTATCGACCGCGCGGGTGAGCTTCACCTTCTCGATATAGTCGCGGGCGATGGCCTCCGCTTCGCTGCGCGGCAGACGGCGAGCGGTCGTCAGCGGAAACATGACGTTTTCCAGCACCGTCTTCCAGGGCAACAACTGGTCGAATTCCTGGAAGACCATCATGCGGTCGGCGCCGGGTTTCCTGACCGGTTGCCCCTTGATCTCGATCCGGCCCGTCACCGGCGTCATATATCCGCCGATGGCCTTCAGCAGGGTCGACTTTCCGCAGCCCGAGGGGCCGAGGAGGACGAAGCGGTCCGACTGGTCAACGGAGAAGCTGACGTTTTCCGTTGCGGTGATCAGCAGGTTCGGCGTCTTGTAGCGAAGCGTTACCTTGTCGACATTCAAGAGCGGCTTTGTGGTCATTGTTTCCGTGTTCGGCGTATCGGCCGCGAGTTTTGCCTGAAGCATGAGCCTTCTCCGAGAAATGGCTTGAAGGCGGCATTCGCGCCGCCCGCAGGCGTCAGTTGCCATTAAGATCGGCTGCTTCCGGCAGGTAATAGTCGGTCCAGGCCTTGGGCATCGTCTTCAACGTGCCGATCTTGTAGAGATGGGTCGCAAACTTCATGGTTCCCTGCGGATCCATGCGGAATTCCATCATGTGCGGCTCGTTGAGGATGGCCAACAGGTCCTCGACGCTGGTCTTGTCGCCGCTGACGGTCTTGTAGGCTTCCACGGCCGATTTCGGATCCTTCTTGATGAAGTCGATGGCTTCGGCGGTCGCCTCGCGCACAGCCTTGATGATGGTCGGGTTGGCGCTTGCAAATTGCGTCGTGGTGAAGAAGGTGCCCTGAGTCAACTCGCCACCAATGATGTCGCGGGAATCGACGACCTTGTGAACGCCCTGCTGTTTCAGTTCGAGATACTGGAAGGGCGGGGCGGAGAAGTGGTTCTTGACCTCATGGGTCTGGTTGGCAAGCGCTGCCATCGCGTCGGGGTGCCCGAGCTGCACCGTATTGGCGTCGAACTTGTGCACCTGGTCGTCGCCATACATTTGCGCGGCGGCCATCTGCAGCAGAATGGCTTGCGTCGAGACGCCGACGGTCGGCACGGCGATCTTGTCGCCCGGCTGAATGTCCTTCAGCGACTGGATGCGCGGATCGCGCGAGACCATGATGACCGGCTGAGCCGAATTGGTGACGATGCCCTTGACCTTGCCCTTGGTACGGTCCCAAAGCAGCAGGAGATTGCCGGTGCCGGTATTGACGATGTCGACATTGCCCGACAGCAGGGCATCGGTCTGGGCGCCACCGCCGCTGAAGGTACGCCATTCCACCTTGACGCCTTGCAGGCCATCCGCCGCCGCATGCTTCTCGATCAGCTTCTGCGTCTCCATCACATGGCTGGCGAGATAAAGAATGCCCGGCTGACGCGTGATCGAAATCTCCGTCTTTTCGGCCGCGCCAGCTGAAAAGGTGCCTGCGATCACCATGCCGACCGCGGTCAGACAGCGAATAAATCCTCTCATTTGCTCCTCCCGATTGATCCAACCCTTGAGAAATGAAGTTGGCTTACGCTAACTAAAGCACTAATGTATCAGTGCATCAAGCCCCGAATTGTGCTTAATGAGCAGATGCTCTCGATCAGAAAGGCCGCCAGTGAAGCTCAACCCGAAAGAATTCGCCCTCGATCGCTCCCGCCAAGTTGGGCCTCAGATCCTGGAGATACTGCGATCGCGCATTCTTTCGATGAGCCTGCCGCCGACGACGGTCTTGTCGCGGATCTCGCTGCAGAGCGAATTCAATGTCAGCCAGACCCCCGTGCGCGATGCCCTGATCCGGCTTGAGGAGGAGGGATTGGTGGAGGTCTATCCGCAATATGCGACGGTTGTTGCGAGGATCGATATCCGCAACGCAACGGAGGCGCATTTCCTGCGATTGTCGATCGAGCTGGAGGCCGTTCGCCGGCTGGCTGCCGAGTCGCCTGCAGAAACGGCAGCAATCCTCGAAGGCATCCTGGCTCGTCAGAAGCACGTGGTGTCGCAGGAAACCTACGATCTCTTCGACGTGCTCGACAAGGATTTCCATCGCGTTCTTTATGAGCGGGCGGGCATTCTCGGCCTGTGGTCGACGGTCCGGCGCCAGAGCGTGCATCTCGACCGGCTGCGCATGCTCAACCTGCCCATGCCGGGCAAGCTCGAGCAGATCATTGTCGACCATCAAGCCGTGGTCGATGCCGTGCGCTCAGCCGACGCGGAGGCCGCCGTCGCTGCCTTGCGCCGGCACCTGTCAGGCACCTTGTCGATCGTCGATCTCATTTGCGAACAATATCCGGATTATGTGAGCCGCTAGACCCGAATGTGATCGGATTGGCTGTGGTGCCGGCGAAGGGGCGATGTCGCCGTCAATCGTTAAGCAAGAGACGCCCTGGCTGGGCGTCAAAACGCATCGAACACATCATGACAGCGATAGTCTGCGGGTGTATATTCTCACTGTACTACTCAGGGAGGTGATGTTGGAAGCGCCCAATAGCCTTGTCGTTGATCTCCTGGTTTTCCTGAAAGCTGGTCCTCGACCTTATCACGAGGTCATGGATGCATGGCGGACCAGTTGTCCCCGATTGCCCATCTGGGAGGATGCGGTGGATCTTGGTCTTGTTGAGCGAGAGCAAGGCTTGGTCGTCCTCACCGAAGCGGGCAGGAAGCTGCTGCCATCGTAAAAGATTGCAATTTCCATTGATCAAGCCAGATAGGCTTCGCCCGAGTGTGGCGTCATTTCTTCGGTAACGTCGTGCTGCGGCCTTGATTGGACAGGGGCATTTCAGCTCTTCGCGCAGTCTTGAGATGTGGAGCAAGTACTTGCCTGCATTGGCTTGCGCCTCGCTTCATGCGACAAGCTTCGTAAGCAAACAGATCATGGAGTTCGCTTGACCATCGGGCTTGCGCATGCCGAGCTGATCGCGGTTCTGACGGCTGTTACGGGCAGCGATCCAAGGGTGATGACGGTGCGGTCGGGTGATGCCCTGCCGTCCGGCCCGTTCGAGCTCGGGCACCGCACGCTGCAAAGCGGATTGCGCGAATGGGTTCAGGATCAGACCGCCCATCCTGTCGGCTATCTGGAGCAGCTCTATACCTTTGCCGATCGCGATCGAAACAACGAAATCCTCGGCGGCCGCACGATTTCCATCAGCTATCTGGGGCTCGTGCGCGAGCAGGCTGCACCCGGCGGCGGCATGCCGGGCTGGCATGGCTGGTACGAATATCTTCCTTGGGAGGATCATCGCGATGGCCGCCCACCGATTCTCGATGATATCGCCGCTCGTCTCGCGCCATGGATCGAGGAGGATACGATGCGCAGCGGCCAGCGCCGCCGTCGCGCCGATTTCGATTTCGGGCTGAATGGGGCGGCATGGAACGAGGATCTCGTCCTGCAGCGCTATGAATTGCTTTACGAAGCACGTCTCGTCGCCGAGGCGGGCTGTGACCTCAGGCACAATTTCGGCAAGTCGATGTTTGCCGATCACCGCCGCATCCTTGCGACTGGCATGGCGCGGCTCAGGGCCAAGATCAAATATCGCCCCGTCGTCTTCGAACTCATGCCGGAAAATTTCACGCTGCTGCAATTGCAGAAAGCCGTCGAGGCGCTGGCCGGCTTGACGTTGCATAAGCAGAATTTCCGCCGGCTGATCGAACAGCAGGAACTGGTCGAGGAAACCGGCGGCACCGAAAGCGAAACAGGCGGTCGCCCTGCAAAGCTCTTCCGCTTCCGCCGCGCCGTGCTTGAAGAACGCGAATTCGCCGGAACGAAATTACCGCTCTCCCGCAATTGACATATGCTCAACACGAGAATATCTATTTGCGCATGATATACTCAAAATGAGTATAATAAGGAGCCGGCCATGAATCTTCCCGTATCCGCATCCTCCCTCTACGATCGTGTCAGTCGCGTCATCCCGAAAGCCGAATGGCTGTCGTTCCAGGATGATGTCGAGGCAATCCTCGAACTGAAGCGACGACACAACGCCGTCATTCTCGCGCATAATTACCAGACGCCGGAAATCTTCCATGGCGTTGCCGATATCGTCGGCGACAGCCTGGCGCTTGCCCGCAAGGCCGTGGAGGTCGATGCCGATATCATCGTGCTGGCCGGCGTGCATTTCATGGCCGAGACCGCCAAGTTGCTGAACCCGGAAAAGAAAGTACTGATCCCGGATATGGAAGCCGGCTGCTCGCTGGCGGAATCGATCACGCCCGAGGATATCGCCTTGTTGCGCCAAGCCCATCCCGGCGTGCCGGTCGTCACCTATGTCAATACATCGGCGGCCGTGAAGGCTGCCTCCGATATCTGCTGCACCTCGGGCAATGCCCGGCAGGTGGTGGAATCGCTTGGCGTGCCGAAGGTGTTGATGCTTCCCGACGAATATCTGGCGCGCAACGTGGCACGGGAAACGAATGTCGAGCTTATCGCCTGGCATGGGCACTGCGAAGTCCATGAGCTCTTCACCGCAGAGGATATCCGTCAGCTGCGCGAAAATTATCCGGGCGTGACGGTGCTTGCCCATCCGGAATGCCCGCCTGACGTTGTCGAGGCCGCGGATTTCGCCGGCTCGACCGCCGTCATGTCCGACTATGTCGGCAAGAAGCATCCGGCGCGTGTCGTACTGCTCACCGAATGTTCGATGAGCGACAATGTCGCCGTGCATCATCCGGATGTGGAGTTCATCCGACCCTGCAATCTCTGCCCGCACATGAAGCGCATTACCCTCGGCAATATCCGTAAGGCATTGGAAGAAGGGCAGCACGAGGTGACCGTCGATCCCGCAATTGCCGCCGACGCCCGTCGCGCAGTGGAAAGGATGCTGGCGATATGAGCGAGATCCTCGAAGAATTGAGCGGCCGCATCGTCATCGTCGGCAGCGGTCTGGCCGGGCTGATGACGGCGCTGACATTGGCGCCCGAACCGACCGTGATCGTCACCCGTGCCCTGATCGGTGCGGAGACATCGAGCGCCTGGGCACAAGGCGGCATCGCCGCCAGCATCGGCGAGGGCGATAGCGCCGCCTTGCATCTTGCCGATACGCTGGCTGCCGGGGATGGGCTTTGCGACGCGAAGGTGGCGGCAAGGATCGTCGCCGAAGCGCCTGCTGCCATCGCTGCCTTGGCGCAGGCAGGTGTCGAATTCGATCGCAATGATGCCGGCGAATTATCCCTTGGCCTGGAAGCCGCTCATTCGCTGCGGCGCATCGTGCATTCCAAGGGAGATGGCTCCGGTGCCGCCATTGTTCGCGCGCTTGCCGAGGCGGTTGCCCGCACACCGTCGATCACCGTGCTGGAAGGTTATCAGGCGCAACGTCTGTTGCTGGATGGCGATCGCGTCACCGGCCTTCTGTGCCTGACCGAGAAAGGCAGCGTCGTTCTGCCGTCGTCGCGCATCGTTCTCGCCACGGGTGGTATTGGCGGCCTGTTCGATGCCACGACCAACCCGATCGGCAATTTCGGACAGGGGATTGCGCTTGCGGCGCGCGCGGGCGCGCAGCTCGCTGATATGGAATTCGTGCAATTCCATCCGACGGCTCTCGATAGCCGCAGACGCCCCCTGGCGCTTGTCAGCGAGGCAGTGCGCGGCGAGGGCGCTCTTCTGGTCAACGAAAGCGGTGTGCGTTTCATGGCAGGGGTAGACGGCGCCGAGCTTGCGCCGCGCGATGTTGTCGCGCGTGCTATCAGCGCGGAGATTGCCCGCGGCGGCAAGGTATTCCTCGATGCGCGAAATGCCCTCGGCAACCGCTTCGCCACACGCTTTCCGGTCATCGAGGCTCTTTGCCACGAGGCAGGCGTCGATCCCGCGAGCGATCTCATTCCGGTGCGCCCGGCTGTTCACTATCACATGGGCGGCGTGGCGACCGACGAGAATGGCCGCAGTTCGTTACCCGGCCTCTGGGTCGTGGGTGAAGCGGCGTCGACGGGGTTGCACGGCGCCAACCGCCTTGCCAGCAACTCCCTACTGGAAGCTGCCGTCATGGGCATAAGGGCGGCCCGCGATGTCGCCGGCTCGGACACGAGCCGCAGAAAATTGTCGGGCCATCTTCCCGAGACGTTCGCGCCGGACCTGACGTTTGTCCGGCCGATCGTGTCGCGCCATCTCGGCGTGCTGCGCAATGGCGGTGCTATTCATGGCGCGATCGCGACACTCCTGCCGCTATGCGAGACCGAGAGCCCGGCAACTGACCCGGCGCTAGTGGCCTTGCTGATCGCCGTCTTCGCAAGTCTCAGGACGGAGTCGCGCGGCGCCCATGCCCGCACGGACTTTCCGCTGAAGCTGCATCATGCGCAGCGCCGCATGATGAGCCTCTCCGATGCCCTGGATATCGCCAGGTCCGTCATTCCCTATTCTGTCGCAAGGAGTGCCTGACATGACACTTGCTCCCCTCCCACGCCTGATTGTCGAACCGCTGGTGCGCAATGCACTGGTCGAAGATCTCGGTCTTGCCGGCGACGTGACGTCCACCGCTGTCATCCCCGCGGAACATCGCTCCCGTGTCGCGATGGTGACCCGCCAGCCGGGCGTCGTCGCAGGTCTTGATGCCTCCGAACTCGCCTTTCAACTGGTGGACCCAGCCATTGTCATGACCCGTCATGTGCCCGACGGCACGAAAGTCAAAGCGGGCGATGTGATCGCAACGATTGAGGGAGCATCCCGCGGTTTGCTGACGGCGGAGCGCACCGCGCTCAATTTCCTCGGCCACCTCTCTGGCATTGCTTCTGTGACCGGCGGCATCGTCGAGGCGATTGCCGGCACGAAGGCGTCGATCGTCTGCACGCGCAAGACGACACCGGGTCTCCGTGCTCTGGAAAAATACGCCGTGCGCGCCGGCGGTGGCATGAACCATCGCTTCGCGCTTTATGATGCTGTGCTGATCAAAGACAATCACGTCGCCATTGCCGGCGGCATCGCCGAGGCCATCCATCGCGCCAAGGCGGGCGTAGGTCATATGGTCAAGATCGAAGTCGAGGTGGATACGCTGGTGCAGCTTCGCGAAGCCATGCAGGAAGGCGTCGATGCCGTGCTGCTCGACAATATGACGCCGGATCAACTTCGCGAGGCGGTCGATATCGTCGGCGGTCGGGCCATTACCGAAGCGTCCGGCCGCATCACGCCGTCAACCGCTGCGGCGATCGCCGCCTCCGGCGTCGATCTCATCTCTGTCGGCTGGCTGACGCATAGCGCGCCAACGCTCGACATCGGGCTGGACTGGAAGGCGGCGGCTTGAGGCAGGCAGCGCAAGACTGTGCATTGCCGGCTCAGACGATGACCGGCACCTGCGCGCCATCCATGCTGATGACGACGCCGGTGACGTAACCCGCCTTCGCTGAACTCAGGAAGGCGACCACATTGGCGATATCGGCCGGAGTCGCCATGCGGCCGATCGGGATGCGCTTCAGTGCATCGGCAAGCGCTTCCTCCTCGGTCGAGCCGGAAGCCTTCGCCGCCGCCTTGAGGCCTTCGGCAACGCGATCGGTTTCTGTAAGACCAGGATTGAGGCCGATGACGCGCACGCCCTTGCCGGCATAGGCATTGGCAAGCCCGACGCTTGCGAGCATGAGCGCGGCATTGGCCGATCCGCCGGCCAGATGGACGGGCGAGGCGATCTTGCCGCCGTTGCCGATGATATTGATCATAGCACCCGATCCGCGAGCGCCCATGCGCTTGATCACGGGGTCGATGACATTGATGTATGAAAAATACTTCGCGTCCATCGCGGCCCGCCAGATGGCTGGCGTTAGTTCCTCCGCCGGTGTGCGGGCCGCGGCGCCGGCGCTGTTGACGAGGATATCGATCGGCCCGATCTCTGCTTCGACTTTATCAACGACTGAAAGTGCTTGTGCGTCGGAGATCAGGTCGGCGGCATGGCCATGCACGCCGGGAAGCTTCGAAAGAGCCGCATCGATATTGGACTGCGAACGCGAGCAGATCGCGACCTGGGCGCCTTCCTGCCGGAAGAGTTCGGCGCAGGCATAACCAATGCCTTTCGAGCCGCCCGTGATCAGAACGACCTTATCCTTGAGGCCGAGGTCCATGGAATCTCTCCTGTGTGATTTGCTGGGGCGCTAAGCTACGTCCCGACATCGCCATCGTACAGGGGCGCCGTCGTCACAGCTTGGTTACCGGCGATCCTATGAAAGACGCTTGGCCTTCAGTACGGAAACTGCGGTTTCGCTATTATGGACATAGTCATTGGCATCGGGCTGACGCTGCACCAGCAGAATGAACAGCAGGTCCGTCAGCATCAGCTGTGCGTCGCGGGCGGTGATCGATGACGAGCGAACACGATCCTCGTCGCCGACGGTGTGAAGGCAGATATCGGCGACGCGCGCAAGCGGGTTGTCCTGCAGGCCGGTGACGGCAATGACAGTTGCCTGGCGCTGGCTTGCCAGCTCCGCGATCCGCAAGGTTTCGATGCTGGCGCCGGAATAGGAAAGAGCAAAGAGCAGGTCGTCCGGCCCGAGCGTCGACGCATTGGCCATCTGCACATGACTGTCGCTGTCATGCAGCACATTGCGGCCAAGTTTCATCAGCTTGTATGAAAAATCGCGCGCCACCAGCGACGAGGCGCCGACACCGGTGAGATGGATGCGCCGGGCATCATGAAGCGCTTCGAGCGCCTTTTCGATGTCGGCTTCGTTGTTGACGGAGATGGTCTGCTGCATGGCCTGCATCTTGCTGCCGAGCAGCTTCTGCAGGATCGTGAGATAGCCGTCGCCCACTTCGATCGTGCCATGGATCATGCCAGCCGGCGCCTGCCATTCCTGCGCCTTGGCCTCGCTGACGGCAAGCTTCAATTCCTGATAGCCAGCATAGCCGAGCTTTTGGCTGAACTTGACGACGCTCGACTGGCTGCGGCCGGTTTCGACTGCGAGTGCCGCTGAGGACAGGCGCAGCATCTGGTCGGGATTGTCGATGATGAACTGTCCGATCTGGCGATCGGCGGGAGCCATGGTTTCGAGCTGCGCGCTGATTTTCTTTAAAATCGACATTTGTCCCTTCGCGCCATCGAGGCTGCTTTACCCGTCGACACGAGCACACCGAAAATAGCATCCGGTTCAAGCTCGGCAATCTCGCTTCTTGCAATCGGACATTATCACAGCAAATTGGAATAAAAAATTCCAATTCCGATTGACACAATGGAATGGTCGATTAGTCTTTCGAGGAAACGCGTGAAGGACTCGTGGCGTCCTCGCCTTTCTTCGACGGATTTTCATCATGGACAGACTTCGCATCTCCGGCGGCAAGAGGTTGCAGGGCGCGGTGACCATCGCTGGCGCTAAAAATGCCGCATTGCCGCAGATCGCCGCAGCACTTTTGAGCTCGCATCCGCTCGAACTGACCAATCTGCCATCAGTCAGCGACGTTGAGAATATGCTTGGTGTCATTACCCTCCACGGCGCCAAGATCGCCCGTGGGCCGCACGGCACGACGATCGATGCAAGCGACATCGTCTCAAAGGAAACTTCCTATGATACGGTCAGGCGCATGCGGGCGACCGTGCTGGTGCTGGCGCCGCTGCTTGCCCGTTTCGGCCATGCGCGTGTTTCACTTCCCGGCGGCTGCGCCATCGGCGCGCGGCCCGTCGATATGCACATAAAGGCGCTCTCGACGCTGGGTGCCGATATCGGGATCGAAAGCGGTCTGATCGTCGCTTCGGCCGCAAACGGGCTGAAGGGCGCGCGGATCGTCTTGAGCTCGCCGTCCGTCGGTGCGACGGAAACGGCAATGATGGCCGCCTGCACGGCCAAGGGCGAAACCGAGATTTTGAACGCCGCCCGCGAACCGGAGGTGGCCGATCTTGCGGCTTGCTTGAGCGCCATGGGCGCGCGGATAGAGGGGGCGGGGACGCATCGCATCCTCATCGATGGCGACACCAGCTGGCGCCCTGCCAAGCATCACGGCATCCCCGACCGCATCGAAGCCGGCACTTATGCCGTGGCAGCGGCGATTACAGGCGGGCAGCTCGAGCTTATCCACGCGCGGCTGGAAAATCTGGCCTCCGTCGTTCAGGCGCTTGAGGCCATGGGTGTCAGCGTCTGGCCGAGCGATCGCGGCCTGGTCGTTTCCAGAGATGGTCCACTCAGGGGAGCCGACATCACCACGGAGCCCTATCCGGGCTTTCCGACGGATTTGCAGGCGCAATTCATGGCGCTTTCCTGCTGCGCCGAAGGTGCGTCGCTGATCCGCGAGACGGTGTTCGAAAATCGCTTCATGCATGTGCCGGAGCTGATGCGCCTCGGCGCCAACATCACACTACAGGGGACGACGGCACTGGTGCGCGGCGGCGCGCCGCTGAAAGGCGCGCAGGTGATGGCGACGGATCTGCGCGCCTCCGTATCGCTGGTGCTCGCAGCCCTCGTTTCGGAAGGCGAAACCATCGTCAACCGCGTCTATCATCTCGACCGCGGCTATGAGCAGCTCGATCGCAAATTGCGGCTGTGCGGCGCCGATATCGAACGGTTGACGTCATGACAGCCGCATTGGAAAACATCTCCTATTTTCTCGGCGTCGATGGCGGTGGAACCGGCTGCCGGGCGCGCATCGAGGATGCTGAAGGCACGGTCTTGGGGCAGGGACTGTCCGGGCCAGCAACGACCCGGCTCGGGATTGCCGAAGCATGGGCGTCCATTTCACGAGCCTCTGACGCCGCCATCGAGGAGGCTGGGCTAGCGGCTTCTGACCTCTGCCGCATCCATGCCGGTATCGGACTGGCCGGGATCGGCCGCAAGGGCGCGCTTGCGGCCCTGAAGGCGATAGAACATCCATTTGCCAGCATCGCTTTCATCAGCGACGGCGAGGGGGCTTGCCTCGGTGCCCATTCCGGTCGTGATGGCGCCATCGTGATTGCCGGGACGGGCTCGATCGGGCTCGGTCTCGTCGAAGGGCAGCAATTGCGGGTCGGCGGCTATGGTTTTCCGATATCGGATGAGGGCAGCGGCGCCTATCTCGGGCTGAAGGCGGTGCAGCTGGCACTGCGTGCCCACGATGGACGTGAGCAGAAGACCGCGTTGCTCGCCGAAATCATGCAGCGTTTCCAGAACGATCCGATGGAGGCGGTCGCCTGGATGGACCGGGCATCGGCGACGGACTACGCGGCTCTTGCGCCGATGGTCCTGCGTCATGCCGATCAAGGCGATGCTGTCGCGCGGCGGATCGTGCAGAGCGCCGCCGGCCATATCGATACGCTGGTTCGCACGCTGTTCGATAAGGGAGCGCCGCGTGTATGTCTACTCGGCGGTCTCGCAAGTCCGCTCGAGCCCTGGCTTTCGCCCGATGTGCGCCGCCGCTTGAAGCCGATCGACGGCGATGCAGTCTCCGGCGCGATCATTCTGGCCAGGCGATCCGCTGAGTAAGCGCCATAGGTTTTACAGATAGAGAAGGCACCTTCCATATATTGGACTGGCGAAGCCGCAGCCGCTAGAAGAGAGCATGCCTAAGCCAGCCATCGTTTTCCTTCCAGGCCTTCTCTGCGATGCCCGCATCTGGCGGGATCAGGCAGATGAGATTGCAGATCTCGCTGATCCATTCATCGCCGATCTTACGTTGGACGAGAGTGTCGATGCCATAGCGGTGCGGGTGCTCAGTTCCGCGCCAGATCGCTTCGTGCTTGCCGGTATTTCCATGGGCGGCTATGTGGCTTTCGAAATCATGCGGCAGGCGCCCGAACGCGTTCTGGGATTGGCGCTTTTTGACACAAGCGCGGCGCCTGATACGCCGGCGCGAGCAGCCCGCAGGCGGGCAGGCATGGATTCCTTGAAAGTCGGGCGATTTGCCGGTGTCACGCGAAAGCTCCTGCCGGAGCTTGTGCATGAGCGTCATCTGGACGGCCCGGTTGCAACGGAACTCCAGGCCATGGCGGCTCGAGTGGGTGGCGAAGCATTCCTGCGACAGCAGCAAGCCATTCTCGACCGGCCCGATTCCCGACTGCTGCTGCCTTTGATCTCGGTGCCGACACTGGTTGCCGTCGGTGACAGAGACGTGCTGACGCCGCCGGCGGACTCGCTCGATATCCATATCGGCATCAGGACTTCGCAATTCGTGCTGATGCGTGACTGTGGGCATCTCCCCGCAATCGAGCAGCCGCAGGAAACCACCGAATTGCTCAAGGGCCTTCTGAAGAGGATTGTTGCATGACGCCAGAAAATCGCCTCGCCACCTACGGCACGCTTGCGCCGGGCCGCGTCAACCACCATCAGCTTGAAGGGCTTGCTGGTACATGGACCCAAGGGACGGTTCGCGGAAGGTTGCTGGAATCCGGTTGGGGCGCGGCGTTAGGCTATCCGGGGCTCGAACTTACCGATGATGGCGATGAGATCGACGTCTTCCTCTTCGAATCCACAGATCTTCCGGCACATTGGGAGCGGCTCGATGCCTTCGAGGGCGAGGGCTACTGCCGTGTGATCGCAACGGTCCGTACCGACGATGGTGACTCTCAGGCGTTCATTTACGTGCTTGCACCTCACCGATGATTATTGACGGTTTGGTCGAAGCCTAAATTCCATCCGAAATGCAGAGACCGCACGAAGGCGTCCGTCTCTTTCCGATGCTGCCTTGCCACGACTATGAGCGGCCATTTTTGTTCGCCCAAGATGGAATATTTTATTCCTTAATAGATTGACGAAAGGAATAAACAGACATAATGTTAACCTAGGTAAACAGGGAATGGACGGGGAGCGAAGCCAAAAAGGCCATCCTCAGTCCCGGCAGACTTCGGTCGTCCGTCTGACTGAAAACCGATCTTTGCTGCGGCAAGCCCGATCTTGAACTGATCGAACTTGCCACTCTGACCTATTGATATCGAAGCGTTATTCGCGAGCAGGCCCATGACAGAGCAGAAGTTGATTTCCGAACTGGAGCAGTTGGTTTCCGAAGGGCGCAATCCGAATACGATGCATATCGATCTCTTGCCGACCTTCGATATCCTGCGCGAGATCAACTATGAGGATCAGACGGTGCCGGTTGCCGTTGAGAAGGTCATCCCGGCAATCGCCGCCGCCGTCAATCAGATCGTGGCTGCTTTTCAGAAGGGTGGCCGGCTGATCTATATGGGCGCCGGCACCAGCGGCCGGCTTGGCGTTCTCGATGCTTCCGAATGCCCGCCGACCTTCAGCGTGCCGCCCGACATGGTCGTCGGCCTGATCGCTGGCGGCCCAGATGCGCTGCGGCGCTCGATCGAAGGTGCCGAGGACGATCCGGAGCAGGGGCGTCAGGCGCTGGAAGAGGTTAAGCTGAGCAAGGACGATGTCGTGGTCGGCATCGCCGTTAGCGGCCGCACCCCTTATGTCATTGGCGGCCTGAACTACGCCAAGGATATCGGCGCCTTTACGGTGGCGCTCTCCTGCAATCCGAACTCCATCATCGCCGGCATTGCCGATCTTGCCATTTCGCCTGTCGTCGGCCCGGAAATCCTGACCGGCTCGACCCGGCTCAAGTCGGGCACGGCGCAAAAACTCATTCTCAACATGCTGACGACGGCAAGCATGATCCGCATCGGCAAGAGCTACCAGAACCTGATGGTCGATGTCAGCGCCAGCAACAAGAAGCTCGTGGCGCGCGCCTCGCGCATCGTCATGCAGGCGACCGGCTGCACGCAGCAGGAAGCGCGCCGCGTGCTCGATCTGACCGGCAACGACGTCAAGCTTGCCATTCTGATCGAAATTACCGGGATGGGCATTGAAGAAGCCCGCGCGGCATTGCAAAACGCTGATGGATTCCTGCGCAAGGCCATCAACGCTCGGACTGCTTGAGACAATCAATAGGCTAAAATCGGCCGGGGACATTTAAAAAATTTGGAGGACTGAACGTGAAAGCGAATTTTGGAAAGACGCTGATTTCGGGAGTAGCACTGGCCGTGGGGATCGGTCTGGCGACCGTCGCGATTCCGGCGCAGGCAGCGACATTGCGCATGGCATGGTCGCAGGACGCGACCGGGCTCGACCCGCACAAGCAAACGGCCTTCTCTTCCATTCGCCTGCTGGAACTGATCTACGAACCGCTCGTTCGCCTGGATGGCAATCTGCAGATCGTGCCCGGTGTAGCCGAAAGCTGGCAGTTCGCGCCCGATGGCAAGCAACTGACCTTCAAGCTCAACGCCAAGGCAAAATTCCAGAATGGCGCGTCGGTAACTTCGGCCGACGTCAAGGCCTCGTTCCAGCGCATTCTTGATCAAGCGACTGCCGCCGTTGCCCGAGCAAACTTCCTGTCGATCGCGAGCATCGACACGCCCGATGCCAATACTGTTGTCTTCAACCTCTCGCAGCCCGACGTTCCGCTTCTGACGGCCATGACGAGCCTCAATGCGGCGGTGGTTCCAGCAAGCGAAATCACCGCCGGCACCATCGGCACGAAGGCGATCGGCTCCGGCCCCTTCAAGCTCGATAGCTGGGTTCCGAATTCCAAGGAAGTGCTGACCGCCAACAAGGACTGGGCAGGCGGCGCCACCGGCGTCGACGGTATCAACATCAGCGTGCTGCCGGATGAAACGGCGATCCTTGCTTCGCTGCGCACCGGCCAGATCGATTTTGCGCTGCTGAACGATCCGCTCGTGGCAACGCTGGTGCCGAAGGAGCCGAAGCTGCAGCTTACCCGCACGCCGATCCTCTCCTACAACGTCCTGCAGCTCAACCCATCGCGCAAGCCGATGGATCAGCTCGCTGTGCGCCAGGCGATTTCCTGCGCCATCGACCGCAAGGATGTGATGGATACGGCGGCTCTCGGCGAGGGCAAGGTGACCGGGCCGTTGACGATGCCGCTCTATGCAACCGATCCCAGCAAGCTCTTCTGCTACACGCGTGATGTCGCCAAGGCGAAGAAGCTGATGGCCGATGCCGGTTTTGCCAACGGCTTTTCGGCAACCGTCATCGCCGCAACCGGTGAACCGCCGACGGCCACGGCCGAAGCACAGGTCATCCAGTCGCAGCTCGCCGAAATCGGCATCAAGCTCGACATCAAGGTGATGGAACTCAATGTCTATGTCGACACGTGGCTCAAGGGCAATTTCGACATGGCGGTTGCGCTCAATGGCGGCAGTGCCGATCCCTATTCGATGTACAACCGTTACTGGACGAAATCGGGCAACCTGCAGAAGGTCGCCAACTATATCGACGACACGCTCGATAGCCTGATGCAGAAGGGCCGCGCCGAGACCGATCCGGCCAAGCGCAAGGAGATCTTCGCCGAGTTCGAAAAGCATCTCGCCGAAGTCTCGCCGTGGATCTGGCTCTACACGGCCTACGGCTATACGGCCGAGCAGAAGAACGTGGAAGGCTTCGTGCCGACGCCGACTGGCTCGCTGTTCGGTCTGAGCAAGGTTTCGATCAAGTAACGATGAGCGGGACCTAGAGCGCTTCCCTTTTGAATCATATCATGGAAGCGCTCTATCTCTTTGTTTTTACGCAATTTCGGCTGCAAGCTCACATTTTGGTTTAGCTGAAATTGCCCTAGAGGAATTGCAATGGCATACCTGACGCGCCGGCTGATGACATTCCCGCTGATCATGCTGGGCGTGTCCATCTTCGTCTTCGTCGCCATCCGGCTGGTGCCGGGCGATGCGATCACGGCGATGCTCGGAACCAATGCAGGCCTGCTAACGCCGGAGCAGCGGCAGGCCCTTGCCGCCTATTTCGGTATCGACCAGCCCTGGCCTGTCCAGTACTGGCATTGGCTGCTCGGCGTATTTCAAGGCAATCTCGGCATTTCAGTCACTTACGGCAAGCCTGTCCTCGATATCATCCTGGAGCGCTTTCCACTGACGCTCGAGCTTGCCTTGCTCTCCATGGTGATCGCGCTTGCCATCGGTCTGCCGGCGGGCGTCTTTGCCGCAACGCGAAACGAGAAGCTGTCCGATCTTGCCGTGCGTATTGTTGCCATGATCGGGCAGTCCACACCGAATTTCGTTCTCGGCCTGCTGCTGATCTATGCTCTGTCTGCCGGTTTCGGGGTATTGCCGACCATGGGCGCCTTCACGCCTCTTTGGGAGAACCCGCTCGAGAATCTCGGCCAGATGATCCTGCCCGCGCTAACCCTCGGCTTTGCCTTCGCCGCCTCGGTGACGCGTGTCGTACGCTCCGCCATGCTCGACGTCTTGAGTGATGATTATGTGCGCACGGCCCGCAGCCGCGGTGTCCCGGCGCGCGGCGTCATCTGGCGGCACGCCCTGCCGAATGCGCTGATCCCCGTGGTGACGCTGAGCGGCGTCGAATTCGGCTATCTGCTCGGCGGCGCGGTGCTGGTCGAGCAGATCTATGCTTTGCCGGGGCTGGGGCGCCTGGTGCTGGATGCGATCCAGCAGCGCGATTATGCGCTGGTCCAGGGTTGTGTTCTGTTCATTGCTTTCAACTTCATGGTCGTGAACCTGCTCGTTGATCTCGCCTATGTCGCGCTTGATCCGCGCGTCCGTCTGGGAGAAGGCTGATGCGGATCGCCAAGGCCATCTTTTCCCATATGAGCGGCCGGATCGGCGGCGTGATTGTGCTCGTCTACATCGTCATTGCCATCCTTGGCGTGTTTGGCTTGACGCCGCATGATCCCGTCGCGCGCAATCCATTGGCTCGCCTGCAATCGCCCAATCTTGCCTACTGGATGGGCACCGACCTGCTGGGGCGTGATGTAGCCAGCCGCCTGATGAATGGCATTGGCGAATCCTTCACCGTCGCCTTCTTTTCCGTGGCTGCCGCAACTCTGCTCGGCACCGTGCTCGGCTTGACCGCCGCCTGGTCTGGCAAGCGCTGGGATGGCGTCATCATGCGCACCATGGATGTGCTGCTCGCCTTTCCGGCGATACTGCTGGCGCTTTTGATCATCGCCATCGTCGGTCCCGGCACCTGGACCAGCGTAGCCGCAATCGCGATCGTCTACACGCCGATCTTCACCCGTGTCGTGCGTGGCCCGGCCCTTTCCTTGAAAGGACGTGATTTCGTCGATGCCGCCCGCACCTTCGGCAGCAGCCGGTCGTACATTTTGACGCGGCATCTTCTGCTCAATCTCGTGGCGCCCTTGACCGTTCAAGTAACGCTGGCGCTCGCCTGGTCGCTGCTGACGGAAGCGGGCTTGAGCTTCCTCGGCCTGGGAACACAGCCGCCGGCATCCTCTCTGGGCTTGATGCTGAGCGACAGTCGCAATCTTATGGAAACGGCGCCCTGGCTGCTGATCTTCCCCGGCGTGACCATCATGATCTCCATTCTTGGCTTCAACCTGCTCGGCGATGCACTGCGCGACATCCTTGATCCGAAGATGCGGAGGTCGACGGTATGACGCCGCTTCTCTCCGTCTCCGATCTTCGCGTCGGCTTCGGGCGTGATCCCGAAGCCAATCCTATCGTGCGGGGCGTCAGCTTCGATCTTGATGCCGGCGAAACGCTGGCGATCGTCGGCGAAAGCGGTTCGGGCAAATCCGTCACGGCGCTGTCGATCAACCGCCTCGTCGATTTCGGCGGCGGCCGTATCATTGGCGGGTCTATTCGCCTCAAGCGCGCCGACAATAGTATTCTGGATGTAACCAGAGCGGGCGAAGCGGAGCTGACGAAGATCCGTGGTGGCGAGATCGGCATGATCTTCCAGGAGCCGATGACCTCCCTCAATCCGGTTCTGACCATCGGCACCCAGATCGAGGAATCGTTCCGGCTGCATCGCGGCCTGACGGGAAGCCAGGCAAAGGCGGCCGCCAAGGATGCGCTGGATCGCGTGCGCATTCCAGATGCTGCGCGCCGGCTGACCTATTGCCCGAACCAGCTTTCCGGCGGCATGCTCCAGCGTGTGATGATCGCGACCGCGCTTGCCTGCAATCCGCGCCTTCTCATCGCCGACGAGCCGACGACGGCGCTCGATGTCACTGTCCAGGCACAAATCATGGCGTTGCTTGCCGAACTGAAGCGTGAGACGGGCATGTCGATGATCTTCATCACGCATGATATCGGCCTTGTCGCGGGAATCGCCGACAAGGTGATGGTGATGCAGGCCGGGCAGGCGGTGGAACAGGGCGAGCTCGATCAGATTCTTGATCATCCCAAGCATGCCTATACCCAGCATCTCCTGCATTCCGTCCCGCATTTCGCCGCGGGGCAGGCCGCGCGCACAGATTTTCAGCGTGACGAGACGCAAGCCAAACCGGCCTTGAAGGTGGATGGCTTGACGGTACGCTTTCCGGTTAAGGGCAGCTTCATGCGTCGTTCGACCGGTGCGGTTCACGCCGTCGAAGGCGTCGGCTTCGACCTCATGCCGGGCGAAACTTTGGCAATCGTCGGCGAGAGCGGGTCGGGTAAATCCACCACGGCGCGGGCGATCCTGGGGTTGGTCAAGTCGACCCGCGGCACGTCCACGACCAATGCCGGCAAGGCTGCTGATCGCACCAGCGCGGTGCAGATGGTCTTCCAGAACCCCTATGCCTCGCTCAATCCGAGACTGCGCATCGACAACATTCTTGCCGAACCGGTGATTGCTGCCGGTGGACGGATTTCGGTCGACACACGTAAACGGATGACCGAGCTCTTGAAGCGGGTGGGCTTGCCGGAAAATGCTCTTGAGCGCTATCCGCATGAGTTTTCAGGCGGCCAGCGTCAGAGACTTTGCATCGCCCGCGCGCTCATGCTGAACCCTTCCGTGCTGGTACTCGACGAAGCGGTGTCCGCTCTCGACGTTTCCGTTCAGGCGCAGGTTTTGGAGTTGCTGATCGAGCTTCAGCGCGAATACGGGCTCGCCTATCTCTTCATCTCGCACGACATGGCGGTTGTCGAACGTATCGCCCATCGCATTGCCGTGATCTATGCCGGCCAGATCGTCGAGATCGGCGATGCCGCATCCGTCTTGTCCGAGCCCAGGCATTCCTATACCAGACGGCTGATCGCGGCGGTTCCGACGGTTGCGCGGCGCAAGGAAACCTTCACGCTCGACACGCGCCAGGTTCCATCATTGGTACGCCCGCCGGGCTTCGAACCGGCCGCACCTGAATGGCACCGTTTCGCAGCCGATCACATGGCTCTGGCGGAAGCTTGAGAGCCAAGATGGCGAGAGGGGGGAGCATGGAGTTTCAGGAGCGTTTCGACCGGGCTTTTGCGCCGCTCGAACAATCGGTGGCATCGGCCCGCATTCCAGGCGGCGTGCTTGGCATCGTCGATCTGGATGGGAGCCGGCAGATCCGCGCGATTGGCTCGGCACAGAAGGTCCCGAGTGTCAGGCCGATGCTTCCCGATACCTGGTTCGATCTCGCGTCGCTCACCAAAGTCATTTTCACCACGCCGCGGATCCTCGCCTTGGCCGAGGCCGGTACCATCGATCTCGATGCACCCTTGACGACGCTTCTGCCCGATCTGCGCCAATACAGTGCCGAGGCCTGGGAGCGGAAGGTGACATTTCGCCAATGCCTAGGACATCAAACGCCGTTTCCGGCGGTCGAGCCGATCTACACCTATGGCCGTGACCCGGAGCTTCTGCGCGCCTTCATTCTGCAGCGTGAATGGCGCGCCGGACCGCCCGTCTATTCCGATATCAATTTCATTCTGCTCGGTTTTGTGCTGGAACGACTGGCCGGGCAAACCATTCGAGCCATGGACGCAGGCCCGGGTTTTGCCTTCTCTGCGCCGCCTGAGCTGGCCGCCGCGACGGAGGACTGCACCTGGCGTAACCGTGTCCTGTCGGGTGAGGTCCATGACGACAATTGCTCCGCACTGCAGGGAGCCGGCCATGCCGGCCTCTTCGGAACGGCAGACGCGATTCTTGATTTTGCCAGAGGATTGCTTGACGGCAGCGGCGCGGCGGCAGGTTCGATAGCGCTGATGCGGACGCCGCTTTCGGCTACACGCACCCATGGCTGGGAGCGGCCGCATGACGGCTGGCATGGCGGCAGCCTCTGCTCCTCAGCCACCATCGGTCATACAGGCTTCACCGGCACGGCCCTCTGGGTCGATTTCGACAAGGGCAGGGCCTGGACCTTGCTCACCAACCGCATTCATCCGACACGCCACTTCGACAGCGGCATCCTGGCGCTTCGTCAAACGGTGAGCGATCTCGTCAACGCAGCTTAGGAGCCTGACCATGGAACCAATCTGGGCAGTCGGTCTGATGACCGGGACCGTCCTCGACGGCAATATCGATGTCGCGATGCTGAAGACGGATGGCGAGCGGATTGAGGAATTCGGCCCTTATGTTCTGGCGCCCTATCCCAGCTGGATTCGCGAATTGCTGGAAGAGACGCTACGCCAGGCTCGGGCCTGGAATTTCGAAGGCCCGGAGCCTGCGATCTTCAAGGCGGCGGAAGAAGCGCTGACGCGCGCGCAGTCGGAAGCGGTCAGGGAATTGGTCGAAGAGAACGGCATGACGATGGCCGACATCGGCGTCGTCGGCTTTCATGGCCAGACCGTGCTGCATCGCGCTCCGCAGAAGGATCGGCTAGGACAGACGCGCCAGCTGGGGGATGGCGAGCTGATGCGCTCCATTCTCGGCACCAAGGTCGCCTATGATTTCCGCTCCGCCGACATGCGGGCCGGCGGTCAGGGCGCGCCGCTTGCCGCAGCGTACCATACGGCGTTGTTGCGTGGCGCGGGTGCTGCGGGCGAGGCCGCCATTCTCAATCTTGGCGGCGTTGCCAATGTCACCTGGTGGGATGGCGAAGGTAATTTCGTTGCCTTTGACACCGGCCCGGCCAATGCGCCGCTCAACGACTTCATCAAGTCGCACGGGTTGGGCGAGATGGATAGGGGCGGTGCGCTTGGGCGTGCCGGCAAAGTCGATGAGGCGCGGCTCGAAAAGCTGCTGCAACATCCTTATCTGACCGCACCCTATCCGAAGTCACTCGATCGATTTGACTTCGGCGCCTCCATGGCGGATGGCTTGAGTCCCGAAGATGGCGCCGCCACCCTTTCGGCCTTTACCGCAAGTGCGGTCGGCAAGGCTTTGGACCTTCTGCCGCGCAGACCGAGTAAGGTCGTCGTCAGCGGCGGCGGCCGGCACAATCCGACGATCATGTCGATGCTCAGGAGCCGGGCCGGCGTCGAACCGATCTTTGCCGAAGATCTCGGCTGGCGCGGCGATGCGGTGGAGGCGGAGTGCTTTGCGTTTCTCGCCGTGCGTGTTCTGCGCGGCCTGCCGATCAGCTTTCCCGGCACGACAGGCGTGCCGGCGCCGATGCGTGGCGGCCGCCTCGCGGAATAGAGGCTTGTCAGAAGATCGCCGTTGCGTCGACGGTTTGCGCCACAGCCCATCGATGCTATGAAGAGGCCGCGAATTTGCGATCGGTTGGTCTCGGACGGATATCGCTTAGATGACAGGCAGGCAGCATAGGGCAGGCTTCGTCGGCACCATCGTTGCCTCTGCGATTGCATGTATCATTGCTGTTTCAGCCTTCGGTCCAGCAGTCGCCCAGCCGGAATGGAGCGCGGCGCCGCCGGTCTGCGTCTCCGGCCCGTTGACCACAGAGACTGGCGAAACGCTTTGCCTGCGCAAGGACAGCTACAATCGTGATCTCTGCACGGCGATCGAATATTTCGCGCATGCCAATCATCTACCGCCGGACTATCTGGCGCGGCTTGTCTGGCGCGAGAGCCTTTTTCGCTCAGATGCCGTCAGCCCCAAGGGCGCGCGCGGTATCGCGCAGTTCATGCCGGGAACAGCGAAGCTGCGTGGCGTGCGCGACAGCTACGATGCGCTTGAGGCGCTCGGCAAGGCGGCGACCTATCTTGATGAATTGCGCGACCGCTTCGGCAATTTGGGATTGGCTGCGGCTGCCTATAATGCCGGCGAAGCCGGCCTTGCCAATTTCCTGAATTCCGGCGGACTTCCCTATGAGACGCGCAACTATGTGAGCGCGATCACTGCCCATAGCGTCGAGGAGTGGCGTGATGATCCCCCCGATATTGCAGCTCCCGTGCTCGATAAGAGCAAGCCGTTTGTCGATTCCTGCGTGGCCCTTGCGCAGAGCCGCCGCCTGAAACCCATTCCCTTGGAGCAGGAGCGGCCCTGGGCGCCCTGGGGGGCGCAACTGGCCGAGCATTTTCAGCTGGATGCCGCCCGCCGTCTGTTTACCGCAAATATAAGAAAACTGCCGTCACCGTTGAATACGGAAAAGCCGTTGATCGTGCGTCAGCGCAATGCCGACTTCGGCCGCCGTGTCCGTTATGCGGCGCGCATTCCGCGACAAACGCGGGAGGAAGCGGATGCCGTTTGCACGCAGGTCCGGCAGCAGGGTGGCTCCTGCCTCGTCTTCAAGAACTAGCGTTGCGCATAGCTCCATCACGCTTGGCGGCCGTTTGACTTTCTGTCGCTCGATTGTGCTTTACTCCCTGATGTCACAAGCTTATTTCTTGTAAGCCCGGCCTTTGGGAGGAAGCCGTTTGGGTAGCCAAAGGAGTGTATCATGGCACAAAAGCGTGAAGTCCCGGGTATCCGCCCCTACAACAGCCCCGCCGGCGGTTGGGGCGCGCTGAAGGCCACGGCCAATGCGGTGCGCGAGCAGATGGATGTTACCGAAGCGCCCGGGCTTCTCCTGCGTACCAACAAGCCCACTGGCTTCGATTGCCCCGGCTGCGCCTGGCCCGACAAGGAGCATACCTCCACCTTCCAGTTCTGTGAAAACGGCGCCAAGGCCGTCACCTGGGAAGCAACCAACAAGCGCGTGACGCCCGAGTTCTTTGCCGAGCACACGGTCAGCGAGCTTTTGACCTGGAGCGATTATGAGCTGGAAAGTTCCGGCCGATTGACGCATCCGATGGTCTACGACCCGGCATCCGATACCTACCAGCCAATTGCCTGGGAAGACGCCTTTGCCCGTATCGGCGAGGTCATGCGAAGCCAGCCCGATCCTGACATGGTTGAATTCTATACGTCGGGCCGCGCTTCCAACGAAGCGGCGTTTCTTTTCCAGATCTTTGCCCGCGAATACGGCACCAACAATTTCCCCGATTGCTCGAACATGTGCCACGAGGCAACCAGCGTCGGCCTGCCGCAATCGATCGGCATCGGCAAGGGCACGGTCTCGCTCGACGATTTCGACGAATGCGATCTGATCATCTCCATGGGTCACAATCCCGGCACCAATCATCCGCGCATGATGGGGACGCTGCATGAATGCTCGCGCCGCGGCGTGCCGATCATCGTCTTCAATCCGCTGAAGGAGCGGGCACTCGAGCGTTTCGCCGACCCGCAGAGCCCGATTGAAATGGCGACTTTCAGTTCGACGCGGATCGCCTCTTCCTATTACCAGGTCAAGATCGGCGGCGATGCCGCAGCGCTGAAGGGCATCATGAAGGCCGTTCTGGCGCTGGCAGAAACCTCGGACGATGTCCTCGATCGTGCCTTCATCGCCGAGCATACCGCCGGCTTCGACGATCTCGTCGCCGATCTTAACCAGACGGAATGGGCCGATATCGAGCGTGTCTCGGGGCTCACCCGCGCCGATCTGGAGCGGGTTGCCGCGATCTATGCCAAATCGAAGGCGACCATAGTTGCCTATGGCATGGGCATCACCCAGCACGCCAGGGGCACCGCCAATGTGCAGCAGATTGCCAATCTGCTGCTGTTGCGCGGCAATTTCGGCAAGCCGGGCGCCGGCATCTGCCCGCTGCGCGGACACTCCAACGTGCAGGGCAATCGGACTGTCGGGATCACCGAGAAGCCGACTCCGGCTCTCATCGAAGGCATTGAACGAGCTTTTGGCTTCACGTCCCCAGCTCATCATGGCCACGATGCCGTTGCCGCCATGCAGGCGATGGCGGAGGGGCGCTCCAAGGTGCTGCTGTGCCTCGGCGGCAATTTCTCGATCGCGCTTCCCGATCCGGAACTCTGTGCCGAGGCGATGCGCAAGCTCGATCTCGCCGTCCATATGAACACCAAGCTCAATCGCTCCAATCTCCTGATCGGCAAGGAGTCCTTCCTGTTTCCCGTGCTCGGCCGCACCGAGCAGGACATTCAGGCGACCGGCGCGCAGTCGGTGACAATCGAGGATTCCATGTCGATGGTGCATGCCTCGCGCGGTCGGCTGAAACCGGCCTCCGATCAGCTGCGTTCGGAGCCGGCGATCGTTGCCGCGATGGCGCAGGCGACCCTGCCGACGAGCAAGGTCGCCTGGATGGAGCTCATCAACGACTACGACCTGATCCGCGACAAGATCGAAATCGTCTATCCCGATTTCGCCCGCTACAACGAGCGCATCCGCGTGCCGGGCGGCTTCCGTCTGCCGATCGGGCCGACCGAGCGCGTCTGGAAGACACCGTCAGGCAAGGCCGAGTTCAAGCTGTTTTCCGGCCTCAACGAGGATATTTCATTGTCGGACGGGACCGTGCTCAAGCTCGCCACGATTCGCAGCCATGACCAGTACAATACGACGATCTATGGCCTCGACGACCGCTATCGCGGCGTATTCGGCCGCCGCGACGTCCTGTTCATGAACGACAAAGATCTGAAGGCGAAAGGGCTGGAGCACGGTGATCTCGTCGAGATCGAGACGGCACTTCCATCAGGCGGCAGGCGGCTCTTGAAGCTGACGGCTATATCCTACGATATTTCCGAGGGCTCCGTCGCCGCCTATTACCCGGAGGCAAATTGCCTGATCCCGATCGACTATCAGGACAAGGAAAGCGGCACGCCGTCGTACAAGTCCATTCCGGTGCGCATCAGCAAGGCGGCATGATGTTCACGCAATCATCCAGCCAAGGATTGTTACCTCGTTGGCTGGATGACGCGTACATTGGCGAATTCCTAGGCAGCTCGTCGGCTATCGCGCAACGAGCATGTGGGATGATCAGGTAGAGTGCCTACCGCAGCCGTCCTCCGTGCTTGTCGAAATAGCGCCGGCGTTCGGGTGGGCAATGCAGATGGAGCGTGTCGCCGCGCTCGATCTCCGGTCCGTCGCGATATTCGGCGATGATCGCCTGGCCGTCCTCTGTCTGGCAGTAGAGATAGCGGGTGCCGCCCAGATATTCGGTGACGTCGACCGTCACCCGCAAGGCGTCGTCCGCGCCAGACGTGACGATGAGATGTTCGGGGCGCATGCCAAGCAGGATCTTTTCGCCCGTTGATGGCTTAGTCTGTGAGAGGTCGACCTTGATGCTGCCGTTGCCGACGCTCGCTGTCTCATCACCGGACCATGTGGCTTCGATCATGTTCATCCTGGGCGAGCCGATGAAGCCGGCAACAAAGCTGTTGGCCGGATCTTCATAGACCTCGCGCGGACTGCCCACCTGTTCGATCCGGCCGTCTCTCAGCACGACGATCTTGTCGGCAAGCGTCATCGCCTCGGTCTGGTCATGGGTGACATAGATCATCGTATTGCCGAGCTCGCGATGCAGCCGAGCAATTTCGATGCGCATCGAGACGCGCAGCTCCGCATCGAGATTGGAGAGCGGCTCGTCGAAGAGAAAGACATCCGGCTCGCGAACGATGGCGCGTCCGATGGCGACACGCTGGCGCTGGCCGCCGGAAAGCTGTCCCGGCCGGCGGTCCAATAGGTGATCGATCTTGAGGATCGCGGCGGCGGAGCGCACGCGTCTTTCGATCTCGGATGCGTCAGTCCGGGCCATTTTCAGCCCGAAACCGAGATTGTCGCGAACGCTCATATGGGGATAGAGCGCATACGATTGGAAGACCATGGCGATGCCGCGCTCCGATGGGTCGAGATCGGTAACGTCCCGGCCCTTGATGGCAATCTCGCCGTCGGTGACTTCCTCCAGTCCGGCAATCATGCGCAGCAGCGTAGACTTGCCACAGCCGGAAGGGCCGACGAAGACGACGAACGCGCCCTCCGGTATATCGAGATCAATGCCATGGATGACCTCGAGCCCGCCGAAGCTTTTGCGGACACCGGTCAGGCGCATGCCGTTCTTCGTCATGTCAGGCTCCGCGCTGCAGCTGATCGGCGCGGATCCAGACAAGCATCTCGCCGGGTTCGCGATTGTCCCAAAGATGATAGGGCACGAAACGCGCGGTGGAAGGCGTGCCTTTTGGTGGCGCGGTCCGATAGAGATCGGCGCCCCAGTCGGCCGCCTCGCGCGTTACGGGCACATCGAGTGCCACTGCTCCCTCCAGCTCGGCGATTTCCGCCGTTTTCGCGATTGCCGGATTGCTGGAAAGAGAAATGCCGTTGAGGTCGTGACCATTGTCCGTTGTCTCGACGCAATAGACGAGCGGCCCACGCATCAGGGCAGCACGCCCGGCATCCTGACGGACTTTCGGATTGGCAAACAGCGCGCGCGGGATAAGGGGAAGGGTGAGATCGACACGATCGCCTGCCTGCCATTCCCGCTCGATGCGGACATAGCCATCGACCGTGACCGTTGCGAGATCGACCGATGCGCTGTTGATTGCCAGCGTCGCGCCATCAGCCCATTCGGGAATGCGCAGCGACAGCGCAAATTTGGCATTGCGATCGGGATTGACCTTGAAGCGAATTGCGCCGTCCCAAGGGTATCGTGTTTCCTGTGAAAGCTGCACGGTCACGCCGCCGGCGAGCGGTACGCGAGCCTTGCTTTCGCCGTAGAGATGGACGGCGATCTCGTTGTCGGCGGCGGCATACATATAGGAGCCGACCGAGGCGAGCAGCCGCGCGATGTTCGGCGGGCAGCAGGGGCAATGATGCCAGGTCCAGCGGTGATGCTTACCGGCGCTCTCCAGCGGGTTTTCGTAGAAGAAGGTCTTGCCGTCCTGCGACAGGCCCGCCATCGCACCGTTGTAGAGAGCCACTTCCATGATGTCCGCATAGCGGCGGTTCGGACCGCGGCCGAGCATGCGGTTTGCCCAGAAGACCAGCCCGACGGAGGCGCAGGTCTCGGCATAGGCGCTTTCGTTCGGCAGGTCGTAATAGTCGGTAAAGCCCTCGTTGGAGGCAGCCGGCCCGATGCCGCCGGTCACATACATCTGCTTGGTCGTCAGATCGTCCCAGAGCGTCTCGAGTGCCGCGGTCAGCGTATCGTCGTTATATTCCGTGGCGATATCGGCCATGCCGGAATAGAGATACATGGCGCGCACCGCATGGCCCACGACCTTCGTCTGGTCACGCACCGGCAGATGCGATTGGCTGTATTCATAGGTCTTCTGCACGAATTTCTTGGGGTCACGGCCGTCGCGAAGCGCCTCATCGGTGAAGAAATGCGGTTCCCGGCCGCGCTCGTCGATGAAGTATTTGGCGAGATCGAGGTATTTCTTCTCGCCGGTGACGCGGGCGAGCTTGACAAGTGCAAGCTCCACCTCCTCGTGGCCGCAATAGCCGCGCAGCTGGCCTTCGCCATGCCCGAAGACGGTGATCATATAGTCGGCAAAGCGGCTCATGATGTCGAGCAGCTTGCGCTTGCCCGTCGCCTGGTAATAGGCGACCGCTGCCTCGATCAGATGGCCGGCGCAATACAGTTCATGATGATCGCGCAGGTTCGTCCAGCGGCGGCCGGGTTGGACGCGCTGGAACCAGGCGTTCAGGTATCCGTCCTCCTGCTGCAGCTTTTCATACATGTCGATGATGGCGTCCGCGCGAGCTTCCAGTTCGGCATTGGGGCGGCGATAAAGCGAATAGGCGATGGTCTCGATCGACTTGCCGAGGTCGCTGTCCCAGAACATCTGCGTCGAGCCCGACCAGGTCTGCAAGGGAATGACGATGCCGGGGCTTGGTTGGTCGACGTCGATTGCTTTGATCATGCCGGCTTCGACACAGCGGTCGAGCAGCGTCGCCGCGGTCGAATTGCAGATGGCATCCTGGCGAGAGCCGAAGAGGCCAGCGAGCTCGACATTCGGAACGGGCAAGGGGCGAAACTGGCGGTTTTCTCTGTCAGACATGGTTTTGATCCGTTGTTGAAAGGGTTATTTCACCGCGCCGGCCATCAGCCCGCGCATGTAGTAGCGTTGCAGAAGCAGGAAGACGATGACGCAGGGGATGGTCATGACGGCGATGCCGGCCTGGACCGCCCCCCAGTTGACGGCGCCGAGGCGGCCGGTCCTGACGGCGATCATCAGCACCGGCAGGGTGAATTTCTCGTTGCTCGACAGGAGCACCAATGCCGCGAGGAATTCGTTCCAGGCATTGAGGAAGGCGAAGATCGCTACGGTTGCGACACCCGGCAGCACCAGGGGGAAGAGGACGCGGAACAGCAGTTTCAGATCGCGGGCGCCATCGATGCGCGCCGCCTCCTCGATTTCCTTCGGCACGGCATCGAAGGCGTTGCGCATCATGAAGACCGAGAAGGGTAGCTGCAGCGTCACATAGACGAGCGTCAGTCCGATCAGCGAGTTGTTGAGGCCGAGCCTTGCCAGGATGATGAAGAGCGGCGTCAGGATCGACTGGAAGGGGATCATCAGCGTCGCGATGATCAGGATGAAGAGCGCGCCCTTGAAAGGGAAGCGATAGCGGGAAAAGCCGTAGCCCGCAAGCAGGCTGACGATGACGGTCAAAAGGACGGTCGCGACCGAGACGAAAAGCGAGTTCAGCGTATGCTGCACGACGCCCGCCCCAAAGCCATCAAGCGAGCGATAGGCATCGAAGCTGAAGCCGGTCGTCGGCCATGGCGGCAGCGGCGGAAGGCTCGCCTCGGTTCCATGCCGGAACGACGACAGCAGCGCGATCGCGAACGGTGCAAAGAAAAAGATGATGATGACGACGCCGATGCCGTGATAGCCGATGCCGCCCCAGAGCTTGCGCCTAGCGCGGCGCTCTCTTGCGGTGGTCATGGCTTGTCCTCCCCGACACGAAGCAGCCAGAGCTGGACGATGCTGATCAGCACCAGGATGACGAGGAGCGCGATGGAGAGCGCTGCACCATAGCCGAGGTTGAAGGACACGAAGGACTGGTTGAAGATGTAATAGACCACCGAAATCATCCGGTTCTGCGGGCCGCCTGATGTCATGATGTAGAACTGGTCGAAGGCGAGCACCGAGCCGGTGATGGAAATTATCAACGCGAGTGCGATCGTGCGGCGCATCAGCGGCAGGGTCAAATGCCGGAAGCGCTGCCAGCGCTTGGCGCCATCGATGCGGGCGGCCTCGGTCAGTTCGGAGGGGATCGCCTGCAGGCCGGTCAAAAGAATGATCATGGTGAAGCCGGCGATCTTCCAGACGACCATGACGATGATCGTTGCGAATGCCATGTCGAAATCGGCAAGCAGGTTCGGTCTCTTGTCGACGAGACCGAGCGCCAGCGCGACAGGAGCGAAGAAGCCGCTATCGACATTGGCGAGCCAGACCCAGAGCAGCGAGGCGGTCGCAAGTCCGACCACGACCGGAAGGAAGATGATCGTGCGGTAGAAGCCGACGAACGGCCGATGTTTCTCGACGAAGAAGGCAAGCGGGAAGGCGACGGCGAAGATCGCTATGGTGACGACGACGGTGTAGTAGGCGGTGAAGCGCAACGCTGCCATGAAGCGCATATCGGAGAACATGCGCGTGTAGTTGCCGAAGCCGATCCAGCGGGGATTGCCGAGCAATGGCCAATTGTGGAAACTCATCCAGAATGTAAAGACTACGGGCAGAACGAAGAAGACGATGACGAGCGCCATGGCCGGCGCGATATAGAGAAACCCGTGCCAACTGGCACGTCTTCGCCGTTTTAGCGGACGCGCGGCTACGATAGCTCCAGGGCCAGCCATGGAATGCTCCCGATATTGTGATGGAGGAACCGGGGAGTTTAAAAAGCTCCCCGGCGTGGATGAGTTTACTGCTGTTGGGCGTTGTCGATGATCGACTGCATCTCCGATTGGGCGTTGGAGAAAGCGCCATCGACATCGCTGCCGAAGATGGCTGCGTTGGTGAAGCCGGCCCATGGACCGTTGGCGCTGTTGATCAGGTCGTTGAACTGCAGCGTATAGGGCGTCTTGGCGATCGAGATTGCCTTCAGCCCGATCTGCATGCGGGGATCAAGACCTTGCAGCACCTGGTCGGCGATATCGCCGCGCGTTGGCAGGCTGCCGTATTTCGCCATGATCTTCTGCCCTTCGAGCGAATAGGTGTATTCGAGGAACTTCTTCACTGCATCGAGCTTCTTCGTGCCCTTGGAGATGACGAAATTGTCACCGCCGGCAAAGGATGATGGCTTGCCATCGACGCCGGGGATCAACGTCACGCCGAAGTGGATGTTGGGATATTGCGTGATCAGCGTGCCGATCGAAAAAGCGCCGATACTCTGCTGGCCGATCTTGCCGTTGCTGATGCTGAGGAAATTGGCGCCTGTGTCGCTTGCAGCTCCTGCCGGCACCAGATCCTTCTTGACCATATCGCGATAGAAGCCAACGGCCTTGCGCATCTGCGGCGTATCGAGGGTCGCAGTCTTGCCGTCGGCCGAAAGAATGTCGGCACCTGCGCCCCAGACGAGTGGCGTAAAGGTGAAGATCATGCAGCCACCGCAGCCGCCACCGGAGAAATAGAAGCCATAGGTATCGCCGCCGATCGCGCGGATCTTTTCGGCATTCTGCTCGATCTCTTCCCAGGTCGTCGGAGCCTTTTCCGGATCAAGGCCTGCCTGCTTGTAGAGATCCTTGTTCCAGGCAAAGACCGAGGTTTCGACGGACAATGGCAGGCCGTAGATGTGGCCGTCATAGGTGCCGAGCTTCACATGTGAGGGCGACAGCGAATTGAAATAGGGCAGGCTTTTGGCCCAATCTGTGAGGTCCGCGAGCTGGCCGGCGGCGGCAAAGGCTGGTGTATAGATGAGGTCCATCGAGAGCGCATCGGGCGCCTGCCCGCCGGCAATGGCGGTCGCGTATTTCTGCACGAGCTCCCCGAATGGCACCTCGGTCAGCGTGACCTTGTCGTCATGGCCGGCATTATAGGCCTCGACGACTTTCTTGAAGGAATCACCGATGCCGCTTCGAACCCACATGGAGATGTTCTCGGCAGAGGCGCCGGAAGCAAGCATTAAGGATATGAGGCCAGTTGCGGCCAGAAATCGTTTCATCATCTTCTCCTCCCATGGGGCCACTCCCATCAGCCCCTTTTCCTTTAATCAACGATCGGGGCTTCCCCCGCATGATTGCCGGACGATAAGCTCGCACGGCAAAGTTCTGATACCAGGTTCGACGTCGCGTCCCTCAGCAAGCGCGAGAACCGTCAGCCCGGCCTCGCGGCCAAGCGCCTTGAGATTCATGTCGACCGTCGTCAGCGGCGGCCGGGTCTGGGCGGCGACGATCTCCCAATTGTCGAAGCCGACCACCGAGACATCCTCCGGCACACGTACGCCGCGCTCGCGAAGCGCATCGACGATCGCGCGGGCAATCTGGTCGTTGCCGCAGAAGATCGCGTCCGGCTTCGCTCCGTCCATGCTCCATAGCCGTGCCACAGCTTCATGACCCCAGGCCTCGGACCACATGCCGTACAGGACCGGCAGTTCGTCCCCGGCGAGATCGCTATAGGCCCTGGCGCGCTCACGCACCGAAACGAAGCTTTCGGGACCGGTCACATGGGCAATCCGGCGTCGGCCAAGGCCCTGCAGCCATTCAACAGCAAGCGCCGCCCCCTGATAGTCGTCCGCGCAAAAGGTGACGCTTCCCGGCGCGCCCTCGGTGAATGCATAGATGACCGGGACCGGCAGATTGGACAGATCCACCGGCAGGCGACGATCGATCCGCTTTCCGGAGGCGATGATGCCGTCCACATGCTTGTCCAACATGGCGTCCACATGAACCTTTCCAAGTGCCGGATCGTCCTCGATCGTGCATAGAAAGACCGAGACACCGTGATCGACGAGCGCTTCCGTGATGCCGGCCATGACCGGCAGCGTAAAGCGGCCATATGTATCGTTGGTGAGAAGACCGATCGTAAACGTGCGATTGCTGAGCAATCCCTTGGCGAGCGCATTCGGACGGAAGCCGATCTCGGCAGCAGCACGCTTGACCCTTTCGCGGGTCTCGTCGCCCATGCGGCCGGTATTGTTCAAGGCCTTGGATGCCGTTGAAATGCTCACGCCTGCTGCCGCCGCAACGTCGTGAATCGTTGCGCGTCCGCTTTTCGCACGCTGATTTTCCAGATGTCTTCTCCCAATCGAGTTTCTTTGAGAAAAGCTTTTCTCAACCGAAGAGTCAACTAGAGAAAAGCTTTTCTCAAAAATTTCTGCGCGGAAGAGAAAGAGGCCGCAGGAAGCACGGTGCATGGACCACGTTGAAACGCGTGTTGAGCACTAGATCGATGTCAGGTCGGAGACTTGAGCAGGGCGTGGTCTTTCATCACCCGCCCTCGTGGTTCGAGGCTTCGGCACCTTCGACAAGCTCAGGAGCCTGCGCACCTCACCATGAGGGCTAACCTTCCGCGCAATACCGCACACAGAGCTGGCTTGCTGCGACGGGAACCGGTTTTATGCGAAGATGTGCGCTCCATCCTCACCCTGAGGAGCGAAGCCTCGAAGGGCGAGGATGGCCCGGGGTCTCTCATAGAAAAGCGGCGGCCGAGACCTTGCCGGTCCGGCCGCCGCGTCAATTTCAGATTGTCGGTGGTGTTAGCCGATCGTCATCAGGCTGGCATTGCCACCGGCTGCGGCAGTGTTGATCGACGTCGTCACCTCTTCAAGCAGCCAGTTGAGGCAATAGGCGTTGGCACTTTTGGCGATCTCTTCGCTCGAGGCCGCCTGCGTGAGAACCAGCGGGCCGGGAATTGCCGAAATCACCTTGATCGCCTGCTGGATCCGTTCGGCATCACCCTCGATGAGAGCGCCGGCAAAAGGTCCATCCACTGCCCAATCCTTCGTCCAGGAAATGCGGTTTGCCACCGGTGCCGGCAGTTTGCGAAGCTCGTCCTGCAGGCCCGAGGCCGCATCGATGACGATCGAATTGCCTGTTGCAAGCCCGGCGGCGATCTGGACATAGAGGCCGAGAGGCGTTTGCGGAACGAGCAGGATCCTGCCGCGCGGATGCAGCGCATAAAGGTTCAGTTCACCGACCGGACCTTGCAGCTCGGTATTGAAGCCGAGCGACGATTGGGCCGCGACAGCACGGGCCTGTTTGGCTGCGTCCGCAGCACCCTTGCCTTCGAGCCAGGCGATGAACTGCTGTGCAGCCGGATCAGTTTGCACCGAGGCATCGCGTAGCGCTTCGGTGGAGGAAGCGACGAGACGACGCAGATACATCGGGCCGCCTGCCTTCGGGCCTGTGCCGGAAAGGCCGCGCCCACCGAAGGGCTGGACGCCGACGACTGCGCCGATGATGTTGCGGTTGACATAGAGATTGCCGGCGCGAACGTGCTCAGTGACATGGGCGATCGTATCGTCAAGGCGGGTATGCAAGCCGAAGGTCAAGCCATAGCCGGAGGCATTGATATCGGCAATCAGCTTGTCGAGCCCCTTGCGCTGGTAGCGCATGATGTGAAGGACTGGGCCGAATACCTCACGCTTGAGATCGCTCAGTTTCTTCAGTTCGATGATGGTGGGAGCAACGAAGGTGCCTTTGGCAGCGGTCGAGGGAAGATCGAGCTGTTCGACATTGCAGCCGAGCTGGCGCATGCGCTCGATATGGTCATCGATGCCGCGCTTGGCGTTGTCGTCGATGACCGGGCCGATATCGATGGCGAGCCGGTCGGTCTTGCCGACCGAGAGTTCGCGAAGCGCGCCGCGCAGCATGGTCAGGGTACGATCCGCCACTTCTTCCTGCAGGCAAAGAACGCGCAGTGCCGAGCAGCGCTGGCCGGCACTGTCGAAGGCCGAGGCGATGACGTCGCCGACAACCTGTTCGGCAAGGGCCGAGGAATCGACGATCATGCCGTTCTGGCCACCGGTTTCGGCGATCAGCGGGATCGGCTTGCCGAATTTCGAGAGCCGTTCTGCAAGCTGCGCCTGGATCAGGCGAGCGACTTCCGTGGAGCCAGTGAACATGACGCCGGCGGTTTCCGGGGCGCCGACGAGGGCGGCACCCATTCTGCCGCTGCCGGGTGCAAATTGCAGGACATCACGCGGGATGCCGGCGTCATGCAGGATGCGGACACCCTGGGCGGCAATCAGCGGCGTATTGCCGGCTGGTTTCGCGACGACGGGATTGCCGGCAACCAATGCCGCGGCAACCTGGCCGGTGAAGATCGCCAGCGGGAAATTCCACGGGCTGATGCAGACGACGGGGCCAAGCGGCACGCTCTCCGGCGTCAGCACCTTGCGGGCCTGGGCGGCATAATAGCGAAGGAAATCGATCGCTTCCCGGATTTCGCCGACGGCGTTTGCGGTCGATTTGCCGGCTTCGCGGATCGTCAGACCGACGAGGGCTGGCATCTCGCTTTGCATGAGATCGGCGGCGCGTTCCAGGATGGTGGCGCGCTTGTCGGGGACTACGGTCGCCCAACGCTCGGCGGCCGCTGATGCAAGCCGCATGACGTCGGGCGCATCCTCCGGCTCCAGTTCGGTGACATGGCCGACGACGTCGGCATGGTCGGCGGGATTGAGAACGGCTCGGGTGATGCCGCGTTCGGAGCCATCGGCAAGGAGCGGCTTTGCAATCCAGTCCTTCGCCGCCGAGGCCTGCAGTTGCCCGGAGAGATCAGTGAGTGCCGTCTCGTTCGAAAGGTCGACGCCAGCGGAATTGCGCCGCGCGCCGCCGAACAGGTCAGCCGGCAGCGAGATCTTGTCGTGCTGAGCGCCGACAACCGTCATCGCGCGCACGCGCTCGACTGGATCGGCGATCAGCTCGGATACGGGAACGGCGGGATCGGCGATCTTGTTGACGAAGGAAGAGTTGGCGCCGTTCTCAAGCAGGCGCCGGACGAGATAGGCAAGCAGCGTCTCATGGGTGCCGACCGGTGCGTAAATGCGGCAGGGTCGGTTAAGATTCTGCGCGCCGACGACTTCTTCATAGAGCGGTTCGCCCATGCCGTGCAGGCACTGGAACTCGTACTTCCCGACGGAAAACTCGCTTCCCGCCATATGGTAGATCGTGGCGAGGCTCTGTGCGTTGTGGGTGGCAAATTGCGGGAAGACCACATCGGTTGCTTCAAGCAGCTTCTTGGCACAGGCGACGTAGGAAACGTCGGTGTAGATCTTGCGGGTATAGACGGGAAAGCCTTCCAGGCCTTCCAGCTGCGCGCGCTTGATCTCGGCATCCCAATAGGCGCCCTTGACGAGGCGAACCATCAGGCGGTGCTTGGAACGGCGGGCAAGATCGATGATGAAATCGAGGACGAAGGGGCAGCGCTTGCCATAGGCCTGCACGACGAAGCCGATGCCGTCCCAGCCGGACAGATCCGGATCGAGGCAAAGTTCTTCCAGCAGATCGAGCGAGAGTTCGAGACGATCGGCCTCTTCGGCGTCGATGTTCAGGCCGATATTGTAGCCCTTGGAGAGCAGCGCCAGCGCCTTTACCTTCGGCAGAAGCTCGCCCATGACCCTGTCGGCCTGCGAGCGCGAATAGCGCGGATGCAGCGCGGAAAGCTTGATGGAGATGCCGGGGCCTTCATAGATGCCGCGGCCGGCAGATGCCTTGCCGATCGCATGAATGGCGTTTTCATAGTCTCGGTAGTAGCGCTCGGCATCGGCATGGGTGGTCGCGGCTTCGCCAAGCATGTCGTAGGAATAGCGGAACCCCTTGGCTTCGAGGGTGCGTGCGCGCTTCAACGCTTCATCGATTGTTTCGCCGGTGACAAACTGCTCGCCCATCATGCGCATGGCCATATCGACGCCACGGCGGATGACCGGCTCGCCGGCACGGGCGATCAGCTTTGTCAGCGCCGCGGAAAGCCCGCTTTCGTTGACGGTCGAGGTCAGTTTGCCTGTTACCACCAGCCCCCAGGTGGCAGCATTGACGAACATCGAGCGGCCGCCACCGATATGCGACTTCCAATCGCCGCCGGCGATCTTGTCGCGGATCAGCGCATCGCGTGTTGCCGTGTCGGGAATGCGCAGCAGCGCTTCGGCAAGACACATCAGCGCAACGCCTTCCTGGCTGGAAAGAGAATACTCCTGCACAAGTCCCTCGACGCCGTCGCCCTTGTGCTTGGCGCGCAACGCTTCGATCAGCTTCTTGGCGGTCTTTCTTGCCGCCTCGCGGGTAGCCTCCGGCAAGGTGGCCGCTTCGATCAGGACCGGCAGGCACTCGGTTTCGGGAAGTCTATAAGCGGCGGTGATCGCCTGCCGGAGCGGGCTCTGCTCACGAATAGGCGGCGCGAAGTTTGAAAACGGGGCAACGTCTGGGGCTGGTTCTTCGGTAGCGAGCTTGGCAGAGACAGTCATGATAACCTCAAGGTGCAAGGGTCCCGATGGCTCATGTGGGCGTCAGCGATATCGCCCCACGCAGCCCTCCCGTTGCTTCGACGAGAACATACTTCATTCCAGGAAAGCGTTCCGCCTTGAAACTGCGGCTTTCCAGCCATATTGAACTTCAATAGACGCATTTTCAAATAGGAATGCCTGCAAAAATGACCAAATCCAGTGAAATTGACCAGTTCGATCAAAAGATCCTCGACGCGCTGGTCGAAGACGGCCGCATGTCGATCACGGAACTCTCCGAGCGGGTCGGCCTTTCCAAGACTCCATGCCAGGCGCGCCTGAAGAAACTGATTGATTCCGGCTATATCGATGGTTTCAAGGCAATCCTCAATCCGATCAAGCTCGGCCTCGATCACGTCGCCTTTGCCGAAGTGAAGCTGACGGATACGCGTGAAGAGGCTCTCCTCAGCTTCAACAATGCCATCAAGAAAATCAAGGAAATCGAAGAGTGCCACATGATCGCCGGCCGCTTCGACTATCTCCTCAAGGTGCGGACCTCTGATATTCGCCGCTACCGCATCGTTCTCGGTGAAAAGATCTCCAGTCTGCCCTTTGTGGCCAGCACATCGACCAATGTGGTGATGCAGTCAGTCAAGGAAAACTGGTCGTGAATTTGCATTCATTTTCATGCGCTTCGCTGCATATGTGACGAGGCTCCCGTCCGCCAGTTCATCTTGCCGGCTAAACAATGACCTAGATTTCGCCATTCGAATCGGATCATTGCGAGACGCTAAAATAAGTAAGATGGAGTACGCATGGAGACCAATGCCAACGACCGCGATCTTGTCGAGGTCATGAAGCGGTACTTTGCGGTGAAGGCCGAAGTCGAGGATGTCAGAAACCGCCTGGAGGCGGCAAGGCGGGAGAGCGGCGAAGAGATCGGCGCATTCTATAATCCGCGCACCAACCAGAACCACGCTGCCGATATCATCCGTTCCCACGCTCTCAAGCAGGAGATGGCGCGTCTGATGGAGTGGGCCGAGGCCTGGGGGCGGCAGAGCCTAGCGCCAGGCGAGGCCTGACGGTCGAACAAGAACCGCCAGGCCACGATCATGAGATCGGGTCGTTTCAGTTATCCGATTTCAGCTTTCCGGCCGTCGCCAAGGACTTCTTCGAAATCTCGTTGATGACGATTCCCGCCGATTCCGGTGGGCGGACGAGCGTTTCGGTGGCAGCTCTCGTCCCGACCGGACAACGCCGCAAGTGGCCCGACAAAATGTTGGTCGCAAAGAATTCAGGTATTCGCGCAAAGGCAAGCCTAGACGACAATCGATAGAATTCCAGTGTTGGCGATGGCCAAAGGTCTCAAACACACTGGGAGCTCATATTCATGACGATGCCTGAAGACACCAGGTTCAGCCCTATCAATCATTCCCGCGAAACGGACAATCCTTGCGGAGGTTATTGAGATGGCCGAGCAGAATTATGCGCCTCTGTCGCTTGTCGTCAGAATGCCGCTCGCGAGTTCATTCCATGATACTAGCATGCAACTACAGGATTGCAGCGTCGCGTTGACCCTCGATCTTGGCGGCGGCCCCAAAACCGCTGTGAGTGAACCGGAACCGATCGGTACATTCAATGGTTTGCCGGTGATGGCGCAAGTTCGCTTTAGCTATGACTATAACCGCAGCGAGAATGAACTCACCATTCATGGAAATGATGATCGCACGCGCGATCAGCTCCAGATCACGACATTTCTGCACAGCGACGCCAAGCAGCTCTCCAGCGGCACACAGCGACCGGAGTTTCACACGACCCCGAACGATGTCGGCATCAACCATCCCATCACCAACATCTGGGCAGATCATGTCGCGAAAACGCCACTGCTCGATCAGATGCTGCGGGAGACGGCCCATCGCTGCAATGACCTGTTGGTCGATGCCGCTATCGAGTGTGGTGTGGACAGCGTCTCCGAACTCGGGACAGCCCCGATCGTTACTCTCGACAATCTCGCCGACTACGAGCGCATGTATGGCAGGCCGGTCACGACGGAGGCCATCACCGATAAGGTTGCGGAGATTGCCGAGATGCAGGCCATCATATCCTCCACCTACGTCGGTGTCGTCACCTGGCGAGCGCGTCGTAACTTCGCCAACGTCATCGGCAGTACGCGCGACCCAAAGGTGGGGAGGTCCTCGTGGATCCGTTTGTGGAAAGAAAAATGCAACAGGGGAGAAAGACCCGAACGTTGCACATCTCATAATTGGTTCAGCAACCAGCGCCGTGACTGCCACGGTAGTCTTGTTGGCGGGCATGTGATTCCGGGAAGGGAGGCACTAGACGAACCAAATGGTGCAAGGGTTTTCATTTTTCCCATATGCAAGACGCACAATGCCAACGATGGTTGCTACATGCACGCGGTACGCAATACAAAAGGGGTCCAGCTGCGATATGGGCCAATACCGCTGGATGCTTTCCTGGAGGAATCGTCTGACGTGTGACTTTCGCCCGAAAGCAGGCGAAACTTCCATCAGTGAGGCGTCGGCGCATTCTGCAATCCACGCCCCAATCTGAATCATGCTGCTGATATCATTCGTCGCGTGTTCTCATGCAGGAGATGGCGCGCATGATGAATTGGGTCTCGAGGCTGGAGGCGGTAGAATCTCACCCCGTACGTGACCTGGCGGTCGAATGACAACCGCCAGGTCACGAGCTTGAAATCGGGTCGTTTCAGCTATCCGATTTCAGCTTTCCTGCTGTTGCCCAGAACTCCTTCGAAATCTCGGTGATGATGATTTCGACCGATTCCGGCGGGCAAGCGAGTGTTTCGACAGCGGCCTTCGTTGCTTCGCGAACGAAAGCGCGCTTCTGGTCCTGTGTACGGCCAGGATGCATTTCCAAGCGCAGGATGGGCATGGTAACTCCTTGAGAGACTATCGCCTGACATCAGGCGTCCCGGACTATCTTGCAAAACCAACTGGCGATAAATACGCTCCTATTTGCTTCATTCCGAACCTATAGGTATGCAATCATGGACAAGTTGGCAGGGATGGCCATGTTCGTCAGAGTGGTCGAGCAGGGCAGTTTTGCCGCCGCTGCCGACATCAGCCTGGTGTCGTCAGCTATGGTCGCCAAACATATCAGGACGATCGAACAACGGCTCGGCGCACGCCTGCTTCACCGCACCACACGCCGTCATCAACTGACCGAGGTCGGCAAACTTTATTACGAGCGCTGCAAGACGGTACTGGCGGAAGTGGAGCTTGCCGAGCAATCGGCATCCGAACTGCAATCAGCGCCGCGCGGGCGCCTGCGGCTCGTCGCCCCCGTCAGTTTCGGGACGCAAAGCCTCGTGCCGGCGCTCGTCGACTATCTGCATCAGAATCTTGACGTGAGCGTCGACCTGGCGCTCGACAATAATCCGCATGATCTGATCGGCGAAGGCTACGAACTCGGTATCCACATCGGCGATCTGACGGACACCAACCTCGTGGCTCGTCCGCTGAAGCCTTATCGGCGCGTGCTCGCGGCATCGCCGGATTATCTGGACCGCTGTGGCAGGCCGCAGATCCCCGAGGATCTCGTCAATCACATGTGTCTCGGCCATTCCTATTGGCGTCTGCAAGGCCGCTGGCATCTGGTCGGCCCGGAAGGAGAAACCCGCGAGGTCGCCATCAAGGGCAGGTTTACCACCAACCAGGGGGGAGCTCTGCGCGTTGCCGCCCTGCACGGAGCAGGTATCGCGTTGCAGCCGGAACTGCTTTTGGCTGCCGATCTCGATGCCGGCCGGCTTGAGGCGGTATTGCCTCTCTGGTCATACAAGCCGACACCGATGCATCTGGTCTATGCGCCGGATCGGCGCCCGACAGCCATGTTGCGTAGCGCCATCGATTTTCTCGTTGCTCGCTTTGGCTGACATCTCTCCTCTTTCATCGGATGCGAATCCATGATCAAAACTGATCATTGGCTTGGGTGAGGAGAACATGGTCAAGGTCACGTTGAAGGATGTGGCGGCTGCGGCAGGTGTGGGAGCAGCCACCGTCGAGCGTGCGCTCAACGGCCGCGGCAATGTTTTGCCGGAGACGGCGGAAAAGATATTCATCGCGGCCAAGCGGCTCGGCTATCGTACGCCGATTGCCGGAGCAAGGCATGGTCTGGTGCGGATCGAAGTCGTGTTGCTTCGACCTGAGACCTATTTCTACTCGAGGCTCAATCGCGCTTTCGAGCGTATCGCTGCCCTGCTCGACAAAGATATCCAGATCCAGCGGACCTTCGCCAGGGAAGACGATCCCGCCGACTTCTCGCGCCACATCGCCAATCCACAGGCACGGCGCTCCGCCTTGATCGTCGTCGCGCCCGATCACCCCGATGTGGTCGGCAGCGTCCGCAAGGCTGCCAGCGGCGGCACACCTGTCGTCCAGATCATGACGCGGCCAGCGCTGGAACTGCCTTATGTCGGTATCGACAATGAAGCGGCCGGTCGCACTGCTGCCTTCTACATGGCGCGCATGCAGGCGGATATCTCAGGCACGTTCGTCGCGCTCTGCCACAGCGGCGCTTATGAGAACCACAAGGCACGCATCCGCGGCTTTTCCAACTATCTGCGCGATCATGCGAACCCCTTGCATCGTTTCGTCGAAGTCATGTTCGACGAGGACGATGAAATGAAGACGATCGAGCTGCTGACGAGCGCCTTCGCCAGATATCCCGACATTGCCGGCCTCTATAGCGCCGGCGGCGACAATGCAGCGATCGCGACCGTTTTGCGCCGGTATCGTCGGCGGCCGGTCTTCTGGGTTGGACATGAATTGTCCGATGTGACGCGCGCCTATCTCAAAGAAGGCCTGATGACCATCGTTCTTGACCAGGCTCCGGAGGTTCAGGCGCGCCGTGCCATCGATCTGACGCTGAAGCGACTGGGTCTGATCGATACCGATATCGACCCTGAGCCAGTCCGTTTTCTGACGGTTACCGCCGAAAACCTTTGACACAGGTTTGCCACAGCCCCGGATTTCGCGCCCTTCGCAGCCTATTTGCTAACGGAAATCAGCCAGTCGCGAAATATCTCCGCTTCGCTGGAAAGGCGGTCGGCCGACAGCAGCCAGTAGCTTTTGTCGGTATCCAATGACGTGTCGGACAGGGTAACCAATGTGCCATTGGTGAGTTCGTCTGAGATCAAGGCCGTCGGGCAGAGCCCGATGCCCTGCCCGCCGATCACGGATCCGATCATCAATCCGAAATCGGCAAAGATCGGACCGGGTTTCAGAGGCCGGCGGATATTCTCAAGCGCAAACCATTGTGTCCAGGCGGCCGTCGTTTCATCATGCAGGAGGTCGAGATCGAGAAGATCGGCCGGCCTTCTGATCGGTCCGTGACGACGCTCGTACTCCGCAGAGCAGGTTGGCCGCGTTTCGGCGGGCAATAGGGAAACCGCATTGACCGCCGGCCTTGGTCCATGGCGGATCAACAGATCGACGCTTGCCGCCTCCGGCGTCCTCGCATCGAGTGCATAGACGATATTGATCTGAATTTCGGGGTATTGCTTCTTGAACGCCTGCAGCCGCGGTATCAGCCAACGGGTGGCGACGGAAGCAATACACGCCACGCTGACAGGCCGGTTGGTGCCGGCAAGCCGCAACTGCCGGGCGGCGATGTCGATTTGTCCGAGACCGCTTGCAACCACCGCTCCTAATTCGCGACCGGCTATCGTCGCCGTGACACCGCGGGCATGACGCGTAAAGAGCTTGATACCGAGCCATTCCTCCAGCGCACGCACATGCTGGCTCACGCCCGCGGCGGTGAGATTGAGTTCAGCAGCCGCCTTGGCGAAACTCTCATGACGAATGGCGGCCTCGAAGGCTCGAAGGGAGGCAAGCGGGACATGTTGCATGTCCATAAGGCTAAGTAAGACTTAGCCAAAGCGCAAGCCCGATCACCGTTGCGCAGGGGCCTGATATCCTTACAGTGCTGCCATAATGAATGTCTCGGCCCTAAATCGGTGAGGAATGAAAAGTCATCATGAGCAGTAGTTTCGATATGCCCGTTCCCGCTGATGCCGAGGAGCGGCGCGGCAAGCCACCCGTTGTCGTCTATCCGAACGGGACGCTACCGCCGGCCGACATGGATGTGCTGCAAGCGGCAAGGCAAACCATGACGAAAACGGCCGAAATCATCGTGGCCCCGCGCGAAGGCGGTAGTTTTCGCGTGCCGAAGGGACATTTCTTCCGCATTGTCAGCGTGGAGGGATCACAGGTAGGCGATCTCAATCTGTGGAATGCGGCTGATCTCTCGGAGCGATTCTTCAGCGGCAAGACGCGCGCGCTGCACGCAACCCATGTCGGTGTCGGCGATCGGCTGTGGAGCACGTTGCCTTATCTGCGGTCAATGGCAACGATAACCCATGATACGCTCGGCTGGTATGGCTGGGACGCGGATGGGGCCGGCGTTCACGACGTCATCGGTACGCGCTGCGATCCCTACACGAATCGACTCCTGAAGGGCGATGATTATCATCATTGCTGCCATTCGAACCTGTCGCGCGCGCTTGCCAAGGAAATGGATATCTCCGTTCAGGAGGCGGAATTCCATGTTCACGATGTGCTGAACGTCTTCATGTGCACCGGCTTTACCCGCGATACCCACCAATATTTCATGAAGGCAAGCCCGGTGCGGCCGGGCGATTTCATTGAGTTCTTTGCTGAGATCGATCTTCTCGGCGCGCTTTCAGCCTGCCCAGGTGGTGATTGTGGCAGCGAGCACTCGAGCGATACGGTGCCCTGTTATCCGTTGCTGGTCGAAATCTGGCGGCCCGAGCCTGAAAGCCTTGTTGGGCGAATATTCCCGGAACGCAATGCCTATCCGAGGACGCACGGCCTGTAAGCTCGGTCATCGGCGGCTTTCAAAAAAACATTGCCGGCGGTGTTCTCCGCCGGCAATGCAAAAAGCATCCATCAAGCCAAGCGCACGAGGGCGAGGCTCGACTGATTTGTTAGTTACAAACGCGAACGCGCTCGTAATGCCAACCGTCGTCATACTGGTTCTCGACCTGGCGGCTTTCGAACCAGCATCTCGGTGGCGGCGGCGCTACTTCGTACACCGGACCCCTGTTGGCAAGGGCGCCGCCAACGATCAGGCCGCCGAGGAGACCCGCGGCAACACCGCCGGCGATCGCGCCGCCATTGCCATGGTGATGATGGCGACGCCAATCGTCATGGCCACGCCAGTCGCCGCGATAGGGACCGCGGCCGTCGTAATACTGCGCCTGTGCGTTGGTGACTGGCGCCAATGCGCCGCCTACCACTGCAGCGGCCAGCATAACCGTAAGAACCGTCTTCTTTATCATGACTACCTCCAAAGCAGCCTTTGTGCTCAGCGAAATGCGCGAGTCATCTAATCAACGTATTAAGCATGATTATGTTCAGCTGAATATTTTATGAATGCGCCGTTCATCATGCGATAGACGGCAAAATCGCGCGTCTCAATGGCCTCTGATGGGGTGATCTTGTCAATTTGAAGGCACTCGTCGCGTCGCTTCGATCCATTCGCGTGTTCGCGATTCGGGGTCAGGATTACGCGTGATGTCGGTCACGACGGCGGCAATGTCGGCGCCGTGCCCGAATACACCGGCAAGGCGTTCGACGCTCAGGCCGCCGATCGCCACGAGCGGCATATTGCCGATGCGGGCCTTCCACTGGCCGATGCGCTCCAGCCCCTGTGGTGCCCAGGGCATGGCCTTGAGAATGGTCGGATAGATCGGTCCAAGCGCTATGTAATCGGGTTCGGCAGCAAGCGCCGTTGCCAATTCCGCCTGGTCGTGCGTCGACAGCCCAAGCTTCAATCCGGCTGCACGAATAGCAGTGAGGTCGGCGGTAGCGAGATCCTCCTGGCCGAGATGGATGAAATCGCAGCCTTCCTCGATCGCCAGCTGCCAATAGTCATTGACGATCAATTGGCACTCATGCGCGGCGCAAATTGCCTTCGATTCGCGAATTTCCGCTCGGATCTCAGGCGTTGAGCGATCTTTGATACGCAACTGCACCAGTTTGACGCCGAGCGGCACGAGCCGCCTTATCCAAGCGGCGCTATCGATGATCAGATAGAATGGGTCCAACATCATGAGAAAACTGCCTTTCCAATGACGGGTGTCGATGGCACGGCCATGTCGCGCGGTTCCAGCATGCCAGCGCCAAATGCCTGCCTGCCGGCATCAATCGCCCTGGCGAAAGCTTCCGCCATCGCCGCCGGATCGCCGGCGCCGGCAACGGCTGTGTTCAAGAGTACGGCATCGAAACCTAGTTCCATGACGGTGGTCGCGTGCGACGGCCTGCCGATGCCGGCATCCACAATCAGCGGCACCTCGGGAAAATGTGCCCGCATCGAGCGTAGAGCTGAGAGATTGAGCGGTCCCGCTGCCGTTCCGATCGGCGCGCACCAGGGCATCAGCACCTTGCATCCGGCTTCCAGCAGTCGTTCGGCGACGACGAGATCGTCCGTCGTGTAAGGGAAGACCTCGAATCCTTCATCGGTGAGGATTTTTGCTGATTCCACCAGCGCGAAGACATCGGGCTGCAGCGTATCGTGGTTGCCGATCACCTCTAGCTTGATCCAGTTGGTCCGGAAGACTTCGCGCGCCATTTTCGCCGTTAGCACTGCCTCGGAAACGCCGTGGCAGCCGGCGGTATTGGGAAGGACGCGAACGCCGAGCCCGCGAATCATCTCGAAGAATGCCCCGCCATTGCGCCCGCCGGCCGTTTCCCGTCGTAGCGACACGGTCACGATGCCGGTTTGCGAACGCTTGACAGCTTCCGCCAGCACCGCCGGAGAGGGGTAGCGTGCCGTGCCGAGAAGAAGGCGCGATGCGATTTGGGTTCCGTAAAGTTCGAGCATGGGTCAGCCTCCCTGCATTGGCGTGAGGATTTCGATCCGGTCATTATCGGCCAGAGTATGGCCGTTGCGCTCGTCGTTATGGACGAGCTCGCCGTTGACGGCGGTTGCCAGCCACTCACCCTCATATTCGAGCGCGGTGAGAAGCTGCGAAAGCGTGGTTGCTTCGACAATCTGGGCTTCGCCATTGATGATCAGGCGCATTGGCGGCTCCTGGTGTTGTGTCCGGAAAAGATGAGATCGGCGGCTTCTTCGGCCATCGCTGGCGCGAGCAGGAAGCCGTGGCGATAGAGGCCGTTGACGAATACGGTTCTTCCCTCCCGTGTCACGCGGGGAAGATTGTCCGGAAAGGCAGGGCGGATACCGACGCCGGTTTCGGCAACGGCGGCATCGGCAAAGGCCGGATGCACTGAATAGGCTGCGTTCAGCAACTCCATCAGCGAGCGGGCGGTGATCGGCCCTTTGAAGTCGGTCTCGATCATCGTCGCGCCGACCATGAACAGGCCCTTGCCGCGTGGCACGATATAGACGGGAAAGCGTGGATGCAGCAGGCGGACGGGCCGCGAAAGCGAGACCTCCTCGCTCTGCAGGTAAAGCATTTCGCCGCGCACGCCGCGCAGATCCGGGCTGCGGCCGAGGCGGGCGCCGCCCGTGCAGTCAACGACGTCAAAGAATTCGCCGTCGTCCGCCAGCTCGTCGATAAAGATGACGCCTTTCGCAGACAGATCGTCCTTCAGCGATTGCAGAACCTTGCGGGGATCGAGATGCGCCTCCTGCGGAAAGAACAGGCCGTGCCGAAAACGGCCGGCAAGCGACGGCTCAAGGGCGGCGATTTCTCCTTCGTCCACCCAGCGATAGCCAGTCGTGCGGCTGGCGAATCGCTTCAGCTCGTTCTGGTCGCGGTTCGGCGCGACGACGAGGGTTCCGTTGCGGACGACCTTGCCGGGTAGAATCGCCTCCCATCGCTCGGCAGCATCGCGGCCGCGCTCCAGCACGGCTGCATCGGCGCTTTCGCGCTCGCACCATGGCGCGAGCATCCCGCCGGCGAGCCAGGAGGCGGCACGGCCGAAGTTGCGGCTTGGGTCCGAAATTGTGACTTCAGCCCCGTGCCGCATCAGTTCGTGGGCAACCGTGAGGCCGGCAACGCCGGCCCCTTTGACGAGAACGCGCATGTCACTCGGCCGGGTGGGTGGTGGTGTCGACCGGCATATAGAGGTCTCCGCCCTCCCGATATTTGGCTGCCATGGCTTCCAGCCCTTCCTTCTGCGCTTCGGCGCGAATGTCGTGTGAAATCCGCATCGAGCAGAATTTCGGACCGCACATCGAGCAGAAATGCGCCACCTTGTGGGCTTCCTTCGGCAGGGTCTCGTCATGGAAGCTGCGGGCGGTGTCCGGGTCGAGCGACAGGTTGAACTGATCCTCCCAGCGGAACTCGAACCGGGCGCGCGACAGGGCGTCGTCACGCACCTGGGCGGCCGGATGACCCTTGGCGAGATCGGCTGCATGGGCTGCGATCTTGTAGGTGATGACGCCGGTCTTGACGTCGTTGCGGTCGGGCAGGCCGAGATGCTCCTTCGGGGTGACGTAGCAGAGCATCGCCGTGCCGAACCAGCCGATCATGGCGGCACCGATGCCGGAGGTAATGTGGTCGTAGCCCGGTGCGATATCCGTCGTCAGCGGTCCCAGCGTGTAGAAGGGCGCTTCGCCGCAGACGGCGAGCTGCTTGTCCATGTTTTCCTTGATCTTGTGCATCGGCACATGGCCGGGGCCCTCGATCATCACCTGGCAATCTTTTGCCCAGGCGATCTTCGTCAACTCGCCAAGCGTTTCGAGTTCGGCAAATTGCGCGGCGTCGTTGGCGTCGGCGATCGAGCCGGGGCGCAGACCGTCACCGAGCGAGAAGGAGACGTCATAGGCGCGGCAGATATCGCAGATTTCCTCGAAATGCTCGTAAAGGAAGCTCTCGCGATGGTGATGAAGACACCACTTGGCCATGATCGAGCCGCCGCGCGAGACGATGCCGGTGACACGATTGACGGTGAGCGGAATGTAATGCAGCCGCACGCCGGCATGGATGGTGAAATAGTCGACGCCCTGTTCGGCCTGCTCGATCAGCGTGTCGCGATAGACCTCCCAGGTCAGTTCCTCGGCAATGCCGCCGACCTTTTCCAGCGCCTGATAGAGCGGCACCGTACCGATCGGCAGCGGGGAATTGCGGATGATCCATTCGCGGATGTTGTGGATATTGCGGCCGGTCGAGAGATCCATGACGGTGTCGGCACCCCAGCGGGCGGCCCAGACCATCTTCTCGACCTCTTCCGCCATCGAGGAGGTAACGGCGGAATTGCCGATATTGGCGTTGATCTTCACCAGGAAGTTCCGGCCGATGATCATCGGCTCGCTTTCGGGGTGATTGATGTTGGCCGGGATGATCGCACGTCCGGCGGCAACCTCCTGGCGAACGAACTCCGGCGTGACATGGTCGGGAATATGAGCGCCAAAACTCTCGCCGTCGCGAATCAGCGCTTCGGCTTTCGCCTTGCGGCCGAGATTCTCGCGGATGGCGATGAATTCCATCTCGGGCGTGATGATGCCGGCCCGCGCATAGGCGAGCTGTGTGACCGCTTTGCCGTCCTTTGCCCGCAGCGGCTGGAGCTTGGCGGGAAATTCCGGCGTCAGTCGATCGCCAGTCACAAAGCCGTTGTCTTCGGGGCGCACATGGCGGCCCCCATAGGCCTCGACATCACCGCGCGCGAGCACCCAGTCACGGCGAAGCTGCGACAGGCCCTGTTCGATGCGGATATCGGCGCCGTCGATCGTATAGGGACCGGAGGAATCGTAGACAATGACGGGCGGCTCGCCCGATGTCGGATGGACGCTGATTTCGCGCATCGGCACGCGGATGTCTGTGTGAATGTCCCCGGGGACATAGATCTTGCGCGACGCCGGCAGCGGGCCTGTGGTGACGGTCGGGGTGAGATTCTTTGCGGCAATGTTCATGGTTTGAGGCTCCAAGTTGCAGTTGGAGACCCAGTCAATCAGCCGGAATGATGGAAAGACGCCGGCATGGAATCCACGCAGGAATCCGTAGCCTTCGAGCGCTTGCACCGTCCCTACGCCAGTATGAACTGGATCAGGTTCAACGGGTCACTGCGCCCACAATCGGCAAAGCCGCATTGTTCAGCAGTATCTCAGCCCCTTGCCGGGACCCCCCTGGTGAATGTCGAAAAGGCTATGCCTTACTGTTATCCTCTGTCAACCCCACAGCGATGGTCGCATCGTTCGGGAGATTGAGCGCTGCCGCCTCTAGTTGATCACAACCTTTGCGTGCTTTTTAGTAGCGTGGTGCGGTATTGCCGACGAAGCGATGAGGGCCGGTATGGGAAAGCTTGCTGGCGGTATCGAGCCAGATCTTGCCGCCAAGCGCTCGCCAGCGGTGACAGAAGGCAAAATCCTCGCTGAGATAAATTCCCGTTCCTTCCTCGACCATGCATTCGAATAGGGCATATTGCGTGCTCGGCGAACGTTTTGTGCTGGGATAGGCGTGGATTGCGTTGTAGCGCAGTTCGGGATAGGCGGCGATCATTCTCTCGATGACGTTGCGCTTGATTAGAAGCATGCCCGTCCCTGCATAGACGGCGCTGACGAAATCGCCTTCACGCTCGGCAATCTGGCCGACAAGCGGGGTTCCGACATAATGAAGTGCGGCGGCCGCAAGGGTTTCGCCGTTTGGTGAATTGATGCGGGCCGCCGTCTCCCAATCATAATCCTTGATCGGATACATGGCGGCGACGACATCCTTGTCGGCGTCCAGCAGCCTCATGACCTGATCGGGCTCGAAGCTGATGTCGGCGTCGATGAAGAGCATATGGGTTGCTGTCGTGTCGTTCAGGAAGGACGAAACAAGCGTGTTGCGGCTGCGGGTGATCAGGGCGTCATTGCCGAGCAGAGCTAGGGTTAGTTGTATGCCTGCCTGTGCTCCGGTCTGCATCAGGGAAAAAATGGACTGCATATAGTCCTTGGTAACGAGGCCACCGAAGCAAGGGGTCGCTATGAAGATCAGCCGATTCTCATTCATTCGCGATTTTCCCTCTCTGATGGCGCGACTCGGCGGAATCTAGGGAAATTCAATATTTCTGTGTGTACCGAATTATTGAAATTTGTTGCTGATCTTTGCTCAAGCCGACTGGCGGAGGCGTCCTAGCCGTGCCGCCATCGATTGCCCACATCGCGTTGGCCCCAGATATGGTGACGATCCTGCTTGGCGGGGGCTTTCACGAACAGGTGTCTCTTTGCGATCGTTGCGAGGTGCCGCCTTGGCCTGCTGTCGCGAGTTGCATTTAAGCAACAGCGCCCAAGACTAACGTCTCGGCACGTTTCATATAATTGACAAACATACGGGCTGTTTGTAAATCCAATGCAGGACATAAGTTGTCTTACGGTCGAGCAATCGGTCGGATCGGTAGAGGCATTTCAAAACCTTTTACCGCGGGGGTAATCATGAAGGTTCGAGGGGACTCAAGCCAACATCAGGTGCGTATTTGCCGGACTGCCCGGTCGTGTTTTGACCAAACCGATCGCTTGGGTAGTGTTCAAGTTCTGCGCTCGCGGTAAAATAGAAGTGCATATTACAACCAGGAGTTTAATTATGAACATCAAGAGCCTTCTTCTCGGCTCCGCTGCTGCGCTTGCAGCAGTATCCGGTGCTCACGCGGCTGATGCTATCGTAGCAGCTGAGCCGGAGCCGCTGGAATACGTCCGTATCTGCGACGCATACGGTGCTGGCTACTTCTTCATTCCGGGCACGGAAACCTGCCTCAAGATCGGCGGCCGCGTCCGTACCGAAGGCGAGTGGTACGATGCCTACAACCCGAACAGCAAGAACGGTACGCTGTGGCACACCCGTGCAGAGCTGAGCGTCGACACCGCGACCGACACCGAATACGGCCCGCTGAAGACCAACACGGTCATCCGTTGGGACTGGAACGACGGCAACTCCACCTCCACGAAGCTGCTGTTCGCTAACATCAGCCTCGGTGGTTTCCTCGTCGGCAAGGCAGACTCGCAGTATAACTCCTACATCGGTTATGCCGGCGACGTCATCAACGACGACGTGATCTATGACGGCCCGTACGAACTCAACCAGTTGACCTACAACTACGATGCCGGCAACGGCTTCACGGCTGTGATCTCGGTTGAAGACTCGAACTCCAGTGGTTCTGGCGCTTCCTACGGCGCAAGCTGGTGGTCCGACGACAAGGGCAACCACTACGCTCCTGACGTTGTTGCCGGTGCTGGCTTCAAGTCTGGCGCATGGGGCTTCAAGGTTGTCGGCGGTTACGACTCGATCGTCGAAGAAGGCGCTGTCAAGGCCCGCGTCGATGCCGACTTCGGCACGTTCTCGGCCTTCTTGATGGGTGGCTGGAACACCAACGGCGACAAGCTCAACAAGTACGCCGGCACTAACCTCGATCGTTCGGCTTGCCCTGTTAACGATCCGTCGAAGTGCGGCTGGGGTGACTGGGCAGTTTGGGGCGGCGTTGGCGTTCCGATCAACGAAAAGCTGAAGTGGAACCTGCAGCTCGCCTACACCGACTCCAAGATCTTCGCCGCTACGACGAACGTCAAGTGGAACCCGGTTAAGAACCTGCTCATCGAGCCGGAAGTCTCCTACACCAACTTCGATTCTGTGAACCAGGATCAGTGGGCTGGTATCCTGCGCTTCGAACGCGCCTTCTAATATTGAATTATCCGGCTCAATGCCGGGTAAGAGAAGCCTGACGTTCCAATCCGTCAGGCTTCTTTCATCGATCGGTTGACCTCCGATCAAAGCAAAGGATCTGGCTTTCCCTCCGGATCCTTTTTTATTTGCAAGCTTTGAGGAATCGGTTCGGTCTCGCAGACGCTTAGAACCGCTCTCGCTGGTTTTCTTAATTTCCAAAGGGAAAACCGCTATGCGCCTTTCCCGGAATCGTTAGATCGCGGTAATCGCCAGCTCCTGCGTCTGGGCCAGCGGGAACCACGTCTTCAGCACCATCTTTATGAACATCTGTCCGCACGGGACCAGTTCGAAACTGCCCCGATCGATCGTCCATTCGGTGATCAGGCCGCCGATGACCGCTGTCAAGGCGGAAGCGGCCGTATCTGGCGTCCAGGGAGCCGGAAGTTTCGTCTTTTCATCCATCAGGGTGAAAATGCGTTCGAAATTTTCGTGCATGTCATGCCTGAACGAGCTCGCCCGGCTTGTCGTCCCGTCGCAAAATGCCATGTCGAGATGCATCATCACCTTCAACATGCTGCGCTTGCGCGGATCGCCGTGAACGTCGTCGAATATCGCAGCTATCGTATCGGCGATCAGATCGAGCGGATTTGGCGGCAGCTCCTTGGACATCCGCTCCGCCAATTCCTGAAACGGCTGCTGGGCCTCGTCGCGAATCGCGAACATCAGCCCCTGCTTGTTCTTGAAATGCCAGTGCACTGCCCCCCGCGTGACACCGGCGGCTGCGGCTATCTCTTCGAGGCTGACATTCTCGTAGCCTTTGTCAAGGAACAGAGCCTTTGCAGACTGCAAAATCTCGTTCCTCGTCTCCGCCGCCTCCTCCTTAGTTCGCCTCATTCACCTCTCCACAGAAACTGATGTTCAAGCTGTGCCCCTCTTTTTGATATTCTCTATCCATCAATGCCGCTCAGTGCTGGAGCCCATATACTAGCAATGCTCAACAGAGTGGCGGAATTTATATATTCCCTAAAAATTGAGGAAGGAAATCGCAATAGGATGTGTTCGTCAAGCGTCTATAAGCCACGCGCAAGTTTCCTTGTGCAATTTCCCCACGTTGGGAAGTGAAAATCGAAAATGTGCAGATGCCAATATAGCCATGATGGCGACATACATATTGGTGGGGTGATCCCGGGTATGCTTGCTCTGGAAAAGATGCATCGGTCAAGTTGGGGCGCAAGACGCGTTTGATCGGAGCATTCGCAAGTCCATCCGCTCATATCGATTATCGAAGCCATGCCTCCGCCTCAACGCGGCCGGGCCTGGCATCGATTGTGTTCAAGTCGCGTACGCATAAGCCATCTGAGTTCCTCTCAACGCTCGTATCTGGAGGCCCCAATGACGAGCATCTACTCGATCTCATCGAGCAATTACTATCAATACCAGACCTCGCGCTCGACAGCGTCGACGACTGACGATTCCATTGCATCTCTGCTGTCCGACAGCTCCTCCGGCAATTCGTCGGGTAGTTCTTCCGGCACGAGTTCCTCTTCCTCGTCCTCTTCGGACGATCAGTCGCAGATTGCCTCGGCTGAACAGCTCGTCGCGCAGCTGATGAACATGATTCTCAATCTGCAAGCCGGCATGGGCAGCGATAGCTCGACATCGGGATCAGACAGCAATTCCAGCAGTTCGACGTCAAGTACTCAGCAGACTTCCGCAACTGGCAGCCAGGACAACAGCCAAAGCGATATGATCAGCGCCATGGACAGCAATGGCGACGGAAATATCAGCGAAGCGGAATTCGTGGCTGCGCGCCCGTCGGACGTCAGCGAAACCCAGGCACAGCAGCTGTTCCAGAGCTTCGACACCGGCAATACCGGCTCACTCACCGAAGCGCAGCTTGCGAAAGCCATGCAGGCAGGCCAGCAGCAACCCCCACCACCACCGGGTGGCCAGATGAGCGGCGATGACCTCTCTGCCGCGTTTTCCTCCATGGATACGAACGGCGACGGTAGCGTCAGCGAATCCGAATTCGTGGCCGCCCGTCCTTCCGACGTAAGCGAAGACCAGGCAACGTCGCTGTTCAAGAGCCTCGACACGTCCGGTTCCGGGTCGTTGACGCAGACCCAGTTCGAACAGGCCATGAAGGCACAGCAATCGCAGTTGCCGGATTTCGGAAGCCTCTACTCGACCAATGAGCAGGATTTGACGACGACGAGCGATCTGCTGACGCTCTGATCGGACGAGAACTTTAGCAATTGATCATGCGAAGTGCCGGCAAACCCGGGCAGAAGAGATTGAAACTTCTGTCTCCGGGTGAGCCGGCCCTTCTTTTCCTGTTTGGCAGATGGCCTCTGGGCTTGGAAAGAAAATTCGAAAAGCCTTGACCTGCAAGCGACGGAATTCGGCTAGTGCGGCGTTCAATCCTTGTGAACCTGTGTTTGACGTCGAAGGATGATACGCTGACCGAGATGCTGCAATCCAAGTGGCGCCGCTTGCCGGAGTTGACGGCAAGGCGGGATTTGCCGGCCAACAGGCCGGAGCCCGCGTGCCATGCCGGTATCGCAGGAAACTGGAGCGGTGGCGATTGTCGATGAAGTGGGATCGCGCGCCCAAGAGTGGCGACCCGGATGAGGATCTGCTCGGTCGCATCGCTGCGGGCGACGTTCCGGCGATGCGCATGATGATAACGCGGCAGTTGCCTCGCATCGTTGCCGTGGCAACCCGCATGCTTGGCGATGCGGCCGAGGCCGAGGATGTGGCGCAGGAGACGTTTCTGCGCGTCTGGCGCAATGCCGGCGGCTGGCGACAGGGCAATGCCCGTTTCAGCACCTGGGTGCATCGCGTGGCGACCAACCTCTGTTACGATCGCCTGCGGCGTCGCAAGGACGTTCTTGCCGAGCATCCACCCGATATCGAGTATGAAGGGCCGGCGCCGGATGCGGGTTTGATGAGCGAGGACGATCCGTCCAAGCGTGTGGAGCGGGCCATGCAGATGATCGCGCCCAGGCAGCGCGAGGCGATCATTCTGGTTTATTATCAGGCGCTGTCGAATGCGGAGGCAGCTGAAGTCATGGATGTCAGCGTCGACGCACTGGAAAGCCTGCTTGCGCGTGGAAGGCGCTCCTTGCAGGTGCTTTTGTTGAAGGAACAGGGCGATGGTTGAGAATATCGCGGGTCCGATGAATGCCGAACGGTTTGAGGCGCTGACTGCGGCCTATGGCGGCGATATCGGCCGATGGCCGCAGGCGGAGCGCGCGGCTGCGCGGGATTTTGCCAAGAACCCCGCCGCCGCAGAAACGCTTGCCCGCGCCGCCGATCTGGATGCATTGCTCGACACATACGTCGTGAAGCCCCGCCACGCCGGCCTGGAGGAGCGAATTCTCGCAAAGCTCGTTCGCCGCCTGACGATACGAAACTGGTTCCGGTTCGGCTCTGCCGGCATCGGCCTCGTGGGGGTCGGCATAGCCGGCGCGCTTGCCGGCAGCATTGCCATTGCCGTCTTGGCTCCGAGCTTGACGTCCGACACCTCAGTCGTCTCCGATGGAACCGCGACCATGTTCGGCGATATCGGGCCGGACGCGGGTATAGCGCAGCAGGACAGCCAATGACGGATCGCAGCTTTCGAATAGTGGTCATTTCTCTTTTGGTACTGAACACGTTCCTGATCGGAGCGTTGGCCGGCGGCGGGCTGACCTGGATACGCAAGACCCAGGCGCGGGCCGGAATGATGCCGCTAGCCGGCGAGCAATTGCCTTCGGCGCAGAAGAAGGCTTTGCGCGCGGCGCTCAATGAGGCACGCAAGGACGAACGTCAGATCATTCTCGAGGCACAGCAGGCCAAAGTCGACGCTGCCTCCATTCTTGGGCAGCCGACGCTGGATAAGGAGGCACTCTCGGCGGCGCTGGCAAGGGCGCGCGATGCCGACATCGCCTTGAGGGCGAAGCTGGAGCAGCGTGCAGTCGATTTTGCAGCAGGGCTCTCCTATGACGAGCGTCGAGCGCTCGCCGAAAGTCTGGTCCGCCGTAGCATGCCGAAGGCTGCTGCCACAAAATGATCACACTTGCCGAGCGACGGATCGAAACCAAGCCTGCGTTAAAGGAGCATGTTTGATGCAGGAGTTGGCAAGGCCATGGCTCAGCAGTCCAATGATGTTTACGCCGCGCTCGCTCTTTCCCGCTTTGGGCTAGGGGCAGACCACAACGGCACCACCTCGATCGCGGCTGATCCGCGGGGTGCGTTGCTGGAAGAAATCACCGAGCGTTTCGTCCCGGTTCCGGTCGGGCCGCAGCTGCAATCGACGGCCGATCTTCTCGTTTCTCTGTACGCATTCCAGGAACAGCGCAAGGAGGCGAGGCAGCAGGCCGCAGCCGCTGTCGCCGCGGTGCCGCAGGACAAGCAGATGCAAGGCCCTCAGCAGCCGCAGAAGCCGCCGGTACAGCCTTCCGGCGCAATGGCAGGGCAGCCCAACAATCAGGCCCAGCCGAATAACCAGGCCATGGCGGCGGTCATCGGCAAGGCAGTCGAGAAGCTGGAAAAGCCGGCAATGCCCTATCTGCCGCAGCAGATCCTGTTGGCTGAGGTGGATGCCCGCTTCAACGGCACGATCCGGCAGCCATTGATCGGCTTTGGCGAGCGGCTTGCCATGTTCTGGGCAAACCACTTCGCGGTCGCCGTCTCGAAGAGCGAGGAAGTTCATATCGTTGCCGGCGCCTTCGAGCGCGAAGCGATCCGGCCGCATGTTTTCGGACGTTTCGCCGATATGCTGCTTGCTGTCGAGACTCATCCGGCCATGCTCGGCTATCTCGACAACCAGCAGTCGATCGGGCCGAACTCCAAGGCCAACGCCAACAAGAAGCGCGGTCTCAACGAGAACCTTGCCCGCGAAACGCTGGAGCTCCACACGCTCGGCGTCAATGGCGGCTACACGCAGGCCGACGTGACGACGCTTGCCAAGATTATTACAGGCTGGACGGTGGCGCGCGCCGAGGGCAAGCTCGGGACGCCCGGCACCTTCGTCTTCAACGTCGGCGCCCATGAGCCTGGCGACCAGACGTTGCTCGGTCTTACCTATGCCGATAATGGTGTGGGGCAGGGGCGCGAAGCGCTGCGCGATCTCGCCCGCCATCCGGCGACGGCGCAGCATATTGCCACCAAGCTTGTTCGGCATTTCGTCGCCGATACGCCGCCGCCAGAGCTTGTGCAGACCGTCGCTGCGACCTTCAGCAAGACGGATGGCGATCTTTCGGCCGTCTATCGAGCGCTCGTCGGCTCCGACGATGCGTGGAACCCGACACTCTCAAAGGTTCGCTCGCCCCTGGAATTCATGACCGCGCTTCTGCGGGCAAGCGGCGAGACGCCGAAGCCGAACGTCATTCTTGGCGCCTTGACCGCCATGGGCCAGCCCTTCTGGGCGCCGGCCGGCCCCAATGGCTTTGCAGACACCGTCGATGTCTGGGCCTCCAGCGAGAGCCTCAGCATGCGCATGGATGTCGCCAATATGATTGCCAACGCGGCGGCGCCTCAAGCCGATCCTCGCCGCTTCGTTTCCGACAGCCTTGGGCCGCTTCTCTCGCAGGAAACGCTGCAGGCGGTATCGCGCGCGGAGACCCGAAACCAGGGTTTGACGATCGCTTATCTTTCCCCCGAATTTCAAAGGCGCTGACCATGACCTGCGAACTCATGACACCCACCCGTCGTGCTGTCCTTGGTGCTTCAGGCGCCTTGTTTGCCTGGGCTTTCATCCCGCGCTTTGCCCATGCCGCCGGCGGACGCGACCCGCGTTTCATCACGATCATTCTGCGTGGCGCGCTTGATGGATTGACGGCTGTCCCACCCGTTGGCGACCCTGATTATCAAGCGCTGCGGCAGTCGATCGCCATGACGACGAGCGGCCCGGAGGCGGCTCTTCCGCTCGACAGTTTCTTCGCGCTGCACCCTTCGATGCCGAATTTCAATCGGCTCTATCGTGCAGGTCAGGCGGCCGTCGTGCATGCCAGCGCGACGCCCTATCGCGACCGGTCGCATTTCGATGGGCAGGATGTGCTGGAATCTGGCTACGAAATGCCCGGCCGCGTCGATTCCGGCTGGCTGAACCGGATGCTGGAGGGCCTGCCGAAGGGCGACAAGGTTTCGCCCGGTTCGTCGGAGATCCGAGGCTTGTCGGTCGGTGCCAACGCACCGCTCGTCATTCGCGGCAAAGCGCCGGTGCTCGGCTGGTCGCCATCCAACCTGCAGCCGGTCAGCGACGACCTGCCGCCGCGCCTGATGGATCTCTATAATCACACCGATCCGCTTTTTGCGAAAATCCTCGCCGAGGGCATATCGACCGGCAAGATCGCCGCCGGCCTTGATGTCAAGGCAAGGGGCGGGCCAGGTGACCCAACGGGTATGGAACAGATGGCGAGAGGCGCAGCCCGGCTGTTGGCACAGGACGATGGCCCCCGCGTCGCAGCATTGGCCTTCGAAGGATGGGATACCCATGCCGGCGAGGTGGATCGGCTCAACAAGCTTCTTGTCGGTCTCGATAATTCCTTTGCTGCGTTCCAGCAGGAACTTGGCCCGGCCTGGAAGGATACAGCGATCCTCGTTGCGACCGAATTCGGCCGCACGGCGCAGGTCAACGGTACGCAGGGCACGGATCACGGCACTGGCACGGCCGCCTTCCTCGCCGGCGGCGCGATCAAGGGTGGCCGGGTGATTGCCGATTGGCCTGGTCTCAAGCAAGCGCAATTGCGCGATGGCCGCGATCTGGCCGCCACCACGGATCTACGCGCCGTCGTCAAGGGCATTGCAGTCGATCTGCTCGGTGCGTCACCGGCCGTCTTGGCGCGCGACGTTTTCCCGGGCTCCGATCATGTCCTGCCGATGAAAGGGCTGATTGTCTGAGCCAGGCTCCGATTGCGTGGTGTCGCAAGTGCATTCGCCACTTCGAAGCCCATGCCGGTATTGGCGCCGGTAACGACGAAAGTCTTGTTTGATTGATCGGGAACATCCGCCTGGGTGAAGCCGCTCATGGTTTCAGCTCCCGTTTGCGATGCCCGGCGCGGCACGTACAAAGGCTTGGTTTTTCACCTGGTCGACCAGGAATTTCGCCAGGTTGCCTCGGGATAGCGTCATGCTCAGCTTCGTTTTGCCATACCATCCCACATCGACGTGGCCGTTCGCAGGCGCATCTTTAAGATTGGGAATGCGTACCAGGGTCCAATCAAGGCCCGAGCCGACGATCAGTTCGGCGGTAGCCTTGATATCCTCATAGGCTCCGCGCACGATCACCTTGAACAACAGCACGAAGGCATGCGCTTTGAAGGCGAACCGGTCCCTGGGATCGTGATAGGCGGCCGTGGAAATCTGGATGAGCCGGCGCACGCCGGATTGCTTCATCGCGGCGATGATGTTGGACAAGCCGTGCATGACCGGCTTGTCCCCCTTCATCTTGAGGCTGTTGGGTCCGAGCGCACTGATGATGGCATCGGCGTTCTCCACGCACTTCGCAATGGCAGCCGCATCCTGCAGGTCGCCGACGACGACATCGATCTTTCCGGTAAATTCAGACAGCTTGCTGGCGTCGCGAGTGTAGACGGACAGCTCGTATCCTCGGCTAAGCGCCTCGCGGATGATGTATTTCCCGGTCGGCCCTGTGCCTCCGAAGAGGGAGATTTTCATGGTTTTTCCCTGTCATTCAGCCAGCGAAAGCCGATCCGCTGGCGATTTTTCGCGCACTGGAGACGTCGTTGTCGGGCCATCTTCCAGTGCGCGAGTTTGTCCTTGCGCCTTATGCGGCGCGTTCGAGCACTTCGCGAACCTGGGCTTCGGTGGTGGCAATGGCAGCATTTGCGGTATCCGGGCCGAAGACGGTGCCTTCGACACGGATGAGCTCAACGTCGGTCAGGCCGATGAAGCCGAGCAGATGGCGCAGATATCCCGTCTGGAAATCAAACGGCGCATAGTCTCCGGCAGAGAACACACCGCCGGTCGCCGTTACGAGATAGATCTTCTTGTTGGACAGCAATCCTTTAGGGCCATCTTCTCCATAACCGAAGGTCACACCCGGCCAGATGATGTGATCGAACCAGGCCTTGAGCAGAGAGGATGGGCCGAAGTTGATCATGCTGGACCCAATGACGACGGTGTCGGCATGGCGCAGTTCATCGACCAGTGCTTCGGCGAGCCTGACGGCTTCTGCTTGTTCTGGCGTGCGGCTTTCCGATGGTATCGCACGGCCATTGATATAGGCCGGCGCAATGTGCCGCAGCGGGTTTGTCGCCAGATCGCGGACGGTGATCGTGCCGCCGGAGCGGGCTTTGAGCCCTTCCGCGATTTCCGTTGCAAAGCGAGTGGACAAGCCCTCAGTCCCACGTGGGCTTGAGGTTACGAGTAGAATGCTGGTCATGATTGCTCCCTGCGGGGTCTGGTAGTAAATAATAGTTACTGACGCTATTATGGTAACCGTGGAAATTCCCGCAAGAAGGCACATTCATGGCACTCAGTCACACTGATTTTCCTACCCCCGGCGACGGTTACGACTGCCGGATGGTACGAGAAATCCTTGATCTGGTCGGCGACAAGTGGAGCTTGTACATCATCGCTACGCTCAAGGGCGGTCCTGTCCGTTTCAACGAGTTGCGCCGCCGTATTGACGGTATCTCGCAACGGATGCTGACATTGACCTTGCGCGGGCTGGAGCGTGACGGGCTAGTAAAGCGATCGCTGTTTCCCACCATTCCGCCTCGCGTCGACTATGAGCTGACCGATGTCGGACGGACGTTGCTTGCCCCGGTGATGGCGCTCGTAACCTGGGCCGATTCCAATCAGGATATCATTCAGGACGCTCGAGTGAGCTACGACGCCGGCCTATAGCCTTTTATGGTTCTGGTGGGGGAGAGGAAAACACGAGTGGCGTCTGATCAAAACAAATCCCGCAGGTCTGCGGAGGATATGATTGATCCTAAGAGCCAGTTCCCGATCGGTCATATGGAAACTACGTGAGAGCCGCATGCGGGGGAACTGCGCCGCTGCGAGCTTCGCGCACCGTGGAGAGGATGGCGACCACGCAGGCCAATGCAAGCGCGACAGCGCCAAGCACCGGCAAACTGCGATAGCCATATCCGCTTTCAAGCAGAGCGGCACCCACGCTTGCTGCGATCGCAATGCCGATATTGAACCCTGACGGGATGAGCGAGGAGGCAAGGCCCGGCGCATCGGCGGTCCACATCAGAATGCGAGCCTGGATAGGGGTGCCGATGGCAAAATTAAGAGCACCCCAAACGAAGATCGTCAGGCTCATCAGGACGGGATAGGGGCTTACCAGGTAAAGCACGACAAGTATGGCGGCCTGAACGGCGAGCATGACGATAAGCGAAGGCATCAGCTTCCAGTCCGACAGCCGGCCGCCAATCACAACACCCAATGTTGCCCCGACGCCATTGAGCAGGAGGACCCAGGGAATAAGCATGGCATCAAGGCCTGTCACTTCCCGCAGGAGCGGTGTTATATAGGTAAACGGCACCATCTGGCCGATCATCAAGGCCAGCATCATGATGAGGGACGTCCAGACCTGCTGGCGGCCCAGAACGCGCACTTCGCTGCTCAAGTGGCTGGATTGCTGAGATTCGGCTTTCGTCGGCGGGATCAAGGCCCATATCGCGATCAATGCGAGAACGCCGACCAGGGTCATTGCCCAGAAAGTCGTACGCCATCCCCAAAGCCCGCCGATTGCCGCGCCGACAGGAACGCCGATAATATTCGAGACGGTCAAGCCTGCGAGGATCACGGAGACTGCGCGTCCTCGAAAGGCCTGCGGGACGAGGCCGACTGCAACCACCATGGCAATACCGAAATAGGCGCCATGAGCGATAGCGGTTGCAACCCGGAAGAGGAGCATGGTGGCGAAGTCTGGTGCCAGCGCGCAGGCGATTTGCCCCAGGCAAAAGGCGATCGTAAGTGCGACCAGAATGTTACGGCGCGAAACCTGCCGTGTCGCCATGGTGAGGAAAGGTCCGCCGAGCGCAATTCCCAACGCATAGCCGGAAACCAGATAGCCGGCAAAAGGAATCGAGACGCCCAAGCCCTCGGCTACATCTGGGAGAATGCCCGCGATGACAAACTCGGTCGTGCCGAAAGCAAAGGCAGCCAGAAACAAAGCGAAGAGGGGTAAAGGCACATCCAGCTCCGATATAAAGGAATAAGGATTTCTTTATATTGCTATGAAGGAGACATCAAGTGTGAGTTGTTGTCGATGGTACTCGCCACGTAACGCGGGTTCTTTCGGGTGCTTTGAGCCGGGCGGACACGCACCATTTCGTGGTCCGATCCTTGACAAGCGAGGAATGTTTGTGAAGTTTGGCTGTCATGAGTGAGGTGGCTGATTGGTTATCTTATACAAGTCCGATCAGTCGGAAAAACGCTGCCGAGGCAGTGTTTGAGGATATTCGTTCGGCAATCACATCGGGACGGTTGGCGGTCGGGACACGGCTGCCCGCCGAGTCGCAGCTTGCGACGCGTTATGGTGTCAGCCGCCCGATCATTCGTGAGGCGCTCCGCTCACTTCAGACACTCGGCCTTACCCAGACGCGCACCGGCAGCGGCACATATGTGGTGACCTCGACACCAGGTCCGGAGCTGCGTTATGGCGGTTATTCTGCCCGCGACCTGATCGAGGCACGGCCATTCATCGAGGTTCCGGCCGCCGGCTGGGCGGCGCTGCGGCGCACGGAGCAGCAATTGGCGCGCCTACTTGAGCTCTGCGATGAAATGGATCGAGAAGAAGATCCTTTGAAGTGGGTGAATTTAGACTCGGAATTCCATTCGACGATTGCGCAATCCTCGGGAAATGCAGTTTTCGCCAAAATCGTCGCCGATGCCCGCGACGCGTTGATGCGGCAGTCGGAACTGGTGAATATGATGGCACAGCGCCGCGTTGCCTCGAATGTCGAGCACCGCCGCATCGTCGAGGCGATTGCGGCGGGATCGGAAGAGAAGGCCATCGCGGCGATGGAGGCCCATCTCGGTCAGGTCAAGCAGGTTGTGACCACGATCATCAGCGAGGGACAGCCGCATCATTGAGAGCGGCCGGCAGGTTCGCGAGCCGCTCCGGCCGGAGTGCCTCGAAGAGCTGCTCGGCGGTCAGATATCCATGGTCCAACACGATTTCCGGCACGGTACGTCCCGTTGCCAGCGCCTCGCGGGCAACTTTGGTCGCCGCCTGATAGCCGATCAACGGATTGAGCGCTGTGGCAAGGCCGATCGATTCCTGCAACCGTTGTGCCATCAGAGCTGGATTGGCCGTGATGCCATCGACGCAGCGTGCGGCAAGGATATGGCAGGCTGCGGTCAGATGCATGATGCTTTCCGACAGCGAACGCACGATGATCGGTTCGAAGGCATTGAGCTGCAGCTGGCCAGCTTCCGCCGCCATTGTCACGGTGATGTCATTGCCGATGACGGAGAATGCCACCTGATTGACCATTTCGGGGATCACCGGATTGACCTTGCCGGGCATGATGCTCGAACCGGCCTGCATGGCAGGCAGCGTGATCTCGCCGATGCCGGCCCGCGGTCCGGACGAGAGCAGGCGCAGGTCGTTACACGTTTTCGACAGCTTGACGGCAACGCGCTTCAGAACGCCGGAAAGATGGACGAAGGCGCCGGGATCCTGTGTCGCTTCGATGAGGTCACTTGCCGTGACCAGGGGACGGCCTGTCAACTCAGCCAAATGAGCGCAGGCAAGGGCGGCATAGCCCACCGGTGCATTGAGGCCGGTACCTATCGCCGTGGCGCCGAGGTTGACCTCATGCAGAAGTGCCGCCGATTCGATCAGGCGGGACCGGTCTTCCCCGAGCATGATGGCGAAGGTCCTGAATTCCTGGCCAAGCGTCATCGGCACGGCATCCTGCAACTGAGTGCGGCCGATCTTCAAAATGCCGTCGAACTCCTTTGCCTTGCGCTCGAAGGCCTCCTGCAGCGTCTCCATAGCCGCCGCCAGACCGTCGATCGCCTCGATCAGCGCGACATTGACAGCCGTCGGGTAGGCGTCATTGGTCGACTGGCTGAGATTGACGTGATCGTTCGGATGAAGGTGAGCATAGTCACCCTTGGCATATCCGAGCAGTTCCAGTGCTCGGTTGGCGATGACCTCGTTGGCATTCATGTTGGTGGAGGTGCCGGCACCACCTTGGATGACATCGACGACGAATTGTTCGTGCAGCTCGCCGGCGCGGATTTCGCGGCAGGCGCGTATGATGGCGTCGAGCCTCTCTTTGCTGAGCAAGCCCAGCTCGTGATTGGCGAGGGCTGCCGCTTCCTTGACGAAGGCTAGGCCGCGAATGAGGTGCGTATAGCGACCGATCGGCGTTCCCGTGACCTGGAAATTCTCAACCGCTCTTGCGGTGTGTACCCCCCAATAAACCTCGGCCGGAATATCCTTTTCGCCCAGCAGGTCATACTCGCTTCGCGTCTTGACCACATTATCCTCCTATGGTCGAATCAAGCCATATCTGTCAAGCTGTAAGACAGATTTTGAAATCTGTTACCTGCTGCGCCCAACCGCGTCAATAAGTGCCGCTTGGCTTGACCTGCCGTTATTTCTGTGTCTAAGAGAAAATCTGTCATACAGCATTACAGCATGACCGGCGATCTCTAGTGATGATTGACGGCTTGATTAAGGCAAACGGCATCCTGTCGGGTGCAAACGAGCACCCCGGACCCGTCCACAGACAAACGGCTCAAGGGAGGAGCAATGTCAGTCGAACCCATTCAGAATATTCCGGCGGATCGCCGGCCGCCGGTCAATGAGGACCTTGGCTATCACAAGGCGCTAAAGCCACGGCAGATCCAGATGATCGCCATCGGTGGCGCCATCGGCACCGGTCTCTTCCTCGGCGCGGGCGGCCGCCTTGCCGCGGCCGGTCCGGCGCTCATATTCGTCTATGCGCTCTGCGGCTTCTTTGCCTTTCTCGTGCTGCGGGCGCTCGGTGAACTCATCATGCACCGGCCGAGCTCCGGTTCCTTCGTCTCCTATGCCCGCGAGTTCTACGGCGAGAAGATGGCTTTCGCGGTCGGCTGGATGTACTGGCTGAACTGGGCCATGACATCGGTTGCCGACGTGACGGCCGTCGCCCTCTACATGAATTTCTTTAAGCATTACGTTCCCTGGCTTGCCGGCGTCGATCAGTGGGTTTTCGCGCTGATTGCATTGATGGTCGTGCTGGTCATGAACCTTCTGTCGGTGAAGGTCTTCGGCGAACTCGAATTCTGGTTCAGCCTGGTCAAGGTCCTGGCTCTCCTCAGCTTCCTTGCCATCGGTATCTACTTCGTCGTTTCCGGCACGCCCATTGCCGGTCATACGCCGGGTTTCAGCATCATCAGCGACAGCGGCGGGTTCTTCCCCAATGGCATCTTGCCAGCCTTCGTCATCATACAAGGCGTGGTCTTCGCCTATGCGTCGATCGAGCTGATCGGCACGACCGCAGGCGAAACGGAAGATCCGCGCAAGGTCATGCCGGGTGCGATCCGCACGGTGGTCGCCCGCCTGCTGATCTTCTATGTCGGCTCGGTGCTGCTTCTGTCGCTGCTTCTGCCCTATACGGCCTATAAAGCTGGCGAGAGCCCCTTCGTCACCTTCTTCGGGCTGATCGGGATCAAGGGCGCCGATATCATCATGAATCTCGTCGTGTTGACCGCCGTGCTGTCCTCGCTCAATGCCGGCCTCTATTCCACCGGCCGCATCCTGCATTCGATGGCCGTCTCCGGCTCCGCGCCGGCAGCACTTGCCAAGATGAACAAGGCTGGCGTGCCGTATGTAGGCATCGCCGTAACGGCTGTCGTGACCGTCATCGGCGTGGCGTTGAACGCCGTTGTGCCATCGGCCGCTTTCGAGATTGCCCTCAATATCTCGGCACTCGGCATCATCTCTGCCTGGGGTGTCATCGTGCTGTGCCAGCTGAAACTCTGGAAGCTCTCCAAGCGTGGCGAGATGGCGCGTCCGGATTTCCGCATGTTTGGGGCGCCCTATACCGGTATCCTGACGCTGGTCTTCCTCTTTGCGGTACTGGTGCTGATGGCGCTCGACTATCCGGTCGGCACCTGGACGATCGCCTCGCTTGTCCTGATCGCGCCGGCGCTGGTCATCGGCTGGTATCTGCTGCGCGACCGCATCTATCGGCTCGCGACCGAGCGAGGCCAGTCGTGACGGCAGGGCAGGTCAATCCGCTGGTGGCAGTCATTGCCACCGGCGGCACCATTGCAAGCGAGCGCACAGATAGCGGCGCCAGTATACCGTCACTGACGGGAGAAAGCCTGCTGGCACTGCTTCCCGACATGCCCGTCGATCTCAGGCCGATCGAGCTGATGGCAAAGGATTCGGCAAGCCTGACCCTCGCGGACATGCAGGGGATCAGCGACAAGGTGCGGGAATTGCTTGACGATGCCGCGGTCAGCGGCATCGTCATTCTGCATGGCACGGACGCGATGGAAGAGACGGCTCTGCTCGTCCAGCTGCAGCATGGGTTGAACAAGCCGGTTGTGTTTACCGGCGCCCAATTCACCGCCGATCATCCCAAAGCCGATGGCCCTGCCAACCTTGCCGCAGCCGTCGCTGCCGCCATCGATCCGGCCAATGCCAGCCGTGGCGTGCTTGTCTGTTTCGGCGGCCGGCTGTTGCCGGCTTGGGGGCTCTACAAGCGGTCCTCGGATGTCGCCGATGCCTTCAGGCAGTCGCGGCCACTCGAAAATCCGCCGAGCCCGCGCCTTGCCGCAGCCCTCGATAGCGTTCGTGTCGATGTCGTGGCGATCTATCCGGGCTGTGACTCGGTGCATGTCGATGCAAGCCTGAGGGCCGATGCCCACGGCATCGTTCTGGCTGCCCTCGGTTCGGGCAACGCCAACCCGCGGCTCGTCGAAGCAGTCAGGCGCTGCGTCGGCGTCGGTGTACCTGTCGTCGTGTCCAGCCGGGTGCCGGACGGATTGCTTGTTTCAAGCTATGGCGGCGGCGGTGGCGGACATGATCTTGCCGAAGCCGGTGCAATCCATTCCTCCACGCTGCGGCCGGGGCAGGCGAGGGTTTTGCTGGCCGCGCTCGTTGCTTCCGGCGCGAGCAGCGAGGCAATCGAACACGCGTTTGCGGACTTCGCCGGCAACAGGGCGCCCTGATTGCGAGCCATGGAAACGGGCCGGCCGTTGGATGGCGGCGCGGCCCGGACATTCGCGGAATTGTGTCGTCGTCAAGCCGTGTGCGCAGCCTTGGCGACGACGACCGGGATCAAGAGATCACCCCAGTTGCCGTTGCCTCCGTGGTGGCGGGCCGAGCGGACGAGTTCGACCGAAACACCGGCTTCGACGGCATTCATGACGGCCTGGTTGAGGCGATGCAGCTCGTTGGCCAACATGCGGATGACGGCCTGCTGATCGGTATTCATCGTGAGAGACTGCTCCTCGGCTCTCTCGCGAACGCGTGCTATCGATGGCATTTCATTCTCCTCCTATGATCTTGATATCACTCTGCTGCCGGCTTGAACTGGGCATGCTCGGTCGATCCATGCATGGCCGTCGTCGATGATTGGCCGCCGGTGATCGCCAGCGAGACCGCATCGAAATAGCCGGTACCCACTTCGCGCTGATGCTTGGTGGCGGTATAGCCATTGGCTTCGGCGGCGAATTCTGCTTCCTGCAGTTCGGAATAGGCGGCCATCTGGCGGGCCTTGTAGCCCCGGGCAAGCTCGAACATGCCGAAATTCAGCTGGTGGAAGCCGGCAAGCGTGATGAACTGGAACTTGTAGCCCATTGCCCCCAGTTCGCGCTGGAACTTGGCGATCGTCGCATCGTCCAGGTTTTTCTTCCAGTTGAACGACGGCGAGCAATTATAGGCCAGCAGCTTGCCGGGGTGGACCCGATGCACGCCTTCGGCAAATTTGCGCGCCTGCTCGAGATCCGGCTTCGACGTCTCGCACCAGATGAGGTCGCAATGCGGCGCATAGGCGACGGCGCGGGCGATGCAGGGCTCGATGCCGTTCCTGACCTGATAGAAGCCTTCGACCGTCCGTCCGGCATCGTAGTCGACGAAGGGCTGGTCGCGCTCGTCGATGTCAGACGTCAGAAGTTTGGCTGCTTCGGCATCGGTGCGCGCAACGACGAGCGTCGGTACGCCCATGACATCGGCGGCAAGCCGAGCTGCGTTGAGATTACGGATATGGGCAGCGGTCGGGATAAGAACCTTGCCGCCGAGATGGCCGCACTTCTTCTCCGATGCGAGCTGATCTTCGAAATGAACGCCGGCGGCCCCCGATTCGATATAGGCTTTCATGATCTCGAAAGCGTTCAATGGCCCCCCGAAGCCCGCTTCAGCATCCGCAACGATCGGCGCTAACCATGTGTCGACGGAAAGCCCTTTGCCTTCGGCAGTCTCGATCTGGTCGGCGCGTTGGAGGGTGCGATTGATGCGCTTTGCCAGCTCCGGACCGGCATTGGCGGGATAAAGCGACTGATCCGGATACATGGCAGACGCCGTATTGGCGTCGGCAGCAACCTGCCATCCTGAGAGATAGATCGCCTTCAGGCCGGCGCGAACCATCTGCATGGCCTGGTTGCCCGAGAGCGCACCGAGCGCATTGACGAAATCCTCTTCGTGAATGAGCTGCCAGAGGCGGTGCGCACCCATCTCCGCAAGTGAGTGGCGGATCGTGATCGATCCGCGCAACCGCTCGACATCGGCGGCCTGATACGGGCGCTCGACACCATCGAAACGCCCGGCAGGCGCGCTGGGAACCAGTTTGTAAAAATCTGTCATGCGATTCTCCTGATACTTCCTCTCGACCCTTCGATCGATCTCGATTGCATGACTGTTTTTACAATATCGGCGCTACAGGAGCGAGAAAAACCGGAAAATCCCGTTAGATAAAAGGGTTATGATGTGCTATTGTTGACATAGGTCTTCGGTAAAATTGTAAATCTTGTAAAATATTGCCGGTGAAGGACTTGTAAAAGGTATGACTCATGGTTGAGCGCAAGATCTTTGCCGGCCCGAAGGTTAGGCGCATCCGCATGGGTCTCGGTCTGACGCAGACGACGATGGCGCAGGCGCTTGATATCTCGCCGTCCTATCTCAATCTCATCGAGCGCAATCAGCGACCCTTGACCGTGCAATTGCTTTTGAAGCTGTCGGCGGTCTATAAGGTCGATCTCGACGAACTGCAGGGTGAACAGGGCGGCAGTGCAGGGCAGTTGCGTGAAGTCTTTGCCGACCCATTGCTTGCCGGAGAGATCCCAGGCGATCAGGAACTGATCGAACTTGCCGACGCCGCACCGAATGCGGCAAACGGCATGATCCGGCTTTATCGAGCCTATCGTGAGCAGGCGGCAAGGCTGTCCGATCTCGCCGAGCTCCTATCGCGCGAGGGCAGAGTTGCCGATGTCACCGGACCGCGTCTGCCGCTCGACGAGGTTCACGATCGCCTGCAGTCGCGTCCGAATTTCTTTGCCCGCATCGAAGATGCTGCGGAGACTTTCCACGAACGCCTGTCGCCTGGCGATGACATCGTGGGCGCGTTGAAGGCCTGGATGAAGGGCGAGCATGGTATAGCGGTGCGTCTGTTGCCGGTACGCGCCATGCCCGGCTTGCGTCGGCGCTACGATCGGCATTCGATGCGGCTTTTCCTGTCCGAGCGGCTGTCGCCCTTCGATCAGCTCAGGGAGATTGCGACGGAAGTCTCGCTTCTGGTGATGCGTGAGGAGATCGCCGCCGAGCTAAACACCCTCGCGCTTTCGACGCCCGAAGCCAATCGCATCGCCCGTTTCGAGCTGGCGCGTTATGCTTCCCATGCGCTTCTCATGCCGTATGGCGCCTATCTCTCGGCGGCGCAGCGGCTGCATTGCGATATCGAGGGTCTGAGTGCTCGTTTCGGCGTTTCCTATGAGCAAGCCGCCACGCGGCTGACCAGTCTGCAGCGTCCTGGCGCATCCGGCATTCCGTTTTTCCTGATGGAGATCGACAATGCCGGCCATCGCCTGCGCAAGGCGGGGGCGCAAGGCTTTCCGCAAGCGCGCTTCGGCGGCGGCTGTCCGAAACTTAACATCCATGCCGCCTTCGCTCAGCCCGGACAGATATTGGTGGACGCTACCCAGATGCCCGACGGTGCCGGCTTTCTGACAGTATCGCGAACGATCGAGGGGCCGCGGGCCGACTTCGGAGAAAGGGTGCGCCGCACGGCACTTCTCATCGGCTGCGATGTCGCCCATCGCGACGAGGTGGTCTATGGGAAGGCGCTGGGTAGCGATCAGGTCATGATCGGTCCTGCCTGTCGCCTATGCGAACGCCAGGGTTGTCTGGTAAGAGCCGAACCGCCAGTCACGCGCCCGCTCGGCCTCGATGAAATGGCGGCCGGCCTGAGCGTGTTCGATTTTCAGTGACTGCGTTGATCATTGTCGTTCAGAAGGGGAGCTGCGACGCCAAGCCTCGGCTCCTCTCTTATTCGCTCCTGCGGGCAAATCAGGCATAAAGTCCGAACTGTGCAGTATGCAGCCGCGCATAAGCGCCGCGGCGAGCAAGCAACTCGTCATGCGATCCCTGTTCGACAATGCCGCTGTCGCCCATGACGATGATGCGGTCGGCGTTGCGGATCGTCGACAGCCGGTGTGCGACAACCAGGGTCGTGCGTCCTTTCGCAAGCTCCGATAGAGCCTGCTGGATCGCATATTCGGTCGCGGTATCGAGCGCGGACGTAGCCTCATCGAGAATGAGGATCGGTGGATCTTTCAGGAAGATGCGGGCGATCGCGAGACGCTGTTTCTGTCCGCCGGAAAGCTTGACGCCGCGCTCGCCCGTCGGCGTATCGAGGCCGGCGGGCAGGGACCGGACGAATTCGTCCAGCGAGGCGCGCTGCAACGCCTTCATGATGTCTTCGTCCGTCGCACCGAGCTTTCCGTAGGCGATGTTCTCGCGAATGGTCGAGCCGAACAGAAAGACGTCCTGCTGGACGATGCCGATCTGGCTGCGCAGCGAGGCTTGGGTCATGTCGCGGATATCGATGCCGTCGATGGTGATGCTGCCGGATGTCACGTCATAGAAGCGCGGCAGCAACGAGCAGATCGTTGTCTTGCCGGTGCCCGAAGCGCCGACGAAAGCTACTGTCTCGCCAGGCGCGATCGTCAGGGAGAGATCGCTGAAGATCGCAGTCTGTTCGGAATAGCCGAAACCGACATGCTTGTAGGCGATATCACCCTTCAAATGATGGACCGCGATCGCATTTGGTCGGTCGGCGAGATCCGGTTCGGTATCGATCAGCGACAGGAAGCGTTTGAAGCCCGCAATGCCCTTGGGATAGGTCTCGATCACCGACGTGATCTTGTCGATCGGGCGGAAAAAGACATTGATGAGCAGCAGGAAGCTGATGAAGCCGCCATAGCTCAGCTCGCCCGATATGACGAACCAGGTTCCCGCCATCATCACGAGGAGCTGTACCAGGCGGGTGCTGAAATAGCTGAGCGCAATGCTTGCCGTCATATAGGCGTAGCCATCCAGCTTGGTCGCCTTGTAGTCCTCGTTGTCGCTGGCAAACAGCTGACTTTCGTATCGCTCGTTGGCGAAGGCCTTGACCACCCGGATGCCGCCGACGGTTTCCTGCATGCGCGTGTTGAAGTTGCCGACCTTGCCGAACAGGCTGCGCGAATTCAGCGTCATCTTCGAGCCATAGCGGCTGACGAGCCAGGTCATGAACGGCACGATGGTCGTCGTCAGCAGCGCGAGCTTCCAGTGGACGCTGAACATCAGCAGGAAGGCGCCGATGAAGGTCATGATGGCAATGAACAGGTCCTCGGGGCCATGATGGGCGATCTCGCCCACTTCCTCGAGATCCTTGGTAACGTGGGTGATCAGATGACCGGTGCGGTTGTTGTCGAAATAGCGGAAGGAGAGCTTCTGGATATGATCGAAAGCCTGGCGGCGCATGTCGGACTCGATCGAGATGCCAAGCGCATGGCCCCAATAGTTGACGATAGCCGAAAGGCCGGTTGCCACCGCATAGACAACAAGCAAGAGAGCAGCGGTCGCGAAAATCAGACCCCAGTCGCGGCCGGGCAGCAGTTGGTCGACGAAAACCTTGACGGCCAGCGGGAAGCCGAGTTCCAGAAGGCCGGCAAGCACGGCACAGCCGAAATCGAGAAGGAACAGCGTCTTGTAGCGGGCATAGTAGGAAAAGAAACGACGAAGCATGATTAATGCCCTCCATGGGCATTGAAGAGGACCGGGGAGACAAGAACGGACCGAACGACAGCCCGAATTCGGCGTTGCCGTTCAGCGTCAGTGGGTGCCGAAATTTCTCATCTGGCGATCCTCCTGCTTGAGTCGCGCGTTTGGTATAACCGACGCGTGCAACCTTGTCACCTCTATGGCGGTGAGTAACCGCTGCCGGGCTGAGACTGCGGTTTGGAGGTACAAAGATGTGCGTTTTGAATGGTGTAGCCGCCCCGAGACAAATCTCTGTCGGCAACCATGAACTCGCAATGTGTGCTGTCGAGAATATCGCTCGTCCTGGCTTTCAAAGCGAATGCGTTCGGAGGATCACGTCGGCTCGCGTCGGTGCTCCGGATCTTCCACCAAACGACTCGCACTTGATGGCGGCAGCGATAGAGGAAAAGCGGATTGCGTCCGCGGGTGCCATTCCTTCCGCGATTGCGAGCGCGAAGGCGCCGTGGAAGATGTCTCCTGCGGCGAGTGTATCGACGGCCCTGACGGAAATGGTCGGGCAATGCGCCACGTCATTGTTTTGCTCGTCGAACCAATAGCTGCCGGCCGCCCCTGCCGTCACGCAAATGAAGGCATGATCGAACCGTTGTTTCAGAAGATGCGTCATCTCGGACACATTGCTTGTTCCCGTCAGGCGCTGAGCAGCCGGTTCGGAGAAAACGATATGCGTCGCTTCCGGCGCCAGCTGCTCGATGATGCCGTCGGGCGCCACGTCGCCGTCGAGAATGGCGGGCTTGCCCATCGCTCTGGCAGCTTTGAGAACCTGCAGCGCCAGCGCTGGCCAGCGCACGTCGACCAGTGTGGCGTCGAACGCGGCAATATCATCTGTCGCAAATTTCTTCACCGTATGATGCAACTTCGGATCGTAGAAGGGAACGATCAGCCTTTCGCCGTCATCGTCCACCAGAATGGTCGAGACGGCAGAGCGTGCGCCTTCCACCTGAGAAATCCCACCGACATTGATGCCGGCAGCACCAAGATCGTGGATAATGCGCTCGCCGGTATCGTCGCGGCCAACGGCACCCCAGAGGCTCGCCTCGCCACCGAGGCGGGCAATGGCATAGGCGGCGCTGGAGGCCATGCCTTCCGCGATCTGCAGCATGTCATAGGGCAGGACCTTTCCCTGGCCCTGCGGAAGAGTGCGGACGCGAAAGAGCGTATCCAGAACGGCAGCACCGACGCAAAGAATGTGCTTGGCCTTGCCGATGGGTGGATCGAAGATGGACAAAGGGCTCAAAGCCGTTTTCCGCTCGCCTTGTCGAACAGATGGATGCTTGCCCGATCGATCGCAATTTCGATCGTGTCGCCGAAGCGGATGTCCAGCCGCTCGCGGAACAGGCACGAGATTTCCTCACCGCCACAATCGAGCTTGGCGTAGATCTCAGACCCGGTGCCTTCGACAATGCCGACCCGGGCGGACAGGCCGCTTGCCGCAGCGCGGATATGTTCGGGCCGGATGCCATAGACAAGTGGGTGTCCGCCATGCTGCGCGCTCGGAAAGCCCTCCGGCAAGGGCAGGATGAGGCCCTTGTCGCTGCGGAAGACGCCTTCCTCGATCCTGCCGTCGATGAAGTTCATCGAGGGCGAACCGATGAAGCCGGCGACGAACAGGTTGGCCGGACGATCATAGAGATCGAGAGGTGCACCGACCTGCTCAATGAGGCCGCCATGCAGCACGACGATCTTGTCGGCCATGGTCATCGCCTCGACTTGGTCATGGGTCACGTAGATCGTCGTCGTGCCGACGCGCTGATGCATGGACTTGATCTCGCCGCGCATCTGCACGCGCAGTTTTGCGTCGAGATTGGAGAGCGGCTCGTCGAACAGGAAGACTTGCGGATCGCGCACCAGCGCACGCCCCATGGCGACGCGCTGGCGTTGGCCGCCGGAAAGCTGGCGAGGCAGCCGATCCAGCAGATTTTCAAGGCCGAGAACGGCCGCCGCCTTTTGCACCTTGCCGGCGATTTCGGAAGCGTTTGCCTTTTTCAGCTTCAGCGCAAAGCCCATGTTTTCGGCGACCGTCATATGCGGATAGAGCGCGTAGTTCTGGAAGACCATCGCAATGTCGCGATCGCGCGCTGGAAGATGGCTGACTTCGCGCCGGCCAATGTGGATCTCACCATCGCTGACCTCTTCGAGCCCGGCGATCATCCGCAGCAGCGTAGACTTGCCGCAGCCTGAAGGGCCGACGAGGACGACGAATTCGCCGTCGGCGATATCGACGCTGATATCGTGAATGACCTTCACCTGGCCGTAGCGCTTCTGGATGTTCTGTATATTGACGGGTGCCATGAATGTGATCCTGTCCAAAAGGTAAGGCGGGTCATTTGACGGCGCCGGCCGTCAGGCCGGCGATGATCTGCCGCTGCGCGAACATCGTCAGCACGAGAACCGGCAACGTCACGATCAAGGCGGCCGCCGCAAGCGGCCCCCAGCTCACCTGCTCGAAGGAGAGCATGTTGTAGACGGCGACCGGCAACGTGCGGGTCTCGCGGCTCGCAAGCACGATGCCGAAGACGAAATTGTTCCACGAGAAGATCACGGAGAGAATGAAGGCGACGACGATGCCGGGCTTCGCGATCGGCAGAGCGACCAGGCGAAAAACCTGCCAGGGCGTGGCGCCATCGATGCTTGCAGCCTCCTCCAGTTCCATCGGTGTCGTCTCGAAATAGCCGATCATGATCCAGACGACGATCGGAACGGTCACGACGAGATGGATGATGATCTGCGGCCAGAGGGTTCCGAGCAGATTGAGCCACTGGAACAGCAGAAACAGCGGAATGAGGAAGGAAAGACCCGGGGTCATGCGGGCGATCATGATGACGATCGCCGATTTCTCGGCCTTCAGCCGCGCAATGCCATAGCCGGCAGGCACGCCGATAACGAGCGCGAGCAGGGTGGCTGCCCCGGTCACAAGAATGGAGTTCCAGAAATAGAGGAAGAAGTTGTTTTCCTGGAAGACATTGATGTAGTTCGTCCAGGCGAAACGATCCGGAATGAGGATCGGCGGATAGGCGCCGTTGTCGATCTCGTATTTCAAGGACAGCGAGATCATCCAGAGGAAGAACAAGATAACGGGTGAGACGATGACCAGGGCCACGAAGAACAGGCCGATGCGGTTGAGTGTCGAACGCTTCATCTCAATGTCCCTCCGCGTCTGTCCATTTCGTCCGCTGCCGCATCATCAGGAGGACGAAGGAGAGCGCGACGATGAGGATGAAGAACACCACAGCCATGGCCGAGCCATAGCCGATGTCGTAGTAGGAAAACGCGGTGTTATAGAGGTAGATATTGATTGTCTCGGAAGCAGTTCCCGGCCCGCCCTGCGTCATCGCGTAGATGATATCGAAGCTCTTGATCGCATCGATGCCGCGGATGATGACCGCGATCATCAGGAAGGGCGAGATCATCGGCAGCGTCAGATAGCGGAATTTCTGCCAGGCATTGGCGCCATCGATTTCGGCACTCTCATAGGGTTCGCGCGGCACGGAGGCGAGACCACCGAGCACGATCAGCATGACTAGCGGCGTCCATTGCCAGACCTCGACCAGGACGAGCGAGGGGATGACGCTTGCCTGGTTGTAGATCCACTCCTGCGGTCCGATACCTACAAGCGATAGCAGATAGTTGAGGACGCCGAGCTGCGGGTGGAACATCATCGTCCAGACGAGTGCCACCGCGACGGGTGTCGCCATCATCGGCATGACGAAGATGCCGCGCAGGAAACCGCGCAACGGAAAGTTTGCATCGAAGATCAGAGCGGCAAGCGTCCCGAAGATCAAAGGGCCGACAACGGACAGCACGGTATAAAGAACCGTGTGCCATAGCGATTCCCAGAAGCGCGCATCGGTCGCCAGCCGGACATAGTTGTCCCAGCCGACAAAACTCTGCGACTGGCCGAGCGTCCACTTGTTGACGCTCATCCACAGGGTGAAGACCCAGGGAAAGACGATAACACCGGCAATCACGATCAGCGCGGGAACGACGAACGGCCAGTAGTTGGGAGCAAGCCTTTGCGGCTTGCTCCTCTTCTCAGCTGTCGTTCTGGTATCTTCGATGCTCACGGAGGCCATTATCCCTCGCTTCGTGCGAGCACCGGCTCGAACTGGGCGGTTGCCGTCTTCAATTCCGCTGCCGGATCGGCGCCGCCGATCATGTTCGTCAGCGCAACGCCATAGATGTCGCGGAACTCAGTGACCGGGATGATAACGGGCAGCGCCAGCTGCGAGACCTTGGCTGAGCCGGCGACGGCATCGAGCCAGGCGCCGGGCATCTTGACGCCTTCGCGAACCTTCTTGTCCTCCAGAATCGACTGACGGAAGGGAACGCCGGCACCGGCTTGCAGGAGACGTGCGCCCATGTCGTGCGAGATCGCCCATTGGCAGAAGAGATAGGCGGCTTCCTTCTTCTGGCTGGCGGCGGTCACACCAATGCCGTCACCGGTGGTGGCGGCTGCCTGCGCGTTCGGCCCCTTCGGCATGATGCCGTAGCCGACCTGGCCGACGACGCGGGATTTCTCCGGGTTTTCGATCGGCGGCGCAAAGCCGACTCCATCGAGCCACATGCCAATCTTGCCCTGCAGGAAGGCCGATTGCGCTTCCGCCCAGTTGAAGCCGGAGACACCGGGAGGCGCCGATTTCGTCATCAGGCGCTGATAGAGCTTGGCAGCGTCCACGGCGCCTTGCGATTCCGTCTGCAGCTTGCCGTCGGCCGAAAGCGGCGTCGTGCCATGTCCGAGCATGAAGGTCGTCCAGACCGGTGCATTGGCGTTCTTCAAGCCGCGGGCGACGAAGCCATAGGTGTTGGTCGACTTGTCGGTCAGCGCCTCGGCGGCCTTGACCATGTCGTCGAAGGTCTCCGGATAGGCGAGGCCCTTCTTCTCGAACAGCGCCTTGTTCCAGTAGACGATCCAGTAGTCGACGGAGAAGGGCAGGGAGCGCATGACGCCGGCGGAGTCTTTTGCGAATTTGAGACCGGCCTCGGCGAAATCGCTCTCCGTCAGCGAGGGATCGGTGAGCGAAGGGTCCTTCATGAAGCCGCTGATATCGGCAAGCCAGCCGCCTTTTTCGAACTGACGTTTCTGGACGTGGTAGCTGAGATGCACGACATCGAAGCTTGGCTTGCCGGAAGAAAGCTCGATCGTGGTCTTCTGGCGCTGCTGCTGTTCCGGCGTTGCTTCGGCATTGACCTTGATGCCAGTCAATGCCTCGAACTCGCTCAGATATTTGAGGATTGTTTCGCTGCGCGGGCTCTTGATCAGATTGACCTCGAGCGTCGTGCCGGAAAAGCGCTTCCAGTCGACGGCCGCCGAGGCGGTGCGGACACCCAGAAGGCTTGCCGCGCCGAGCGCTGCCGTACCGGCCATGAAGCCGCGACGTGTCGGATTGAAAAATGACGATGACATTCCGTTCCTCCTCCTTTGGCCGGGAATCTCCTCATTCGCGGCCTTGTTATGCAAAGCGGTTTATATCTTCAATGCGCGATCCCGTGCTCCGCCGATGTGCGATACGAGAGCGGCAACGGCTTCATCTGCGGATCGTCGCTCAATGGCCTCGAGCACTTTCAAATGCTCTTCCATGACAGGACCGACATGGCCGTTGATGCGAAACCGGTCCTGGCTGATCAGCCGCTTCTTGATCGAATTCACCCGATAGGCATTCGAGATGATCGTATTGCCAAGTGCGTCGATGAACGCGTCATGCATGCCCCAATCCACCGACTGGGCATGGATCTCCAGCTCCTGCGAACTGTCGCCGGAGCGGATCGCGTCCGCGATATCGCGATGGTCCTTCAAAAGCTTGGCAATCGTCTCGTCCGATGCCGAATAGGTGAACAGCGCGACTGCTTCCTTCTCCAGAAAAAGACGAAGCTGGAAGGCCTCACGGATCAGATCCAGATCGATATGGGCGATTTGCAATCCGCGCTGTGGAACCGTCTTGATAAGCCCTTCGGCTTCCAGGCGCGGGATCAATTCGCGGATCGCACCAAGCGTCAGTCCCGTCAGTTCGACCAGCCGTCGTTGCGAGATGAATTGGCCTGGCCGAACGTCGCGCGCCAAAAGATGACGCGTGAAGCTCTCATAGGCCTTCTCTCTCAACGTCGGCTGTTCGCCTGGTCCGTCCATCAGCAGCTCCGGGCTGTTCGGTTAGGCTGCCTTGGCGCGAAACAGGGCGCCGAAGGCAGCAAAGAGCGTGTCAGAATCCTGGCTGTTCAATGCCACGAGCGGTGGGCGCACGGCAAGCCAGCTATCGTCCTCCGTCAAACGAGCGAGAATTGCCTTGATCGAGGGAATGATCGGATAGTTCAGCAGCTGTTCGACGAAACGCTCGACATTGGCGTCGTCGATGCCCTTTTCCGCCATGGCCTGGACTTCGCGCGGAAGAAGGTTTGCCATGCCGGAGATGGCGCCCTGTCCGCCGAGGCGAACGCCGCGAGCCAAGTGCCGCTCGTCGCCGATCAGAATGATGAGATCGCCGTGGGTCTTCAGCAACTCCTCGGTATAGGGCCAATCGCCGGAGGAATCCTTGACGCCGACGACAACATCCGGAAATGCCGCGCGCAGTCGGCCAACGAGGGAAATGGAGAGCGGCACCATCGTTACCGACGGGATGTTATAGACGATCACGTCACGGGCATGCGTGCCCAGCATGGTGAAAACGGCTGCGAACCATTTGAAGAGACCATCATCGCTGACATTCTTGAAGTAAGATGGCGGGGCCAGAAGAATGTTGCGGACACCCTGCGCCAGCGCCTGCCCAGCCTGGGCCGCAGCATCTTCGGCGGCATCGACGAGCACGCCCATGACGATTTGCTCAGGCGCGATGCCGGCGGCCATCATGGCGGCAAGAACCTGTTTGCGTTCCTGCATGCCGATCGAAGCACCTTCGCCGGTGGTGCCGAAAAGCGTGACGCTTCTGCAGCCATTGGAAAGGCAATGTTTTGCCTGTTCGATCACGCCTGGGATCGCGATCTCACCATCCGCGTCGAAGGGTGTGGCCAGGGCGGCCGACAGGCCAAAATTCTCACTCATCCGATCCTCCCGATCTTGTGAGATTAGTGCGTATCACACTGACATGTTAGTTGTAAAGTGAGCTTCGTTTCAGTGGCGCATATATGATCTACCGGTGTGGAAAAGGGGGACGGCAAAGGAAGCTGCCGCCGCAATGAATGTCGTGTATGCGGCATGTTCTTGCCGTCGAAACCCTGGAAAAGACGATGTTTAGCCCGACCGTGCGGAGAAGGCACGATCAGCAACGTCGCGATGGTATCGCCTGTCCGGCCGAGGAGGTGCTAGTTCCGGATGGGCACGTAGTCGAGCCCGCCATCGATCTTTGACGGTCGGCCATCGAGAAAGATTTCGCCGATACGAGGCGCAGATCGGGCGATGACCTTGCCGTGCTTGACGACGGCGAGACGATTGGGTTTCAGGCGCAACGCTTCCAGCGTATCGACGGCTTGCAGCACGACAAGATCGGCATTGCAGCCCTTTTCCAGCCCGTAGCTGTCAAGCCCGAGCGCTTTGGCGGAGTTGACGGTGAGTGCGTCGAAGATCCTCCTTTTGTCTTCGATGCCGGCCATTTGGGCCACATGGATCGCCATGTGGCCGACTTCCAGCATGTCGCCGGAGCCCATCGAATACCAGGGGTCCATCACGCAATCATGGCCGAAGGAGACGTTGAGCCCGGCCTCCATCAGCTCACGTACGCGCGTCATGCCGCGGCGTTTGGGATAGGTGTCATGCCGGCCCTGCAGCATGATGTTGATCAGCGGATTGGGAATGACATTGATCTTTGCTTCCGCCATCAGCGGGATGAGCTTGGAGACGTAGTAATTGTCCATCGAATGCATCGAGGTCAGGTGCGAGCCGGCGACGCGGCCTTGCAGCCCGAAGCGGACCGTTTCGGCCGCCAGCGTCTCGATATGGCGTGAGAGGGGATCATCGGTTTCATCGCAGTGCATGTCGACCGGCAGGCCTCGATCGGCTGCGATCCTGCACAGTGCTTCAACAGAAGCACGTCCTTCATCCATTGTCCGCTCGAAATGCGGAATGCCGCCGACGATGTCGACGCCCATGTCAAGTGCCCGCTCAAGCGAGGCGACGCCGTCCCTCGCGCGGTAGTAGCCATCCTGCGGGAAGGCGACGAGCTGCAGGTCGATATAGGGCTTGACCCTGTCCTTCACCTCCAGAAGCGCCTCGGCCGTCACCAGCTTGGGGTCGGAGGTATCGACATGGCTGCGGATGAACAGCAGCCCCTGCGTAACGGCGAGATCGCAATAACGCAGCGCGCGATCGACAAGCTCTTCCTTCGTCACGATCGGGCGCAACTCACCCCAGAGCGCGATGCCCTCAAGAAGCGTGCCGGAGACGTTCATGCGTGGCAAGCCGAGTGAAAGCGTGGCGTCCATATGGAAATGCGGGTCGACGAAAGGCGGGCTCACCAGCCGGTCGGTCGCATCGATCTCTTCCTTGGTCTCGGCGGCAATTGAGGCTTCGATTGCTATGATCTTGCCATCTTTGATCGCGATATCGATGCCCTTGCGACCGTCGGGGAGATTGGCATTGCGAATGATGAGATCGAACATGAACGGCTCCTCGGATTATCTTTCGCCACGGCGATAGGGTTGCATCAGCGCCTGCGGCACGCGAGCTCGCCTGCTCATGACGGCAAGGGCGACGATGGACAGGATGTAGGGCGTCATCAGGAAGATCTGATAGGGTACGCCCTGTACTGCTGTTTGCAGCCGCAGTTGGAATGCGTCGAAGAAGGCAAAGAGCAGGGCGCCGAAGAGTGCCCATCCCGGCCGCCAGGAAGAAAAGACGACCAGCGCGATGCAGATCCAGCCGCGGCCCTGCACCATGGTCGGAAAGAAGCTGTTGAAGGCGGAAAGCGTCAAGAAGGCGCCGCCCACGCCCATCAGGGCGCTGCCGACAATGATGGCGCCATAGCGGATTTTCATCGGGTTAAGACCCTGAGCCTCGGCCGCATGCGGGTTTTCACCCGTCATGCGGATCGCAAGCCCGATCGGCGTGCGGAAAATGATGTAGGCCATCGCGAGTGCCACCAGGATCGCGAGATAGGTCGGTGCTGTCTGTGTAAAGAGAGCAGGGCCGATGAAGGGCAGGGTCGACAGGCTGGGGATCGCGATCGGCTGGAAAGGGGTGACGGTCGGCGGCGTTCCGGCAACGGGCACGACCAGTCGGAAAATGTAATAGCTGAAGCTTGACGCAAAGAGCGTGACGCCAAGGCCTGAAACATGCTGCGACAGGCCTAGCGTTACCGTCAGCGCCGAATGCAGCAGCCCGAAAATGCCGCCGGCAATCGCCGCAATCAGAAGTCCGGTCCAGAGATCGGCGCCGTGATAGACCGAGAGCCAGCCGATCATCGCGCCGAAGGTCATGATGCCCTCGATGCCGAGATTGAGAACGCCGGCTCGCTCGCAAAGAAGCGCGCCGAGCGTGCCGAAGATCAGGGGCGTAGCAATCCGCAGCACGGCAGCCCAAAGTCCGGCTGAAGCGATGATGTCGATCAGCGTGCTCATCGGCGGATCCTGTACTGCGTGAAGAACAAGGCGATCAGCATGGTCAAGAGCGACAGGGCGACCGTGACGTCGGCGATATAGGTGGGAATGCCGAGGCTGCGGCTCATGCCGTCGGCACCGACGAACATCGTCGCGGTAAAGATCGCCGCAAGGACGACGCCAAGCGGGTTCAGGTTTGCAAGCATGGCAACCACGATGCCGGCGTAGCCGAAGCCGGGCGACAGATCGGTGGTCACATAGCCTTTGACGCCCATAACCTCGATCGCACCGGCAAGTCCGGCAAGTCCGCCTGAGAGGCAGGCGACCTTGACAAGGGTCGAGCCGAGCCTGACGCCGGCAAAAACGGCACCCGACGGGTTGAGCCCGGCTGCCCGCGATTGCATGCCGAAGACGGTGCGCGACTGGATGAAATAGACGATCGCGGCGATGACAATCGCAATTGCAAAGCCGATGTGGAGGCGCGACCGCGCGATGAGCTTCGGCAGCATGGCGTGATCGCCAAGAGCCTGCGATTGGGGCCAGCCAAATGCCGTCGGGTCCTTCAGCACACCGTCGATCAGCATGGAGACGAAGAGAACAGCAATGAAATTCAGGATGAGGCTCGTCACGACTTCATCGACGGAGAAGCGCAGCCGCAGCCATAGCGGCACGAGGATCAGGATCATGCCGGCAATGGCGCCGATCACCATCAGGAGCGGAATGAGGATCGGACCGGGCATGCCGGCGAGCATTTTCGAGCCGAAGGCGGCAACGGCAATGGCACCGAAATAGAATTGCCCCTCGGCGCCGATGTTCCAGAGGCGGGCACGAAAGGCAACAGCGGCGGCAAGTCCCGTCAGGATCAGTGGTGTCGCACGCGTCAGCGTCTCCGTTGCCGAAAGCCGCGAGCCGAAGGCGCCGAGCAGGATCCGCCTGTAGGCTTCGAAGACGGGCGCGCCGGCGATGGCGATCAGGATGCCGGCGAGTGCGAGCGCGGCAATGATTGCAAGCACGGGAGCAAGGATCATCATGTAAAGAGGGCGGTGTTCGCGCCGTTCAAATCGCATGTTCGGTACCGCTCGTCTCTTTCCATTCCCCGGCCATCATCAGCCCCAGCAGGCGCGCATCAGCCTCAGCGGCGTCGACGGATAGCGAAAGACGCCCGCCAACGATTGCCTGGATGCGATCGGCCAAGGCAATGACCTCGTCCAGATCCTCCGAGATCAGAAGAACGGCGGTGCCTTGCCGGCGTGCTTCCAGGATGCGTCCGTGAACGGCGGCGACAGCGCCTTCATCCAGTCCGCGCGCTGGTTGGGCAGCGATGAGGATGCGCGGCCTTTCATGGAGGTTGCGTCCGAGGATCAGCTTCTGCATGTTCCCACCCGACAACAGCCGAGTCCGTGTCGCAGCATTGCCGCCGCGCACGTCGAATCCCTCAATGATCTCCTGAGCAAAGGCCATGCCCGCGCCTTTGTCGACCAGACCATGCTTCGAATAGGAAGACAGGCGCTCGAGCACGGCATTTTCCCAGATGGCCATTTCGCCGATGGCGCCGTCGCGGTTTCGATCTTCCGGAATGCGCCCGATCCCTGCATCGATGACCGAGGCGACGTCGAGATTGCCGACGGGCTTGCCAAACAGAAGAAGCTCGCCGGAGGAGTGGTTTGAGGTGCCGGACAGGATCTGCCCCAAACTTGCCTGGCCGTTGCCCGACACGCCGATGATGCCGAGAATCTCGCCGGCACGCAGATGAAAGCTGATCTTTTTGAGGCGTTCGACACCGCCGCTTTTGAGCGTGATCTCGCGAGCTTCGAGCGCGATGTCGCCGGGTGCGCTTTTCTCACGGGTTGGGCGTGTGACGCGATGTCCCACCATCAGCTCGGCAAGCTCGGCCTTGCTGGTCTGGGATGCCTGCCTTTCGGCTGCAACCTTGCCGCCGCGCAGGACGACGATACGGTCGGCAGTCGCCATGACCTCATCGAGCTTGTGAGAGATGAAGATCAAGGACAAGCCCTGTGCGGCCATCTGCTTCAGGGTCGAAAAAAGCTTCTCGGCCTCGACCTGGGTGAGAACGGCGGTCGGTTCGTCGAGGATCAGGATGCGCGCATCATTATAGAGCGCTTTGAGGATTTCCACACGCTGCTGCTCGCCGACCGAGAGATCGCCAAGGCGGGCATCGGGGTCGACCCTGAGGCCGAAGCGCTCGGAGATCGCCATGAGCTTCTTGCGGGCCGTCGCCGTTTGAGACTGGAGCGACCACAGCCTTTCCGTACCCGTCATGATGTTTTCGAGAACCGTCAGGTTCGGGGCGAGCGAGAAATGCTGATGCACCATGCCGACACCGGCCCGGATTGCCGCACGCGGCTTGCCCTGCGGCAATTCCACATTGTCGATCAGGATGCGTCCGGTGTCTGGCACATAGTGCCCGAAGAGGATGCTCATCAGCGTCGTCTTGCCCGCACCGTTTTCTCCGAGCAGGGCAACGATCTCGCCCTTTGCCAAAGATAGCGAGATATTATCGTTGGCAATGGTGCTGCCGAAGCGTTTACTGACGCCTTCGATGGTCAGGACGGGAGTGCTCATGCCGGAAATCCTGCAATCGGATAGCGGTGCTGCCAACGTTGCTCGGCCTCGAGCGCGGATGCAAGCTGTAGCAACAGCTTATCCTCACCCATGGGTGCCATCATCTGGACCGGCAATGGCAATCCTTGCGTATCTTCGCCGAAGGGAAGTGTGATTGCAGGAAAACCGGAGATGTTGGCAAGTGAGGCAAGGGGGGCGAGGGACGTCATGCGCTCAAGGTGCAAATCGGTGTCCGAATGATCCGTGGGGAAGGACCCGATCGGTGGTGGGGCCGAGGCGAGCATCGGCATGACGATGACATCCACCTTGTTGAAAATCTCCCACAGAATACGGCTGGCCTTCACGGCGCCATTCAGGGAGCTCCAAAGGACCGTTGCCGGCATGGCGCGCCCGCGCATGATGAAGGCCTGTGTCATCGTCTCGGCGGCGTGCATGTCGAGTTTAAGATCGTCAATCAGGCCGGCGATATTGACAGAGATGATATCGCCAAAGGCGCGGGCACTGGCCTCTACGGCGCTTTCCACCTCGTCCCAGTGAAGGGATAGCAGCTCGCTGCCTTGGCTTTCCAGAAAGCGGGCCGCCGCTTCGACAGCTTGAGCTCGATCGGCTGCAATGGGATAGCGCCGTCCCGCGCTAGCAAGGAGACCGAGGCGAAGTTTGCTCGTCTTGGGCGGGAATTGCGCGATATCCGCGAACGGCCCCCGTGTCCGACCTCGCACGACATCGAGCATCCGCGCAGTATCGCGCACCGAGCGCGTCACGGCGAGTTCGCTGGCGATGCCGCCAAGATGATTGCCGAAGGAAGGGCCGGCGGGCACGGTACCACGCGTCGGCTTCAGTCCGACAAGACCGCAACAGGCAGCTGGCACGCGGATCGAGCCGCCCGCATCCGTCGCATGTGCGATCGGCACGATGCCGGCGGCGACTGCGGCCGCTGCGCCGCCCGAAGAGCCACCGGCAGTTCTGCTCGGATCCAAAGGGTTTCGGCAGATCGGGCCGATTACCGGCTCGGATGCAAGCGAGAAGCCGAATTCCGGGCTGGTGCTCAAGCCGAAGGCGCAGAGGCCGGCATCGCGAAAACGCCTCGCCAGATCACTGTCCGCGCCTTTTCCTGCGCGTGCGAACAGGCGAGAGCCAGCCGTCACCGGCAGGTCCGGAAAGGGACCGCCGAGGTCCTTGGCGATCGTCGGCACACCGGCAAAGGCTCGCCGCGCGAAGCGCTCGGGATACACGGATGCTTCCTGATCCAGGGCGCGCGCTGCGGCAAGCCCGGCTTCAGGATTAAGATAGGTAATGGCGCCAAGCTCATCTCGCTTGGCGCAGGCGGCAAGAGCTGCCTGCATGGCATCCACACAGGTAAGCTTGCCGGACTTGATGGTGCCGGCCAGCTCTGTGGCATCGGCAAATGACGAGCCGCTCATGATCGAGCCGAGGGTTACTTTGGCTGATCCATAACCTTCGGCACTTCGAAGGTGCCGGCTTTGATGTCGGCACGGACCTTCTCCATTGCGGCTTCCGCCTCTGCGGGAGCGACGCCTTTCACATAGACGATGTCGCTGCCGCCTTCTTTCATGAGCCCATAGGCCGTGTAGCTGCGCCCCACTGGCTTGCCGGCGGCGACATCGGCGATCGCCGCGTTGAGAATGGGGCGGAAATACCACATGGCATTGGCAAAGACGGTATCGGGGTAGCGCGGCGTGTAATCAATCAGCGATCCCACCGATTTAATATGCCGCTCCTTGGCAGCGTCGGCCGTGCCGATACGCTCACCGAAGAGAACGTCGGCGCCGGCGTCGATCTGTGCGAGACCGGCTTCGCGCGCCTTCGGCGGATCGAAGAAGGTGCCGATGAAGGAGACGAGATGCTTGCAGTCGGGATTGACTGCTTTGACGCCGGCAGCAAAGGCATTGATCAGCATGTTGACTTCGGGGATCGGGATCGCGCCGACGGATCCCACCACATTCGACTTGGTCATCTTGCCCGCCAGCATGCCGGCGAGATAGGCGCCGTCGTAATTCCAGGTGCCGAAGACGCCGAAGTTGCCGCCGGCTGCTTCACCGCTCGAGCCGAGAACGAAAGCCGTATCCGGGTAGTCTGCGGCAACCTGGCGTGCTTCCTTCTCCACGGCATAGGCTTCGCCTATGATCAGCTTGTTGCCCTGTTCGGCATATTCGCGCATGGCACGCGGATAGTCCGTGCCCGAGACTCCCTCGGAGAAGACGTATTCGATGACGCCTTCCTTTGCGGCGTCCTGAAGGGCTTTGTGAAGACAGGAATTCCAGGCATTTTCGACCGGCGAGGCATGAATGCCAGCGACCTTGAGTGGTGCTGCCGCTCGAGCGGCCGGTGCAAGCGCACCGACGCCGAGAGCAATGCCCGACGCGATGACGGCACGGCGTGTCAGTATGATCTGCTTGGTCATTTTTTAGTTCCCCTGCTTTTTGATCATTTGGTAAAAAAATCATAGGAGGCGTCTAAAAAAGTGTCAAGCAACAGCCGTGCTCAAATAATATGCGAAACGATGGCCATCCGTACGTCGCGATGAACCTCAAACAGTCCGAACAGCCGGTATTTGCGTGGCTAGCGAACCGCAATCTCCTAGCATCAAAAGGGCGTGTTCCTCATCCTGCAATTTGCTTGATCAGATGCGCAATCGCTGCGCGATATCGTTCCGCATCGCCGCCGGCATCGACCGCTAGGGCCGCCCGATCAAAGGCTGCTGAAAGGATGTCGGCAAGTGCGTCGGCTGGGATGCCGGAAGCACGGCCTGGATTGAGTGCCGCTTCCAGCCCATGCTGCAGGGTCAGTGCCGTGGTTTCCTCGTCCAACTGCTTCATGTCGATATAGCCGAGCACCGTCGGCCCTTCGATCAGCAAAAGTCGTGTGCGGCCACTCACCCGCATCGCATCGAGATAGGCGTTGCTGCCGGCGATCAGTGCATCCAGAGCCGAAAGACGATCAGGCGTTGCCGCCTCGATCGCGGCGGTCACCGCGAGCGCTTCCTCCCTGACGACAGCGCGAAACAGTGCCCGCTTATCCTCGAAATGATGATAGAGCGCGCCGCGGGTGATGCCGGCTGCGGCGACGATCTCCGGCGTCGATGTCTCGGCATAACCCTTTTCCACGAACAAGGCGCGTGCGGCCGCGATGAGCGCAGCCTTGGTCTTTTCGGTTCTTTCACGATTGGAACGAGGATCTTGCATGCATGCAGCCTGTATGTTATTTGAAAAAAATACAGACAGATTGTATGTCTTTTTGGGGGAGATGTGAAGCATGAAGGTAACAAGCTATTATCCTGTCATCATGACCGAGCGCGTAGGGGAGACCGCCGCCTTCTACGTCAAGCATTTCGGATTTCAGGAAAACTTCGCGAGCGATTGGTACGTGCACCTGCAATCGGCTGAGGATAGCGCCATCAATCTCGCCATTCTGGACGGCCGACACGAGACGATCCCGGCACAAGGACGCGGCCGGGTTGGTGGCCTGTTGCTCAATTTCGAGGTGGAAGATGTCGACGCCGTCTATGATGGCGTACGCGAAGCTGGATTGCCCATTTTGCTTGCCATCCGCGACGAGGATTTCGGTCAGCGTCATTTCATTACCGCAGATCCGAATGGCGTGCTGATCGACATTATCAAGCCTATTCCACCGAGCGCGGAATTTGCAGCCCTCTATGCCGAGGAGGCTCTGCCGCAGGAGCGCTAAGGCACTGGGTGCAATCGATAAAATCGAGCGATGCAACTCTATCTTTGATTAACTAGGTCGCTTCACCCAATATTTCGGTTTTCATGCGACAAAACCGGCCAAAGGTAAGGTGACCCATGCAAGAGCTCCCGGTTTCGTCAAAAATCATCAAATCAGTCTATTTCCGCCCGGATGACGGGCGGCTTTATATTCGCTTCAGAAATGGCGAGGAGCGTCAATTCACCGGCGTTCCGCAAAAGGCGGCGATCGCCATGGTGAAGGCGTCGTCGCCCGGCCAGCACTATATCGAGCATATCCGCACCCAGTTCGAACGTGTCGCTTGAAGCGCGAGATGAGCTTTATCTCTCGGCGCATTGATAAACGCTGAGTTGCGCTATCTATATCAATCATAACCATCTTTCAGGGAGGAAGAGGCGTGATTGATGAGAAGCAGCTTATATCCAAGATCACCTGGAGGCTTATGCCCTTTCTGGGCATCCTCTATCTGATCGCCTATATCGATCGCCAGAACGTCAGTTACGCCAAACTTGAGATGGTCGATGCGCTCGGCATGAGCGAATATGCCTATGGCCTTGGCGCGTCGCTGTTCTTCATCGGTTATTTCATCTTCGAGGTGCCGAGCAACCTGCTTCTCGACAGGTTCGGAGCCAGCAGGTGGTTCGCGCGTATCCTGATTTCTTGGGGAGCGGTCACGGTCGCGCTGGCCTATACGCAGAATGCGACCATGTTCTACATTCTCCGCTTCCTGCTCGGCGCCTGCGAAGCCGGCTTCTTTCCAGGCGTGCTCTATCTGCTGACCCTGTGGTATCCGTCGGCCTATCGCGGCACGATGGTCGGGCTTTTCATGATCTTCAGCGCCTTTGCCAATGCGATTGGCGCGCCGCTCGGTGGCGTACTGCTGGATTTGAATGGGCTCTATGGTATTGCCGGGTGGCAATGGGTCTTTCTGGTGACCGGCATTCCCGCCATCATTGCCGGCTTCATCACCCTGTTTTATCTGCCGGATCTGCCATCCAAGGCGACGTTCCTCGACGATGCGGAAAAGAACTGGCTGAAGGATCGGATCGCGGCGGAAAATTCCGGCATGGAGCAGAACGCCGCCGATGGCTTCAAGGCGTTGATCAATCCGCGCGTGCTGCTGATGGCGCTTTGCTATATCGGTTTTCCGCTTGCCGCCTATGGTCTCAGCTACTGGCTGCCAACCATCGTCAAGAATTTCGGCGTCAGCAACACGACGAACGGATTCCTGAACATCATCCCCTGGCTTCTTGTCGCCATCGCTCTTTATGCCGTGCCGCGGGCAGCTGATAAGGCCGAGTCCAAGACGCCCTATATCGTCATTCCCGCGCTGGTCGGCGCTGTGAGCCTAGTTTTATCCGCGGTTATTCCGGACCATACGCTGCAATTTGCCTTCCTCTCCATTGCGGCAGCCGGCATATTCGCAGGCCAGCCGGTGTTCTGGAGCCTTCCCTCTCGCTTCCTGCAGGGGGCGGGTGCCGCAGCGGGCCTTGCCGCGATCAACTCCGTCGGCAATCTCGGTGGTTTCATCGCCCAGAACGTCGTCCCGTGGATCAAGGATTCCACAGGAAGCACGATCGCACCGATGTTCTTCCTGGCCGCTTGCCTGTTGGTTGCGGCACTTCTGGTACTGGTGATCGGGCGCATGGTGCCACGCATGCCGAGGCCGGAAGATATTGGCAATGTGAACGCAGCCCGCGTGAAGTGATTGCGCTCATGTATGCAAAGGCATCCTGAAAATGAGAAGGGCGGCCCGATGGCCGCCCCGATTTTTCGAGTAGCTACGGACACCAAGCTCACGCAAAGGCGTAGGAGCCGTCCGGGCGCTTGGGTACGCGCCGCTGCCAATGGATGTAGCCTTCCTCTTCCATTGCCTTTTCATCCATCTCGACACCCCAGCCCGGCCGATCGGGCCGAAGCTCGAGATAGCCATCCTTCGGCAGGTAGGGATCGACGACATAGCGGGTCTCGCCCTGCCGCTGCTCGACTTCGTTGCCGCCATAGACATAGGCCTGACCCTTGGGCAGACGATACTCCAGGATCTTGAAGTTCTGCGCGGCGGCCGAGAAATGCACGTTGACGGCGGTTGCGAGCGGTCCCATCGGATTGTGCGGGGCAACGCCGACGAAATGCGCTTCGGCGATCGTCGCGATGCGCCGCATCTCGCTGATGCCGCCGACGACGCAGATATCGGGCTGGATGAGGTCGGCGCCCTTGACCTGCAGCAGACGCAGGAACTCATTGCGGTTATAAAGGGACTCGCCCGTCGCCAATACGCAATTGAGGCCCTGCTTCAGCTCGCCCCACATCTCGATATTTTCGGGGCGCAACGGCTCTTCGTAAAAGAGCGGGTCATAAGGTGCGAGCGCATTGCCGAGCTGGCGGGCTGCAACCGGTTCGAAGATCTTGGCATGCGCGTCGAAGGCGATCTCGTAGTCGTCACGTACCGTTTCGCGCAGTGAGCGGAAATAGTCGGCAGATGCCTTGACGACATTGCCCCAGCGATGGGCATGCATGTCGATACGCCACGGGCTGAGCTTGAAGGCGGTAAAGCCCCATTCGGCGTTTAGCCGGTCGAGTTCGTCGCGGGCGGCCGGAGCATCCGGTGCGGTATAGACGCCAGCATAGACCTTGATGCGATCACGAACCGCGCCGCCGAGCAACTTGTACACCGGAACATTGAGGGCCTTTGCCGAGAGATCCCAAAGGCAATGGTCGAGCGCGGAAATGGCCGATAGGCCAAGTGCGCCAGGCGGGAAACGGCTCTGCTGGATCAGCAGGTTGATGAGATAGTCGACGCGGCTCGGGTCCTGGCCGGCGATGAAGCCATAGAGATAGTCGAGGATCGGCGGCAGTGCCAAATCGGGGCCGTGATTGTAGCATTCGCCCCAGCCGGTCAGTCCGTCATCCGTATCCAGCGCCACGATGACGCGCGGGCGATCCTTGTCGCGGGTCATGAATACCCGCATGCGGTCGATCTTCATCTTACTTTCCTTCTATCGATTGACATGAATGCGGCATGGGAGGTGCCACAGGTGGGGAAATGGTCGCTGTGCTGCGGCGAAGTCTGATCCGTCGCAATTGGGCGTTACGGCGCTGTCGAGGGAAGCCATCACGCCGCGCTCCCGTTCTTCACGGTTTCGGGCTCGACATAGCGGAAGCGTCGCGAGCGATCCCGATCACGGGGATCGGGGCGCGGGATCGCCGAAATCAGTGCTTGCGTATAGGCGTGTTCAGGTGAATTGCAGACCTTGTCGGCATCGCCAACCTCGACCAGCCGCCCCTTGTACATGACGCCGACACGATCGCACATGTAGCGGATGACGCCGATATCGTGGCTGATGAAGATATAAGCAAGGCCAAGCTCGTCCTGCAGGCGCATCAGGAGATCAAGCACCTGGGAGCGCACGGAGACATCGAGGGCGGACGTCGCCTCGTCAGCGACGATCACGCGCGGATTGAGTGTTATGGCGCGGGCGATGCCTATGCGCTGGCGCTGGCCGCCCGAGAATGCATGCGGATAGCGCTCTCGCGTCCTCGGATCGAGCCCGACCTGTTCCATCAGATGGCAAACGCGCTCATCCAATACCCGGCCCTTGGCGATTCCGTTGACGAGTAACGGCTCACCGATGATCTGGGAGACGGTCATGCGCGGGTTGAGTGAGCCGAAGGGGTCCTGAAATACCATGCGTAGCTCGCGGCGTGCTGCCGCAAGGGCCGTCCCCTTGGCGCTTGCCAGATCGGTAACGTCGCCATCCGCGCGGCGATAGAGAATTTCGCCTGCACTTGGATCGATAAGGCGCATGATCGAGCGGCCCATCGTGGTCTTGCCTGACCCACTCTCGCCGACAATGCCGAGCGTTTCGCGCGGCAAAAGCGAGATCGAGACATCATCGAGGGCGCGGACCTCGCCGAAGGCCATCGAGACGTTGCGCAATTCGAGGATCGGGGCTGCCGCTCTGTCGAGCGGCGGTCGCGCCAGACGGATTTCCGCCTTCCTTTCGAGCTTTAAAACCGAGCCGATCAGCATGCGGGTATAGTCGTCCTTCGGCGCATGGAAGATCTGCTCGACCGGACCGTATTCCTTGACCACACCATTGTGCATCACAAGCACGTCGTCGGCGATCTGTGCGACCACGCCCATGTCGTGGGTGATGAACAGCACTGCCATGCCGTTGGCCTTCTGCAGCCGGGCGATGAGGTCGAGGATTTCGGCCTGTGTCGTCACGTCGAGCGCCGTCGTTGGCTCGTCTGCGATCAGCAACTGCGGCCTGCAGGCAAGCGCCATGGCGATCATGGCGCGCTGGCGCATGCCGCCCGAATACTGAAAGGCGTAACGGTCGATCGCTTTTTCAGGTGAGGGGATTTCCACCTGCTTTAGAAGCGAAATCGTCTCGGCCCGTGCTTCGGCTTTGCTCATCTTCGTGTGGAGGCGAAGCGCTTCCATGATCTGGTCGCCGACCGTATGGACGGGCGAGAGCGACGCCATCGGCTCCTGAAAGATCATGGCGATGTCGCGTCCGCGGATCGATCTGATCTGCCGCCCGCGCGGATTGAGCTTGACGAGATCGACCGAACTGCCCCCAGCGACATTCAGGATGATCGAACCGTCTGTGATACGGCCGGGGGCGTCGACGATCTGCAGGATGGAGCGGGCGGTCACGGATTTGCCCGAGCCACTTTCTCCGACGACACAGAGCGTTTTTCCCGGTTCGATGGCAAAGGAGAGATTATCGACCGCTCGAAACGTGCCGGTTCTCAAGGGGAAGTCGACGGTCAGGTTCTTGACCTGCAGCAGCGGACGGGCGGTGTTCATGGAAACGATATCGGTCATGCCCGCCTCATTTATTGTAGGGATCGGCTGCGTCGCGCAGGCCATCGCCGAGAAGGTTGAGCGCCATGACGGCGATGACGACGGCGAGGCCCGGCAGAAAGAGCCATGGCGCGGTCGCGATCGAGCGGATGTTCTGCGCCTCTCGCAGCAGCACGCCCCAGGAGATGGTCGGCGGCTGCAGGCCGAGCCCAAGGAAGGAGAGGGACGTCTCGGCCAGGATCATCGCTGGCACGGCAAGCGTGATGGAAGCGATGATGTGGCTCGCAAAGCTCGGCAGCATATGGCGGAAGATGATGCGCCCCTCGCTGGCGCCGTCGAGTCTTGCAGCTGCAACGAATTCTTCCGTCCGCAGCGACAGGAAGCGGCCACGCACGACGCGGGCAAGTTGCGCCCAGCCGGTCAGAGACAGAATGATGGTGATCATCATATATTGTAGTGCTGCCGGCCAACCCTGCGGCAGCGCTGCCGCCATGGCGAGCCAGATCGGGATGGTGGGCAACGACAGCACGAAATCGATCAGGCGCTGGATGAAGAAGTCGAGCTTTCCACCATAATAGCCTGAAATCCCTCCGAGAACGATGCCAAGCAGAAGCGAAAAGAAGACGCCGACGAGGCCGATCGACAGCGAAATCTGCGCGCCCTGAACGGTACGGCTGAAGACGTCGCGGCCAAGCCGATCCGCACCGAACAATAGAAGAGGCGTCGATTTGTCCGAGGATGCCAGCAAGTGGATGTTGGTTGTGAAGAGACCGAGCACGGAATATTCGTAGCCGCGACCGAACAGGCTGATAGAGACGCGCTTCGTCGTGTCTTCCTTGAAAATCGCCGCAAGCGTTTCCGGATCACGGGTGAGCTTCAGCGGGTAATAGTGCAGGCCGAAGGAGAAACCGTTGTCGGGGTCGAAGAAATGGACGCGCTGCGGCGGATGGAAGGTTGCACGCGCATTTTGCTGATTGGGATCGTTGATGGCAAAGAACCCGGGCGCGATCGCGACGATGTACATCAATAGGGTGACGACAAGCGCGACCATGGCAAGCCTGTGGCGGCGGAACGCCCACCAGATCAACTGCCATTGCGAGGCAACCGCGTTGCGGTCGGGGCGCAGGTTTGTGACGGCGATATCGGCCATGGGCTGCTCCTATTCCAACCGGATGCGGGGATCGACGAGGGCAAGCAGGATGTCGCTGATAAGTGACCCGATCAGCGTCAGCGCGCAGATCAAAAGCACGAAGGCCCCGGCAAGATACATGTCCTGCGCCATCAGGGCCTGCAGCAGCAATGGCGCCGCCGTCGGCAGGTTGAGAACGATCGCCACGACGACGGAGCCCGAAATGAGATTGGGCAGCAGCCAAGCGATTGTCGAGATGAACGGATTGAGTGCTATGCGAAGGGGATATTTCACTAGCAGCCGGAATTCGGAGAGGCCTTTAGCGCGCGCCGTCGTCACATAGGGTTTCGGCAGTTCATCGAGCATATTGGCGCGCATGACACGGATGAGGCTTGCCGTCGAAGAGACGGCAAGGATGATGACCGGCAGCCATAGGTGCGACAGCAGGTCGAGCATCTTGGCGATGCTCCAGGGTGCTGTCTCAAATTCGGAGGAGAAGAGGCCGCCGACATCCTGGCCGAACTCGACGGCGGCGACATACATCAACACCAGCGCCAGCAGGAACGAGGGAATGGCAAGGCCTAAAAAGGTAAAGGCGGTAAAGAAATAATCGCCGATCGAGTATTTCTTGACTGCGGAATAGACGCCGATCGGCAGCGCGATCGCCCAGGTCGCGATCAGCGCTGCAAGCGCCAGGATGAGCGTCAGCGCCATGCGTTCCCAGATGAGGCCGGAGACCGGCTGCTGCCATTCAAACGAGATGCCGAAGTCGCCGCGCGAGAGAATGCCCCACATCCATTTCAAATATTGGATGAGCATCGGCTGATCGAGGCCGAAGCGTTCGCGCAGTTGCGCGGCCGTGTTCTGATCGACCACCTCATTCGAGGAGGCGAGCGTGGCGATATAGGTCGTCACGTAGTCGCCGGGAGGGAGCTGGATCAGCACGAAGGCGAGGAAGCTGATGGCGAAAAGGGATGGGATCATCCACAAAAGGCGTTTACCGATGAAGACCAGCATGGCTGTTTCTCGCAGTGAGTGCTGCCACGGGCAGCTCCGCATGAAGGAAAGCGCCGCCCATGGAAGGCGGCGCTTGATCGGTGTGATCAGCTGGTGAAGAAGAATTGCTGCGGCATGGCCGGTCCCGGGTTGGGCCAGGACCAGCTATCGGGCTGCTTTTCCGGAACATTGCGCAAGTTGTTGCGGATGATGCCGAAGCCGCCGACTGCAAGGCAAAGCCCAACGGTTTCAAACTCTTCGGCCGCGATGTCGAAAATCTGCTTCATGACGGCGCCGCGCTTGTCGAGATCGGCCGTCGAGCGAGCCTCGTCGAAAAGCTTCATGCGCTTCTTCTGGCTTTCCGGCGGCTCTTCGCCCTGCTTGCCGTTCGATGTGTACCAGACCGACCATGGAATGGCGTAGCGCGAACCCTGCGGATGGAAGGCAAAGAAATCTCGCGGATCGAGCATGGGATCGAGCCCGCCAGGCCCTGGCCAGACCTGGGCATCATGGGCGTTGTCGTCGCCACGGGTATAGTAAAGCGCGCGCTCGATTGTGTTGACCTTCATGTCGACGCCGATCTGTGCCCAATGCGCCTTCACCAGTTCAAGGGCATCGACCAGATCGGGGTAGAGGGTCGGAATGACGTCGACGGCGAAGAAGACCTTCTGGCCATCAGGTCTCAGGCGAAAACCGTTCGCATCCTTCTTGCCGTAGCCGGCCTGATCGAGCATGGCGCCGGCCTTGTCCGGATCGTAGTTGGTGAATTGGCGGGCATATTTTTCATTATACCAGGGATGCTCCGGCCGTGGTCCGGCCTGGTATCCCTCGCTCTGGCCGAAATAGACGATGTCGATTATTTCCTGCCGGTTGATCCCAAGCGAGAGCGCCTGCCGCACCGATTTGTCGGCAAACATCTTGCGCATGGCCGGATCTTTATGGGTGATGTTGAAGTAGATCTGGCACTGCTGCGAGGTGGAAGGAACAAGAGTTAGAAGGCGATAGTCGCCCTTCTTCATGTTTTGTGAGAGCGTTGGCTTGTTTGCGAGCACGCTGATATGGCGCTCCTGAATGTCGATCTTGCCCGAAATGACGTTCAGCATCAGCGATTCCACGTCCTGCGAAATGCCGAAATTGATCTCGTCGACATAGGGAAGCTGGTTGCCCGATGTATCGACCTGCCAGAAGTATGGGTTGCGGGTCATGACGACGCGGGTTGCGCCACCCGTATAGGGTTCCTTGACGACCCAGGGATCGAGCGTCGGCTTGTCCGGATTGCCCCAGCGCGAGGGAATTTCGATGTCGCCGCAGCGGGCGCGGAAAAGTTCGGGCCAACTGCTGACGCCGGCCTTCTTCGCATCCTCGGCGACGTTCGGATTGTATTTCGGCAGGAACTGGCTGCAATAGTGCTTTGGAAACAGCGTCGGATGCTGGCCGAGCGGGGTTGCGAGATTTTCCAGATAAAGCGCGTTCGGTGCGGCAAAGGTGAATTTCACCGTATAGTCGTCGATCTTCGTGACGTCGACCGCCTTGCCGGCAACGGACAGCTGAGCCGGCGTCGCGCTGTAGAGATCGGTATTCTTGACGCAATCCTCGATGGCGAAAACGACGTCATCGGCCGTAAATGGCTGGCCGTCGGACCAGCGGGCGCCTTGAATAAGATAGAAGGTGAATTGCGAGGCGTCGGCATTGACGTCCCAGCGCTCGGCGAGGTTCGGCAGGACTTGGGTGAACTCAAGGTTCCAGCGCACCAGGCTCTGATTGCCCACCATGCGCAGAATGCCGTTATGGTCGGACGAGCCGCGCAGACCGCGCCGCAGGGTGCCGCCATACGTGCCGACTTTTTCGTAAGGGGTAACGACCATAGGCTTCTTCGGCAGTCGGTCCGCAAGTGCCGGCAACTTGCCGTCCTTGACGAGCTGCGCCAGTGCCGGCGCCTCGCCGCCGGCACTGGCCGCGCCGACACGACCGGCCAAGGACAGGGCTGCCATTCCCGCCATGCCGCCGAGGACGGCACGCCTGCTCACGCCGCGGGACAATATTTCATCGCGCATCGAATCCCTCCCGTTTTGACTTTAGCCGGGCTTTGCCTCGGCCGATGCGACAGGTTCCCGTCCCGTCGCCATGCACCCCTCTGGCGCAGCGTCGAGACCATATTACGTTCTCAGATAATTACAAGAGTTGACAGATTTTTACAGATTTAGTAGCCCTGTCGCGCAGGAAATGCGCTATGGCTGTCGCTGGCCGGCATTCACGAAGGACGATGATGAAACTCTCTGTCGCCAACGATTCCGGTGCGGGCGCGACGCGCTTCGGCGACATCATCTATGAGAGGATCGTCGCCATGATTGCGGACGGCACCTTTCCGGTGAGTGAGCGGCTGCCGGCGGAAGCGAAGCTCGCGGAGATGTTCGGCGCGTCACGACCCGTTGTGCGCGACGCCCTTGAGCGGCTGCGCATGGATGGGTTGATCGTGTCGCGTAAGGGGTCTGGTTCCTATGTCAGGCAGAGGCCGGATTCTTCGGTCCTCAAAATGGTGCCCGTGGGATCGCTTGCCGATGTCCAGCGCTTTTTCGAATTTCGTGCCGGGCTTGAGGCCGAGGCCGCCGAGCTCGCAGCGCGCAACTGGCAGCCTGATGACAAGGAGCGGATCACGGCGGCGCTTCAGAAGATCGAACAGTGTCTTGGCGAAGGCCGCCTCGGTGCCGAGGAGGATCAGGAACTGCACGACGCCATTGCGATTGCAACCGGCAATCAGTTCCATATCACCGCCCGCGAATTGTTCCGGCCGCATTTCGCCATCGGTCATTCCGTGACCCGCAGCCTCAGCCTCAAGCGGACGCCAGAGCAGATCCGCAGCGTTCAGGATGAGCATGCCGTCATCGTGCAGGCGATTTTCGCGCGTCAGGAGGCGGAGGCTCACGATGCGATGAAGCGACATATCTTGAATGCACGCGCCCGCATGTTCCAGGGCGTATAGGGAATTGGATGAGGCGAGGGCGAGGTGATGGCTTCTTTATGCTTCCTCGTTTGTGTCTCGATGGGTGATGAAGGGTAAGGGTAGGAAGATGAGCATTGAAACCATGCGGCAAGTGCTGACCGGCGTCTCCGGCGTTCCAGTCACGGCCTATGATGGTAGTGGCGAGGTGGAGCCGCGCCTCACCGCTCGGGTCTATCAGCGAGTAGCGGCTGCCGGCATTCACAATATCGTTGCAGCGGGCAATACGGGCGAGTTTTATGCGCTCACTCCGCAGGAAATCCGCCGCGTCCACGAAGCGGCAATATCCGGCGTCGATGGCAAGGCGCCGGTGACGGCGGCAATTGGCCGCTCACTGCGCGAGGCGATCCAGATGGCGAAGGATGCCGCCTCGATTGGTGCTTCGGCCGTAATGTCTCATCAGCCGGTGGACCCATTTGCCGCGCCCGGCTCGCAGATCGACTATTTTCGCGATCTGGCGGAGGCCTCGCCGCTGCCGCTCGTCGCCTATGTCCGTGCCGAAGGCTTCAGCGTCGACGACATGGTCCGTTTGGCCGGTCACGGCAATATCGCCGGCATCAAGTTTGCGACGACGGATCTGATGCTGCTTTCACGGGCGATCGCGGCTTCCGATCCGAATGGCGCGCTATTCGTCTGCGGTCTTGCCGAAAGCTGGGCCTCGACATTCGCCGCCGCCGGCGCAAGGGGCTTCACCTCGGGCCTCGTCAACGTTGCTCCGAAGTTGTCGCTTGCCGTGCATGCGGCTTTGGCGAGGGGTGATTTCGCCGCTGCCCGCGCCATCGTCAACAAGCTCGAGCCCTTCGAGCGCATGCGCACCAAGTTCCGCAATGGAACAAACGTTACCGTCGTCAAGGAGGCCGTTACCTATTCCGGCCTAAGTGTCGGCCCTGTCCGCGTTCCAGGCGTACCACAGCTCGATGCCAAGGACCGCGAGGAGCTGTTTGCCTTGTTGCGCAATTGGCAGGAAGCAGGCGAACTTTCCACCGCCTGATGCGGTATCCGGCGTGGCGACCTCCTCCGGCAATTCGTAAAATGATATTGGCCGACCCGTCAGCTTTCGCTGGGGTCGGCCGTTCGTTGAAGCGGACCAAACCTTCAGGCCGGTCTCTATTTCGTCTCGTTCGATCCCGGCAGGTTTTCGACGGCGGTCAGGATCTTGTAGGCCGATGAAATCCGTGCCGGGATTGGAAAATTCCTGTTCGCCAGCAGGACGATGCCGACTTGCCGGGCGGGAATGAAGGCGGCATAGGCGCCGAAGCCGTTCGTCGAACCCGTCTTGTTCAGGAGGACATCCTTGCGCAGCGGCTGGGGTGGGTCGAGGCGAGTGATCTTGTGCGGCTCAAGTGCCATGTCGGACGAATTGCCGGCAAGCAGCCGGGCGAGCGTCGTTGGATAGGCATAGATTTCCCAGCCGAGCGCCTGCGTCATGTTGCCGATGCTATAATAGCCGACATGCGTTGCATCGATTGCTTGCCGAAGTGTGCCGTCGAGCTTTGCCTCGCCCATATTCGCTTCGAGAAAGGCAAGCATATCGGAGGCGGTGGTCTTGATGCCATAGGCTTGCGTATCGAGAACGCCGGGATTGACGCGGATCGGCTTGCCCTGCTTCGAATAGCCATAGGCATAGTTGCCCATCTCAGCCGGTGGAACGCGGACATAGGTGTGGCTGAGGCCGAGGCCGGAAAGAATTTTTTCCTGCATCAGCGTGTCGAATGGCTGGCCCATGGCCTGCGCTGCCAGGTAGCCAAACAGGCCGATACTGGGGTTGGAATATTGCCGATACGTGCCAGGCGCAAAGGAAGGATGCCAGTTGCGATAGTAGGCAACCATCTTGTCCTGATCCGTTACGCCGCCGGGAAATTGCAGGGGCAGACCGCCTGCGGAGTACGTGGCGAGATCAAGGAGGCTGATCTTATCGAAGCTGCTGTCCGCAAGTTCCGGCATATATTTCGTCGTCTTGTCGGAAAGGGACAGCTTTCCGGTGATCTGCGCGTAGGAGCCAAGCGCTGCCGTGAAGGTCTTGCTGATGGAGCCGAGCTCGAAGATCGTGTCGTTCGTCACCTTCTGGCCGTTCTCCTTCGAGGCGAGGCCGTAATTGAAGATGTAGCGCTTGCCCTTGACGGTGATCGCGATCGCCATGCCCGGCACGTCGTTTTCCTTCATGAGCGGGCGAATGGTCTCGTTGACGGCGCGCTCCAGCTGATCCTGGTCGTTGCCTTCGGCCGCATGGGCGCCGATCCCGTAGAAAAGGCAGCCCGCGATAATGCCGAGCTTCTGCAGCGAATTGGGACGTATATTCAAGATGATATCCTCGTGGTGATGATCGGCCGCGCTGGATCGCGCGGCCCAAAGGGGAAACGTGTTGATGAAAGGCGGCGACTATTGTCCAACGTCTACAATCTCAGATCGTCGCGGCGATCCGGCCGATCTCGGCAATGATGGCGTTGCGTTCGTCGGCTGCGATTTCTGGTATCTCGCAATAGGCCGTTACGATGATCGGCGCTCGATTTGCCGGCCACAGCACTGCAATGTCATTGGCATTGCCGGCTTTGTCGCCATTCGTTCCTGTCTTGTCACCCGCCAGCCAGTCCTTCGGAAGCCCGGCGCGCAGGCGGGTGTCGCCCGTCTTGTTGGTGATCAGCCAGGCGGCCAGCTGCGATCGCGATGACGGCGACAGCACATCGGTAAACAGAAGCCGCCGCAGGTTTTCCAGCATGGCCGAAGCCGTCGTCGTGTCGCGCTGATCGTCCGGAGTGTCGTGGTAGTTCAATGTAGGCTCCGTGCGGTCAAGGCGCGTGAGGTCGTCGCCAAGGCGACGGCAGAAGGCGGTCACCGCCTTGGGGCCGCCAAAACTCGTGAGCAGCAGATTGGCTGCGCTATTGTCGCTGAGTGTCACGGCCGCCGCGCAGAGCTCGCCGACGGTCATGCCACTCTCTCCGGCATGAGCCTCGGTCGCAGGAGAATAAGCGACGAGATCGCTCTTCTTGTAATAGATGCGCCGGTCGAGTTTCTCCTCGCCCTTGTCGACGCGGGCAAGCACGAGAGCCGCCGCCAGCGCCTTGAAGGTGCTGCACATCAGGATGCGTTCGCCGGCGCGGTGCTCGATGCGCCTGCCGTTTGCCATGTCGAGAATGCTGACACAAATGCGGCCGCGATGCTTGGCCTCGAGTGCTGCAAGCCGCGCTTCGCCTGAATTATCGTCTGCAGTGCGTCCAACCGCGCTTAGCCCCGCCAGAATGGGCAAAGCAAGCAAGCTGCCGGCAAGGCTTTGCCGACGCGACAATAGGATCGTCATCTTGTTTCCACTTCGATTGATGTTGCGCAAAGAGGTGCATCTCAGGCCCCGTGGACGTCATTGGGACCCTGCAAATCACCTTGTGAGCCGGACTATGGCGTTGCTTCGTGCCCTAGACAAACGATCAATTCTGGGCTTAGACATGAGAAAAACTTGGTCTTAGGACACAAATGGACATCTCACAGCTGCCGTTGAACGCGCTGCGCGTTTTCGAGGCCTCGGCGCGCCATTGCAGTTTCACGCGGGCGGGTCTTGAACTCCGGGTCACGCAGACGGCGATCAGCCATCAGGTCAAGGCGTTGGAAGATGTGCTGGGCGTGACCCTCTTCAAGCGCCTGCCGCGCGGTCTTGCCTTGACCGATGAAGGGCATGCGCTGCTGCCGGTGCTGACCGATGCCTTCCGCCGCATGAGCGCCACGCTCAGCCAACTGGAGGAGGGGAACTTTGCCGAGATCCTGACGATCGGTGTTGTCGGCACTTTCGCGATCGGCTGGCTCCTGCCGCGCCTTGCCGGCTTCAAGGCCCAGCATCCGCATGTCGATCTGCGCCTGAAGACCAACAACAACCGCGCCGACATGGTGCTAGACGGGCTGGATTTCTTCCTGCGCTTCGGCGATGGCGCATGGCACGGGACCGAGGCTATCCATCTGATGGATGCGCCACTATCTCCCGTTTGCAGGCCCGATATCGGTGAACGATTGCGCACGCCTACCGATCTCGCCGATGTCGAGCTTTTGCGATCCTACCGGGTCGATGAATGGTCGCTCTGGTTCAGGGCGGCAGGCCTGCAGCCTCCCCATCTTCGGGGCTGGATGTTCGATTCCTCGCTGACGCTGGTGGAGGCCGCGGCACGCGGCGTCGGCGTCGCCCTCGTGCCGGTCGCCATGTTTTCCCATGACATCGAGGCCGGACGCATCATGCAGCCGTTCCAGATTACGGCGATGACCGGCAGCTACTGGCTGACGCGATTGAAATCGCGGGCGGAGACGGCATCGATGAAGGTGTTTCGCCAGTGGTTGCTGGCGGAAATCGAGGACATGCCGGGCTAGGCTGGACAAACGAAAACGGCCCCGGACGTGAGTCCGGAGCCGATAGCAGGGAACGGGTTGGAATGCAGGCAATGACGGCAGCTAGCTGTCTCAGCTGGCGAGCTTCAATCTTACGGCCCCCGTCCGCGTGCCGGAGCGCACCGTCTTGAACCGGCCGACCAGGCCGGCAAGCTCGTTGCTGATGTCGGCGAGATGCCGTGTCGAGGCATTCGTTTCTTCCATCAGCGCGACGTTCTGCTGGGTCATCTGATCCATGTTGCGCACTGCGGAGTTGATCTCGCTGATGCCGACGGCTTGTTCCTGCGTCGAACGGGCGATGGCACCGACATTGCGGTCGATGGAGGCGACCTGATTGCCGATCGTGGTCAGTGCCTCGCCAGTCCGGTTGACCAGTTCGACACCGCGACGAACGTCGTTCGACGAGCGGTCGATCAGGTCCTTGATTTCCTTTGCCGCGGTTGCAGAGCGTTGCGCCAGCTCGCGGACTTCCTGCGCGACGACGGCAAAGCCCTTGCCCTGTTCGCCGGCCCGCGCAGCCTCGACGCCGGCGTTCAGTGCCAGAAGGTTGGTCTGGAACGCAATGTCGTCAATGACGGAGATGATATCGGTCATCCTGCGCGACGAGGTTTCGATATCGCCCATGGCGGACACGGCCTGCTGGACGACTTCGCGGGAGCGCTCCGCCTCGGAAGCGGATTCCTTGACAATTGCCTGGACCTCGCGCGTGCGTTCTGCCGTCTGTTCGGAAATGGTGGTGATCTGGTCGATCGCGGCTGCACTTTCCTCGAGTGCGGACGCCTGCTGTTCCGTGCGTCGCGCCATGTTATCGGCGGCAGACGAGATCGAACCGGCTTCGTCGCGAACGCGCGTCACCGAATCTTCGATGCGTTGCATGGCGCTTCCGAGCGAGGAAAGCGACTCGTTATAGTTGCTCTTCAGAAGCTCGAATTCGGCTGAAAGGGCTTCGCTGATATCAGCCGTCAGGTCGCCATTCGCCAGCCCCTTCAGGGCGATGCCGAGCGCATTGAGGGCGCGCTCCTGCTCGCGTTGAGCAGCGGCGCGCTCGGATTCCGCGCGATCACGCTCATCGGCCAGCACCTGCAGGTAAACCGAAATGCCGTAATCCATGTCGACGAGGGCGGCCTTGACGATCGCCGACAGCCGCCGTGACAGGGCTTGTTCATGCTTGCGCTGCATGAAACCATTGAGCTGCTGCGCGACGATCGAGCGCACCATGCCTTCGAGGATCAAGGCGTATCCACCAATGTACCAGCGCGGTTCGAGCCCGAGGCGGGCATGGGTCCTGCCGACGGCCGAGACCGCTTCGACATAGTCTGGGCCGTATTTGCCTGATGCGATCGTCTTCCAATGATCTTGCTGCTTGGATTTGGCATGCGCCACATGCTGCTGTGACGAGAAGAACTTCGACATCGCCGGATGTTTGACGATGCGCTCATAGAAGGTGTCGAGAGAGCCTCTGACGGCAGATTCGATGGTCGGCTGCAGCTCTGAAAGAGCCTGCCGGGCATCCTGCCCCAGTCCAACAAAGTCGAGCCGATCGTTCAACTCGTCCATTTTCGATGCGCGCACCATAACCTGCTCCGATGAAGAAATTACAAGCAGTTAGGGCATGGGTATGGTTAAAAATTTATTAGATTTGCAGCCGATTTTCGCGGCAAGATTGTCGCAGCTCCACAGAGCTAGGTTGCGCCCGTTGGCGCATTGCAACGTCATTGCCCGTCTTGTCGGCATCTGCTAGAGGCTAGTGGTCATCACGTATCTCGCCATGGGGCAATTGGCATGGGGAACTCCAAGTCAGCAGATAGTTAAGCCGCAACAGCTTTTTGTTGTTGCGGCGCGCTGTCGAATTCATTGCAATTGAAGCCAGTGGCAGACGCCGCCCGAACTCTCTTTCGAGCGGAATTTTCTCATGTCTGACATACGCCCGTCATGGGCCTACTCGCTGCCGGCGGCGCTGCTGCTGATGGCGCCCTTTGATATCCTCGCCTCGCTGGCCATGGATATCTACCTTCCCATCGTGCCGTCCATGCCCGGCATTCTCAACACGACGCCTGCGGTGATCCAACTGACGCTGAGCCTTTATATGATCATGCTGGGTCTCGGTCAGGTCGCGTTCGGTCCGCTTGCGGATCGCATCGGGCGTCGTCCCGTCCTGCTGTCGGGTGCGCTTCTGTTCGCAGGTGCATCCCTCGGAGCGGCGCTGTCATCGGATGCGACCGGCTTCGTGCTTTGCCGCCTGCTGCAAGCGATCGGCGCCTCGGCGGCATTGGTCGCGACCTTCGCGACGGTGCGCGATGTCTACGGCAATCGCCCGGAACAGGCCATTATCTACGCGACGTTCGGCTCGATACTGTCCTTCGTGCCCGCACTCGGCCCCATAGCCGGCGCCATGATTGCCGACCGGTTTGGATGGCGCGCCATCTTCGTCTTGCTTGCGATTCTTGCCCTGGCTGCGATTTCCCATGCCCTCGCGAATTGGCACGAAACGCGACCCGAAGGGGAGGCAGGTCCACGCCGTCCCATATGGACGATCTTCAAAAGTCGATCGTTCTGGACCTATACGCTGGCCTTCAGTGCGGGCATGGGTACATTCTTCGTGTTCTTCTCGACCGCCCCGCGCGTTCTGATCGGCCGGGCGGGCTATTCCGAGCTTGGCTTCAGCATTGCCTTTGCAACGGTTGCCGTCGTGATGATCGTTACGGCGCGCTTTGCCGGATTGTTTGTCGAGAAATGGGGTGTCGCGGGCGGCGTTGCGCGGGGCATGATGCTGCTCCTTGCCGGCGCGGCTGCCCTTGTGCTTGGTCAACTCTATGGAGTGCCATCTTTTGCAAGCTTCGTGCTGCCGATGTGGATCATGGCGGTCGGCATCGTCCTTGCGGGATCGGTGACGGCAAATGGGGCACTGGCGGAGTTCGGCGATATCGCCGGATCTGCCGTGGCGTTCTATTTCTGCATTCAGAGCCTGATCGTAAGTCTGATAGGTACCCTGGCGGTCACAACCTTGGACGGCGATAGCGCATGGCCGCTGATCGCTTTCGCCACGCTGATGGCGCTGCTGGTACTGGCAGCACTTCATCTGTTGCAGCGTCGCAATGCCTTGGCCTGAATTGCTGAGCGCGCGGCGCTCATTGTGTAAAATCTGAAATGACCGCCCGCGAAAGCTGGCTTTCGCGGGCGGTCATTTCGTTTCTTCCACTTCCTGCTTGATACGAGGGCGCCTGTCGTCAGACGCCATCTTTGGTATTCATGACCGTCCTAGCGCCATCCGAGTGCCGGTGCGACATGCGTCAGGATAGACTCGATAACATGGGCGTTATAGTCGACCCCGAGCTGGTTCGGCACGGTCAAGAGCAGCGTATCCGCTGCGGCGATGGCTTCGTCCTTTGCCAGCTCCTCGATTAGCACATCCGGCTCGGCGGCGTAGCTGCGGCCGAAAATGGCGCGTGTCTTCTCATCGATGAAACCGACCTTGTCCGAATCCTTGCCGCTGCTGCCGAAATAGGCGCGGTCGAGATCGTTCACCAGCGCGAAGATGCTGCGGCTGACCGAGACTCGAGGCTCGCGCGTGTGCCCGGCTTCTTTCCAGGCCTCGCGATATGCGCGGATCTGATCGGCCTGCTGGACGTGGAAGGGCAGGCCGCTTTCATCATCCTTCAGCGTCGAACTTTGCAGGTTCATGCCGAGCTTTGCTGCCCATACGGCCGTGGCATTGGAGCCGGCACCCCACCAGATCCGCTCGCGCAGGCCCTCGGAATAGGGTTCCAGGCGCAACAGGCCGGGCGGATTGGGAAACATCGGCCGGGGATTGGGCTGGGCAAATCCTTCGCCGCGCAGGAGATCGAGCAGCACTTCCGTGTGCCTGCGGCCCATGTCGGCGTCGCTTTCGCCCTCCATCGGCGTATAGCCGAAATGGCGCCAGCCATCGATCACCTGCTCCGGCGAGCCGCGGCTGATGCCGAGCTGCAGCCGCCCGCCGGCGATAAGATCGGCAGCGCCCGCATCCTCGGCCATATAGAACGGGTTCTCATAGCGCATGTCGATGACGGCGGTCCCGGTTTCGATACGGCTGGTCTTGGCGCCGACCGCGGCCAGCAGCGGGAAGGGCGAAGCGAGCTGACGGGCGAAATGGTGGACACGAAAATAGGCGCCGTCCGCGCCTAGCTGTTCAGCCGCCACGGCAAGATCGATCGACTGCAGCAACGTGTCGGCTGCCGACCGCGTTTGCGACTGGGGTGAGGGCGTCCAGTGGCCGAATGAAAGGAAACCGATCTTCTTCATGATACCATCCTACAATATCCGGTTAGCACGGCCCGATTATGCGTCCTGCATGCCGAAGCAAATCCAGTCGAACATATCTGATACATCCGTTGCCTGCTCCTTCACGCTAGGACTCGCAAAAGGCCGTAGGTTGAGGCGCGTATATGTGCATGGATGCGTTTGAATGGAACAACACAATCTGTGAACTGATTGTCAATATCGATAGGGGCGTCGATACTCGATGAAGCCTTGACCGTTCTCCGGGTCGGGTTTGCCCCCTTTTAGTGCAACGGCTTCTGAGCCGATGCTGAAAGTCAGAAGATCTTCCGATAGAAATGGCGGGCCATCCCGCGCGGATAGTTTTCCAGCGCGCCGAAGCGCTCATAGCCCTGACGCTCGTAGAAGCCTGGGGCCTGAAAGCTGAACGTATCGAGCCAAACGCCGACACAGCCTTTGGCCTTGATGATGTCCTCCGCCTCGCGGATCAGCTTCGATCCGAAATCCGCGCCGCGCAGGCTTTCCGGGACGAAGAGCAGCTCGATGAAAGCCCAGTCGAAGTAGATCTGCGCCCAGAGACCGCCAATGATGCCGCCCGTTTCGTCGCGCAGCACGACGGCAATCGGCTGGTAATTCTCATTGCCCGCCTTTGCGGTGTTAAAGGCGTCCAGAGGCGCAAGAATCGCGCGGCGATCGGCGTCCGTCGGCTATCCAGGACAGAAATAGTGGCGCTCGACATGATTGAATTTCTCTCCGGCATGGTTTTCTGCGTGTTTTCTAACATGAACAAATTTTAAGGAACACGTTAACAATCGGATAACGCACCGCACCGAAACTGCCGCGCGTGTGAGTGCATCTCTCGCTTTCAACGTCCTTGAAACAAGAAATGGCAGGAAACTATGTTTGCAAGAAATTTCGCCCCCGTTCTGGTCTTCGTCGCATTCAGCGCCGGTATCGCGCATGCGGAAGTGCCCGTCCGTATCGATCAATTCGATCATTGGGGCGCATATTCTTATAAATCCGGCGACAGCGTCAGTTGCTATGTTTTATCGAGGCCGGTTGCGCAGCAGCCAGCCAGTGTCGACCATGGCGATAACTTCTTCATCGTGTCGCGCCTGTCCCCCGGCGACAAATTGGTTCCCGAAGCCGCGATGGGCTACGACCTGAAAGACGGTGCGCAGATGACGGCGACGGTCGGCGACAAGACGTTCCCGATGTTTACGAAAGATCGGCACGGCTGGGTAAGGAACGAGGCACAGGAGCCGACCATGGTCAACGCCATGAAAGGCGGCGCACAGCTGCAGTTGCAGGCAACCTCGAAGCGTGGCACCGAGACGAGCTATTCCTATTCTCTTTCCGGCATTACGGCCGCATTGAAGCGGATAGAGACTTGCCAGTGAGGGCGGCGGCTTTTGAAGATCGACCGGCGATTTCGTTGCGGCGAGTTGTGTAGAGGATAGGCGGATTGGCGTCTTCTCATTCCGCGGAGAAGGCGCCAGTCTGGGCTTTCGAACTGATATCTCTTGTGAAATCAAAAATCCTGATATAAATGAAACCTGTTGATGGGGAATTCAGGATTCGATGAAGCGCGGCTTTCTGACAATTTATGCGGGTGAGAATGCGGCGGTCTTCCGGGCGCTTTCGGCGCCGGCGCGTGTCGATATGCTGAAGCTGCTCTGCGCCAGGGGCTCGCTGAATGTCAACGAGATCGCCCGGGAACTGGATCTGCCGCAATCGACCGTCGCAACGGGCATCATGATCCTGGAGGAGGCCGGTCTTGTCGAGACCAAGGCCGCGAAAGCGCGCAAGGGCTACCAGAAGATCTGCACCGCGCTTTACGACGAAATCCTGCTCAGCTTCGAGGACCAGGCCTTCAAGCATGACGAGGACGTGATCGAAGTCGCCATGCCGATCGGCCTCTATACGAGCTGCGAGACGCATGCACCATGCGGGCTATGCTCCACCGAGGGCGTCATTGGTCTGCTCGACGTTCCCGACTATTTTCTCGATCCGCAACGCATGCAGGCTGGTCTTCTTTGGTTCGGCCGCGGCCATGTCGAATATAAATTCCCGAATAATGCCAAGATCTTGAACCGGAACGTCAACGCCATCGAATTCTCGATGGAGCTGTCCTCCGAGGTGCCTGGCACCAATCCGGACTGGCCGTCCGACATCACCGTCTGGATCAACGGTGTCGCCGTCGGCACATGGACGTCTCCCGGCGATTACGGCGACAAGCGTGGGGCTTTCACGCCAAGCTGGTGGAAGCTGGAAGGTTCGCAATATGGCAAGCTCAAGACCTGGCGAATCTCGAAGAAGGGCACGTTCATCGACGGCGTTGCCGCTTCCGATGTGACGATCGATGATCTCGCCATCAGCCAGCATTCGTCGATCCGCTTGCGGATCGGGATTGCCGAGGATGCGCGTAACACCGGCGGCATCAATATTTTTGGCCGCGGCTTCGGCAATTATGGCCGCGATATCCTGATGCGCATCGATTTGGCGCAATAGTATCGTAATTTGTGATACATAGCATATTGTCGGAGCTGAATTCCGATAAGTCATATTTTTCATAAGTCGCTGATTTTTCGGGATATTTTATCAATCCGCGGGCGATGTTCTTGTGGCTTTTGTGATATTTTCCGCCTTGAGTGCGTTGACGACCTTCCAAAAGTGTATCAAGATCAAGGTATAAGAACGAAATATCTGATATATATGGGAGGAAGGCCGTGAAGGCGCATGTGATCGTCCACCGTGATTTCCGAATTGCCGACATCGATGATCGGCTCTACAGCTCTTTTCTGGAGCATCTGGGTCGGGCGATTTATGGCGGCATCTACGAGCCGGGCCATCCGACCGCCGATGAGAACGGATTTCGCAAGGATGTGATTGAGTTAGTGCGCGAGCTCAACTCGCCCTATTGCCGCTATCCGGGCGGTAATTTCGTTTCAGCCTATAATTGGGAAGACGGGGTGGGGCCTCGTTCCGAGCGGCCGGTGCGCCTCGACCTTGCCTGGCGGACGCGCGAGGCCAACCAGATCGGCGTTAATGAATTCGTCGATTGGTGCAAGAAGGCCAACACTAAGCCGATGCTTGCCGTCAACCTCGGCTCGCGCGGCCTGGATGCGGCGAGAAACTTCCTCGAATATTGCAACCATCCGGGCGGTACCTATTGGTCGGACCTGCGGCGCAAGCATGGCTGGGCCGATCCGCATGGGGTGAAGCTCTGGTGCCTCGGCAATGAAATGGACGGCCCCTGGCAGGTCGGTCACAAGTCCGCCTATGAATATGGCCGCCTGGCCGATGAAACCGCCAAAGCCATGCGAGGCTTCGACAAGTCGCTCGAACTCGTCGTCTGCGGCTCGTCCAATTCCGATATGAAGACCTATCCCGATTGGGAGGCTGAGGTTCTGGATCAGTGCTACGACAGCGCCGATCATATTTCGCTGCACATGTATTTCGCCAATCGCGAAAAGAACACGCTCAACTATCTCGCCAAGGCCGAGAAGCTCGATCGCTACATCGTCACCATCGGTGGCGTCATCGACTATATCAAGGCGAAGAAGCGCTCGAAGAAGACCATCGGGATTTCCTTCGATGAGTGGAATGTCTGGTATCACTCCAACCAGCAGGACAAGGAAATCCTGGCGCGTGACGAATGGCCGGATGCGCCGCATCTGCTTGAAGATGTCTATAATTTCGAGGACGTACTGCAGGTCGGCGGTATTCTCAACACCTTCATTCGCCGCTCCGATCGCGTGCGCATTGCCTGTATCGCGCAGCTCGTCAACGTGATCGCGCCGATCATGACGGAGGACGGCGGTCCGGCATGGCGCCAGACGATTTACTACCCGCTCTATTTCGCTTCGAAATATGGTCGTGGCTATGCCTTGCGCCTCGTCACCGACGGCCCGTCCTATGACAGCGACGAGGCCGATGACGTGCCTTATCTGGATGTGTCGGCCGTCCATGATGAGCTCGGCAAGATGGTCACGCTGTTTGCCGTCAACCGTCATCCCGACAGCGCGCTCGATCTCGACACGCGTCTCGAAGGCTTTGCCGGAGCTCGCGTCGTCGAACAGCATGAAATGGTTCATGGCGACCTGCAGGCGGTTAACACTGCGGCGCAGCCGAATGCGGTCGTCCCGACCCAGACGGGTGATGCCAAGATCGAGGATGGTCGCCTTCGCGCCACGCTGAAGCCGCTATCCTACACGGTGATCCGGCTGGCGGTGTGATGCCTTGCCGCTGGGGCCGATGCGCCCCGGCACCGAAAACGGTCGAACGGTCGCGAGGAGGCGACCGGCGATCTGTTGCAGACCCGGACCGCCGCACGCAACTTGCGCGGCCAGCCGGGAAAAAAGGGGTGAAAATCGCGGTCTGCTCATCATCGCTTGGGTGCGCCGCGCAGTCGATAAAAATGGGAGGAGATCATGCAGCAGTGGAAGAAGCTTGCCTTCGGCGTCGCACTGGCCACGTTCGGCCTCATCGCGGCGGCCAAGGCTCAGGATTATACCGCCTTGCCACGCAAGGAGACCTTGATCGTCGAAAATCCTGAGGGAACGATCAAGAACCCTGGCTGGTTCAACGTCTGGGTCAATGGCGGCGGCGGCGTCTCGACCGGCATTCAACAATTGACCATGGATACGCTCTGGTACATCGATCCGGAGAAAGGCCTGGGCGGTTCGGCATGGGATAATTCCCTTGCTGCCGACAAGCCGCAATATAACGACGATTTCACCCAGATGACGGTGAAATTGCGCAAGGGCATCTACTGGAGCGACGGCGTCGAATTCACCGCCGATGACGTGGTCTACACCGTCAAGACCCAGATGGACCATCCGGGCATGAACTGGAGTGCGGCCTTCTCGGTCCAGGTCGCGAGTGTTGAAGCACCGGATCCCTATACGGTCGTCTTCAAGCTGAAAAAGCCAAATTCGCGCTTCCATGCGATCTTCACCGTTCGCTGGAACGGCGCCTGGATCATGCCGAAGCATGTCTTCGAAAAGGTCGCCGATCCGGTTCGCTATGATTTTGCCAATCCCGTTTCGCTCGGCGCCTACAAGCTGAAGGCGTTTGACCCGCAGGGCAAGTGGTACACCTGGGAGAAGCGCGACGACTGGCAGCGCACCTCGCTTGCCCGCTTCGGCGAGCCGGCTCCGAAATATGTGAGCTATGTCGATCCCGGCCCACCGGACAAGCGGACGATCGCGCAGCTCGAGCACAATCTCGATATCATTCACGACAACACGCCTGAAGGCATGTTCACGCTGAAGGAGAAGTCGAAGACCGTCGAAAGCTGGTTCCCCGGCTTCCCCTTCGCTCATCCCGATCCGACGCTGCCTGCCGTAATCTTCAATACACAGGATCCGCTGTTCCAGAATCCGGACGTGCGCTGGGCATTGGCATTGCTCATCGATATCAAGGCCGTCGATATGGCGAGCTATCGTGGTGCTGCGACGCTTTCAGCGCTCGGTGTTCCGCCGACGGCGATTGCCATGACGGACTATCAGGCGCCGATGCAGGATTGGCTGAAGAATTTCGAGATCGATACGGGCAAGCGCAAGATCAAGCCTTACGATCCGACGATCGGCCAGCAAATCGCCGACCTGCTGCGCAAACAGCCGAAATACAAGGATCAGATCCCGACCGACCCGGCCGCGATCAGCAGCGCCTTTGGCTATGGCTGGTGGAAGCCCGACCCCCAGGCGGCAGCCGAGCTTCTGGAAAAGGCCGGCTTCAAGAAGGCTGGCGGCAAATGGATGACGCCTGACGGCCAGCCCTTCAAGATCCGCATGACGGTCGAGGGCGACACCCGCTCGGTCTTCACCCGTGCCGGCACGTTGATTGCGCAGCAATGGGCTGCCTTCGGCATCGACGCCAAGGCCGTTCCCTCCTCGGCCGTCTGGCAGGGGCTGGCGACCGGCGACTTCCAGTGCGCCATTGCCTGGAGCGTCGAGACATGGGGCGGCGATCCCGATCTGTCCTTCTTCCTCGATAGCTGGCATTCGGATTTCGTTGCCAAGAAAGGCGAGAACCAGGCGGCTCGCAACTGGCAGCGCTGGTCCAATCCGGATCTCGACAAGATCATCGAAAATATCCGCCGCGTCAGCGCCGATGATCCGAAGGGCATCGAGCTTGGCAAGGACTATCTGAAGCTGGTGGCACAGCAGATGCCGACCATTCCTCTGATGTCCTATAACGTCTTCACCTCGATGGATACGACCTACTGGAAGGGCTATCCGACCATTGCCGACCCCTATACGGACCCGGTTCCCAATTGGGCGAACTCCCGGTTGATGATGGTCAAGCTCAAGCCCGCCCAGCCTTAGTTTCTCCCGACCCTGGTGCGGCAGTCGCTGCATCAGGCACCTTTCGCCGGACACTAGGCACGTCCGGCGAATCTTTTGAATTGACGATGAAGCGCAAGCAGTGAGGAAGACGGCGGCATGACGTCCTATCCAGTTTTCGTATTAAAACGATTTGGCCAATTCCTGCTTGTTGTCTTCCTTGGCATCTCCGCGACGTTCTTCATCACTCATATGACGCCGATCGATCCCGTCGAGGAAAGCATCGGCGCCATTCAGCAAATGGGTGCGTCCGATCCGCGCGCCGTCGAATTGATGCGTCAGTCGCTTCGGGAACTTTACGGTCTCGAAGGCTCCATCTGGCAGCAATATCTGCATTTCTGGGAGCGTCTTGCGACCGGTGATCTCGGGCCATCGCTCTCTGCATTTCCCACCCCCGTTTCGGCCATCATCATGAGGGCACTGCCCTGGACGATCGGTCTGATGACCGTTTCCGTCATCATCACATTCCTGCTCGGCAACATGATCGGCGCGCTCGCAGGCTACTACCGCAAAAGCACGATACTGAAGGCCGTCAGCCTCGTTTTCATCGCCATGCAGCCGATACCCTATTATATCCTGGCCTTCGTTCTCATCATCCTCTTCGGCTATGTCTGGCCGATCCTGCCGATCAATGGCGGTTATGAGATGAACACCAATCTGCAGCTGTCTTTTGCGCTGGTGCTCGACATTCTTCGCCACTCCATTCTGCCAGCGCTGTCTCTGATCCTCGTCGGGACGGGCGGCTGGCTGATCGGCATGCGCGCACTCGTCTCCAATATCATCACAGAGGATTATGTCGTCTTCGCCGAGCTCGGCGGCGTGCCGAAGCGCAAGATCCTGCGCTCCTACATCGCCCGCAACGCCATGGTGCCGCAATTTACCGGGCTTGCCATGTCGCTCGGCGCCGTCTTCAACGGCACCGTCATTACCGAAATCGTCTTCGGCTATCCAGGTATCGGCAATCTCCTGATTTCGGCGGTGCATGCCGGCGATTACAGCCTCGTATTGGGGCTCAGCGCCCTCTCGATCGCCGGAGTCGCCGCCGCCGTCTTCATCATCGACATATTGGGTCCGCTGATCGACCCGCGCATCAAGGTGGAGTAGGCCATGCTGACGATCGTTCGTGACCTTGCTCGCCAGAATATGGAATTCCTTTGCGGTCTGCTTTTGCTCGTCATCATCGTCGGGCTGGTGATCCTGTCTTATTTCTCGCCCTATGGCCCCTCGGATCTTTACCTACTGCCACCCGACATGCCGCCGGATGGGCAATACTGGCTGGGCACGACGTCGCGCGGCCAGGACGTTTTCTGGCAACTGACCACAGCGCTCCGCAACACGCTTTATTTCGGCATCGGCGTCGCCATTCTGTCGCGCATCATCTCGTTGGTGGTCGGGCTGGTGGCGGGCTATGCCGGCGGTGCCGTCGATCGCGTGCTGATGGCGATCAATGACAGCATCATGGTCATCCCGCAGTTTCCGTTGCTGATCCTGTTCTATTTCGTGCTCAAGGACGGCATGACCTGGACGGTGCTCATCCTCGTCATGGCCTCGCTCGGCTGGTCCTATGATGCGCGCCTGATCCGTTCGGTGGCGATCAGCCTGAAGACGCGGCCGTTTACGACGCAGAGCGTCTATTCCGGCATGAGCATGTCCAAAATCCTCGTCCAGGAGCATCTGCCCTACGTGCTGCCGATCGTCTTCGCCACGACGATGAACAACATGATCTGGTCGATCGGCATGGAGATCACGCTGTCGGTGCTCGGTTTCACCGATATCGAGACGCCGACCATGGGCATGATGATCTATTGGGCCAACGCACATTCGGCGCTGATCGCCGGAACATGGTGGTGGGTCGCAGCGCCGGTGGCGGCCATCGTTGTGCTGTTCATGGCGCTCTTCCTGCTATCGATGTCGATGAATGAATACAACGACCCCCGCAGTCGTTTGAACCGGATGGGAGGCTAGGCATGGAGGCTGTCGTCGAGGTCAATAACCTCAAGGCCTATTACCGGGCTTTTCTCTACGGTGTCGATCGCGAGGTGCGGGCGGTTGACGATGTCAGCCTCTCGATCGGCCGCGGCGAGATCTACGGTGTTGCCGGTGAATCGAGCAGCGGCAAGACGACGTTGATCAAGACGATTGCGGGCGCCATCCGGCCACCGCTTCGTGTCGTCTCGGGCGCGGTCAAGTTTCATTTCAACAATGGGACGCAGGATATCTATGCGATGACGGCGGAGCAGCGGGCGTCGCTTCGCTGGCGGCATCTCTCCTACATCATGCAGGGCTCGATGAATGTGCTCAATCCGGTGCGCCGCATCCGGCATTCGTTCACCGATTTCGCCTTTCGGCATATGAAAGCTGATCGTGCCACCTTCTTCGATCGGGTTGGCGCTCATCTCCAGCGGCTGAAGCTCGACGCGCATCTCCTCGATGCCTATCCGCATGAATTGTCGGGCGGCATGCGTCAGCGCATGACGATCGCGCTCGCCACCATTCTCACGCCGGAGTTCATCATTGCCGATGAACCGACGACGGCGCTCGATGTCATCGTCCAGCGCGATGTGCTGTCGATGATCCGCGAGATACAACGCGAAATGGGATCGTCCTTCCTGTTTGTCACCCATGACATGGGCGTTCACGCCGCCGTTTCTGATCGCATCGGTATCGTCTATGCCGGCCGATTGGTCGAGGAAGCGCCGACGCGCAAGCTTTTTCATATGCCGCTCCATCCCTACACACAGCACTTGGTTTCAAGTCTGCCGCGGATCGGCGACGCTTCCACGCGTCCTTCGCTGGAAGGGCGGCCGCCCAATCTCGCCATGCCGCCGGAGGGATGCCGTTTCCATCCGCGCTGTCCGAAACGCATGGATATCTGCAGCCGTGAAGCGCCGCCCATGGTTACCGTCGAGCCGGAGCGTCGCGTCGCCTGCTTCGCGGTGACGGGAGGAGCGTCATGAGCGATCTTCTTTCCCTCTCGCATGTCAGCAAGGTCTACCGGCAGGGCGGGATGCTCAGCCGTCGTCAGATCGTGGCGGTGAACGACGTCAGCCTGAGCCTGGGAGATGAGCCGGAAATACTCTCCATCGTCGGCGAGTCCGGTTCGGGCAAATCCACCATCGCGGCGATGATTCTCGGCCAGACGGCGCCGACATCGGGTGATCTCACTTTTCGCGGAAACCCCGTTGCCATTCATGGACGATCCGAACGGCGCGCCTTCATGCGCGAGGTGCAGCCGGTTCTTCAGAATCCGTTCGAAGCGTTCAATCCGCTTAAGAGGGTCGATCGATATCTATTTGAAACGGCAAGGAATTTCGCGCCGACCGGCGTCAAGCCGGATCGCGCGGATGTCGAGCGCATGGCTGACGAGGCGCTTGCCCATATCGGTCTGACCCTTGCCGAGGTGAAAGGGCGATTTCCGCATGAGCTGTCCGGCGGTCAGTTGCAACGAACGGCCATCGCGCGGGCGCTCATCCCGCAGCCACGCTTGCTGGTGGCCGACGAACCGGTCTCCATGGTCGATGCGTCGCTTAGAATGGCGATCGTCAATCTCTTCGGCCAGCTGAAGAAGGATCTTGGGCTCTCGATCATTTACATCACCCATGATCTGGCAACGGCTTATTACATCAGCGATCGGATTATCATCATGAAGAAGGGCGAGATCGTCGAGCAGGGCGGCGCGCGCGCCGTACTCGATAATCCGCAGCATCCCTATTCGCGGGCTTTGAAGGAGGCAGTCCTTTCCGCCACGCCCGAGATGGAGTCGACAGCAATCGGCTGAACGGCAGCTTTCAACGGGAAATTCGAGTTGAGAGAATGATGGACGACAGGGTGCGTTCGACGCCGTCGATCGTGCCGATGCCGTCGATCAACTGATCCAGCTCGGAGATCGAGGGCGCCGCGATGATGGCGATCAGATCGAATGTGCCGCTGACGGAATGAAGCGTCGTCACCTCTGGAATGGCATCCAGTGATGCCGTCACGGCTGACAGCGCCTTCGGCGCGATCGTGATCAGTACATGCGCCCGGATGAGGCCGGAAAGATAGGTCTCAGACAGCCGCACGCCGTAGCCTGAGATCACACCTTCCCGCTCCAGCCGTTCGAGCCTCGCCTGAACGGTGGTGCGCGACAGCGACAGTCTTTTGGCGAGCGTTGCCACGGGCATGCGGGCGTTCTGGCCGAGCAAGGCGATCAGTTCGCGATCCTTATCTGTAACCTGCATGGCGTTTCCTGCATTATGCGAATTTCATTCGTCAGTTTGTACAGATTTATACAACGAAATGCATTTTTCGTCGCTATGAATCGTCCAACTCCTGCCTACACTTATAAAAATCTTATCAATGAAATGCAGGGGAGTCATATGAAAGACATAGTGGTCATCGGCGCAGGCAAGATCGGTGGTGCGATCGCTCTGATGCTGGCCGAAACGGGCGATTACAAGGTCGTTGTCGCCGATCGTAGCCAGGAGCAGCTCGATAAGATCGACCGTCACCCTGCAATTTCCACCGCCGCCGTCGACATTTCCGACCGCGCCGGGCTCGTCGGCGTTTTGAAGGGCAAGTTCGCCGTCTTGTCGGCTGCACCGTTCCATCTCACAGGTTTCGTCGCGGAAGCGGCACTCGAGGCCGGCGTCCATTATCTCGACCTCACCGAAGATGTCGCAACGACGAAGAAGGTGGAAGAGCTGGCGCAGGGTGCCAATACGGCATTCATCCCGCAATGCGGCCTGGCGCCGGGCTTCATCTCGATCGTCGCCAATGATCTCACCAAGCATTTCGACAGCCTCGACAGCGTGCGCATGCGCGTCGGCGCGCTGCCGCAATACCCGTCCAATGCCCTGAACTACAATCTGACCTGGAGCACGGACGGCCTTATCAATGAATATATCGAGCCCTGCGAAGCGATCGTCGAAGGCAAGCTCGTGACCGTGCCGGCCATGGAAGAGCGCGAAGAATTCTCGCTCGACGGTGTTACCTATGAGGCCTTCAACACATCGGGCGGCCTTGGAACTCTGGCCAAGACTTTGGCTGGCCGCGTGCGTACGATGAATTACCGCACCATCCGCTATCCCGGCCATCAGGCCATCATCAAGGCGCTGCTCAACGACCTGAACCTCAAGAACCGTCGCGACGTGCTGAAGGATCTCTTCGAAAACGCGCTGCCGGCTACCATGCAGGATGTCGTGGTCGTTTTCGTCACCGTCTGCGGCTGGCGCGAGGGTCGCTACATGCAGGAGACCTATGCCAACAAGGTTTATGCAGGCATCGTTGCGGGCAAGAAGATGAGCGCGATCCAGATCACCACGGCTGCCGGCATTACGACGGTGCTTGATCTGCTGGCTCAGGGCAAGCTTCCCGCCAAGGGCTTCGTCTGCCAGGAAGAAATCGATCTCGGCGATTTCCTCGCCAATCGCTTCGGACAGGTCTACAGCCTGGAAAAGATCAAGATGAGAGAAGCCGTCTAAGCGGCTATTTTCACTTGTTTTTATATGTGGCGCCCTCGGGCGCCACATGTGTTTTAGCCCCTTGGGAGCGGCTCCTCAGCGGTTAGCCAATCAGCCGCACGAGGATTTCGACCGGGTGCGGGATAGCTTGCCGATCGATCTTGGCGACCTGCGAGCGACAGGAAAAGCCGGTTGCCATGACGACGATCTGATTGCCGTTCTCAGCGATCCTGTCCTGCCAGCTCATCGCGTAGAGCCTTTCCGAGATGGCACGATTGCGCACCTCGTGGCCGAAGGTGCCGGCCATGCCGCAACAGCCGACATCGGTCATGTCGAGCTTGATGCCCAATTTGTCGAAGAGCACGGACCATTGTTTGAGGGCGGCCGGCGCGTTCGTTTTTTCCGTGCAATGAGCAAGCAGCGTGAAACGCTCTTGCGGCAACGTGCGTGGCGTTGGCAATTGGTCGAGATTGGCGGCAAGCCACTCTTGAAGCAGCAGCACCGGGGCCTGCAGCCGGGCGGAGGGTAGAGCGGCATATTCGCTGCGATAGGTCAGCGTCATCGACGGATCGATGCCGATGAGCGGGATATTCATTTGCGAGATACGATCGAGATAGTCACGCGATTTCGTCGCCGCCTTTTCGAAGCGGCCGAGATAACCATGGACATGCAGGGCCTTGCCGTTGTCCTGCGAGGAGGCAAGCCACGGCGTGAAGCCGATCTTCAGCGCGAGCTTGAGAGTTGCGATGACGACGGCCGGGTCGAAATGGGTGGAGAAGACATCAGCGATGATGACGACCGCTCGGGCACGCTCGTTTTCCGGGAGCTTCGCCAGACGCTCTGGCGTCGCGATCCGAACACCGAGCCGGGCGGCCTCCCGTTCGAGCGATAGCGCCGGCATCGCTGGAAGCGCGGTAAGGCCGGCAAGCCGCATCAAGGCTCGTCCAACGGCCGATCCGGTCAGCATGTTGTAACCGGGCCTGAAACGCGCCATCAGCGGCAGGATCGTTTCGATGGCGGCAACGATTGGGTCCTTGAGCGGCCTAAGGTATCGGCCGTAATAGAGTTCCAGGAATTTCGATCTGAAGGCCGGGACGCTGACCTTGACGGGACATTGGCCGGCGCAGGCCTTGCAGGCGAGACAGGTGTCCATCGCCGCCCGCACCTCATGAGAAAAGTCGTCTCGATTGACTGGACTAAGCGAGTTGACTGTCCGCCGCAGGAGATTGCCGAAAGGATTGGCGCGGCGCAGCGCTTCCGCCTCGCGCCGCGGATCGACCTGCCGTTCGGCGAGCAGGCGCAGCCATTCACGCATCAGCGCCGCGCGCCCCTTCGGCGAGTAGCGCCGATCGCCCGTCGCCTTGAAGGAGGGACACATCGGGCTCGTCGCATCGAAATCGAAACAGGCGCCGTTGCCGTTGCAATAAGCGGCATTATCGAAGGCGGCGCGGATATCGTTGCCGATAATGCGATCGAAATCACCGCGTAGTGATACTTCGTCAATCTTGAGCAATGGACGCGATGTGCCGGAGGCGATCTTGCCGGGATTGAGCCGATCTCCCGGATCGAAGGCGCGCTTGATCTCCTGCAGGCTGGGATAGAGGTCGCCGAAATAGGCGGGCACATATTCCGAGCGTACGCCCTTGCCATGTTCGCCCCAAAGCACGCCGCCATATTTGCGGGTGAGGGCGACGACGCCGTCGCTGATCTTGCGGACGAGCGGTTGATGGTCGGAGCGGGTAAGGTCAAGGGCAGGGCGGACATGCAGCACGCCGGCATCGACATGGCCGAACATGCCGTAATCCAGTCCCTCGGCATCGAGAAGCGCCCGGAACTCTCCGATATAGGCGGCCAGATGCTCGGGTGGAACAGCCGTATCCTCGACGAAGGGCACAGGCCGCACCGGTCCTTCGACATTGCCGAGCAGCCCGACGGCGCGCTTGCGCATCGACCATATCGCCTCGATCTCGGTCTTTTCACGGGCGATCGTATAGCCCTTGTGGCGGGCCGCCGAGAGGTCATCAAGAGCGGCGGTCACATCCGCCAGCTTCCGTTCCAGCTCGTCGCGATTGTCGGCCAGCACCTCAACGATATTGATGCCATTGGCGGAGCCGGATGCATCCTCGGGAAAGAAGCGGGCGATGCCGCTCCAGACGATATCGCCCTTTGCCAGGCCCAGCACCTTCTCGTCGACTGTCTCGACCGAGGCGACCTTCAGCGCCACCAGCTGCCGCGCATCTTCGAGCGCGATGTTGAAATTGTCATAGCGAATGTTGATGAGCGCCGAATGCGCCGGGATCGGCAGCACGTTGAGTTCGGCTTCGGCGATCATCGCAAGCGTGCCTTCCGCGCCGCATAGTACCGCATTCAGATCGAAGCGGCCGTTCTCGCGCCTGATATGGGCGAGATCGTAGCCGGTCATGTAGCGGTTGAGCTTCGGGAAGGTTGCCGCGATCAGCTCGCTTTTCTCCCTGGCGATCGCATCGACCACACGGTGAATTTCGCCGATTCGATCGTCACGCGCCTTGATCTCCTCCAGTTCGGTCTCGGCGAGCGGGCGCGACCACCAATCGCTGCCATCTGAGAGCACTACATGCAGGCCGAGAACATGATTGCTGGTCTTGCCGTAAAGACAAGAACCCTGGCCGCAGGCATCGGTGGAGATCATGCCGCCGATGGTGGCGCGGTTGGAGGTGGAAAGTTCGGGTGCGAAGAACAGCCCGTATGGTTTCAGCGCCTTGTTGAGCTGATCCTTGACGACGCCAGCCTCGACACGCGCGATCCCTCTAACCGGATCGATCTCCAGAACGCGGTTCATATGTCGGGAGCAATCGACGATGATTCCCGAGGTCAGCGATTGCCCGTTAGTCCCTGTGCCGCCGCCGCGCGGGGCGATGGTGAGATCGGAAAAAACAGGCTCGGATATGGCTCTGGCAATGATTTTCAGATCACCGGCGCCGCGTGGATAGAGGATGGCCGCCGGCTTGACTTGATAGATGGAGTTGTCGGTCGAGGCGACCGTCCGCGCGCCGTCATCCGTCTCGACATCGCCTTGAAAGCCAAGTGCGGTCAGTCGGCGCCCGAAGGCGCGGATCTGATGTAGCGAACTGTCTTTCGACAAAACGAGGCGTGGTATCATGATGCGAAGGCTTCCGGCGTTTTACGCGATGATGAGAGCATTCCCGCTTTTAAACAGAATTACGGAAATGCTCTATCTCTTTGTTTTCACGCAATTCCGGATGCATGACTGCTTTGCGCTTCGGCTGGAATTGCTTTAGCGCCTAAGAGCTGCGCAAGCCCGCTCAATCCTATCGAGCGCTTCGACGAGATCAGCTTCCGATGTCGCGTAGGAAATGCGGAAATAGGGCGACAGCCCGAAGGCGGAGCCGGGCACGACGGCGACATGGGCTTCATCGAGCAGATAGGCGCAGAAGTCCGCGTCCGTCTCGATAGACTTTCCTGATGGCGTTGTCGTTCCGAGTATGCCGGCGCAGCCCGAGAATGTGTAGAAGGCGCCTTCCGGCACCAGGCAATCCAGGCCTTCGATGGCGTTCAGTCTGTTGACGACGAGATCGCGCCGACGCTGGAAGCTTGCCTTGCGACCTTCAAGAAAATCCTGCGGGCCATTCAGCGCGGCAACCGCCGCGGCCTGGCTGACGGAAGAGGGGCAGGATGTCGCCTGGCTCTGGATGACCGCCATGGCCTTGATGAGAGCCTTCGGACCGCCGGCATAGCCGATGCGCCAGCCGGTCATGGCATAGGCCTTGGAGACGCCGTTGACGGTCAGCGTCCGGCTCTTGAGGCTGGGCTCGATCGCAACGGGCGTGACGAACTCGAATCCGTCATAGACGATGTGCTCATACATGTCGTCGACCATCAGCCAGACATGCGGATGGCGCGACAGCACCTCGATCAGAGGCAGATAGTCGGCCTTGGAATAGGCCGCACCCGATGGGTTCGACGGTGAGTTGAGCAGCAACCAGCGCGTCTTCGGCGTGATCGCCTTTTCGAGCTGATCAGCCTTCAGGCGGAAGCCGGCCTTGGCATCGCAAGGGATCAGAACCGGTACGCCGCCGCAGATCTCGACGATATCGGAATAGGAGGTCCAATAGGGTGTCGGGATGATGACCTCGTCGCCTGGATTTATAGAGGCCATGAAGGCGTTGAACAGGATCTGCTTGGCACCCGTCGCCACCGTGATTTCGTCGAGCGTGTAATTGACGCCGTTCTCGCACTGAAATTTTCCGGCGATTGCCTTCTTCAGTTCCGGCGTGCCGTCGAGCGCGGTGTACTTCGTTTCGCCGCGATCGATGGCGGCCTTGGCCGCTTCCTTCACATTGTCAGGCGTGTCGAAATCCGGTTCGCCCGCTCCGAGAATGATGACAGGCAGGCCGTCCCGCTTCATCGCATTGGCGCGCGCTCCGATCTGCAGAATGGTGGAAACGCCGATGGAAGCGATCCGCGAAGCGGGCTTGAAGCCCGCCTCTTCGATTTTCGTGGCGATCGTCATGGTGCTTACTCGATGTCGAAGGAGACGCCCTGCGCCAGCGGCAGGGCCTTGGAGTAGTTCACCGTGTTGGTCGCCCGGCGCATATAGGCCTTCCAGGCATCAGAGCCGGATTCGCGGCCGCCGCCGGTTTCCTTCTCGCCGCCGAATGCGCCGCCGATTTCAGCGCCCGAGGTGCCGATATTGACGTTGGCGATGCCGCAATCGGAACCGTCGGCTGCGAGGAAGCGCTCGGATTCCTGCATGTCGCGCGTGAAGATCGAGGACGACAGGCCAGCGGCAACGGCGTTGTGCTCGTCGATGACGGCGTCGAAATCGTCATAGGGCATGACGTAGAGGATAGGCGCGAAGGTCTCTTCCATGACCGGGCCTGCCTGCTTCGGCATTTCTACAAGTGCCGGCTTTGCGTAATAGCCTTCGGCGTGTCCGACATCGATCCGCTCGCCGCCGGTGACGGAGCCACCGTGAGCCTTAGCCTCAGCAATTGCCTTCTGCATGCCGTCGAACGCCGCCTTGTCGATCAGCGGGCCGACGAGAGCGGAGGAGTGCAGGGGATCACCGACGGAAACGCTCTGATAAGCCTTCTTCAGCCGCGGCACGAGCTGGTCGTAGACGCTTCTGTGGATGAAGAGGCGGCGCAGTGTCGTGCAGCGCTGGCCGGCAGTCCCCATGGCGCCGAACGCGATGGCGCGCAGCGCCATGTCGAGATCGGCCGACGGGCAGACGATGCCGGCATTGTTGCCGCCGAGTTCGAGAATGGCGCGGGCAAAGCGCTTGGCGAGCCTCGGTCCGACTTCACGACCCATGCGCGTCGAGCCGGTTGCCGAAACGAGCGGCACTTTCGGGTGGTCGACGAGGACCTCGCCGATCGAGCGATCGCCGATCAGCACCTGCGACAAGCCCTCAGGCGCGTCGCCGAAGCGGGCAAGCGCACGATCGAGGATCGCCTGTGAGGCCAGCGCCGTCAGCGGCGTCTTTTCCGACGGCTTCCAGATGACGGCGTCGCCGCAGATCAGCGCCAGCGCCGCGTTCCAAGACCAGACCGCGACCGGGAAGTTGAAGGCCGAGATGATGCCGACGACGCCGAGCGGATGCCAGGTTTCCATCATGCGATGGCCCGGACGTTCGGTCGCGATCGTCAGGCCGTAGAGCTGGCGGGAAAGACCGACGGCGAAATCGCAGATGTCGATCATTTCCTGCACTTCGCCGAGGCCTTCAGAGCGGATCTTGCCGGCTTCGATCGAAACCAGACGGCCGAGATCATCCTTGGCAGCGCGCAGCTCTTCGCCGAGCAGGCGTACCAGTTCGCCGCGCTTGGGAGCCGGTACCAGGCGCCAGGCGCGGAATGCGGCATGGGCCTTCTCGATCCTGCTTGCTGCTTCATCGGCCGAAACGGTCTTGAGGCTGCCGATCTTCTCGCCCGTGACCGGGGAGTAGGAGGGCATGCCGCCCCCGGTATAGAGCGCCTTGTCGACGCCGAGCTTTTCGAGGATTGCGGCCGCTTCGGCTGCAACGGATGTGGTCTTGGCTGCGATGTTCATCTCATGAAACTCCAATTGTCTTTGATACCGGCGGCGGCGATTGGCGCCGCTGCGCCTCACTCGGCGGCGTCTTGTTTGGATAATGCCCGCAGGCAGGCGTCGATCGATGCCTGTTCAATGCCGGCGTAATGGTCGAATTCGTTCAGCACCTTCATACCGAGATCGGCTTCGAAACGCTGTTGGTTCGGGCTGGCGACGAAGTCCTGCTGCGCGCCATCGCCAAGATTGGACTGGAAGATGCCGGCGGCGCTGACGGGGAGGAAATCCTCGTAGACGATCGGGTCGAACTGGACGAGGCGCTGGTCGATCAGCGCGTCGATATCCGCATGGCTCGTAGCGGCGGTCTGGCCCTTGGCCGTCAGCGAATACGTGAAGTAGCCGAGGCCTTCGGCGCGGATTGCCGGCCAGTCGTCGGGGAATTCGGCAAAGCTCTGCGCAAGTGCGGCCTCATAATCGCGGGCATTCGATCCGTCGGCGGCCGGGCGCACGACCTTGCGGGACTGATCCAGTAACTTGTCGTAAAGCGCGCGGCCTTTCGGGGTCAGCGCAATGCCGCGCTGTTCGATTTCGCCGAAGCGGGCAGTGTGCGAGCCCGTTTCCCAGATGCCGTCGGCATTGCGGAAGGAAACGGCCTCTTCAAGCGCCTTGAACGAAGTCTGGCGCAGCAGGATCGCGCAGTTGCGGGTAGGCGGCCCCTCGACGACGGCCTTCGGTGCGATGTCATAATCCGGCATCAATGCCTGGACCTGATCGATATCGAGCGTGCGCGGCGTCAGATGATTGATGTGTGGCCCCTTGAACGACACGACGTCGGCGATCAGGCGATGGGCATCATGGAGGCGGTGGTACATGCCGGCATCGACATTGGCTTCGTCATGCCAACGGAAGGTTTCCAGTACTTCGTCGACGAACCGGCTGGCATCGGCCATGGTCAGCCCGCCGTCCCGTTCGGCCTTCTCTGTGAGCTCAACTGCACCTTCCGTGAAGATCTGGCGCTTGGCGAGAATATCTGCGGCCGCCTTGCGAAGGTCTTCGTCGGCAATGAGATCGAGCCGCAGCAGCGAGGTGAAGACACGGAAGGGATTGCGCTTCAGCTCCGCGTCGCCGATCGGGCGAAACGCCGTCGAGTGAACCGGCACGCCGGCGGTCGACAGATCGTAATAGCCGACCGGATACATGCCCATGACGGCGAAGACGCGCGCCATCATCGCAAGCTCAGCCGCTGTGCCGAGCCGGATGGCGCCGTGCCGCTCCTCGGAGATACGATCGAGATAATCGGTCGCCTCAAGCCGCTCTTTAAGCTTCGGTTGTGCCGCCAGCATTTCGTCGTTGACGCGGGCAACCAGTTCCATGAGCGTGCCGTAGGCGGGAACTTCCTCGCGGTACATCGCCGACATGGCGGCCGAAAAAGCGCTGCGAATATCGCTGGTCGAGACGTGGTCAGGCTTCATGTGCGATCTCTTCCTGAAAGGCTATATCATTCCTGTTTTGCAGAATATCTCTTGTTTGATGGTCGGTATTGTGAGAGAGAATTCTAACTTGATGCGAAAATGGAATGAATATGCGCCGGCGCCTCATCCCTGACATCGTCAATCTTCAGGCCTTCGAATGCGCGGCGCGTCACCAGAACTTTTCGCGCGCGGCGGAAGAGCTCAATCTGACGCAAAGCGCCGTCAGCCGGCAGATCAGCGATCTCGAGCAGCAGACGGGTCTGAAGCTGTTCGAGCGCGTACGGCAACGCGTTGTGCTCTCCGAGGCCGGTCTTCGGCTGTTGCCGGAGGTAAAAGACCTACTCCTGCGTTCGGAGCGGCTGATGATCGGCGCCGTCGCTGCCGGCCAGATGAAACTGTCGCTCAAGGTCGCGACCTTGCCGACCTTCGGCACGCGCTGGCTGGTGCCTCGCCTAGGTCGTTTTCTGGATGAACATCGCGACGTCGCCGTCACGGTGGAATCTCGCTCAAAGCCCTTCAATTTTGACGAGGATAATTTCGACCTTGCCATTCACTATGGCCTGCCGGCCTGGGCAGGGGCTGTCGCGACCTTTCTTTGCAACGAGACTGTGCTGCCAGTCGCCAGCCGGGAACTCGCCGCGCGGCTGGATCTTGTCGCGCCGGAAGAGCTGTCCGCAGCCCCGCTGCTGCATCTGACGACACGCCCGAAGCTCTGGGCGCAATGGTTCGATCTGCAGGAATTGCCGACCGAGAACGCTTATCCGGGTGCGCGCTTCGACCAGTTTTCCATGATCATCGCGGCCGCCATTGCCGGGCTTGGCGTCGCGCTTTTGCCGACCTACCTGATCGAGGATGAACTCAAGGCCGGCACGCTTCTGCCGCTGTTTAATCTGCCTATGCCGACCGAGAACAGCTATTACGTCGTCATGCCCGAAAAGAAGCAGACCAACGAGACGGCGACATTGTTTCAGGATTGGCTGTTGAGCGAGGTCACGCCGCAATCGCAGGCGGTGATACCGCGCTGATCCGATCGGGTTTTCCTGTCTTATATCTGGAATTTCGAGAGGAGATACGCACCTCTGTTCGTTCGAAATATCGACCTGCATGGGCCACAAGTGCCGGTCGCCCCTTTTGAATTTGCACGCCGAAATGGGCGGGCCGCTACGGCTTGCAGGCAACAGCAGATGAGCGGCAGCGCCGATGAGCCGGCTAAATCTACAGTCGGGCCGAGAATCGTGTTTCAATGCAGAAGACGGCTCATGGACCATGGCTGCGCGGCCGCTTCCAAAAGGACAGGGCAATGACGACGAGCGAACAAGCGGAATTGGAGGACATAGTCTTCAAGAGCCTTTTGCTCGTGCCGCTTCTCCAACGCTGGAGTGAGATTGCGCTGCCAGATTGCTGGCTGGTGGCAGGAGCCATTGCCCAGACTGTTTGGAATCATGCCTTCGGATTGCCTCCGTCTCATGGGATCAATGACCTCGACATCGTTTATTTCGATGCTGATGATCTGTCCGAACAAGCGGAGGCCGATCATGCCGGTCGGATCCGCGAGATGTTTTCCGATTTACCGGTCTGGATTGATGTGAAGAACGAAGCCCGCGTTCACTGCTGGTACGAAGCCAAGTTCGGATACTCAATCCCGCCTTACAAATCGACCCTGGACGCCATCACCACTTTTCCGACCACAGCAACCGCCGTGGGATTGCGTCTCAATGGCCACGGCCTGGATTATTGTGCTCCATTCGGTCTTTCCGATCTGCTGAATGGCACCGTGCGCCCTAACAAGAAGCAGATTACGCAGCCGATCTATGAACAGAAAGTCAATCGCTGGACTGCGGTCTGGCCGGGGCTGCGCGTCGTAGACTGGGACGGCTGAATGGCCCTCAGGTGCCGCGCGATTTCAAACCCGACGTCAGATCGTGTCGAATATGGCCGATGCTACGATGACTTCCGTGCCCGCGAGGCCGACCGAACAGAAGAGCGTCGTGTCGAGAGGCGACGTTCTACCGGCAGCGTGACCGGCGACTATCGCTGCAAGATCGATCATTCGCTTCTCGTGTATGGTCCCGGAAAGGAAAAATGGGGACGCATAGGCGCGTGTTTGCTCAGGAGAATCCGTGGCGATGATACCGGCCATATCAGCGACGTCCAGGCCGAGTTCATGTCCCTTGAGCGTCTTCGGGCCTATCGTGTTGATATGGACGCCAGCTTTTAATTCCGAAGCATCGATCACCGGCATGTCGCTGCTTGTCGCGCATAGCACAATATCGGCATCGGCCACGGCTCTTGCGGCACTGGTGACCGGCTCAACGGTAATGCCGAGTTGCAATTGCATCTCTTCAGCGAAGGTGGCGCAGTTTCCCGGGTTTCGGCTGAAGACCCGGGCAGAGCTTATGTCGCGAACGGCGGCAGCGGCAATCAGCTGCGTTCGCGCCTGCGCGCCACTGCCAACGATGCCGACCGTTCTGGCGGTCGGAGCGCTGAGGTGGCGGATGGCCACGCCTCCGATCGCCCCCGTCCTGATCTGGCCGAGCCGTTCGCCCAATATGACGCCTTGCAGTTCTGCAGTATCGGCACGCCAAACAGCGACGACTTGTGAATGCTGCCCGCCATTAAAAGTCTCATAGGCACGAAAGCCGGCAAGCGGCCGTTCGCCGTCTATGCCGCCGACCGTAAACACGATGTCTCCACGCTTGGGAAAGGAGACATAATGCCGGGGTGGGGATACCATCTCGCCCGCCGCCTTGGCCCGAAAGGCTGTTTCCAAGGCATCGATCGCCCCACGCATGACTGCGGCAGGGCATAAATCTTCGTCTTTCAATATCTTCATTGCGGGTCGACCTCCGTGTGTCCGGCCACTCTGCAACCTCAAGCGCGCCTGAGGTCAATAGCGGCCGGCAACAGCAGGTTTGAAAACGATAGACGTAGGGTGTCGATGAGCATGAATTATGCAGCTGGACCTATCTGCGTCTTCACAGCCGTTCTTATGATACGGCCATCCTGGCGTTTCGCATTGCCCAGCTCTTCAGGCGCAGGCCATTGAGTTTGATGAAGCCCTCGGCATCGTGGTGATCATATGCTCCGGAGCTTTCCTCGAAGGTGACGAGGTCGGTCGAGTAAAGCGAGGCGGGCGAGGTGCGGGCGATCACACTGGCTGAACCCTTGTAGAGCCTCAGCGTCACTTCGCCGCTGACATGGATTTGGCTCTGATCGATCAATGCCTGCAGCATTTCCCGCTCGGGCGAATACCAAAATCCATTATAGATCAGTGCAGCGTAGCGAGGCATGATCTCATCCTTCAAATGTGCCGCGGCACGGTCGAGCGTGATGGATTCGATGGCGCGATGGGCTGCGAGCAGGATCGTACCGCCGGGAGTTTCGTAAACGCCGCGCGATTTCATCCCGACGAAACGGTTTTCGACGAGATCGATCCTCCCGATCCCATGTCTGCCGCCCAATTCGTTGAGTTTCGTCAGGAGCGCGGCTGGTGCCGTTGCTTCGCCGTTCAGAGAAACCGCATCGCCCTTTTCAAAGCCGATGACGACGATCTCCGGCTCGTCAGGCGCGTCCACAGGATCGACGGTGCGCTGATAGATATAGGATGGCGCGATTTCGGCGGGATCTTCCAGGACCTTGCCTTCAGTGGATGTGTGCAGGAGATTTGCGTCGGTCGAGAAAGGAGCTTCGCCGCGCTTATCCTTCGGCACGGGAATTTGATGTGCTTCGGCGTACTGGATCAGCTGAGTGCGCGATTGGATGGCCCACTCGCGCCATGGCGCGATGATCTTGATCGATGGATCCAGTGCATTGGCCGCCAGTTCGAAACGTACCTGGTCATTGCCCTTGCCGGTCGAACCGTGGGCAATGGCATCGGCGCCCACTTCCCGCGCGATATTAATGAGATGCTTGGCGATCAGCGGACGGGCGATGGAAGAGCCAAGGAGATATTGCCCCTCATACAGCGCGTTTGCCCGGAACATCGGGAAGACGAAATCGCGAACGAATTCCTCGCGGACATCCTCGATCCGGATATCCGCCACGCCTAATTGTTCGGCTTTTCGGCGAGCCGGCTCAAGCTCCTCGCCCTGGCCAAGATTGGCGGTAAAGGTCACGACTTCGCAGCCGTAGGTTTGCTGCAGCCATTTCAGGATGATGGATGTGTCCAGGCCTCCCGAATAGGCGAGCACGACTTTCTTGAGCTTTTTCGACATTGGCTTCCGTCTCCATGTTGATGCATGAAACGATAGGCCAATCTCCGCGCAATGAGCTTGCAAAGACTTCAAGGATACGAGACAAATTGGTATATTATGCCACTTGCCTCGCCACTGGAGCTATATTGTGTCACTGACTTTGGATGAGATCGATCGGCGTATCCTCAAGGTGTTGCAGCGGGATGGACGCATTTCCAATGTGGACCTCGCGAAGGAGGTGGGGTTGTCGCCGTCACCCTGTCTTCGCCGCGTGCTACTGCTCGAGGATGCGGGCATTATCGATCGCTACGTTGCCGTTCTGGACCCGGCAAAGGTGGGGGCGGGCCTCACCGTGTTTGCCCGCGTCTGGTTCAAGACACAGAATGCGCAAGTCACCCTGCAATTCGCGGAGGCTGTCAGGCGGTTTCCCGAAGTCATGGAATGTTATCTGACCACAGGCGAGTGCGACGCCGTCCTGCGTATCGTCACGGCTGATCTGCACAGCTATTGGCGGTTTCAGGCCGACCATTTGACTCGTATTCCGAGCGTATTGAACGTCAAGACCGATGTGCCGATGGAAACATTGAAGCGAAGTTTTGAGCTGCCCTTAGCCTCGTAGTCTTGGAGCCAGCCGTCGGTTGGCCATGGCGGCGGTGAAGCGCCCAGCGGACATATCTGACCGGCAGAACAATCGATGTCTGGAGAGCGAGATGAGCATATTCGAAACGGTAATGCGGGCGACCGGCTCGGTTCTCGCAAACCGCTTTCCGGGTTATTCCTTTGCCTTTGCCTCAGGGTCGATCATACGAGGCGAGGGAAGAAAAGGCTCTGACATCGATCTGGTCGTGGTCTTTGATCAGCTCGAAACCGCTTGGCGCGAAACCTTTATCGAGGGCGACTTTCCATTCGAAGTGTTTGTTCATGACCCGGAGACGCTCAGCTGGTTCTTTGAGAGCGATATTGCGCGCGGTTACCCCGTCATCATTCATATGGTTGCGACCGGCCAGGTCCTCGGTCCAAATCTCGACAAGGGAGAGGTCTGGAAGGACTATGCCATCAGTCTCCACGCCAGCCCACCGGAACTGGGGGGTGATAGGCTGAATGCTTTGAAATATCAGATCACCGATCTCCTCGATGATCTGCATGGAGAGCGGGCGGCTCCGGAGGCGCGCGCAATTGCCGCGCAACTCTATCAGCCTTTGGCCGACCTTATGTTGCTGGGACGAGGAAGGTGGTCGGGCAGGGGCAAATGGATTCCCCGCCTGCTGCGAGAGATGGATCGGGAACTGGCCGATAGCTTCGATGATGCCTTCAAGCGGGCTTCAGCGGGAGATGTCGAGGCACTGCGCGACCTGACGCATAGCGAACTGGACCGGCATGGTGGACCGTTTTTCGCTGGTGACAAGCGCATGGCATCGCAACAGGCGAGGCGAAAGAGCCTTGTAGACCTGGGGAAATGACAACGACCGCTTTCCGGAAGCGTGGCGGCGGAGTCAGAAAATTTTAAGCTTGAAATTTTCTCTCGCGGCGGTCACACATTTTCTATCGGGTCACTGCGGATTTTCGGCAGGGTAGACGCGAGGTGAATTCGGGAGGAGGAAACCGCCATGAAGATGCATCCGCTGAAGGGGCCGAACCGGTTGAAGCTCGGCGTGTTTTCCGCCAATGCGGATGGCGGCCTTGCGATTACCGATGTACCGGAGCGCTGGGCGGCAGGCTGGCAGGATAATCTGACCGCAGCACAGATCGCCGACCGGGCCGGGCTCGAATTCTTTCTGCCGATTGCCCGCTGGCGCGGCTTCGGCGGCAAGAACCGCGTGCGCGAATGGTCGTTCGAGACTTTCACCTGGGCAGCGGCACTTTCGGCGGCGACCGAGCGGATCGGTCTCTTCATGACGGTGCACGTGCCGCTCGTTCATCCCCTTTATGCTGCCAAGTCGCTTGCGACTGTCGACCATATCAGTCAGGGGCGGGCGGGGCTGAACATCGTCTGTGGCTGGAATCCAAAGGAATTCGGCATGTTCGGCGTGCCGCTGGTCGAAAAGGGCTACGATCAGGCCACTGAATGGCTCGAAATCGTCGAAAGGCTCTATGCGTCTGATGGGCCGATCGACTATGTGGGCAGCTACTATAATCTGAAAGAAGCCGTCAGTCGTCCCGCAAGCCTGCAAGCACCCCGGCCGGTGACCATGAATGCGGCTTTCGGCGGTCCCGGCAGAGACTTTGCCGCCGCGCATTGCGACTATCTCTTCACCACCTTTACCGAGATCGATGGAGCCGGAAAGCATGTTGCCGACATCGCCGGGCGGGCGGAAGGCACTGGCAGGCAGGTCGGCGTTTATACGGTTTGTCACGTTGTCTGCCGCGAGACGCAAGCGGAGGCGGAGGATTACTATACGCGCTATGCCGTGACCATGGCCGATCACGCCGCCGTCGACCAACACATGGCCGGCAAGAAAGAGTTCTCGCAATCCCATGATCGCGAGGCCTATGACCGCTACCGCCAGCGCTTTGCCGGTGGAGCGGGCAGCTATCCGTTGATTGGAACGCCGCAGCGTATTGCCGAAGAGATGATCGCCATTGCCGAGCAAGGCTATGCCGGCATCGCCTTGTCCTTCGTCAATTATACGCAGGAACTGCCCTATTTCTGCGATCGGGTGCTTCCGATTCTGAAGAAGGCTGGGCTCCGGGTGGAGTGAACCACCGCTTCGATGCTTCGCCGTCGTCGCTCGCGGGAATGTGATCATTCTCTGATGGCGAAACGGCGGTGCCGCCAAGGCCGGTTTTCCAGGCCGCTAGCAATGATGTCGCTTTCATGCGGTGGTGTCGCAGGTGCGACATGTGTGCAACGCAGCAAAAAACTTGAGGTCTAGGGGTTTACAAGCGTGGCCCCGGATGGGATTCTTTTGGACGAAGGGCGCTGCTTGATTTCAAGCGGCACCAATCCCTTCAACCGGATGCTGTAAATCTTGGCTCCGATGCGCCGCAATTTTGCCGGTGCTTAACCGAACAAAATCAATCCGAAGCCAGAATGCGGCGTTCTTCCGTGTCTGGCTGTTGCCTTGGTGCACCCTGAACATCACCAGGTCGGGGTACAGAGAATGCGAGCTTAACATGGGCTTCAAGTCAAAACGCGTCCTTCGCGGCGTTCTTGGTCTTCTTGCGAGTGTCAGCTTGCCGCAGGTTACCAAGGCCAGCGACCTGATGATCTGGTCGCCGGTCAAGGTGGCGCCGCGGACATATAAGACGACGCTGGGTTTTCGGCTGCCGATGGCTTGGGAAGTCAGTGCAGGCATGGATCTGGGCTTGGGTGGCGCGGCCAGTGGCGGGATCTTGCGCGGCAGCAGCCTGGCGACGCTCTGGGGGACGGCAATCGACGATCACAAGCGCTTTTCGACCGTGTGGCGTCGCGAAGTCGCCCTGAGGGTGGATACTCTCAACAGCACGGGAACGCTTTGCCTCGAGCGCTCGCGCAGCTGGACGGTGTCGGAAAATCTGGACATGCGCACCGCGAGATCGCTGAACGTCAATTATGCGGGATCGCGGAATGCGGCAAACTCCATTACCGCGACCCAGGCCGTTACTGTCGCTGTTCCCTGGACGGGAACTTCCATATCCGCGATCGGCAATCTGAAGGATGTCGGCAGCGCCTTTTCCAGCACGATCTCGTTTCAGCAGCCATTGGCGCCGAACCTTGATTTCTCCGCTTCCTTTGCCGACCCACAGACGCTGACGCCAGCCGGCAATGTGCGCCTGGACTATCGTGTCAAATGGTAGATTGCCGAGTTCGGCCCTTTGCATATCGAAGCGGGAACAAATGCCCCTGACGGAAGTTTAGACCGGGCAGGACGTCGATCTTGCCCGAGGTGTCATGACCTCGCGAAGCCTGCCGCTGGTTCAACTCCCTGCCGGCGGCAGGCTTAGCATTCGACCGGAGAGCTCAGTCAGTTGCTGCTGTCGCTTCCGTTGGCGATTTGATCGTTATGTCGGGCGCGGCAAGCTTGGCCTTCAGCTTTAACACGACATCGTGCCGGACATCCGACCAGGATGAGGTAATCGCCCAGTATTCGATGTTGAGCACGGCTTGGTCGACGGCCAGCTCGTCGAGAAAAACCTTCGGTGCGGGCATGGTCTTGATGCGCTGATCCGCCTTCAGGATGTCGAGGATTGTTTTGCGGGCGAGATCGATGTCAACGTTTTCGCCCAGGGCTACGGCCAATTGCTGGCGACGATCCGGTTCGCGGCTGTGGTTGATGATGGGCGTGTTCCAGAGCGTCGAGTTCGGTGCCATGAGGTAGAGGCCGTCCGCCGTTTTCATCTCGGTGGCAAAGAGCCCGATTTCCTTGATGTAGCCTTTGACGTTCGTCGTCTCGATATATTCGCCGACCCGGAATGGCCGCAGGATCAGCAGCATGATGCCGGCCGCAATGTTTTGAAGTGTGCCTTGCAGTGCCAGGCCGATCGCCAGGCCGGCGGCACCGAGAGCAGCGATGATGGAGGCGGTCTGAACACCGAACTGACCAAGTACGGTGATGAAGACAAGGATGAGCAAGCTGTAATGCAAGACGTTCTGGAAGAAGCTCGCGAGCGTTTCGTCTATGCCGCGAATGCGTGAGATGACGCGATAGGCCGAGCGGCTGATAATGCCTGCAAGAAGCCAGCCGCCGATCAGAAGAATGATCGCGCCGAGAAGCGAAAATCCATATTGAACCGCGAGCGCCGAAGCCTGGTCGAGTGCCGTCCGAGTGGCGACGACGATATTGGTCGTTTGATCGTCCATGTCAAAACTCCATCTTTCCCAGAGAGCCAAATGAGAAGTCGCGTTTTTTGTTCCCGACGATCGGGTGCATGAAACTCAACTGTTTCAATGGATTGTGCGGGTCGGTTTCTATATCGGGGCCTCAGGCGCCGTGCTTCGCCTGATGTGGGCCGATGATGGCAGCCGCGGCATAATGAGCCTTCTTCTGCTCGTACATGCCGAGATCAGCGCGCTTGATCATGGCTTCCATGGTTTCGCCGGGCAGGCTCGTGGCGACACCGATGGAGACGCTGAGCGGCGCGCTGGAGTAGAACTGATTGTTGATCTTCAGCAGTTCGTTGATCGTCTCGACCATCGCGGCAGCCGCGATTTCATCGGCGCCCGGCATGAGAACGGCAAATTCGTCGCCGCCGATGCGGGCAGCGTGGTTCGGCAGGGAGACGACGCTGTTTAGCACCTCGCCCATGCGGCGCAATAGCGCGTCGCCGGCATCGTGGCCGCTCTCGTCATTGGCGTCCTTCAGCCCGTTCAGATCGAGGATGATGGCCGACACCGGCCGAAGCGATTTGCGCTCCAGCCTGTTGAGTTCTTCCATGTAGAAGGCACGGTTGAAAAGTCTGGTGAGCACATCGTGCTTGCCGAGATATTCGAGATAGGCTTCCGCCTTCTTGCGTGCGGTAATATCCGTCAGCGCCACCTGCACCAGCGACCAGTCGTTTTCATAACCGGGAAAGACCGAAAATTGCAGGAGGACGTGGCGTTCGGATCCGTCGAGGGCATAGTTCAGCACCTCACGCTGATGGAAGAGGCGGCCGTTCCACAATTCCACCAATTGCCCGCGAAAATGCTTTTCCATATCGTCGCGGAACACTTCACCGATCCTCTGATGCAGGGTCTGACGATCCGGCGCGCAGAAGAGATCGAGCGTTGCCTGGTTGACATTAAGCACGCTGATTTCGCTCATGCATTGTTGGACGAATTCCGGATGCACATCGAGAAACACCTGGAAGTCGACGATGCCGCGGTGGCGGATCTCGTCGAGCAGGATCTTGATGCGGCTGAAATCCTCGACCCAAAGGGAGACGGGCGAATGCTCGAACATTCCTTCGGCATAGCGGCGTTGCCGCTCTTCCTGCCGCCTTGCCTCCTCGCGCGCCGTCACGTCTTCCGTCGTCAGCAGCAATCTGCTCCAGGAGGTTTCATAACCCGGCAGGATGACGCCGCGAAGCTGGATATCGAGCCTTCTGCCGCCGAGAGAATAGTTAATTGCCGTGCCGGAAAACTCGGTCTTGCCTTCCCAAAGCGCGACAAGTTCGTTCACGTGGCTGTGGAGCATCTCGTCCCGGAAGACCCGCGAGAGACTTCCGACAAGCGTTTCGAAGGACGGCGCTTCGAAGAGCTCCAGCGTCCTGGCATTGACGGCAAGAAGCTTGATCCTTTGTGAGCAGGTGGCGACGCGCTGCACGTCGGCGAGCAGATAGGAACGCAGGTCCGTCACGCCTTCCGCACGCCAGAGCTCGAACTGCTCCTTGACGCCGCTGAAATCCTCCAGCCACATGGCGACGGGGGCAAGATCGAAGATGGTGCTGCTGAAGTCCTGGGCGTTCATCATGATTCCCTGCGCCGGCAATAAAAGTCGGTGTGCGAATGCAAGGGCCGGCAGTTCGCTAAGTTCTGCTTAGCGAGCATTGGTAAACCTTGCGTTGATATCGACCAGCGGGTCAAGCCGGACAGTCAATGTCCGCTTCTTTTCAACTCATTCTTGTTGAAACTGTGCCCCAAATGGCTCTTTAGCCCGATCGTCATCGGATTTTTTCGATGTATAGGCGATCAGGTCTTCAAAAAGCGTTCAAAGGCTTCCAGGGTCCTTTCGCTGACGTGGTGCTCGATGCCCTCGGCATCATTTCTCGCCGTGTCGGGATCGACGCCGAGACGGCAAAGGACAGCCTCCACGATCTCATGGCGTCTGCGGGTTGCCACGGCCAGGCGCTGGCCTTCTTCAGTCAGGAAGACACCGCGATAAGGGCGTTGCGTAATCAGGTTTTCCTCAGCGAGCCGCTTGAGCATTTTGGCAACCGTCGGTTGCGTTACTCCCAGTCTTTGCGCAATATCGGTCTGGCGCGCTTCGCCAGCGTGTTCTATCAGGTCGGCGATGAGCTCGACGTAATCTTCCATCAATTCCGTGCGTCGATCATCGCGGCTTTTCTGAAAGGCCTCCGCGTGCGTCTCGATCTCGGTCGAAGAAAGACGACTTTCCAGGATGGTCGGCGGTTTGGTCAAGATGGCGCACCTTCGCAAGGCTAAGAAAGTGGTGAAGATATTTAGCCTTGCCTATAAATAAATCGCAAGCGCAATAAAACCCTCATGGCGTTATAGTCACCTACAAATGGGATCAAAGTCTGGTTTGCGGTTGCGCGGGGGTCAAGCGTCTTTGCTGCGCGCAGATCAATGAAAGAGTCGAATAATCCAATAGGATAGCGCCGAAATCACGGCTGCAGCCGGCAGGGTGATGACCCAGGCGATGACGATGTTGCCGGCAACACCCCAACGCACAGCCGAGACTCTGCGGGCGGCACCGACACCGATGATGGCGCCGGTAATCGTATGGGTCGTGGAAACCGGTATTCCCAGCCAGGTCGCGGCAAAGAGCGTCAAAGCGCCACCCGTCTCCGCGCAGAAGCCCTGCATGGGATTGAGACGGGTGATTTTCGAACCCATCGTGTGCACGATCCGCCATCCTCCGAGCAACGTGCCTAAGGCCATGGCCGACTGGCATGAGAGAACCACCCACAAGGGAACGTGGAACGAGCCGCCGCCATATCCTTGAGAATATAGGAGTATCGCAATGATCCCCATGGTCTTCTGGGCATCGTTGCCGCCGTGCCCGAGCGAATAGAGCGAGGCCGAGAAGAACTGCATGATGCGGAAGGTACTATCGACGGCAAACGGCGTCTGCCGGACGAAGAGCCATGTCACGGCAAGCACCAGAAGCAGGGCAAGCATGAAGCCGATCAGTGGCGACATGACGATCGCGCCCGCCGTCTTGAGAACGCCAAGCCATACGATCGAACTGATGCCGACCTTGGCAAGGCCGGCGCCAATCAGCCCGCCGACCAGCGCATGCGACGAGCTCGACGGAATGCCGAATATCCAGGTGACGATGTTCCAGACGATTGCGCCCATAAGAGCGGAGAAGATGACCGACGCGTCGACGATCTTCGGGTCGATAATCCCCGTTCCAAGCGTCTCCGCGACGTGCAAGCCGAAGAACAGGAAGGCGATGAAATTGAAAAACGCGGCCCAAAGAACCGCATATTGCGGCCTGAGAACTCGGGTCGAGACGATGGTCGCGATGGAGTTCGCGGCATCGTGGAGACCATTCAGGAAGTCGAAGAACAACGCTGTGGCGATGATCGCCACCAGCAGCGGAAAGGCGAGCGAGGCCTCCATCAGACACTCTCGATCACGATGCCATTGATCTCATTGGCAACGTCTTCGAAGCGATCGACGACCTTTTCCAATTCGCCATATATCTCGCTGCCGATGATGTAGGCCATGGCGTTGGAGGCACCGTGCGTGCGAAAAAGATCCTTCAGTCCCTGCTCGTGCAGCTCATCTGCATGGCCCTCAGCTGTGATGATCTCTTCCGTGAGGTTGGCAAGCCGGGTGGCGTTGGCTCCCATGCGATCCAATAGCGGTACCGCCTCGGCGACGAGATAAGCCGCCTTGACGATCACTTCGCCCATCTGCTGCATGCGTGGATCGAAGCTCCTCTGCTCGAACAGGCGTATGGTCTTGACCGTTTTGTGCATCATGTCGATGGCGTCATCCATCGACATGATCAGATCCTTGATATCGCCGCGATCGAATGGGGTGATGAAGCTCTTGCGCACGGCAAGCAGTACGTTGCGTGTGATGTCGTCGGCCTGGTTTTCGAGCTCGACGATCAGCCGGCACTTTCCCTCAATGTCTTTACCGGAAAGCAGCTCGTTTAATGCTTCGGCAGCACCGACGATGGTGCGCGAGTGCTGCGCGAAAAGATCGAAGAAACGATCCTCGCGCGGCATGAGTTTGCGAAACCAGCCCAGCATCAAAGCTCCATGCGTCCATTGTCACGAAAGTGTCATAATTGACAAAATGCGGCTTGGAAAGGTTGGGGAGGATGATGTTTTCAGGCCTTGCTGACGTTTATTGTGGACGCCGCAACACCCGGCATCGGCCTCCGTTCAACGCGTACTGGTTTTCCGCCGCCGGATCACGCCGAAAGGTGCCCGCGCAACAGCGGCAGCAGTTGCTCACCCTGTCGTTTGATCTCGGCCAGGTAGGGCGTGTCGGAGAGGACGAAATGCGTGATGCCCAGATCGCGATATTTCCGCAGGGAACTGGCGACATCCTCGGCCGATCCGACCAGCCAGGTGGTGCCGGCACCGCCGCCGCCGAATTTGCCCGGTGCGGTATAAAGATTGTCGTCGAGTACGTCGCCGCGCACGGTGAGATCGAACAGGCGTTTCTGGCCGACCGCGATCGATTGCCGGTGATCGTTCCAGCCGACCCCCTTGTTTTTCGCCATCTCGGCAACTTTCGCCTCGGCATCGGTCCAGGCCTGCTCTGTCGTGTCGCGCACCAGCGTTGTAATGCGCAGTCCGAATTCCAGCGGCGGCAGATCGCGATCAAGGTCTCTGCTTAGTGCCTTGAGCCGGCTGATCCGCTCAGCGATGTCGGCGAGTGGCTCGCCCCAGAAAAGCTGAACATCGGCCTCCGTGGCGGAAACGCGCTCTGCCGCGTCCGAAGCCCCGCCGAAATAGAGCTTGGGATGCAGGCGTTTCCCGCGGGGCTCAATGCGCGGCGCAGCCGTAGATTCGCTGACGCGAAAGTGCTCTCCCTCATAGGTGACATTCTGCTCGGTCCAGAGCTTGCGGGTGAGCCGCATGAATTCCTTGGTGCGGCCATAGCGATGGGCTTGATCACCCTCGCTGTCGCCATAGGCGGCAAGATTGTCCTTGCCGGAAACGATGTTGACGCGCACGCGGCCGCCGCTCAGCTGATCCAGCGTGGCAGCGGCAGACGCGAAGTGCGCCGGTCGCCAGTAGCCGGGGCGGATTGCGATGAGCGGCTCGAAGCTGGTGGTACGCATGGTGAGCGCAGCCGCGACGGTGAAGGTGTCGGGTCGGCCCCAGCCGGTCCCGATCAATGCGCCCTTCCAGCCGTGATCCTCCAGTGCTCTGGCATGGCTGGTGAGCGTTTCCAGGCTGTTATGGTTCTCGACGGCGGAATCGCCGCGATGGCCCGGTTTAACATCATTGGGGATGTACCAGAGAAATTCGCTGTTATCGCTCATGCCTGCGCCTGTAAGTCTTTCTGGATCGAATGACGGATTTAGTGGTGAAGAAGGCCGCGAGCGACATTGGCTCGCAGACCGTTGCGGCTAAAGCTTGCCCTTCCAGGGAACGAGGACGACCTCGATGATACGGACGGCGGTCGAGAAGGCGAATGCGCAGACCGCTATGATGCCGATGCCGACGAAGACAACGTCGGTGGCAAGGAACTGCGATGCCGACATGATCATGAAGCCGATGCCGCGGGTGGACGCAATGAGTTCGGCTGCAACCAAAGTTCCCCAGCCTATGCCGAAGGAAATCCGGATACCGGTCAGGATTTCCGGCAGGGCCGAAGGCAGGACGACCGTGAGGAAAAGCTGCAGCCGGTTCGCGCCGAGAGACCGGGCGGCGTTGACACGCTCGAGCGGCAGCGAACGAACGCCTGCTTGGGCAGACAGGCAGATCGGCGCGAACATGGCGAGCACAAGGAGAGTAATCTTCGAGGTTTCGCCAATGCCAAGCCATATGATCATCAGCGGCAGGTAGGAGAGGGGAGGCAGCGGCCAATAGAATTCGATCGGAGTATCCAGAATGCCCTTTGCCCAGCGGTTGAGACCCATCAACAGACCGACGGGAATGCCGATCCCGATCGCGATGGCTGCTGCGACGACGATGCGAAACAGGCTCGCCAATATGTGCTCGGAAAGCGAAGCGCCGGCATAACCATCGCGGTAGACGACGCCGATCTGTGTCCAAACCTCGTCGGGGCGGGGCAGAAAGAGATGCGACACCAGGCCGAGCTTGGCGACCAGCCACCACAATGCGAGACAGACGATTGCAGTCGCGAAGCTGATGGCGATAGTCGGCTTTTCTCCGACGCCAAAACCGGGAATGCGAACCAGCTTCGGTTGGGCCTGCGTTTCGGAAACGACGATCGGTCTGGTTTCGATGATATCGCTCATGCCGCGCTCCTGATGCTGTCGGCGTTGTGGAGGATGGCGCGGATTTCTTCGCGAAGATTGCCGAATTCGGTGGAAGAAATGATTGTCTTTGTGTCGCCGCTTTCGGCAAAGCGATGCACAAAATCAAGCTCGAAGCGGGCAACGACACGCCCCGGCCTCGGAGACATGACCAGAACCTCTGTGCCGAGAAAAAGCGCCTCCTCGATCGAATGGGTGATGAAGAAGATGCGTTTGTCGGTTCTGGCCCAGATCGAGACCAGCAGTTCCTGCATCTGCTCGCGGGTCAGGCTGTCTAGAGCGCCGAATGGTTCGTCCATCAGCAGGATATCCGGATCGGTGGCGAGCGCCCGCGCAATGCCGACGCGCTGGCGCATGCCGCCCGACAACTCATAGGGCAGGGCATTGGCAAAGTCGGTCAGCCCGACGAGCCGCAAAAGCTCCGATGCGCGATCCCGGCGTTCCCGCTTGCCCAAACCGGCAAATTGCAGACCGAGGGCTACATTGTCGATAACGGATTTCCACGGCAGCAGCGAATCCTTCTGGAAGACAACGCCGCGATCGGCGCCAGGGCCGGAGACCGGCCTGCCGTCGAGCGTGATCTTTCCCTCCGAAAGTGGGAGGAAACCGGCGATCGCGTTGAGCAGTGTGGATTTGCCACAGCCGGATGCACCAAGCGCTACGACGATGCCGCGCTCCGGAATGTTGAAGGAAACGCGGTCGAGCGCGTGAACGGTTCTGCCGTCACGCGCCGCAAAGAAAACGCTGGCATGGTCGACTTGAAGCATAGAGCCCTCAAGAAATGAGACACCGGCACGACGAGCGCCGGTGTCGGGGGATCAATTGCTGGCGTTGGCAAGCGCGTCAGCGGTGACAAATGCGCCGTAGTTCGGCAGCACTTCGGAGACCTTTCCCTGGCTCTTCAAGAAGGTCGCGGTGTCCTTCAAGATCTTGGCTGCCCCGGACTTGTCACCGCCGCCGAGCCAGTCGGCCGATGCCTGAACATCCGGGGTCAGGAGCGTAAGGTTCTTGAGTGCTGCGGCCTGTTGGTCGGCCGTGCCGCCGAGAAGCTTGGCGAGGGCCTTCGCATTGTCGCTCTCCGGTCCCCAGGCGGCCTTGTCGGTTGCGAATGAGGCGTAGTACTTGCTGATGACAGAGGCATAGGCCTTCAGGAATTGTGGGTTGTCGGCCGCGAATTTCGAGGTTGCGACCCAGGCGGAAAACGTCGGGGCACCCTTGTCGGCGACGTCCTTGGATGTCACCAGCACCTTGCCGTTCTTCTTCAGCTCGGTGAGCGCCGGGTCCCAGACGAAGCCGCCGTCGATATCACCGCGATTGTAGCTGGCGACGATCTCCGGCTGCGGGACGGCGAAGACCTGCACGTCCTTTTCGCTCAGACCTAGAGACTTGATGAGGGCTAGCAGCTGATAATGATCCGTGGAAACGGGTGCTGCCGCAAGCTTCTTGCCCTTCAGATCAGCGAGTGTGTTGATGCCGGAGCCATTGCGCACCACGAGGGCTTCATCGACGCCCGAGATGGACGAGAGGTAGAACGCCTTCACTTCAAGTCCACGGGAGGCAGCTGCCGCAAACGGGCTGGAGCCGACATAGCCGATCTGGACGTCGCCGGATGCGATGGCCGCGAAAATCTCGGCTCCGGAATTGAATTTGCGGAAATCGATCTGGTAGCCCGTCTCCTTGGCGAATTCTCCGTTGGCGATTGCGACGGAGGAGGGCAGGGCATCGGTCTGATAGGCGACGACGACCTTCTTGTCGGCCGCGGCAGCGACCGTTACCACGGAGATACTGGCGAGGCCCATGGCAGCGGCAGCGATCAATGTCTTGAACTTCATGTGTGTCCCCTTGGCCGGATCGGACTTCTCCGGCGGTTCCCTGAGTGCGATAGGGTAAAGCCTAGCGAAGAAGGGGAGAGGATCGACAGAAATAACAAACTATTTTTATAGACTATAGTGGGAATTGTTTGTCTGAATCCGTGACAAGCGCAGCGACGGCGTATTTCTGCCGATCAACGCAATGCAGAGGTCCATCCGAACACGTGATCCGCAACGGCTGCTATATGTTCTGCGGATGTGAAACCGGATACGGCCTTTCGTGGCGTGAAATCATGGTCTCCATCTTCCAACCAGAGAAGTTCGATCATGTTGGAGAGTTGGAAAGTGGAGACTTCTTCGCGTGATCCGAATAGGTCGCGCGTTCCCTGACAGATGAGGGTAGGCGTCGTCATGCCTTGAAGATGGGCGGTTCGCAGATTCTCCGGTTTTCCTATCGGATGAAAAGGATAGCCAAGACAAAGCAGTCCGGAAATCCGCCCCGCATTGTGAAGATCGTCCGCGATCATGCTCGCCACGCGTCCGCCCATGGATTTCCCCGCGATGACGAGTGTCCCACTTGAACCGACTTCGTCGATCACGGCTTCGAATTCCTGATTGAGGAGCTCCGCTCGGGGTGGCGGAGACCGCTTCCCGGAGGAGCGCCGTGCCGACATGTAGTCGAACTCGAACCGGACAATTCGCAAGCCCTTGCGGACGAGTGCCGCAGACATGGTTTCCATCCATTTCGTATCCATTGCGCCACCGGCCCCATGCGCGAGAACGATGGTGACCTTGGCGTCTTCGGGACCATTGATGAGAAATTGGTGCGGCATTCAGGATTCTCCAGGTTCGTAGCGTCGCAGTTGGACGTTGCGCCGCTGGCGCTTTGTTAGCAAAGCTCGGATTCGAAGGCGAGGAATCTCAGCCTTGAGGGGCGCTGCAAACTCGTGGATGTCCTTAGAGTAGACGTAACAACGTCAACTTGCCGAGTTTGCCGAGCTCGAGTTAATTGGCTTGTCCGCGCCTGCGGCCAAGCAAGTTCAGCGCAGTCTGAAAGGTTTCGGCGGACGACCGCGCCGTATCCACGAGGTAAAGCTGTCGCTTAAAGCCTAGACTGGTGACATTTGTTGCGGCCCCATCCGCACCCCTTGGACAACTGCCGATTTTTTCCGCATCCGGCGAAAGAAAAAGAAAGCTGTTTCTTAAATAACTTAAAATCTATGTTTTTTATAGACTATAGCGTTCCATGGTCGGCATTGAGCGCAAACATGGATGAAACGGCATGACTTACCTTCTTAGCCTTCTTGACAAGAGCCCGATCGAACAGGGGCTCAGCGCCACCGATGCGCTTGGGGCAACGACACGTCTGGCCATCAGGGCCGAAGAACTTGGCTATCATCGCTTCTGGGTCGCCGAGCACCACAACATGGCGAACCTCGCAAGTTCGGCGCCGGAAGTTCTGATCGCCTACCTTCTGGCGAGGACCACGAAGATTCGCCTCGGCTCGGGCGGCGTCATGTTGCAGCACTACAGCGCCTACAAGGTTGCCGAGGCCTTCAATCTCCTTGCCTCGCTGGCACCCGGCCGCGTGGATCTCGGCGTCGGCAAGGCGCCGGGCGGATTTCCGCTCTCCACCCGCGCGCTGCAACTTGCCTTCGATCCCGAAAAGAAGCCTGATTTCGCAGAGCAGCTTTCCGACATCAACACCTATCTTGCGGCGGATCCTCATTCCGAAGGCGCGCTGGCCACACCGTTTCCGCCGCGCTCGCCGGAGCGCTTTCTCCTTGGTGCCAGTGTCGAAAGCGCGAGGCTTGCAGCGGAGAAGGGCTGGAGGCTGGTCTTTGCCGGCCATCTGAACGGCGATCCAGAGAACCTGCAGAAGACCTTCGAAGCCTATTACGATGCAACAGGCGGCAAGGTGCCGATCCTGGCGCTCGCCGCCTTCGCCGCCGAAAGCGAGGCTCATGCACGCGAGCGCGTCGGCCAGCTGCGCATCGTCAAGCTTTTCCTACCGAATGGCCAGAGCGTCAATGTCGGCACCCAGGAACAGGCTGCGGAGTTCGCACGCCAGGCCGGTTTCTCGGATTTTCGGACCGAGGAGAAGGTGCCGAGCGTGCTGCATGGCACGGCGGGGCAGATCCGAGGCGAACTCGATGCGCTACACCGCCGCTACGGCATCGAGGAATTCGTACTCGACACGCCGGCGCTGACCGCAGCCGAACGGCTCAACTCCGTAGAATTGCTCGCCAAAGAGCGCCTTTCCCTTGTTGCCTGAACGGCCTGTCCCAGGAGGATCATCATGGCTCAAAAACACGTCACCTTCGGTATCATGCTGCAAGGCCCGGGCGGCCACATGAATGCCTGGAAGCATCCGAGCGTTCCGGCCGATGCCAGCACTAATCTGAACTTCTTCGTCAAGACGGCCCGCAAGGCCGAGGAGGCCGGCGTTGCCTTCGCCTTCGTCGCGGACGGACTTTACATCAATGAACAGTCGATCCCGCACTTCCTCAATCGCTTTGAGCCGCTGACCATTCTGTCCGCGCTTGCCGCCTTCACGACGAAACTCGGTCTGGTGGGTACGGTTTCGACTTCCTATAGCGATCCTTTCACCATCGCACGGCAGTTTGCCTCACTCGATCTCATCAGCGGCGGCCGCGCCGGTTGGAACGCGGTAACGTCGCCGCTCGAGGGTTCCGGTCGCAACTACAGTCGCGAGCATCCGGAACATGAGTTGCGCTATGAGATCGCTGACGAATATCTCGATGCCATCAAGGGCCTGTGGGACTCCTGGGACGACGATGCCTTTGTTCGGGATCGCGAGACCGGCGTGTATGCCGACAAATCCAAGCTGCATCGTTTAAACCATAAGGGCCGGTTCTTCCGGATCGAAGGTCCGCTCAATATCGGCCGCTCGAAGCAGGGTCAGCCGGTGGTATTCCAGGCAGGTGCTTCCGATTCCGGCATCCGGCTCGCCGGCAAGCACGCCGATGCTGTCTTCACCAATGGCGGACCGCTCGAAGATGCCAAGGTCTTCTACAAGCAGGTCAAGCAGTCCGCGATCGCGCATGGCCGCAGTGCCGCCGATGTCGGCATCTTTCCAGGCATCGGCCCGATCGTCGGCGCGACGCAGGAGGAGGCGGAAGCCAAGTATCGGGCAATCCGCAATCTCGTCACCATCGAGGAAGCGCTCGCCTATCTCGGCCGCTTCTTCGATCACCACGACTTCAGCGCCTATCCGCTGGACGAGCCGTTTCCCGATCTCGGAGATATCGGCCGCAACAATTTCCGAGCCACGACCGACCGCATCAAGAAGACCGCACGGGAGAAGGGGCTCACCCTGCGCGAAGTGGCGCTCGATGCGGCCACGCCTCGAACATCCTTCATCGGCACTGCCGCGCACATTGCCGATGAGATCATCCGTTGGGTGGATGAGGAAGGGGCGGATGGCTTCATCCTCGGCTTCCCGGTCATCGGTGAAGGCTTCGACGATTTCTCCAGGCATGTCCTGCCGATCCTGACCGAGCGCGGCTATTTCGATCCCACGCTGAAAGGCGAGACGCTGCGCGATCACCTCGGACTGCCATATCGCGAAAGCCGTTATGCGGCAGAGGCCGCGGACATCGAACCCGCAAAGGCCGTGGGCGCTTGAGCCAGGACAATCATCATGAACGCCATCATCAAGACCGCTTCGATCACCGATCCGATCGAGACAGGAATCGCCGTCTATCTTGATGAGATCATCGCCTTGCGGCATGACCTGCATCAATATCCCGAACTTGCCTTTCAGGAGCATCGTACCGCCAAGAAGGTGGCCTCGCTGCTCGCGGAATGGGGCTACGAAGTCGCGACAGGCATAGCCGGTACCGGCGTGGTCGCGACGCTGAGGCGGGGCAATGGCAACCGCAGCATCGGTATTCGCGCCGACATGGATGCCTTGCCGATCGAAGAGGCGACCGGGCTCGAGTATGCGAGCGCCAATCCCGGCGTCATGCATGCCTGCGGTCACGACGGGCATACGTCGATCCTGCTCGCAGCTGCCCGTTATCTTGCCGAAAGCGGCAATTTCAGCGGCATTCTGCGGTTGATATTCCAGCCAGCCGAGGAAATTGGCGCGGGTGCGCGCAAGATGCTGTCGGAGGGGCTCTTCGATCGTTTTCCGGTCGATGCGGTCTTCGGCCTGCACAATTGGCCTGGTGTGCCGACGGCACAGTTCGGCTTCGTTGCCGGCCCGGCGATGGCCTCCGTCGACAAGGCGGTCATCACGATCGTCGGAAAAGGCGGGCATGGTGCCGAGCCGCACCGTTCGGTCGATCCAGTGCTGGCTTCGGCTTCGTTCATCACGGCCCTGCAGAGCGTCGTCTCGCGCAATATAGACCCTCAGGAGATGGCGGTCGCGACTGTGGGATCCATTCATGCCGGTTCGGCTTCGAACGTCATCCCGGAAAGCGTGGAGATGAAGCTGACCATGCGGGCCTACAATGAGACCGTCCGTGCCAGATTGCAGGAACGAATACCCGCGCTAGCGCGCGCACAGGCGGAAAGCTTCGGTGCCGCGGCCGAAGTCGATTACCGTCTCGGTTTTCCCGCACTCGTCAATCATGCCGAAGAAACCGAATTCGCTCGCAATGTCGCCTTGCAGGCGCTTGGGACATCTGCCGTCGAGGCGGATTTTCGGCCGCGTACGGCGAGCGAAGACTTTGCCTTTCTGCTGCAGGCCAAGCCCGGGAGCTATCTCTTCGTCGGCAACGGCGACACCGCGCCGCTGCACAGTGCCCGCTACGATTTCAACGACGCCATCATCGCGCCGGCAGCTCGCTACTGGGTGCGGCTCGCCGAAGCTTTCCTCGCGAATGACAACGGGTGACGAACCACATGAGCGACACGTTTCTTTATACGACCACGCTGGACCCGCGCGCCAAGCCGCTGATTGACGAGCTGATCCATGAATATGATAGCCGTTACGGCAACTACTTCAGTGCCGAAGGGGCAGCGGCCGAACTCAATCGTTATCCACCAGAGGCTTTCGCGCCGCCGCATGGCAACTTCCTGCTGCTGTTGCGTAATGGCGAGGCGATCGGCGGCGGCGCGTTCAAGCATTACGACGATCGGACCGCCGAGTTCAAACGCATCTGGACACGGCATGATCTGCGCCGTCAGGGACTGGCGCGCACAGTGCTGGTGGAACTGGAGGCACAGGCGGTGCGGCAAGGCTATCGACGCATCTATCTGACGACCGGTTTTCGGCAGCCCGAGGCGGTCGGTCTTTATCTCAGCAATGGTTACACGGCGCTCTTCGATACCTCGCTCGATCCGGAGGTCCACAAGATCCTGCCTTTCGAGAAGGATGTCAGCCATCTGGCCTTGCCTGACATCGCTGATGCCCCGGGCTCCGGGCAACGTCTGGCCGCCGCCGGCAGGTAATGGCGAGCCGGATCAACAACAATCATAAGGGGTAAGTATCATGGCGCTAACGACGGATTTTGCGGGTGCCGATCGAGGCACGGCAACTATCGAGACCAAGACTGATTATTCGCGCTACCGCATCGTGCCGGCGAGGCACCCCGGACGCATGACCGGCACGATCTTTGCCGCGCTCGTCATAGCGGTCGTCCTCTATTCCACCTTCACCAATCCGCGCTGGGGCTGGGGTGTCTTTGCCGAATGGTTTTTCGCCGAGCCGGTTTTGGTGGGGCTTGGCAGGACGTTGCTTCTGACGGCGCTTGCGGCTGTGTCAGGCTCCATCCTCGGAACCGCCCTGGCATTGGCGCGCGTATCGAAGTCGCCGCTGCTTGCAAGTCTCTCCTGGGGCTATATCTGGCTGCTGCGTTCGATCCCGATGATCGTACTGCTGTTGGTTCTCAACAATCTCGGCTATCTCTATGAAACTATTAGCATTGGTGTCCCGTTCACCGATAAGGTGCTCCTGAATTATCCGACCACGCAGCTCCTGACGCCGTTTGCCGCAGCCTTTCTCGGCCTGACGCTAAACCAGTCGGCCTTTTTTGCCGAAATCGTGCGCGGCGGCATCCTTTCGGTCGATCAGGGCCAGTTGGAAGCGGCCGCATCCCTCGGCCTGTCTCGCCGCCGTCAGGCCTTCCGCATCGTTCTGCCGCAGGCGATGCGCTCCATTCTTCCCACGGGCTTCAACGAGATTATCGGTCTCGCCAAGAGCACGTCCATGGTCTACGTGCTCGCCCTGCCGGAGCTCTTCTATACGGTGCAGGTCATCTATCGCCGCAATCTGGAAGTCATTCCGCTGCTGATGGTGGCGACGGTCTGGTATCTCGTCATTATGACGGTGCTATCGATCGCGCAGCACTATATCGAGCGTTATTTCTCCAGGGGCGCGGTACGCAATCCGACACCGTTGCCGTTCCAGGCATTCTTCAAACGCTTCCAGCGGCCGCTGCCTGCCGTCACGGCAGATACCAGGTCGGAAACCGGGGCACTCGCCACCCTTCGGAGCGTCACAGATCTTCGTGCCAAGGGCGGTGCCGTGCGCATCCATGGTATATCGAAGAGCTTTGGTGCGCTGAAGGTTCTCGACGATATCGAGTTCAACCTGCCGGCCGGCAGCGTCACGGCTATCATCGGACCGTCGGGCTCGGGGAAATCGACACTGCTGCGCGCCATCAATCATCTGGAGCGCGTCGACAGCGGCTTTATCTCCGTCGATGGCGATCTCGTCGGCTACACGCAGAAGGGCGAGGTGCTCTATGAGCTTAAGGAAAAGGAGATTCTGAAACGCCGAACCGACATCGGCATGGTCTTTCAGAACTTCAACTTGTTCCCGCATCTTACTGTTTTGGAAAACATTATCGAGGCGCCAATACAGGTGCGCGGGCTAGGCCGGGACGAAGCTATCGCTTTTGCCAGGGAGTTGCTCGCTCGCGTCGGCCTCAGCGACAAGATCGATGCCTACCCACGCCAACTTTCCGGTGGCCAGCAGCAGCGCGTTGCCATCGCTCGCGCCTTGGCGCTACGGCCGAAGGTCCTGCTTTTTGACGAGCCGACCTCGGCGCTCGATCCGGAACTCGTCGGCGAAGTCCTCGATGTGATCAAGGAACTGGCGCGAACCGGCACGACCCTTGTGATCGTCACCCACGAAATCGGTTTTGCCCGCGAGGTGGCCGATACCGTCGTCTTCATGGAAGGCGGACATATTCTCGAGACTGGCTCGCCAACCCAGATCTTCAACGATGCGAGGCACCCGCGCACCCGCGCCTTCCTCGCCAAGGTTCTCTAGCAGTCGCAGGCAGGATCTGGACGTTCTGACGTAGCAAGCGTTCGGATACTGATAACAATAAAAGCAACCTATAATTGAAACGGAGAAGGGAAATGACATTCATTGAGAGAGCAAAGTATGTCGTTGCCGGCGTTCTGACGGCGGTAGCGATGAGTTGGACGCCGACGATTGCGGCCGAGAAGTTCAACCTCAGTCCGGATACATCCAATCGCGTCAGGGCGCAAAAGGATGAGGCGGCGGTCAAGGCAATTGCGCCGGGCTTCAAGTTCGTCAATCCCGGCAAGTTCACCGTCGCGATCAGCCCTTGGGATCCGCCGATCGCCACCTATGCGACCGATGCCAAGACGGTCGTGGGTGGCGATCCGGACATCGCGCAGTTGCTCGCCGATTCCCTGGGCCTTCAGCTGGACCTGGTGCCAGTTGCCTGGGAAGACTGGCCGCTCGGCGTCTCCTCCGGCAAGTATGATGCGGTCATTTCCAATGTAACCGTCACCGAAGAGCGCAAGGAGAAGTTCGATTTCTCCACCTATCGCAAGGATGTGCTCGGCTTCTATGTGAAGGCCGATAGCAAGATCACCTCGATCAAGGAGCCGAAGGATGTAGCGGGTCTCAAGGTGATCACCGGCGCCGGCACCAACCAGGAAAAGATCATTCTCGAATGGGATCGTCAGAATGTGGCGGCTGGCCTGAAGCCCATCGAAGTGCAATATTACGATGATCGCGCCGCCGCCGATCTCGCGCTGCAGTCCGGCCGCGCCGATGTCGAATTCAATCCGAACGCGACGCAGGCCTATAATGCCTCCATCAACGGCACCCGAAAGCTCGTTGGCATCGTCTCCGGTGGCTGGCCGCTGACGGCCGAAATCGCCGTGACGACGAAGAAGGGCGCTGGCCTTGCCGATGCTGTCACTCTCGCACTCAACGATCTGATCAAGAACGGCAAATATGGCGAGGTGCTGAAGCACTGGAGCCTGACTGCCGAAGGGATCGATCAATCCAAGACCAACCCTGCGGGCCTGCCGAAGAGCGGCTCGTAATGTTGGTCGAGCGGACCGGCGCCGGTGGGGCCCGCGTCGGTCCGCTCCCCGTCTTATCCATGGAGTTACCTGTTCGTGTTCATCCTTCCGACTTTCAAAACCATATTGGCCGCGGTCACAACGATTTCCCTGATCGGACTTGGCGCCGCGAAGGCGGCCGACGACTTCGATCTCAGCCCTGAACAGCCGGGCCGCATTCATGCAGCGAAGAACGATGCTGCGATCGCCGCTATCCCCAAGGATTTCAAGTTCGTCACTCCGGGCACCTTCACCGTCGCGGTCGCACCTGGTGGACCTCCGCTTGCGACCTATGCGACGGACGCGAAGACCGTCGTCGGCGCCGATCCCGATTATGCCAATGCCGTTGCCGATGCGCTTGGCCTGAAGCTCGAACTCGTGCCCGTCGCCTGGATCGATTGGCCGCTGGGGCTGACCTCCGGCAAATACGATGCCGTCATTTCCAACGTCGGCGTTACCGAGCAGCGCAAGGAGAAGTTCGATTTCTCCACCTATCGGCAGGGCCTGCACGGTTTCTTCGTCAAGAAAGACAGCAAGATCGTGTCGATCAAAGAGCCGAAGGATGCAGCCGGTCTGCGCATCATCGTTGGCGCCGGCACCAATCAGGAGCGTATCCTGCTCAAATGGAGCGACGAGGATGTCAAAGCCGGTCTGAAGCCGATCGAGCTGCAATATTATGACGACGACGCGGCGAGCCTTCTGGCTCTCCAGTCGGATCGGGCCGATGTCATCGTGCAGCCACACGCCCAGCTCGTCTACATCGCGGCGCGCGATAAGAACATCAAGCGCGTGGGAACGCTGAGCGCCGGCTGGCCGGATCGATCGGATGTCGCGATCACCACGCGTAAGGGCAGCGGCCTTGCCGCGGCGCTTACGCTTGCGACGAACGGGCTGATCAAGGACGGTACCTACGCCAAGATCCTCGACCACTGGCATCTTGCCGAAGAAGCCTTGCCGAAGTCGGAAACCAATCCGCCGGGCCTGCCGAAATTTTGAGGAGACAGCCGAATGAGCCGCCAAGCCCCATCGATCAGCCATATCGGCTTCCTGACGCCGGGAAACTATCCGGATGAGGACCCGCTCGCCGGTCTCGAACAGACCCTGCAATTGCTCGAATACGGGGAAGGGAGGGGCTTCAACAGCGCCTGGGTACGCCAGCGGCATTTGGAACCCGGCATTTCCTCGGCAAGCGCCTTTCTCGCCGCGGCGACGCAGCGAACGCGCCACATCGAGCTCGGCACCGCCGTCATACCCATCGGCTACGAAAGCCCGTATCGGCTTGCCGAGGATCTGGCGACTGTGGATGTGCTCTCGCGCGGACGATTGAATATCGGTCTGAGCGCCGGCCGGCCGCTGCATGCGGATCTGATCGGGCCGCTCGCCTTCGATGGCGATTGGGAGAACCACGATTTTTCCCATCAGAGGGTGCTGCGCTTCACGGATAATCTGAAGGGCACCTATGTCGGCAATCAGGATACGCTCATCAAGACGCCGTTCGGCCCGCAGCGCCCGCGCCTCCAGCCCTATGCCAAAGGCTTGATCGATCGCATCTGGTATGGTGGTGGCTCGCTGCGTTCGGCCGAATGGGCCGGTCGAAACGGTTTCAACCTGCTCATCGGCAATGTTACGACCGGCGAGCAGACGGATGATTTCTTTGTCGCGCAGTCGCGCCAACTGGAAACCTACCGTGCTTCGGGCGGCGATACGAGGCGGGTGGCGCTTGGCCGGGTCATCGTACCCTTCGACAGCGCCGATGCGATCACCCGCAAGCGTTATACCGACTATGCCGCCGGCCGCTATGAGCGCACGCTTTCGCCTCAAGGCGAACGGCGAACCCTTTTCGCCCGCGATATCGTCGGCTCGTCGGATGAAATCCTCGAACGTCTGCGCAAGGATCCGATCCTGCCCTATGTCAGTGAATTCCGGCTGGAGCTGCCCTATGAGTTTCATGACGAGGAATATCGACAGATCATCCACGACTTCGTGACATCGATCGCTCCGGAGCTTGGCTGGAAAGAAATCAGGCCTCTGCAGCGGTCCGCATCGTGAAGCGGCCATAGCCAAGAGACCGAGCAGGCTGCAATCTGCCCGGTCTGTATCACGTCGCGCTAGGAGATATTCTAGCCGAACTGCGCGGCCGTGGCTTTGCCGCCTTTGAGAATCCGCTCCGCAAGGCGAAGCGCGTCTTCATGCGTTGCGACGAGATCCATTCTCGTGCCGAACGCCTTCGTTGCAAGCGCCATCTGCACCTGCATGGCTGCCCGCTTGATAGGGTTGGCTTCGACCCCGATCACTGCCCGGCAAATTGCCGCAAGCGCAGTTTTATTCTTCTTCAGCCATATGCCGCGAGCCCTGCGATCCTCATGATTCTCAGCTGCCTGATCGCCGTCCATGATGACGACGAAGGGCATGGAAATGGCGAGCATGGCGTCCATTTCCCTTTCCCATTGTGCGGAATAGCCTGGTCGCACGGACCCGGCCGATTGGCGCACGATCGGCCACAGGGAGACATCGTGAAAGGTGAAGGTGGTTGCATCGATTGTCATGCTGTTGTCCTCAAGCGATTTTGTCTGTCACTGCTGCGAACAGCATCGCGGCGCCGCGTTCCGATGTATCGATGGCGCGGGCTGCCCGTTCGCGCATGTCGGCCTCGTAATCCAGCAAGGCCGTACAGGCCGTCTTTGACTCCTTGTCGGATTTGGCCAGGATCTGCGTCAGCATGCATGCGTCCTCTAACGCGGTATTGGCGCCAAGCCCGCCGGCAGGGCTCATCGCGTGAATAGCATCCCCGAGGAGCGTCACCGCACCGAATGGCCAGAGAGCGTCCGGGCGACCGCTTCTGACGGGGAGTGCCGCCACAGCTGTCGACTTGCTGTGGCTGATGATCTGTTTCAGTTCCGGATGCCAGCCGCGCATTGCCGTCCTCAGCAATACAGGCAGATCCTGCGTGTGATCGTAGGTCTCCAATCCCAGTTTTTGACGGGGGCCGATCAGCGCCCAATAGAGATAGTCCGTCACCGGCGTCAGCCTGCAATCCAGAGCAACACTGGCGGCAAGGTTCGGAAAGTCGTCGCGGAAGCGCATGAGATCGAAGATCGCCGTGCACCCATCGGCAAAGACCACCGTCGTTCCATTCCCAAGTAGGTCAGCGGCATCGTTCAGCGGCATTTCGCTCTTGCCGTAGACGCATATAGAACCTGTATCCGCCGGCTCGGCATATGGAGCCAGCTGGCGGCGCACCTGCGAGTTCACGCCGTCGGCGCCGACCAACAGATTGCAGGAAACCGGGGGGCCACCTTCGAACTGCACCTCGACGCGACCGTCATCCATGCAGCGATAGTGGGTGAAGGCATGTCCGAAATGAACGTGATCCTCGATCCCCGACAGCAGGATTTCGCGAAGGGTCAGGCGATTGACGCTCAGATCGCCGTCGTCGTCATCCTCGCCGGTATCCCAGCTCGTCGGCGCGCGCCCCGTGACGGGCAGAAGCTGAGGAGTCAGGAAGCATACGGATCGAGGGCTCACCGAGGCGGTCGCCCGAAAGAGCTCAAACAGAGCCGGCGGCAGGCAGGCTCCCAACGCTTGTTGTCCGTTTGCGTCGATACGGATGCGATAGCCTTGCAAGCGGCTATCTGCCGCCGGGTCGCGCTCATATACGTCAAAGCGGATGCCGGCGCGCTTCAATCCCTGTGCGAGGCACAAGCCGCCGAGGCCTGCGCCGATGATGACGACACGAAAGTCCTGCATGGGTCTTCTATTCCATTCACTGGTCGATTTCGATCTTACGAGAGAAAGATAGCCCAGCGCCGCCAGAGCATGATAACGACATTCGGACTATAAATATTGCAAAACGGCCAAACGAAAATGGACATCGAAGATATCGGCGAACGTGCTGACGGGCCGCCGCTCATTGCCTTTTGGGGATCGGATGAACCCGGTAGCGCCTTCCGCCTGGGAACCCAGGAATATGATTGGCACGCGCATATGCGCGGGCAGCTTTTCTGCATTGAGAGCGGGCTCGTCCGCGTCGATACGCCGGATGGTTCCTGGCTCCTGCCGCCGCAGCGTGCGGGCTGGATTCCGCCTGGTGTCATGCACAAGGCGGGGATCAACGGCGTGCTGAGCGGCTGGGGCATCCTTCTGACGCCCGGTGCCAGCGCCGGTTTGCCGACGACGCCTTGCGTTCTCAGCGTCAGCGATGTCCTGCGGGCGCTCGTGCGTCGGGCGACGACATGGCATTGGGAGGAAAAGCTGTCAGCGCAGCAGCGTCGCCTTGCCGCCGTTCTGCTGGATGAGGTTCGGGCCGCGCCTCGCGAAAGCCTGCATCTGCCTATGCCGACGGATCGGCGCGTTCTGCGCATCACGGAAGCCGTGCTGCAGGACCCCGCCAGCGAGGAGACCTTTCAGTCACTGGCGCAGCGGGCGGGCATATCCGAACGCTCGGCCAGGCGGCTCTTCCATGCAGAAACGGGCATGTCCTTCGCAAATTGGCGGCAGCAGGCGCGCTTGTTGCTGGCACTGGAACATCTGAGCGCGGGAATACCGATCGCTGAGGTGGCGGACAGCTTGGGCTATGCGAGCGCGAGCAGCTTCATCGCCATGTTCCGGAAGGCATTTGGCCTATCGCCGCGCCGTTACCTGTCCGTCCGGAAATCTTGATCTCCTCGTAATTTCGGAAATGACGAGAGGGGGCGCCGACCTGTTCATCGGCGCCCGAAGATAGTTCAGACTGCGACCCGGCGTGGCTTCAAGGCGAGCAGGCGCAGCGCATTCATGGTGACCAGCACCGTGGCGCCGGTATCGGCGAGGATTGCCGGCCAGAGCCCGGTGATGCCGACAATCGTGGTGATGAGGAACACACCCTTCAGGCCGAGCGCGATGGTGATGTTCTGGCCGATATTGCTCATCGTCCGCTTGGAAAGGTCGATCATCTCGATGACATCGCCGACGCGGCCATGCAGCACGGCGGCATCCGCCGTTTCCAGAGCAACGTCGGTTCCGCCGCCCATGGCGATCCCGACATCGGCTGCTGCAAGCGCGGGGGCATCGTTGATGCCGTCGCCGACCTTGGCGACGCGCAAGCCTTGCCGCTTCAGGTCGCCAACGATCCGCTGCTTGTCCTCGGGCAGCAGTTGCGCCCTGACCTCGATACCGAGTGTCTTGCCGATCGCCTGTGCCGTGCGCTGGTTGTCGCCGGTCAGCATGATCGTCTTGATGCCCGCATCGGCAAGCGCCTTGAGGCCGGCGGCGGTATCGGCACGCGGCTCGTCGCGCATGGCGAGCAGGCCGGCAGCGCTGCCCTTTGCAACGACGACGGAAACGGTCTTGCCTTCATCATTGAGCTTCGCGATCTGTACCGACTGTTCCGAGGTCAACGATATCCTGTCGGCCACGGCCTGCGGCGATCCCAGAAACACTTCGACACCATCGACCGTGCCGCTCACGCCCTTGCCGCCAATCGCTTTCGCATCGATGACTTGAGGAATATCCGTTCCGGCTGCAGCTGCGCGATCAAGGATCGCGCGGGCGAGCGGATGACTGGAACCGGTTTCGAGTGCGGCTGCCAGTCGCAACACTTCCGTATCGCTCATGCCGAGACCGACGATATCGGTGACCTTGGGCTTGCCTTCGGTCAGAGTGCCGGTCTTGTCGAAGGCAACGGCGGTGACTTTGCCGATGTTTTCGAGCACGGCGCCACCCTTCAACAGCAGACCACGCCGCGCGCCGGACGAGAGCGAGGCCGCAATCGCCGCCGGCGTCGAAATGACGAGGGCGCAGGGGCAGCCGATCAGCAGGATCGCCAAGCCCTTATAGACCCACTCGCTCCAGGCCCCGCCCAGGAACAGCGGGGGAAGGATGGCGACCAGCGCGCCGACAACGACGACGCCGGGCGTGTAATAGCGGGAGAAGCGATCGATGAAACGCTCGGTTGGAGCCTTCGATTCCTGCGCCTCCTCGACAAGCTTGACGACGCGGGCGATGGTATTGTCGGAGGCTGCCGCGGTCACGCGGACGCGCAGCGCCGCATCGCTGTTGACGGTGCCGGCAAAGACGGCGGCATCCGCACCCTTGCGAACGGGGGTGCTTTCGCCTGTCACCGGCGCCTCGTCGATGGCGCTTTCGCCTGAGAGGATCACGCCGTCGGCCGGAATGCGGTCGCCGGGGCGAACCAGGATAATGGCACCGACGGCAAGGCTTTCGGCCTGCACTTCGCGGGTCTTGCCATTCTCCTCAAGGAGAGCGGTCTTGGGCACCAGATCCGTAAGGGATTGAATGCTGGCGCGGGCCTTGCCGGCCGCAACGCCTTCGAGCAGCTCGCCGATCAGGAACAGGAAGACGACGGCCGCGGCTTCTTCGCTGGCGCCGATGATGACAGCGCCGATGGCCGCGATCGTCATCAGCATTTCGATCGAAAACGGTGTTCCGACCCTTGCGGCCATGAAGGCGCGCCGGGCGATCGGCACCAAGCCGACAAGCATGGCAGCGGTAAAGATCCAGACGTCCAGTGCGGGAACCAGCTTGCCGATCCCCCAGGCAGCGGCAAGTGCCAAGCCGCTGGCGATCGTCAGGCGGCCCTTGGCCGATTTCCACCATGGTCCTGTGCTCGGTCCGTGGTCGTGACCGTGAAGGCCGGCAACCGCCGCTTCTCGCTCTTCGGTGGTGTGGTTATGCCCGGCATGGTCGTGCCGATGGCCAGCGGCGCCGTGATCGTGGTCGCCATGATCATGGTCATGGTGGTGATCGTGGCTGTGTCCCGCATGATCATGCCCATCGGATTCGTGCTTGTGATGATCGTGCCCGCAGCCGCAGGCATGGTCATTCTCTTCTACCTTTGGCGTGGAGACGTTGCTCTGCGGCAGCGGGAAAACTTTGTAACCCAGCCCCGTGACCCGCTTCGCGATGTTGGGCAGAAGATCGGGATCTCTCTGATGCTTGACCGTCATCGTGCCCGCAGTGACCGAGACGGAAACATCCTCGACACCTTGCAGGCGGCGAACGGCTGTATCGATTTTCGCGGCGCACGAAGCGCAGTCCATGCCCTCTACGCGATAGCGGCTCTGTTGTGTTGTCGAAGTCATGTTTCGGTTCCAGATTTTCTCTTGGAACCACTGCTACATCCTCTAGTAACTAGAGGGACAAGAGCAATTTTGCGAATTTTGTGTGATCATTCGCAGAAAGCGGCAATCGATCTAGCCGTGCTCCCGCCCCAGTTCCCTGCACCGGTTGTTACGCCACGGCGCAGGCAGGCCTATAGTTTCAGCAAAACTTTTCCAGCCTTGCCGGGCGCCAGCGAGGATTTCACCGCTTCTGCGATCTCCGTGATGTCATAGGCTGCTTCCACCGGCAGTTTGACTTCGCCGGATGCGACGCGCGTGATCAATTCGCTGATCAGCCGCCGGCGCTCTTCCGCCGGCATGGCGGCGCTGACCTTGATGCCCCAGAAGCCCTTGATCGTTAGCTGCTTGAAGATGACAGCCCTTGAGGCGATCTGCATCGGCTTGCCCGCCGCAGTGCCGAAGGAAACCAAGAGGCCGTTTTCACCTAGAAGGTCGGCCAGGTCGTTGCTTGCAACACCGCCGACGGAGTCTACGGCAGCGCGGATCGGTGCATCGCCGACCATGGCACGTACCTTCGCCTTCCAATCTGAAGCGGCAGTCGAAACGGCGTTGCCGATGCCGAATGCGGACAGCTCGTCAATGCCGCCATCGCGCCGAACGAGGTTGATCATGTGTATGCCGCGGCTATGGGCCAGCATGGCCAGCGTCTTTCCGACCGCGCCATTCGCAGCGTTCTGGATGATCCAGTCGCCGGGCTCGACATGGAGGGACTCGAGAAGCGAAATGGCGCTGAACGGCATGGCGATCAGCTGTGCTGCGGCTTCGTCGGAAATCACGTCGGGCACCGGAACCAGGCTTGCTGCCGGCGCTGTGAATTGCTCGGCCCAGGTGCCATGGACGCCGGCCGCAACGACCCGCTTGCCGATGAGCGTCTTGTCGACACCGGCTCCGACGGCGTCGACGAAACCGACCGCTTCGCTACCGCCGATGGCGGGCAAAATCGGCTTGTAGCCATAAGCGCCGCGCACGGTCCAAAGATCGTGATTGTGGATGGGGGAGAGAATAGTGCGAATGCGCACGTCTCCGGCGGCAGGCTCCGGCAGCGGCATGTCGGCCAGATAAAGGACCGCAGCCGGATCGCCGAAGACATCGTGGATGGCACTGCGCATTGTATTTTCCTTGCGTGTTGACATGCTGGTCCTGCTTTGGATCAAAGGCTGCCGGGTGCCGAAAGGGCTTGTTCGGTGGCAAGCATGGCCTGGTCGAGCGGTGTCTTGTCTTTTCCAAGCTTGGCGAGGATCGCTGCCCCGAGCCAGAGGCTATAGAGCGAGCGAGCCGTCTTTTCCGGGATGCAGGATGGTGAAATCGAACCGTCCTCGCGCCCCTCGGTGATTGTTTTGGTGAGGCGGCGAATGAGATCCTCGACGCCGCCGAGCAGGATCACGCGCATATTGTCCGAAAGATCGGAGATCTCGGCGGCAAGCTTTACGACCAGGCATCGGTCGGCAAGGCTGGCCGTGTTACCGTCGGAAAGCCAGGCATCCCAATAGTGCATCAGGCGTTGGCGGCCATTGCCCTTCCACCCGAAGAGTGCGTCGAGTCTCTCCGCATAGTCAGAACAATATTGCTTCAGCAGGGCGCAGCCGAAGGCCTCCTTGGACGCGAAATAATAATAGAACGAGCCTTTCGGCACGGCGCTCTGCTCGAGCAGCTCTTTCAGGCCCACGCCTCCGAAACCCTTGCGCAGCACCAGTTCTCGCCCGATTGCGAGAATATGGCTCCGAGTCAGCTCTGATTTCTTCTTCGTCATCATGAGCGGTCCGTAACAAATATTCGACCGGTCGTCTATAAACCCGATGTTGTTCGCCGTCAGATCAATGCGAGAGCGGCAAGCGAGAGGATCAGAGCCGGGAACATCACGAGAGCGCCGATCCTCAGGAAAGCCAATGCTCCCATGTGGAGCCCTTCGCGACGAAGAGCGGCGAGCCAGAGGATGGTGGCGAGCGAGCCGGTGACCGACAGGTTGGGGCCGAGATCGACGCCGATCAGCACCGCGCCGGCAATGGAATCAGGAACATGGGCCGCCTGTACCGCGCTGCCGGCGAAAAGACCGGCCGGCAGGTTGTTGACGAGGTTGGAGACGACCGCGACTGAAAGCCCGGCAGCGCCGACCGCCTGTGTCTGGGACTGCGCGGCCAGCAACGCCAGCTTTTCGGACAGAAGGGCGGTGAGGCCGGTGTGATTGACCGCCTCGACGATCACGAAAAGGCCCGCAACCAGAGGTATTACGCTCCAGCTGATGCCACGAACCGTATCCAATGGATTTTGCCGGGTAAGGGCGAGAACGATGATGGTCGTGAGGAGGCCCGCGACGAATGTCGGGATGCCGAGGTCGAAATTCATGGCGGATGCGCCGATTAGGATGAGAGCGGTGACCACCAGCCCCCATCCCGCCAGCCGAGCACTGCGGGAGAGGTGCGGCTGCTCGACATTGCGGGCGATCGTGTCTTCCCCCAGCGCACGTCTTTGCGTCCAGTAGAGGCAGGCGAAGGTAACGATGATCGAGACGATGGACGGCAGCAGGAAGGTCTGCATCCAGCGCGACAGGGGTGGCATCTCACCGCCGGCGAAGATGACCAGATTGGCCGGATTGGAGATCGGCAGTACGAAGCTCGCCGCATTGGCGATGAAGGCGCAGACCAGCAGATATGGCATAGGGTCTTTCACCCGCGCCGCGCGACAGGCTGCGTAGACGGCAGGCGTGAGCACGACGGCGGTTGCGTCATTGGACAGAAATACCGTTACGACCACGCCGACAACGTAAACGAGCACGAAAAGCCGGCGAGGGGAGCCTCTGGCATGCGAGGTTGCGATCGCCGCCACCCAGTCGAAGAGCCCTTCGCGCCGCGCGAGCTCCGACAGCAGCATCATGCCGATCAGGAAGAGATAGACATCGAAACCTTTGGATATGCCCGCCCATACCTCGGCTGGGCCGATGAGCCGGAGGGCGACGAGAAGTGCTGCGCCGAGAACCGCCCAGATCGCTTCCGGCCACCGGAATGGGCGCGTGACGACACCGAGGGCGGTCAGGCCGGCGATGCTCCAGGTGATGGCGGATTCGGTCATTCAACTCGTCTTGGATTTGAGGTCGGAGCGGGTATGTAGCATCACTGCGGGGCAGCGCAAACCGGGCTGACCTATATCTCGACAGAATCCTGCACGATGTGACGAAGCGCTATGCCTTCTTCGCCGTGTCGGCGCTCCTTGCCGTATCGTCGTGCGTTTTGTCGGCTCGCTCGACGAGGACGGAACATTCTGCGTGGCGTATGACATATTCGACAGTCGAACCGAATATGCGATCGATAATATCGGACGTATGCGTTGCAAGAACGATGAGATCGGCCTTCTTCTCCTTGGCGACGGTCAGCAGCGTCTTCGATGCCGTGCCCATGCGCACGTCGACGGAGGCGGTGATGCCGAGACGTCTGCACAGAGCATCGAGCTTTTCCTCGGCTTCCGTGATCACTGAAACGGCCCAATCATCCGGGCTTTCGCGCCCGGAAGGGAAACGCTCGATAACGTGCGCGACCGTCAATTCGCCGCCTGAGGATAAAAGTGCGTGAGACGTTCGCAGCAGGCGTTCGGCGCGCTCGCGTGAGCCCAACCCAATTGCGCAAATGATCTTGTCATACATTGCATTCTCCCAAAACGCCTCGGCACGAAGCAGTTCTTCGGCGTCACTTGCAATCTCTCCGGTTAAACTTGCCCGGACAAGCAAACGAATACCCAACACATCGACAATGATGGCATCCGTCAAGTCTCGCGGCCGGCGCTGGCCCATTCGATCGGGTGATTCGCCAGTCTGGGGTGAAGTTTACCGCAATGGAGGTCAAATGGTCGCGGTTTTCATCCCCGATCAGACAGCGAGCGACGCCGAATTTGCGCTCCCCAGGGAGGCGTCGGAATCAGAGGAAATTGCTGCAGTGCAAACGGCTTAGCCGTCAGATGATGCGATGTCGCTATCGCAACAACATAGAAATATCATGGGCTTCTGCGTCAATCTGACATGGCTGCGGCGGCGCCCTGCGACATCCTGCGCGCTTTTGCGCAGTGCACAAACTGCCTTAGAACCATGTCGCGAACAACTTGCCGTGGGATCAACCCATCGGCGAGACGGGCACTGCTATTCTTGTCGCTGACAAGAAGCAGAAAGCCAGTCATATTGGGGCTCCGATATCGTCGATTGCGGCAAGTGCGTTCTGGGTTCGACGAAAGGTTGATGGTCTGCCATGCAGGTCATTCGATCTTTATTGGTCGGCGGACCCTCCTTGATGACACTGACTTGGAAAGGACGGGCTCACGTGACAGCCTCTTCCGCCACCGATGGAATGTTGGAAAGACGCAAGGTCGCGAACCCGCCTTCGTCGGAGAGTTTGCCTGTCGAGAAGGTGGCGGGTGAAGGGACGGCCGGGCAGTGTCGTGGCCTTGGCCTTGCGTCGGCTCTGCTCTGCTTGTCTTCTCTCGGATGGATCGGCCAGGCAGCAATGCTTGCCATAGGCGTCGGTGCGATCAGCAAGGGCGGCGGTGTGGCAGAGGTCGCCGTTCCGGCAGCTGTGGTCGCGGGTATCGGCGTCCTGCGCGCCGGTCTGGATGCGGCGGGTTCCCGGCTCGCGTTTCTCGCCGCGCGCCGCGAGCTGAGTATTCGGCGCGCCGCCGCAGCTGCAGCTCTTGCGGCGCGCTCACCACTCGATAGCGAGAGGCCGGCCTCCGGCCTCGCGGCAAGCGTGTTGGGCGAGCAGGCTGAAGCGGTCGTACCCTATCTCTCGCGTTTCCGTCCGATCCGCATGAGAGCAAGTGTAGTGCCGCTTGTCATGCTCATCTGTATCCTGCCGATTTCCTGGCTGGCGGCACTGATCCTTGTGCTCTGCGCGCCGCTCATTCCGATTTTCATGGCATTGATCGGCTGGCGTGCAAAAGCCGCCAGCGAGAAGCAGCTTGCCGAAACCGGCGGCATCAATGCGTTCCTGCTCGATCGTCTTCGCGGTCTTGCCACTATTCGCGCGCTCGACGCGGTCGATCTTACGGCCCGGCGCCTGCGCGCGGATGCGGACTCGCTGCGGCTGCGTACCATGGCTGTCTTGAGGATCGCATTTCTGTCGTCGGCAGTGCTCGAATTCTTTGCCGCGCTCGGCGTTGCCGCGACGGCCGTCTATGTCGGCTTCAGCCTTCTGGGCTCGATCGAAGTCGGCACCTGGGACGGTCGCCTCACATTGACGCAAGGGCTCTTCATTCTGCTGCTTGCGCCCGCCTTTTTCGAGCCGCTGCGGGAGCTGTCCGCAGTTTGGCATGACCGTGCCAGCGGGGAGGCGGCACTTTCGGCACTGAAGGAACTCGCATCATCGCGCCAGACCATTCTCGGCGGCACAGACATGCCGTCACCCATGCCGGCAGGCGAGGCCGGTGTCGAAATCGAAGCGCTGGTCTTTCGCCATACGCCGGAACGAGACGCCGCAATCGATCATTTCGATCTCTCGATCACGGCCGGGGAACATGTAGCGCTCTGGGGTGCCAGTGGCTCGGGCAAGACCACGCTTCTGTCGCTGATTGCAGGTCTTGCGCGATACGAGGCCGGTGTCATCAGGATCGGCGGCGTCCCGCTGCATGACGACACAGCGGATGCATTGCGCCGTCGCATGGCCTGGATCGGTCAGTCACCGCATATCTTTGCCGGCAGCGTCATACGCAATATCGCTCTAAGACGCGACGGCATTGATGCTCCTGCCGTTGCTTCAGCGCTCGAAGGCGTTGCTCTCGATAAGGTGTTTACGCCGGAGCGGGTAGCTGCGGTCGGCGAGGGAGGGCTCGGTCTTTCCGGCGGCGAGGCGCTGAGACTGGCGCTGGCACGGATGATGGTCGATGAGCGGGCGGATATCATTCTCGCGGACGAACCGACGGCGCATCTCGACGCGCAAACGGCGGCGGCCGTGACGGATGCGCTGCTCGCGCTCGCCAAGGGCCGCATCTTGATCGTCGCCACACATGATCCCGTGTTCGCCGCGCGAATGAACCGCATCGTCCGGCTTGATGAGCAGGCACGGAGGGTGGCCGCATGACATCCTCCCTCAAGATCCTTCTGCCGCTCATGAGATTGTTTTGGGTCGAGCGCGGCGGGAGCCTTGCTCTCGGCGCCGGCCTGTCCGTGCTGGCCATGCTTGCCGGCGGTGGATTGCTTGGGCTGTCGGGCTGGTTCATCACGGCCTCGGCCTTTGCCGGTCTGTCGATCGAGAGTGCGGCGGTTTTCGACGTCTTCATGCCGTCGGCCGGCATACGCCTGCTCGCAATCGGCCGGACAGCTGCTCGCTATGGCGAACGGCTCGTCACGCATGACGCGACCCTCAGGGTTCTTGCCGCCTTGCGCGAGAAGTTGTTTCGCGGCTGGGCGGAACCTGCCGCCGCCGCGGCGATGATCCGCCGGCCGGCAAAGCTTTTGTTCCGGCTGACGAATGATGTTGATGCGCTCGACTCCCTCTATCTGCGCGTGCTTGTGCCGGCCGCCGTCGCAGTTCTCGCCGCTATTGCGGTGACGATCGCACTCTGTTTCATCGATCCATTGTTCGGCGTCATGGCAGGGCTGTGGCTTGTCACGCTCTGTCTCGGTCTTTCCCTCGTTGCAGCGCGTCTGGCGCTGAAGCCGGGGCGCCGGCGTGCCCATGCGATGGAGGCCTTGCGTGCCCGCGCCATAGATCTCGTCGCCGGGCAGACGGATCTCGCGATGGCCGGACAGCTACAGACGCAACGATCGGTAATTGTCGAGGCGGATCGGCGATTGGCCGAAGCGGATAATGCCTTGAACCGGATCGATGGTCGCGTCGCAGCCGGCTTTTCACTCGGGTCGACATTGTTGTTGACGACGACGCTGCTTGTGGTTGCCATGTTTGCTAGGCAGGGAGCGATCGGGGCGCCCGCCGCCGCCTTCGCGCTGCTCGTCGCCTTCGCTGCCACGGAACCCTTTGCGGCTCTCAGACGGGGAGCGCTCGAACTCGGACGGACCCTCCTTGCTGCAAGGCGTATTGCGCCTCGATTGAGCCCGGTTGCCGCTTCCATGCAGCGGGTTGAGCCGGACGCCGGCTATGCCTTCCAGCTCAGTGTTGTCGTCGCCGGACACGAAGGAGCGTCCCGCCCGGTCCTGAACGATCTGTCCCTGTCGTTGCCAGTTGGCGAGTGGCTGGCGGTCGTGGGTCAAAGCGGCGTCGGCAAATCGACATTGCTGGCCCTGCTTGCGGGCGAGATTACCGCGACGATCGGCTCGGTGGCCCGTCAACCGGCCGCAACGCTAACGCAGCGTAGCGAGCTGTTTCGAGACACGGTGCGAGGCAATCTGAAGCTGGCAGCACCTCATGCGGATGACAACCATCTGCGCGATGCGCTCGCAGCGGCCGGTCTGCTCGATGATATCGAAGCACTCCCTCATGGCCTTTCAACACGCCTCGGCGAAGGCGGTAGCGGCCTCTCCGGCGGTCAGCTTCGGCGGCTGGCCCTTGCAAGGCTCTTGCTGCGCGATACGCCGCTCTGGCTTCTCGATGAGCCGACGGAAGGTCTCGATGCAGCTACGGCTCGCAACGTGCTGGCGCGACTGGCCTCGGCGGCCGATGGGCGCAGTCTCGTTATCGCAACTCATATTCGCCGCGAAGCCGCCTTGGCGGATCGGATCGTCGCTCTGGACGACGGTCGCATGGTCGCCATGGCTGCGCGCGGCACATCGGAATTCGAAATGCTTCTCGATCGGCTGCGGCCTGATTGAGGGGTAGTCAACATGCCCGCGGCGCGTCGAATGGCGCCGCATTCCTGTCAGACACACCGTAGGGGGTGGGAGAAAGACTATGGAACTCGATATCGTGGCGCTGTCGCGCCTGCAGTTCGCCATGACGGCGCTGTATCACTTCTTGTTCGTGCCGCTGACGCTCGGCCTTTCCGTGCTGCTTGCCATCATGGAAACCACTTACGTCATGACGGGCCGCCAGATCTGGCGGCAGATGACGAAATTCTGGGGGACGCTCTTCGGCATCAACTTCGTGCTCGGCGTCGCCACCGGCATCGTGATGGAATTCCAGTTCGGCATGAACTGGAGCTATTACAGCTATTATGTCGGTGACATCTTCGGCGCGCCGCTGGCGATCGAGGGGCTGATGGCCTTCTTCCTGGAGGCGACCTTCGTTGGCCTGTTCTTCTTCGGCTGGGACAAGCTGTCGAAAGTCGGCCATCTGGTTGCCACCTGGGCCGTCGCCCTCGGCTCAAATTTCTCGGCGCTCTGGATCCTGATCGCCAACGGCTGGATGCAGAATCCGGCGGGCTCGGCGCTTAATCCACAGACCATGCGCATGGAGATCGTCAGCTTCTTCGACGTCGTCTTCAATCCGGTGGCGCAGGCGAAATTCGTGCATACGGTTTCAGCGGGCTATGTCTGTGCATCGGTCTTCGTTCTCGGCGTATCGGCCTGGTATCTTCTGAGTGGCCGCAGCGTGGAGCTTGCCAAGCGGTCGATGACGGTTGCCGCATCCTTCGGGCTTGCTTCGGCGCTTTCGGTGGTCGTGCTGGGGGACGAGAGCGGCTATCTGACGACCGAGCATCAGAAGATGAAGCTCGCGGCAATCGAGGCAATGTGGAAGACCGAACCGGCGCCGGCCGCCTTCACCGCCTTCGGCTTCCCGGATCAGGAGGCCCGCGAGACCCATTATGCCTTTCATATTCCGTGGGCGATGGGCCTGATCGGCACTCGCTCGCTGACGACGGAAATTCCCGGCATCGACAAACTCGAGGAACAGGCCAAGGACCGCATACGCGAGGGCATCAAGGCTTATGACGCGCTGATGAAGATCCGCGCTGCAAAGCCGGCAACGCCCGGCGAGGCATCACAGGATATCGCGACAGCGCGAACCTCCTTCGAGGATATCGGCCATGAGCTTGGCTATGCTCTGCTTCTGAAACGTTATGTCGACGATCCGCGCCAGGCGACAGAGGAGCAGATCGCCAAGGCTGCCCGCGACACTATTCCGAATGTGCCGACGCTCTTCTGGTCCTTCCGCATCATGGTTGGGCTCGGCATGTTCTTCATCTTGCTGATGACGGTCTTCTTCTGGCTCTCGGCACGGCGGAAACTGGATCGTTATCCGCTGCTGCTGAGGATCGCGGTTTTCGCTATTCCGCTGCCCTGGGTCGCCATTGAGCTAGGTTGGGTCGTTGCGGAATTCGGCCGACAGCCGTGGATCATCGAAGGCGTGCTGCCGACGGCGGCGGCCGTCTCCAATCTCGGCGCCGGCACAGTGCTTCTCACCATCCTCGGCTTTGCGGCGCTCTACACGGTCCTCATCGTCATCGAGATGACGCTGATGATTAAGGCGATCCGCAAGGGGCCTGAACCGGACGATGAGCCGGAGGCCAAGCTGATTTCCGAAAACCTCGTTTCGGCTGCGGAGTGACCTGCCATGATCCTGCATGAATTGATCGACTACGAGACCCTGCGCATCATCTGGTGGCTGCTTCTCGGCGTGCTTTTGATCGGCTTTGCCGTCACCGACGGCTTCGACCTCGGCGTCGGCACGCTGCTGCCGTTCGTTGCCAAGACGGATACGGAGAGGCGCATCGCCATCAACTCGATCGGCGCGACCTGGGAAGGCAATCAGGTCTGGCTGATTCTCGGAGGCGGCGCGATTTTCGCCGCCTGGCCGCCGCTCTACGCCGTGTCCTTTTCCGGCTTCTATCTCGCGATGTTTGCCATCCTGTTTGCGCTGATCCTGCGACCGGTTGCCTTCAAATATCGCTCCAAGCGCGATAGCGCCGGCTGGAAGGCCGGTTGGGATTGGGCGCTCTTCATCGGAGGCTTCGTTCCGTCGCTGATCTTCGGCGTGGCAGTCGGCAATGTACTGCAGGGCGTGCCCTTCCGCTTCGATAACGACATGCGCATCTATTATGAAGGCTCGTTCTTCGCCCTTTTGAACCCATATGCGCTCCTCTGTGGGCTTCTGTCGGTCGCCATGCTTGTCATGCATGGCGCTGCCTGGCTGCAGGTGAAGACGGATGGTATCGTTGCGCAGCGGGCACGTCGCTTCGGCATCATCGCCGCGCTAGCCGTGATCGTGCTCTTTGCGCTCGGCGGCCTGTTCCTGTGGATAGGGGTCGATGGCTATCACATCGCAAGTGCCGTCGATGCCAATGGACCTTCGAACCCACTGTTGAAGACGGTCGAGCACAGCGCGGGCGCATGGCTTGGCAATTACAGCAGCCACCCATGGATGATGATTGCTCCGGTTCTCGGCTTCGTCGGTGCGGCGGTGGCCTTGCTCGCCATGCTCGGCCGACGTGAAGTCACGGTGCTGCTCTTCAGCAAGCTTGCGATCTTCGGCATCATCTCGACGGTGGGCCTGTCGATGTTCCCCTTCCTCTTGCCGTCGTCGCTCGATCCGCGCTCCAGCCTGACGGTTTGGGATGCCTCGTCCAGTCACATGACGCTGTTCATCATGCTTGTTGTCACCATCATCTTCCTGCCAATGATCCTGGCCTACACAGCATGGGTCTATCGCGTGCTGTGGGGCAAGGTCGACGAAGCGACGGTGAACGACAAGAGCGGTCACGCCTACTGATCCCGAAGGAGATTTTTCATGTGGTACTTTGCCTGGCTTCTCGGCTTCCCTCTCGCCGCGGCATTCGCTGTCCTTAACGCGATGTGGTACGAACTGATGGATGATCAAGCGAAAGCGAAAGCCGCGCGCGTTCAAGAGAAATGAGCGAGACGTCTAATCCTTGATCGAACTCGGCCATATGTTCGGCACGCCCGCCAAAAGCAGGCGTGCCGGGCTTGCAGGAACGAATCGCGATAAACGGGATATAGGCTGTTGGGTTTCTGACTGTCGAGGCGGTCAAACAGCTTTGTCATGCCGTCAATTGCGGGAACATCGGCTGGCTCAAGGCATTCATGGATCGAAAATATCACTGTATTTGGTCTTTCCAGGGATGAAAAGTGTGTCTGATAGCTCCACATAACGGGAATTGTATGCAATTATATGCAATCAATGCCGGTCGGAGTTTCAGCTCACGATCGGTCTCATGCGGAGCATGAAATGAAAGACTGGCATCCCGATCTCAGCCGTTCCTCCAGCCCCCGCTACATTGCCATAGCTGACCTGATCGAGATGGATTTGCGCAGCGGCGTTCTTGCCGCCGGCGACAGGCTGCCGCCGCAACGTGCGCTGGCCAAGCGTCTCAACATCGATTTTACGACCGTCGCACGCGGCTACGTCGAGGCGCAGAAGCGTGGGCTGGTGGATTCCCACGTCGGACGGGGGACGTTCGTGGTGGGTAGGCAGGCGAGGGAGCGCCGAAGTTTCGCTCTCGCCGCCGCTTCCGATCCGCGTCGTGCCTCCGCGATCGATTTCTCCATGAATCTGCCGCCGGAACCGAGTGATCCGGATCTTCTTGCCCGCATGCAGGAGGGCATGTCGGCCGTGGCGGTCGATATCATTCCCTTGCTGCGTTATCAGGGATTTGGCGGTCTGGGTATGGATAAGGATGCTGCCGCGATCTGGCTCAGCCGCCGTGGCCTCAACCCGGCGCAGGAACGCATCTTCGTAACACCCGGCGCACACCCGGCCTTGCTGGCGATCTTTGGGCTCTTGGCCAAGCCCGGCGAAACCGTGCTTTCGGAAAATATCACCTATCCCGGCATGCGTTCGATTGCAGCACAGCTCCGGCTCAATCTCGCAGGCCTGGCGATGGATGACAAAGGCGTCTTGCCGGAAGCCTTTGAAGAAAGCTGCGAACGCCTGCGGCCGAAGGCGCTTTATCTCAACCCGACACTGCAGAACCCGACAACGCTGACGATTCCGCAGGCGCGGCGCGAAGCAATTGCTGCGATTGCCCGCAAATATCGTGTGCCGATCATAGAGGATGATGCTTATGGCTTCATTCCACTGGATGCACCTGTGCCAATGGCTGCAATCGCACCGGATCTGACCTGGCATATCGGTGGATTGGCCAAGTGCATTGGTGCGGGGTTGCGTCTCGCCTTCGTCGTGGCGCCGGACACCCGGTCGATATGGCCCTTTGTCAGTGCAATGCGGAGCAACAATGTCATGGCGTCGCCGCTCAATATGGCGCTTGCGACGCGCTGGATCGAAGACGGCACTGCCGATGGCATCTTGCGTTTCATTCGCGCCGAGGCCGCCGCCCGCCAGGGGATGGTTGCGGACATATTGCCATCAGGTAGCTACCGGGCCGATCCCATCAGTTTCAACATATGGCTACCGCTCGGCGGCGGCTGGACGCGCGCTACCTTCGGCAGCCATATGCGCAATGCGGGTATCGGCGTTGTCGCAAGCGACGCCTTCACGGTGGAGGGCATCGCACCCGAGGCCGTGCGTGTTTGTCTCGGCGGCCCGATAGGCCGCGAGGCGCTGAAGGGTGCGTTGAATTTCATGGCGCACGCGCTGCAGGGGCCACCGGAATTAGCCGCCTCCTTCTTCTAGTCCGCTGCGCAATATCGCCATTGATCGGAGGTGCACTGGCTCGTTGCTGCGCCTATTCCCCAAATTTGCCGAGATTCCCACTGCGTCATTCTGCCAAATGGACGTTTCGAATGCATTCATTATATGGATAATGAATGCATGCAATCTGGACATTGATTGTTTGTTCATGGAAGATTGATTCAGGAGTGATGCCATCATGGATGCCGACTATCCCCCGCTAAGCCCAGTGCAGACAGGTCTTCGTTGCCGTTGCCCACGTTGCGGGCAGGGGCGTTTGTTCGACGGATTCTTGACCCTTCGCAAGCAATGCGAAGCATGTGGTCTCGACTATTCCTTCGCAGATCCCGCCGATGGACCAGCTTTCTTTGTCATTTGCTTTGCCTGCATCCCAAGCGTGCTTCTCGGCGTCTGGCTGGAGGTGGCTTTCTCGGCGCCAATCTGGGTCCAGTTCCTTGTGACCGGTCCGTTCATGCTGGCGACCTGTATTCCGCCGTTGAGGCCGCTCAAAGGCTGGCTGGTGGCGAGTCAGTATTTCTACAAGGCCGAGGAAGGCAAGCTTGCGCGCCTGCCGGCAACGGACGCGCCGCATGCAACAAATTGAGGTCGGCTGTCGCCGAAGGCCGAATAGGTCCGGCCGATCGATGGCCAAGGGATGATCAGGCGAAACTTGCCAAGCGATCTTTATGCGCTCCGGCAAATCCGGCGATCATTTGTAGTGGTGACCTCAATTGCTTATCCACTTGACGGATATCCTACAAGTCAATAAGTTGACCGTCATGTCCCGAGGAGCTTGGGTTTCATGGTCGGAAAAGTCATTCAGCCTTTAACGCGCGCGCCGCTGCTGCATGTCTCTGTGCAGGAGAGTTTGCGCAGCTATATCGCCGACAACGGTCTTGAGGCGGGCACGATGCTGCCGGCCGAGGGAGAGCTCGCGACTCAATTGGGCGTCAGCCGCAATTCTCTGCGTGAAGGCATCAAGGCGTTGGAATCCCTCGGTGTGCTGGAGACGCGCCGCGGGATTGGCATCTTCGTCAAGGCGTTCTCTTTTGCGCCACTGCTCGACAATCTCGCCTACGGGCTGGGCGATGCGCTGCGGCACATGGAAGAGGTATTGGAAATCCGTCGGACGCTCGAAGTCGGCCTGATCGGCAAGACGCTCGAGATGATCGGGCCGGAGGATCTGGCGGAATTGCGCGCCACCACCGACCGCATGCGCGCTCATGCCGAGCGCGGCGAACCCTTCGCTGAAGACGATCAGCTCTTTCATCGCCTGCTGTTTCGCTGTCAGGGCAACGAGACCTTCGTTCGTCTGATCGATGTCTTCTGGCTCGCTTTCTACAAGGCGTCCCGCTTTTTCGATCTGGACGATGTCGACCCCATGGCCACCTGGCGTGACCACGAGGCGATCGTCGATGCGCTGGAATCCAAGAATCTCAAGGAGGTGCGTATGCGCCTCGACCGCCACTACGAGGGCATTTCGCAGGTGATCGCCAACAACAGGAAGAAATAGCGATCACAAACAAGGGGAGGAGGATCATCATGAGGAAGGCTTTTCATCTGTCGGCGATCGCGTTGGGAGCGCTGTTGTCGGCCACTGCAATGCCTGTCTTGAGTGGCTTGGCCGCACCTGCCGTCGCCGCGACCATGTCGGGCGGCTTCGATGTCGGTCCGGGCGGCTTTCAGGGCAATTTCAACCCGCTGGCGGCAACGGCCGGTCTCACTTGGCTCAGCACCTATTTCGAACCTCTGGTCAGCTACGACGAAAAGCTGCAGAAGATCGTCGGCGTGCTTGCTTCCTCCTACGAGGTGAGCCCGGATCAATTGACCTACACGTTCAAGCTTGCGGACGCCAAGTGGCACGACGGCAAGGCCTTTACGGCCAAGGACGCCAAGTTCACCATCGATCTTGCTGCCAATTCCAAGACCGGTTCGGTCTTTGCTGCCCGGTTTAAACTTCTGTCATCCGTCGAGACGCCGGACGATCATACGCTTGTCATCAAGCTTTCAGCGCCCTCGGCGAGCCTGCTCGATACACTCGCCAAGATCATGGTTCTGCCTGAACATGCGCTCGGCAGCGTACCGGTCGACCAGCTTGCGAAGAGCGCCTGGTGGTCGACCTCTCCGATCGGGACGGGGCCGTTCAAATTCGTCAAATATGTGCAGGATCAATATGTCGAGCTGACAGCCAATCCAGATTATCGCGGCGGTAAACCCGTTCTCGATCGGCTGATCAATCGCTATTTCGCCAACCCGGCCGCGGCAATCTCGGCGCTGCGGGCAGGCGAGATCCAGTTCACCTATGTCGATTCCAACGACGTGCCGACCTTCAAGGACGACAAGTCTTTTGAGGTCATCGAGGGCGATTCCTTCGTCGTCAATTATCTGGGCTTCAACCAGGATTCGCCGCTATGGAAGGATCTTCGCGTCCGTCAGGCCGTGATGTACGCCATCAATCGCGATGCGATCATCAAGAGCCTCTATGGCGGCGCGGCAAAGCCGGCCAACTGCGCCTACGTGGCCAGTCAACTCGTCCCGACGGGCATCGAGGCGTATCCTTACGATCCGGCCAAGGCCAAACAGCTGCTGGATGAGGCAGGCTGGGACAAAATCAACGGCGATAAGCCGATCACCCTGCTGACCTATTACAACACGCCGCTTGCGACGAATGTGCTGGCGGCCGTGCAGGCAATGCTGGCGCAGGTCGGCATCAATGTCGTGCCGCGCGCCGTCGATGCGCCGACCTATAATGGTATCGTGCTCAACGCGAAGGCCGACATATCGCAGTTCCAGCTCGTCTATGCCGGCCTGCAGAACGGCCCCGATCCAAGCAACATCAATACCGGGCTCAATGAAAAGCAGATCCCTCCGGCTGGTGCCAATGTGGTGCGGGCGCGCATGCCCGATCTGACCGAGGCACTCGATGCCGCGATTGCCGAGACGGATGCCGGCAAGCGCGATCAACGCTACCAGGATGTCTGCAAGGTCATGAACAAGGACCTGCCCTGGGCGACCATGTGGGTGGCGAACCGCTATGGGGTCGTTTCGTCCAAGGTGAAGGATTTCGTCTGGACGCCGGCGCCCGGCGGCGGCCCCTACATCGCGCATCCGGAAGCGTGGAAGCTCGCAAACTAGAGCAATTCCAGGAAAAAGTGCGCAGCGGCTTTCCGTCCGGAATTGCATGAAAACAAAGAGATGGAGCGGTTCAGAGATTCTGAGAAAAGCTGAGCCGCTCTAGGTTTTCGACCGGCCGTAAATACGGCTTGTAACGCTCTCGAAACATAGGTTCGATATGTTCCACTATGGTCTCAGGCGTCTCGTGATCGGCATCGGCATGCTCGTGGCCCTGAGCATGCTGGTCTTCGTCCTGTTGCGCTTGACGCCGGGCGATCCGATCGATGCCTATATCGATCCGAGCATGCCATTGTCTCCCGCTGCCATGGCCGATCTGCGTGAGCGGCTCGGGCTGGATCGGCCGCTGCCGGTCCAATATGTCAGCTGGCTGCTGCAGGCCCTGCAAGGCAATCTCGGCTATTCCGTCAAGCGAGCGGATCAGCCGGTCTTGACGCTTGTGCTGTCGCGCATCGGCCCGACCGTATTGCTGATGGGCTCGGCCCTGGTCATGGCGGTCATCGCCGGCATTGCCGCAGGCGTCATCGGTGCCGTCAGGCGTAATTCGGTGACGGACGTGTCACTCTCCGTCCTGGCGTTGGCCGGCATATCGAGCCCGGCCTTTTTGAGCGCGCTGCTTGGCCTCTATATCTTTGCCGTGCGCCTCGGCTGGCTGCCTTCAGGCGGCATGCTGACGCCGGGCGAGGACTTTTCCATTGGCGACCTGCTTTGGCATCTCATCCTGCCGGCTTCGCTTCTGGCGATCGCCCAGGCCGCGCTCATCATGCGCTACATGCGCGCGTCGCTGCTGGAGGTCCTGAACCAGGATTATGTGCGCACGGCGCGTGCCAAGGGAGTGTTCGAGTTCTGGGTGATCGTCAAGCATGCCCTGCGCAACGCGCTGCTACCCGTGGTGACGGTCATCGGCTCGACCATCGGGCTTGCGATCGGCGGCGCGATCTTCATCGAGAGCGTCTTCAACTGGCCGGGCATGGGTCTGCTGCTCGTCGATGCGGTCACCTCCCGCGATTATCCCGTGATCATGGGGGCGACCCTTGTCATCGGCGCTTGCGTCATCGTCGTCAACCTGCTGACCGATCTCGCCTATGCGGTGATCGATCCGCGCATCAAGGTGGGCTGAGATGCTGGCGCGAACCGAACGACCAAGTCATGGCCCACTGGCCCGGGCCTTCGACCGTTTCAGGCTGAATGGGGCTGCCCTCTTCGGCGTTGGGATCGCCGTGCCGCTGCTGCTGCTGATCGTCACCTATCCGCTATGGTGGCGGTTCCAGCCCAACGACATCGATCTCCTCGCCATGAACGCGCCACCCAATGCGACCCATTGGTTCGGAACGGATGGTGTCGGGCGTGACGTCTTTGCCAGAGTGCTCGAAGGCGGCCGCATATCGCTGATGGTCGCTGCAGGTTCCACGGTCATTTCCGCCATTATCGGCTTTCTGTTCGGCTTTGTGTCTGCTTTTGCCGGGCGCTGGGCGGATGCGCTCAGCATGCGCTTCGTCGATCTGGTCATGACCCTGCCGCCCGTGATTTTTCTTCTGGTGCTGGCCTCGATCACCGGGACCGGCATCCTGCCGACGATAGCAGTCATATCGCTTCTATCCTGGCCGCTGCTCGCCCGCATGGTGCGCTCCAGGCTGCTGGAGTTGCGTGAACGCGACTTCGTGACGGCGGCGCGCGGCATGGGAGCGGGATTGCCGCATCTCTTGCTGCGCCACGGCATGCCGAACTGCATCGATATTCTGGTGGTCTACGCGACAACACAGGTGGCGAACGCGATCCTTTTGGAGGCCGGGCTTTCCTTTCTCGGGCTCGGCATCGCGCCACCTGCGGCGAGCTGGGGCAACATGCTGAATGCTGCCCGCTCCACTGCCGTCCTCGAACAATATCCCTGGCAATGGCTGTTTCCCGGCGCCGCGCTGGTTCTGGCCGTCCTTGCCATCAATTTCATCGGCGACGGATTGAGGGATGCCTTCGATCCGCGCGCCGAACTTCATTGAGCCTAAGAAAGAACGAGACAATGAGCAAATTCAAGGGCGTGGTGCCTCCCGTCGTAACACCGCTGAACGACGATTTTACCGTCGATTACAAATCCTATACGCGGGTGCTGGAGCATCTGATCGATGGCGGCTGTCATGGCGTCTTCGTGCTGGGCTCCACGAGTGAAGTCGTCTTCCACGACGAAAAGACGAGGCGCGAGATTATCGAGCATTCCGCCAAGGTGGTGAACGGGCGGGTGCCGCTGCTGGTTGGCGTTATTGACCCCACGACCGACCGCGTGATCGCCCATTCGAAAGTCGCCAAGGCCGCCGGAGCGGACGCCGTTGTCGTCACCGCCCCATTCTACACCGTGACCAGTCAGTCCGAGATAGCGGACCATTTCCGCTACATAAGAGATGCCGTCGATGTGCCGCTGGTTGCCTATGACATTCCCGTCTGCGTGAATGTAAAACTCCAGCGCCAAACCGTGGTCACCCTCGCAAGGGAGGGGGCCATCATCGGTTTGAAGGATTCCAGCGGCGACGATGGCAATTTCCGCTATGCGCTGCTCGATCTTGCCGATCACGAGAACGTCTTCCTGATGACCGGCTCCGAAATCGTCGTCGACAATGCGCTCCTGATGGGTGCGCATGGTGTCGTGCCCGGCATCGCCAATGTCGATCCGCATGGCTATGTCCGGCTCTGGGATGCAGCCCAACGTGGCGACTGGGCAGCGGCTCGGCGCGAGCAGGAGAGGCTTTGCCGCCTGTTCGAGATCGTCTGGGTCGCGCAAGGGCGCGTTAGCGGCGGCGCGGCCGGCATCGGCGCTTTCAAGGCTGCGATGAAGAGCCTTGGCATCATTGACAGCGCTGTCATGCCCCGCCCGCGTGCCGCGCTGAACGCCGACGAAACAGCCAGGATCGATGCGATCCTGAAAAACGTAGGGCTGCTCGGAGTATGATGACGCCAGCAGCCCAACCCGTTCTCGATATCAGGGGGCTGAGGACAGTCTTTCGCACCCGCGGTGGCGAATTGACCGCCGTGCGCGATATCGACCTGACCATCGATGCCGGCGAAACGCTGGCGCTGGTGGGCGAGTCTGGTTCGGGCAAGTCGGTGACGAGCCTTTCCGTGATGCGGCTTCTTACACGCAATGTCGGGAAGATCGCGGCCGGCGCCATCAGATTGCGGGATCGGCAGGGTATCGTCAGCGATCTCGCCACGCTGGATGATCGCCACATGCGCGAGATCCGCGGTGGCGATATCGGCATAGTGTTTCAGGAGCCGATGTCGAGCCTCAATCCGGTGCTGACGATTGGCGACCAGATCGCTGAGCCGATCCGCATCCATCGCAAGGCCGATCGCGCAGCAGCGATGCGCGAGGCGATCGCCCTGCTGGAGAGCGTCGGAATTCCCGATGCCAAACGCCGCGTCAGGCAATATCCGCATGAGTTGTCCGGCGGCATGCGGCAACGCGCGACCATTGCCATGGCGCTTGCCTGCGATCCCGTGCTTTTGATCGCCGACGAGCCGACAACGGCGCTCGACGTGACGATACAGGCGCAGATCCTCGATCTCCTGCAACGTCTGCAGCGCGAACGCGGCATGGCGATCCTGTTTGTCACGCATAATCTCGGCGTGGTGGCGGAGATCGCCCATCGGGTCGCCGTCATGTACGCCGGCCGGATCGTCGAGGAGGGGCCGACGGAAGCGGTGTTTCGCAATCCGAGGCATCCCTACACGCGCGGTTTGCTAGCCTCCATGCCACGGCTCGGCGAGGCCACGCGGATGCGGCAGGCGGGCGAGCAACTCTATGCCATCCCAGGCGTTGTGCCGGGGCTGACGCGAATGCCTTCGGGCTGTGCTTTCGCGCCGCGCTGCGCGCATGCAATCCAGGCCTGCAGCGAGGCGGTACCCGCTCTTGAAAGGGTCGAGGCGAGCCATGCGAGCCGCTGTATCCGCTGGCGGGAGATTTAGATGACCGAAGCGCTCGTCTCCATCCGCGATCTTGCCAAGGATTATGTGTCTCGTGGCGCAAAGCTTTCCATCCTTCGCGATATCTCCTTTGACATCGGGAAAGGGGAAGTGGTGGGGCTTGTCGGCGAATCCGGCAGCGGCAAGACGACGATCGGCAGGTCTATCCTGAGGCTGGTCGAGCCTTCTGCGGGCAGCGTGCGTTTCGACGGCACGGAAGTGACCAAACTCGGGGCCAGTGATCTCAGGCGGATGCGGCCGCGCATGCAGTATATTTTTCAGGACCCCTTCGCCAGTCTCTCGCCGCGCATGACCATCGGCGAGATCTTGACGGAAGGGTTGAAGATCCAGCGTATCGGCAGCCGTCTCGATCGGCTGGATCGCGCGCGGGCAGCGCTTGAGCAGGTGGATCTACCGGCAGAGGCCATCAATCGCTATGCCCATGAATTTTCCGGCGGCCAGCGCCAGCGGATCGGGATTGCCCGCGCGCTTGCGCTCGGGCCGGAATTTCTCGTTGCCGACGAACCCGTCTCGGCACTGGATGTCTCCATTCAGGCGCAGGTCATCAATCTGCTGCGCGGCCTTCAGCAGCGGCTGTCGCTTACCATGCTATTCATCTCGCATGATCTTGCCGTGGTCGAATATCTCTGCGACCGCGTCATCGTGCTCTATCTCGGCCAGATCATGGAGATTGCCGCGAGTGCCGATCTCTACACCAGACCGTCTCACCCCTATACGCGCGCTCTGCTCTCGGCCATTCCGTCGCCGGACCCGGATCGCAGGCGTAACAGGCAAATCCTGAAGGGCGATATTCCAAGCGTGGCAAATCCGCCAAGCGGCTGCGTCTTCCGCACGCGCTGTCCCCTAGCGCTCGAAGCCTGCGCCGCGACGGTGCCGCAACTGCGCGAGGTTGCGCCCGGACAGTTCAAGGCCTGTATTCGCGACGACATCGATTGATCCCGCTTCCGACCGGATAGGACTGCTTTGGCGATACAGTGCCAATGCCGCACTGCACATTTGACCAAAGATACCACCCTTCATGTCAAAAAAGTATCAGTCGGGCGTACAGGGCGTAGTAGCGGCAGGCAGCTGCACGGGGTAGATTTATGACATGGAAGACGCGATGGCCTCTGGGAGGAGGCGCCGTAGCCGCAGCAACGCGGACGGATGAAAGGAGGCTTGCCGATGAACCCCGATTTGGAAGTGGTCGCCATCGGCAGTGGAGAATCCTTCAAGGCCTGGGAGCACGGCTATCCCTACCGTACGGTTCGCTGGCATTTTCATCCCGAATATGAAATCCACCATGTCGTCGCGACGACGGGCCAATATTTCATTGGTGACTTCATCGGCGAGTTCGAGCCGGGCAATCTGGTGCTGACGGGACCGAACCTGCCGCATAATTGGGTCAGCGACGTGCCTGTCGGCGTCACCCTGCCGCTGCGCTGCCGCGTCCTGCAATTTTCCGAATCCTTCTTTGCCGATGCCAGCAAGGTCTTTCCGGAACTCTCGGCCTGCGCCGGTATTCTTGAGACGAGCCGCCGCGGTGCGCTCTTTACGCCTCAGACTGCCGCCATCGTCGGCCCGATCCTTGGCGAGCTGGTGGAGGCGACGGGCATTCGTCGTATCGAGCTTTTCATGAATATCCTCGACGCCATGAGCCGCGCCGAAGGCACACGCACGCTCGCCAGTGCCGGCTACCAGCCGGACCCATCCGGCTTCATGTCGGCGGGGGTCAACCAGGCGCTGGCCTATATCAACGCGCATCTGACCGAGCCGTTCAGCGAATGCGATCTTGCCGAGCTGACCGGCCAGAGCCCGAGCGCCTTTTCGCGCAGCTTCCGTCGCCATACCGGCATGGCGCTGGTGCAATATGTCAATCGCCTGCGCATCAACTTTGCCTGCCATCTCCTGATGAGCAAGGCAGAGATGACGATCACCGACATCTGCTTTGCGGCAGGCTTCAACAATATCTCGAACTTCAATCGGCGTTTTCTGGATCAGAAGGGCATGGCGCCCTCCCGATTCCGATCGCTCCTGGCACAGCACGCACGCGCGGTGGAGGCCGCCTAACACAAGGGAGGACAGGGAGGAAAGACAGAATTCAGGACAAGCGAACGGGCAGGCATCTTTGCCGCTCGAAGGAGAAGGCTTGTCCGAAATTTACCGCCACATCGGCCGGCTGGCCGTTATCGGCGGGCACCAAACAAGAGCATCGCGTGCGGACAGCCGTGATGATCGAGGGAAACCATTACCATTTGGAACGGAGAAATTCCAATGAACCATTTCGCACTGAAAATCGCCGGCGCTACGGCGCTTGCGGTCGGTCTTCTGGCCGGCACCTCCGCCTTTGCGCAGTCTACCAAGGTGACGGATGCGACCGTCGCCTTCCTCATGCCCGACCAGAGCTCCACGCGCTATGAAGAGCACGATTTCCCTGGCTTCCAGGCCGAAATGAAGAAGCTCTGCGCCGGCTGCAAGGTCATCTACCAGAATGCCAATGGTGACGCTTCGCGCCAGCAGCAACAGTTCAATTCGGCAATCTCACAGGGTGCGAAGGCGATCGTGCTCGACCCGGTGGACTCAACAGCTGCTGCTTCGCTGGTCAAGCTCGCGCAAAGCCAGGGCGTGAAGGTCATCGCCTACGACCGTCCGATCCCGTCGGCCGCCGCCGACTACTATGTCTCGTTCAACAATGAAGAGATCGGCAAGATGATCGCCAAATCGCTGGTCGATCACCTGAAGGCGAAGGGCGTGAAGGCGGGCGATGGTGGTCTCCTCGAAATCAACGGCTCGCCGACCGACGCGGCCGCCGGCCTGATCAAGAAGGGTATCCATGCCGGTCTCGCCGACGGCGGCTATCCGGTGCTGGCGGAATTCGACACGCCGGAATGGGCGCCGCCGAAGGCGCAGCAATGGGCAAGCGGCCAGATCACCCGCTTCGGCAAGAAAATCCTTGGCGTCGTCGCCGCCAATGACGGTACGGGTGGGGCAGCCGTTGCTGCCTTCAAGGCCGCCGGCTTTGATCCGGTGCCGCCGGTAACCGGCAACGATGCGACGATTGCCGGCCTGCAGCTTATCATTTCCGGCGACCAGTACAACACGATCTCCAAGCCGAGCGAGATCGTGGCCGCTGCCGCCGCCAATGTTGCGATCGAATTGCTCTCTGGCGAGACGCCGAAGGCTGACACGAAGCTCTTCGACACGCCGACCAAGCTCTTCACGCCGGCCTTGGTCACGTCCGAAAACCTCAAGGCCGAGATCATCGACAAGACTGTCAACGGCAAGCCGATCCAGACGCCGGATCAGCTCTGCAACGATCGATATGCCGATGGCTGCAAGAAGCTCGGCATCGGCAGCTGAGTTCTGCCTCCCAAGCTCCGGCCGCTTCGGTGGCCGGAGACCAATAGCATTCCAACCCGAGAAGGCGGCTGGTCATGAGTGACGCTTCCGATCATAGAGCCCCGGACGGCGAGCTTGTGCTCAGCCTCAAAGGGATCTCCAAACACTTCGGCGCCGTCTCGGCACTGACGGATATCAACCTCGATGTGCATGCCGGCGAAGTCGTGGCGCTTGTCGGCGACAACGGTGCCGGCAAATCGACGCTGGTCAAGGTTCTGGCCGGGGTCCACCAGCCGAGTGCCGGTACGATCATGTTCCGCGGCAAACAGGTGACGCTCAGCGATCCCGCAACCGCGCTCGATCTCGGCATTGCCACGGTCTTTCAGGATCTGGCGCTTTGCGAGAACCTCGATGTCGTCGCCAACATCTTTCTCGGCCGGGAAATGAGCCCGCTGAAGCTCGACGAAACCGCGATGGAGGTTCGCGCCTGGACGCTGTTAAACGAGCTTGCGGCGCGCATCCCGAGCGTGCGCATCCCGATCGCATCGCTTTCCGGGGGCCAGCGACAGACGGTGGCAATTGCCCGCTCGCTGCTGCTCGAGCCGAAACTCATCATGCTCGACGAGCCGACCGCAGCCCTTGGCGTTGCGCAGACTGCCGAGGTGCTGAACCTCATAGAGCGCGTCCGCGACAAGGGGCTCGGTGTCATCATGATCAGCCACAACATGGAGGACGTGCGCGCCGTCGCCGACCGCATCGTCGTGCTGCGCCTCGGCCGCAACAACGGGATCTTCTATCCCGACACGTCAAATCAGGAGCTCGTCAGCGCCATCACCGGAGCCACGGAAAACGCCGTGTCGCGCCGGGCAGGGCGGCGGCAGGCCCAACAGGAAGCAAGAGAAGAGGGCCGGCCATGAGCGAGAACGGCAAGCAATCGACCCTGCTGCTCGACCGCAGCGATGTCCGCGTCAACCACGACACCGGGCTTGCGGCGACCATCCGCTCCTTCATCGACAAGGTGCGTTCCGGCGATCTGGGCTCGCTGCCCGTCGTCGTCGGTCTCGTCATCATCTGGACGGTGTTCGGCACGCTCAATCCGACCTTCCTGTCCAGCAACAATCTCGCCAACCTGCTGTTCGACGCCTCGACGGTCGGCATCATTTCGCTTGGCATCGTCTGCGTACTGATGGTCGGCGAAATCGATCTTTCGGTCGGATCGATCAGCGGCTTTGCCTCGGCCATGGTCGGCATGCTCTGGGTGAACGAAGGCTGGCCGGTGGCCCTGGCGATCCTGGCGGCCCTTGTCGTCGGCGGCGTCATTGGTGCCATCTATGCCGTGTTGTTCAACCGGCTGGGCATGCCGAGCTTCGTTGCCACATTGGCGGGCCTTCTCGCCGTGCTCGGCATGCAGCTTTATCTGCTCGGCGCGACTGGCTCGATCAATCTGCCCTATGGCTCGGCCATTGTGAATTTCGGCCAGTTGCTAGTCATTCCACGCCCGCTTGCCTATGTCTTCGCGCTCATTCCGGGTACGGTGATGCTGGTTACTGGTCTGAGCGCCGTGCGGCGGCGCAAGCAGGCAAACCTCTCGGCGCCCTCCGTCGGCGGTCTGCTGGTAAAGGCAGCCGTCATTACCGTGGCCTTGGAATTCGTGGCTTTCTATCTCAATCAGGACCGCGGCATTCCCTGGATGTTCGCCCTGTTCGTGGTGCTCGCCATCGTCATGAATTATGCGCTGACGCGCACCCAATGGGGCCGGTCGATGTCGGCCGTCGGCGGCAATCGCGAGGCGGCACGGCGTGCCGGCATCAACGTGCGGCGGATCTATACCAGCGCCTTCGTGCTCTGCGCGATGTTTGCAGCGCTCGGCGGCGTGCTTGCGGCAGCGCGCTTGGCCTCGGCCAGCCAGCAGGCAGGCACCGGCGACGTCAATCTGAATGCGATCGCGGCGGCCGTTATCGGCGGGACCAGCCTCTTCGGCGGTCGCGGCAGCGCCTATTCGGCCCTGCTCGGCATCATCGTCATCCAGTCGATCGCGAGCGGCCTCACCATGCTCGATCTGTCGTCGGCACTTCGCTACATGATCACGGGCGCAGTTCTTGCCATTGCCGTCATCGTCGACTCGCTCGCCCGCCGCTCCCGCGCCTCGCATGGGCGCGGCTGATTTCTTCAAGAAGGTAAGGATTGTTATGAGACAGGATTTTGCCGGCAAGGTCGCCGCCATCACCGGGGCTGCGTCTGGAATTGGCCTGGAATGCGCCAAATCGCTACTGAACGAGGGCGCCAGCATCGCCCTTGTCGACCGGGCGGAAGATAGTCTGAAAAGCCTTTGCGCCGAACTTGGGCCGAACGCCCATCCGGTCGTCGTCGATCTTCTGAAGCCCGAGAGCGTGGCGACCATGTTGCCGCAGATTCTCGACAGGTTCGGCAAGCTCGATATCTTCCATGCCAATGCCGGTGCCTATATCGGCGGCGAGGTCGCGGAAGGCGATCCCGATGCCTGGGATCGGATGCTGGATCTGAATATCAACGCAGCCTTCCGTTCGGTTCGCATGGTGCTGCCGCACATGATCGAGCGCAAGACAGGCGACATCATCATGACGAGTTCGATCGCCGGGCTGGTGCCTGTGGTCTGGGAGCCGATTTACACGGCATCGAAGCATGCCATCCAGGCCTTCACGCACACGGTGCGGCGTCAAGTTGCCAAGCATGGCATCCGCGTCGGCGCCGTGGCGCCGGGGCCGGTGGTGACGGCGCTGATCAGCGACTGGCCGCAGGCGAAATTGGACGAAGCGATTGCCGCCGGCGGCCTCATGGAGGCGACGGAAGTGGCGGAAGCTGTGGTCTTCATGCTATCGAGACCGCGGAACATCGTAATCCGGGATCTGGTGATCCTGCCCTTGAGTACGGATCTCTGATGACGGCACCTTATTTCATCGGCATCGATGTCGGCACAGGCAGCGCCCGGGCCGGGATTTTCGACGCACATGGCCATCTGCTCGCCGCCGCCAAGCGGCCGATCACCATCTGGCACGAGGCCGGCAGCATCGTCGAGCAGTCGAGCGAGCAGATATGGAACGCCGTTTGCGACAGCGTCAAGGAGGCTATTGCAACGGCGAGGATAGCGGCCGGCGATATCGCCGGCATCGGCTTCGATGCGACCTGCTCGCTGGTTGCGGTCAAGGCGGACGGCAAGGCCGTCGCTGTCGGGCCATCGGGGGATGCCGATCGCAACATCATCGTCTGGATGGATCATCGCGCCGCCGGTGAGGCCGCAGAGATCAATGCCGGAAATCATGCGGTTCTGCGTTATGTCGGCGGCCGCATCTCGCCCGAGATGGAAACGCCGAAGCTCCTGTGGCTGAAGCGAAACTTGCCAGAGTCTTTCGCTGCGACAGACCATTTCTTCGATCTCGCCGATTATCTGACCTGGCGCGCGACGGGCTCGCTGCAGAGATCGATGTGCACGGTGACGTGCAAGTGGACCTATCTTGCCCATGAGAAACGCTGGGATGGGCAATATTTCAAGGATATCGGGCTCGGTGAGCTGGCGGACGAAGGCTTTGTGCGCATCGGCACCGAGATCGTCGAGCCGGGGACTGCCTTGGGTGAGGGTCTGAACGAAGCTGCCGCCCGCGATCTCGGCCTGACTGTTGGCACGCCGGTCGGTGCTTCGCTGATCGATGCCCATGCCGGTGGTGTTGGCACGTTGGGCGGGCAGGGGCCGGACGGCGAGGGCGATGTCAGGAATCGGCTCGCCTATATCTTCGGCACCTCGGCCTGCTCGATGGCGTCGAGTGAAGGAGCCGTGTTCGTCGACGGTGTCTGGGGTCCGTATTTTTCGGCCATGGTGCCTGGCCTCTGGCTGACCGAGGGCGGTCAATCCGCAGCAGGCGCTGCGATCGATCATCTCGTTACCATGCATCCGGCAGCCGGCGAAGCTCGCCAGAAAGCCGAAGCGGAAGGCCTTTCGCTCGTGGCCTGGCTCGACCGGCAGGCCATGAAGGCAAGCGGCCACGCGTCCGACGCTGTGAAGCTCGCGCAATTGATCCAGGTCGTTCCCGAATTCCTCGGCAACCGGTCACCCTATGCGGATCCCGATGCGCGCGCCGTCATCTCCGGTCTAGGCCTGGAGACCGGTATCGACGATCTGATCGCTCTCTACGTCGCCGGCCTTTGCGGTATCGGCTATGGTCTCAAACAGCTGCTCGAAAAGCTGGAGCAGGATGGCATAGCCTGCGATCTCATCATCGCGAGTGGCGGCGCTGCCCAGAGCGGCCTTGTGCGCCAGCTTCTGGCGGATACAACAGGCAGGCCGGTCGCCGTCGCCGACACGGAGGAGCCCGTTCTTCTGGGTGCCGCTATGCTCGGCGCCACGGCTAGTAGGCATTCTGGCTCGCTCTTGGAAGCCATGGCCACCATGTCGCGACTGGCGAAGAGGTTCGAGCCGGCGGACGATGCCATCAAGGCCTTGCATGAGCGCCGTTACGAATCTTTCGAGCTGCTGCAATCGGCAGATCGCAGCATTCGCGCGCTGATGGCGTCGTGAATCCGGCCATCAGCCACGATAGCGCAACGCCTCCAGCACCACCGCAAAGGCGGAGGACGGCTGGCGGCGGCTCGGATAATAGAGATGGTAGCCCGTCCAGGGCGGGCACCAATCCTCAAGCACACGAATAAGCCGACCGCTTTCGATATCTGGCTGTACCAGATCGTAGGGCGCATAGGCCAAACCGTAGCCATCGACCGCGGCCGCCAGAACCTGGCGAATGCCGTTAAATGTCATCTGGCCATCGACGCGTACCCGTAGTTCGTCGCTACCCTTTTCGAACTCCCAAACATAATTGCCACCATGGGTCGGAAGGCGCAGGTTGATGCATTTGTGGGCGGTCAGGTCTTGAGGGATGATCGGTCTATTGCGTCCCTCGAAATAGGATGGAGAGCCGACCACCGCAAAAGCCTGATCGGGAGCGATACGCACGGCGATCATGCCGTTGGCGACCGTCTGGCCCAAGCGAACGCCGGCGTCGAAACGTTCTGCCACAATATCGGTCAGGCCGTAGTCATTGATGATCTCGACGTGGATGTCGGGATAATGCTTGAGCACGCCGGCAAGCTTCGGCCAGATATAGGTATCGACGGCATAGTCGACCGATGTGATCCGGATCGTGCCGGCCGGCCTTTCACGCAGTTCGGTGACGGCGAAGAGTTCGGCCTCGATTTCCTGGAAGCGCGGCGTGAGGGACTGCAGCAGGCGCTCGCCCGCTGGTGTCGGGCTGACGCTGCGCGTGGTCCGGGTCAAAAGCCTGACGCCCATGCGCTCCTCCAGCTGCCGCACCGTGTGGCTAAGTGCCGATTGCGAAACGCCGAGCTGGGCGGCTGCCCGCGTAAAGCTCCGCTCTCTGGCGACGGCAAGAAAGAATAGCAGGTCGGTGACGTTTTCGCGTAGCATCTATGAGTGTCTCTCATATGTCGGGCGATGCTCTTATCATGGAATGAACGAGTCACATAGCGCCCGTATGGGATTGAGAGGCGTAAATGCAGCTTTAGCAGGCGTTCCGATGTGTCGGCCGGCGATGGCGAGACGCGACATTTATCGCTTGGATTCATAAGTCTATGCGGGCGTGACCCACTACTGCTCCGAAAATTGCGGGCTAGATTAGCCCTATACAGTCGAGCCATTGCGGCTCATCGCAAGAAAGGATGTCATCATGGATATCAAGAGAAACGGGACGCAGCCATCGGGCAAAGGTCCTTCGGACTGGTTCACCGGCACCGTACGCATCGACCCGGTCTTTGCCGCCAATGACGCGCGGCGCGCTGCGGCCGGCAGCGTCACGTTTGAACCCGGCGCACGGACTGCGTGGCATACCCATCCGCGCGGCCAGACCCTGATCGTCACCGCAGGTTTTGGTCTCGCTCAGCGCGAGGGCGGCCCGATCGAGGAGATCCGCCCCGGAGACGTCGTCTGGTTCGAGCCGGGCGAGAAGCACTGGCACGGCGCCTCGCCAACGACAGCCATGACCCACATCGCCATCCAGGAACATCTCGACGGCAAGGTGGTGGATTGGATGGAGCATGTGACGGACGAACAATATCAGGGAAAATGAGGTCGAAGACGATGGTGGAAGGTATCAAGGACAAGGTCGTCGTCATCACGGGCGCCAGCAGCGGCCTAGGCGAGGCCGCTGCCCGCCGTCTTGCCAGGGATGGCGCCAGGCTCGTTCTCGGCGCGCGGCGCATCGATCGCCTGCGGGCGCTCGCAAGCGAGCTTTCGCTTGGCGAAGATGCCGTCATCCAGACGGATGTGACGGATCGCGTGCAGGTGAAGGCGCTTGTGGACCATGCTGTCAGGCAGAACGGCCGCATCGACGTGCTCATCAACAATGCCGGTCTGATGCCGAGCTCGATGCTGGAGCGCCTTCACATCGACGAATGGGACCGGATGATCGACGTCAACATCAAGGGCGTGCTCTACGGCATTGCTGCCGTCCTTCCTTACATGACGGAGCAGAAGAGCGGGCATATCATCAACGTTTCTTCGGTGGCCGGGCATAAGGTCGGGCCGGGCGGCGCAGTCTATTCGGCGACGAAGCATGCCGTGCGGGCGCTTTCCGAGGGGCTGCGGCAGGAGGTGAAGGCCCACAATATCCGTACGACGATCATCTCTCCCGGTGCTGTCGCAACCGAACTGCCAGATACGATCACCGATCCAGATGTCGCGGCCCGTATCAACGAGGTCTATAAAAGCGCGATATCGCCGGAGGCATTTGCCAGCACCGTCGCTTTCGCCATAAGTCAGCCGCAAGACGTCGATATCAACGAGATCCTGTTTCGCCCGACGACACAGGTCTACCAAACGAAACGCCCGGCCGGCGAGGCATTTTGACCTCGCGGGCCGCGTCAAACGGGGACGGAAAAGAGCTTATGATTCGGCTTGTGATTGGCGCGGCACTCGCGCTTGCGGCGCTCACCTGGTCTAATGCACAGTGCATGCAGATGCCGACGGGCTTTTCCTTGCCGTCTAGCAGCGTATTCGCGGCTGATTGAACTCCGCCGCAATCAACAGATGTCGCCAACGCGGTGATGCTGGCCGTAGGCAGATAAGCATTCGGTTGCATCGCCGCGCTATCCTCGGCTGATTGGCACGAATCGAGGATATCCGATGGCGTCTGCTGAGCGTCCCATGCCGAGCGAAGCCGGCATTTTGCAGTTCATGGAGATCTGCGATTCCTTCTATCCGCCGGATGCGGTAACGGCCTCCATTGCGCAGCAGCGTCAATGGTATGATGCCTTGTGCGCCCGTTTCGATCGCCCCTTGCCCGAGGGTATGCGGACCACCGATGGCGTCGTATCCGGAACGATTCGCGTCAGGCATTACAAGCCCGCCAATATCCGTACGACAACGAACCTGCTCTATCTCCACGGCGGCGGCTTTGTCGTGGGCTCGCTTGAGAGCCATCACGCGATCTGCGCCGAAATTGCCGATCATGCCGGTGCTGAACTGATCTCGGTCGACTATCGGCTGGCGCCGGAATATCGCTGGCCGGCACAGACGGATGATTGCTTCGGTGTTCTCAAGCAAATGCTGGCCGAGAAGAAGTCGGTCGTGTTGATCGGCGACAGTGCCGGCGGCAATCTCGCGGCAGGGCTGGCGGTGCGGGCGAATGCCGAGGGGCTTTCGGGAATTGTCGGGCAGATCTTGATCTATCCCGCGCTCGGTGGTGATCTGGTCTCCGGCTCCTATGAAGAAATGGCCGAGGCGCCGGGCCTGACGACGGCCGATGTCGCCTATTACCGCACCATTCTGCAGGCGCCGGAAGGCGATCCGGTCTCCGGGCCGCTTGCTTTGTCATCCGTAGCCGGCCTTCCTCCCGCCTTCATCACCGTGGCGCACTATGATCCGTTGCGCGACGACGGCCGCAATTATGCGGCGCGTCTTGCACAGGCCGGCGTCGAGGTGTGGTTCCGCGAGGAGCCCCAGATGGTGCATGCCTGGCTGCGGGCACGGCATATGAGCGAGGGCGCGCGCGCCGGCTTTGCCGCCATATGTGCGGCGGCAAGCCGGTTTGCTGGCTCCCGCTGACCTACATCAGGTCGCGGGCGATACGCTTCTCCTCGAATATCTTCCGGAAGATCTCGGTCTCTCCCTCATAGGCAACGACCGAGGCGCTGACGACCCAATCCTTTGCCGTACAGGATATGGACGATGCCGCCACCGTGCGGACGAACCAGCCGGGACGCTGCATGTCGCACGTCCATGTCGAGATACCCGTCATCGACAGCGGGTCATCCGGCGCGATCGACCAGCTCTCCTCGCGCGATTGCCGCGTCGAAAGGCCGGTGCCGGGATGCTCGGAGAGGCCGGTGTCCTCATGGATCTCGTAGCGGGTGACGCCGGCTGAGAGATCGCGCACCACCTGCCGTTTCGTCAAGCCCGGCGCGTGTTCGATATATTTCGGCAGCGGATCGGGATTGTCGGGCTGCTTGACCTCGATGAGCTCGTGCGCGCCGAGCTGCGGCAGGCCAAGGCCGATGGAGGCGATATCGATCGTCAGACCAGGGTCTTCCGGAGGCGGCAGGACCATCGGCCAATAGGCCGTCGACAACGACAGACGGATGCGGTGCCCCTTGCGGAAACGATAGCCGCAGGCATCGAGCGTCAGGGTCACTCTAACCTGCTGCCCCTTAATCAACGGCTCCGGCGCGGCATTGCCGTCGCGATGGGCGAGATTGAGCACGCCGAAGGAAATGCGCGTTGCGGTGCCATCCGGATGGATATCGACGAGCCTTGCGCAGAGATTGGCGGTTTCGGCGTCGCACCGCAGTGTCAAGGTGACGACCGGACGGCCGAGATAATCATGATCCTCGACCAGCGGTGCGGTCTGGAAAGTCAGCGACCCAGCATCGTCACCGCGCTGGTCGATTGCCATCTCCGCATCCGGCTTGAGGGTGAACCATTCGCCCGAGGCTGTGCCGGTGTCGAGCGGCGAGCGCAGATAGACGGGGTGCTCCGGCGCGTGCGGGATCGGCATGCCTTCCATCAACGTGCCGAACTGCTCGACGTAGAAGCATTGCATCTCCGGTTGGCGCCATTCTCGTTTGGCGATCCAGAAACCGGGATCGAAATCGCGGCGTTTTGCCGGTTTGGCGGCATCGAGAATATAGGCGCGCACGGATGGCATGGCCTCCGCGCCGTTGCGCTCGCCGCGCAGCCAGTGGTTCCACCAGGCGATAGCTTCGCCGTGAAAATCGGCGCGCGGCTTCGGCCAGGCGAAGTGCGGGTACTTGTGAACCCACGGGCCGATCAGTGCCTTTGCCTTATCCCCAAGCCCTTCGACCGCCAGCAGCGGCGTGTTGCGATAGCCATCCGCCCAGCCGGCGATGACGATGGCGGGAATATCGAAGCCGGCAAAATCCTCGCAGATGGACCCATGCCGCCAGAAATCGTCGCGGCGCTGATGCTCTAGCCATTCCTCCATGAAGAAGGGTTCCTGCTCGAGCCGCTCCAGCCACATATCGCGCCAATCGTCGCCGACGATGGCCGGATCGGGAGAACGCGATTGATAGCCGAGCATGGTCGCCGCCCAGGAGAGCTGGGCGGAGAGGTGGCAGCCGTTCTTGTAGTGGATGTCGTCATTGTAGCGATCGACCGTGGAGGCGATCGAGATGACCGCCTTCAGCGCCGGTGGTTTCAGGGCCGCGACCTGAAGGCAGTTGAAACCGCCCCAGGATATACCCATCATGCCGACAGAACCGTTCGACCAGGGCTGTGCTGCAATCCAGGCAATCAGCTCGCAGGCATTGGCAAGCTCGAGTTCGGTATACTCGCCATCGATGATGCCGCTGGACTCACCGGAGCCACGGATATCGACACGGACACCGGCGATGCCGGCTGCGGCAAAGACCGGATAGGTCGATTCATCGCGCGGACTCGTCCCGTCGCGCTTGCGATAGGGCAGAAACTCGAAGACCGCCGGCACGGGATCGCTCTCCGCGCCATCCGGCATCCAGATGCGCGCGGCAAGCCGTGTACCGTCCCTGAGGGTGATCCACTGATTTTCGATGGTAGTGAAGCTGCGCTCAGCCATGATCATATATCCCGATGAGATTTATGCATTAAACCACACGCGGCTGCCGATGTAGCCGTTGGACATATCGTTGCCGATGTCGTCGACATATCCCTTCAGCGTCTTCGAAGAGGCCATGATGTAATCGTTGAAGACGGGCAGGATGAGACCGCCATCGTCTCGCACCATCAGAGCCAGTTGCCGATAAAGCACCTTGCGCTTGGTTTCGTCGAGTTCGGATCTTGCCTGCAGCACCAGCTTGTCGAAGTCAGGGCGCTTGAAACGGGTGTCGTTCCATTCCGCCGTCGACAGGTAGGAGGTGGAATAGCGCGAATCCTGTGTCGGCCTGCCGCCCCAGAATGAGGCGCAGAAGGGCTGCTTGTTCCAGACATTGGTCCAGTAGCCGTCCTCCGGTTCGCGCTTCACGTCGATCGTGATTCCGGCTTTGCGCGCGCTTTGCTGGAACAGGATCGCCGCATCCACGGCGCCAGGAAAGGCTGCATCGGAGGTGAGCAACTGAACAGGGCGATCGAGACCCGATTTCTTGAAGTGGAAGGCGGCCTTGTCCGGATCATACGGCCGCTGCTCGATATCGGTCGGGGCGAGGGCGTAGTTGGAATTGACCGGATAGTCGTTGCCGATCGTGCCGTAGCCGCCAAGCACCTTATCGAGGATCGACTGGCGGTCGATGGCATATTTCAGCGCGAGCCGAAGGTCGGCGTTGTCGAAGGGTGCTGTGTCGCAATGCATCAGGAAGCAATAGAAGCCCTTGCCGGCGTTCCGGACGATATCGACGGTCGGTGCCCGCTGCAGCATCGGAACGGTCTTCGGGTCGACATTGTTGACGAAATGCACTTGGCCGGAGGCAAGCGCTGCAATGCGGGCGGTGTTGTCGTTGATGACGAGGATTTCCACGCTGTCGACAAAACCGCGATCAGGGCGCCAATCCTTGGAGTTCTTCTCGAAAGTTGCGCGAACGCCGGGTTCAAAGCTCTTCAGAATGTAAGGGCCTGTACCGACAGCTGCCGCAGGCTTGTCGACGCCGCCCTTCGGCTGGATGATCAGGTGGTAGTCGGTCAAAAGCAGAGGCAGGTCCGCATTGCCTTCGCTTAGCGTCAGAACAAGATCACCCGCCTTTTCTTCAATGCCCGTAATTGAGGCCATCAGCCCAAGGGCGCCCGACTGTGAATTCTTGTCCGCGTGCCGCTTCAGCGTCGCGACGATATCGGCGACGGTCATCTTGCTGCCGTCGTGAAACTGCACGTCATTGCGGATCTTGAAGGTCCAGACGGAGGCGTCCGCCGATGGCGTCCAGGAAGATGCCAGCGACGGCAAGGGAGCGCCGGTCTTGGGATCCGATTCGACCAGCGTATCGCCCCAGAGGCGGCCAATGACGAACAATACGGATGCGCTATAGGTCGCCGGGTCGAGCGCATCGCTGGTGGCGCCGCCCTTCAGGCCCAGCTTCAAATGACCACCGCGCTTCGCTTCCTGCGCCCGGGCATCGCGCGGCATCAGGAGGCCGGAGGCGAGGGCCGGCAAGGCGCCCAGCGCGACGGCACCGCCGAGGAAGTGGCGGCGGCCGATTTTCAGCTGCGAAGATTGATCCTTTTCATGCGTCATGACAGTTCCCTCGTTTCCATTTTTGTAGGTGGAAACGTAGAGGCCGAGCGGGCCGACGCAATTTCGCGACTTGACGCATCTTTAAGCGAGTTTACGCTAGTCTTTCCAAGACGGAGCTGCTGATGCCTTACCTGGTCGAGAACCTCAAGATCGCCTGTGCAACACAGCGTTCGATTTCGCAGCTATGCCGTGCAATTGATATCAATCGGCAGCAATTCAACCGCTATATCAATGGCCAGACGAGGCCGTCAGCCCATAACATGGCGCGCATCGCGAAGTATTTCGATCTCGACGCCGCCGATTTCCTCATTGCGCCCAAACTCTTTCGCGAACGCCTTCGCAAGCCGGCTTTGGGTCTCAACGAAAGTTCAGAGCTCCTCAAGGCGTTTCCGGGAAATCTGATCGCACTCAGGCGTCATGTCGGTTACTTCCAGACCTATCATCGCTCGCCGTCCTGGCCCGGAATGGTCGTTTGCTCGTGCAGTCGTCTTGTCGAGCAGGCTGGACTGGTGCACGTCAAGTCAATGGAACGCCTGCGCGACCCTGGAAACGGTATCCAGCAATTCTCGAAATATGTAGGCTTGGCGGCGTTCTACAGGAACCGGATCTTCATTACGGAGCGCGTCGTCGGCCCCAACTCCATGCTGTCGCAGACGATCCTGTTGCCATTCGACGAGCACCAGCGCGTCTATCTACGCGGAACGACCATGGGGGTCTCCTGGCGAAGGGAAAACCTGCCCTATGCGTCGCGGATGATCTGGCGCCACGTCGGCGCTGAGCCCGATCTGCGCGAACTTCTCTCGCGTTGCGGACCCTTGCCGTTGTCATCGCGGCAACTGCCGCCCACGGTACGCTCGTTCCTCACGGATCCTTCAGCCGAAGTATATGCGGTGCCAGCCGAGTATTGACGACTCCGATTGCCGAAGGGTTCCTTTTCAGCCCTTGCAGGTTTTTCGACAGTGAAAAATCTCGAACACAAGAAAAAGTTGTGCTTCTACGGAATATATTAAGGATCGCTTTATAAGAATAACAGTCATCATATCGTTTAGTGACGCATACTTCGACATTTTGGGGATGCCTAGATGCTTTTCTCGACGAGAACGGATGTAGATTCCGGCCTGCATGCCTCCTTTGATGATCTGTTTCGTCAGGAAGCGAAAAACAATTTGAATCGCGACGCAGACATTCCTGATGCTGTTTCGGTCAACCGTGTCTTGAATTTTATAAAGCGCTGGTGGAACGAAACGGGAGAAGAGATGGATGTCAATGTCTTCTATCGTCACCGCACCCTTGAAGCGCTTGGCTTTGCGATTTCCAATCACGAAGACCTTTCGGTCTCGCCGAAAATCATAGAGCTCCGAGGCGGAGAAGGCGCGGCGCCTTTGCTGCTATTTGCCGGAGGCGCAAGCTGCTTTCTGGAAATGCAGCAGCTTATCGGGGAGATCAGCTTTCCAGGACCGATCCTCGGCGTTGCGCTGACAGCATTCGACCGCGATCGTCAACAGCCGGCAACCGTGGAAGACGAGGTTCAAAGCACGCTGAAAGCGTTGCAAGCAGCCGGGATCGGAGAGCCTTATCGATTGCTCGGTTATTCTTTCGGCGGTGTCTTTGCCTTGGAGCTTGCTCGCGCCTTGAGGGCGCAGGGGCAAAAGGTTGCGTTCCTCGGAATGCTCGACACCCCCTTTGGCGAGCAGGAGTGGCCGCTGATGGCCTGGGGCAGATTCATGTGGCAACGCTGGAGACGAGCCCGAACCAGAAAGAAGAATCTAAAGAAAGTCGCTTCTCAACCGCCTCGGCAAGCACCGATTCAGGCCAGCAGACCAACTATCGAGCGACGGGAACTTCTCGCAAAAAAACTGAAGCCCCTTTCTTTCCGCTACGCCGACCCGCATACGGCCTACTATCCGGAACTGGCGCCCCAATGGATGGGCGATTATCCGCCGCTTTATGATGCGGCTGCCAGACAACTCCTGCGGATGAAGGGCCTTTACAAACCGAGCCGTTACGACGGGGAGCTGACTTTCTATCGCAGCCTGCAAGGCTCTCCGGTCGACTGCGATCCCAAGACCATATGGGGGCGCTTGCTCGTTCATGCGGACTGGGTTGATGTCGCCGGCAACCATCAGAGCATGATTGTAGGACGCAACGCAGCCACGCTCGCCCGCGAACTCAGCGCCCGCCTTATGCGCTGAGCTCTCGATTGGCACGAAAGCGGATCGGTATTGAGCGGCTAGATTGAAAGCGCCGAAGCTTCAATTTCCGGCGCTTTCCATTTTCCGCGTCGTCAGCACGCGCTCCAGCCAGCCGATCTCCATCTCGGGTACGGATTTCAAGAGCAGGTCGGTGTAATCGTCGAAGGGCGGCGAAAGCGCCTGGGATTTCGGTCCGAAGCGAACGAGTTTGCCGCGGTGCATCACGGCGACGCTGTCGGCGATGGCGCGCACGATGGCGATATCGTGGGTGATGAAGACGTAGGAGAGACGCGCCTCTTCCTGCAGCTTCAAGAGCAGCTTCAGAATGCCTTCGGCGACCAGCGGATCGAGCGCCGAGGTCGGCTCGTCGCAGAGGATGAGTTCCGGCTTGGCCGCAAGCGCACGGGCGATGGCCACGCGCTGCTTCTGGCCGCCGGAAAGCTCGGCCGGATAGCGGTCGATGAAGCCGTTGCCCATCTCGATCTGGTCGAGCAATTCCTTGACGCGCGCCGTCTTCGCCGCGCCATGCAGGCCATCATAGAAGGTCAGCGGGCGACCGATGATATCGCGCACGGTCTGGCGTGGGTTCATCGCAGTATCGGCCATCTGGTAGATCAGCTGGATGCGCCGCAGTTCCTCCCGCGAGCGGTTTTTCAAGGCCGGCGTCAGCGGCTTGCCGTCGAAGGAGATCCGCCCGTCGCTCGGCGGCAACAGGCCGGTAATCACGCGGGCGAGCGTCGATTTGCCGGAACCGGATTCGCCGACGACGGCCAATGTCTGGCCTTTAGGAACATGTAGAGAAACGTCATGCAATACCCTGAAACCATTGGAGTATTGTGCACTGATATTCTCGATTTTCAAAAGTGCGCTCGATTGATCCGCAGCTTCGGCTCGCGCCTCCTGGCGGACATTGACCAGGGCGCGGGTATAGTCTTGCCTGGGCTCCTCGATGATCTGCTGGACACTGCCATATTCCACCGTCTTGCCGTGCCTCAGCACCATGATGTCATCGGAGATCTGGGCGACGACGGCAAGGTCATGGGTGATGTAAAGTGCCGCCGTATGGGTTTCCTCAATGGCGTGCTTGATCGCCGCAAGAACATCGATTTGCGTGGTGACGTCGAGCGCGGTCGTCGGCTCGTCGAAGACGATCAGTTCCGGGTTTGAGCAGAGCGCCATGGCGGTCATGGCGCGCTGCAGCTGGCCGCCGGAGACCTGATGCGGGTAGCGCTCGCCGAATGTTTCCGGGCTGGGCAGGCCAAGCACGCTGAAAAGATAGAGCGCCCGCTTTCTGGCCTCCTCCTTCGTCATCAGGCCGTGTTTCACTGTCGCCTCGATCACCTGATCTCCCAGGCGATGCGCGGGATTGAAGGCGGCCGCGGCGGATTGCGCGACGTAGCAGACCCGCGCGCCGCGAATCCGGCGGATGCCGGACTTGCCGAGCGGCAGGATGTCGACGCCATCGAGCAGTACCTGGCCGCCGGTAATCTCGGCGCCACCGCGTCCATAGGCGAGCGCAGAAAGGCCGATGGTCGATTTGCCGGCACCGGACTCGCCGATCAGGCCAAGCACCTTGCCCTTTTGCAGATCGAAGGAAACGCCGTCGACGATGGTGACGCGTTTCGGCGGCTCGCCGGGCGGATAGCTGGTCGCCTCGATCTTGAGATCGCGAACGGAAAGAAGCTCAGGCATCGCCACGCCCTCCCTTGAGGCTGGAGGTGCGTCTTAGGAGCCAGTCGACCACCAGATTGACACAGATTGCGAGCGCCGCAATGGCGGAGCCCGGCACGAGGGCGGCTGAAATGCCGAAGATGATACCGTCCTTGTTGTCCTTGACCATGCCGCCCCAGTCGGCTGCCGGCGGCTGGATGCCGAGGCCGAGGAAGGACAGTGTCGAGAGGAACAGGATCGAGAAGGCGAAGCGCAGCCCGAATTCCGCCAGCAGCGGCGACAGCGTATTCGGCAGGATCTCGCGGAAGATGATCCAGATCTTGCCTTCGCCACGAAGCTTGGCCGCCTCGACGAATTCCATAACCGCGACGTCGAGCGCCACGGCGCGGCCGAGGCGATAGACGCGAGTGGAATCGAGGATGGCCATGACGAGGATCAGCACGATCAGATTCTGCGGCAGGACCGCAAGCACGACGAGCGCAAAGATAAGCGTCGGGATCGACATCATCAGGTCGTTGAAGCGCGAGAAGACCGTGTCGATCAGTCCGCGCGAGACGGCGGCGGTGAAGCTCAAGATGATGCCGAGCGAGAAAGAGATGATCGTCGCCGTCAGCGCGACGAACAGTGTCGTACGGGTGCCGTAGATCAGGCGCGACAGGATATCGCGGCCGAGATTGTCGAGACCGAAGAAATATTGCGCATCGGCGGGCTGCCAGACATTGCCGACGACTTCCGTCTCGCCGTAAGGGGCGATCCAGGGAGCGAAGATGGCGCAGATGAAGGCGATCAGGATACCGATGATGCCGATCCAGGCGGTGATGGGGATGTCTCTCAATCTCATCGCGGATGCCTCAGACGTGGGTTGGCGACGATGGCGAGGATATCGGCCGTCATGTTGAGGAAGATGTAGACGGCGGCGAAGATCAGGCCGCAGGCCTGGACCACAGGCATATCGCGTACCGTCACCGCATCGACCATGTACTGGCCCATGCCGGGATAGACGAAGACGACTTCGACGACCACAACGCCGACGATGAGATAAGCAAGGTTCAGCGCAATGACGTTGATGATCGGCGCCAGCGCATTGGGAGCGGCGTGTTTGACGATGGCGCGAAAGGCGGAGAGCCCCTTCAGCTCGGCGGTTTCCATATAGGCCGAGGACATGACGGACAGAATGGCCGCGCGGGTCATGCGCATCATATGCGCAAGCACGACCAGCACCAGGGTCGCGGTCGGAAGCGCGATCGCCTTCAGCCGGTCGACGAAGCCCATGCCGTCAAACACCGTCGCCGGAAATGTCGCGATGCCGAACTTGACGGAAAAGAACATGATGAGGAGATAGCCGATGAAGAATTCCGGCAGCGAGATTGCCGCGAGCGAAATGACGTTGATGATCTTGTCCGGCATGCGATTCCTGAAATGGACGGCCAACATACCCAGGCAGACGGCCAGCGGCACCGAGATCAAGGCAGCAAAGCCGGCCAGAAACAGCGAATTGCCGAGCCGCTTGCCGATCTGCTCGCTGACGGAGTTCTTGCTGGCCCAGGAGGTGCCGAAATCGCCCTTAACGGCGTTGCCGAGCCATTCGACATAGCGAGTGACAACAGGCCGGTTGAGGCCGAGTTCCTCGCGGATATTGGCGACCGCCTGCGGCGTCGCCGACTGGCCGAGATAGGTGGTTGCAAAATCGCCGGGCAAGGCTTCGAGGCCGCCGAAGATCAAAACGGATACCGCAAACAGCAGGATGATACTGAGCACGCAACGCTCGATAATGAGGGACAGCAGCGGAAAACGCTGCTTGAACCTCAGCCCGGGCAGAACTGTGCCGGGGGGCGGATTGGACATGGCCGATGCCTCGCACTTAGAGCGGTTCCAGTTTCAGGGAATCGTTGAGCCGCTCAATCTTGTTGTTTTACGCAATTCCGAACGGAAAACAGCTGCGCTTTTTCCGGGAATTGCTTGAAACGTCGGGAGGACCGCGAAAGCCTTTCGCGGTCCCGGCTGTGTCAGAGATGAGGGCGTTTTCGCCCGGCTTCGGGCATCAGGCGTCAAGCCAGACGCGGGTCGCGACGTAGCCGTTTGACATGTCGTTGCCGATATCGTGGACATAGCCCTTCACCTGCTTGGTGGAGGCGTTCACGAAATCGTTGAACATCGGCAGGATGACACCGCCTTCGTCGCGCACCATCATCGCCATGGCGCGGTAAAGCTCCTTGCGCTTGGCTTCGTCCAGTTCGGAGCGGGCCTGAAGCAGAAGCTTGTCGAAGTCCGGGCGCTTGAAGCGCGTGTCGTTCCAGTCCGCCGTCGAGAGATAGGCGGTGGAATACATCTGGTCCTGCGTCGGGCGACCGCCCCAGTAGGAGGTGGAAAAGGGCTGGACGTTCCAGACGTTCGTCCAGTAGCCATCGCCCGGCTCGCGCTTGACCTCGATGTTGATCCCCGCCTTCTTGCAGCTTTCCTGATAGAGAACGGCCGCATCGACAGCGCCGGGGAATGCGACTTCCGACGTGCGCAAGAGGACCGAGCCGCTGTGGCCGGACTTCTTGTAGTGGAAGGCAGCCTTGTCGGGATCGTAGGTACGCTGCTCGATCCCTTCGGGGAAGAGAGCATAGGTGCTGTTGATCGGGAAATCGTTGCCGACCTTGCCGTAACCGCCGAGGATCTTCTTGACCATCGTCTCGCGGTCCATGGCGTATTTCAGTGCCAGGCGCAGGTCGTTGTTGTCGAAGGGCGCCTTGTCGCAATGCATGATGAAGACATAGTGACCGCGGCCGGCTGTAGACAGGATTTCGACGGTCGGCGCGCGCTTCAGAAGATCGACGGTTTTCGGGTCGACGCGGTTGATGTAGTGGACCTGACCCGACGACAGAGCGGCGATACGCGCCGTCGCGTCGTTCATGCAAATGATCTCGACCGAATCGACGAAGCCGCGATCGGTGCGCCAGTCGTCCTTGTTACGTTCGAAGGTGGCGCGCACGCCCGGCTCGAAGCTGACCTGCTTGTAGGGACCGGTGCCGATCGAGGCGAGGGGATCGTCATAGCCGCCGTTCGGCTGGATGACGAGATGATAGTCAGTCAGCAGCAACGGCATGTCGGCGTTGCCTTCGGTCAGCGTCAGGACGAGATTGTCGCCATCGGCCTTGATCTCCTTGATCGACTTCATGACGCCGAGGGCGCCGGATTCCGACTTCGCATCCGTATGGCGCTTGAGCGTGGCGACAACATCGTCAATCGTCAGATCCTTGCCGTTGTGGAACTTCACGCCCTTGCGGATCTTGAAAGTCCAGGTGGCGGCATCCTTCGACGGCTCCCAGGATTCTGCGAGCGACGGAACGGCGGCACCAGTTAGCGGATGAGATTCCACCAGCATGTCGCCCCAGCAGCGGCCGATGCAGAACATGACCTGCGACAGGAATTTGGCCGGGTCCTTGGAATCGGTCGCGGCACCGCCTTCCAGGCCAAGCTTCAGATGACCACCGCGCTTCGGTTCGGCCGCCATTGCACTTTCGGTGAAGAGTTTGTCGGCGAGCGTTAAAGTCACGCCCGCTGCCATGGCGCGTCCCATGAATTCGCGGCGGCTAAGCCCGCCCGCGGTGACGCGGCTTGCCAGATATTTCGTGTAATCGTTCATTCCCCTGTTCCTTCTTCTTGCCGTGTTGACAAAGCTCCCGAACAAGCCACTTCAGGTCTCGGTTCCTCTTCCGCCTGAAGCCTGTCGCCCGCGAGCATGTGGGAAATTTAGCGGTTGCTGCCGCCTCTACCTTCCTTTCCAGATTGGGGCTCGCTTCTCCGCAAAAGCCCGTGCGCCTTCTAATTGATCTTCGCTCGAATAAAGGACGTCGACGGTCGCAAACTGCCGTTTGGTGATCTTGTTCATGGCAGTCTGAAACGTCGAGCCCTCCGCTTCACGAACGATTTCCTTAATCGCCGCGTAGACGAGCGGCGGCCCGCTTGTGAGCAGGCGGGCCAGTTCCCAGGCCCTGTCCATCAGCTTGTCGGCCATGACGATCTCGTTGACGAAGCCCCAGCGATGGGCTTCCTCGACATTCAGCCAGCGGCCGGTGAGCAGCATGTCCATGGCTACGTGATAGGGGATGCGCTTCGGCAGTTTGATCGATGCGGCATCGGCGACGGTGCCCGAGCGGATCTCGGGCAAAGCGAAGGTGGCGTGCGGGGCGGCGATGATGAGATCGGTCGACAGCGCGATCTCCAGCCCGCCGCCGCAACAGATACCGTTGACGGCGCAGATGACGGGCTTGTTGAGATCTCGCAGCTCCTGTAGCCCGCCGAAACCGCCGACGCCATAATCGCCGTCGACTGCGTCGCCATTCGCTGCAGCCTTCAAATCCCAGCCGGCGGAAAAGAATTTCTCGCCGGCACCCGTGACGATGGCGACCCGCAGATCCGGATTGTCGCGGAAGTCGCGGAAAATCAGTCCCATCTTGCGGCTCGTTGCCAGATCGATGGCATTGGCCTTCGGCCGGTCGATAATGACCTCAAGGATGCCGTTGTCGCATCGGGTTCGAATGGGGTCTTGCAACTTCTGCTACCTCCTTCGCCGGATGAGAGCATCCGCGGCAACGGCGCCGCGAGATTCTGGTAGGACCATCAATGGATTAATGTCCAGTTCTTCAAGCTTTGCGGCATTCTTTACGACATATTCTGCCGCTGATAGGACGGCGTCGGCAACGATTTCGAGACTGCTTGCTGAACTGCCTCGATAGCCTTCGATCAATTTGCGGACCTTCAGCCGCGAAATCCGCTCCAAGACCTCGGCTTTCGTCGCCGGAAGCGGCAAAACGACGGAATCTTCAAGCAATTCCACCAGGACTCCACCGGCACCGATCGTCAGGGTCAGACCGACGACCGGATCGCGGACGGCACCAACGATGAGCTCCGCGATGGGGCGGTCGACCATCCGTTCGACGAGGAAGCCATGAGCGACCATAGCCATGCCTTCGGCCGCATCCCTGACCGCGTTCCTATCCCATAGGTTGAGCTTGACGGCGCCGACTTCGGATTTGTGCTCGACGCCAAGCGCCTTGAGCGCGACGGGAAAACCGAGTTGCTCCGCACGGTCGGCCGCCTCGCTTGCCGTTTTGGCGGTCATGCCTAGCGGAACTGCAAGGCCTGAGGTCGCAAGCTCGGCCTTGGCTTCGGCCTCGCTCAAGGTCTCGACTTCACCCGCCTCGGCGCGTGCGCTGAGAAGCGGGAGCGGCTGCGGCTTCTTCCATGCGTTGGCAATGCCGCTGGCGATATCTGCCGCCGCCAGCGCTTCGCTGATGCCGCAGAGCGGTACTATGCCGGCTTCGATCAATTGCCCGGCGATCGCCTCGGGCATGTTTTCTGGCAGCGTCGCCAGAATGGCGGCGCGGGCACCGGTCTGCTTGGCGGCGGCGGCAACGGCAGAGACAGTGATCATCCAGTCCGCGCCGTCGCAGCGATCTTCGCGGGGAAAATCGAGCACCAGCAGATTGAGGGCATAGCCGCCGGCGAACATGGCGCTGAAAGCCTCCGTCTGCCGTGCCAGATCGCCCCAGACGAAGGTGTGATAATCAAGGGGATTGGAGAGCGTCACCATCTGGCCGAGGGTTGCGCGCAGGGCTGGAATCTGTTCGGGTTTCAGCGCGCGAAATTCGACATTCCGGCCGACGGCGGCATCGGCCATCAGCGAGGCCTCGCCGCCCGAACAGCTCATCGAGGAGATCGCATTGCTGTCGAGCGGACCGGCGACATGCAGGAGTTTCAACGTTTCGATGAGTTCGGGCAACGTCGCGACGCGGCCGATGCCGAGGCGGTCGAGGACGGCGCCGGCCACCGCGTCGCTGCCGGCGAGCGAGGCCGTGTGCGAGACGGTGGCGCGCTGTGCCTGTTCGGATTTGCCAATCTTCAGCGCGATAACGGGCTTCTTCAGCTCTCGGGCGCGTGTTGCGAGCGCCTCCAGCGCCCGGATATCGCCGAAGCCTTCGATGTGCAGGCCGACGGCCGTGACGCGTGGGTCTTCAAGGACGTCCCGGGCAAGGTCCGACAGGCTGGTTTGTGCCTGGTTACCTGCCGTCATCAGATAGCTGATCGGCAGGCCGCGCCTCTGCATGCTGAGATTGATGGCGATATTGGAGGATTGGGTAAGGATCGCAACGCCGCGCTCGGTTCTGACGATACCATGCTGATCCGGCCAGAGCAGGGCGCCATCCAGGCCGTTGATCATGCCGTAGCAATTCGGCCCGACAATCGGCATGGCGCCGGCTGCCTCGACAAGCGCCTGCTGCAAATCCCCGCCATCGGCCAGTTCCGCCACCGCTTCGCTGAAGCCCGAGGCATAGCAGACGGCGCCGCCGGCGCCTCTGGCTGCTAGATCCCTGACGATGTCGATAGTCAGCGTCCGGTTGACGCCAACGAAGGCAGCATCCGGCGCATCCGGTAATTCGGTAACCGAGCGATAGCAGCGCCGGCCGAGCACACTGTCTTGTGTCGGATGTACCGGCCAGATTTCGCCAGAAAATCCCATGAGGTCGCATTGCTCGATGACGCGCCGCGCCTCCCTGCCTCCGAAGACGGCGATGGTTCTGGGTCTGATTAGGCGGTCGAGCGAGCGTTGCGTCATGGGCTCATGCTCCGAACGGCCGAAGCAGGTCGCGGCTGATGATGTGCCGCTGGATTTCCGACGTGCCGTCCCAGATGCGTTCGACGCGTGCGTCACGCCAGAAGCGGGCAAGAGGCAGGTCGTCCATCAATCCCATGCCGCCGAAGATCTGGATTGCCTCGTCGGTAACGCGGGCGAGCATTTCCGAGGCGTAGAGCTTGGCCGAGGCGATCTCGCGGTTGGCTGGGATGCCGGCGTCGAGCTTCCAGGCGGCCGACAGCGTGAGCAGGTCGGCGGCGTCGATCTCGGTGATCATGTCGGCAAGCTTGAACGACACGCCTTGGTTCGCGCCGATCGGCTTGCCGAATTGCTTGCGTTCCGCGGCGTAGGGCAGGGCCAGATCGAAGACGCGGCGCGCCCGGCCGACACAGGTGGCGGCAACTGTCAGGCGCGTTCCGTAGAGCCATTGATTGGCAAGATCGAAGCCGCGATGCACCTCTCCCAGCACTTGCGATTTCGGCAGGCGGCAGTCGGTGAAGCTCAGGATGGAATTGTGGTAGCCGCGATGCGAAACCGAGTCGTAGCCCTTGAGAATGTCGAAGCCCGGCGTGCCGCGGTCGACCAGGAAGGCGGTGATCTTCTTCTTGACGCCACGGTGCGTCTCTTCCTCGCCGGTCGCGGCGAAGACGATGACGAAATCGGCAACATCGGCATGCGAGATGAAATGCTTCGTGCCGTTGAGCACGAAATCGTCGCCATCCTGCCGTGCCGCGCATTTCATGCCGCGCATATCGGAGCCGGCATCGGGTTCGGTGATGGCGAGAGCGTCGATTTTCTCGCCACGCACCGCCGGGAGGAGATAGCGCTCGCGTTGCTCGCCCTCGCAGGCCATCAGGATACCGGATGGACGGCCGAAGAAGACGGTGAGCCCAAGGGAACCGCGGCCGAGCTCGCGCTCGACCAGGGTAAAGGTGAGGTGATCAAGCCCGGCACCGCCGATTTCCTCCGGGAAATTGCAGGCATAGAAGCCGAGCTCGATACATTTGCGCTTGATATCCTGCCCAAGATCGGGCGGTACAAGGCCGGTGCGTTCGACCTCGTTTTCGTGCGGATAGATCTCCGTCTCGACGAAGTCCCTGACCGTCCTGACGATCATCTCCTGTTCTTCGCTGAGTCCGAAATTCACGATCGCTTCCTCCTAGCGTTTTTGTCCCACATGACGGCCGGCTCCCTCCGGCATGGCCAAGGCTGCGTGCGCGGCGGCAATCGGCTCCAATTTGCTGAGCACCTCCTCCGGTGCGGCAGCGGCCTTGCCAGCCTTGGCATCCACATGCAGCAGCATCTGTTCCGCCGTGGCGATGATGTCGCCGCTCGCACTGTCGTGCAGCGCATGGAAGACATGCAGCCGCTTTTCGTCAGCCCCCACGATCTGGCAAGTCGAATGGATGGCTTGGCCGAGCCTGGCTTCGCCGATATGGCGGATATGGGTCTCCACCGTATAGTAACTGTGGCCGCGCTCGACATAGGCGAGATCGACGCCGATCAGGCGCAGCAGCGCATCCGACGTGTCGCCGAAGACCTGCAGATAGCGGTGTTCGGTCATATGGCCGTTATAGTCGACCCAGGCCGGGCTGACCTTGGTGTCGATCAAGCGCAGTGGTTTTGTAAGGTCCAGCGCCTGCTTCGCGCCGCCGCCGCCGGCCCAAAGATGCTGCTCGAATTCCTTCAGCAGCTTGCCGGCGCCCCAGCCCTTGCCGCCATGGCTGCCTTTCAGGCTCTGAAGGATGCCGACGAGATTTTCGTCACGGATGCGTTCGAGTTCGCGGATCGAAAGGCCGTCGGCCTGTTCGTCTGACTGCTGGCCGATCTTTTCGACGAGGGCATCATCGAGATCGACGACATCCATCAGCTTCGTCCAGTTCCACTGCAATGCCGGGCCGAACTGCGCCAGGAAATGACGCATGCCCGCTTCGCCACCGGCGATGCGATAGGTCTGGAACAGGCCCATCTGCGCCCAGCGCAGGCCGAAGGAGTAGCGGATGACATCGTCCAACGTCTCGACGGTGCAGATATCATCCTTGATTAGCCACAGCGCCTCGCGCCAGAGCGCTTCCAGCAGGCGGTCGCCGACGAAAGCCTCGATTTCCTTGGCGATATGCACGCCCTTCATGCCGATGGGCGGCAGTCTTTTCATAGCAGCCTGGATGGTGGCGGCGCTGGTTTTTTCGCCGCCGACGATTTCCACGAGCGGCAGCAGATAGACCGGATTATAGGGGTGGGCGACGAAGAGGCGCTCGGGGTGACGCATGTCGCGTTGCAGGTCCGTCGGCAACAGGCCCGACGTGGACGAGCCGATCAGCGCATCGGACCTTGCGGCGGCATCGATCTGCGTCAATACCTTGCGCTTGAGATCGAGCCGTTCGGGTACACTCTCCTGGATCCAGTCGGCACCATCGACTGCCGCTTCCAGCGTATCCCTGAATGTGAGCCCGCCGCGCGGCGGAAGCGGTGCGCCGGTCAGCATCGCATAGGCCTTTTCGGCATTGGCCAGAACTTCGCCGACGATGCGGGTTGCCTCCGGATGCGGATCGTAGACATCGACATCGATGCCCGCGAGCAGGAAACGGGCGATCCATCCGCCGCCGATGACGCCGCCGCCGATACAGGCCGCCTTGTTGATCTTGGTCATCGGGGCCTCAGCGCTTCGTCAGTTTCAGCTTCTTGCGGACATCTTCGGGGCCGATGATGCGCGCGCCCATGCCCTCGACCACCTGCACCGCCTTTTCGACAAGCTGCGCATTGGTCGCGAGCATGCCCTTGCCGGCATAGAGATTGTCTTCCAGACCGACGCGGACATTGCCGCCGGCAAGGATCGCGGCCGCCGGATAGGCCATGGCATTGCGACCGATGGAAAAGGCCGAGAAGGTCCAGCTTTTGGGAACGTTGTTGACCATCGCCATAAAGGTATTGAGGTCATCGGGCGCCCCCCAGGGGATGCCCATGCAGAGCTGGATGAGGACCGGATCCTCGATCAAGCCCTCCTCGGCAAGCTGCTTGGCGAACCAGAGATGACCGGTATCGAAGGCCTCGATCTCGGGACGAACGCCGAGATCGGTCATCTTCTTCGCCATGGCCCTGAGCATCGAGGGCGTGTTGGTCATAACGTAGTCGCCAAGATTGAAGTTCATCGTGCCGCAATCGAGCGTGCAGATTTCGGGTAGGCACTCGGCAACGTGACTGACGCGCTCGGTGGCGCCTGCCATATCGGTGCCCTTGGCATTCAGCGGAAGAGGGCTCTCGACATCGCCGAAAATCAGGTCGCCGCCCATGCCGGCGGTCAGGTTCAGCACGACATCGATATCGGCAGAACGAATGCGGTCGGTGACTTCCCTGTAAAGTTCGTTGCGGCGGCTGGCAGCGCCCGTTTCCGGATCGCGGACATGGCAGTGAACCACTGCCGCCCCAGCCTTGGCGGCGTCGATCGCGGAGTCGGCGATCTGCTTGGGAGTGATCGGAACATGGCTGGATTTGGAAACCGTGTCGCCGGCGCCGGTGACGGCACAGGTGATGAAGACATCGCGATTCATCGCAAGAGGCATTTTTGTTCTCCCTCGTATTGAAGACATTACGAGCCATGAGACATCTTCATGCTTTGCATTATCGGAACTATTCGATACAGTTTCGGAATGATCGAGGGAATGGGCAATGCTGACATCAGCCAATGAGACGCTCGATATCGACCTCCTGATCCTTCCGGAGACGAACCTGATCTTGATCGCTTCGGTCATCGAACCCTTGCGCGGGGCCAATCGCATTTCCGGAGCGGAGCTTTATCGCTGGCGCCTCTTCACGCCGGATGGTTCTCCCGCAGAAACGACGAGCCTCATCCCGGTGCCAGCATCCTCCAGCTTCCGACCGACATCCGACACGACGCCGCTTTTCGTGCTGGCGAGCTACAATTGGCGGCGCAGCGCGACGCAGGCGTTGAAGATGCAGTTGTCGCAAACGGCCCGCCATCGATCGATGGTCACAGGCATTGAGTCCGGCACTTGGCTGCTTGCCGAGGCGAGCCTGCTCGATAATGTCTCTGCTGCCGTCCATTGGGAAGACTATGACGATTTTGCGCTGGCCTATCCGCAGGTCCGCGCCGTTAAGGACCGCTACGTCATCGACGGCAAGCGGATTACCACAGCGGGATCGTTGCCGACGGTCGATCTGATGCTGGAGATCATCCGGCGGCGGCAGGGCTATTCGCTGGCGCTCGAAGTCAGCCGCCTGTTCATCTACGAGCCGGCAAGCACGCAAAGCGCAGGGGAGCTTTCGCCATCGACGGCCGGCCTGCGCATGCGCGATCCGCGCGTGGCCCAGGCCATCCGCCTGATGGAGGATCATATCGAGCAGCCGCTGGTGCTTACGCGTCTTGCCCGTCGCATTGGCGTCAGTGCCCGTCATCTCCAGGCACTCTTTCAGGAGAGCATCGGCGCGCCGCCGCATGTGCACTATCTGGCGCTCAGGCTGAATGCGGCCCGACGGAAGGTCATCGAGACGAAAGCCTCTTTTACCGAGATTGCCGACGCAACCGGCTTCAACTCGGCATCGGCCTTTTCCCGCAGCTATCGTGCCAGCTTTTCCGAAAGCCCGTCTGGTACGCGCCGCAGGCTGCGTCGGCGCTCTATGGCTGCAGCAGAGCCGACATAGGCTGGAAGGCCTCGCGCACCATTTCCGCCAATTCGCGGATCGCCTCGCTCGAATGATAGGGGTTGCGGCGAAGCACGACGCGTGAGGAATCGACCGGCGGGAAGCCGTCGTCGCCTGTTAGCTCCCGGCAGCCATGCGGAATGTTGCTGCGTGACAGCGTCGTCACGGCGAGCCCGGCGGAGACAGCGTTCTTCAAGCCGGAACTCGTATCGGCGATGAAGGCGATACGATAACGCCGCCCGATTTGCTCCAATGATTTCAGCGCAAAATCGCGGCACCATGTCGAATCCCGATAAACGGCGATGGGTAGAGGTGTTGCCTCATGCACACGATGCACCAACGATGTCACCCAGACCGTTGGATCGATACAGAGAACTTCGCCTTTGCTTTGGTTGTTCCAGTCGAAGACGACGGCCAGGTCCAGCTCATCTTTTTCGAGCGCTGCCAGATTATGCGCTGTGTAGTCGCAGGAGACAGTGACTTCGACGGCCGGATGCCTGATGGCAAAGGCCGCCAAGGCGGCGGGAAGAATGGTCTGGCTGTATTCCTCGGGAATGCCGATCCGGACCGGTCCGTCCAGCGGCTTCGTGCGGATATTCGCGGCCGCCTCGTTCAGAAGCTCGATCACGCGCTGTGCATAGGGAAGCAATTGAGTGCCGGCGCGGGTCAGGACGGCCCCGCGGGCGCTTCTTTCGAAGAGCGTTTCGCCGATCGTATCCTCAAGCCGTTTGATCTGGGCGCTGACGGCCGATTGGGTGCGGCCGATCCTTTGAGCGGCCGTGGAAAAATTGGATGTCTCGGTGATGACGAGAAAGGTCCGCAGCAGGTCGCTTTCGATCGGTTCGCGCATGGCAGGCCACAAATATTTCTGATAGCTACTATCTCTACTATTCGTTTGCCTGATGTCAAATATCGGCGCACACAGGGAGCGTTCCTTCTGCTTCGTTCCTCGAGTCCATACATGACATTCCAGTTTCCCGCCCGCTCCGCTTTTGCCAGCGACTATGAGAGGGGCGTTATACTTGTGGCGACAGCAATGCTTGCGTGGAGCTGCAGCGGCATCTACGCGCGCCTTTTGACCACGGACATATGGACGGCGATCGCCTGGCGGTCGCTGTTCGGCGGCCTGTTCCTGCTGATTCCAAGCTTTTTCCTCGAAGGCGGGTTTTCACGGCGGCAATGGGCATCGATCTTTCATCCTGCCGGGCTGGCGATGCTGGCCTGCCAGACCATCAGCCAGGCGTGCTTCATCGGCGCGCTTTATACGACCACGGTCGCAAACGTGACCATGATCTATGCGACGGCGCCGTTCATCGCTGCTTTTCTCAGCTGGACCATGCTGAAAGAACGGGTGGCGAAGCGGACCTTGATTGCCGGCGGCATCTGCCTCATCGGCGTTGCGGTCATCGTTGCCTCTTCGATCGGCGGCGGTACGGGTGTCGGCGATCTGCTGGCGCTCGGCATGACGGTCACTTTCGCCCTCATCATCGTCATCCCGCGCATGGACCCCAGTATCCCGATCCTGCCGTCGAGTGTCGTCAGCGGGCTTTTGACATTCGTCGTCTTCGTCCCCTTTGCATCGACGAGCTCGGTGGACATTCAAAACTGGCTGCTGTTGGCGGCTTTCGGCGCGACGAATTTTGCGCTCGCCTTCGTCCTTTTCCTCTTCGGTTCGAGAAAAATGCCGGCCGCCGATGCGGCCCTCATCAGTTCGATGGAGATCGTCTTGACGCCGTTCTGGGTCTGGCTGTTCTTCTCGGAGATGCCGCCGGTTGCCACTTTTATCGGTGGAGCGATTATCTTCGCGACCATCGTCTGGCACACGGCCATCGATCTCAGACATAGCCGCCGGCGTCGTGCGCTGGCCTAGTGGGCGATAGCCATCAGCATCGCCTCGGCGGATTCGTAAGGATTTATAATGAATATATTTATCAATATCTTGAGGTGATATTCTCTAGTAATTGATAGAATGCTTAGCTTCGACGCGGTCGTCGGAGTTGTCATCGTTCTGAAACAAAATGTAACAACTCATAACACCCTGTCACGCCCGAATCGGTATATTCCGCTCGTGTTCGAACGAGAGGTCACTTGATGCAGGCTAACCATGTACCGTCCCCCTCACAGGCCGATGTGCTGATCTGTCTCGATAACCAGCAAGTTGCGTCCCGCATCGGCTCGGTTTTGATGGAGCAGGGATTGTCGGTGACCGCCATACCGGCGACGGGCATTCGGGAATGGTTCGAACCGAACGGCTGCAAGCTTGTCGTCACGCATACGGCGATGATCGGGGACGTGCGCACACGATTGAACCTACCGATCGTCAATCTTGAAGCGTTCATCTTCGATCGCCCGGACCATGTGGCCGAGGGCGCTGCACGTCAATTCGATGGCGAGGCGTTCATCAAGCGGGTCTTTTCCGTTATGAGCGGCACTCAAAAGCGCGCAGCCGAGTAATCCGGGCCAGCCAGCGCGCTTCGGCTATCCTCTACAGCCGTTGCTGGCTAGCCTTGTCGAAGAAATGCAGGTTCGGGGTCTTCAGGGAGAGCTGTATCTTCTGACCAGGCGTCAGCTCTACCCGTTCTCTCATCACCCAAGTCAATTCCTTGCCCTCCAGATCAAGCGCAACATGCGTTTCCGAGCCTGTGGGTTCGACGACCGTAACGGTTGCGGTCACACTGCCTTCGGAGCCGAAGGAAAGATCTTCCGGGCGTATACCCAAAACAACCTCCCGGCCATCCGACTGAGCCGGAGCGCTGGCGAGTTCGATGCCGGTGCCGGTCGGCAGCACCAAAGCGGGCGAGGCGCCGCCGGTAATCCTGCCTTCTAGAAAATTCATCGCCGGCGAGCCGAGGAAGCCGGCGACAAAGACATTTCTCGGGCGATCGTAAAGCTCGAGCGGCGAGCCGACCTGCTCCACCTTTCCGCCCTGCAGTACGACGATCTTGTCAGCCATGGTCATGGCTTCGATCTGATCGTGGGTCACGTAGACGATCGTTGTCTTCAGGCGCTGATGCAGCGCCTTGATTTCGGCGCGCATCTTCACGCGCAGCTTGGCATCGAGGTTGGAAAGCGGTTCGTCGAACAGGAAGACCTTGGGGTCGCGCACGATGGCGCGGCCCATGGCGACGCGTTGGCGTTGCCCGCCGGAAAGCTGAGCGGGTTTGCGATCCAGCAACGGCTGCAGGCCCAGTATCTTTGCGGCTTCGCCGACCTTCTCGTCGATTTCGGCACGCTTCGCGCCGGCAAGCTGCAGCGCAAAGCCCATATTCTGCGCCACAGTCATCTGCGGATAGAGCGCATAGTTCTGGAAGACCATGGCGATGTCGCGATCCTTCGGCGGCAGGTCGTTGACGACCCGGCCGCCGATCGAGATTTGTCCGCCGGTGATATCCTCAAGGCCCGCAATCATGCGCAGCAGCGTGGACTTGCCGCAGCCGGAGGGGCCAACGAGAATGACGAACTCACCGTCAGAGATATCGACATCGACTCCATGGATGATGTTTACCGCGCCGTAGGATTTCCTGACGTTCTTGATGGTCAATCCGGACATGACATTCTTCCCTTCTGGATCGATCAATGCTTCTTGCGGATGCGGAGCGCCTGGTATGGCTTGCCCGGCAGTTCCACGCCAAAGGCGGCATCTGCCTTGCCGCCGCGCACGATCGCGCCATGGCGCGTCGGATGCGGGATCGGTGCTTCCACCTTTTTGGCGGGCGTGATCGTCATATTCCATGTGTCGATGACGTCGACGTCATAGTCGGTCCCGTCCTTCGGCAGGCCGGTGGACCAGATGACGGGCTGATGTTCGCCGAGATAAATGTAACGGAGCTCGCCGTCACGCGCGCCGGAAACGCGCGTCCATGGCCATTCCCCGAACGAGGCCATCGGTTCGAGGCCATTGACGACATCCTGCTCCAACAGATCGCGCAGGAAGCCGATGCGCTTCCAGGCTTCGCCACGCAGTTCGCCGCCCTTCGCCCACCAGATCAGATCTTCCGGATGCGAATAGGTTTCGCCGTGACCGGCATAGCCACCGCGCATAACCGTGATCCAGAAGCGATGCACCAGCTCCTCAGCCGTCAAGTTGCCCCAGGACTGGATGATGTTGCCCTCATATTCCGGCTCGTCGTTGACGACAGGCTTGCCATAGGCCTCACGCCATTCCTGCGTGCGCTTTACATCCCAGTTCTGGATGCAGGTATGGGTGACCCAGGGCTTGCGATGATCGAAGTTCATCGTCGGCTCGCCGTTATGGATCGACTTCAGATGGCCGTAGGGATCGTTTTCTTCGAGAATGTGGAAGTAGCGGTCCCACTGCTGCAGCGGCTTGGTGTCGAGGAGGAAGTCATACTCGTTGGCCAGCGCCCACCAGACGTTGCGATAGGCGGCAAGGCGTGCTGCGAGATAGGCGACGTAGCGGAAATCCTGCTCGGCCGACATGTCGGCATAACCCCAGCGGTCATAGGGGTGGAACATGATGATATCCGCTTCGATGCCGAGCTCGCAAAGGGCTGCGACCTGGCTCTCGAAATGACGGAAGAGGACGGGGTTCGGACGATCGAAGTCTTCCTTGCCGTCAGCGCCCTTTTCGAAGCAGGCGTAAAGCGGCTCGTTGACGTTATAAGGATAGTCCTTCGGGAAAACGCCCATGCGGATCTTGTTGAAGCGTGATTTTTTCAGCGTCTCAAGGGTCTGTGCCTGCATTTCGAGCGGCTGATGCGTCCAGGCATAGCAGGTGGTGCCGAAGGACAGGAATGGCTTGCCGTCGGCATAGGCGAAGTGAAATTTGTTATGGACGTGCACGGGGCCGTGGTTGCCTTCGGATGGCTTCGTGGCCACGAAGGAGCCAGTTTTGCCATCCAGTTCCGATGTCTGCGAGCGCGTGCGGAACGACCACTCACCTTCATTGTCGGGCATGAAGCGAACGCGATAGACGCCGTCCCCGTCATAGAAGCCGGGCACGCGGACCTCGCGGCTGTTCTGGCTGAAAACGGCTTCGAATGCCACATCGAGATAGGGATTGCCGCCGGAAGGACCGTTGAAAGCCGCTTCGAAAACTCCCCATTTTTCGACGGACGCGTTGGACATGATGTTCTCCTCGGAAGATGTATGGATGGTTCGACCGCTCAGCCCTTGACTGCGCCGGAGGTGAGGCCGGAGACGAAGTAGCGCTGGAAGATCAGATAAACGATGGTGGCCGGCAGCACGGTCATGACGATTGCCGCATTCAACTGGCCGTAATCATTGGAAAACTGGCCTTGGAAGGACATGAGGCCAAGCGGCAACGTCCACATATGCTGATCCTGCAAGAGCACGAGCGCCATGGCGAATTCATTCCATGTCGAGACGAAATCGAGGATCAGCAGTGCTGCGAGCACCGGCAGGCAGACCGGAAGGAAAATCCGGCGGAAGATGGTGAAGTGGCTTGCGCCGTCGATCAGCGCGGCTTCCGACAATTCCTTCGGAATGCCTTTGAAGAAGCCGTGCAGGATAAAGACCTGATAGGGCACGCCGAAGGCTATATAGGGCAGGATAACGCCCGGATAGGTGTCGACCAGCCCGAGCGAATTGACCAGCGTGAACAGTGGGGCCAGCATGACCTGAAACGGGATCATCGTGCCGAAGACGATGGCGAGCAGCAACAGTTTGCTGAACCGCATGCGGATCTTGGCAAGCGCATAGGCGGCCATCGCCGAGAGGATGAGCCCGAGCGGCACCTTGATCACGGTGATAATAGTGCTGTTCAGGAAGGCATTGGCGAAATTGCCGCGGCCCCAGGCGCTTGAATAATTCTCAAAGGCTGGATCGAGCGGCGGCATGAAGGCGCCGGTGGAAGTCACATCGGCCTGCGTCTTCAGCGAGGTAAAGACGATGAAGACGAAAGGCGCAAGCCAGATCGCCGCGACCACGAGCAACGCGATCCACAGGCCAATCAGCACCGGGTCCCGCTTGCGCTTGGCGGGCGCGATGGTCTCGAAATCGTCCGATATGGATGTGGCCGATGCTGCCGTCATTGTTCGGCCTCCTCATGCTTTTGCGTCCAGCGCAGGTAGGGGATGACGATGGCGATGGTGATGAGCAGCAGAACGACCGAGATTGCAGCGCCGCGGCCGAAATCGAAGATCTGCATGGCCTGGGTGAAGGCCCAGAGCGCCAGCATCTGCGTCGATTGCGCCGGTCCGCCGCCGGTCAGGCCGTAGACGATGTCGAAGGCCTTCAGCGAGGAGATGACCGAGAGCACCAGCACGATGGTCAGCGTCGTGCGCAACGCGGGCAGGGTCACGTAGCGGAAGATGTTCCAGCGCCCGGCGCCGTCGATGCGGGCGGCTTCGACCAGCGTCTGCGAGACATTCTGCAGGCCCGCAAGAAACAGGACCATGGAGAAGCCGACGGATTGCCAGAGGAAGGCGACGAAGACGGAGTAGAGCGCGATATCCTTGTCGCCGAGCCAGTCCTGAATCCAGTCCTGCAGACCCATGGAGGTCAAAATTTCGGTGAAGAGACCGAAGAAGGGATCGTACATCCACTTCCACATCGTCGCGACCGCGATCGGGGCGATGATGACCGGGAGGTAGAAGATGGCGCGGAAGGTATTGCGGGCGAAAAGCTTCTGATTGAGGCTCAGCGCCAGCAGCAGGCCGACCATGGGCGGAAAGATCACGCACATGATGGTCCAGATCACCGTGTTGCGGAAGGCAACCCAGAAAACCGGGTCCTGGGTGAAGATATACTGGTAGTTTGCCAGGCCAACGAAGGGACGCTGCGGATCGAGGCCGTTCCACTTCTGGAAGCTCAGCACCACCACGTTCAGCATCGGATAAAGCGCAAAAATCGCGTAGATCAGCATGGCCGGTGCAAGCAGGATCGCTGCCTGGACGCGGGGATCATGTGTTCGATTGCGGAATGACATTTCTGATTGCTCCCGGCGGCAACTGACGCGTGGGCATGAAGTTGAGGGAAGCCGTGCGTCGCGATTGACAATCGGACGGCGGCCTCCCTCGATCGATCAGGTGCGACCAGCGATGAAGGTCTGCAGCTGCTTGGCGGCATCGGCCGGCTGGATGTTGCCGGAGGCGACGTCGTTGATCACCCGGAAGTATTCGGTGGTGACATCGAGCGGAAATGCCTGGTCGCCGTTCATGTAGACCTTGCTATAGGCCTTGAAGATATCGAGCCATTTCGCCTCGAGCGGCTTCTGGTCGGTGTACTGGACATTCTTGTTGACCGAGATCGAGCTGATCTGTCCGACCAGATCCTGTTGCACCTTGGTCGACAGGAAATAGTCGAGGAATTTGGCGGCAAGATCCGGGTTTTTGCTCTTGGTGCTGATGTAGTTGTACTCGGCAAAACCATAGAGGCGGTTTGTGTTCGTCGGGAACGGCACGACGCCGTAATCGTCGAGGTTGACCTTGCTGCCGCTCAGCTGGCTGACCAGCCAGTCGCCTTCGAGCATCATCGCGGCGCGGCCGGCAACGAACAGCGTATAGGACTGCTGGTTGCTGATCCCCATGAAGGGCTTCAGCGTGTAATCCTTCGTCCACTTGGCAAATTCGGTAAAGGCTTCGGTGGCGCAGGGCTCCTTCGTCCAGTCGGACTTCATGGCCATCAGCGCGTCATGCTTGTCGGCGCCACATTTGGTTTCCAAGAGCACGTCCATCAGGCGCATGACGTGCCAGTTGACCGAGCCGCCGAAGGTGAAGGCGGGAATTCCCGCTGCCTTGAGTTTGTCCGCTGCCGCCAGCAATTCCTCGTAGGTCTTCGGCTCCTGAGTGATGCCGGCCTTCTGGAAAAGCTTCTTGTTGTAGTAGATCGCCTCGCCCTTGAAGGTGAAGGGGACGCCGTGCTTGCCGCCCGGGTAGAGATCGGCAAAGGCGGCGGCCGAGGGAAGCAGTTCGTCGTTCCACTTGTACTGGGTGTAGTATTTGTCGAGCGGCAGCGAGAGACCTGCCTTCACGTATTCGCCGCCGAGGCCAAGCCCGGCCCAGCTGAAATAGATGTCCGGCCCCTTGCTGGAGCCAGCGGCTACGCGGAGTGCGGTCTTGTGTTCGTCAACGCCGCGCTGGACGATTTCGACATGGGTGCCGGGATTGGCGGCCTCGAAGTCTTTTGCCACCTTCTTCAATGCGCCGTTTGCCGCGCCATTGTCGAAGTTTAGCGTCCACAGCGTCAGGTCTTCCGCGGCAACATTGGTTGCCGAAAAAGCCGCCGCTGCCATCGCAGCGGCGCCGAACCAACGCGCATATTTCGAGCTGATAGCCATCTCCCGTCCTCCTCTGAGCAAAGCTGAGGGCGGTTTTGACAAATCGTTGTCAACATGTCAACTGGTATGATGAGCTTATCAGCAGTATCACAGGAAGTGATCGCGAAAACAGGCCATGACGACGACGGCCGACGCCGCTCCGGGGTCCATGTGTCCCAAGGCTCGATCACCGAGGCGCGATGACCGGCCTTTCGCCGCGATCATACTTTTGGTGGCTTCCGCACCCGTTTCACCGGCTTTGAGGGCAGCGGCCAAACAGTCGGCAAGTGAAAGTCCTTGATCTCGGGCGGCGCGACAGGCTGCGGCGGCGGGCGCCCAGGCATCGACCATGGTCTTTTCGCCAATCTCTGCCTTGCCTCGATCCTGAATACCTCTCGCAAAGGCCGAAAATACCTCGACCATATCGTCGTCGCTCAACGAAGATTTTCCCTTGGCGACGGCACCCGCACGCATGAGCGATGTCGCATAAAGCGGTCCGGATGAGGCGCCGACCGCGTTGAGGAAGGATTTCGCGGCCGTATTGAAGACCAGTGTCGGGTCGGCTGCCGACGAATCCAGTTCCGAAACCGCTTTGGCGGCGGCGGCAAAGCCAAGCTCCATGGCGATGCCATGATCGGCATCGCCGATCACGCCGTCCAGCTCGCAGAGGCGATCTTTCTCGCGGGCCATTGCGTCGGCGAGCCGCACGAAAAACAACTTCAGTTCTTCCGTTCCGATCGTGGTCATGCCAAGCCCTCGCCGGAGCGGAACATGGCGCAATCGCAGGGATGATCGATCAACCGCTGCAGTTCGTCGTCGAGATGCATGAGCGTGACCGAAGCGCCGGCCATTTCCAGCGATGTGCAGTAGTTGCCGACCAGCGACAGGTGGATAACGAGGCCGGCGTCGTCGAGCATTGCCTTGAGCTTGCGCATCATGATGTAGAGCTCCATGAGCGGCGTCGAGCCCAGCGAATTGACGAGCACGGCGACGCGATCACCGCGAGCCGGCTTCATTTCCTCCAGGATCTTGCCGACGAGTTCGCTCGTCACCTCGTCCGCCGATCGCATCGGCCCGCGGGCGACGCCGGGCTCGCCATGGATGCCCATGCCGATTTCCATTTCATCGGCGCCGATCTCGAAGTTCGGCTTGCGTGTCTGCGGCAGCGAACAGGGCGAAAGCGCTACACCCATCGTATAGGTGCGTTCATTTGCCCAGCGCGCCACTCGTTCAACATCGTCGAAACCGTACATGAGATCACAGGCAGCACCTGCGGCCTTGAAGATGAAGACGTTGCCGGCAACGCCACGACGGCGCTCTTTCTGATCGATGGACGCAGAGGCGATGTCATCCGTCGTCAGCACGGTACGCACCTCGATATCGTCCATGGCAAGCATTTCCGCAGCCATGTCGAAATTCATGACGTCGCCGGCATAGTTGCCGTACATGAACAGCACACCAGCACCGCCATCGATGGCTTTTGCGCATTCGATGATCGGATCTGGCGGCGGCGAGGCGAAGACATTGCCGATGGCGGCGGCATCGGCCAGCCCTTTGCCGACAAAGCCGAGAAATGTCGGTTCGTGCCCGGACCCGCCGCCGATGACCAGACCGACCTTGCCGGCCCGTGGACCATGGTTCGCCACGATCGAACGCGGCGATCCGTCGACTGCACGCAGATGGCGCGGATGAGCTGCCAAAATGCCGGTCAGCATCTCATCGACGGCGGCGGCGCCTTCGTTGATCAATTTTTTCGTCTTCACGCCGATACTCCCAAATCATTGCGATTGTTGGGACTAACTTGCGCGTCTGCGAATGAAGGTCAATCCATCAACGTTGCGGAAGCAGTGCCATAGGCATCAAGCGTGAGCCTCGTATTTCCGGGCTGCTCGAGCAGACGGAATCTTCCCAGCTGGATCTGCTGCGAGGCGGATGTGATGTTGACCAAGTGAAGCTGTCGAGCCTTTCCAGACTGCACCGTTATGAAGGCGAGCACGGCGGTCTGATCGGACGACAGGCACTCCTGCCACCGGCTGCCGGCGAGGCGGGACAAGGTGGAGACGACGTTAAAAAGCGGTCGCGTGGTTCCCGTTGCCGATGGCTCCTCTTCTCCGGCGATCAGGCCGAAAGGCCCGGTCAGTGCCGAAAGCGTCAGGCACTCCAATCCGGCATCGAGGACGCGGGCGGCATAGCCAAACGCAAAGGCCTCGCCGAAGCGGGCGTTATGCCGCGGATCGGTGTTGGCCATGGCAATGCGCGCGCCATGGGGATTGTCCATGGTCCGGCTGCCATAGGGGTTCTGCCGCATCGGTATGGTCGAGGGGCCGATACGATAAGGCTTGTCACCGTAGATGGCGCGCACCGAGCGCGTGATGAAGGGCAATGCTTCCAGGGTCTGCATGACGCTGAGATCGTCCGCCGCATGTACGATCGGATTGGTGCAATGGGTGACGAAGCCAAGCGTATCGGCGGGCACCCGTTTGCGATTGAGTTCGGTAAAATAGCTCAGCATGCCGCCGCCGAGACGAATGTCGGGGAAGGCGGCGTGAGCGGCGGCATAAACCTCTTCAAGAGGTGGGCATTCTGGCCATTTGCTGCCCGGGGGCGTCGACTGCCGATCGACCGAAGGCGATATGACGATAGCGTCGGGTTTGAAGCCGGCGTCTCGCATCAAGGCCGCTATTTGCTGTGCTTCGGCAAGCGGAGCAAGGCGGCAGGGCAATGCGATTTCCAGAGTCGACCGCCCGGAATGAAGCGCTGCAATGGCAGTGAAGGATTTGAGGGCGCCAATCCCGTGACCGGCATCGGGATCGAAGTGGAAGAGTAATTCCTGCGGCGCGATTTCGCGCAGCCGACTACGCGCGGCGAGCGTGGCCTCGGCTTCTTCGGGCGTCATGACGAGCCCGATCGCAGGCATGGTGCCGGAGGCTTCTCCCAGGCTCAACTTAATCGGGCGCCTATCCGCGACCATCGCAGGCGCAGAGGTAGTGCGCCGCATATCGCCTATTGAAAGAACGATCCTTTGCCGCATGGGCTCGCCAGCCGGAATTTGATAGGGCCAGGGCAGGGCAAGCGGGCGAACATAGGTCTTGTAGGAGGCATCCGACCAGTTGCGCTGGTCTTCCATTTCGAATGTGTCGCCCTCCATGCGGCACTCGGCCGTGACGTTCGACGTTACGCTATGCGTAATCGCCCGCATGTCCTTGAAGGGCTGCCATGGTTCGATCAGGTCGGGAAAATGAGTGCTCTTACGGCTGCCATCGACATGCTCGACCGATACAGGCATGCCGGCAACGCCGACGATCGGATGCAGGATGCAGAAGCCGCAGCGGTTGGTTTCGAAGCCGGTGGCCGAAAGCGCTGTTGCTTCGAAACTCAGCGCTTCGCCCGCCTCTGCCGCGATCCGCACGTCAATTGCGAGCTCGGTATTTCGAGGTCCGGCGCAGCGTGCGATGTAACTGACCAAAAAACCATCGTCACGCTGAGCGATCCGCAGATCTTCGATAGAAGGCGCATAGGTGCCCCAATCGCGATCGCGAACCAGATAGGAAACGGCCCGCAAGACTTCGGTGCCGTCATAGCAAATCGACCGCAGATTGCCGTCCTTGAAGTCGGCGGTAAGCCCGCCAGCGGTCAACCGCACGGGCGGTGTTTCTCTCTCTCGTGTGCCATAGAGCTCGAATGGGTCGCTCTCGGTCATCATCGCAACATGGCTCCGATGTCAACCGGGCGCAGGCTCGCCGCACTCTCATAGGCGGCCTCGACAAGCGCCATAGTCTTGAGATTGTCAGCGCCTGACGTGGAGGTTTCGCCGCCATTGGCAAGGCGGTCGGCCCAATGCTGCTGGATCGCCAGGACGCTTTCCTGAATATTGTGCCAGGGACGCGAGGCCCAGGATAGAAGCCGGGGTGAAGCATCGGATATGGTCACGCCATCGGGACCGCTGACCTCGAGGCGATATCCCTGCGACAGCCGAATACTACCCTTCGTGCCGTCGAGTTCTATCAGAGTCTCGGGGAAAGGCTCCGTCGCAAGCTTGGAGGCGTAGCTGACGTCGACAATCGACGTCGCGCCGCTCTCATGGTCGAGCAGGATGGTGGCGACATCCTCGCCCTTGATCTTCGGATTGACCCGCTTGGTGCGGGCCGTCAGCGAAGCGACATCACCGAGGATGAAGCGGGCGATGTCGAGCGTATGAATGCCGAGATCCTCGATGATGAACCGTTCGCCTTCGGCCAGGTAAGGCTGGCCGGAAAACACATCGTAGCCGGAGCGGAAGGAGAAACGTCCCCAGAAGGGCTCACCGATCGCGCCCGACTGCAGAACAGTCTTGACGGCCTGAATGGGTGTCTGCCAGCGGAAGTTCTCATGCACCATCAGCGGCACGCCGGCCGTAGCACAGGCTGCAACCATTGCCTTGGCGTCGCTCAATGTTTTCGCGAACGGCTTCTGGCAGATCGCCGGGATCCTGTGGGATGCAGCCATCTCCACCAGGGCGCGATGGCTTGCGACCGTCGTTGCGATATCGACGAAGTCAAAGCCGCCATCGGCAAACATCGCGGCGGCATCTGCATAGCGACGCTCAATGCCGAACTGATCGCCGACGAGCTTCAGCCGTTCCGGGTCACGGTCGCAGATCGCAACGATACTGGCGCCTTCGACGTCCTGCCACGCGTGCATCTGATTGATTGCGAAGAAGCCGCAACCGATCAGTGCGCCCTTGAGTTCTGCCATTTCAGCCTGCCTTTGCCATTTGCATGAGAGTTACGCGCTGCTGGAGGCGCCGTTGCGCCTGATCCACGACGACAGCGATGATGATGACACATCCCTTGATCACCATCTGCCAGAAGGATGAGACGCCCATCATCACGAGGCCGTCCGAAAGGATGCCGATTACGAAGGCGCCGATGATCGTGCCGCCTATGGTGCCGCGCCCGCCCGACATGGAGGTGCCGCCGAGCACCGCTGCCGCAATCGCGTTCAGCTCGAAGCTTTCGCCGGTCGCCGGATGCGCCGCCATCAGCTCCGAGGATATGACGATACCGACGATGGCAGCGCAAAGGCCTGAGAACATATAGACGAAGATCTTGACTACATCGACACGGATGCCGGACATGCGCGCGGCGCGCTCGTTTCCGCCGACGGCAAAGATGTGCCGGCCGATCGGCGTCGAACGCGCGACGTAAGCGGCGAGTAGCGCCAGCACGATCAGGATCCAGATGGAAACGGGCAGACCAAGCAGACGGCCGGCGCCGAAGACGTCAAAGCCGGTCGTATCGTATTCCGGCCGCCCGACCAGGTTCGGGAATGTCTGCCCGTCCGAAGACAGGAGCGCGAGGCCACGGGCTATATAGAGCGTTCCGAGCGTAGCGATGAAGGGCGCAACGTTAAGCTTGGTGATGAGCAGGCCGTTGATGAGCCCGATCAATAGCCCGACGGCAAGCGTAATGAGAATGATCTCATAGATGTTGAAGTAGACGGTATATCCGATCGGCAGTTCGACACCGTTCAGGATGAGGGCGCCCGCCACCATGCCGCACAGGCCGACGATCGAGCCGACCGAAAGGTCGATGCCGCCGGTTACGATCACGAAGGTCATGCCCATGGCGAGGAAGGCGTTAAGCGCGACATGCTTCGACATCAGGATGATGTTGGCGGTCGAAGTAAAGTTCGGTGCGAAGATCGCAAAGAAGATGACGACGGCAAACAGCGCGATGAAGGTCCTGAGCTTCATCAGCGTTAGGAGAACGGAACCGTTCGAGCGATTGGTCGCAAAGGTAGAGGACGTATCTGCGGTCATGACGCGAGTTTCCCTGTATGTCCGTGTCCCTTGGCGGATGCCGCGATGATGGCTTCTTCCGTCGCTTCGCTTCTGTCGAGAACGGCCACGAGTTTGCCGTTGCTGAGCACAGCGATGCGGTCTGAAAGTGCCATGACCTCTTCAAGGTCGGAGGTTGAAAACAAGATTGCCAGGCCCTTGCCGGCGAGCTTGCGCATGGTGCGGAAGACATCTGCCTTGGCGCCGACATCGATACCGCGGCTCGGCTCGTCCATCAAAAGTACCTTCGGGTCGGTCATCAGAGCCTTGCCGATAACGACTTTCTGCTGGTTGCCGCCTGACATGGAGGTGACCTCGAAATCAGGATTGGGCGCCTTGATCGAAAGATCGCGGATCATGTCGCGAATGGCGTTCTTTTCGGCACCAGGATCGATATGGAAAAACAGCCGGGCGAAACGGCCGAGGCTCGCAAGCGTCAAATTGCTGGCGATGGACAGGACCTGCACCAATCCCTCGCGCTGACGGTCCTCCGGGATCAGTGCAAGACCCTGCCGGATCCGTCTGGTGGTATCGCGTGCGCGCACTTCCACGCCATCGATGTAGATCCGTCCGGTCGAATGCATGTGCCGGCCCATCACGCATTCGAAGAATTCGCTGCGTCCGGCACCCATCAGGCCGTAGATGCCGAGGATTTCGCCGGCACGCACCGACAGCGAGACATGGTCGACGGCAAGGCCGCCCGTGCGTCGCGGCAGGCTGATCTCCTCGGCACGGAAGGCTTCCTTGCCGATCGCATGGCCGCCGTCCTTGGCGAAGTCCTTCGCGTCGGATCCGATCATCGAGCGGACGATCCATTTCGTGTCGATATCGCGAACCATGGCCTGGCCGGTGATCTGCCCGTCGCGCAGCACGGTGATGTAATCGCCGATCCGCATCAGCTCTTCCAGCCGATGCGAAATATAGACGATCGCAACGCCCTGAGCCTTCAGTTCTGCGATGACCTTGAACAGAATGTCGACTTCCGCCGCAGATAGCGCCGATGTCGGCTCGTCCATGATCAGGATACGGGCATTAAGCGAGATGGCCTTGGCGATCTCCACGAGCTGCTGCTGCCCGATCGGCAGGTCCTCCACCATGGTCTCGGCGCCTATGCCGGCATCGAGCCGGTCGAGAAACTCGTTGGCCCTTGCGATTTGCGCCTTGTGATCGATACCGAAGATGCCGCGGGTGATTTCGCGCGTTGCAAAGATGTTCTCGGCCACCGTCATGTTGGCGAAGAGATTGAGTTCCTGGAAGATCATGCCGATCCCGCGAGCCTGTGCGTCGGCCGGGCTGCTGAAGGAGACTTCCTCACCCTCGAGCAGGATGCGGCCCGAGGTCGGCCGTTCGACGCCGGCGATGATCTTCATCAAGGTGGATTTGCCGGCGCCGTTTTCGCCGACGAGCACATTGACCGCGCCGCGATGCAGCTCGAGGTTGGCGTGCTTGACGGCGACGATGCCGGAATAGACCTTGGAAACGTCCTCCAGGCGCAGGATGATGTCGTTGCTTGGCGTTTCGCTCATGGTCATTGCCCCAGGGTCAAGGCCGAAGGGGTGATCAGAGGAAGCTGACCGGATGGGGGCAGCGGAAACGCACCTGTTACGGTGACTGTCTTTCCAATCAGCCCGTCGCGAGGCAGGGCGGCGAGAAAGGATGAGTTTGCCTTCTCATTGAAGGCCTTGCCGAACTGAGCCCATTCGATCTGGTTCCTGAATTCGTTGAAATCCAGGAAATCCAGCGCATCGCGGATCGCCGTGCCACGGATTGCCGGGCCAATCTGCACCTTCGCGTTCGCCTTCCCGTCGCCATCCACATCGACATCGAGGGTTCCGGCGCGCGAGGCGGTGTCGGCTGCGACGATCTTGCCGTTCAGCTTGACGGCATAAGTCCAGGGCGATGAGGCCTGTTTTCGCGGATTTCCGTATTTGGCGCCGGCTTCGTCCGGATTTGCGGCTATGGCCTGCAACACCGTCTTGATGTCGCCCGCGCGTTTATCAATGGCGGGCAGTACCTGGGACTGCCAGATCGCGTCAACCTTGGTTGCAGGGTCGAAGGCGCTCTTTGCCGCCTCCGCCGCCTTTTCCTCGGGCGTCGGTGTCTTGATAATCTTGCAGCCGGGCAATGCCGCGGCCAAAACAAGGGCCACGAGCGCGCCTCTGGTCCTCAACATGCAATGCACCTCGATCTCGCAGGAAAGACATCGGGAGAGCGCGGTTCTTCCGCGCCCTCCAGCTCGGAGCGTGATGCCGAAAAGTGTAGGCGGTTTTCGGACGACATCACGCTCTACTTCTTTGATGCTAGAGCGGATTCAGATTTTAGGTCGAACAGACCTAAAATCATCCGGCTCTAGTGGTCCGCCATCAGTTCTTCAGTGCGAAGGTCTCAAGTTTGTCGGCGTTGTCGGCATTGATGAGGACGCAATCCATCAATTGCTTCTCATCCTTCGGCGCCGTCTTGTTCTTGATGTAAGCATCGGCCTGTTCGACCGCCTTCTGCGCCTGGGCATAGGCTGGCTGCATGACCGTCGCCTTGATGCCGCCGGCCTTGATGGAGTCGCGCACATCGTTGGAACCGTCGAAGCCGACGACGATCACATCCTTGCGGCCGGCGGCCTGCAGGGCGGCGATCGCGCCCATCGCCATGGTGTCGTTGCCCGAAATTACGCCCTTGATGTCAGGATTTGCCTGAAGGATGGTTTCCATCTTGGCGTAGGCTTCGGTCTGGCTCCAGTTTGCCGACTGCTTGGCGACCAGCTTCAGGTCCGGATAGTCGTCGATGACGTCGTGATAGCCCTGCGAGCGGATGCCGGCATTGGTGTCGGCTTCCCGGCCGACGAGTTCGGCATAATTGCCTTTCTCGCCCATCAGCTTGACGAATTCCTGCGCACCGAGCTGCGCGCCCTGATAGTTGTTGGAAACGATCTGGGCGACGGCGATGCCGGTGACGTTGATTTCGCGGTCGATGAGGAAGGAGGGGATGCCGGCATCCTTGGCCTTCTTCAGAGCGGCGACCGTTGCATCCGCACCGGCATTGTCAAGGATGATGGCCTTGGCACCGCGTCCGATGGCTGTGTCGATGACTTCCGATTGCTTGTTGGCATCGTCGTCATGCGTCATGACGAGCGTCTCGTAACCCAGTTCCTTCGCCTTTGCCTCGGCGCCGACGGCCTCTGCCTTGAAGAATGGATTGTCGAAAGCCGGCGTGATGATGGCGATCAGGTCGGCCGCGAAGGCCGGCATCGCCGTTCCCAGAGTAAGCGCACCGGCAAACGCTGCAAGTGTCAGTCTGCGTGTCAGTTTCATGGTCTCCTCCCAGTTATGAAACAGGCCCTGTTCCCGTCAGGGCAGCAAGGGGAGGGCGACGCCCTCCCCGGGGACGTCGATCAGGTGATGCGACGGATGCTTTCTGCGATCTCCTGCGGCTCGAAGACCTTCTTCCAGTCGTCGCGCATCAGGGCAGGAATGCCGAATTCGATTGCCTTGTTGCAGGCATCGGAGAACACGCCGTCGACTTCCTTGAAGATGACGGCGCCGAGCACGTTCATGTGGCCGAGTAGGAAGTCGCGGGCGGCTTCTGCCGGAACGCCGCGGGCAACGCATTCATCCATGGCCTGACGCATGATGACGAGCAGCGAGGCGCAGACGGTTTCGGAAAGGCCCGGCTCCAGCATCGCCATCTGCTCGACGGTGACGCGGTGCGAGCGCATGACGGGCGCCCAGATGACCTTGGCGATTTCCTCGCCGAGAGCATAGGCGCTTTCCGGGCCTTGCATCAGTGCCGAGACGATATGCTGCTTGGCAAAGAGGCCGCCGAAATGGTCCTTCTTGGCCTGCATGTCGGTCTCGTCGTTGAAGATCGGCGGATGGCAGGGGTGGGTGACGAAATAGGTGAGGTCTTCACGGTGCGGCAGATGGCCGGCGAAGGGGGCGGCGGCGTCGAGAGCGACGACCATCGTGCCGGGCTTCAGCTTGTCGACGATGCCGGCGGCAACCTTGCCGATCGCGGTGTCCGGCACAGCAAGGATAACCACGTCTGCGCCATCGAGCGCGGCGTCGGCAGGTACGCAATCGACGGAAAGATCATTCTTCAGGCGAGCCTTGCCGGCGTCGCTGACCTCGACATGGCGCACATCGAAGCGCGAGCCTTTCAGGTTCTTGGCGAGCCGGTAGCCCATTTTGCCGCCGGCGCCGAAAAGAGCAATTGCAGTCATGTTAGTACCTCGTTCACTTTCAGAGTGTGGTATCGTAAGTGGTATAATGAGTCAATGAGCATGCCATTGATTCACCGAAGAATGACGCAGCTATGATCCTCTGCCGTCGCGGATCTGCGCGAAGTAATCATCGGTACCGACCTGTCCGCCCTTCAGCGCGATCTGCAGGCCGTTGGTGGGTGCGTAGCTGCCATGGGCCGTGCAAAGCGGCGAACCTGGCGTTTGCGGTAAAGGGAGAAGTGTTGTCAGGGCCTCGACGCGCAATTCCTTCAGCGCGTGGCTCGACGTGTCGCCGCCGGCAATGACGGCGCGGCTCAGGTTTTCCTGTTCGATCAGCCGTCGCAGGATCGTACCGAGGGCTTGGCCGAGGCGATGGCGTGCGCTCGGAATGCGGTCGATATCGCCGCCGCGGTCGGCGGAAGGGCCGAGTGCCGTGTGAAGGATGACGCTGCGTCCGGCCTTGAGGCTGGCCACGCCCGCGGCGACCGCTGTGTCCAGCGCCTGCTCGGCATTTTCTCCGACAAGGGCCAAGGGATCGAGATCGATGCCGTCAAATCCGTCGGCCGTAGCCCGGCGGATTTGACGTTCGGTCGTAGGCGATACGCTGCCGGAGACGACCGCCAGGCGATCGACCCTACCCGGAGGAGCGAAATCCGGCTTCTCTCCGATCAATCCTTCGTTGCGCCAGGCATTGAGAAGGGCATATTCGACACCGGATGAGCCTGCGACGAAGGCGTTGCCCTTGTTTGCGAGACGCCATAGCTGGTGACCTGCGGCAGCCTGGGTTTCCGCACTGTCGACGTCAAGCAGCAGGATACCTTCCTTGCCTCCCGTCAGCGCATCGATCCGTGCGTCGGCATCGGCTGCCCGGATCGCAACGAGGTCTGCAAGGCTGACGGGGAGGGATGTTTGCCTGCTTAGATGCAGGGCCAGATCGGCCTCGTCCATCGGCGTAACCGGATGCCGGCTCATGACGGGGTGGCGGTCGATGCGGAACACCTGTCCCTGATAGGCGGCGAAGAGATGGCCAAAGGCGGTGTAACGCCTGAGCTGCGGTGCTCCGACCACGACAGGCACGACAGGTTGCTTAAAGAGCGCCTTGCCGATCTCGATCGCCTTGCCGATGTTGCCGATCTTGGGACTGGAATCGAACGTCGAGCAGACTTTGTAGTGGCACATCGCAGCGTCGAGGCTCTTCAGCCATTCGAACGCAGGCGTCAGGTGTTCGTCCATCCATTGCGGCGCTTCGCTGCGGCTGGTGCCGGCGATGCCGATGGCGCGGCAATCCTTGAACCGCTCCAGCATGGCCTCGCTCGGAGTGCCGAGAAAGAGCGCCGTCGGCACGCCATTCGAGGCAAGGGCCTCCATGACGTCGGTCGAGCCGGTAAAATCATCGCCGTAATAGCTGAGAAGAAGATTGGACATCGCTGTCAGGCATCCTTGCCGTCACTGAATTTTGCGATCGAGGCGGCAAGCTCCGGATGGTCCTTGGCATATTGTTCAAGCGGAATGTCCGAAACCGCCGCCTGCCAGGCCTGCTGGATGGCGCGAACGCCAGCCGCCGGTCCGAAGGGATGGCTGACGATGCCGCCGCCGCAGAGATAAAGGAGGTCCGTCGTCCTGCCTGTGCGCTGATAGGTCTCCGGCGCCTGGCCGCCCCATTGACCGGAACCGGCAACCGGAAGCGGACAGTCGGATGGGTCGAAGAGCGGCGTGCTGATGGCCTTGAAGGATTCTACGAAGCTGTCGTCCGGCTCCCAGTATTTGACCCTGATGCCGTTGATCTGGAACTGGTCGACCCCGAGCAGGCGCCAGAACTGCTGATACACCTTGAAATCCATACCGGCGCCGGGATGACGGGTCAGGATATCCCAGCCATTGCGATGCGCATGCAGCACCAGCCCGGAGCGCTTGCGCAGAAAGCTCATGCCGCCGAAGCCGATGGAGTTGATGTTGACGACGGCGCAATTGCCGCCGGCCTTTAACACCAGATCATGGTTGCGCATCATTTCATCCGGATCGGCATGCGAAATGCCGAAGGCATACATTACCTTCTTGCCGGTCTTCTGCTCGTGATCGAGGATCAGCGGCATGATGGCTTCGACGCGCTCTTTGAGCGGCGAATAGGCGGGGCTCATCAGCTTCTCGTCATCCTTGATGAAATCGACGCCAGAGCTGATCAATTCACCGACGAGTGCTGCCGTTTCCTTCGGTCGAAGGCCGAGAGCCGGCTTGACGATAGTGCCGATGATCGGGCGGCCGCTGACGCCGGTCAGGCGCATGCTGCCGGGTACGCCGAATTGCGGGCCGGGATGCGCGTCGCGAAAGGCGTTTGGCAGCTTCATGTCGACGATGCGGATGCCGGTCATGCCCTTGATCGAGAAGACGCCGCCGATCGCGATCGTCATCAGTGCCGCAAGATCGGTGCCGATCGCATCCAGCGGAAAGGCAATGTCGACATCGGCGCGATGGATCGGACCATGGCCCTCCGCCGCTTCCGGCCAGGTCGGGCGTTCGGTGTCGGCAAGGGTGCGGATCGCGGTGACCTGTGCGGCCACACGCGCCTTGAGCTCTTCCGTCTCGCCCGGCACGGCGACGAAGGTGCCGGTCGACTGATCGCTGGCGATCTTGCGAGCCATCGCCTCGATGCTGCCGGGCGTTTCGATACGGTAGGTGATGGTGATGGTCATGAGTGGATGAATGCTCCTCTCGCCGACGATTTTTCGCGTGGCGCAAACTGGTGATCTGGTATAATGAGTATTCCAACTTCTGCAACGATTTTTTTGCCCGGTTGCCGATAAGGCGTTTCGTATGGGCTTCCGCCATGGCGGCCAAAAATGCATAAGGGAGAAAAGCTTTGGGAAAGCGGGATTCCATGAGCCAGCCTGTCGAACAAATTGTACGTCGAAAGCTATCAGATGAAGTATTCGACCGGCTGGAACGGTTGATCACATCGGGCGAGCTCAAGCCTGGGGATGAGATGCCGTCCGAGCGCGTTCTTATGGAGCGCTTCGGTGTCGGGCGTCCGGCGATCCGCGAAGCCATGCAGGCACTTGCCAATATGGGGCTGGTCAACATTTCCCACGGCGAACGTGCGAAGGTGCTGCAGCTCACGGCGAAATCGATCTTCCGGCAGGTCGATCTGACCGCAAAGATCATGTTGTCGCAATCGTCCGACTCGCTCGAACAGCTGAAGAGTGCGCGCATCTTCTTCGAGCGCGGCATGGCGCGAGAGGCGGCCCAGCGCACGAGCAAGAAGGATGTTGACGATCTTCACGAGATCATCGAGCGGCAGCGCGCGTCCCTTGGCCATGCGGAGGACTTCATTTCTGCCGATATGCAGTTCCATACGCGTATTGCTCAGATTTCCGGCAATCCGATCTTCGGCGCCGTCAGCGAGGCGATGCTCGCATGGCTGAAAGCCTATCACACCGACATGCTGATCTGGACCGGCAAGGAAAAGTTCACGCTGGTCGAACACGAGGAAATCCTTGCGCGCCTGGCTGAAAACGATGCCGATGGAGCCGAGCAGGCGATGCTCAAACATCTGGAGCGGTCGCGGGCGCTTTATACCAAATGAACCCGTCGGTCTTCGCCCTGCGAGGGCATAGCGGCTTAGCGCCTTTGTCGTAATTCCTCCCCAATCCTTATAGAATCTGTTGGCATACAAATGAGGTGTGCGTGATGATCCATTTCTTTCAGCGAAACGTGGCGCTTTTGCTTGCCTCCATCATGACGGCAGTCGCCATAACCCTTTATAATCTGAGCTGCCTTCTACTCAGGCATCATCATGCGATGCTGCACAATCTGCATCATGCGGCAGGTGCGTTGGTCCTTCTCGCCGGCTTCTACACCATGATCCGCTATATGCAGTCGTTGCCGGATGATGAAGGCTAGAAATACTCCGAAATTCGAGCCGGCAATTTCAGATAGAGTTCAGCCTGCGCGGCTATATCCTCGCCCTGTCCCGATGCGAAATCGGCGACACCTTCGCCAGGTGTTGCCAATTTCAAATTTGGAACCAGTTTCACAGCTAGTTCGTCGCACCACTCCGGTGCAAGCCCCCATGAACAACTGAGGATATCAAAACGTGGCTGATGTTTGTACGCAAGGCGTGGACACGGGCTTTGTCGCCCTGGGCTATGCCAAGATCGCAATTCTAGGCGTCGTGCAGGGATTGACGGAGCTGCTGCCGGTTTCGTCCACTGCCCACATGCGCCTGGTGCCAGCCTTGCTCGGCTGGCAGGACCCAGGTTCTGCCTTCTCGGCTACGATGCAGCTTGCCGCCCTAGCCGCGATTGTCTCCTATTTCTGGAGCGACGTTCGCTATGTTACCTTTGGATCTCTTGATGCGATCAGGCAAAGGGATTGGCGTTCGCCCGCCATCCGCCTTGCGATCGCCATCGTGATTGCGACCGTACCGATCGTGATCGCCGGCCTGCTCCTGTCATCCTCCTTGAATGCCTGCGGCACGTCGTTCCGCAGCCTCTGGGTGATCGGTATCGCCTGCCTGGTCATGGGCTTGTTGCTGGCGATCGCGGAACTCTACAGCCGCCACCGGAAAGATATCGAGCAGATGACGCTGATCGATGCTCTTTTCGTCGGCATCACACAAGTCGGTGCGCTTGTTCCCGGTGTCTCGCGTTCCGGTTCGACACTGACTGGTGCGCTGTTCCTTGGCCTGAAGCGCGAGGAGGCGGCACGGTTCTCGTTCCTGTTGGGCTTGCCGGCCATTGCGCTCGCCGGCTTGAAGGAGCTGTTCACACTCTACAAAGCTCACATCCCGATGGAGGCCTGGTCGGTCCTGCTCGTCGGACTGATTGTTGGCAGCATATCGTCCTTCATCACCATCTGGGGACTGATGCGCTTCCTGGAGCGCTTTTCGACCTGGCCTTTCGTCATCTACCGCGTCGTGCTCGGCGCGGTCATCATATTCGGCGTGCTGACCATGGGATGGGCGTGAGCGGACGGTTCTAACCGGCTGCGAAGGCTTAATTGGCGCTGCCTTTCAAGGCAGCGCCTTTTTCGTTCTCGAGCCGTTATCCGAAGACGAGACCGCCGTCGACGATCAGATTTTGCCCGGTCACGGCGCGTGCCCAGGGGCTTGCGAAGAAGAGCACTGCGTCGGCCGCCTCTTCCGGCGATGTGACACGGCGCAGTGGTGTATTCGCGGCGATGATATCGAAGACGGCTTCCGGCGTGGCGCTGCTCGCATCCGTCGTACGCAAGAGGCCGCCAGAGACCATGTTGACTGTGATTCCTAGCGGGCCGAGTTCCGCGGCAGCCGTGCGGGTCAGCGACAGCAATGCCGCCTTGGCCGCGGTATAATCATGATAGGGCACCACCGGATTCTGGAAGAGGTTGGTGCCGATGGTGACGATCCGGCCGAAGCCTGCCTCAGCCATTGCCGGTCGCGCCGCCTGTATCAGGTTCAAGCCGCCCTGCAGGGCGGTTTCCAGCTGCTTAGCCATCTCTGCCCAACTCAAGGCATCCAGTTTCGAGCGCGCATCACCGTTGAAGCTGAAATCGGCCAGCGCATTGTGCACGATGGTCGTCGGCGTTCCGAAATGCTTGGCAACGTCGGAAACAAGCCGCTTGGTGGCTTCCACGTCGCGAATATCGGCTTGAAAAGCTTTTGCATGATCGCCGAGCTCCGCTGCAAGCGCTTCTGCGCTCTCGCGGCTTGCGCGATAATTGATCGCCACTTTCGCTCCTTCCCGGGCAAAGGCCTTCGCTATGGCGGCGCCGAGACCACGCCCGGCGCCGGAAACGATGACGACTTGGTCCTTGAGTGAAAGACTCATTTCTCTACTCCTTATTTGTTTGGCCAGAGTGCATGGAAATGCTGCACTGGTCCGTGGCCGCTCCCAACGGAAAGCTGGCCTGCGGCAGCAACCGCGGCAGCAAGATAGGTTTTGCCGACCGCGATAGCTTCGGGAAGCGGCAGGCCCTTGGCGATCTCCGCAGCGATGGCGCTGGAGAGCGTGCAACCTGTCCCATGCGTATTCTTGGTCGGCAGCCGCTCGGCTTCGAACCAGGCCACGCGGCCGGCGCTTGCCAGCACATCCGGGCTTTCGTCACCCTCGAGATGGCCGCCCTTGACGAGGACAGCCGAAGGCCCGAGCGCTGCCAGCGCGAGTGCCTGACGTGCCATGTCTCCGCGGCTTCTCGCCTCCACGTCGTGCAACAGCGCAGCCGCTTCGGGCAGGTTCGGTGTAATGACCGTCGCCAGCGGCAGCAGCCGCGTGGTCAGCACGTCAACGGCATCGGCAGCCAGCAGGGCGGCGCCGCCCTTGGCGATCATGACCGGGTCGAGGACGACGGGCACATCGCGATGTCGCGTCAGAATGTCTGCGACGGCATTGGCGATGGCGGCATTGGCGATCATGCCGATCTTGACGGCATCCACATGGACGTCGGCAAAGATCGCATTGATCTGATCCGCGACGAAATGTGGAGGCACGGGATGGACGCCGGAGACGCCCTGCGTGTTCTGCGCCGTCAGGGCGGTGAGGGCTGCCATCCCATAAACGCCGCGGGCGGAGAAGGTTTTCAAGTCGGCCTGGATACCGGCGCCACCCGAGGGATCGGAGCCGGCAATGGATAGAACGTTGCGGATCATTGGCGGGCCTCCTTAATGGCTTTCGCGATGAGGGCTGTCGCGGCTTGCGAGTCCGGTTGGCCGCATATGGCCGAGACGACCGCGAGACCACCGGCGCCGGCCGAGTAGACGTTTGCAGCATGCTCTGCCTTGAGGCCACCGATCGCGACTGATGGAACCGGGCAACGCCTGACGATGCGGGCAAGTCCGTCGAAGCCGATCGGTTGCTTGTGGTCGGGCTTGGTGGGCGTTGAAAAGACCGGGCCGATCCCGGCATAGTCGACGATGCCGGCATCTACGGAGGAGGCGAGGGCTTCCGTTTCCACCGAGAGGCCGAGGATCATGTCCGGCCCGATCATCCGGCGGGCATCGGCTGCATTCATATCCTCCTGGCCGATATGGAGGCCATCCGCGCCAATGGCGATGGCAACCTCGACATTGTCGTTGACGATCAGCCGGACATTCGTTCCGTGCAGAATTTGCTTGAGGGCGCGGCCTGTCTCGATCATGGCTGCGGTCGGAGCATGTTTGTCGCGCAACTGCACGATGGTTGCGCCGCCGGCAACGGCTGCACGGGTCGTTTCAACCATGCCGAGGTCGGCGCAGAGCGCTGGATCGAGGACGAGATAGAGCGAGAGGTCGAAGTCTTTCATGCTACCGTTACCCTTGCTTCGCGATCGAGGACCTCCGGCGTGAGGGAAGCGAGTGCATCAAGGAAGCGCCAGGAGAATGAGCCGGGGCCATCGGCCGCCGCGCCTGCCTGCGTACCGGCGACGGCGAAGACGGCCAGGGCGGCGACGGTCGCTTCTAAGGGCGCATTTGTCGTTGCCGCCGCAAAGGCACCGACGAGGCAGGTGAGCGAGCAGCCGAGGGCTGTGACCTGCGGCATGAATGGCGAACCGCCGGCGATGCGCTTCGCCTTCTGCCCATCCGTCACGAAATCCGTGACACCAGTGACCGCGACTATGCAGCCGTGCTTTTCGGCGAGCAGTCGGGCGGAATCTTCCGCTTGTTCGACGGCATCCCTGCTATCGACGCCCTGGCCGCGGCTCGTACCACCGGCGAGCGCGATGATCTCGGATGCGTTGCCGCGAATGATCGTCGGCTGCAACTCGAGCAATTGCGCGACCGCCTTGCGGCGAAACGCAGTCGCGTAATGGGCGACGGGATCGAGGACCCAGGGCTTGCCGGCATTGTTTGCCGACCTCGCAGCCTTCAGCATGCCAGCAAGCCAGCCGGTCGAAAGCGTGCCGATATTGATTGTCAGCGCGCCTGATATCGCCGCAAATTCGCCGGCTTCCTCTTCGGCATGTACCATTGCCGGCGACGCCCCGGCGGCGAGCATCACATTGGCCGCGATGTTCATGGCGACGAAATTGGTGATGCATTGCACGAGCGGAGGGTTGGCCCGCATGGCGTGAAGCAGATTGCCTGCAGTTGTTTGGTCTTGCATATCGCCCCTTTCAGGCGGGCGAGACGCATAGGGACGACGTACTTGTGCTTACGAGGTCCCGAGCGACTCCCTCCGCCAGCATGATCTGGTTCAGGTTCGAAGGGTGCTTCTCAGCCCGCCGGATGGCGGACGCCCCTGTCTCTCATCTCTCTTCTTTTCGCAGACAAAGGCGTCGCTGTCATCATCAAATCACAAAAGCCAATCTGACGGCGGCGATCGCCTGCTTTTTCGGCGACCTATGCAATATACGCATTGGTGGAGTGATCTCTTAGCTCTGCAAAAAGCTGCGGGCTTCGACTATATGTTTCTCATCGAAGCGACGGGAGCGCCAAGCACGGCCGCTCAGCTTCGAAAGCCCAAGGAAAGGGGATCATCATGAACGTAGCACGCTCTTTCAATAACTGGCGCAAGTATCGTCAGACGGTCGCTGAACTGGGCCGTATGTCCACGCGCGAACTGCACGACCTGGGTATCGACCGCGGCGAAATCCGCAATGTTGCCCGCGCAGCGATCGCTCGCTAACGGCCGCAACGGCTCGTTATAAAGCTGCCTTATGCCAGCGCCTGTTCCCTCGAGCAGGCGCTTTTGCTTTGTGGACATTGATGTTCACTTTTGCCGCGCTTGCCGAAGATTGCATCAGTTCAGCTCTCCGCTTTTCGCATGGCGCATAACTGCCTTGCAAAGAAATGCCTATGAACTGAGCAAAAGACTGGTATGTTCCTACTCACCGAAGCGATGCATCTCCTCCCGCATCCCTTCGCTTGGCAGACGTCCTTATCCTCCTCCCAGGGACGACTGCAGGAACAGCGGAACTCCTCCTCCCATCCGCTGTTCGGTTCTTGTAGAAAGCCTGCCGCACCTCCTCCCGCGGCAGGCTTTTTCGTTTCATCGAACCTCCACGCGATTCCGAATGGCCTAAATTGGCGCAGGGACCTTGGCCCGAGGCAAGCGGCCCGAGCGCCAAACGGCACCGGGGAATTAAAGAGTGCGCAATCTCCTCTCGCAAAAATGAACTGTGGCCACTATGTGCGACCTATGTAGCGCGCTACATCGAAGATCGCCCCAAACTTGATTTCCGAAAAAGGAAGATGCCCATGACCGGTTCTGCCGAATACTCGCCGCCGAAAATCTGGACCTGGAACAAGGCCAATGGCGGCCAGTTCGCCAATATCAACCGTCCGATTGCCGGGCCGACGCACGACAAGGAGTTGCCTGTGGGACGCCATCCCCTCCAGCTCTATTCGCTGGGAACACCGAATGGCGTGAAGGTCACCATCATGCTCGAAGAGCTGCTGGCGCTCGGTCTTGGCGGTGCCGAATATGATGCCTGGCTGATCAAGATCGGCGAGGGCGATCAGTTCGGTAGCGGTTTCGTTGACGTCAATCCGAATTCGAAGATCCCGGCTCTGCTCGACCGCAGTGGCCCGAAGCCGGTCCGCGTCTTCGAATCGGCATCGATCCTGATGTATCTTGCCGAGAAGTTCGGTGCCTTCCTGCCGACCGAGCAGCCGGCTCGCGCCGAATGCATCTCCTGGCTGTTCTGGCAGATGGGCAGCGCGCCCTATCTCGGCGGTGGCTTTGGTCATTTCTACGCCTATGCGCCGACGAAGATCGAATATGCGATCGACCGCTTCGCCATGGAGGTGAAGCGCCAGCTCGATGTCCTCGACCGCCGTCTCGCTGAAAGCGAATATATCGCCGGCAGCGACTATACGATTGCCGATATCGCCATCTGGCCGTGGTATGGCGGCCTGGCTAAGGGCTGGCAGTACGGTGCGGCCGAGTTCCTGCAAGTGCAGGATTACAAGAATGTGCAGCGCTGGGCCGAGCAGGTCTATTCGCGTCCTGCCGTCAAGCGCGGCCGCATGGTCAACCGCATGTCGGGCGATCCGTCCGAGCAGCTGCGTGAGCGCCACGATGCCAGCGACTTCGACACGAAGACGCAGGATAAGCTGGAAGCTGCCGGCTAATCCAACAATTCCCTTTTGCACTAATGAGCTCGCGGCCTTCCCGACCGCGAGTTTTTTATTGTGCTTGCCACCGGGCGTTGCTGGTCTTGGCAAGTCAGCCTCGCTCCACCTTGCGAAGCGTAATGTTCGACTGCCGAGGGTCCCCCGCTCGGTATAGAACGCGGCGCGATCCTGCGAAGCGTTTCGATTTTGGCGAAAGAGGAATGCTTCTCCATGCAGCAAATTGCTGATGACCGTACCCTGGATGAGACCGTGACGGCAGGTGCATTGTCGCAGCAACGAGGCGAGGCAAGGGATGCGCTTCTGAAGCACCTGGTATCGGGCGGAGATGAGCGGCTGGATTGCGATCCGGTCAACGGGCTCAACATGTATGGCTATGGCCCTGCGCCCCGGCCCGAAGATCTCGCTTTCGGTTCGTCTACGGCATCCACCATCTCTGCGGCCGCCTTTGCCGCGGTCGAATCCTATTACAGAGACCTGATGAGGGCGATGGAAGCAGGATCGTCGACGGCCGTCTACGATCGCGAAGTCGGGCGCGTGCGCGACGATCTGTTGCGCCTGCTTGGCCTGAACCAGATATCGCAACCAAGGGTCGACGCGATCCTGGCCACATCGGGCACGGATATCCACCTTTTTTCGGCCGCACTGCTGGCGGGTGAGGACGAACGCGCCCTGATGACCATCACGCTGATGGGGAACGAGACGGGCAGCGGCGTCATGACGGCGTCGGCCGGGCGGCATTTCATGAGCCGTGTCAGCAGCGAGCGGGCAGTCGCCAAGGGCGAGGAATTGCAGCCAGGGAGCGCCACGCGCAACGCCACCATTGCCGTGCGCAACAAGGATGGCTCTCTTCGCACCGACAGCGAGGTGGAGGAGGAGTTGCGCGGCCTCATCGAACTTGCCCGCGCAGCAGGCCTTAGATGCCTGCTCGTGGTAACGGACGTATCAAAGACCAGCCTGCTGGCGCCGAGCCTCGAGACGGTTATGGGTTTGAAGGAACGATTTGGGACTGTGCTGGATATCATGATCGATGCCTGCCAGTTTCGTCTGTCGGCGGCAACGATCCGCGCCTATCTCGCGCATGGTTTCATGGTCGCGCTCACGGGGTCGAAATTCCTTGCCGGACCGATTTTCAGCGGTGCGCTTCTCTGCCCGCCGCAAATGTCGGAACGATTCAAGTCGCGCATCCTGCCTGCCGCCTTGGCGGATTACTGCGGGAAGGCGGAATGGCCCGAGGGCTGGGCCGCTCGTGACATCTTGCCGGAACGCGCCAATCTTGGCCTGCTGCTGCGCTGGAAAGCAGCCATCTTCGAGCTCGAACGTTTCGTGGGTATACCTGAAGATCGCGTGATCGAGGTCTTGTCCGCATTTGCCGAGGCAGTCTCTGATCGGCTTGCGAACGATCCGACCTTCGAACCCTTGCAGAGCCGGCCCTTGGATCGGCGGAAGCTATTGGGCACGTCATCGCTCCTTCGTTGGGACGAGATTCCCTCGGTATTTTCGTTCTACCTGCGCAATTGCACAGATGGCGCCATGCTGACGGCGACGGAAATGGCTGCCGTCTACAAGGATTTGGCCCTCGAGGGCAAAGGGGTTGCGTTGGTGCGCCTTGGGCAGCCGGTTCGCTGCGCCGATTTTGGCGATGTGCCCGCTAGTGCCCTTAGAATTTGCCTGAGCGCGCCGCTGGTCGTTGCGGCTTCCAAGAGCGATGAAGCGCTTGCGGCGGTGATCGTACAAGCAATGCTCGTATTGGATCGCACTGCCGAGGTCGCGGCACAGCAAGGGGACGGTTCCAATGCCAAGGAGATGCGCCGCAGCGCGTGAAGCGTGTCGCGCAAGGCCGCTTCAGCTGGTATGGTTTCGCTCATCGGTGGCGTGTCATGAACCGCGTCGTTCGTCGCCATCAAAGCCGGCAAAATCGCCCCTGACGATGCCGTGCCGCTGGAGCTTGTCGTAGAAGGTCTTTCTGGGAATGCCGAGTGCCTCGATGGTACGACGCACATCGCCATTGTTCTGCGACAAGGTTTCGCGAATGAGTTCGGCTTCGTAACGTTCCACCCGAACGGGCAACGATAGGCCTTCATCCGCCATAGGTGCTTCGTCGGATTTTGCCGCCGGGGCCGATTCGAGGCCGAGCACGAAACGCTCGGCAAAATGCGAGAGCTCGCGGACGTTTCCTGGCCAGTCGTGCTGCTGCAGATGGCGGCGCACCGTTGTGGATATCGCCGGCACCTCGCGCTTGAAGCGGCCAGCGGCGCGATCGGCGAAATGGCCGAAGAGCAGGGGAATGTCATCGCGCCGCTCGCGCAGCGGCGGAATGGAAAGCGTGACCACGTTGAGGCGATAGTAGAGATCCTCGCGAAAATCGCCGCGCTGGCGCGGATCGGCGAGATCGACCTTCGCCGCCGCGACGACGCGAAGATCGACGGGGCGGACCTCATTGGTGCCGAGCGGCGTCACCTCGCGCATTTCCAGCACGCGCAGCATCTGCACCTGGATAGCCGGCGGCATGCTTTCGATCTCGTCGAGAAACAGGGTGCCGGAACTTGAATGTTCTATACGCCCGACGCGCTTCTTCTGGGCGCCGGTGAAAGCGCCCGGCTCATGGCCGAACAATTCGCTTTCGATCACGGTTTCCGGCAGGGCGCCACAGTTCAGCGCGACGAAATTGCCCTTCGCCCGCCGGCTCCAGCGATGCAGCAGGCTGGCCACCACCTCCTTGCCGCTGCCGGTCTCACCCGTCACCAGCACGTCGACATCCGTGTCGGCGATCTGCCGCAGCGTATGGCGCAGCCGCTCGATGGCCGGAGTCTGGCCAATCAACGGCAGATCGCCCTGCGCCTGTTCTGCGGCCTGCCGCAGCGCCCGGTTTTCCAGGACGAGCCGCCGTTTCTCGGCCGCGCGCCGCACGCTCTGTACCAGCCGATCCGTGGCGAAGGGCTTGGCGATAAAATCATAGGCGCCATCCTGGATCGCCTGCACCGCCATCGGAATATCGCCATGACCCGTGACCAGAATGACCGGAAGATCGGCGTCGAGCGCCTTGATGCGGCCAAAGAGCTGCTGGCCATCCATCTGCGGCATGCGGATATCGGAGACGACGACACCGGCAAAGTCGGCATTGAGACCATGGAGCGCCTCGCTTGCAGCAGAGAAGGCGGATACGGAAAAGCCGGCAAGTTCAAGCGTCTGTTTCGTAGCCCTCAACAGATCCTTGTCGTCGTCGATGAGGAAAACGGGGGAACTCTCACTCATGGTATGGCCTTGCGCAGATGGACGGTGAAGCGGGTGCCGTTGCCATTGCTCTCGACATCGATCCGGCCGCCATAATCGACGACGATATCCTTTGAAATGACGAGACCGAGGCCGAGGCCTTTTTCCTTGGACGTATTGAAGGGGGTAAACAGCGAGTCGAGGATCGCCGCCGGAATGCCAGGCCCATTGTCCGAAACCACGATTTCGACCTCATCCGAAGTTTCATGCACCGAAACCGCCACCTTGGGCTGGTCGCGGCCTTCCAGGGCCTCCAGAGCATTCTGAAAGAGGTTGATCAGCACCTGTTCGAGCCGGATGCGTGTGCCGACAACACCGAGCCCCGTTGGCGGCAACTCGATGTTGAGCGCATCCAGACGGCCTGCAAAGCGGCTCCTAAGCAGGACGACGGCTCCTTCGATCACGCTTCTGAGGTCGACAGGCTCCGGTGCGGTCCTTCCCTTGCGGGCGAAGGCCTTCAATTCTTCGGTGATCGTGCCGATACGCTCCGTCAATGCTGCGATCGCTGACAGGTTTTCCTTGACCGGTTCCATCTGCCGCCTGTCGAGAAAAACATGCGCATTCTCCGCATAGGCGCGGATGGTCGCGACCGGTTGATTGATCTCATGGGCGACGCCGGCTGCGACCTGGCCGAGGATGGCAAGGCGATTGGCCTGTACGAGATCCTGCTGCACGCCCTGCAGCTTGGCTTCCGTTGCACGATGGTCGGCAATTTCCGCCTCCAGCCGGTCGCGGGCCTGGCTCAGGTCTTCCGTGCGCTCAAGAACCCGGCGTTCCAACTCTTCACGCGCGATCCTGCTGACGGCAATCTGCATGGCGGAGACATCACGGCGGCGCAGTAGGAAAGCGGCAAAGGCGAGGATTGGCAGCAGGACGGTCAAGGTAAGGAAGCGCGTCTCACGCACGGAGGAAGCGACCGCCTGATCGGTCGGGATCAGATAGCCGAGCTGCCAGGGTGTCGATGGAACCGCGACCGTCAACCGCAAATATTCCGCGGCGCTGCTTCCGGGCAGAATGGCACGCACGATGGTTGCATCCGGGCCGACTTCTTCGGGATGGCTGACCGGGAGGGGCGAAAGCGGGGCTGCGCCGAACTGCAGGCTTTTGCGAATGGTTGCGGCCTCCTCGCGTCCAAGCGGCGCGGTCGTCATGAAGCGCCATGAGGGTAGGCTGGTGATGAGCACGACGCCGCGTTCGTCGGTCACGTAAGCGGGACGACCGGTCTCGCTCCAGTCAGCCTCCAGCTGATCGAACTCCATCTTGACCACGACGACCCCAAGGGCGGAACCGGCATCGCCGACGCGGCGGGAAATATAGAGACCGGGGCGATTGCTGACCGTACCGAGCGCATAGTGTTCGGCTGTCCCCGTTTCCATGGCTTTGCGGAAATAATCGCGGAAGGAATAGTCGTTGCCGACGAAGCTCAAGGGCTCCCGCCAGTTGCTGGAGGCCATGGCAACGCCGTCCTTGCCGGTGACGTAGAGGACGGATGCGCTTGTGCCGGAAACCAGGCTTTCGAGTTTGCGATCCAGCGCGACGACATCGTCAATGTGCTTGTCGGCGAGAGCATCCCGTACCTGCTGATCGTCGGCGAGCAGCAGCGGCAAGGCGCGGGGACGTTCGAGGACGGCTCGCAAGAGCGCAACCTTGAGATTTGCATCCGTGTGCCCCTGCCTCTGCAGCATTTCTACTGCCGAGAGGCGGCCATAAAAATTCGCGCCGTAAAGACCCGCCGCAATGACGGCCGCACTAAAAAACGCAAAAATGAACCAGACCCGACGGGAGCGCCGACCCAGTTGCTCGGGCGTCAAAGATCGTTCGTTGGTCGGGCGCTGCAGCATTGCCATATTGTGCATGATTTCGCGCGAACTGCAATTCAGTCTGTGCGGATTATCGCACATGCCGGCATTCTTCGATCAGCGCAGCAAAATAAAATCCAACAAAAGCAATGTGTTAAAATCAAGGCGCTCATCTGGCACAGCCATTGCAACGAACGACGGAACAGTCGGAGGCTGTTGAATTCTAGTCGTCGCCCGGAGGGCCGAGAGATCGGTTGGGCTTAACGGAGGACATCATGATTGCTCCCATCGCTGCCGCGGAAACGCGTGCCAAAGTTCCCTTCTACCGGCACCTTTATGTGCAGGTTCTCACCGCGATCGCTGCGGGCATACTGCTCGGCCACTACTATCCACAGCTCGGCACATCGTTGCAGCCACTCGGCGATGCGTTCATCAAGCTGGTACGCATGGTTATTGCGCCCGTTATCTTCCTGACGGTTGCGACCGGCATTGCCGGCATGTCCGATCTGAAGAAGTTTGGCCGCGTCGTTGGCAAGGCCTTCATCTACTTCTTGACCTTCTCAACGTTGGCGCTGATCGTCGGCCTCATCGTTGCCAACGTCGTGCAGCCGGGTGCTGGCATGCATATCAATCCGGCCACGCTGGATACGAAGGCTGTCACCAATTATGCGGCGCAGGCGCACGATGCCTCTGTCGTCGGCTTCCTGATGAACATCATCCCGGATACGATCGTCGGTGCCTTCGCCAAGGGCGACATTCTCCAGGTGCTGTTCTTCTCGGTCGTTTTCGGCATCGCGCTCGGCGCAGCCGGAGAACGCGGTCGCCCGGTCGTTGACTTCCTGCAGGCACTGACTACCCCGATCTTCCGGATGGTAGCGCTTCTGATGAAATTTGCGCCGATCGGCGCCTTCGGCGCCATGGCCTTCACCATCGGCAAATACGGTATCGGCACAATTGCCAACCTGGCATTCCTGATCGGCACCTTCTACGCCACGTCGCTGCTGTTTGTGCTCGTAGTGCTCGGCGCCGTCGCCCGCTACAACGGCTTCTCGATCCTGGCGTTGATCCGCTACATCAAGGAAGAGCTGTTGCTGGTACTCGGCACCTCGTCGTCTGAAGCCGCACTGCCTGGCCTGATGAACAAGATGGAACGTGCAGGCTGCAAGCGCTCCGTCGTCGGCCTCGTCATTCCGACAGGTTACTCCTTCAACCTTGACGGCACGAATATCTACATGACGCTGGCAGCACTCTTCATTGCGCAGGCGACCGATACGCCGCTGGCACTTGGTGACCAGATCCTGCTGCTGCTCGTCGCGATGTTGAGCTCCAAGGGGGCTGCCGGCATCACCGGCGCGGGCTTCATCACGCTTGCCGCCACGCTCGCAGTCGTGCCTTCGGTGCCGATCGCCGGCATGGCGTTGATCCTTGGCATCGACCGCTTCATGTCGGAGTGCCGCGCGCTGACCAATTTCGTCGGCAATGCGGTTGCCACGATCGTCGTCGCCCGCTGGGAAAACGAGCTCGACCAGACCAAGTTTGCCGCCGCCATGGCGGGGCAATTGAGCGAAGAAATCGAGGTGCCTGCGCTGCAGGCCGCCGAGTAAGCTTCGCATCATCCTCCCAAGGATGAAACGGCCCCTTCGGGGGCCGTTTTTTTGTTTCCATGCTGGGTGATCACAGTTTCGTGTAGCGCCGCCGGGCGGCTGATCCCTCCCGCATCATCAACAGCCGCCTTCATAAAACTGTCACCGCAACGGCTCACAGCATCATACTGATAGTTGTGAATTTCGGCGAAACCCCAAGCGGATAGGAGGGCAGCGTGTCACAGACGATTTTTGTGAGCGCAAGCCAGCCAGTCTCGGGGGGTATTTGCGCCGATCGACCGTGTCGCGAGTAGGGTGCCCATGGCTTCTTCACTCTCAGCACAGCAAAAGGCCCTGCGACGGTCGGAGAGTTTTCTGTCCGAGCTCGCCTCTCATGCAGACGAGTTGCTGCACGGCCGGGTCCACGAGCAATATGCCGCGATCTGCTACAGGAGGATGCCCGAATGCGACGATGCCGAGATGCTCGTCGTCACCAGCCGGGAAAGCGGCCGATGGGTCGTCCCCAAGGGCTGGCCGATCAAGGGCAAGAAGCCGCATGAGGTTGCCGCCATCGAGGCTTACGAAGAAGCCGGCGTACGCGGCAAGGTGAGGAAAAAACCTTTCGGCTACTTCACCTATCTGAAACAGCTTGCCGACGGCAATCGCGTTCCCTGCATTGTCGAACTGCATCTGCTGGAGGTCGACCAGACGTTCCAGGACTTCCCTGAGCGCGGCCAGCGCCGCGTCGAATGGGTTTCTTTCATCGAAGCAGCCAATCGTGTGCGTGAGCCAGAACTCAAGGGGCTCCTGCTTGCGGCCGAGCGGAAGGTGCGCAAGGCAAAAGGCAAGAAGTGATCTTCATCACTATAGGTGGTGTTCGCAAGCGTGCCGTCCGGCGGCGGTCGTTACGAGACGGCGCGCAGCAGGGTTCATTCCTCTGTAACCGTGACGTGTTGTCGCCATCACAGAATATTAAATTGCGAAATTAGCCGAGAGCCAGGCGATTGGCAGCTATGCGCTTCCGTGCTTGCCCTCGCCGCATTGATGCCTATATTGACGCAGCGTTCGGCCGTGTCTGTTTAGGTCGATATGCCTCATGGCTGCAATAGCTGCCTTCACCCGGCAACGAATTGGCCGGCGGACTTTGGAAGGAGAAATTTCATGTCCATTACTCCGAATAATATCGATAGTTCAAAGGCTTCTACCGTTCCCGATGGCGAGATCGCCGCTGCCGTGCGGCAGGCGCGTGAAGCCATCGGTTACACGATTGACGACCTCTCCGAAACCTGTGGCCTCACCAGTGAGGAAATCACTGAAATCGAGGCTGGTGCCGAGGCCGATCCGGCGAAACTTCGCCGTATTGCCACCGCATTACAGGTTCCGCCGTCGACTTTCTTCATTGTCTGAACAAGCGGCGCACTTCGGTGCGCCCCTTCAATTCTGCAGGAGCGGCTTGCACTTCGCATTGGCTTTCCGCGACGGTCATCGCAGCCCAAGGGCGTATCACCTCGCTTCGGCACGCTCATGCATCCGCAACTGTCTGAGCAAGGTCTTATTGCAGGCTTGCGTAGCTCAGGGCGCCGGAAGCTGGCGGAAATGGCAATCACAGGTGGATTTGGCAGCCCTTGAAGGGGTGCATGCAACTATAGATGTGGCTGCGGCCGCCGCGTGGAAGAGATCCAGCCTCGATCATAAGACCATCCGCTGGCCTTTTAAGCGAAAGTTTCCATAATTATACATTGAAAATAAGCCAATATCAGCCGGTTTTATGAGTATTTTCGCTTTCTGCTGTCGCGATACTGGTCAAATTCGTTTCAAAGTTTTAATCTATACGGGTCAATTGCGTTTTATTAGTAGTACTTTTGCCGATACAGCATATTGCGGCTATGCAGGCGTGCAGTGGGACGGGTTTGACAGCGCTTATTGGGACATACCGGCATGGGGCGTAATGATAAGAGTTTTGGCGCCGACCTCGATAGCGGTGCGCAGCTTGCTAATTCGGTCCCCGTTGATGTTTTCACTCCTCAAACGAACATAGATAGTCGCCTGGCGTTGCCGCCGGAGCCGCAAGCGGAAGAGAGTGATCCAGGCCAGGTAGTGGCCGAAGGGGACGAGCTTGTAGCCCTGGATAAGATTGCTCGGGATATGACGTTGCTGGCCACGCTGGTGACGAGGCGACGGCACGCAAAGTCCGAAAATGCCGAGGATCAAGATCAAACGTCGTCCCTTGATGCCTTGGATGAGCCTATAGGACTGGCATTCGCACCACTCGGAATTGCAATGCAGGATGAAGACGAGGTTCAGTCCATTGATTCGATCGCACAGGCCGTGGAGTGTCTGACGACGAAATGGCCGGTACGCTATGGAGATGCGTTTGAAGAGGCGTTACAGGCCTGCGTCGACGGCATCAAAGGCAGGGTTTCGCCTGAACAAGTTCGCTCTGCTTTCCTCAAGGCAGCGAGTGCGGCTGGTATGCGTGTAATTCCCTGAGGCGAGCACGCAGTGGCCCGGAAGTGCGGCGTGGTAGTGGCAATCACTTAGCGAGTTGCGCTTGTCGCAAGCAAGGAGGCCCGACCGTTACTTGAAGCAAGGCGATCGAGCCTCCCGACCATCGCAAATTGGCGGTTGCGATAGTTCCAAAGATGTGGCTTGCCACTGCCCCATCGTCCATACGGAAAGCGACGTCGGAGGTCTGATTGCGCCTGACGTTGGAAAGCCGAATTCAAAATCAGCCAATGCTTAATGCCGTCAGGTTGCCTGTTTCGGAATGCTACAGCGGCAACATCACCGCTCTGCTTGTCTTTTGGGCGTTGTCGCGGAGATCGACGACATCAGATGTATGCGGGCCATGATCTGCCAGCCTGCTCTTCATCACACGTCGTTCATAGGAGGAGGGTTTGGGCGCAGTTGGGAGGCCTGACGTTCCTTCTAGGGGTCCGCCACGTCAAGCCTCCCAGCGCAGCAGATGAATATCTGCGGTAGCGATAGAAGCTCGCAGAACCGCGCCTTGCCTGTCTATATCGAAAGCGACACATCGCACCCGATTGCGTCACGCGGAAGCCGCTGCGGCTCGCAGCTTTTTGCGAACGAAGCGAAATCGCGGCGCCTTGTTTTTATACATTCCGCGTCGCGGCAGATGCGAAGCTATCCATTTCATTCCAGTTGTATTGGTTCTGCTGCAATGAGTTCGGCATTTTGTGGAGCGTCGAAAGTATAGAATCAATATGCTCTCAATACATATTGCGACAAAACTATACAAATAAAGCTTGTATCTCGAAAATATTTATTAGTGACTGCGTATTTACAGCTATAATCGCGTCTATATTATGGCCTCAACGTGAACTTTCGCAAGTTACATGTTGAATCTCGTGAATTCCTTCGAGGAGAATTTTCGAATGCGCAAGTTTTTGGGGACTACCGTTTTCCTGTTGGCGACGGTTGTGGGGAATACCGTCTATGCAGCAGATCTTGCGGCTTCCACGCCGCCTCAAGCTCCTGTCGAGACGGCACCGGTGTTTTCATGGACCGGCTTTTACGTCGGTGTGAATGCCGGCGGTGGTTTCGGTGGTAACGACAATGTCGGTTTCCATTCCTTCGGAAGTTACCTTGGCAGATTTGGCAAGCTTGAAGGGTCCGGTTTCCTCGGAGGCGGCCAGATCGGCTACAACTATCAGTTCGACCCCAACTGGGTGATCGGCCTCGAAGCAGACTTCCAGGGCGCCGACATTAGCGACTCGTTCAGAAATGGTACTGCGAGCGCATCTTCCAAGATCGACTGGTACGGCACCGTCCGCCCCCGCATCGGCTACGCCTATGACAATACCTTGTTCTACGGTACCGGCGGTCTCGCCTATGGCCATGTCGATTACAAGGGCGCACTCGGTGGCGTAGGCTTTGACGACGACAAGACCAAGGCCGGCTGGACGGTAGGCGCCGGCGTCGAACACGCCTTCACCGATCATGTGACAGCGAAACTCGAATATCAGTATGTCGATTTCGGCAGCAGCAACATGGGCGGGGATGCGCTCAACTCCAAAGCGAGCCTCGATTTCCATGCCGTTCGGGTGGGTCTGAACTACAAGTTCTGACGATAGTATTTGCCTTGAAAAACAACGTGTTAATCTAATGGAGAGGATAATAACATGGCTTTGATTGGCATCAACCTAATCAATAACGGCACGACCACGATCGATAGCAGCAATGCTGGCACATCGGGAGATACGATCCAGCTCAATCTGGTTTCCAACGGCACCGTGATCGTCGATGGCGTGGACGTCAATATCAGCAATCTCGTCGGTACAGGTGCGGTCTCAAGCACGACGATCGACGCCATCAACGGTGCAAACGTTACGATCAATGCCAGCCTTGCGAACATCGCAGCCGGCTCGACCTATACTTACGGAATTGGCGCGGGTTCCAGCATCACCGTCGATGCGGGCCTGCTCAACGTCGGCTTGCTGAACGGCGTCACGGTAGACTTCGCCAATGCGAATGGCACCGGCCTATTCGCGTACAATCCCGGTGGCATCAATCTCAACCTGTCGACCCCGCCGAACGTCATTAACGTTCAATCGGGAGACAAGATCGAGGTTGTCGGCTCGAACGTCGTCCAACAGTCGGGTAATACGGTTACCTTCTATGGCGGTCTGTTGAATGCCGTAGCGCTCGGCTCCTATACGATACCTGCGGGCGTCACCTACACTTACGATGCGAATACCGACACGCTGACCTTCACGAGCTGCTTCCTTCGGGGGACGCTGATCCGGACACCGGAAGGCGATATTCCGGTCGAGGATTTTCGTGTCGGCGATCTGGTCGTCACTCACAAGGGCGTTGCGGAAATCAAGTGGGTTGGCCGCCGCCGGATCGATCCGAAGGCGATCGACAAGCCGCGCGATACGTTGCCGATCCGCATACAGGCAGGCGCCTTTGAGGTAAACGTTCCCGCTCGCGATCTGTACGTTTCTCCCGATCATTGCATGTTCTTCGGAGAATCGCTGATTCCGGCCAAGTTCCTCGTCAATGGCACGACGATCACCCAAGAGGCGACTTTGGTCCCGTTCGAATACTTCCATATCGAGCTGGAGCAGCATTCCATCATCCTTGCCGAAGGCGCGCAGACGGAGACCTATCTCGATCTCGGTGGGCGCCTGTCCTTCCTCGAGCCAGGTGTCTTGCGGTTCGGCTCGTTCGGAAACGGGGCAACCCGCACCTGGAACGATTGGTGCTATCCGCCGGTCTATGCGGGCAACGTGCTCGAACAGGTCCGCGTATCGCTCGAAAAGCGCGCGGAGGAAATGGGCTATCTCGTCCGAGAAGCCGAGGCATCCTGACATACATGCCGAGCATCCAGCTTCGGGCGGTCGCCGCCCGGAGCTGAAGCCGGGCATAGGTGAGAGACAGCGTTTTCGTCATCCGTCTATTGATACGTCTGCGAATTTGCGCGCTTCGCTATCGCCCATCCGTCTATCTCTGGTGTCTGGGAGCCATGAATGCGCCATGACGATGCTGCTTCGCCCTATTCGCTCGATGCGGGCCGCATCGACGAGCGAGCCTTGATCGAAAAGTTCGCCGGCAAGACAGTTTTCTTCGACGGTGTGTTCAAAGGCGATTACAGCCTGGCGATCGTCAACCGCCACCTTGCACAAGCACTCATAGACCTGGGCGTCAATCTTATCTGCCATACGGCCGAGGACGATTGGCAGGGTGACCCAAATCTCTCGGCTGCCACGGATATCATGCGCCGAATGCGTGATGACTATCCATTTAAAGAGACATTCGACATCCATTTGCGGAACACCTGGCCACCGGCGACCCACGATATGGTGGGCCGACAGAATGCCTATGTGGCATTTGCCTGGGAAGAGCTCGAATTTCCGCAGTATCTGGTGGATCGATTCAATCGCGATCTCGACCTCGTGACGGTGATTTCGAACTTCGTCCGGGACAGTTTCGAGCGTTCAGGGATTACGATACCGGTGGAGGTCACCGGGAATGGCTGTGATCATCTCTCGGCTGTCGCCGATGACGTGCCGTGTCCGCTGCCTGAAACTGGGCGCCGACGCATCCTGCATGTGTCTTCCTGCTTTCCGCGCAAGGGTGTCGACGTTCTGATCGATGCGTTCCTGCGCAGCTTCCGCGCGGATGATCCGGTCGAGCTGATAATCAAGACTTTTCCGAATCCGAACAATATCTCGGCCTCCGTCCTCGCTGACAGGCGGGGCAGGCTCGCCGATGCCGCGCCCATCACCATCATCGATCAGCACTATGATCCAGGCCAGCTGCGAGCGCTCTATCGTTCGGCGGCGATGCTGGTTGCGCCGAGTAGGGGCGAAGGTTTCGGCCTGCCTTTGGCGGAAGCCATGCTGCTTGACGTTCCGGTGGTGACCACGAACTATAGCGGCCAGCTTGATTTCTGCCGTCCCGATACGGCCTGGCTGATCGATTGCCACATGTCGGCGTCGCAAGCCCATGTTGCGGGTTCCCATAGCCTTTGGGCGGAACCGTCCGTCGAGCATCTGGGGATGCAGATGCGCGCCGTGCTCGATCATCCCGATGAGGCCCGCAGCCGGACGGAAAGAGCCAAATCATTGCTGAAAGCGCATTTCAGCTGGAGGTCGGTCGCCATCCGCACGCTGGCCGCCCTTGCGAAATCCGCTCCATCAACGACCGAAACGCGGCGGGATTGGACGATCGATCTCATTTCCTCCTGGCAGCAGCAATGCGGCATCGCTACCTACTCGCAACATCTCTATGGCACGCCAGCATTCGAAGGCAGGATTGATCATATCTTCGCGCGGCGGATCATGGACGATGCGCTACCGGAAGCATCTTCAGACACTATCGAGGCCGTACCGCGCAGCATGTCGCGGCTGTGGGGTTATGATCTTGCTTCGCTCAAACGTCTGGCGGGACGTTTGGAGCAGGGGCGAGGCGACGTCCTTTGGATGCAGCATCATCCGGGGCATTTTTCAGCGCCGGACATGGAGCTGTTGATTCAACCGATAGCGGCGACGGGTCACCGACTGCGCGTGTTGACAATGCACAGCGTGAAAGAGGCGTTACGCGGCGGGACACTGGATTGGACCCGCGCGTTCGACATGGTCTTTGTGCATTCTGCGGAGGACGCGGCCGCGCTTTCGGCAGCCGGCCATCCGAATCCAATCGTCATACCGCATGGCGTTCTCCTCGTGCCGGAAGACGCCCCGGCACCTGACCCAGAGCATTTTACCATCGGCTCTTTCGGGTTCCTGATGCCCCACAAGAACATCGATCGTCTCGTATTGGCTTTTGCGGAGGCATTGAACTACGAGCCGAGACTGCGGCTCAAGCTGTTCAATTGCATCGTTCCAAATGATGAATCGCGTACGACACGCGCCACGATCGAAAATCTGATCGCCTATCTCGGACTATCCGACAAAGTCACGGCGCGTTTCGATTTTATTCCCGAAGGAGAACTGCGTCGCGAGCTGATGACCTGCGATCTGCTCTCATTCCTTTATGGCAATTCGACCGAAACTGCGACCGGCGCGGCGCGCATTGCAATGAGCGTCGACCGCCCGCTGCTTTGCTCCTGCTCGCCGGTCCTGCGAGATTTGTGGCCGTTCAGCCATATCGTCAAAAGCACCGAGATAGAGTGCATCGCGGAGGCGCTCCTCAGCCTTGCTCAAAATCCGTCGCTACTGTCGATGCTGGATCGAGATCGCAGCCAGGCGGCCCTTTGGTATTCCTATCCGCGCACTGCCGCGCGGCATGTCACAGCCATCGAAAAGATGTTGGGGGGCAATATTGACCATCGCCGAGTTGCATAGGCAGCCCTTGAGCGCGCTGCCGAAAGACGTGTTCTCCTTGCCTGCTGAATCCTTCGTCGATGCCTGGGCAAGGGCGTTGGATCTGACCGAGATCGACCTGACTGCGGATGATCGTCTCTCGCTTGCGAATGCCATTCGCGGCGGCACCAACCGGCTACGCGTCGTTGATGCGCTGAAGGCTCGTCGTCCCGTTCCGTCGTCGCTGAGCGGCCTTTCCGGGATGCAGGCGCTGCGCCGGGAACCGGACCAATTCGCCATGGTGGAGAATTTCGTTCGCTTCGCAAAAGAAGATGATGCGGCCTTCCTCCGCTATGCTTTCGCGCGGATCTGCGGACGCGATCCGACATCGGCCGAGCGATTGGGGCTGGAGTTCGATCTCAGGCGTCGCGTCCTCACGCGCACAGCTGTCGTGAAGCGGATCGTCGCGATCGCGCGCCGTGATGGCCAGACCGCCTATTGGGATACGCTGCTGCCAGAAGACGATGGTAACGGGCGGGAAGTTGCGGATTCGTCCAACGCAAGCGTCACGCCATCCGGGTTGCTGGTTAATCCGGATGGGCAGGCTATGCTCGTATTCGTGCGCGAGGTCGAGAACGTCGGTTGGATGATCGCTCCCGATCTCCTGTGCCAGCCGCTGCAGCTTCACGACGGCAATTGGAGTGTGCATTCGGGCTGGCTGCTCACAGGTCCCAAGCGCAGCTTCGCGGAAGGCGACTGGTTGCTGGATCTCGATCTCATTCAGCCGCAATCGGCCAGGCTCGATATCGAGATCGTCGCCAATTCCGGCCTCGATTTTCTGCAGACCATGACTCTGGTCGGCTCGTTTTCGGGGACCGTATGCGTGACCATCAAGCGGGAGCATCGCTTCGTCGAATTGCGCGTTCGCATTCACGAGCGCGCGCCAGAGGACCGCTGGCTGCGTCCCCGAAACATTTCGATGCGGCACGTATCATGAGGCGAGAGTTGAGATTCGCATCGACGCTTCTGCGCGTCGGCCAAGCGGGAAGCGGGGCTGCCGAGGCCCGCACGCCGGTCAACGTTCTGGCCGAGGCGGATGCCGCACGTGATCGGCGCGATTGGGCGACGGCCGCCTTCTATTATCAGCAGGCGCTGCAGCAATATCCCACGCGAGTATCGCTGTTTGTACAACTCGGCCATGCCTGCAAGGAGAATGGCGATTTCGAAGCAGCACTGGAGGCTTATCGGCACTTTCTTGAGGAGGAGCCTGACGATGTCGATATTCATCTGCAGTTCGGCCACCTCTACAATCGAATGAATGAACCGGAGGCAGCGCTTCAATGGTATGAGCGCGCCCACGCGCTTGCGCCGGATGATACCGACATAGCCGGACATCTGAAATTGGCGCGCCTTCGATTTTCGCGCGTCGACATAGAACGCAAGCGACAGAGTGCCATGGAGTTGGTGCAGTCGCGGCGTTGGCCTCAGGCGCGGGCGCAACTGCGCGATCTGGTGGATACGGATGGCGAGATCGACCTGATTGCCGTCTATGCGAATGTGACAAAGGAAGCCGGCGATTTCGACGAGGCGCTGCGGCTCTACGATATCTATCGCGAATATGCGCAAAATCTTGATGCCGCATCGGTAATCGATGTCGAAATCCAGACGGCGCATCTTTACAAGGCGATGCGGGATATAGAAGCGGCCTTGCGATATTACATTCGTGCGCGCGACGCGGAGTTCAGCCTCTATGGCCATGTCACTCCGGATTCGGTTGCCAGCCGTGAGATCCGTGCCTGCATGGCGGAAATCTATACCTGCTTCTGGCATCCCGACTGATACCGCAATTGGTATGTTCCAGCCTCAAGCAGCACGGCTGCTTCGTCAGCCGGCCTCATGATCCTTGATGGCGGTGAGCATGAGCCAGCCCAGGAGGTAGGCAAGACTCAAGGACAGGAAGACGATCGCAATGTTCTTGAGCGCATAAGGCATCTCTGCCTCATCCGGCATCTGCGGCGGAACGACCACCTCGAGATAAAGTTGCTGACGGCGGGCATCGGCCCTGGCGGCTTCGAGCGCATCGAGGGCGGCAACGAGTGCCTTGTTGGCAAACTCCCGCATCAGGACGAGACTTTCATAATCCGCAATCCTCGGCGCGACTGATTTGTCCGATCCGACCATCTTGGCCCGTTCATTTTCGATCTGCTGCTCCAGAGCCGCGATCTGACTCGTCAGAAAAGGAATGGAATTGCTGTCAGGCACGGTCTTGCGCGTTTCTGCAAGGCGCGCGCGCGTGCTCGCCAGCTCGGCAGTCAGATTGCTGATGAGATCGATCATCGACATGGAGCTGGCGTTTGGATCAATCATCAGCTCTTTGTTTCTGAAGTCCGTTATGTTTCGTTGCGCATCTATGACCCGCTGCTGCGCCTCCTGCACCTCATTGTCGGCGAAACGAACTGCATCGCCGCGAGCGCGGTCGTTCAGGCGTTCGAGCAGATCACCGCCAAGCACCAGCAGCGTAGTATTCAGATCGGCTGCATCCTGCGCGTGAAAGGCAGTCGTGCGCAATACGGTGATGCCGGTCGTGTCGTTGTGAATGACTGAGACGCGATCGGAGTAGTAACCGTAGAGTTCCTCCTCGCTGTTGTTTTCCCAGAACCGTGGAAAGCGCGTCAGCCAGTCCGCTTGCGGACTGCCGAAAATGGCACGTACGGGAAGCTTGCTAGCGAGTTCCTTCAACGCCTGGCGGGAGCGGATGTATTCCTGCACGGAAAACGTATCGTCCTGTGATCTGGTTATTCCGCTGTTCTGCAACAGCGAACCGAAGACGTTGGATGACGGTGGAGCGGCCATGCGAACGACGAAGGATGCTTCCGACACATAGATCGGGGCGGCGACGAAGGCGTAATAAGCGCTGACGACAAGGGTCGGGGCAATGACTGCCAGACCATAGGCGCCCAATCGTTTCGAACGTCTGCGGCGTTTGCCGGCCTTTGCAGGCTTGGCGATCGATCGCGCAATCCTCTGGCGGAAAGGCTGTCGTCTGTGATCCGCATCGGCTGCCTTGCCTTGGGTCTCGGAGTCTATCAGAGCCATGACTGTGCCTCTCTTGATGAATGTCCGCCGTCGCAGATCGATGCTGTGGAGCCGTGGGCGGTAATTGTCCAAGTCCGACGCAATGAAAATTGAGCGCGAAGCCTTCGCCGGTATCGTTGCACCATCGTCCGACGCAGGTGGGACGATGAACAGGAGGCTTCCGCATGCATGACGTATCGATGAATTCCCGCGGCCGTTCGCAATTCACGACCGGATTGAAGATCCAGGGGCGTGTTCTCGGCGCGCTGATCATGCGTGAGATGCTCATCCGCTATGGGCGTGAGAATATTGGCTTTCTCTGGCTCGCACTTGAGCCCATGATCCTGACGACGGGCGTCATGATCATGTGGACCTTGCTTCATCACGAAGCACACGGATTGACGGTCGCCGCCTTCGTTCTGAGCGGCTACATGCCGCTGACGCTCTGGCGCCACATAAGCGGTCACGCCGTCTCTTGCCTGCGCCAGAACTTGCCTCTGATGTATCATCGTCAGATCCGCCTTGCCGACGCACTGATCGCCCGCGCACTTCTGGAAATTGCGGGCACGACCGCGGCTCTCATTGTGGTCTACACAGTCGCGCGTTTGGCGGGAATCATCCCGCCCTTCCAAGATCTCGGCCTGCTTTTGACCGGCTGGCTGTTCATGGCCTGGTTCTCCTTCGCAGTCGGGCTTATCTTTGCGGCGGGTTCGGAGCGGTTCGAGTTCATCGAGAAGTTCATTCCGCCGTTCCAATATCTGACGCTGCCGATCTGTGGCATGTTCTTCATGGTGGCCTGGCTGCCGAGCGGCCCGCAGAAACTGGCGCTCTACGTTCCCACCGTCCATTGCTTCGAGCTGTTCCGTGCCGGCGTCTTCGGTGATACGGTGCAGACCTTCTATGACGTCGGCTATCTTCTGAAATGCTGCCTGTTCACCACGGCCGTCGGCCTCTTTCTGGTCAACATGGCGCGCAACCACATCAAGTTCGAATGATGCGACGATCATCCCGCTCCTCACCGTGCTATTGCTGCTTGGCATAGTGAGGCACCTGGCTCTGGAATTCGAAGGAACGCAGCAGCGTTTCACGCAGCTCGCCGCGGTTGTGCAGAGCATAATGATTGAGAAAAGTTTCTGCAGATTCCGGCTCGCGTCCAAGAATCCAACGAAAGGCGGCAACGACGTCGTGGGAATCGATCGGATCGACGAAATGACTGTGAGCGGGACTGCTGATTTTCGCGAAAAGATAGGGTAGTGCCCCATGCAGAATATCGAGGCTGAACCGGTGAAGGTTCGGGTTCGACAACGCAGTCTTAGTGAAAGCATCCATAAGGCCGGAGTAGTTGGTCAGGATCGAGACCAGGTCGCTGGAGCGCGGCAAGCCTTCGAAACCGCCATCCGCATGGAAGCGCCCCGCCATCTCCTTCCAAACCTCGGCGGAATAGTGCATTGGTGCAGGTCCATAGAGGGCGGTGTCGTCGGAATAAAGATCGACGGGCGGCGTCAGTACCCGGCTGTTTTCAATATGCTCCAGGCAGAGGTCCACCAGCATGCGCGACATCGGATAGCGCATCTGCCAGCGGCAAAAGTCGATCATATAGGTATTGCTGTCGATGAGCGTGCCGCGATAATCGGCGGTGGGCGGAACATCGAGCAGAATCAGTCCTGTATCTGGAAGTTCCGTATTCACGAAATCGCAAAATGCCCGCATTGCCTCGATCACGTGCGTCCAGAATTCGCGGCAGCCGAAGGGGATGATCTTGAAGATGCCGAAAGCTTCCCGCTGCAGATCCGGTCCGGCCTCCAATAGTTCATAGGGCACTGTCAGCAAGGTGTTTCTGTAGCGCATGAGCGAGGCGCGCGTGATGCGGCTGAAATCGACAACAAGCATTTTCGGGGCGGCCTGCTTCAGTCGCTCCCTGAAGCCCTTGCGCGCTTCGAAGTACAGCTTTTTCTTGATCGGCTCAGGCCATGCCTCGATCGCCTTGAGGCTTGCTTTTCGTTCGTCCATGAAGCTGGCAATGTTGATGCCGTAGCAGAAGAACGGGATTCTGCTATCCGGAAAGGCGTGGCGGACGAACTCCTCGCTCGGGCACGAGCCGTAGTAGGCGACCTCAGCTATGTCATTGACCCGTTTGCTCAATCATGTCTCCGTATTAAATGCCGACGCCGGCATCTTGCGCCGGAGCCGCACAGTCGGGCATTGATAGGGCTAAAGCGCCGGCTCGCGCTGACGCTGTTTTTTTGCCTTCGTCGACCCCAGTGTCAGCCCAAGCCGCTGAAGGCTTTCGCTGACACCGTCGATACGATCGTCATGCACGGCCAGAATGTTCGCCACCGTGCCGACCTGAAAATTCAAGTCGAGCTCCTCGGGTGACGTCATCTGCGTCAGCCTATTTTGTGCGCTGTTCCAGATGTGGTAACCGCGCTCTGTGAGTTGGTGGTGGATAGCACCGGGCGTCGTTTTCGACAGCACAGAGAGCATGTCGCGGTTGATCTCCATCAAGAGCGAGGGCTTATGTGCCGAGAGCGTTTTCTGCGCTCCTTTCAGGAACAAGCCTTCCGCACCCTCGATATCGACCTTCATGACATCGGGCCGCAGTCTGCCGACGACGCCGTCGAGCGTCTCGACCTTGGTCATGCGCCCGACCCTGGTGTCGGCGGAATTTGTCACCAGCCGCGTCGCGCCGGCATTGACCGTGTCCTCGGCATTGTTGAGCTGTAATTCGCCTGGTGCATCCGCAAGGGCAAGCTGGCGAACGCTGACGCGATCCTCAAAGCCGTTCTCGAGGATCGAGCGATTGAACAGATCCCAGAGCTTCGGCAGCGGCTCGAAGGCAAGGACCGTTCCTTTGAACGTCGGATGGGCGGCAATGGAGAGCGAGTAGTATCCGACATTGCCGCCGACATCGATGAACTGCCCGGTTTCGGGCAGAATGGCCTTGACGAGATCGACATCGAATTTCTCGTATTCGCCGCTCATGATGCCGAAGGATATGTGATACTGGCGCAGATCGAGATACAGCTTGAAATTGTATTTTGTCTCGAACAGAACGAAAAGCGATTTCGGCACGAAGTTATTGAAGAGCAGTTCGCTATGGCGCTGGTGGAATTCGTAGGAGCTGAGGAAACGCCGACGATGCTCGTCCAGAGAAATATCCGTCAGCTGCAGCAGATTCTGCCCGATGGCGTTGCGCTCGTCCTCGTTCATTGCACGGCCGAGGATGAATTTGTAGCAGTTCTCGATGTCGTAAAAGCTTGTCACTTCGCTGCTCCCACGTCTTGCTGACCAATTGGATTTGTCTTGTTGCTGCCTTTTGTCTGCATTGTTGCCTCTCACTGCAAAGCCGCCGACGGCGATGTTCTCTCGATGCGTCGCGAGGCCCGCTGGGCAGCGTGGCGCCGAGCCGAAAGATCGGCTTCGATCAGCGTCTCCAAATCATCGAAATGCGTGTCCCATCCGCTTGGCTGGCTAGGCTTGGTCCGGCGTTGCGGCGAGGCGGCGATCATGTCGAGGGCGGCTCGCCAGCTCAGCCCGTCCAGGGGATCGAGGAAGATGGCAGGTTGACCGGCCGCGGCTTCGCGATGGGCGCTGATGTTGGAGGCGACAACAGGTGTGCCAAGTGCAATGGCCTCGGCGACGGGCATGCCGTAACCCTCTGTGAAGGAAGGGGCAAGAAGGGCGGCCGCGCCAGCGACCAGCCGCGCCAAGGCGGCATCTTCCAGGCCAGGTACTTCGATGACGAGTCCAGGCAGGGCAGGGCAGCGCTCCAGCATCGCCAGGATATGGCTGTTTTCCCATCCCCTCTTGCCGACGATGACCAGCCGTGGGGCCATCGGCCCGTCGCGCTCGGCCAGATATTGCCACAGATGCAGCAATAGAATGTGGTTCTTGCGCGGCTCGATCGTTCCGAGGGTTACGAAATATGGCATTCGCGGACGCGCTATGTCTGATGACGGCGACAGAAAGCACTGTTCGACACCAGGCGGCAGCACGGCGATCGAGGGCAGCTTTCTGTTGCTTTCCTGGGCAAAGGTACGCAAGGCGCGAGCCGTTACCTGAGAGTTGCAAAGCACCAGAGACGCATGTTTCAGCACGGTCTCCATTCTGCGACGATGCCGCTCCGGCTCCTCCGGTCTGACGAATTCAGGATGTGATAACGGAATGAGATCATGGACGTAGAAGACGCCGTTGCGACCGGTTTCTCGAAGCCAGGAGAAAGCCGATGTCCGTTCCAGCCGGCTGTGCGACACGTGGACGAAAGACGCCCTGTCCGGCAGCGTCAGGCCACGGGCGAAATGATTGGCAACGGCATGCACGATCTTGCGCAGCTTTTGCGTATGGGCCTCGCCCGCTTTCACTTCCGACGCTGCCTGCCATCTGATCTTGCCATCGATAGCCGCGAAAATCCGATCGAGAAGGGCGGCCTGCGAGGACGATATTTCCGTCGCTGCCCAGCGGCTGTTGAGGATGGAGACCAGCCTGTCTGCTCGTTCCGAGGGAATGGTGACGGCGCCACTGTGGCTCGTTTCGATAAACCAGGAAGGCTGCGGAAACGCTTCGAGATTGGCCAGAGCCGCTTGTTTGCGGCGCTCGTTCAGCCAATTCGCATAGTGAAGCTCATAGCGATCGATACCCGTTGGCGTCGGGCAATGCGCCCGTTCCATCAATCGCGAGATATCCATAACGACCGGCTTCGTCATGTTTTTCTAGCCTCGAGCATGTGTATAGCCTGTGCCAGCCAGCGCCGCCGTGACGGATTGGGAGCCGTGCCCAGACGGGAGCGATAGAGCTCGTCAACCACGTCTTCTGCTTCACACGGAAGATTGGTGATGTTCGACCAGTATCGCGGATAGAGGATGAGGGTGCCGGCGACGAGTGCGTCGAGCGTTAAGGTGCGCTTTCGCCGCAACGAAACAACCGCATCGTGTGTGAGTCCCCAACCGGCATAAAAGGGGAGACCGTGACACCATACCGGCTTTTCACGCAGCAGCGCCTCGAACCCGATCTGCGATGTCGCGACATGAACCTCGTCGACAACGCCGAGAAGATTATCCAGATCGACATTGCCGATAACAAGATCGGCAGCCTCCGCGGGCAGGAATGGAGGCGGATGGCGGCCAGCCGCCTTCGCCAGAAGATCAGGATGCTGCTTGTAGATGATAAATGCCTCTGGTCTTGCGTGCCGGACGGCTTTGAGGAGCTCGATATCGGATGGATGACTTGCCATGCCAAACCGCAGCGAAGCGTCGTTCGGCACCTGCCCGGCCACCAGAACGACGTTGCGGCCTTCGGCGAGAGCACGATAATCCGGCGCTGGCTGCGGCGGCAGATTGTATTTCGTGATGCCCATCGAGACGATGGCCTGCCGCAGGCGCTTTGCCCGCGCAAGAAGCGCGTCGTCGAAATTCGTGCTGTTCAGGATCGTCTCCAGCTGGCTTGGAGCGGAGGCATCGAAATAGATGCCTTGATCGTCGAAGCAGAGCGAAGATGGAGGCACCAGCGAGCTGCCGAGGCCGGATGAGCGAATGAAGCCGTCTTCAACCCGAATGATCGGCAATCTCTTGCCCTGCTTCCACAAAGTGGATTCATCAGGAGGGGTGGCGTTCCCCCAAAGGACGATGGTGTCGGCACTCTGGATCTCTGAGACGCCCGGATTGGTGGCGAACTGCACCTGCGATCGGGGGCTGTTCAGATAGCGGCGCATGACTGCACGTTTGTGAAGCGAGAAATTGACGCAAAGGTAACGGCCGGTCAGTGATCGGGCACGGATGCGCCATTCAAGTAGCCGTTCGACCGCTTGCTCTGCCGTGATCTGGTTACGGGAGACGGGATCGACATAGCGGGAATATTGAAAGAGCGTGGCAGCGGCAAACTCGTCTATGCTGACATGGCGTCCACGACGCAAGCGTGCCGTCGTTGCCACCGTGCCTTCGGCGCGATCTGCAGTCAGCCCCCAGCCGGCATAGGCGGGCATGCCGAAGGTGACGACGGGTATTTCCCGCAGAAGCGCTTCCAGCCCGAGTTGGCTTGATACGGTCCAAACTTCATCCACCACATCCAGCAGCGAATGTGTCGAGACAGGGCGGTCCACAAGCTGCACTCCTGCCGTCTGGGCGAGGGGTTGAAGAAAGCCCCGGGCCTGGCCCGCGACGACTTCGGGATGGCATTTGACAATGATGTCGGCATTCTCCTCGGCAAGAGCCGCCGTCCACATTCTTGCGAAGGTCGCTGCATCTGCACCGGCACTTTCCACAGTGCGATTTCCGACTACCTCGTCGACAAGCAGAATGCGCCTGCGACGGCTTCGGCGAAGCGAAATGGCCTCGTCCCGTAGGTGAATGTCTTGGGACAGTCGCTCGCGGATGATCCATCGCCGCAAATCCCTGGCGCGCTGAGTATCCGTGTCGGATGGAGCATTTTGAAGCAGCGCCTCCAATCGCGACGGCTGACGGGCGGAAGAATGAATGCCGAGATCGTCGGCGACGATGGAGATCGGTGACGTGACGTCCGGACCGGTTGATTGGAGAAAGCCGCCCGCCATTGTCCAGAAGGGCAGACGTAGCACCTGCGCATAGAGACGTGCCAGACGAGCAAGCGGTCCGTCCCCCCATCCGACGACACCATCGGCGGCGCCCATCGTCAATTCGATCGGCTTGAGCGACGCGGAGAAGGCAGGACCGATGAGAGGAAACTGCCGACGTGTCGGAAGGAAGGCGAGCAGTCGCGCGTTGGTCGGGGGCAACCAGGACGGCGGCTCACTTGTCTTTGCCGAAGACCGCGTCTCCTGGGGAAAGATCGTCGAATCCATACGCATATGAGTCCCCCAAGTGTGTCTGCTAAGCGCGATGGCTCGCGCTTGACCGAAACAGCCTGCGATGTCCGATCACGGCTGGTTGCATGAGTGGAGCCGCTTTCGGGGGCATGAAACGCAAATGTAGTTGGGTGACATCTTCCGGTATCGCAGATGCGAGTTTGCGCCGCCTACCCACGAGAAATTTCAAAAGGCTGCGGCGAATCCGGCCGATCAACAGGTCTCCACGACCATCCGAGGCAAAGTTGCTGCCGACATGTTTTAAAATGCCTCCGAGCTTTCCCATTCCGAATTCCTTGAACCAGCAAAGAGGGTGAAACGGCTAATCGAATGGCAGTTATTGCCGCCACAATTCGGCCTCGCCATACGGATCGCGTCGCTAAAGTATTAATTGCGACACAAGGCAAATTATTCTTGTTTCTGTATGTAAAAATTTCGGAAGCGCGGAAATATATTTGACTTTCAAAGGATATATGGGAATCTCTCGCAAAGTAAATTGCCGTCGAAATCGTCGCGCGTGTTGTTCGGAACGACGAACCGAAACGATGGGAACCGGCTGACTGCAGTTGCCTGATCGGAGCTCCGGAAAGGCAACCGTGGAGTGGTCTCGACCATTCCAAGAGAGATTTGATGGTCCCAAATGAGCCGTATCGAGAATAACAAGGAATTCACTGATTTCGTTAGGCTGGTGGATGCACGCTCTTCCGGCGTCGTCATAGGTCAACCAGTTTCCTGGCCGCGTTCTGTTGCGCGATGGGCTCGATCGCAGCTGCTGCTGTTGCTCATCGTCGTCGTTCCCGGTCTGCTTGGGGCGGTCTATTACGGTTTCATCTGCGCCGATCAGTATGTTTCCGAAACGCAGTTCGTCGTGCGCAGTCCGAACCGGAATGCCGCGGGGCTGCTCAGCGGCTTTCTCCAGAGCACCGGCTTCGTTCGCGCGCAGGACGACAGCTACATCGTCACCGAGTTCATCAAGTCACGCGCCGCTGTTGACGCCTTGGTAAAGAGAGATGGCCTGACCGGGATCCTCTCCCGTCCCGAAGGAGACATTCTCAGCCGCTACCCGTTACCTTGGGCCGAAGCCAACAACGAGGAGCTGTATCAGCACTACCTTCGTTTCATCAATGTGCGCACCGACAGTGGCAGTGGCGTAACGACACTGGATGCGCGCGCATTTCGTGCTGAAGACGCCTATCGCCTGGCCAATGCCCTGGTTCAGCATGCGGAAGAACTCATCAACCGCCTTAATGATCGGGCGCGCGAGGATGCCATCCATTACGCACAGATCGAAGTGAACGACAGCCAGGCAAGGCTGTCCAACATGCAAAAGAGCCTGACGGACTTCCGCAATCGCGAAGCGCTTGTCGACCCAAGCAAGCAATCGTCTGCCGCCTTGGACATGATTGCACGACTTTCGGACGATCTGGCCGACAGCAAGGCGCGTCTTTCGGCGCTGGAATTGCAGGCGCCGCAAAGTCCACAGGGGGAAGCGCTGAGAGCGCGCGTGGCGGCGATGGAGCGCCAAATCAGTGATGAACGGGCACGTATCGTCGGTAGCGACGGCTCGATGGCGCCTCGCATCGCGCAATATGAGCAGCTGCTGCTGGAGAGGGAAATGGCAGCAAAGATGCTGACGTCGGCCACCGTTTCCCTGGAAAATGCCAGGATCGATGCGCAGCGGCAACAATTGTATCTGGAGCGAATCGCTGATCCGAATTTGCCCGATCATGCGCTGTACCCGAAACGGTTCGGTTCGTTTCTGATGCTGCTTGCGGTTTGCTTCGCGACGTTCTGGATTGTGCGCTTCTTCATGATCCAGGTATATGAGCACGCGGCTCAGCAATGACCGGTCTCCCTTCCAGTCTCACGCAAATCGCCTCCTCGGTGGCACCCGCGCCGAAGAGCGAAATCCCCTGGCATGAAGATGGCATTGTCGGCGTGTTCGACCTCGTCAAGGAATACGAAGTGCATGGCCGGATGCGCCGCGTGGTCGACGGCGTGACATTCAAGATCGGTCGCGGCGAAAAGATCGCCGTCCTCGGACACAATGGGGCCGGCAAGTCAACGCTCGTACGCATGATTGCAGGCATAGAGGAGCCGACGTCGGGCAAGGTCGTACGCAACATGTCGATGTCGTGGCCCATTGCCTTGAGCGGTGGCTTCGGTGGCTCGATGACTGGCTTCGACTGCATGCGCTTCCTGTCGCGCATCTATGACAAGCCATTCAACGAAATTCGCGATCTGGTAGAGGATTTCAGTGAACTTGGCCGCTATCTGCGCATGCCTCTCAGGACCTATTCTTCAGGCATGCGGGCGAGGCTGGCCTTCGGCATGTCGCTTGCCATCGATTTCGATTGCTATCTCATCGACGAGGTATTGGCCGTTGGCGACAAGCGCTTCCAATCACGTTGTTTTGAAGAGCTTTTCGTCAAGCGCAAGGATCGCTCGATGATCATTGTGGGACATAATCTCAATGTGATCGGCGATCTGTGCAAATCGGCGCTCGTGTTGAAAAATGGCCGCGGTCGCGTCTTCGACGACATCGATGCGGCGTTTCGCATCTACTCCACATTGTAGATCACCTGGTAGATGGTTGTGCGGATCGATAACAGTAATGCACGCCATATTTGCAAATTGATACAATATCGAACCTTAGATGCACGGCGCCTCTGTGCTATCCAGGGTCCGGTTGTTACCCGGGCAGCGGCATCACGAGCCGCAACACAGGCTTCCGCCTAAGCCTTCTGATGTATTAGAATAATTGAAATGAAAGTCGCGTGTAAATTGTCTTTGGCCGTGAACATGGATGGTTCCAGGGTACCTCATTTTATCCGCGGGCCTGGTACGCGCAACAATCATCGGACTAGCCAGCCGAGATAAATTAGTAACTACTTCTGCAACCTTTGACCGTAGCCGTGTTGAATAATATTTGCCGATGTCGATGTATTTTGTCCGATATCGTCGTTCGAGATATTCAACCTGTGGCAGCGCTACGAAGAGGTAGGATTCTGTATAACATCGTCACTATCTGTACTGTCGTGCTAAAATTCATCGTGCTAATTTAATAATCAATAATGCAACTTGCGATGAACGATCTTGCATCTTGAAGTGGGCGCGGGAGCAAGGCAATGGAGTCGTCATAACGAACGCTAGAAAAATGTAGCCTAGATAGAAATCACGTGTTAGCGATGGCTAATATGCAACCTGAGATTTTGAGTAGGATTAGCGGATGGCGATGTTGGAAAGAGTTGTCGAGCAATGCGTTGGCACTTTCGAGGTGTATTCCCGGGATGCAATCATTCGCAACCTTGACATGCTTGAGCCAAACTGGAAATGGACGGTTCCCTCGGAAACCTCAGGCGATTATTCTTTCAAATTCAGCAAGCAACCGCTTCAGTCGGCCTCGATCATAAGCGCCGAACATTCGGCCGGCCTCGAGGGGATCGCAAAGCAGGATTTGCCGCGCGTCAGTATCGTATTTGTTCTCGCGGGTGAGATCGAGATCAATCACCGACGAATGCGCAAGTCCTTGCGCATTCCCGCCAACTATGTCGCCAGTATTAGCGACCGTGCGGGCAAGCGGCTGGAGATCAAGCCACGCAGCTCCTGGCTGCTGTTTCAGATTCCGGAATCCGTAATCCGGCAGCATTTCGAAGAACTGACCGGCAAGCCTTACGTGCAGGAATTTGCGCTGGCACCGGTGAGCTTCCGCCAAGGTGGCGCACAAGGGCTCTATCAAACACTGCGCCAGGCCGAGAAGGATTTGACAACCGCTCGTCAGACCGAACGGATGATGCTCGCCAAGGCTTATAGCGAGCTCCTGCTGGTCAAGTTGTTTGCCAAGCTGCCGCACAATCTGTCCGATGCCTTCAATCGCGGCACGCTTGAAAACGCGCCTCGGCAGCTCCTGAGGGCGGAGGCGTTCATGCGCGACAATCTGCATAATGCCATCATGCTGGAGGATCTCGCCCACGCCGCAAGCTGCAGCCCGCGAGCGTTGCAGCGCATGTTCAAAACCTATCGTGGCGATACGCCCATGGGGATACTTTGCAACTACCGGCTGGCTGCGGCACATGGCGCCATCAAGGGCGGTCAGGCCGAAAGCATCACCGATCTTGCCATGAGTCTGCAATTCTCCAATCCCGGGCGGTTCTCCGTTCTCTACAAACACGCCTATGGCTCCAGTCCTTCGTCGACCCTTCGTTTTACCCGGGAGCGCAGCGACGATGCCGGAACGGCCTAGCCTGCCTCGCACGAGAGTGCTTCGCCAAAACTGTCTCCATGCCATTCAGGATCGTCGATGCCGTTGAAGTTCGGATTATTGTGCGTTCTCGCCTGCGTTCTTACGGGCTGTGCTTTACCGGAGGCCGGACCCAAGGCCTCTCGCATATTGGAAGAGGCGGCAGCACGCACCACGCCGCCGTTTGCGCTGGTCGATGTCACATCGACGGCGATGGTCAGGAGCGTTGTTCGACCCGAGGCCAGCTTCGCGGCCTATTTCGGCGAGGGTGCGCGTGATCCCGGTTTGAGGATCGCCGTCGGCGATGTCGTCTCCGTCAGTCTTTGGGAGGCACCGCCTGGAAGTCTGTTTGGAACGGCGTCCAGCGCTTCAGGTCAGCAGCAGGCGACCGGCAGTTCGGTTACGATCCCGCCTCAAACCATCAATAGCGACGGGACGATCAGTATTCCCTATGTGGGGCGCATCAATGCGGTCGGCCGCACGCCCGCAGCTGTCGAACGAGCCGTGATCTCCGGCCTTGTCGGCAAGGCAGTGCAGCCGCAGGCGCTGGTAACCGTGCAGCAAAGCGCCTCGAATACCGTCACTGTCACCGGCGAGGTCGCCGGTGGCGCGCGTGTTGCGCTGTCACCCGCCGGCGATCGCGTGCTTGATGCCATCGCGGCCGCGGGAGGATTGCGCGCCGGCGTCAATGATAGCGTCGTCTATCTGACGCGGGGACGCCGCACAATGCATCTGCCCTTCACCGCGATCGTTCAAAATCCGCGTGAAAACGTAAGATTGCGACCTGAGGACGTGGTCACTGTCGTCCGGGAACCGGTCACCTACACGATTCTCGGTGCATCGGGCCAGAACGGCGAGGTGCCCTTCAGTGCACAGCATTTGACCATGGCGAATGCCGTTGCGCGCGCGGGAGGGTTGCAAGATACCCGTGCCGACGCCTCGGGCGTCTTCCTCTTCCGCTACGAGCCGCTTGATGTCGCTCGTCGCATCGTTGCCCCGAACAATCCGCTGCTGCGCAGAGGCGTGGCCGTTCCGATCGTCTATCGGTTCGATCTGAAAAACGGCTCGACGCTGCTCGCGATGCAGAACTTCGAAGTCCAGCCGCGGGATATCATCTACGTCTCCAATGCGTCCTCGATCGATATTCAGAAATTCATGGGCCTCTTCCAGGGCGTCACCGGAACGGCACTGTCGGCGGCATCGGTCGGCATAGCTGCATCTACGGCAAACTGAGGGCCGTGTGAAGGACCGAGAGAGGGGCGGAAGGGTGACTCGCTGGGATTTCATGACGTTGGCCAGCCTGCGAGAATACGCGGCAGGCATGCCGGACCGAGAGAGATAAAATGAGTTCTTCGGCACTGCTACATCTTCATGAATTGATGGCTTTCGACAGGCATCAGGCCGAGGCTGCGATCCTGCAGCGGGTCAGCAGCGCCTATCTTGGAAGTCATACGGCCCTGGTCCGCGTGCTCGGTCGCTACAAACTCTACATCGATACCCGCGACAGGGGCTTCGGCTCTCACGTTCTTCTGGACGGTTTTTGGGAAATCTGGCTGACGTTGTTTTGCGCACGTAACGTCAAGCGCGGCATGACCGCGATCGATGTCGGCGCGAATTTCGGCTATTACTCTCTTTTGCTTGCCGAGCTGGTGGGAGCCAAAGGCGAGTTGATCGCCGTCGAACCCAATCCGCATGCGGCTGACTTCCTGCGTCGCAGCATCGAGCTCAATGGGCTGCTCGGCCGGACACGGATCGAAAGGCTGGCGCTCGGCGCCACAATAGCGGGCGAAGCATCCTTTTACATTCCCCATAGCGAGCCAAAAAACGCGCTGATCGTTTCAGAGACTTTCCAGCCTGATGCCCAGGATGGCGCAGTCATCAAGGTTCCCGTGACCACTCTCGATCGATTGGGGGACGCCTGCTCGCGTGTCGATTTCATAAAGATCGACGCGGAGGGGGCTGAGCAAGTCATCCTTGAAGGAATGAGCGAAACCATTGCCCGTCACAAGCCGATGCTCGTCGTCGAGTTCAATCCTGGCCGCTATGCCGACGCGCACGGTTTCCTCGAGCGTCTTGCCGGCATCTATGGGTCGCTGCGGCGCCTCGATTTCAGTGGCGAGGCCGTTCCAGTCACCGGCGAGGACTTGCTTTCGAAATATGGGGCCGACGATTCGCTGCTCGTCCTGTCGCGTGACAAACCAGCTTGAGAGCGAAGAGGGATTCCAGATGCTGAAGGAGAGGTGGGAGTGAGCCAGACGATCCTTTACGACGGCCTCAATCTTTCTCTGAAAAAAGGTACTGGTGTTGCGACCTATACCCGCAGCCTGATGTCGACCGCCCAGTCCCTCGGCTATCAGACGGGGGTGGTTCATGGAATGCCGGGAAACGTCCCGAAGGACCCTGTCCTGCGGGAAGTGCTGCTATTCGATGACGCCAGCGCCCGCGTTCCTGGTGCAGTTGCGATCGCAAGGCGCTGGCTGCGGCGTCGCATCGCCGCCCCGTTCGGCGTCAGGCCGGTTCCGATCCCGTTGAGCGGCACTGTCATTCTGAAATCGCTCCAATCGCAATTCGGTACCTCCGACGCGGTCTATGCAGCCAATGACCTGTTTCAGCTCGCGCGATACCACTTCAAACGCTACGGCAACAGTCTCACGATGAAGTTCGAGATCCAGCCGGATCTTCTCCATTGCACCTATCCGATGCCGATCGCGGCGAAGAGGGCGTTGAATATATATACGATCCATGATCTCGTTCCCTTGCGGCTGCCCTATCTGACCGAGGACGACAAGCGCTATCACTACAAGATGCTGCGTTCACTGGTCCGGCGAGCCGATCATATCGTGACAGTCTCTGAAACCTCGCGCGCCGATATCATCAAGGTTCTGGGCGCCGATGAGGCGCGCGTCAGCAATACCTATCAGGCCGTTCACGTGCCGGAGCGACTTCGCGAGAAGCCGGCCGATGTAGTCGCCGACGAAGTTGCCGGTATCTTCCATCTCGATTGGAAGGGTTATTTCCTTTTCTTCGGCGCTTTCGAGCCGAAAAAGAACATCTCTCGGCTGATCGAGGCCTATCTCGCCGCAAAGACATCCAAGCCGCTTATCATCGTCGGTGCTCCGGGATGGAAGGGCGCGGAAACGCAGCAGCTCATCGATGATGACCGGTTTCGCTTCTATCTTCGCGCGGAAGACCGCATCCTGCCGCAACGGCAGATCCAGCGCTTCGATTTCGTGTCCTATCCTTTGCTGATCAGTCTGATCAGGGGTGCGCGCGCGGTGCTGTTTCCCTCGCTTTACGAAGGTTTCGGCCTGCCGGTGCTGGAATCCATGCAGCTTGGAACGCCGGTCCTGAGCTCCACGGAAGGATCGATCCCCGAAATAGCCGGAAATGCCGCGCTGCTGGTCGATCCCTATGACACGGAGGAGATGCGCAAAGCGATCGTCAGTCTGGATCAGGACGATGGGTTGTGCGCCTCGTTTGCCAAGTCCGGCCCCAGGCAGGCCGCCCGTTTTTCAACGGATCGATATCAGCAGAAGGTGAGCGCGCTTTATGACAGCCTCTTCAACGGATAGCCGCAGGAAGGGTGGGCCATGACCATCCTCTTTGCATTCGGGATGCCGGGCGTCATGTCCTCCTGGGGCGTTGCCGCAGTGCATGCTTTGGCCCGCGAAGCCTTCGGCGACTATGCGATCATCGCAACCGATACGGTGGAGGACCTCAAGCAGCATGTCGTAGCGCAAACGGGCATGCATGCCGTTCTCGTCTCGCAATTTCCGGAAGCCAGGCTTTCGGAATTGATCCTCAGGGTCAATGTGCCGTTTCTATTGTTTCTCGAGGATCCTCTCGACGCGGTTTCATATCTGGCTCGAGCAACCGAGCAACGGGATATTAGTCTGGTCAGGGCCGTCTCGGCCAGCCTTGCCTGCCTGGAGCCACTGGCGAGCGCCTCGGGAGCGCTCATCTTGCGTCGCAACGACATCGATCAAAAGGGCAGCATAGATCTGCTTCTGAAGACGATAGACCGGCATTTCAGTACGGATCTCAAACTTGAGCAGATTGCAAATGCGTTGCTGCATGTCGGTATGGCGCCGGCCGGACAGCCGTCGCATGCCGAGCCACCGAAACTGGAGGAGGCTGCGGCGGCGGTGATCGCCGGATATCTCATGCCACAGGAGGCTGTGCCGGAGGTCAGCGAGGCTCTGCGCGAGACGGCAAGGAAAGTTCTTCGTCCCTTGGAATTTGACCGCCGGGAAAGCTCGGGCGCCACCATCTTCTGGCCTCAGGAGACATTTCTGTCCGGCGACAGCTTGGGGCAGACCCTGGATGAGCTTGTGGACCTCACCGGGGGAGCCCGTTGCCTTATCTATGGCCCTTATCTTCACTTGCCGACAGGTCGCTGGAATGCGAAGTTTGTTTTCGATGTCGACGAAGACTGTCAGGGGCAGATCTTCACCGTCGAGGTACATGCGGCCGAATTGCTGGGGAGGCTGCGTGTTCGCCCGGAAGGCACCGGCTCGTTCGAGGCGGCGGTACCCGTCAATATTGTCGATCCGCGTGCGCCGATCGAAATTCGACTGATGATGGATAGCGGTGCCATCGAAGGGCGGCTTTCCGCCTGGAGCGTCGAATGGTTGCGGGCGGCCTGACAGCCGGCATGCCGCGGCCTTTGAAGGCCACCGGTAAGCAGAGGCTTTCGCCGCGTTGACGCATCAACTGTAGCGGATTTCATTTTTCGCGAATTATTTTGTTACCCAACATTTCCGGTGCCGGGAATTTTGTAAACGAATGTTTCTATGCGGGATTTTTCCGTATTGGCGCCGCAAAACCCTTCTTTTCAGGCAAACCATAGTTTGTATAAGAATTGAGAAAACGGAATGAAGCCCATGAACGCCAGCGCCGCACCCGATATTCTGATAGTCGACGACGACCACGAAATACGATCTCTCCTGAGCAGATATCTCGAGGAGCAGGGGTTCCGCGTATCGACGGCAAGCGATCTGCGCGGATGCAACGATGCGCTCAACCGGCGTCATCCGGATCTCCTCGTCCTGGATGTCATGCTTCCTGATGGGTCGGGCCTCGATCTTTGCCGCGATCTGCGAAACCGCCGCCCCCGGGTGCCGGTCATTCTGCTGACCGCCCTGAAAGAGGACATAGATCGCATTCTCGGTCTTGAGATCGGCGCCGACGACTACCTCGGCAAGCCGTTCAATCCGCGTGAACTGGCCGCACGCATCCGTGCGGTCCTGCGCCGCACGAACGAAGATTCCTCATTGGAGCCTGAGCAGAGGCGCTATCAATTCGCGAGCATGCTGCTCGATCCGCAGCTTCGCCGGGTCAGCAGAGAAAACGGCGAGGTGATTTCGCTGACGGGCGCTGAGTTCGACCTTCTGAAGGCTTTCCTGGAGCGTGCAGGCCGGCTCTTGTCGCGTGATCAGTTGCTCGACCTGACGCAGGGACGCGATCGCGATCCGGCTGATCGCTCGATCGACGTCCTGATGAGCCGGCTGCGCCGCAAGCTTGGGGAAACGATAGAAGAGCCCATCTTCAGGACAATCCGCAATGGAGGCTATCAGCTCGTCGTTCCGGTAACGGCTATCAAAGGCGATTCATGAGGTCGCTTGGCGCGCGCTTGGCGCTACTTTTGATGACCGCTATCGTTCTGGTCGTCATTTCCTCGTCCTTCGTGGCAAGCCTCGTCATGCGCGGGCCACGTCCGGATATGACAGTCGAACGGATGGCCCATCAGCTCTCCATTCTTGCCACTTTCGCAGAGAAGGACAGAACCACGGCGGCATCGGCCGGATTGGTCGTCGCCCCCGGGCCTGCTGAAGGTCAACGCGACGAAGAATTGTCTCGTTTTCTGATGGAGGCTCTGCTTCGAATATCCGGCATGCGCGAGGCTGTCATAGTGCGCCAATCGACAGGCGAGATGATCGCGTCGCTGAAGCTTACCGACGGCAACTGGCTGATCATGCCGATGCCGGACCACGGTCCGCCACCGGGTGGATGGAAAATCCTTGTGGGATGGCTCGGCCTCATCATCATCGGCAGCGTGCTCGTCTCCATCTTTGCCGCCTCGAAGATCATGAAACCTCTGCGTTTGCTTGAAGAGGCAGTGGCGGCGATCAATCCCGACGGTACCTTGCCGCATATAGCGGAAAGCGGGCCGGGAGAAATTCGTGCGACTGCACAGGCGCTCAATGGCCTGTCTGCCCGGGTGAAGGCCGCCACTGAAAGCCGCATGCGGCTCGTTGCTGCCGCCGGACACGATCTGCGAACGCCGATGACCCGGATGCGCCTGCGGGCGGAGTTCATCCGGGATGACGAAGAGCGGCGTAAATGGTTTGCCGATCTCGAGGAGCTCGACAGGATCGCCGACAGCGCCATAGGGTTGGTCCGGGAGGAGATATCCAAGGACAGCCTGGAACAGGTCAGGCTCGACAAGATCGTCGACGATATCGTCACGGAGCTGAAGGCAATCGATATGAACGTCGAGAGCGGCGAACTGGAGCAGGCAACGATCTGCGCAGGTCCTCTCGCCGTCACCCGAGCCTTGCGAAATCTGCTCATCAATGCGGCAACGCACGGCCAGTCGGCGACGGTGACGGTGACGCATCTTGGCAATAAAGCCGTTGTGCGAATTGTCGATACCGGACCCGGCATTCCGGAGGATCGGCTCAATCAGGTGTTCGAGCCCTTCTTCCGGATCGACATCGCAAGGCAAAGATCTTTTCCAGGCGCCGGCCTTGGCATGGCCATCGCGCGTGAGATCATCACCCGATTCGGGGGCGAGATCACGGTGCGTAACCGTCAGCCGCGTGGATTGGAGCAGGTGGTATCGTTCAAGAACGCCGAGGCCAAGGTCGCAAGCTAGCGCGATCGGCGCCAACCAAATCATCGTTGCATCGCGATTTGACCATCCTTGCAAAGCCGGGATCAGCTGACGGTACATCCGCGCGATCAAACAGGCTTTACTTGCGTAGAACTCTCGAAAATTCTACATAAACCAATATTGGAAGTAAGGTCACAGAACTTACCAAATAGTTCGTGTCGGCGGAAAAGCCGAGACATTAAATTTCGCCAAAATGCCTTGTTTCAGCAACATTCAGAAATGTCAGCGCCGGTAACTGATGTAAAATCGTGGTCGATCAGCAGCTTGGCTCGAGCAGGCTTTGATCGCCCCGCATACCCGGCTTCGCCATGACGCCCCCAACACGAATGGCGAAGCCGGATTGCTTTCCGGCCCCGCCGTCAATTTTTCCCAGAAATATCAGTCTCTTGATAATGCCGCTACGGGGTCCAGCAACGATGCGTTGCGGGCCGGTAGATAGCCGAAGGTCAGGCCGATCGCGCAGGAGCATGCGAAGGCCAGAATGATTGAACTCGCCGAATAGATAAGCGTGAAGTTCGATCCGAAATAGTTGAAGGCAAAGCCGAAGCCGAGCGCTGTCGCGATGCCGAAAGCACCACCCAGCAGACATACCAGGACGGCTTCGATCAGAAACTGCTGGAGAATGTCATGACGTCGCGCGCCGACAGCCATGCGCACGCCGATCTCGGCGATACGTTCGGATACCGAAACGAGCATGATGTTCATGACGCCGATGCCCCCGACCAGCAGGGATATGACAGCGATCGCCGAGACGAGCAGTGTCATCGTTCGCGTCGTGCTGGTGATGGTCTGGCGAATATCGTCGGTGTTGAGGATAAAGAAATCCTTGGTGCCATGGCGGCGCTCCAGAAACTGCGTGACAACCGTCTCCGCCGCGGAGGTCTCGGTATTATCGGCGACCCGTACGGTAATGCTGCGCAGCGACATGTCGCCCAGCAGGCGGGCCTGGACGCCTGTATAGGGCAGATAGACGGAAAGATTGTCACTCGAGCCGAAGCCGCCTTGCTGTGAGGCGATGACGCCGATAATGCGCACGGGAACCTTGCCGATAAGGATGGTTTGCCCGAGCGGGTCGAGCCCCTTGTCGGCGAACAAGGTCGTCGCCGTGTTCTGATCGATCACCGCATCCTGTGACAAGCGCCTCACGCTATCCGCGTCGAAGAACCTGCCCGTAATGAGTTTCGATCCCTTCACGGAAAAATATGCATCGCCCACACCGTTGATGAGGGCATTTGCCTCCGTCGAGCCGAATCGCACGGTGCTGCTCGTCGAGACGGTCGGCGTGACGGCGGCAACATAGGTCAATTTCGCCAACGCATCGGCATCGGCAACCACGAGGGTCTTGATGCGACCCGAGCGCGTATCGCCGAAGCTCTTGCCGGGAAAGATTTCGAGCGTGTTGGTGCCGAGGCTATTGATATTTTCCAGAACCTTGCGCTGCGATCCCTCGCCGAGCGCGATGACGCTGACGACCGAGGCTATGCCAATGATGATGCCGAGCATGGTCAGGAACGTGCGCAGCCGATGGGCCTTGAGTGCGAGGATCGCCATCCGGAAGGCCTCCGTCAGCCGGCCGGCCATCTCCCGCCAGCCGGATTTGCCGAACCCGGCCGCGGTAGCGGAGGACTGCAATGCCGGAACTTCGCTGCTCGTACGTCGATCGGCAACGATCCGCCCATCGGAGATCTCGATGATGCGATCGGCGCGCGCAGCGACGTTCATATCGTGAGTGACGATGACCACCGTGTGGCCCTCGGCATGGAGCTCGCCAAGAATACGCAGAACTTCCTCGCCGCTCTGCCGATCGAGGGCGCCTGTGGGCTCGTCGGCAAGAATGACGTTTCCGTTGTTCATCAGGGCGCGAGCGATCGAAACCCGCTGCTGCTGGCCGCCCGAAAGCTGGCCCGGACGATGGCTGTTTCGTTCGCTCATGCCGAGCCGCTCAAGAAGCGCTGCCGCGCGCGCTCGTCTTGTTTCGCCCGGTTGTCCGGCATAGATGGCCGGTACCTCGACATTGCCGATCGCCGTCAACTCGGAAAGCAGATGGTAGCGCTGGAAGATGAAGCCGAAGTGTTCTCTGCGCAGTTTGGATAGCGCATCGCTGTCGAGGCGATGCGTCTCTTCGCCGGCGATCGCATACGTGCCGATGGTTGGACGGTCCAATAGACCGATGATGTTCATCAGCGTGGATTTGCCCGAGCCGGAAGGCCCGACGATTGCGACCATTTCGCCTTCGGCGATGGATAGGTCGACATCCTGCAGGACCGCAATCGTACGGTCGCCGGATTGATATTCGCGGCGCACGCCCTTCAATTCGATAATAGGGGAAGGCATGCGTCAGAACCCCATTGGTGGCGGAGGCCCGCCGCTGCTGGTCTTGGTAGTCGCGGCACTTGCCTCGCCAATCACAACATTCTCTCCCTCGGAGAGACCAGACAGGATCTCGGCCGAGACATTATTGTTGAGGCCGACCACGACGTTGCGACGGATTCTCTTGCCGTTGTCGCTCACGACCTGAACGGTGCGGGATCCTTCGGCAGATTTGGCGCCCAATGCGGAGGAGGGGATGGTAAGCACATCCTTGGCCTGCCCGAGAACGATGTGAACCTCTGCAGACATGTAGGTGCGAAAGTAGTTCTCGGGGTTCGGCACGGCAAACACACCATTGTAGTAGATCGCCGAGGTCGAGGATGACGATGTCGTACTGCTGCTCGACGACGTCGTGGTGGACGACGAGGTGACGCTGCTGTCGCTGGTGATCGATTCAGGTGCCGGCTCGATCGACTGCAATGTCGCGTCATACCGGGTATTAGAATCGCCAAGGATGGTGAAGTAGATCGGTTGCCCGACCTTGACCTTGACGACATCGGCTTCGGAGATCTCGGTACGAACGATCATCGTATCGAGTTGTCCGAGGATGACGATAGTCGGGGCCGATTGCGCTGCGTTCACCGTCTGGCCCTGCTGGTTGACGATGGCGAGCACCGTGCCGTCCATCGGCGCTGTGATGTGCGTGTAGGAAAGATTGGCACGCGCGGTTTCGACCGCGACTTCGGCCGATGTAATTTGCGCGTCGAGAGCGGCAATTTGGGCAGTAATCTTCTTGACGTTCGCTTCCGCGCTGTCGAGGTCCGCCTTGGAACCCGCCTGATTGCGGAATATCGTCTGCTGGCGGATAAGCGTCGTCTGTGCGTTTTCAAGATCGGCCTCGCTTTCCTGGCGCTGTGCCCTGACGTTCGCCAGGGAAGCCTGAGCGGTCTTCAGGTCGTTGCTCTGTGTGGTTGAGTCGATTTCGGCGACAAGGCTGTCCTTCTTGACGGCATCGCCAAGTTTGACATGCAGCGCCGTGATACGCCCGGAGACCTGTGCGCCGACCGCGACCAGCTTGATCGGCCTGAAGGTACCGGATGCAAGCACGGCCTCTTCGACACTGCCCCGCGTCACCGGCGCCGTGATGGCCGATGTCGTCTGCCGGTCGAAGTAGCCGTAGCGGAAAGACAGAATGCCGATTGCTGCAAGGACAATGAGACCAGCATAGAGCATGTGCCGCGGTCTGATGCTCCGCTTTGGGAGCGTTCTGCCGGGTAGAGGGCTTGCGTCCTTGGCACGTTTGGGGCTGACGGTCGCCGGTGCTTTATGTTCTAGGGTGTTCAGCATGAGATTATTTGGCCTTGGCCAGATGTGGAGCGGTATCGGTGTCAATGACGACAGGTTTGGAGACATCGACCTGTCCGTCCCAGCCTCCACCCAGCGCCTTGTTGAGTGCGATATAGTCGGTAGCGATTGATGCTCTGCTCTGGATCGCGTTCTCCTCCGCGCTATAGAGCGAGCGCTCGGCATCGAGCACATCGAGAAAGTCGACAACGCCAGCCTTGTTCATCGTGTGTGAGAGGTCCGAGGCGCGGCGATAGGAACTGCTTGAAGAGACCAGCTTGCCGTATCTCAACCGTTCCTGAGTCAGCGATACGATGGCATTTTCGACATCTTCCATGGCCGATAGAACGGCCGACTGGTAGGCGATGAAATATTGATCCCGTTCGGCCTTGGCTACGTCCACGGCGGCCTTGAGCTGTCCACCCTGGAAGATCGGCACCGTCAGGGTCGGGCCGAATGTCCATCCGATGGAGGACTTCTTCGCGAGATCGCCGATACTGGCGGCCGACGAGGAAATGTCGCCGGTCAGGGAGATCGACGGATAACGATTGGCTTCGGCCTGACCGATCTTTGCAGTGTATTGGGCAAGCTGCCGTTCGGCCAGACGAACATCCGGCCGCGAAATCAGAATATCGGCGGGGATGCCGACCGCGACATTCATCTTGGGGCTCGGAATCGGGCCGCCTCCCTTGAGCTTGTCCTCAAGCGTGGTCGGGGGCTTGCCCAGCAGCACACCCAGACGATGGACAGCTTCCGAATAGGAGATTTCGTAGGTCGGGATATCCGCCTCCGTACTATTGGCGAGCGCGTCGGCTTTGGCTGTATCGACGCCGGTGGCGCTGCCGGCCTTATATTCCTCATGGGTAAGAGCTGCGCTTTGGCGCTGCGATGCGGCGGTGCGCCTGGCCAGATCACGCAGCGCCTGATATTCGCGCGCCTGGACATAATAGGACGCGACATCGCCGATCAGGGTCAGCATGGTGTCGCGCAGCTGTTCATCCGCTGCATCGACACCGTATTTCGCCGCCTCCGCGGCGCGTTTGTTGCCGCCGAAGAGATCGAGCTCCCAGCTGGCATCGAAACCGCCGTCGTACAATGTGGAAAAGGTCGCATCGGTCGTGCCGCCTTCCGCAGCCGATGTGCGTGTGCGCGCCGCTGAAGCTGTTCCCGACGCTGTTGGCAGCAATGCGCCCTTCTGTTCCCGATAGGTGGCGCGCGCTTCTCGGATCTTTGCCTTGGCTGTCGCAACATCAAGATTGCTGGCGATCGCCTCTTCGATGAGCGCATCAAGGGTAGGATCCTTGAGCTGTTTCCACCATTGCGACAATTGCGGGGCCTGCGAGGGCTTGCTTCCGGCCTTGCTACCCCAATGCGTCGGCATGGCAGGGTCTGGTGTCTTATAATCCGGTCCTACGACGCAGCCCGTCAGTGTCCCGGCGAGCACGGCGGCAATGGCAATATTCGATAGTCCCGTGTTTGAGCGCAAACATATCGGCAAGATTTCTATCCCTGGCTTGTTGATCCTATGCATGGCCTTGGTTGAGGCCAGGAAGACGACGGAGCATTTAGGGGGACCATCGTTTCCTCAACGGAGAAGGATGGCGGTGCTCACACGCCATTGGTCCGGGAGCGCCGGGCGGGGCGTTCCCGGACCATTCGGCCCGACGATGGGCCGCTCCTTCCAACCAACAGGGGCGTCCGGGGGGATCTCAATTGGTTGGAGGCGGAGAGGAAATGGTCGTCGTGATGAGGCAGAGGGGTTTCTCCTAGAAAGACCCTCTGTCAACGATCAGCGGAACGGATGCGGACCAGGAATAAGCGATCGCTCCGCATCCTCTAGTTTAGTGAGCTGATCGGCGTTCAGCACGTTACGCAGAGCAACAGCCTTGTCCTTGAGAACCTTGGCCTTGGCGGCGCGATCCAGCATGCGGTCGGCCAGGCGCTCTCCGAAAAGCTGAGCTTGCCCGTCGCCCTGATGGGCGGCCTGGGAAGCGGCAGCATCATCGGCGGCCGGCGGTTCCGGCAGCTCATTCTTCGCAGGAGTCAGGAGATCGATCAGAGCGCTGGTATAATCCCGCCAAGCGTCGAGCTGGTTGCTGCGGACGCCGATCAGTGTTTCGAGCGCCGACAATTTTTCTGCTATCATCAGGGCCGGGTTCGGCCTGTACGGCGGAGGGCCTGGCGGCATGGGCATGCCGCCGCCAAAGGCCATCATCGGCCCTTCGGGATGGCGGCCCTGGAAATACCAGTCGTCCGACGGCGGGCCGACCGGACCCGGCTGCGCGGCTTCGGCGCCTGCGGGCTTTTGCTGGTCTGATGCGATTTCTGCGCCGGCTGCATAAGCCGAAGCGGTTGCGCCGCCAATTGCCGTTACCAATAAGGCAGCGACGATAAGTCGTTTCTTCATAATCAATGCCTTCGCTACGAATGACTGCTGCAAAGGCTAGTGGGAGCTTATGTATACAATACGTCGATATATTTCCGAACTTTTCCCGCAAGGGGAATATTGCGAACGAAGTTTGCTGATGGCCTGACAGCAACGCTTCATTACAAATTCCTTTATTGTCGCCTTAAAGTTCACGCTTCGATGTAATGACACGTAGGGTGTGGCCGATTACAGATTGTAGATGGAGAGAGCTGCCGTTCGGCGAAAGCTCTCTCCACGGCCGTTGCTATTCCTTGGCTCCGGAAGCAGCCGATGTCGATTGATCTGCCTCCTTCAAGGCGACCGCACATTCCTCGCAGCACACTTCGACCGATTTGCCGCCGAGATTGACCTTGATGGTCTCGGCGCCGAGTTCGCAGTCGCAAGCGGCACATGTGGTTCTCTTCATCTCATGATCCTTTCCTGATCGATCCCCCTTGCCGGGGCAGGATCATGAGAGCACTGATCATCACATCAGCGCTGTCAGAATCTTTAGCGAGCCGTGTAGCGCTTGGGCCTCAGCTGCGCCGAGCGCTGGAATTCCGCCGGCGTCAGGCCATAGGTCTGTTTGAAGGCGGCGCTGAAATGGCTGTGGCTGGAAAAACCGAGATCGAGCCCGAGCATGGTCAGGTCGTCGTATGAGCCCAGGAGATCGAGTGCGCGCGCCAGCCGCAGCCGCAGCTGATAGCGATAGAGCGGCATGGCTTCGACCTGCTGGAAGACCTGCGTCAGATAAACGGGCGAGACGCCGACGTCCTTGGCGATCTCCGCAAGCGTCCACCGCCGCGCAAGATCGGAGGAGAGAACAAGCTTTGCCCGATCGACGAGCTTCTGCCGGCCGTAACTTGCGCCAGCCGCATGCGATGTCCGCTCGCCGAGGGAGCGGCGCACAAGCGTCAATGCCAGTGTTTCGCCTTCCAGGCCCTCGGCTATGTTGCGGCTGAGCCCATGGCGAAGCATCGCGATGAGCGCCTGTGCCCGTGGATCGATGCGTCGGCGCTGGCGACGAAAGATAGCGCTTTCCCCGGGTTGAACCTGTTCCTTTGGCGCGAGCTCGTGAAGAGCGCTCTCGTCGATCATGAGATCGAGACAGGAATCGCCGCCGTCGACAGGATGGCTAATACGGTATCCCTGTCCCCGATTGAAGAAAAGCACCTGATTTGCTTCCGCAACGGCATCGCTCCGGCCGACATGGCGCTTGAAGACACCGCGGTAGGGATAGACGAGGCTCGTCTTGTGGGCGCATTCCTCGCTGCTCTTATGCCGGCATTCGCCATCGCAGACGACATCGCGGATGAGGACGGTCTTCGTCTTCAGCAGCAAGGCTGTCGAAATTTGTGACATGCCGAAATCCCCACCTCAGCGCCGATGCTCGCTGCACTTGCAAAGCTTAGCACGTCCTGCGCCATGTTTTTAGTAGCGGCTGTAAACATGGACATCGCTTCCATTCTGGCCACGAGAAAGGCCGATGTCTTTCAACTGATCGTCCGACAGTTCCATAAGCGCATTGCGATTCCTGCGTTCGGCCATCTTGCGCGCCAGCAGATGTACAAGATTTAGCAACCTCGAAAGCGGCGCGCGTTGGGTCTTGTAGTGACTACGGACGCGTTCGGAAGACACTAGGGTGTTTGCGGCTTGCATGGTGATACTCCACCGTCTGTTTCGATGAAGACAGTGAACCATCGGGACAGCATCCGCGCTGTCAGATAATTTAGTGATCGACAGCGGCAGAAACCATTCGGCAAGCCAATCGTGACCTATCTGTATTTTCTTTGTCGACATAATGCCCGAGAGAGCGATAGTGTCGGCGCCGTTCCGCTTGCTGCGATGATAAAGGCATGCAGGGCGAATATCATTGAGGAGACTAGGAATGTCGTGGCAACACCCAGTACCCCGGATCACGGAGGAAGAGAGGCAGCAGCGCCTTTCAAGGCTTCGAAAGCTGCTCGACGCGCAGGGACTGGCTGGCATGCTTCTCGGGCCGACCGAAAGCCTGCGTTACTTTACGGGACTCGTCTGGCATGCGAGCGAGCGGTTCCTTGGAGCCTTGGTTACGCAGACCGGGTTCCATTACATCGTACCGGGCTTCGAGCGCAGCCGGGTCGAAACCCTGCCGCATCTGCCGGCCGAAATCCTCGAATGGCAGGAAGAGGAGAGCAGCGCGGCGCTCATCGCCCGCGTGCTCGGCGATAAGGGCGTTTTGGCGCTCGACGACAACATGCCGCTTTACTTCTATAACGCGTTGGCCGCCAAGCTTGGAACTGAAAGGCTTGTCAATGGCGGGCCGATCATCAACGGCCTGCGCCGCATCAAATCCCCCGCCGAAATCGCGCTCATTCAATATGCCATGAGCCTGACGCTCGACGTGCACAAGCAGGCGCATGCCCTGCTTAAGCCGGGGATTCTCGCGTCGGAAGTGGTCGAGTTCATCGACCGGCGTCATCGCGAGGCCGGTGCCCATGGCGGCTCGACCTTCTGCATCGTGTCCTTCGGGGAAGCCACGTCCTTGCCGCACGGCGCAGATGGCGATCAGACGCTCGGCGAAGACGACGTTATTCTGGTTGATACGGGCGCCCGCATCGATGGCTATCATTCTGATCTGACACGGACATACAAGCTGAAGAGCGGCGACAGCGCTTTCGAAGATGCCTGGGCGATCGAACGCGAGGCGCAGCAGGCCGTTTTCGACGCGGCAAAACTCGGCGCTGCCTGTTCCAGCCTGGATGATGCGGCGCGCGCCGTGCTGGCGAGACATTCGCTCGGGCCTGACTACAAGCTGCCGGGATTGCCGCATCGCGCCGGTCACGGCCTTGGCCTCGAAATTCACGAGGAGCCCTATATCGTGCGCGGCAACCCGACGGAACTCGCGCCCGGCATGTGTTTCTCAAACGAGCCGATGATCGTCTTCCCGCAGAAATTCGGCATTCGGGTCGAGGATCACATCTACATGACCACGGACGGCCCGCGTTGGTTTACACAACCGTCCAGCGGGCCGACCGAGCCGTTTGCGAACTGAGAATTTTGGAAAGGGCGGCGTCAGGTCGCCCTTTTCCCTTCCTCGTTGAAGAGGTGCAGATGCTGCGCCGGGAAGGCGACATTGACCTGCGTGCCGGCGCTCAGGGCGGTGCGATCCAAGGTGAACACCTTGAACGGCAGGCCGTGCAGCGAAAGATGCAGGATGATGCCGAAGCCGGTGGGTTCGATGAGCTCGACATTGGCGGCCATGTCGGACGGATTGGACGACAGCACGACATGCTCCGGCCGAATGCCGAGCGTCACCTTCGCACCATCAGCCAATTTTAGCGGCGCGGGCAGCGCAACGAGCGTGCCGTCCTTGAGCTTGACGCCATTGCCCTCATAAGTCGCGTCCAGGAAGTTCATGCCGGGAGAGCCGATGAAGCCGGCCACGAAGAGATTGGCTGGCTGATCGTAGAGTTCGAGCGGGCTTCCGACCTGCTGAACCACGCCGCCATGCATGGCAACGATCCGATCCGCCAGCGTCATCGCCTCGATCTGATCGTGCGTCACGTAGATCGACGTCGCTTTAAGGTCGCCGTGCAACTTCTTGATTTCGGCTCGCATCTGCTCGCGAAGGCGGGCGTCGAGATTCGATAGCGGCTCGTCGAAAAGGAAGGCTTTCGGCTGCCGCACGATGGCGCGGCCCATCGCGACGCGCTGGCGCTGGCCGCCGGAAAGCGCTTTCGGTCGGCGTTCAAGCAGAGGATCGAGACCGAGCTTGGATGCCGCACCGGCGACAGCCTTGGCGATGCCATCCTTGGCTACTTTCCGTAGCCGCAGGCTGTAGCTCATGTTGCCAGCGACGTTCATATGCGGATAGAGCGCATAGGACTGGAAGACCATGGCGATGTCGCGGTCCTTCGGATGCAGTTCGTTGACGCGGTTGTCGGCAATGCGGATTTCGCCGCCGCTGATGTCCTCGAGGCCGGCGATCATCCTCAGCAGCGTGGACTTGCCACACCCTGAGGGACCGACAAGAACGACGAACTCGCCGTCCTTGATCCTGAGGTCGATGTCGTGCAGCACCTGCACGTGGCCGTAGGCTTTCTTGACGTTTTGAATATCGATCGATGCCATTTGACTAACCCTTGACCGCGCCGGCCGTCAGGCCCTGCACGAGATAGCGTTGGATGAGCAGGAAGAAGAGCGCGGCCGGAATGAGCGCCATGACGCCCGCCGCCATCATCTGCCCGAAATCCACCGAGAATTTCGAGACGAAGGTGAGAAGCCCGACCGGGAAGGTCGCGGCTTGATTGCCGTTAATCAGCATCAGCGCGAAGAGCAGTTCGCTCCATGCCGCCGTAAAGACGAAGCCGAGCGTCGCGGCGATGCCGGGCAGGGTCAACGGCAGAATGATCTGCCGGAAGGCGGTGAACTGTGTCGCACCGTCGATCATTGCAGCTTCTTCCAGATCCTTTGGAATGCCGTCAAAGAAGGACTGCATCAGGAAGGTGGCGAAGGGCACGTTGAACGCTGTGTAAACAATGACAAGGCCGGTGAGGCTGTTGGTCAGGTGCAGCGGCGTCAGGATCTTGAAGATCGGCGCGACCAGCATGACCAGCGGAAACATCTGGGTCAGCAGCATCAGCGCCACGATCCAGTATTTGGCACGGAAGTTGAAGCGCGAAAGCGCATAGCCGGAGAGCGATGCGCAGATCGTCACCGCAATCGCCGTCGAGCCAGCGACGATCAGGCTGTTCTTGAAGAAGGTCGGGAAATCGCTGTGCTGCAGCACGAAGGCATAATGTTCCCAAGTCGTGCGCGATGGCCACATGCGCACGCCTTCGGTATAGAGCAGATCGTTCGGTGTCACCGAGACCTTGAGCAGCCAGAACAATGGGAAGAGCGCAAAGACGACGTAGCAAAGAATTGCCAGACGGTGTGCGATGGTAGGCAGGATGGATCGTCTCATGGCTCAATCCTTGTTCAGCAGGGTCTGCCGCAGCAGGATGATCAGCATGGAATAGGCAAGCAGGAGCACCAGCAGTACCAAGGCGATGGCCGAGGCATAGCCGAAATCCAGCCGCTTGAAGGCCTGCGTGAAGATGTAGCTGGCGACGATCTGCGTGCGGTCGGCGGGGCCGCCGCCCGTCATGACAACGATCAAATCGGCGAAATTGGAGACCCAGACCGTGCGCAGGAGCACGGTGATGGCGATGGTCGGGGCGAGGAAGGGAAGCGTGATCGAGCGGAAACGTTCGAACCAGCCGGCACCATCGATCGAGGCCGCCTCATAGAGATCGCGCGGGATCGCCTGGAGAGCTGCCAGAAGCGTGATCGCGAAGAAGGGAATACCCCACCAGACATTGGCGACGATCGGCCCCCACATCGCATAATTCGGGTCCGACAGAATGTTGTTCGGTTCGCTCATCAGGCCGAGCGCATAGAGCCAGTGCGGTATCGGGCCGATGACCGGATTGAACAGCCATGACCAGTTGAGACCGGCGAGGAAGGAAGGAACGGCCCAGGGCAGGAATACGAGCGCCTGAACGATCGATCTGCCGAAGAAAGGCTTATCCAGCAGCAGCGCCAGGATCAGTCCGAAGATGAACTGCAGCAAGACCGAAGCGCCGGTCCACCAGAGCGTGTTCTTCAGCGCCCAGTAGAAGGCCTTATCCTTGGCGAGATCGCGAAAATGCTCGAGACCGATAAATCCGCCGGAAAACGGATTGAGCAGCTGAATATCGCGGAAGGCGTAGGATATGCCAATCGCCAGCGGCACCAGCATCACGGCGATGATGAGGATGAGAGCAGGCGCGCTGTAGAGATAGGGCTCCGAGGCGTCGGCCAGGCGCTTCAGCCACGGCCTGCGGTCGTGACGCCTGTCGAGCGTGTCGGTGATCGAAGTCATCTGCAAGAGTTCCCATTCGCGGCGTTCGGACGCCGTCTGTTTCAAGCGGACAGAAACGGCGGCGGATCGCTCCGCCGCCGGATATGCGTTTTATTTCTTGGCGAGGAATTTCTGCTGGGCCTTGGTCAGGTAATCAGCCCACTGGTCGGCGAGGTCTTTTGCCGAGATATCGCCGAGCAATGCCTGCTGCGAGGTCTTGATGGCGAGCGAATCCTTGAAGAAGGCGAATTCCTCAAGATAGGTCGGCATGACGGTCGGCACGGTGTCCTTGTCGGCCAATTCCTGGAACCAGCCCTTGAACTGATCGCCGGCGTAGAAGGGGTCCTTTTCCGCAGCCGTGTAGGCCGGCAGCGCACCGATCTTCTTGTTCCACTCCAGATTGCCTTCCTTGCCTTCAAGGGTTGCGATCAGCTTCCAGGATAGATCCTTGTTCTGGCTCGTCGCGAACATCGACCAGCCGGCATAACCGATGGTCGGGAAGGATTTGCCGTCCGGACCCTTCGGCAGCGGGGCCACGCCGAAATCATCCTTGTTCATGCGCTCGGCGACGGCGATCAGCGCGTCCGGATCCTGGTCGAGGAAGGCGCAGGTACCGGAATAGAAGCCGGCGACGACTTCGTTGAAGCCCCAGTTGACGCTATCCTTCGGCGCATAGCCCTTCTTGTAGAGATCGACCATCCACTCGATGCCCTTGGCCCAGCCGGGGCTGTTCATCGTCGATGTGCCGTCATCCTTGAAGTACTTGTTGTCGCCGGCCATGGAGGCGGCGAAGATCATCCAGCCGTTAAGGCCTCCCGGGCCGCCGCGCATGCAGTAGCCGTATTTGCCAGGCTGCTTGGAGACGGCTTCGGATGCCTTGACGAACTCGTCCATCGTCTTCGGCGGTTCGGCGATGCCGGCATCCTTCAGGAGCTTCTTGTTGTAGAACATGGCGCGCAGATAGAAGCCGTAGGGCAGCATATAGGCGGTATTCTTCACGTCGCGGCCGAGCTGGAGCGCGCGCGGCGTCAATTCACTCGTATGCTCCCATTTCGCCAGGTAAGGCTCCAGGCTTTCGAGCATGCCATTATTGCCGTAGAGCGACAGCCAGGTGTCCGGCATTTCCATCACGTCAGGCGTATCGCCGGCAGAAACCATGGTGGCGAACTTCTGGAAGGCTTCGTTCCAGGGCAGGGAGATGATGTCGACCTTTGTGCCGGGATTTGCGGCCTCGAACTTGGCGACGATCGACTTGAGCGTCTCGGTGCGCTCCGGGCTCGTGATGACTTCCACGAGCTTCAGCGTCGTATCGGCAAAGGCGGTGCCGCCCATCAAAGCGGTAAAGAGTGCTGCTGTTATCAGTCTTTTCATGTTGGTTCCCCTTTTAGGTTTTCCTCTCAGATTGACGATGTCACGAGGCGGCGGCGATTGCCTCCTCGAGTTCCTTCCACAGAGCCTCGGTTCCTTCGAGGCCGACATGGAGACGTACGGAGCGTGGATTGATGCCGAAGGTATGCGCTGAATTCGGCTGCGCCTTTTGCTGCAGCACGACTTCGCCCGGCACGATCAGGCTCTCATGCCCGCCCCAGCTCACACCCAGCTTGAAGAGCTTGAGGCGATCCGCGAATGCACGCACATCCACGCCTTCGCGGAAAATGAACGAAAACAGACCCGAGGTGCCGTTCAAGCCAGCTGGTAGCCGGTTGGCGAGGCCCGGATGGCAGACCTGCTCGACGACATCGAGCTCCTGCAGGCGCTTGGCGATCGTCAGGGCAGCCGCCTCATGTGCCTTCATGCGGATCGGCAGCGTACGCAGACCGCGGATCAACAGCCACGCGTCGAAGGGCGAAAGCTTGCCGCCGAGATAGGGATAGGCTTCTGCCTTCAGCCGCGCGATCATCTCTTTCGAACCTGCGACCACGCCGGCGACCACATCGCTGTGCCCACCAAGATATTTGGAGGCGGAATGGATGACGAGGTCGACGCCGAGCTTCAGCGGCTGCTGGAAATAGGGCGTTGCCCAGCTGTTGTCGATCATGGAAACGACGCCATGCTGCTTGGCGAGAGCTGCCAGCGCACCGACATCATGCGCCTCCATGACCCAGCTGGTCGGGCTTTCCATGTAGAAGACCTTCGCACCCGGAAGCGCCTTGGCGACGGCCTCCTCATCGCGACCGTCGACATAGGTCACGTCCACCTTCATGCGTTTCAGGACCGTGCCGAACAAACGGAAAGCGTCGGGATAGACATGCTTGACTGCGACGATCCTGTCGCCCGGCTCGACGAAACTCAGTACGGCAGATGAGATTGCCGCCATGCCGCTGGCAAAGCCAAGCGCATCCTCGGCGCCTTCAAGTTTCGCCAGCATTTCCTCGAACAGACGTACCGTCGGATTAAGGCCGCGCGTATAGGTCGGCCGCACCTTCTCGCCACGATAGGAGGCAATCATCTCGTCATAGCTGGAGAAGGTGAAGAGCGATGTCTGGAAGATCGGCGGCACCACGGCATCGGCAAAATTGCCGTCGTCATGGGCGGTGATAAGGGATGCGAGTTCGAACGGCTCTAGCCCGTCAGTCATTTGGACATTTCCTTGATGTCTTCCTCGACTACGTCGAGAATTTTCAGTGTCTCGGCGCGCGCAGCCTCGGGATCCTGGTCGACGATCGCGTTGAACAGCGTGCGGTGATAAGGGAAGGACCGGCGGGCAAAGTCCTGCCGATCGAAGGGATGATCCCAGAAGCGCTCGAAGGTTTCGCGCATCTGTTCGAGAAGTTGCCGGAACAGCGGATTGTGCGTGGCGTCATAGACGGCAAGATGGAAAGCGAGGTCTTCCGGCCCGGATGTGCCCTTGGCCATATGCACACGCTCCATCTCGTTAAGCTTCTCTTCGATGATGACGATGTCTTCATCCGTTCGCTTCCTTGCAGCCACCATGCCGGCCTCGCATTCGATGCCGCGACGGACCTCCAGCGTCTGCAAGAGCGCATCGCGCAGATGGGACGGATTGAAGGAGAGCGGCATATGGATCGTCGCCTTCGAAACCGGCTTCAGCAGATAGGTACCGCTGCCTTTGCGCGTTTCCATGACACCGAGCGCCTGGAAGTAGGTGATCACCTCGCGGATGGTGGAACGTCCAACCGAAAGCGCCGCCATCAGCTCGCGCTCGGTCGGTAGTCGGTCACCGGCTCGCAGCTTCGACGATTCGATGAAGGTCGACAGCGCCTCGATGACTTGCTGCGTCCGATCGATGGAAGGAAGAGGGGTAAGCATGGGTTTTGTCATGGGACAATAAATTGGTCTGACATCTGCCATCAGGTCAATCTCTTTTTCTTGGCACGGGCATTTTTTCGGCCCTTAAATTTTTAAGGGCGCAAAGCAGCCCACAACGAAGGTCGTCAGCGGCCTTCAAGAGCGCCGACAGCGCTGATAGAAGGAGCATGTTGTGAGTCCCGAGCTGGAAGAGAATGGCCGCAAGAGATCGATATTCACGGAAGCTGGAATGCGCGAAATGCGATCACACCGGCTTCGCCGAGGTTTCTGAAACTGACGATCGTCGTGCCGTGAGCCGCGATTTCAAGATAGACGAGATGCCGCGCGGCTTTTCCACAGAGCGGCCATCGACCGATCCGCGCAAGCACATGATCCGCTGCCGGTGCGGCTCGGTGTTTCCTTTCGCGCAGGACACGGTTTATGCGCCGGGCGGCGAGCCGCGGCGCTGAAAAGCAAAGGCTGAAAAGAAAAAAGCCCCGCACAGGCGAGGCTAAGCTTGTGCCGCTCCGGGGAAATCGGAAGCGACGCGGCATTGTCTAGCGGTCGCCTTCTCTCCCGACTAGGTCAGTTTTGCCGATACCGGTACGCTTAACCAAAAAAGCTCTTTATTCGTGAAAGAGATTGATTTGCCAACTCTCTCCCACTGGCTGCAAAGGTCGGGTGAAACTATCGTGCCGTGCAATATGTTCAGCTAGCGTTCATTTTCGCGCGGGCAAAAAGGCAATCGCCGCAACGCCTTGCGGTCGTCGAGGTCCGGCTTCCATTGGCTTTCGAGCCTGGTCGCCGGACCTCGCAGATATTGAAAACCTCGGATACCCACATGCGGCTGCTTCGCGCCTTCATCAATTGGATTTGTCGCAAGCGACGGTCGGAACAAGAAACGATCCAACACTCCGCCGATGACCCATGGGTCCTGCAGCAGATCGAGAAATTCGAGCGAGAGTTGAAACGATAGCCGATCGTTGGCTCTTAAGCCCCGCGTGCTTGATCAGCGCCGCAGGACGACGCCATCTGTGGCAATGAGCTTGCCCGCCTTGTAGACCGCGCGTCCTTTCGGCACCGCAACGACCGCCTCGGGAACATGCTCTGCCTTCAAGGTAACGAAATCGGCTTTTGCACCGATCTGCAGGCCGTAGCCCTCCAGGCGCAAAGCTCTGGCGCCGCTCTCCGTCACGACATCGAAGGCGGTCTTCAATTCGTCGTCTGTATAGAAGCCCGACCGATAGCCGATCATCATCGCGCGGCCCAGCATGTCACCATCGCCATATGGCCACCAGGAATCGCGAATATTGTCGCTGCCGCTGAAGACGGTGACGCCGGCGGCACGAAGCAGGGCGACCGGCGGGAAGGGGTGGGCGCCCGGAGCATTGGTCATGATGGAGACGCCGCTTTCGGCGATGAGTGCTGCAGCGCGTGTTACCGCCTCGGTCGAAAGATCGCCAAGTCCATAGGCGTGGCTGATCGTAACGTGCCCACCCATGGAGAGACCACGCGCGCGGGCGCAGATCTGCTCGATGGTGAAGAGACCGAGCGTACCGCCTTCATGAAGGTGGATATCGACGTCGACGCCATGCTTCTCGGCCACTCCGAAAACAACGTCGAGGTGCTTTTCAATATCCCGGTCGAAGCTCGCCGGATCGAGCCCTCCAACAAGATCGGCTCCCATGGCGATCGCCTCGTCCAGAAGCTCGGGCGTGCCGGCGCTCTTCAGGATGCCACTTTGCGGAAAAGCGACGAGCTGAATGTCGATCAGGCCGCGATATTCCTCGCGCACGGCAAGAATGGTCTCGAGCGATTTCAGCCCAACGGAGCCGTCCACCATGACATGGCTGCGCATATGCGTGCTGCCATTGGCGATGCAGAGGTCGAGCTGGTTTCTGGCTCTTTCGTCCATCGGTGCAGCCTGTGCCATATTCTGTGCCTGGAAGGCCACGCGTTCATGGACATCGAAGCCATTGGTGCACGGCTTATGCGGTATCCACGCGTCTCCATAGAAGCTGGTGTCGAGATGAATGTGTCCTTCGACGAAGCCAGACACCACAAGAACACCTTCGAGGTCTATTACCTCAGAGGCTGTGGCGGGCGCTTTGGTTTCTTCGATCGAGACGATGCGGCCATCCGTGACGCCGATATCCTTGATCGAGCCATCGACGAGCTTGGCCCGGGTAAAGAGGGTTTCGATCGTGCTCAATTTTTTCTCCTTGAATCAATGGCCATTGATCCGAGCGGGAGCCGCCTAGATGGCGGATGTCTCAATGCTCGAATGCTTCTTTCAGGCCGAAGCTCTTGCGCTCCCGCAGGTCGAGATCGGCCTCGATATGCGCGATATGATGGAGCATCAGTTGACAGGCCGTGTCGACGTCCTTCTGCTCCAGCGCGGTGATGATATCGCCGTGCTCGGAATGGCCGCAACTGGAGGCACTTGATTGTCCGTAGAGTGCGATTACCAGTGACGAGCGGGCGACGAGCTCTTCCATGAAGCGCTGCATGATGAGATTGCCTGATATCGACGCCAGCATCAGATGGAAGTCACCCGAAGCCTTGATTTCGGCGCGACGCGCAGATTGACCGCGTTCACCCATCAAGCGACCCTCCTCGACGAGGAGGTGTCGGAGATGCTTGAGCTGAGCCGCGGTGATATGTTCGGCAGCCGATTTCAGTATGCCCGGCTCGACCAGACGACGCGCAGCGAATATCTGCCGGGCTTCCTCGGGCGATGGATAGGCGACGAAAGCGCCGCGGTTTTTCTCGACGCTGACAAGCCCCTCATAAGAAAGAGCCTGCAGGGCGGCGCGCGCCAAGGTTCGGCTGACGTTGAACAGGCCGCCGACATCGCTTTCGGACAGTTTCGTGCCCGGCGCAAGCCGGCGCTCGACGATCGCGTCGCGAATGGCATCGCGGATCTGTTGCGCACCGCTGTCGGTAGAGTCGCTAGGCGTCAAAAGCCCGTCTGCTGAAGGATTCATAATCGTTTGCCTGAATAATTGGCCGCGATGATAGCCCGGTTTCGCGCCGAAGTTAAACGAAATCTGATGCAAAGAATGGATTAAAGTGTATACAATAATTTGCATAAATCGAGCACAATAGCCTATTTCCTGTGCAAATTCACAATTGCTATTCAGGAGGCAAAATTTCTCACCAGCTGGAAAATATAGGAATTCCAGCTGGTTAGTGCGCCGCAGCAAAACTGGCATGAATGATGCAGTGTCTTTCCCAAACCAAAGGGGAAGATGATGTCGAAAGCGGCAGAGATCGATATAGTGTCCGTTTCGAAGGTCTACGGTACAACTACGGCTGTCCATGCGATCAGCCTGAAGATACCGGCAGGCTCCTATTGCTGCTTTCTCGGTCCTTCCGGCTGCGGCAAGACTTCGACACTGCGCATGATCGCGGGCCACGAAGGCATTTCCTCCGGCGACATCAGGCTTGGAAATACCGTCGTCACCGACTTCCCGCCCGCCAGGCGCGGCACGGCGATGATGTTCCAGTCCTATGCGCTGTTTCCTCATCTCGATCTCATCGACAATGTCGCCTTCAGCTTGAAGATGAAGGGTGTCGACAAGGACGAGCGTCGCGCCAAGGCGCTTGAGATGCTGAAGCTGATGCAGATGGAGGCCTATGCCACCCGACGCCCGGCCCAGCTTTCAGGTGGCCAGCAGCAGCGCGTGGCGCTTGCCCGTGCGTTGATCACCGATCCGGAAGCGCTGCTGCTCGACGAACCGCTATCGGCGCTCGATCCCTTCCTGAAAATCCGCATGCGCGCCGAGCTGAAGAAGCTGCAGAAGTCGCTCGGCATCACTTTCGTCCACGTCACGCACAGCCAGGAAGAGGCGATGGCGCTCGCCGATATCATGGTCATCATGAATGACGGCCGGATTGAGCAGGCAGGTTCGCCGCGAGAGGTTTTTGAACGCCCTGCGACAGCCTTTGTCGCCCGCTTCATGGGCGATCATAATGTGTTGTCTGGCCGGGTCACGTCGAGCGAGGGCGGCGTGATCACCACGACCGTGCCGGAAGGACAGGGTTTCTCGGTGAAGGGATCAGGACGCCAGGTTGGAGACCCCGTTGATATCGCCATCCGCACCGACCGCGTCCGGCTTTCACAGCCAACGGACAAGGGCCTCGGCTTCAACGGTGTGGTTTCCAACATCGAATATCGCGGCGCGACGCTGAAGATCACCGTCATCGGTGCCGGCAGCGACGATTTCACCGTGATCGCAAGTAACGACGATGACGCCGCCAAATCCATGGCAGTCGGCGACACCGTCTCGCTGAGCTGGGCTCTGGAGGATGCAATCCTTCTTGGCCGTATGTCCGCATGAAAATCTCAAGCATCAAAAAAGGGGAACTGACATGACGAATGAAACAAAGACTACCAAGGCGACAAAGGGCATTTCCCGCCGATCGCTGCTGAAGGGTGGAGCTGCTGCCGCCGGCGCCGTTGTCGGCTCCGGTCTTATCACCGGCTTTCCGACCGTCTGGGCGCAATCCAAAATCACGCTGCGCCAGTTCGGTACGGGCGTTTCGAACATCAACGCGATCGCAGAGAAGTGCAAGGCCGATCTCGGCATCACGCTCGAGATGACCGCGACCGATTCCGATGCCGCCGCGCAGCGAGCCGTGACGCAGCCGAACAGCTACGACATCGCCGACATCGAATACTGGATCGCCAAGAAGGTGTTCCCGGCCGGTGTGCTGCAGCCGATGGACGTCAAGAAGCTCAAATATTACGACAAGATCGTGCCGCTCTTCATCAATGGCAAGCTGAAGCCCGACAGCGTCATTGCCCAGGGCACGGCACCGCACACGGTCGGCTTCGTCGAAGGTCAAGGTTCCAAGAAGTTCGCCAAGGAGCCGACGCAGTGGATGACGATGGTTCCGACCATCTACAATGCCGACACGCTCGGCATTCGCCCTGATCTTACCGGACGTCCGATCAACAGCTGGGCCGATATTCTCGATCCGGCCTTCAAGGGCAAGACGGCGATCCTCAACATCCCGTCGATCGGCATCATGGATGCCGCGATGATCATGGAAGCCGCCGGCAAGATCAAATATGCCGACAAGGGCAACATGACGAAGGCGGAAATCGACAAGACGATCGAGTTCCTGATCAAGACCAAGGGTGAGGGCCAGTTCCGCGCCTTCTGGAAGTCCTTCGACGAAAGCGTCAACCTGATGGCGTCGGGCGAAGTGGTCATCCAGTCCATGTGGTCGCCGGCGGTTGCCGCCGTCCGCTCGAAGGGTATTGCCTGCACCTTCCAGCCGCTCAAGGAAGGCTATCGCGCCTGGGGCGGCGGCCTCGGCCTTGCCTCGCATCTGAAGGGTGCCGAGCTCGACGCTGCCTACGAGTACATCAACTGGTACACCTCCGGCTGGGTCGGCGGTTACCTTAACCGCCAGGGTTACTATTCCGCCTGCATGGAAACGGCCAAGCAGTTCATGTCGGCCGACGAATGGGGCTACTGGATCGAGGGCAAGCCGGCGCAGGGCGATATCCTTTCTCCGGAAGGCAAGGTCATGGAGAAGGCCGGCGCCGTTCGCGACGGCGGTTCCTTCGAAGCCCGCATGGGTGCGGTTGCCTGCTGGAATTCGGTCATGGACGAGGACCGCTACATGGTCCGTCGCTGGAACGAATTCATCGCCGCCTGATCCGGCATTCCTTCATTGCCTCTCCCTGCCATTGCGGGGGGAGGCGTCGCAAAACGGAGAACCGAACCATGGCGACGATCGCTTCCTCGGATGAAGCAGAGGCAACTCGGGAAAACCGGCGGGGATTTGGCGTGCCGGCCTGGGCAGTCGCCTATCTGCAGGCCACGCCGCTGTTTCTCATCCTCGGCTTCTTCTTCTTGTTGCCGATTGCCATGATTGGCATCGTCAGCTTCTGGGATTATGATTTCGCCAACATCTATCCGGCCTTCCTGACCACCAACTATACCGATACGCTCGGTTCATGGGTGACGTGGAAGACCTATCTCAATACGCTGAAATTCACCGCCATTGTCTGGATGCTGACGCTGTTCATCGGCTTCTGGGTCGCTTATTTCCTCGCCTTTCACATCAGGCGTACGTCGACGCAGATGATCCTTTTCCTCGTCTGCACCGTGCCGTTCATGACCTCGAACATCATCCGCATGATCTCGTGGATTCCGGTGCTCGGTCGCAACGGGCTGGTCAATTCCGCCTTGATCGACATGGGCCTGATCCCGCAGCCGATCGAATGGTTGCTCTATTCGGACTTTGCCGTCGTGCTCGCCATGGTGCACCTCTACACGCTCTTCATGGTGACGCCGATCTTCAACACGCTGATGCGCATCGACCGCTCGCTGTTTGAGGCAGCGCGTGACGCCGGCGCCAGCGGCTGGCAAGTGCTGTGGAATGTCGTCATCCCGCTTGCCAAGCCCGGAATGGCGATCGGCAGCATCTTCGTTGTCACGCTGGTCATGGCGGATTTTTCCACTGTGCAGGTCATGTCCGGCGGCCAGAGCGCTTCCATCGCGTTGATGATGAAGAACCAGATGTCGCTGCTGCAATATCCGGCTGCCGCCGCCAATGCAGTGGTGTTGCTGATCGTCGTACTGCTGATGGTCGCTGCCATCCTGCGCATCGTCGATATCCGCAAGGAGCTTTGAGATGAACCGCGAAAAGCGTAGCCTGGAATTCTATGTTCTGGCGATCTTCTTCACGATTTTCGTGCTGTTCCTCTATGGACCGCTCTCGGCAGTCGTCATCCTGTCCTTCCAGGGGCCGGACGGCGGCCTGACCTTCCCGCTGAATGGCGTCTCGCTGCATTGGTTCGCAAACCTCTTCGAGAAACAGGCGGTCGGCGATTTCGGTGCTTCGTTCCAACGGTCCCTGATCCTTGGGCTGATGGTCATGATCGTGACCGTCGTCGTCTCGCTGTTGGCAGGCCTTGCCTTTCGCCGCCGCTTTCGTGGATCGACATTCCTGTTCTATGCGACGGTTGCCAGCCTCGTCGTCCCATCCATTATCATTTCGCTCGGGATCGGCGTCGTCTTCCAGCAGGGTGGCATTGCGCCTGCTTGGTATTCCTCGGCTTTCGGCGCGCATCTGACCTGGACCTTGCCCTTCGGCGTGCTGATCATGTTTGCGGTCTTCAACCGGTTTTCGCCGGCCTATGAGGAGGCAGCACGCGATCTCGGTGCCAACTCATGGCAGACCTTTCGCCATGTCGTGCTGCCGATGATCGCGCCGAGCCTGATCGGCGTCGGCCTGTTCGGCTTCACGCTCTCCTATGACGAGTTCGCCCGTACCCTGATGACATCAGGCACCTACAATACCCTGCCGCTCGAAATCTACGGCATGACGACGAATGTCACCACGCCGGTGCTTTATGCTCTGGGAACAGTGACGACGCTCTTTTCCTTCACCATCATCCTCCTGGCGCTTGCAGTCATGACCATGCTCGGCCGCCGCCAAGCCAAGAAAAGCTAAGATCATGCGCCTGTTGCTCATCAATCCCAATACCACCGCTTCCATGACAGAGAAGGCGGCGGTCGCCGCGCGTGCCGTGGCAAGCCCCGGCACGGAGATCATCGCCGCCACCTCGCAGATGGGGCCGGCTTCGATCGAGGGCTATTACGACGGAGCAATAGCGGTGCCCGGCATGCTGCGAGAACTGAAAGAAAGACAGGTTGGCGGCTATGATGCGGCGATCATCTGCTGCTTTGACGATACCGGCCTGGAAGCCGCGCGCATGTTTTGCGATGTGCCCGTTGTCGGGCTCTGTGAATCCGCCGTGGCGACGGCCGGTTTCCTGGCGCAGCGCTTCAGCGTGGTGACGACGCTCGAACGCTCGCGCATCCTGATCGACAACCTCGTCCGGCGCTATGGCATGGGTAGCCGAGCCAAGGTTCGCGCGTCCGATATCCCTGTCCTCGAGCTTGAGGATTCATCGTCCGGCGCAATCGGAAAACTGCGGGTGGAAATCGAACGTGCGCTTGCCGAAGACGGAGCAGAAGCCATCGTACTCGGCTGTGCCGGCATGACGGATCTCGCAAGGGAACTGCAATCGATCTATGGCGTCCCGGTCGTGGATGGCGTCGCCGCAGCGGTCAAGCAGGCCGAGGCGCTGGTGTCGCTCGGCCTATCCACCAGCAAGCGCAGCTCCTATGCCTCGCCGCTACCCAAGCTGTTTTCGGGAGCAATGCAGGATTTTGCGCCGACGCCGGTGTTGGCCTAACCTCATCACGATCCAATATTGCAGCCTCGGCGGATCGCTCCGCCCGTGGATGGCGCATCTCGGCGGCGGGGACTACAATGTCACCATAAAGAACGAGAGTCGTGGATTTGGCACAGAGAGCTGGCAAAGCTGACCTTCCCCTGCATGGCGGCCGCGTACCGCGCTGGCTCGGAGATCGAATGACGCGCCTGGGCGCCGTTATCACCGAGGCGATCGTGCAGCATTATGGGCGCGACGAGCTGTTTCGCCGACTGGCCAATCCCTTCTGGTTCCAGTCCTTCGGCGCCGTCATGGGCATGGATTGGCATTCCTCGGGGATCACGACAAGCGTGCTTGGCGCATTGAAGCGCGGCCTGACGCCGCTTTCCGGCGAACTCGGCATTCATGTCTGCGGCGGCCGCGGCGCGCAATCCCGAAAGACGCCAGGCGAACTGCTTGATATCGGCGATCGTGTCGGCATCGACGGCGCATCCCTTGCCATGAAAAGCCGGCTGATCGCGAAGGTGGATAGCGCCGCGGTGCAGGATGGTTTCGATCTCTATCTACACGGCTTCATCGTTGCCGATGACGGCAAGTGGGTCGTCATCCAACAGGGTATGAACGATGAACGGCGGCAGGCGCGGCGATATCACTGGCTATCGGAGGGTTTGACGAGCTTCCTGGATTCGCCGCATGCAGCCATCGAAGGACGCGAACAAGGCGAGATCGTCAATCTCGCCGATCGGCGCGCAGAACGCTCTCGCAACGGTCAGCTGGATTTGCTCGCCTCATTGGGCCCAGACAAAATCATTCGCGAATTCAGCGTACTGGAAGGACAAGTTCCAGTTATCAGTAAACAAGAGGCGCAGCCGATGCTGCCATACCTCATCATGCCAGCACATCATGATGTGCGCCAGGAAGACGTGAACATGCGGCGCCTGCATGGCAATCTTGCCGCGGCTGCCGATCGCGGCCCGGTGGATTTCGAGGAGCTGCTTCTGACGCCTGGCGTCGGAGCGCGCACGGTAAAGGCTCTGGCGATGGTCGCCGAAGTCGTTCACGGCGCACCTTGCCGGTTCTCCGATCCCGCGCGCTTTTCCCTCGCACATGGCGGCAAGGACCGACATCCTTTTCCGGTGCCGCTGAAGGTCTATGACGAGACGATCAACGTGATGAAATCGGCCGTCAGGAAGGGGCGTCTCGGGCGCGACGAGGAGCTGTCGGCGCTGAAGCGGCTGGATGACCAATCGAGAGTGCTGGAACGATACGTCACTGGCCCAGATCTCAAGGAGATCGTTGCCGGTGAATTCGACGGGTCATTCTCTTATGGCGGTCGCAGCGTCTTCGGCTGGGAACCTCCCGCCGTCTCCGAGGACGACAGCGCACAGGGCGACCTCCGTTCTTCGAAGAGTTGAGCCGAGGCTTGACGGAGCGCCGCGGCTGCCCGCCGCTCCCCATCCGCGGTTTATGGCAGCGTATAGCCGATCACATAGTCGCCCGGCTTCGTGCCAACGGAGCCGTGACCGCCTGCGACCATGACGACATACTGCTTGTTGTCGCTGGCGGTATAGGTCATTGGCGTTGCCTGACCACCTGCGGGTAGACGCGCCTGCCAGAGCTGCTTACCGGACGTTACGTCATAGGCTCGCAGATAATCGTCCACAGCCGCGCCCAGGAAAGCAACGCCGCCCTTGGTGACGATCGGCCCGCCGATGCCTGGAACGCCGACCTTGATCGGTAGCGGCAATGGCGTCATGTCGTAGATCGTGCCGTTCTTATGCTTATAGGCGATCTTGCCGGTCTTCAGATCGACACCGGCGACATAGCCCCAGGGTGGTGCCTGGCATGGGATGCCGAGAGGGCTGACGAACGGACCCATATAGACGCCGTAAGGCGAGCCCTCGTTTCGGTTCAGACCCTGTTCGCTGCCCTTGTCGCCGGCTCCCTTTGGCGGAATCTCGGCGCGCGGCACCAATCGCGAAGTGAAAGCCAGATAGGTCGGCATGCCGAACATGATCTGCCGCTCTGGATCGACAGCGACGCTACCCCAGTTGAAAGTGCCGAAATTGCCGGGAAAGATGATCGAGCCGCGCAACGAGGGCGGGGTATAGCGACCCTCATACTGATGCTGATGGAAGGCAATCCGGCAGGCGAGCTGATCGAACAGCGAGACGCCCCACATGTCCTTTTCCTGGAGCGGCGGCGGCGAGAAGGTCAGGTCAGAGATCGGCTGCGTCGGCGAGGCATGATCCTCGGGAATGGTGCCGCCGGGGGCAGGGATCTCCTTGAAGGGAATGATCGGCGCGCCGGTGCGGCGATCGAGCACGTAGATGTCGCCCTGCTTGGTCGAGGCGACCAGCGCGGGGACCGTGCCGCCATCGGCCTTTGTCAGATCGACGAGCACGGGCTGGGCTGGCACATCCATATCCCAGAGATCATGATGGACGAATTGCTGCACCCATTTGAGCTGCCCGGTGTTGATATCGAGCGCGACCACCGAGGAGGAGAAGCGCTCGACATTGGCACTGCGCCCCATGCCGAGCTGATCGGGTGTCTGGTTGCCAAGCGGAACATAGACCATGCCGAGCGTCTCGTCGGCGCTGGAAACCGACCAGCTATTCGGTGAGTTGGTCGTGTAGGTCTGCCCGGCCGGTATTGGCGCTGTCTGGTCCGGATTGCCGGAATCCCAATTCCAGATCAACGCGCCGGTGCGGGCATCGAAGGCTCGGATGACGCCGGACTGTTCCTGGGTCGAGTAATTGTCATTGACCGCACCGCCGATGATGATCTTGTCGGCGACGATGACGGGCGGCGATGTCGAATAATAATAGCCGGCCGGATTGTATTTCATGCCGGCTTCGAGACGCAGCACGCCTTGGTCGGCAAAGCTCGGGCACAACTTGCCATTGACGGCATCAAGCGCGATCAGCCTCGCATCCGAAGTCGGCAAGTAGACACGATCGGCGCAGGGCGCGCCGGCGGCGACTGCCTTGTCGTGATAATAGGAAACACCACGGCAAGTCTGGTGCTGGCGGTTGGGATTCATCCCGGCATTGGCGTCGTAGCGCCATTTTTCCTTGCCGTCCGTCGCACCGATGGCGATCGCCAGACTATGGGGCGTGCAGATAAATAGCGTGTCGCCGATCTTCAGCGGCGTGACCTGATAGGTCGTCTCGCCAATGTCGTCTGGCCGCTTCACATCGCCGGTCTGGTATCGCCATACTTCCTTGAGGTTCTCTACATTCTGCGTATTGATCTGATCGAGGGGTGAATAACGTTGGCCGAAGGAGGTTCTGCCATATTGATGCCATTCACCATCAGGCACATCGCCACCCATCGGAGCGTTCGTAGCCATTGTCTTCGGTAGATCGCCGGAGAGATCGTGTGAATCTGTCGTCATCGAATAGACGGCAACGAGGATGGCGATGATCAAGGGGACCGCAAGCGGCCAGGGATTGGCTCCGTAGTGAACGCCGTCCAGACTGCGAAAGCCCAGCGGGCGGCGGATCCATGGTGTCAGTAGCCAGAGACCGATCAGAATGATCAGGCCTCCGCGTGGACCAAGCTGCCACCAGTCGAAACCGACCTCCCATATCGCCCATCCAAGCGCTGCCAGCACCAAAATCGCGTAGAGCCAGAGCGCGGCCGGCTTGCGCATATAAAGCAGGATCGCCGTTAGGAGAAAGGCGATGCCGGCCAGAAGATAGAAGGAACTTCCGCCCAGCAGCACAAGCCAAAGGCCGCCGCCGCCGAGCGCCAGACCGATGAGTGCGAGGATGATCGATGTGATGACGATGGCCATGATCTGCTCCAGTCTATCCGCCGATTGGACAGTAATTGATCGAAGGCATGCGAACCCGGCCGAGATCCTTTCGAATCTCAACGCGGAGCTTAGGTCTAAATCGATATCAGTTGCTTCGCCTGCAACGAGAAGAGCCGCGCCGAGGGTGATTTGGATCGATACATCAAGCCCCCCAATCAAATCAGAGATTGAACGTCAGGATTGCAAGAATGTTCCAATCCGGCCAGTCATTCAAGTTCGATGCCGCGGATCCCGATTTGATTAACGGACGTAGTTAATTTTTTAACAATTTTTCGGAATACTAATGGAACAGATATTGGAATCAAGGGTTTCCGTGCAGAGCCGGAGGACTAGAAATGAATATGAAGATCGTTACCGCCCAGTCGGAAGTCGAAACGGACGACACCGGAACCTATCCGGATGGCATGCTGGAGCGTATTCTGGTCGAGTTTTCCGCAAGCTCTGAGCGGCAGCATCGCAAATCTCACGAGCGCGATTACGGCGCACGCAAGGCGCTTCGGCCGATACCCGCCGGGCTGGCTTGAAGGGCCGAAACTCGCTTTTTTCGTTAGATGTAGAGCGGCGCCATCCGACGCCACGCACCTGCGCGATGGGCGCGCCCATCCCATACATGTAGCCGATGATCGATCCGTTTGTCGGCGAGTAGCTGACTAAGATGGCGATTATTGTCGAAGAAGGGATCGGCGTCTCCGATCGTCATCACTATGTCGATCTGGCGCAACCTGTCCAAACGCCATTCGCAGGCGAGTCCCGGCAAAAAATGTGTCGGGGTGTGAAAGTAGATATCGTCGTCATAGTAGCCGTCGAACAGATCCGTGAAGGACTCGACCTCCATCGTCAGATCGTAGCGGCCGGAAAAGGCGACCAGCTTGCGGAAAAGGTGAGGGTGGCGGAAGACCAGGCTTGCAGCCTGGAAGGCCCCGAGACTGCAGCCGTGAACGATGGTGCACTCGTGCCCGTTCTTCTGCGCCATCAGCGGCAGGACTTCGTTGAGAATATATTCCTCGAAAGCATTATGCCTGCGTATGCGCTCGGCGGGATGACGATGGGAACCATAGAAGGTTTCGCCCCCCAGTCCCTCGATGCAGTAGAGCTGGAGCTGTCCGGCATTCAGCTTGTCCGCGAGGCTGGCGACGAGGCCGATCTGCTCATACTCCCAGAAACGGCCGTCGCGCGTGGGAAACACCAATACTTTGGCGCCGGCATGACCGAATACCAGCAGCTCCATGTCTCGATGCAGCCGAGGGCTGTACCAGCATAGGTATTCGCGGTTCATAGCGCCTTGAAGAATTGCCCGACTTTCTCTCGCAGAATTGCGTTCTGCTGTTCGCTGCCAACATAATCGAAATGACCGGCATCCAGGATGAAGGTTTCATTAAATTTCTGCAGCGCATTTGCGACGGAGAACTGGCAGGGCGGCGCAACGGCGGGATCGAAAAGCGCGGGTGCGACGAGCATCGGCACGGTGATGCGCCGCGCTGCGATCGCAGCATCGAAGAACCTCAATGTCTCCAGAACGCTGCCGTGTTTTTCCTGATAGGCCTGAACCGATTGGGCACTGCCGACGGTCGGCAGTGTCAACCATAGCTGCCGGTGACCGAATGTCGGGACAATAAGATGGCCGCGTCTGATCCTCGCATCGAAAGGAATGGCCAGCGCGCCAATGCCGCCGCCGAAACTGATGCCGCTATAGCCGATATGGCCGGCAAGCCAGGGATAGAGGGTCTCCAAGGTCGAGACGGCAAGCCAGATGTCTTCGACGCAGCCGCCGATGACATAGGTGTCGCGGCTTTCGATGCCGCAAAGAACGTGGCCCGATGCATCCGGGGGGATTTTCGCGCTGGCGCTGAGGGAGAGCCCGCGGCAACAGGGAAACAGGATAGCCGTCTCTTCTACCGGCCACTCGAATTCCGGCTGGTCTCGTCCGCCATATCCGTGTCCGACGACCAGGCCGCGCCGCACCTGTCCGCCGCGAGGAATGAGCAGCCAGCCGTTGATCTGAAACGACCCCGTCGACACGTAGCTGATATCGAAGACGTGCCAGTTGTCGTGACGCTGCTTGCTGTGGCGAAGCTTGGGTTGCGGGTCAATGGCCACGGCCGCCCTGTAGCGCTGATGCCAGAAATCGTCGAAGCCCTCCGGGGCTTCCGGCGTCTCTATCGCCCGTAACTGCGCAAGCTGCAAGCCATAGGTCGGATCGAAGTCGAAGGGATGGGATGTCGGTATGCTCATGGCACGTTTTTCGCGTGAAAGCTCAGGTAAGGCAAGAACCAACATCGCCGGTCCGCGGGCTCTCGTCGTGGCTTACTCCCTATTCATCCGTGAATTTCTCGTTTGGGACGATCGATACGGTAGAGCACGTGCGGTCGCAGAACATTGCCTGGCGGCACGGTGATATCATCGAAATCGCCATCGTCGACGTGGATCATGCCGATCTTCTCCATCGCACGGCGGGAGGGGGTGTTGATCGCTGAGGTATAGCCGATCACGCAGTCAGCCTGCAGCTCCTGCCAGGCGAAGTCCAGGCAGCGTCGGCTGATTTCGGCCGCATAGCCCTGCCGCCAGTAGGCACGTCCCAGAATCCAACCGATCTCCAATGGAAAATCGCCCGGAACCTCCGGCCCAGGACGTGAAAGGCCCGCACCGCCAATCAGCGCGCCATCGGCTTTCCGCTCGACGGCCAGAAAGCCGAAACCTTCCCTGGCCAACTGTCCGTTGGCTTCATCGATCAATTCATCCGTCTCAGCCGCCGTGAGCAGGCTCGGATAATAATATTGCCGGACCTGCGCATCCGCGTTTATGGCGGCAAAAGGAGTACGATCACCATCCTGCCAGGGCCTGAGAACGAGCCGGGAGGTTTCCAGAATAAGCATCGTGCTCCTTGGGATAACGGATTGATTTCGATGGTGCGCGGACACGCAATCCTTGTAGAGGTCGGCAGGCTGCGCCGCATCTGCATCCACGAATTCATCACGAAAGTCCATCGCTACCGGCTGATATTCATCCTCTGTGAATCCTGCCGCACCGCAGAAAAGATGACGCAAATAGATAGGGTTTGTTGCGAACGGCTGTCGCTTCCTTGCCTTCGTTGGGGTATAGTGGAGCTATGAACAGGGTCCTAACGATACTTGCGGGAATTTCGATTGCAGGCTCCGCAATGGCAGGGCAAAGTCAAATCGCTCAAAGCACCTACAAGGCTCAGGATTGTTCGAGTGCGGTGGATCAGGTTCTGTCGACGACGAAGGGACGTCTCCTATCCGTCAAACCACGCGAGAATCGTTGTATCGTGACTGTGATCGTTCCGCATGGCGAGCAACGGCCGGAAAAGGTCGTCGTTCGTGTCGATTATAGCAATGCCGATAACGGCCAAGAAAATGGCCAGTAACTGCAGGCGGTGAAAGGGACCGCGAGAGAAATGGGTGAAGTTATCCAGTTTCGACCCGCGATGAGATACGGCAAGCATCCTGATGCGCAAGCGCGCATGGAAAGGGAGTTGCAGCTTCCCTTTGCAACGGCGGATCAACCCATGCGAAAGCTCGTCCGCGCAAATCCGCCGGATGCGTTGCCCGTTGCCAAATCGAAAATTGGACTTCCGATTAGCGGTATCGTCATCGTAGTCGGCTCCATCCTGGTCTATGCGCTGGTGATATCCCATGTCGTCGGCCAGCCGCATTATTCGGCTCGCGCCAACCTGATGCCTTCGATTTTCCTGCAAAACTAGATTTGCCCGGCAAGAACCGCATGGTGAAGCAGGCCCGCCTTGATGCGTCGGTGTAACTTGAGCTCTCAAGAATAGATCCGCTTTCGAGCAATACGATACGCATCGCCAACTCATTTTCGGCACTATTCTTTTCTATCGCATGCGCGGAACATGATGCCGGCAACCAGCCGCAATATAAAGCCGCGGCTCAACATGGGCAAAACTGCCATCCCACAAGCGGCAGACGCAAAATACGGAAGACGGTCATATCAGGCCGACTGTTTCCGATAGGCGGACTTAAAGAATATGAGAAAGATTTAAGCCTGTTCGTTAAGTGAAGATTCCATCAAATCTGATGTAATCCACAATAGACGATAATTTTGGAGAGCATTTTTTGTCGCGGCTTAAAATTCAACAGCTGCAATGGATCGGTGCAGTAGCTGTTATCATGGTTTGCTTGATGATGGCCGGCTCGACGATTGCCTTCAGCCTGTCGGATTACATCAACTACAAGCGCGGCGTTATGGAATTCGGCCGCTTTCATACGGCGCTGCATGCGGCCGCGACGATATCGAGAGAGCGCGGTCCCGCCAACAGTCTCATGGGCGCTTCGGAGGGCGAGCAAGCACAATTCGCCGCCGCCTTGAAAGCAAGCCGCGAAGCAACCGACAAGGATATCGCCAATCTCGAAGCGCTCTTTAAAACGGAAATAGATCAGTCTGCGGAAATGCGCAGCGCGTTCATGGCGCTTAAGGCTCAGTTGGAGAGCGGCCGTCAGGCGGTCGATGCGGTGGCCGCCCTGTCGCGCGGCGAGCGCAACGGCGCAAAGATCGCAGACGCCATACAGGCGATGTTTCGTGCAGCGGACCGCGCCCAGGACTACCGGGATGTCGCCGGCCGATCGATCATTGCACTGGCGCCCGAGACGGGCGCCGAAGTCATGCTGACCTCGATGGCCGGAACACTTAGGGAGCGCGCCGGAAGGCTGGGCTCCTATGTCGTCATGATGCTGGCCTCGCAGGGGCAGGCCCGTTCCCACTATAGGGCTGCGTTCGATAGCGAATTGAATCGGCTTTTCGAAGTGAATGCGCTGCTGAAAACCTATGCGCCCGTTACATTGCAATCCCAGGCCGTCGCAAGGCTATTGGACCAGGTGACTATAAGCTACTTTGCCGGAGCGCTGCCTTACGCTCAGCGTGTCGCCTTTGATCTGAACGCGAGCGATACGCTCACGCCGGGCGAGTTCACAGCGAAATATGTGCCTGGAATGAAATCGACCGAGAACCTGCGCGAACTTATCGAAACCGCGGCATTGAACTCCCTTGACGAAGTACAGCAGAAATCTTTGAGAGCCATGCTGATTTCCGCGCTGCTTGCCGGCATGGCGATATCGGTCATGATTGCGTTGGCCTATGTGCTCCGGCGTTCACTCTTCCGGCCGATGTTTGCCGTCATGCGGCAGATCGACGAGATTGCCGTCGGCAATCTCACGACGCCAGCGCCGATACCTCACGCCGGACGCGAAATGCGAGAGCTGTTCCTGCGTCTCGACCTTCTGCGCGAACAGCAGCGTTTCAAGCGGCGCCTGGAAATGGAGCGCAAATCAATGACGGAGGAACTCAGGCGCCTCTCACAGACGGATGCACTCACCGGCCTCCTCAATCGGCGCGCGCTGGAGGATGCGGTGGAAGAGCTGCTTGCAGACCCGAAAACGAGCTCTCGAGGCTTCGCAATCATCATGCTCGATATCGACCATTTCAAATCGATCAACGATCGGTACGGTCACGCTGTCGGCGACTTGGTGCTGCAAAGAACGGCACAGATTCTAGGCCCGTGTCTGCGTGCCGCCGATCTATTTGCCCGCTATGGCGGTGAGGAATTCATCGTCGTGATGGGCGACGTTACCGAGGCGTCGGCACGCTCCATGGCGGAGCGATTGCGGCAAACCTTGGCACAAGCCATTGTCAGCGATGAGCACGGCCTGAAGGTGACGGCGAGCTTCGGCGTCGACTGGCAGGCGCAATGCGTGTTTGAAAATTGGGAAAAGCTGGCCGTCGTCGCAGACAACCGGCTCTATCAGGCCAAGCGCAACGGACGCAATTTGGTCTGCTCGTCCGATAATGCGACCGGACAGACGGCAATTTCCGCCTCGAGGCGCGGCCCGAACAGCCCGGGCGGCGCAAACGCCGCCTAAGAAACGGATACCCCCATACCGCCGAGATCGAACCGATCCAATCGGGACAAAATCAATAGGTAAGCGTGACCACTACCGTATCGGTATAGATGCCAGGAGACGGCGTGGTCTGCGGCGGTACCCGGCCATAGACCGTCAAAAGCTGAGCAGTGCCCGTCCCACTTCCGGCAACGGTGCTGCCCGGCGTATTGGCATCGCCCCAGGGCTGCGACCGGGCAGTATCCTTATAGAGACCGTAGGTCACCGTCTCCGAGCCCTTCGTCATCTTTCGCGCCGTCGGTGCGGCACTCGTTGTGCCGCCATTCAGGGAGATCGTGTAGGTCGTGCCCGGCGTGCAGGTTGCCGTGACGGAACCGGTGGCATCGGCATTCGTGCTCAATACGCCCTGTGTCCCGAAATCGATGTTCTGGACGCTGACGAGGCAATTGGCAGCAACGCTTGCATTGACGCTGAACGACGCGGTTCCGATCGTTCCGGAGGGGGCAGTACAGGTAGTTGCGCTGCTGTAGCTATAGTAGAAGGAAGTGTAGGTCGATGTGAAGCTGGACGTATAGGACCCCGGCACGGCCGTCGGTGGAGTTCCGAGAGCAGCTCCATAGACCGTCATGCTGCCGGTTGCCCCGATCAGTGAGCCATTCAGCAACGCCATTGTCAGCGCATAGACCGGTGCGCGGGACGGATAGGACCAGCTGCTCGATCCCCACACTACGCTCCGGCCGTTGTCGGAATAAAGCTGATAGTTCAAAGGACTGGTTCCGTTCAACATCTGGCGGGCCGCGGCAGAAGATGCTCCACCACTGCCGGCGCCGATATCGGGACAAATCAGGAGCCGCTTGCCCAGGTCCAGGAGTCCTCCGGAACAACTTACACTTATCGTCGATGTCGTATTGACTGGGGTGCCCGATAACGTGTCGACCGCGCCGAAGTTCATGTTGGTTGCGGAGAAGCTGCAGCTTTGCGCCGCGCACAGCGAAGGCAACAGCAGTGCGAGCAAAAGAGCGAGTGAACGCAGCATCTTTTCAATCCCCCTTCAACGGCATCTGACGTCATCGATGACAACCTGTTCGCCCCGCTGCGGCTTGTAGGCGAATTCGGCGTTGCACTTCGTTCCGTCTTCGAGTGACACATCGATCGCGTTCCTTGCACGCAGTCCGCGAATGTAGGCCTGACCGTCATAGCCGATGACGAAATCCTCGCTCGATCCTCGCAAAGTACCGCTTAGCCCGGCACGCAACGGCACCCCGTTCTTGTCCCTGATCGTAACGAGTGCGGCTTGCGGTGCCTCGGACACACCGAACTTGACGACGACGCCGCTGCGATCTGCCGGCACGACGATTTCCTTCGTTGCCGGCACGTCGGCATCGACGGGCAGGTTCTTGGGATCGATGGACACGGTATTCGGTTCATAGGAATTGAGATTGGGTACCAGGATGCGGCCGCTCGAATTGGTCTTGCCGGCGGGTCTGTTCTGCTGCTGAACCTCGACACCGGGAGCGCCGACATCGACGACGGCAAACGCATCGTCGATCCGGTTGGTGGCAAAGACACCGCCGCCCGCGACAGCAATGGCACCATCGACCCGACCCGTAGCGCTGGTCTGATGATCCTGCTGTTGAAGGCCCGCCTCGACCTGTGCGAAGGGAGCGCGATAGCTGATTGCCGCCTCGCGATTGGTGTCTTCGCCTTCGGACGTACGCAGGCGCCAGCCAAAGCTGCCATCCTCCTGCTGCATCGACTTGGAAATGTCGGCAACGACGCCGAGGCCGTTGGGGCCGCCTTGTACGCCTGTATTGGCCGTGATGTTGCCGCCGAAAGGAATGGACAGGCCGGCAAAGAACCCGAAATTGCTTCTGTCGTCGAGATCGGTGAAGGCGCTCGCATAGACTGTCGCGCGCGTGAAGGTCTGACTGTAGGAAAGACCGGCGATCTTGCTCCTGGTTCCGTCGGCGCTTTCGAGGTTGGTATAGGAGAGATTGAGGCTGGAAAGATCGAGTGGCGTTGGCACGCTCAGCGTGACTTGATCGATAGCTCGCGGCACACCGGCGCTGAGAATACTGACATCCCCGGCAACGCTGGTTGTCGGCCGCGCGGAAACCGAGGCAATGTCGTCATAATCGCCGAAAGTCCGCTGTACGCGGGCATAAAGAGCCCATCTGTCGTAACTGAGCTCAAATGCGGCATTCACCAGCGCGCCGGAACGCGACCCGCTTTTGCTTGCAGCGCCTGCTATTGACGCTACTCCGAATGAGCTGACCGGAAAGGCGGCTCCCGCGCCACCATTCAGAAGATCGGCGCCTCCCTCGAAATGACCTTCCAGCGTCAGCCAATTGGTCAGGCCGTACCTTGCGGTGGCGGCACCCATGATACGTCCGTCATAGTCACTGGAATCCGTTCCGAAATTCAGACGCGGAGTGCCGAGTTCGGCGGAAAAGTCCAACAGGCCTCGGCGCAGAAGCCAATTGGAGGAATAGAAGGGCAAGGTCTGCGTGGTTTCCCGCCCGAGGCTGTCACGCAGCACGACTGTCGCTTGCCCGCCGCCCGAAAAGACCGGAAGGTTAGTCACTTCGAAGGGACCGGCGGGGACGTCGCTGGAATAGGTGCGAACGTTCTGGGTGTAGATATCGAGTGTCGAAGGGACGGCGGCCGTCCCGGCAAATGAGGGTAGTGGTTCGGTCACCAGGTCCGAGCGCAGCGCGAAATTGCGCTGGAACTGAATGCCGCCGAAATAGACCGGCCGTGTCCATGACAGGCCGCCGGTCGTCAAGTCGCCCGCGCGATAGGTAACAAGGCTCTTGGGGTCGGAGTAGCTCCACGTCGTGTTGAGGCGGGTTATGCCATCGAGGCTGCCTTCGGAATATCCGGCGAGGAAGGATTGGCTGAGCGTGCCGTAGGGGCTGAAGAGGCGGGCATCGAAAGATCCGGATATTCCCTGAAACAGGTTCGAATTGCCTTGGAAGAGACCGTTTGAACTCGCGTAGAGAGAATAGTTCAAGACGGCGCCATAGCCGGCCTGGGGTGCGGGGATCGCATTTTCCTGTTGCTGCCTGACATTGATGACGCGAGGCGAGCGTCCCTTGTCCGTCGTCTGGACATAGAGGCGCTGTGTCTCATCGTCGACCTGATATGACAGGCCGGGCAAGGCGCTGAGTTCGACCAGCTCGTCGGCTGCGGCACCAGCTGGTGGCTTAATGCCGACTTCGCGCAGCTCTTCCGCGGTTGCCGCGAGCGAGCCGGTCGGACGCTGTTTGAAATTGCCTATCATCTTCATCGACGCATTGTTGATGAATACTTCGAGGTAGACGTCCAGCGTGGCCGCCGGCTGGCCCGCCGTGACAGTATTCGCCGGCAGATCGGGCACTTCCTGAGCACGCAGCACCGGGACCGAGAAAAGCATGCATATGAAAACGGCGCCGGCACTACCGTTGATTAACGGCGACTTTAGCATCGAACGGCCCAAGATCGCTCTGGCCATGGAGTGTTACAGCGCCGCTGGAAAGGGACTTCGCCGCCCCCATCGGCCACTGCATCGTCGCGCCCGCAAGCACGTATCCGACCAGCCCGTTACGGCTGCCGACCTTCGCTGTCCCCTGCGCCAGGGTTACGTTCGACAGACGGAAGCGGCTGCCGCCATTGTTCTTGCCGGTTAAAGAGAGGCTGTTGCCCTGTCGCTTGAGGCTCCAGACAATGTCCGCAGGCTTTACGTCCGGCCGCTTGAAGAAGACGGGAATGGACTGGCGCATGATGAGGGTGACGGTGCCAGCACGCGCGCGGGCAGGATCCGGCAGCTCGTCGACGATAACGCGATAGGTCTCTTCCTCCTTGACGGGAGCCTTGCTCGTGCGAACCACTCTGACCACATACTGAGCATTAGGGTTCATCCTCGTCGCGGGCGGGCTGGCAACGACATCCCGGGTCGGTTCCAGTGTTTCTATGCCACCCGCCTGGCTCCACTTGAAGATGCGAATCTGGACGTTGATCGGATGATCTCCGTCATTGGCCAGATTCAAGACCGTGGCCGCCGACGGCGCTACGAGTTCGAGACTTGTGGGTGCCACTCGCAGGGATGCTGCATTCATGTCGTAAGCACCGAGCAACAAAAGCATAGTCGCGGCAATGCATGGCAACATGCGTTGCATGACGGCCTCCTAGATCTGTGAGTTTTCAGTAGGTGACGGTAACCGCCACTGTATCGGTGTAGACGCCCGCGGCCGGGGTGGTCTGTGGGGGTACCCGGCCATAGACATTTATGTTCTGGACCGCACCATTGCCTGTACCCGAGACAGTATCGGTGCCTATGGTCGTGCCCCAGGTCTGCGTTCGGTTGGCATCGCTATAGATCGCATAATTGATCGTCGCACTTGCCGGGCCTGTCATGACACGGACAGCTGTTGTCGCGCCGGCGCCAGCGCCGGCACTCAGGCCGACATTGTAGGTCTGGCCGGATGTGCATTGCACACCGATGGTGGTTGCCTGGTCGATATTGCTGGTGATGACACCGTTGGTGCCAAAGTTGAGAGTATTGGCACTCTGGACGAGACACGTTGCCTGGATGGTAATGGTAACCGTCATATTGGCAGTTGCAGTAGCAGCCATCGCGGACGATGCTGCCATGGTCATTGCGATACCAATAAGGGTGGCGCCGCAGAGCATTCTCAGCATTCACATTCCCCCTCGCATGCGCTTCAGAAATATCAGAATATAATAAAATAAGCACATATATGCTTCGCTGGCAATCAGGTGGGAAACCGGCAGGGCAGGTGCGACAGTATCGAAAGAATACCGCCAAAGTAGAGTTTTGATTTATTTAGCGAATACCCATAGATAATAAATATTTTTGAAAAACATGGTTAATAATGTCCGATGCAATTCACCTGCCGCCAGGATAGATATGGGGAGAATACAAGATTCAATTTAAGCGAATCAGCGTTTTTGAAGCCGCCATTTGCACGGCATGATTCGCCGCTTTTGTCATATAGCAGCGGCGGAAACGTCAATTCTTACCGCATGTTCACAGCCGTTTCGCTCATACTCGCTATCCGCGAAATCGGACCGACGGTCGAACAAGAGCCTAAGCTTCCAGCGCAGTTCTCCCAATAGTATTATGAACGGAGATGTTAGCCCGATTTCCAGCATACTTAAGGAAACGCGCCGCCCTTGGGGCATACCGGCTTCAGCAAAAATCATCGAATTTACAGCCGACTGAATTGTCCCAATGACAAGATAGAAATTGCCTCTGCCGGTATTGCCTCGATTATCCGACTGGAAAAGAGGACAGTACATGATGAGCCTACCTTTCTTCCAAGTTGATGCGTTCGCGGCTGAAGTTGTCGCCTGCAGGACGGATGCGTGAGGCTGGAAAGCAACTGCATCCAATTCATCACGGGGAGGGCACCCATCTAATGCTGACGATCTTCGGCTACCGCGCATCCATCAATGTCCGCAAGGTTCTTTGGCTGTGCGAAGAAATGAACCTTGCCTATCGCTTGGAGAATTGGGGCGGCGGGACGCGATCGACATCGGAGCCGGAATTTCTGCGCCTCAATCCGGTCGGCATGGTGCCAGCGATCGATGATGCCGGTTTCGTTCTGTGGGAATCAAACACGATCCTGCGTTATCTTGCCGCCAGTCGTGGGCGCAAGGATCTACTGCCGGATGATGCAAGGCTGCGCGCTTCAATCGAAAAATGGATGGACTGGCAGGTTTCCGATTTCAACAACAGTTGGCGGGTTGCCTTTCAAGGACTCGTGCGCAGAAATCCAGACTATCAGGACAAGGAAGCCATTACACGCTCGGTAGCGGCATTTTCGGACCTGGTCACTCGCATCGGCGTCGAAATCGATCGACAAGGCGGTTATGTCTGTGGCGATAGCTTTACTCTTGCCGATATTCCCATCGGTCTGTCCCTCCATCGCTGGCGCGCATTGCCGGCCGAAAAACCGCATCTGCTTGTTATCGAGGCTTATTACGAACGGCTGTGCTCCAGACGCGGCTTTCAAATGCATGGGCTGAACGGCGGCCCTTGAGCGGCGGATCATACGTGCCGCCCCGATGCACATAGCGCATCCGTCAACATTTCTTTGCAAAAGGTCTGCAATTGGCCATGTTTCGGTAAAAGCCGCGCCACACTTCGCATGAAGATTGCTATCCGAGATTTTGTCTAAAGGAGCGTTCAATGGATACGCAGCCTATGAGATGGTGGAATGGTCAAAGCGAGACTACCCGGAGACTGGGTTCCGGGCTTGCTGTTTGCGGTACCGTTGTCGGTGCTCTCTATGTAATTGTTCAAACCGGTCCCGTAGACCGCACCCTACAATTCATCGACGACAGCGGCCGTATCGCGATCAATCGCGCAGCGCCCGCACCGCAACTTGCCATGAACCAATTGCAGTTGGCAGTAGATGCGAGCCCAGCAAAGCCGCAGATGGCGGTGCCAATTCCGCAGCCTTCGCCACTTGCTGCCATGGCCAGAACCAATCCGCCAGCAAAGCGCGTTGCATCGCATTCCGATGTCGCAAAGACCAAGGTCGCGTCATCCGGGGACGTGGAGCATTTCGATCGCTGCCTGCCGCAATGTGAAACGCAGGACCCGCTGATAACAGGCCATCCTGAATATGCAGAGGCTGCTCCGCCGCTTGCAAACGACGATTCGCCTCCCGTGCTGGAGGAAAGGGTCGGATTTCATCCGCTTGCCGGCGCGCGCAATCTTTTGAACAGAGCCGTGGATGCACCAGGCATGATGCTACGCCGCAGCCGGCAGATGATCGACAATGTGGCCCGCGTAGACTGGTAATTGGGACACATATCTGCGCCCATTGCCGAGATCGAGGCAACGGGCGCAGACTTTTGTCCTAAAGCGAAGGGGCGCCAGGACGCCCGGCGGCGAACCGCCTACAGGCCACCGGCGCTCGCCGTACTGCGCAGCAGCCGGCAAAGGCTGACAAGACCAGCATCGAAATTGCCGGATGCACTTACCTGATGACAGGCAATCAGCATACGTTTCTGCTCAGCGCTCGACATCATGCGGAAAGCGGCAAGGGTGCGCGTGCTCGATCCCGTGCCGGAATTGCCCGAACCCAGCCCAAAGCCGCTCGTGCCGCCCGTTCCACCGGTTGCCATGCCGGTTCCGCTGGAGCCAGCACCGCCCGTGGCGCCGGTACCTCCTGTGGAACCAGTGCCGGTGCCGGTTCCACCGCCGTTGCCGCCGCCTGAACCACTCCCGCCGACGCCGACACCCACACCTACTCCGGATCCGCCGACGGAGACGCCAGCGCCAGCATTGACACCGCTTGAGCCTCCGACCGAAGCGCCGAGACCGGCGTTGACGCCATTGCTATTGACGGACGCACCCACACCGGCATTGACTCCGCTGGAACCGCCAACGGATGCGCCGGCACCCGTATTGACACCACTCGTTCCGGATACGGAAGCAGCCGCTCCGGCATTGATGCCGTTCGTGCCGCCAACGGAAGCTCCGACGCCGGCATTAAGCCCATTGGCGCCAAGCCCGGCGCCCAAACCAGCGTTGATACCGCCGACCGATACGCCAACACCCGCTCCCAGTCCGCCGCTTCCGGACCGGCTGCCGCCATGATCCGTCCCGCCGCCGGGCTCTGCATAACTTGTCGAGGCCAATAGAAGAAGTGCGGATGCAGCGATTGCCATCCGTGAAGATTGTACTCTCATGACTAAACTCCGTTTCAGCGTAGGCTTTTGTCAGCCTGTTTCTGATTGCCGGAGCGCGCGCACCGTAGAGTTGGAATGAAGGGGCTTCCTTATTCTCCTCTCCTCCCAAGACTACATTACAGAATAATCTAATTTAGTAATGCTTCAATATAAAAATTCACGGATGGCTTGCATAATGACAAGGAGTTTAGTTCCAGGTAGACGAAAATGACCTGTTCCGCGACAGTGTTACTAGGCTTCCCAAGAATGAATGGAGCCTATTCTCGGGACGCTCAAGAGCGTTCCGCCCAGACCTTCGTCAACTCGACGAGCGTCTTGACGGCTCTTTCCATATCCTGCCGGCTGACCCATTCAAGCGGCGAATGAAAGGCATGCCCACCGGCAAAGATATTGGCGCAGGGCAGGCCCATGAACGAAAGCCTGGAACCGTCAGTGCCACCGCGAATGCTGCCGCGCACTGGCGTCATGCCGGCACGGCGGATGGCTTCGACAGCATTTTCGACGATTTCCGGATGGCGATCGAGGATTGTCTTCATGTTGCGATACTGATGCCGAACGGTGAACGTGTGCGAGGAGCCGGGATAGGCCGTCATGACGTCCTTGACGATCGCCTCCAGCCTAGTCTCCTTATCGACTAGGCCCGGCTCGCCGAAATCACGGATGATGAAGCCGAGTGAAGCCTTTTCCATCGAGCCGCTGATGCCCGTGGGGTGGATGAAGCCATCCCGGCCGTCCGTCGTTTCGGGAGCTATGTCCTTCGGCAGCCTGTCGATGATCGCGCCGGCAATCCTGATGGCATTTTCCATCTTTCCTTTGGCAAAGCCCGGATGGATTGCGACGCCGTGGATAACGACCTCGACACTGTCGGCGGAGAAAGTCTCGTCTTCTATGTGCCCCGCCGTTTCACCATCGACCGTATAGGCGAATTGCGCTCCCAGCTTCTTCAAATCCACCTTGTCGACACCACGCCCGATCTCTTCGTCTGTCGTGAACAGCAGCTTGATGGTGCCGTGGCGGATATCGGGATTATCGACAAGATATTTCGCAGCCGCAACAATTTCGGCGAGGCCAGCCTTGTCATCGGCTCCAAGCAGCGTCGTACCGTCCGACGTGATGATGTCGTTGCCGATCTGATCGCGCAGGGCAGGGTGTTCGTCAACGCGAATAACCTGCTGCGGATCGCCGCTCAGGCGGATATCGCCGCCGGAATAGTCGTGCAGGATTTGCGGCTTGACATTCGTGCCGGTGAAATCGGGGGCAGTGTCCATGTGCGAGCAGAAACAAATGACGGGAACCGGCTTGTCGACATTCGAAGGAATGGTGGCGTAGACGTAGCCATGTTCGTCCAGATGTGTATCGCCAAGCCCGATCGCCAGCAGCTCCTCGACGAGAATGCGTCCGAGATTCCTCTGTTTTGCGGTGGAGGGCTGCGTGGCCGAAGTCGGGTCCGATTGCGTATCGACGACAACATAACGAAGAAAGCGATCGGTGACGGTATCGGTCATGAATCTAGCTCCAAAGAATCTCTTGGTCTTGCATAGCTATAGCGCTCGGCGAGCGCGCCGAGAAATCGATTTCGCACTGAAAGACGCAATAGGCGAAACGGACCCACGCTGCGGCTCATGAAAATATGGCCGCTCCAGCGCCAGGCGGAAGCGGCCATACCGTGGTTTAAGATTGTGGCCGAAAGCCTCAATCGGCCGAGGTCAGGGTTACTGACGTACCGGTTGCCGCAACGTTGAGGCCGAGCTGCCCCGTCACGCTTACGGTCTGAAGATGGATGGAACCGGAGGTGCCGCCGACGAGAATATTCGTGCCGACGCCGGCGCCGACGGTCGCCTCAACGGTAGCGCCCTGATAGAGGCCGCTCAGAGAACCGTGATGATAGCCGGCTGTCGGCGCGAAGACCAGCCAGACGAGCCGGCTGCGGGTCGTGAAGCCGAGATCGACGCCCATCTTTCGGATCGCACCGGTGTAATGATCAACGCGCTCGCGTCCGCCCGTCGAATGGAAGGTGCAATCCACCTCTTTTGCCGAGCCGAGTACATAGCCGACACCGCCGCCGATTTCGCATTCGAGGTAGCCGATCTTCACGCCGTTGCGCTGGTCCGGCTCTTCTTCGCGATAGGTCGTCGGCATATCTGCCGCCCGTGCCACCGCCGCGCCCGCAACGATCAACGATGCTGCTGAAAACGCCAGGGTCAGGATTTTTCTCATCTGTTTTCTCCTTGTCAGAGTATTATGGGTGGCAGGCACCCTCGTGGTCGAGCCGATAGAATCAACCCTTACTTAACGTTCGTACGCGCAGAACGATCCCAAAAATAAGGCGGCTATCGTCATGATCCACTTCACAATATAGGGAAGTCCATCCACCGCGGCACCCTTTGGCCATTTCACGTTTTGCTACCGACTGAATCGCGCCGTACAAAATCGAGGATTTGCAGGGCAAAGCTCGCCCTGCTTACCCGTCAACCATGCTGAAGCAAGACTTCCTTGGCGGCAAAGGCGAACACATCGACCGGTTCTCCAAGACCCTTGAGAGGGAAGGAGCCGAGGCTTTCCATATCTCGCTGGCAGCCGGCCATGTCGACGAAAGCCTTGGACAGGAGCACCGGCCGTTTCACTTCCTTCGTCAAGGACTCCAGCCGCGAGGCGATATTGACGGCTGGACCGATGACCGTGAAGTCAAGGCGCGTGCGCGAGCCGATATTGCCGTACATCACATCGCCGACATGTACGCCGACGCCATAGCGCAGCACTTCGCGGCCTTGCTTGCGATTTTCCTCATTGAGCACGGCAACACTCGCCTGCGCCTCGCTGATGGCGAGAAGAAGATTGTGACACGCATTTGCATCACTCAACGGGAAAATGGCCAACAGGCCGTCGCCCATGAATTTGAGGATCTCGCCGCCATGCTTTTCGATCGGGTCGACCATCGCGTCGAAATAGCCGTTGAGCAACTCGATGACATCGTCGCGCGGCCACATGTCCGAGATCGTGGTGAAATCGCGCAAATCGCAAATGAGGATCGCCGCACCGACGGTCGTACCGCTGCCGCGCGTCGTGGCGCCAGCCAGGATCTTTTCGCTGGCATGCGGCCCGACATAGGTGCGCAGGAGCGTGCGCGCCATGATGTTCTTCAATCGGATCTCGGTCACCATCGTCAGGGCCGGCAGCAGGTCCTTCAAAAAGGTGACGTGCTGTTCGGTGAAGCCGCCGGGAGCATCCGAGGCAAAGGTCACGATATGGCGCTTGCCGAGCGTGTGGTAAATCGGCCAGGCGATATAGTCGGTCAGCCCCTCCGCGTGCATCTCCTTATAAAGCGGATAGTTCAGTTCCACCTTTTCGCAGATTTCGAGATTTTTCCGGACTTCAGTCGCGCCGTTGAAGATCTCGTTGATCGGGCTTGCCAGAAACTGCGGCGTTTTCTCAACGCCGTAACTGAAAGTGGCGATATCTGCCTCTTTCATACCGGTGCGCCACAGAATCCTCGCGCCGAGCCATTGCGGATGCAACGTTCTGAAGTGCATCGTCGCTCTTCCAATCGGAACTCCGATCGCCCGCATTTTCTCGCAGAGTTCGACGAGGATATTGTCAATGAATCGCTGCTCGCGAACATCGTTCATAAGCCAATCGAGGATCTTGCTTTGTTTCGTCGGCCAATTGCCTTGGTCGTCCTGTGTCGAGGCGGAAACGGCCTCAAGAGAAGATTGCATTTCTATACCCCACAAATTCCGTCACCTGTCATGGACCAAGAGCGCCATTCGATCCGAAGGGAACTATACGCGTCTCGTCAGCGACCGGGAACGGCAATCGCCGTTATTTCGCGATTTCGTAAATTATGCGCCCAGCTATGGCGGCAGCGCCTTGAATCAGCCATAGGCTTCATATGGTTCCGCAACTGCTGCGGTGCAAGATTCCATTAAAGAGGCGAGGCGTTGAGAGCATATCTGGCAGGCCCGGAAGTCTTCCTCCCGAATGCAAGGGAAATCCTCGATCGCAAGATCGCGCTGACGCGTCGCTACGGCTTTACGCCGGTTTCGCCCGGTGACCTTGCCGTGCCTGAGACGGAGACGCGTCGGCAGCGTGGCCTTGCCATCAGCTCGATCAATGAGAAACTGATGACGGGTGCCGATCTCATCATCGCCAATCTGACGCCGTTTCGGGGTATCGCGGCCGATATCGGCACGGCCTTCGAACTCGGTTTCATGTGTGCCCGCGGCTGCCCGGCATTTGCCTTTTCCAATTGCATCGATAACCACTTCGAGCGTGTGAGCAGGCTCTATGGGGGCGCGGTTCAACTCGGTGCGGACGGACGCCACCGCGGCCCCGACGGCATGTCGCTGGAAAATTTCGATATGGCCGACAATCTGATGCTCGACGGCGGCATAGCGGCGCGTGACGGTGTCATCGTCACGCGCCAAGTCGCGCCGGATCAGCTCTTTCTGGATCTGACGGCCTTCGAGGAATGCCTGGGCATCGCAGCAGAGAAATTATTGAAGCAGGTCGCCAGCGCATAATGTGCCGGCTATTGATTTAGCTCGTTCGAACCTCACCATGTGCCGAGGGCAGCATCGATGGCTCGCGCTGTTGCGGGAAGCTGTTCGTAAGCAGCAACATCCGGCTCGGCAAAAGCAGCCAATCCGAGCGATGCGAGAATATCGCGCCCCTCCGGATCTTGGTGCGCGCCGAGAAGAACAGTGCGTAGCGCATCGACAATATCCGGCGATTGCAGCCGCGAGGCTACCAGGAGAGGGAAGGGCACTGGCTTCGTGGTGGCCACGATGCGCAACGGCGCGATCATCTCCGGCTCGTGCAATGCTAGGAGCTGATAGGCATAGGCGTCGATGGCGCCGACATCGATGACGCCCGAATGAATAGCGTCGATCACGCCGCGCGGGTTGAGGAGCGGGCCGGCGACTTGCGGCGCCGCGGGCCTATCCGCAAGCGTGGCAAAGAATTCTCGCGGCGCATTATAGCCGGACTGAGAATCCCGCACCGTCCAGCCCCAACGCGCGGTTGCGAGATCCGCTTCTGTGAGCGACTTGCCTTGAGCAGCGACGATGTGGCTTGCGTAGACCGGCTGCCCCTCTGCCCAGTCCGCCAGAGAAACGGGCGCTGCCAGCGGCTGCGGGCGCTCCGCCGGTGACAGCCGCGAGAACGGAAAGCCGCACATGAAGACGGCGCCCACGTCCGGACGTGCCCATAGCTCGGACAGAGGCGCTGGAGCGGCATGGGCAATGACTTCGAGTTCGACGCCTGACCGGTTGCCAAGCCATTGGAAGAGGCGATCCCATAGGCCAGATATCTTCGGGCTCAGATTGTACATTCGTGAGCAGGCAATGGCAGGGGCGGGAGATATCGTCATGGCGCGTCACGCAAACCGAAGCCGCTGGCCGATATTCATGCGCTTTGCCTTTTCGACCATTGCCGCGCCGAGTGCAACATCGGTCGTGCTGAGGCCGCGGTGCCAGAAGAGAATGGTCTCCTCATCGCTTTCACGGCCCGGCTTGGCGCCACAGACGATCTGACCGATTTCAGCATGCAGCGTCTCGGCCGTTACCTTGCCTTCGTCGACATGGCGGCGAAGGGCACCGAAGGGACGCCCCGGTCCGCATTGTCCCCAGTCATCGACGACGACCTTGTCCATGATATCGGTCAGGTCGAATTCGAGCGCGCTCATCGTGCCGTAAGGCACGACGAAGGCGCCTTTCTTGACCCAGGCGGTCTTGAAGAGCGGCGTCGGCTCCGGCAAGCGGCTCGCCTCGATCATGATATCGGCGCCCTTCAGGCAATCCTCCCAATTGTCCGTGACGATAATCTTCTTGCCGAGATCCTTTTCAAGCCGTGCGGCAAAGGCATCGCGGCTTTCCGGTCGGCGCGAATGCACACGGATTTCGTCGAAATCGAAGATGTGATCGAGCAGGCGCACGTTCCAGTAGGAGGTGCCGCGGGCGCCGATATGGCCGAGGATCTTACTATCTTTGCGAGCGAGATGACGCGCGCCGATGGCGGTGACGGCGCCGGTGCGCATATCGGTGATGGCGGTCGCGTCGATGATGGCCTTCGGCACGCCGGTGCGCGGATCAAAGAGATTGAGGACCGCCAGTTCCGAAGGCAGACCCTGCTTGTAGTTGTCAACGAAATCGCCAACGACCTTGACGCCGGCATAGTCGAGCGGCTTCACGTAGCCGCGCAGCACGTTGAAGTGGCCCTTGTCTGAACTCTCGGGCACGAGATGGACACGGGGTTCAATGACGGTCTCGCCGCGCCCCTGTGCATCGAGCGCCTTGGTCACGGCGTCAAGGATTTCGTCATTGGAAAGCGCCAGCGCCTTGGCATCGATAGCATTCAGATAGTCGATCCAGATTTCCTGCATTACCGTTCTCCAGCATGTCACCGGTCGTACCGGTCTATCGGATGATGCAGGCCGCCGGACGGCCTGCGAGAAAGCGAAGCGGAGGACGTGAGCTGCCTTGCCGCCATTTTCGATCAGGGAGCGGCCTTCGCGGCAGTTTCTGCGATGAATTCCGACACTCTCTGAAAATCAGGACCTTGGGCACGATCTTCGTCGAGCGGTGCCACCAGTTGGCGCACCTGCCGGTAGGCGTCCAGCGTCCCGCTGCCAAGTTCGCCCGTAACGCCACGCAATTCGACTGCCTGGGCCGAGGCGATCAGCTCGATCGCCACAAGATAGCGCAGCCGCTCGATCATCGCTTCGATCTTCGACAGAACGCTCGGCGCCATCGAGGCCTGATCCTCGACGCCGTCGGCCACCGGGATGGGCGTCAGCGATACCGGTATGGCCAGATGCCGTATCTCCGCTTCGAGTGCAGAAACCGTTTTCTGCACGGTGGCAAAGCCGGTTCTGCTCTGCCCGAGCGGTGTCAGGAAGCGCGGCAGCTCCGACATGGCCGCTGACATGATCTTCATCGTCCTATAGGCGATCGCCGCCGCACAATGGGCGATTGCCTGGCCGAGCCGCTCCCATGCGAGAACGAACGCCGTCATGTCGAAGTTGCCATGCGACAGGATCAGCCCTTCCTCGACGAGCACGACGGGATTATCGCCGGAGCTGGCGAGCTCTATCTCGGTCGCGGCGCGTGCTTCGCCGATCGCGTGAAGGAGAGCGCCCCAGACCTGCGGGGCACAGCGATAACTCAACGGATCCTGCAGACGCCGCGCCGCGCCATCCGCCAGAAGAGAACTTCCCGAAAGCAACTCGCGAAGCCGGGCGGCCGTCTCACGCTGGCCGAAGGCCGGTCTCGCCACCAACGCCCGGTCGTCAAAGGCCGATGCATTGGCGCGGAATGCTTCGAAGTTCAGTGCGATTGCCGCAAGCGACCAATCGAATAGTCGCTCGATATCCTCGATGCACAGGCATGCCTTGCCAACCGACAGACTGTTGGCAACCACGAGGACATGGCCATCCTTCGGCGCTATCGGCAAAGGGGGCAGACCGACTTTCGAGAGGGCATCCAGCGCTGGCATAACCGTGCCATCGAGTTCTGCCTCGCCGTCCCCCAGCAAAGCACGTCCCATATGTGCCAAAGGCGCAAGATCGGCGGCACCGATAGAGCCGAGCGAAGGCACCACTGGATGAAAGCCGGCGTTCAACGCGGCCACGAGGCCGGCGAAAACCGGAAGTGATACGCCGGAGCCGCCAGCCGCCATGCCAGCGATGCGGGCGGCCATCATCGCCCTGACGGCTTCGCGCGGCAGCGCCGGCCCAACCCCGACTGCACGGGCTTGCGGCACACGCAATTGAAAGGCGATCAGGTCGTCCGCAGCGAGCCGCGTGTCGACGCCTGCGCCCAATGCTGTCGTCAACCCATAAACCGGCTGATCGGCCGCCAAATAGCGTTCGACCACGGCACGCGCAGCGTTGATCTTGTCTTTGACGTCCGGAGAAATAGCTATCGTGGCGTTGCGCCGCGCAATTGCAACAATATCGCGCACCGTCGGGGGCGCCCCAGTGAAGGACACGATATTATCCGTCTTGCTCATTCCTGCCTGCCTCGTGCGCTCGGTTTCCCGCGATCTTCGCCGGAATGCTCTTCCAGCCGATATTGGTCGTTGGGATAGGTAGATATCACGCATAGCACAGCACATGGCCAGCAACAGTCATATCGATTGAAGAACACCGCTATCTCATTGCGAGGCAATGTTCGGCGCGGAGAAAAGCGCAATCAGCAGCAAGTGGGGGCCTACAGGCCCAACACAAACTAAAAGTGATAGCGATGATATGTCATCGCTATCACCTTGTTTTCAACAGAGGTCAGTTCAGTGACAGGCTTAGCCGCCAATCATGAGCCTTACGACTTCCTCGTGATTGGTGTCGGCGATATTGCGCTCGCCGGCAACAATCCCGCGGCGCAGGACGACGATGCGGTCGGAGACCGCGAAAATATCCTGCAGATTGTGCGAGATGAAGATAACGCCACGTCCCTGCGCCTTCAGCGACTTGATGAGAGCCACGACCTTGCGCTGTTCGGGTACGCCAAGTGCTGCGGTCGGCTCATCCATGACGAGGATGCGCGCATTCCAATAGACCGCGCGTCCGATCGCAACCGCCTGGCGCTGGCCGCCGGAGAAGTTGCTGACGGGCGCATCGAGCCGCTTCACGTGAAAGTCCAGCTCGGCCATCGTCTTGCGTGCGGCTTCCGCCATGGCTTTGCGGTCCAAGACCGGCAGGAAGCCGAAAAGCTTCTTCATCGGCTCACGCCCAAGGAAGATGTTGGAGCCGATCGTCAGATTGTCGGCCAGTGCCAGATCCTGGTAGATCGTCTCGATGCCTTTCTCGCGCGCATCCTGCGGCGAGGAGAAGGTGACGGGCTTGCCTTCGATCAGGATTTCGCCCGCCGTCGGCGGATAGACGCCGGAGATCGCCTTGATCATCGTGGTCTTGCCGGCGCCGTTATCGCCTGCAAGTGCGACGACTTCACCAGGCCGGACAACCATGGAGCAATTGTCGAGGGCACGCACCGCGCCGAAATAACGCGAGAGATTGCGGACCTCGAGGAGGGGAGTTGCACTATTCATCCTGTTTTGCTCCGCTGAACCGACGCTGCGCCTGGTCGATGAGCACCGAAATGATGATGACGATGCCGACGGCGATGAACTGCCAGAACGGCTCCACATTCATGAAGACGAGGCCGTATTGGATGACGGCGATGACGAGAGCGCCGGCAACGGTGCCGATGATCGTACCGGAGCCGCCGAACAGGCTTGCGCCGCCGATGACGACGGCAGCCACGCTATCAAGCAGCAGCGGTTCACCTGCCTGGGCGGCACCTGCGGTGAAACGGGCGGCATAGAGCGCGCCGCCCAAGCCTGCGCAGACAGCCGAGAGAATGTAGAGCCGCAGCAGGTGAGACTTGATGTCGATACCGGCACGGCGGGCGGCCTGCGCATTGGCACCGATGGCGTAATTATGCTGGCCGAAGCGTGTCTGGCTCAGCAGATAATGCATGATGACCACGAAGACGAGCGTGACGATGACCAGATAGGGCACGCCGTAGAATCGTCCGTTGCCGAGCTCGGCGAAATAGGAATTCTTGACCGGCACGGTGGTACCGCCGGCAATCAGGAAGGCCGTGCCGCGGGCAACGCCGAACATGCCAAGCGTGCCGATGAATGGCGGAACCTTGAGACGGGAGATCAGCAGACCGTTGATGAAGCCGGGGACGGCAGCGGCCAGCATGGCGACGAGAATGCCGAATACCATTGCCACCGGCAGCGGCATGTAGAGCCCGGCAATATTGGCGATATGCGCGGCGACGACTGCGGCAAGGCCCATGATGAAGCCTGTCGATAGATCGATGCCGCCGGAGATGATGACGAAGGTCTGTCCGATCGCCAAGAGCAGCGGCGCCACCGCGAAGATCGTGACGGACTGCCAGTTGAAGCTCGAGCCGACGAAGGTGCCGCCGAAATCGATCCGTGCCCAGATCTCGAAAGTCACGATAAGTGCGGCAAGAAAGAGCCATGCGCGTAATTGCGCGATGCGGTTTAGGATGGTTTTTGCCTGGTCGCCGTGGTCCGCCTGCGGTGCCACGTGCTGATCCGCCTTGCGGACCTCTGCATTGTCGATTGTCATGGACTGGTCCAAACTGAAGCGTTGCAGGCGCGAAAATCACAGCGCCGTTCGCTCTATCATCGTTGGATGATGTGCCTCGTCGATCGACGAGGCACAGACTATCTCCGCATCAATCGGAGTAGATGAACTTCGCGACTTTCTTGTCGGCGACGTTCGATTTGTCGATAACAGTGAAGCCCGTCCCGATCGCCGTCGGGATCGAATTGCCGGTGAGATGCGCGTAAGCTGCCATCACACCGAAATAGCCGATTTCAGCCGGGTGCTGCGCGATCGCCAGATCGACGAGGCCGGAGTTGATGTTGTCGACGATGGACGTCGGCGCATCGAACGCGACCACACGGATCTTGCCGGTCTGGCCGGCCTGCTGCACGCCATTGGCCGCACCAAGGGCGGAGAACAGATTGGCCCCGAAAACGCCGTCGAGATCGGAGTTGCGTGCGAAGACGGCCTGCAGCTGCGATGCTGCCTTGTTGGCGTCGTCGTCGTTATACTGCGTCTCCAGAACGGTGATGTTCGGATACTTCTTCATTTCCTCCTTGAAGCCCTGCTCACGCTGGTCGGTGGTCGACACGCCGGGCTTGACGTTGGAAACGTAAACCTTGCCCTTTTCGCCAACGGCCTTTGCCAGCGCGCGCGCTGCAATCGCACCGCCGAGCAGGTTGTCGGAAGCGATATAGGACAGCGGAAAGTCGGCGTCGCCTTTGCCGGTCTGATAGACGCCCGTACCGATGAAGGTATCAACGGTGATGATCGGGATGCCGGCATCGGCAGCCTTCTTCAGCGGCTGGATCAGCTGATCCTTGTCGGTCGGCGCGATAAGAATTGCGTCGGGCTTCTTGGCGATCACCGCGTCAAGAACCGGAACCTGTGTCACCGGGTTGAAATCCGGGCCGCCTTGAAACACCAGCGTCGCGCCGACAGCCTTGGCTGCGGCCTCGGCGCCCTTGCGCATGGTGATGTAGAAAGCATCGGTGGTCAGGCCCGGAATAAGGGCAATCGTAAACTTCTTGTCTGCAGCCTTGGTGGTGCCGGCAACAGCCGCAACACCGGTAGCGAGCGATGCCACGGCCGAAGCCTTGAGAAATGAGCGGCGCTCCATAATTTTCCTCCTCTTGAAGCCGAACCTCCCCTGTCCGGCAAAGCGATAATCAGTGGGTTACCCCGGCGCGTCAAGTAATTTTTTTCTGTAACGAATTTCCTTCATCTTGTTGATATAATTACAAAATCTCGCCATGCGCACGATATCGTCATCCGTCGAAGACATAGGGTCGCACGACGGTTCACGAATATTTCGCATTTATGCCGTCTGCCTGGACGGCGACGTCCATCATTCGGGCTCGAAGACCCCTGAAAGCCAGGCCATGATGGCCGCCATATCCGGTTCCTGCGTCTGGTCGACCGTCATCACGGCACCACAGCCCATGGGTTCGGCCCGATCGGCAAGCGCTATCAGTTCCGGCACATATTCGGCACCCGGATGTCCCGGCAATCGGTCCTTCAGCCGGCTGGCGTAACGCTCCCCGGCAACAGCTCCGGGCACCTTGCACCAGAGTTCTGCGACATGGTCTATCTGCGCAGCACTGATGTAGCTCTCGAGCTGGGCCTTTGGCTGAAAGCCGAACCATGCATCGATGATGAAGGTCGAACTGGCCGGCGCCTCGGCGATAAAGGACCAGATCGCCTGGTAGCTCGCCTTTCCCAACGTCCGATTGAAGTCGCGGTCGACCGGACCGATATGCTGCAGGAACGGGTTCTTGATGCTGTCGAGAGACAGGATCGGCCAGCCGGTTCGCAGCGACAAAGCCTTGGCCAGCCGGCTTTTGCCGGAAGCCGGCACGCCGTTGACGAGGACAACCCGCTTTCCTTGCGGCAGGGCATCGGCGCCGAAAATCGAAAGCCCTGCGCCGATCACGCCGGCATCGTCGGCGAGCTTCGCCGGCAATATGGCGGGGCAAAACCACGGCGCGGCCGCCGGCAAATCGGCAAGAGCTCGCGCGGCATCACAGCCAAGCCCACCGCCGAGCAAAATAATCTCCGGGTCCATGGTTGCTGCGATATTGTCGAGAGCGGCTCGCAACGGCGTTGCCCATTGGCGCAGCACGTGGACTGCCATGGCGTTTCCTTCCGCCGCCATGTCGAAGATTTCGCGGATTGTCGTCACCGGCAATCCGGATTCGGCGATGTGTCGGCGCAAAGCGGTTCCGGAACTGAAGGTCTCGACGCAGCCGCGTCTGCCGCAAGGGCAGGGCGGACCATCCTGCGATACACAAATATGGCCGAGTTGCCCTGCCGCCTTGTGCCCGTGGTAAATGCGCCCGGCATGGGCAACGGCACCGCCAATGCCCGTCCCGATCGTCAGCATCGCCACATTTTGATAACCCTTGGCGCCACCGATCCGCATTTCGGCGATCAGCGCCATGCTGCAATCATTCTCGATGACAACAGGCTTTTGAAGAGCTGTCTCGAGCCGCTTAACGAAGTCGAGGCCGGAAAGATTGAGGATGCCGCCAGACAGGATCTCGCGACTATCGACATCGACCCGCCCGGGTATGCCGACACCGATCCCCAAGACTTCTGGTGTATCGAGCTCACGCGCCATCGCAATAACGCGCTCCAATACCACCAGGGGATCGGCCGGGGTTCGTTCCGATAGCTTGGCAAGAAGCTCGCCCTGGGCGGAGACGAGGGCAGCGCGAATATTCGTGCCACCAATATCGACGCCGATGGCGGTGTCAGGCATGGGCGCGTTGCCTTTGATCAGCTTCGTGCGATCCCGTGCCCTTGAAGTGCGTTGCAATGACGGCCTGGATTTCACGAAGCCTTGGCACTGCGACCGTTTCCAGCCGATCCTTCGTCACCGAGCGATCAAGCGAGATGCAGTCCTTCCACAGCGAGCGGCCGGCAATGACGCCCGATGCGCCGTTGCGCATGGCATCTTCGACCTGCGTCAGAAAGGTTGCGTGGTCGACGCCCGCCGACAGCACTGCCCATGGCACGTCGCCCGAAAGGCGCGTGACTTCGGCGCAAGCTTCCGACGACCCCGGATAAGGGATCTTCAAGACTTTCGCGCCGAGATCGAGGCAGATCTTGCTGCCGCCGACGATCAGAGACGGCAGCTTCGCCTTATAATCAGCCTCATCCTCATCTTCGAACTTGTAAGTCAGGAATTCAACGACCAGCAGAAGATCTTCATGTGCGAAGTCTTCGATGCACTGCTTCAGAATCTGGATATTATGGACATTCGCCGTATCTCGATCCGAGCGCAGATAGACCATGATCTTGCCGCCTGTCGCCCCCAGCTGGCGTACGCGGCGCGCGGAAACGCTGGGAACCAGCTTCGATAGACGATAGCCTTCCGGCGACGTATCCCAGCCGGAAGCGTCGAGACCGATCAGCAGCGCGGTATCGCGCTGGAGAACCCGATCATCGACCAGCGCCGGCACGGCACAGATCGGATCGACGAGAACACAGGACGCCTTGCTTGCCAGAAAGCGGGCAATATCGGCCTTCGTGTCTCCCAGCACCTTGTCGGAGATCGCCGCCTGCTCGGCCGGGTCCTTGGCCAGAAGGCTGCGCATGCCGCCGCGCTGGTCGCAGGCAATCACCATCATGGCACCGTCGCTACCGCAAATCTGCTGGTAGCCGCGCATCTCCGCCGTCGTCAATTTCGTCATGTGATCCTTCCTCCAGCCGTTGCGAAACGGCACCCATACGGGCACGCCTTCTCCACTCCTCGAAGAGGGCATTGCTCTTGAAATTGAGGACTCTCATGCGCGGTATAAGCGTTGCGAAACCGGCCTTTTTAAGCGATAACTCCTCAAGTGCCGTATGTGTAACACATTGCAGAAAGGAATTTCAACCTGAATTCGTCTCAATCGCAGGAGGCTGCGGCAAATCGCGCATTGCTGCACACGGTCGCCAAACTGCACTACCAATCCGATATGGCGCAGGTGGATATTGCCAGGAAGCTCGGCCTGTCGACGGCGACGGTTTCGCGATTGCTGCAGCGAGCCCGGGCGGTCGGAATCGTCCGGATCGAAGTAATCGATCTTTCACCCGCCGAAGACCTGAATGCTGCGCTGATCGACGGCCTGAAGCTGCGCACCGCTGCTGTGATCGATACGCCGTCATCAAATGTGCTGAGCGCGCTTGCTGCGCCGGTCGGCTCGCTTCTACAGCAGGCGGGCCTGCGCTCCGGTTCGACGCTCGGCATTGGTTGGGGGCGGGCGGTGCGCGAGGTGACAATGGCGGGCCTGCCGCAATTGCCAGGCATCGTGACGGTCGCACTGAACGGCGGCATGCAGCAGGCGGCAGCCCACTTCCAGATCAATGAATTCGTGCGTCAGGCGGCGGTCCAGATGGGCGGCGTGCCGCATTTCCTGCATGCGCCCTATATCTCTTCGACCGAACTCCGGGATGCATTTCTCGGGGACCCTACCGTGCAGCAGGTGACCTCCCTCTGGGACAGACTGGATGCGGCAATCGTCGGCGTGGGACTGACACATGCGGCAACCCCCTCGGAAACGGCGTTGCCGGGCGAAAGGGCACTGAGCCATGCGGCAGGAGATGTGCTGCGCCACTACGTCACCGAGGCCGGAGAAATCCTGCACTGGGATGGAGAGGAAGCGATGATTGCAGCCTCTCCCACGCAATTGCGCAAGGTGCCGCTCTGCATCGCTGTTGCCGCAACTCCCAGCAAGGCAAGCGGCATTATCGGCGCGGCACGATCGGGAATGATCAATGCCTTGGTCACCGACGCCAATACGGCACAGGCTATTCTTGATCGTCTGTCATCCAATCAGAAAGCCGAGGATCGATCCTGATGCCCTTTAGCGACCGCCCCTTCGGCGCCTTCCTGTTCGACATGGATGGAACCGTCCTGAATTCGATTGCGGTCGCCGAACGGGTCTGGACCGCGTGGGCGGAGAAACGTGGTGTGGATGCTATAGCCCTGCTGGCAACCGTCCATGGCCGCAAGGCGATCGAGACAATCACTGGGCTCGGTCTGTCAGGGATCGACCCGGCCGAAGAGGTCAGGGTACTCACTCAAGCCGAGATCGATGACGTTACCGGCGTCGAACCCATTGCAGGCGCGGTCGGCTTTCTGAAAAGCCTGCCGCCGGATCGTTGGGCGATCGTCACCTCCGCCCCACGCGAACTCGCCAAGGTCCGCATTGCCGCGGCCGGTATTCCCTGGCCGGAAGTTCTAATCGCCGGCGAGGATGTACAGAATGGCAAGCCGGCGCCGGATTGCTTCATGCTGGCTGCAAGGATGCTGGCGCAACCCATTGAACAATGTCTTGTTTTTGAGGATGCGCCTGCGGGAATAGAGGCGGCGGAAGCCTCGGGCGCTTCCGTGCTTGTGATCAGCGCCACCCATCGGACGCCGTTATTCACGCCGCATCTGAGTATTGAGAACTATGATCGCGTGAGCGCGAGTATCAACGCAGATGGTAGTCTGCGTCTCTCCACCATACCCGATCGACCTGCCTCTTACCGAAACGGATCGTAGCTCGGCTTCTTATAGATCGTGTCGGACTTGTCCTGGATATCGGGGACATAGACCCTCTCGGCCCAATCGGACATCGCCACATCCTCGATCGCGACGGAGACCGAACTCTCGTCAACGCCAAGCGTTTCGATGACAGCCTTGGCCAGATTTTCAGCCACCGCATGCTTCATTGCTTCGGTCCTTCCCACTGCCATTTTCAAAATTATGTGAGGCATTGATTCATTCCTGTGCTTGTCGGAGATTGCCGTCACGGATGCAAGAACAGCCGGATCGGCGGATTTTATAAAATACGGTCGCCGTTGTGCGAGGTTACTTCAGATAATCCTGGTCCGAGACCTTCTCGAGCCATTCGACATTCTTGCCGTCGCGCAGGCCGGTGATGGCGATAGGCGCATCTCGGTCCTCGCCGTGGCACCGTGCCAATTGCCGCCGCTGCGAGACCTTCGGGAACTGCTAAAAGAATGTAGGAAGATCCGGACTCGGGATTAGCGCCCGAATGCCGCAAGCACTTATGGTATCTGCTCATGAATGCGCCGTCACGCCGCTCGCGGCAGCAGCGATTTCAGGTTCGCATTGCCAGCGAGCACCTCGGTCGGCGGAGTGACGCGCCTGGCGATCAGCATCTCGCTAAGCTTGATATCCTTGGCGACCTTATTGCCGGGGCCGACACCGCTTGCGGCGACCAGCCGTTGTTGATCGTCGAGATGAAACAGGATGAAGGCATCGTCCCCGAGGTCTCTGCGGACGACCATGCGACCCTCATCGACGAGGCCTGCGATCTGCAGGGTGTGATCGAACTGGTCGGACCAAAAGTAAGGAACGGCCTGATAGGTACGAGCCACGCCCATTAAATTCGCGGCGGCGAGAATGCCCTGATCCTGCGCATTGCGCCAGGCTTCAAGACGCAGCCGGCGCCCGCCATAGAGGGGATGCGGGAACGAACAGCAGTCGCCGGCGGCATAGATATCGCGCACCGATGTTTCCAGACGCTCACTGACCGCAACGCCGTTATCGATCGCGAGACCGGCCCGAGCGGCAAGCTCGGTACGTGGCTGCGCGCCGATCCCGACGACGAGCACATCGGCCGAAATCGTATCTCCATCGGAAAGAGAAATATCGACATGCTGCTCATCCGCTTCGAGCCCGAGAACCGCCACGCCGCATCTCACGACGACGCCATTGCCTTGGTGCAAGGCGGTGATCGTTTCGGCAATCGGTTCGGGGACACCACGCTTGAGAATGCGCTCCTGGGACTCGATGACCGTAACCTTCGCGCCGCGCTTGCGCGCCGATGCGGCGACCTCAAGTCCAATGAAACCGCCTCCAAGCACAGCCACATGCATATCCGCTCGGACAAGGGAACGCAGCGCAAGCGCATCATCGATCGTCCGCAGATAGACTATCCGGCTGCTGACGGGAGCATTCGGCAATCGCCTTGGAACCGCGCCGGTCGCCAGCAGCAGTTTGTCATAAGACAGTGCCCGACCATCGGAAAAGAACAGCTGCTTTCCCGACGTGTCTATGGCATCGGCCGAGGCGCCGCCGATATGCCGGATCGCATGCTCGGCCAGTACGATATCGCTGAGGACAGCGGGCAGCTTTGGCTCTGTCGCATCGAGCAAAATCTGTTTGGAAAGGGGAGGTCGCTCATAGGGGAGATGGATCTCGTCGCCGATGAGGGTGATCGCCCGCCGATGGCCGCTCTCCCTCAGGCTCAGCGCGGCACGCGCGCCGCATTCGCCGGCGCCGACGATGATGATGCCAGCATCGCTACTCATGCGCTAATTCCGATCATGATGCGATCGCCTTCCACCTTGACCGGATAGGTTTTCAGATTGATGCAGACTGGTGCACCCCGTGCTTCACCCGTCTTGTAGCTGAAGCGGCCATTATGCTTCGGACACTCGATCGTATCGTCCATGACGAGCCCGTCGGCCAGATGGATTTTCTCATGGGTGCAAAGCCCGTCCGTGGCGAAATACTCATCGTCAGGGCTGCGATAGATAGCAAAGGTTCGCCCGGCGTGGTCAAAGCGGACAACATCCTCCTGATCGACTTCATCAGCAGCGCAGGCATCAACCCAGTTCGTCATTTCTTCCTCCTCATTGCATTCGCCGCAAGACGCGAAAAGCATCGTCCAGTCTTGGGAGACGATTGCCGTTGCGCTTTGATCGCGCATCGTTTTTCCCTCCCAACTGGTTCCAAGCATGCGCGAAATGACCCTTCACATTCCACGCCGATTATGATCATTTTTCATCAGGGAGGAGCGAAATGAAGAAGGCACGTCTCGTGGACATCGCCGCCGCCGCTGGTGTCGGCCTTGCGACCGTTGAACGCGTTCTCAACGAACGTGGCAGCGTCAGGCCGCAGACCGCGGAAAAGGTGGTGCTGGCCGCCAAGCGGCTAGGCTACAAAGGGATCATCCCGAGTCTCTATCGCGGCACGATTCGCATCGAAGTCATTCTGGTCAGGCCGGAGTCGCCATTCTTCAGCAGGCTCAATCGAGCCTTCGAGCGGATCGCCGCCTCACTCGACAGCTCGATCACGGTCCACCGGACTTTCGTCGAGGAGAGCGATCCGGAGAGATTTGCTGCGCATATCGCCGATAGCAGCATTCGCCGACATGGCCTTATCGTTGCGGCCATCGATCATCCGGCAATCCGGGAAAGTCTGCGAAAAGCCCGTGCCGCCGGTGTCGAAGTCGTGCAAATCGTCTCCTACCTGACCGGCCGGGATGACGTGTTCGTCGGCATCGACAATTATGCCGCGGGCCGCACTGCTGGCTTCTACATGTCACGCATGCTCCGCCACGCCAAAGGAAGCATCGTCGCCATTTGTCATAGCTGGGCCTATCAGATCCACAGGGAACGCATTCGCGGCTTTTCCGATTATCTTGGCTCCCGTGGCAGTCCGGCACTAAAGTTTTCCGAAGTCGTGTTCGGCCAGGATGACGACGTAAAATCCGCCGAGATGATGACGCAGGCGCTGCACCGCTGTCCGGATGTGGTCGGCGTCTATAATGCCGGCGGCGCCAATCTTGGCGTCGGCTCGGTGCTTCAGCGCTTTCAGGAGCAAAGGGGAGGTGATTGCGTCTGGATCGCGCATGAGCTTAACGACGAAACGCGCCGCTTCATCGCCTCGGGGCTGATGACCCTTGTTCTCGATCAAGCGCCTGAGACCCAGGCAAGGCGCGCGCTGGATACCATACTATCGCGTATGGCGATTATCGATGTTCCAGTCAGCCAGGAGCCCGTACCGTTCCTGACTTACACCGCGGAAAATATTGGCCCCGCCGCATCCACTCGCCGGTAAGTGACAAGGCCGGAGCCTGCGGAAGGAGGGCCGCAGGCTCCGGTATTTCCCGCCATCAACGGCCGATTGAACCGGTGGCGGGGGGAGAGCTCAATGCGCGCATATGGAGCACATAGCGCCTTTGGCAAGTCCTTGAGATCCTTGTCCCGGCCGGACTAATCCGGCCAGGCTTCAGCTGCTTGCTAGCTTGGCGTGCCGGAGCGGCGAGCCTGCTTTTCGGCGTATTTCTTGGCGCGTTCCATGAAGCGCTTGTTCATGCGGTCCTCAGCCTCTTTCGAGCCGTCATGAAAGGTGCCGAACCACTGGTCGAGCGGGATCACGCCATCGGCATAATTGCACTCGAAGAATTTATGATGGAGGTAATGGTCATAGGCATGGGTATCGATCCCGGCTTCCTCGCCGATGACGATCTTGTCGAAGCCGGCATGTCCCGGCGCTGGCGCCAGCGCGGCATGTGTCAGATGGAACAGTGCGTGGATCGGATTGGACGGCACGATCCAATGGATAAGCACGCCCGAGAAATACAAAAGATGCTCGACCGGATGCATGGCGAGGCCTGACCAGGGGCCAGGATTGACGTTGTTGTGATGCAGCTTGTGGACCGCATGATAGAGCGGCGGCCAGTGGATCAGCCGATGCACGAGATAGAAGTGCAGATCGCGGAACGCCGGGATCAGCAGCATGACAATGCCGCAATAGATCGGGTGTTCGGCAAAATCGACATAGGGAATGATGCCGTTCGCGAATGCCCAGAGCGTCAGCACTTCGAAAGCCGTCCACAGGGGTACGGCGCTTGCAAAGGTCCAGATCACATTGTCGACGGTCTGGTTGTTGAAGAGGAAGGCGGAATTGTCCTTCGACGGCCACTTGCTATTGTATTTGAAGCTCGTGCCCTGCTTCTTCTGCATGTAGAGACGCAGGTGAAAGGCGCCGAAAAACAGGAAGACCAGCGCGGCGTTGCGTACGAGAAGATAGGCGATCCAGCCCGGCGCCAGCGTCTTCATGGTCTCCATCGAGGGCGTCGCGTAAAGCCAAAGCAGCGTTGCGACGACGGCATAGACGACATTCCAGGGCATCAGGTAGCCGGGATATCCGAAGAACCATTTCAAGAACGCGACCGGTTTTGCCGGCCAGATGAAAACAGGCGGATATTGCAAGAGTTTGTTGGGCTTCCAGTCGCCGCGCTTGTCGCGCGTGCCGTAGAGCGTGTCGTCCATGATGTGCCTCCCGGTGAATGAAACGATGCGGTCAGTGTCGGCGGTGCCGGCGGGAAACGACAGCATTGATTTGATGAAATTTGCTCACGGCGGCGGGAAATTCGCCGGGCCGCAATCGGGGAAGGGGAGGCCACGGCCCCGCCTTCCCGTACACCGGCAGTCATGCTCTACGTTGCCGGCGCTTTTCCACTCAGTTGAGGCTCTCGAATTGAACCATGTTCTCCTTCGTCACCAGCTTGAAAGGGATCCAGACTTCCCGGTCGATCTGCTCGCCCTTGATGGCCTTGATTGCGGTGTCGACGGCGCCGCGACCCTGCGCCTTTGCGTCCTGGAATACGGTGACTTTTAGATCGCCTGCTTTCATCGCCTGCAACGCATCCGGCGTCGCATCAATGCCTGCGACGATCGTCTTGTCTGTCGAACCGCCTGAATTCTTGATGGCCGAGATCGCGCCAAGCGCCATTTCGTCGTTGTTAGCGATGACGGCATCGAACGACAGGCCTGATGTCAGCCAGTTCGACACCAGATCGGCGCCATCGACACGGCTCCAGTTGCCGACTTGCTCGCGGACCACCTTTATGCTGCTGCAACCGCCCGTCTTGAGCACATCGTGAACATCCTGCGTCCGCTGACGTGCGGCCTGGCTGCTGAGATCGCCGACCATGACGACGACATCGCCCTTGCCGCCGAGCATGCGACAGACTTCCTTTGTCTGCAGCGTGCCGGATTCGGTTTCATTCGACCCGACGAAGGCCTGCTTTTTTCCGAGCGTCGAAAGATCAGTCGGCTGAATATTGACGTAGATCAGCGGAATGCCGGCATCCTCGGCAATCTTGCTGATCGCAGGTGTGCCGTCCGAATCCACCGGATCGACGATGATGGCTGAGACACCACCGGCTGCGAAATTGCGCACCTGATCGAGCTGCTTATTGACGTCGTTGGCGGCGTCCACCACCTGCAGGTCGAGGCCCTTGGTCTTGGCGTAATCCTGCATGCCATTGGCAATCAGGGTCTGGAAATTGGTCGTCAGGTAGCCCATCGAAACGCCGATCCTGTCGGCGGCGTAGGCTTGCGACGACAGCACGAGCGCGAGCGCGCTTGCACTCAAAAACTTCAGCATGTTCTCCTCCCAGGAAACAGCGGCCCAAACGACCGCTTGGAAAGAGTTACCGATGGAGCCGATCGGCGTCCGGGAGTATTTTGATGAAAAACCATCAGGCCCGAGGGTTCTCGACCAAGCCAATACATCCGCTTTGCAATGAAACGCGCCCATGATCAAAACCCATCATCGAGCTGACTGGCCAAGCCCCGGGATTCGTGATCTGAGCAAGCCACTGGTACGGGAGGACCTATGCAGAACTTGCTCATATTCCAGTCGCTCTGGTCCATGGAGCGACGCAGCGCGAGATATCCGGAGCTTTCCCTGGAGGAAAATGTCGATAAGATCGCAGCTGCCGGCTTCGATGGCATCAGTGCTCACTGGCACGATCGTAATGTCGTCTCCCGCATTGCGGGTCTGCTCAGGCAGTATGGCTTGCAGGCGGAGGGGCAATGCTTCCCGAAGACCGTCGACGATCTGAAGCCGGTGCTCGAGATCGCCGCCGAATATAATGTCCATCACATCTGTCTGCAGCCGGACGTGCGCCTGCGGCGGCTTGAGGATTGCATTCCTCTGCTGGAGGGATGGCAACGCCTGGCGGAAGAGGCCGGCATCGATGTCTGGATCGAGACGCATCGCGATCGCATGACGACGGATTTGTTCTTCACGCTCGACCTGCTCGATCGGCTGCCGGATCTGCGGCTGCTCGGCGATATCTCCCATTTCCTTGTCGGGCGGGAATTCGCCTGGCCGGTATCAGACGAAAACCATGCGCTTATTCACCGGATATTGGACAGCTCCTGGGCCTTCCACGGCCGCATTGCCTCGCGCGAGCAGGTCCAGATCGAAATTTCCTTCCCGCATCACAGACCCTGGGTCGATCTTTTCCTCGGCTGGTGGGAATATGGTTTCAAAAGCTGGCGGAAGCGCGCCGACAAAGACGCGACGCTCGCCTTTACCTGCGAACTGGGGCCGAAGCCCTATGCCATCATCGGAAGGGACGGAGAGGATACCACCGACCGCTGGGAAGAATCCCTGATGATGAAGCAGGAAATACGTGATTTGTGGGCAAGAACTGCCAGCTAATAAGTTAAGCAAAGTATCACCAATAGACTATTGATTATGGAGGATTTCC
>NZ_JBXSOW010000006.1:0-418366 GCF_057784375.1 Martinezella sp. CNPSo 3964
GAATGCCGGCGCATCCGAAGAAATGTCGGCAACGTCCGAGGAACTCGCCGCCCAGGCCGAAGAGCTGCAGGCCTCTATCGCCTTCTTCCGCGTCGATCAGGCCAATGCCCGCAAGGCTCAGGCTGCTCACAGCCCAGCCCACGCTCCCGTCCATCATGCCACCAGCCCGACCAAAGCCAAACCAGCCGCCAAGGCACCACTCGGCAAGGCACCGGCTGTACGTACCGACAACAGCGTCGCCGCCCAGCAGGCCCGTGCCAAGGGCTTCACCCTCGACATGTCCATGGGCGGTCCCGACGCCGACGACAACGACTTCAGGGAGAGCGCATAAATGGCTGCGACCAGCACGGAAGCGCAATATGTAACGTTCGGCCTAGGCGATGAATGCTTCGCCGTGCCCGTCACGGTGGTCCGGGAGATCCTGGACCATCAGGATGCCTTTCGCATTCCGCACGGGCCGGATTATCTCCTCGGCCTGCGCGACGTGCGTGGTCAGGGCGTACCGGTCATTGACCTCCGTTTGCGCTTGGGCATGTCGGCCACCACGAAGACGCCGCACACGCGCATCCTCGTGATCGACATCCCGATCACGGACAAGGTCCTGACGCTCGGGCTCGTCGCCGATCGCGTCTTCGAGGTCACCTCCTTCAAGCAGGAATCGATCGAAAGCGCGCCCGATATCGGGGTGCGCTGGCCATCCGAATACATTGCCGGCGTCGTGCGCCGCGATGGCGGGTTCGTTGTCATCATCGATCTCGCAAAGCTCTTCTCATCGACCGACAAGGTGTCGCTGATGGGCGAGGGGGCGGGCCAGAGAGCCTCGGAATTGGCCGCTGTTTGAGTGGGGCGTAAAGTGGCGTTGCAGGATGTAAGAGACTACGGAGACAATGGGCTGAGCCGGCGGAATTTCGACCAGCTCGCCCGCTACATCTACGACTATAGCGGCATCAAGATGCCTCCAGGCAAGCGCACGATGCTAGAGGGACGATTGCGCCGCCGGCTGCGGGCGACCGGAATCGGCGACCTCGACGACTATTGCGATTATCTGTTCAAGCGCGGCGGCATCGACCGCGAAGCGATCCATCTGATCGACGCTGTGACGACGAACAAGACGGACTTTTTTCGCGAGCCGAAGCATTTCGAGCATCTCGAAACCTCCGCCCTCCCCGAGCTTCAGGCGGCAGGACATAGCCGCCTCAGGATCTGGAGTGCCGCCTGCTCTGTCGGTGCGGAGCCCTACACGATCGCCATGGTGCTCGAGGATTATCGCGAGGCCCACGGTGCCCCCGAATACAGCATACTGGCGACTGACCTTTCGACCGATGTTCTTCGCGCGGCGCGCAGGGGTATCTATCCCGCCGGGATGATCGATCCGGTCGACCGGCAGCGGCGTCTTCGCTATGTGATGCAGGCGCGCGACCCTGAGCGAGGCGAGGTTCGCATTCATCCCAGGCTGCGTTCGCGGATCGGCTTCGGCCGCCTCAATCTTATGGATCGCGCCTACGAGATCGGTGACAAGGTCCATATCGTTTTCTGCCGCAACGTTCTGATTTATTTCGACAAGCCGACACAGGAGAAGGTTCTCTCCAGGCTCTGCGACAAGCTGGTAACTGGCGGCTTCCTCTATGTCGGCCATTCCGAGACGATCAGCGGGCTCAATCTGCCGGTCAAGCAGGTCGCCAACACCGTGTTCAGGAAGGTCTGACCCGCATGGCCAAGAAGATCCGCGTGCTCATCGTCGACGATTCCGCCAGCGTCCGGCAGGTCATGACGCAGGTGCTGTCGGCCGATCCGGAGATTGAGGTCATGGGTGCCGCCTCGGACCCCTTCATGGCGGCGAAGAAGATCCAGGAAGAAATCCCCGACGTCATCACGCTCGACGTCGAAATGCCGCGCATGGATGGCATCACCTTCCTGCGCAAGCTGATGACACAGCGGCCGATCCCTGTCGTCATGTGTTCCTCGCTCACAGAAGCCGGTTCAGAAACCCTGATGCAGGCACTGGAGGCTGGGGCCGTCGATATTATCCTCAAACCGAAGATCGCGGCCGCCGACCATCTGGCGGAAACGGCTGACATGATCCGCGAAGCGGTCAAGGGTGCCGCCGCGGCGCGGCTCGGCAGCGCTCGCCGCCGGATCGTCACCCCAGCCGAGCCAACCGCCAAGCTGACGGCCGATGCCGTTCTGCCACCACCGAGCGGCAGGGCCATGGCCAAGACGACGGAGATGATCGTCTGTGTGGGAGCATCGACCGGCGGCACGGAGGCCCTGCGTGAAATGCTCGTGGCGCTTCCCGCCAACACGCCCGGCATGGTCATCGTGCAGCACATGCCGGAGAAATTCACCGCCGCCTTCGCCAAGCGCCTGAACAGTCTTTGCGAGGTGGAAGTCAAGGAAGCCGAACATGGCGATGCGGTCCTGCGCGGCCATGTGCTGATCGCCCCTGGCGGCAAGCACATGCTGCTCGAACGCCAGGGCGCGCGCTATGTCGTGGCGATCAAGGATGGTCCCCTCGTCTCCAGGCACCGCCCTTCCGTCGACGTACTCTTCCGCTCGGCGGCACGCTCGGCAGCAGGAAACGCCATGGGCGTCATCATGACCGGCATGGGTGACGACGGCGCACGCGGCATGAAGGAAATGCACGATGCCGGTGCCTTCACCATAGCCCAGGATGAGGAAACCTCCGTCGTCTTCGGCATGCCAAAGGAAGCGATCGCGCATGGCGGCGTCGACAGAACCGTCGGCCTCAATCAGATCGCCCGCGAAATACTGGCAGCGGATAAGCGGCATTGATGATGTTGCCTGCTATCTCTTCGGCTGTTCCCATGTGGAACTAGCAGAAGGGATCTTGCAAAATACCCGCCGTTTAGCAACGCATGCGTTTATTTGCACTCAGTGAAAAACACGATAAGGTTTATTATTTACTGGACAGAATATCTTTGTGCGGCGACGCTCTGTTTGTAACAAACAGAGGGGAATCCAATGAAGACCAAAGTAATAATTCTTTCCACCTTAGCCGGCCTAGCCGGATGCAATACATTACCCCGCATGCCCGACGCTCAGCCCGAAAGTATAAACAAGCTGGCTGACATTGTTGAGTGCGAGATCCTGACCGTTTTTAAAGAGAACAAGAACCATGGCGGCTTTGACTTCTCCAATTGGACATCGACTTATGCGATCACTCAAAATGTAACAGCAAACGACGATGCCAATGTCGATCCGTTGAAATGGATAGCACCGGCAGGCGTCGACAAGCTTCTGTACTCTGCAAATGCCAGCGCTTCCCGTGAAGCCTATCGAAACGGCAAGGTCGAATATAGCGTCTTCGTGCTTGAGAAACGTTCAAAGGCGTGCGCGAGAAAAGACACCTACAAGGATATTTACGTCGACGTAAAAGACTTCAGATTGCGTGATTGGGTGTCTCAAGTTTCGCATCATACCGAGCGCCAAATGAATAGCTTCAGCTATTCCGTGAGAGTGACTGTCACCACGGGCGCGGGTCTGGGCGCTGACTTCGCCGATGGGAAATGGATCGCGACTGGCGGCATATCCCATGCCAGAACGACCATCGAGACGATTGACTTCACCTTTTCGGAGCTACCGAAAACACCGAAGCCAACAAAGGTCATCGTGGTCGCCCCCATTCCGGAAAGCCACGCCCTGCCGCCGGGAAAAGAGCTTCAGGGCACCTCTCCTTATATTCTTAAATCGCCGAATATTCTAAATCTGCCATCAAGGAACGATGCCGGTAAGTTAACCCCCACCGGGCCGAGACGGGTTCCGGAGTCAGCAGTTGATCGCAATCGCGGCATCATGCAGCTGCAGCAACTTGATCGCATTACACCGGATTTCTTGAATAACTGATCCTTCATTTATTCCGACATAGAGGGCTCGCGTTTTGCGAGCCTTCTTCCATAGCCAGGCTATGTGGCGCGGCAGTTCGGTGATCAACTGCAGAATCTAGCAAATCGCCTAACCGGAAAAATACGGCCGAAGCGACACCTCGAAGCGCTTGCAGCCGCTTGATCCGGTAAGAGGAGTTGACGGATTGGGCCTCATCCAAAAGGGTTTGTTAACCATAAATGCGTAACGATCCTCGCCAAGCCATGACAGCTGCTCGCCTACCTCATTGCGTTGTCCATCCGATCAGCCCAGGAAGCTCCCATGGCCGTTTTGACCTTTGCCAACACCAAGGGCGGCGCCGGCAAGACCACCGCCGTCGTCATCGTTGCCTGCGAGCTTGCCCGCATGGGCTTTTCGGTCGCCATTCTCGATGCCGATCCTCAGCTGTGGATCTCCAAATGGCATGAGCGGCTGGGCCAGAAGGCGCCCCCTTTCCTATCGGTCGTGCCCTACGTCACCGCGGCCAATCTCGGCCAGCATGCACGCAAGCTTCGCAGCGAAGTCGATTTCCTTCTGATCGACCTGCCCGGCGCCCGCAGCCCGCTGCTGGCGCAGGCGCTCGGATACTCGAACTACGTGCTCATTCCCGTCCAAGGCTCGGCTATGGATGCGGAAGGCGCCACCAACGTCATCGAGCTGCTGCAATATCTGGAGGATCGGGCCGATATCCGCATCCCGCATTCGGTGGTCTTGACTCGTGTCAATCCGATGGTGACCACGCGGGCGCTGCAATCGGTAAAAGAGCTGCTCTCCAGCCGCCGCGTCCATGTGCTCTCCACGCCGATCATCGAGCGCGCGGCCTATCGCGAAGTCTTCGGTTACGGCCAGACCCTTTATTCGATCGACCCAGAAACCGTCAGCAATCTCGACAAGGCACAGCAGAACGCCCAGACGCTGGCTCAAGAAGTTCTGCGCCGTATTCTGCCCTATAGCGGCCGTACTGCCGAGCGAACGAAAGCCGACGGCTTCAAGCTCTCGGGCTGACGATCTCCATCTGCCCGCGCGACCGCTGCGTTGGTTATAAAATTTACGTGAGAAAAGATTTTTCATTGACGGGTAAAGTCCGCCTACCTAGGCTCCCAATCGGCGGAGAATTTCCAAGGGGCCGCCAATGGGGAGGACATCTTGGGACAGAAGCTTGCAGGCAAGGTCGCGCTCGTCACAGGCGCAAGCTCGGGCATCGGGCGAGCAACCGCATTGGCTCTCAGCGAGGAAGGCGTGAAGCTGGCGCTCGTCGGCCGCTCCGCTGAACGGCTGGAAGCCGTCGCCGCAAAGGCAGGCGGCAACGCACTGGTGCTGCCGGCGGATCTCAAGGAGCCGGATGCCGTCAAGATGGTCGTGGATGCTACAATCGAGCGCTTCGGCCGCATCGACATTCTCCTGCCCAATGCCGGCCTTTATATTCCCGGCGACGTCGCCGAAGGCGATCCCGACGCCTGGGACGAGCTTATCGCGATCAACGTCAATTCGGTCTTTCGGCTGGCGCGTGCCGTGCTGCCGAGCATGATCGCCAAGGGCGGCGGCCAGATCGTGGTCACGTCCTCGGTGGCCGGGCACCAGGCCATCCATTGGGAGCCGATCTATTCGGCTTCCAAGCACGCGATCCAGGCTTTCGTCCACGGGCTGCGGCGGCAGACGATGAAGTACAATATCCGCGTTGGCTCGGTCGCGCCCGGTGTCGTGCTTAACGAACTCTGGGGCTATACCGATCCGGCCGCCATCGATGCCAAGGTCGAGGCACGCGAGGGCCTGCGGTCGGAAGATGTGGCCGATGCGGTGCTCTTCATGCTGACGCGACCAGCCAACGTCACCATTCGCGATCTCGTGATCCTGCCGCAGACCCAGGATATCTGAGCCTTGCCCGACTTCGACTATATCATCGTCGGTGGCGGTGCGGCGGGCTGTGTGCTCGCCAATCGCTTGAGCGAGGATTCCGCCAGGCGCGTCTGCCTGGTCGAGGCGGGCATGGATCGCAACGCACGGAAAGCCATCGTGCGCATTCCGCTCGCCATGGTGACCTTCATGGCCCCAGCGCTCGCCTTTCTCGGTGGCCCGAAATTCATGTCCTGGTTCGAAACCGAACCCGAGCCCGGCCTGCAAGGCCGCTCCATCGCTTTGCCTCGCGGCAGAGGCACGGGCGGCTCGACGAATGTCAACGGCCAGATCTTCATTCGCGGCCAGCGGGAGGATTTCGACCATTGGCGCGACCTCGGCAATCCCGGCTGGGGTTACAACGACCTGCTGCCCTATTTCCGCAAGCTCGAGCGTTTCGAAATCCTGGCCGAGCCCGGCTCCGCGCGGCACATCCGTTTCGGCGACACGCCGCTCGACCGGCAGATCGATCCAGCCTATCACGGCACGAGCGGACCGCTGAACATCGCGCCGCTGCGCAGCGTCAACCCGATGGCGGAAGTGTTCCTGGAGGCCGCGCAGCGGGCCGGCCATCCCCTCAACGCCGATTTCAACGGCGCGCGACAGAACGGCGTCGGCCTTTATACCTTTACGCAGAGGAACGGCGAACGCGTCACCGCCGAAGGCGCCTATCTCGACCCGGTACGGCATCGGCCGAACCTCACCGTGATGAGCGAGACCGAGGTTACGCGCATCCTCTTCGAGGGCCGGGAGGCAACCGGCATTGCCTTCCGACGGAATGGAGAGAATGGCAGGCTCGACGCACGCGAGGTCATCCTCTCGGCCGGCTCCTTCGCGTCGCCGCATCTGCTGATGCTATCGGGCATCGGCAATGCCAGGGAGCTTGCGCGCCACGACATTCCGGTGGTCGCGGATCTGCCAGGGGTCGGCGAAAATCTGCAGGATCACCTCGACGTCACCATCGAATATCGGGCGAAATCCATCGCTCCCTATGGCGTCTCGTGGCGCGCCTTGCCGCACAATATCGGTCATGTGTTCAACTGGATCTTCAACAAGCGCGGGCTGTTTTCCTCGACCACGGGCGAAGGCGGCGGCTTCATCTCGACCGATCCTGAAAGCGAACGGCCTGATATCCAGCTCTTCTTCTGCACCGGTCGGGCCAATACGCAGGCGGCCTCGGGCTTCACCGGCCATGGTTTCCTCATGCATGTCTGTCAGCTTCGACCCGGAAGTATCGGCCGCCTCGCCTTGAAAAGCGCCGATCCCGACGAAAAGCCCGCAATCCTCTATAACTTCTTTCGCGGCGACAGCACGATGGACGTGTTGCGCAAGGGCATCCGGCTTGCACGTAAGATTGCCGCACAGACGCCGTTTGCACCGCATCTCGATGCCGAAATCGATCCGGGTCCGGACACCGACAGCGATGGCGCGCTCGACGCCTTCATTCGCGAGCGGGTTAGCACGCTGTTTCATCCGGTCGGCACCTGTGCCATGGGGCGCGGTGAGCGCTCGGTCGTCGATCCCGCGACAATGCGTGTGCATGGCGTTAAGGGTCTGCGTGTCGTCGATGCATCGATCATGCCGAGCATCGTCTCGGCCAACACGGTCGCAGCAACTTATTGCCTGGCGGAGAAGGCGGCCGATCTGATCCGCGCCGAGGACAAGACCGGCGCCATGGCCTAAGTGTGCCACGTCCTCATCGAACAGCATCGGGAGCAAGCCAGTTATCAAAGCGCCGTGCCTTGACACCGGCGGCATAGCCGCAAACATGGCGCAGCTCGTATTTGCCGATCGACTCAAACAGGTGGTCCTGAAAGATGCGCGTCTCCCTGCTGCTCCCGCTATTCATCTTCCTCGTTCCTTTCTCTGCCGCCGCTGCCGGAACACCATGTTCGGACCTCATAGAGGGCAGCGCCGTCATCCAGCATAGGGACGGCTTTGCCATTTCCGACCTGCACGACGGCTGCGCCGTTACGAACGGTCTTTTCAAATCCGGCAGCAGAATGGGATGGACCTTCGATCGCGCCGAATTCAAGGGAGACGGCGTGGTTGACTTCGCTAAAGCGATCGCAACCAAGCCTGACCATTTGCCCACCTGGGGCCGTTTCTCGGTCGAGGGTGTGCGTTTCACGCCGATGCTCGACAATACGATGGCCAATTACATCACGACAGTCCAACAATGGCCGATGGACATGTCCGGCGCTTTCCGTTTCGATCCGAAAGACGGCTATCTGGACATTCAGGAGCTCCAGCTCACCAATCTGCGCCTTGGCGAGGCCTCGGTCTCTGCCGAGCTGAACCTGCCCAAAAATGCCGGCACGTCGGCTCTCACGCAGGAAGGATCGGTTAGCCTCGCTCATCTGCGCTTCCGGCTCGACAATATGGGATTGTTCGAGGGCATGGCTATGCCATCGCTTGCGGCTTTCCTCCAGCAGCTGACGGGTTCGGATGATCCCGCGCAAGGGATTAGTCAGTTGCGGGATACGTCGGTAACGGCGCTACAGGCCTTACCTGACAATCGGATCGACGCGGAGTCGAAGAAGGCGCTGCTGCGTTTCGTCCAGGATCTGCCGCATCCGACAGGCTTCTTCACGCTTGACCTCGCCTTTGATAAACCGCTGCCGATCGGCACTCTCGGCCTCGACGCTGCGCAACTCGCGCAAACCGCCCTGGCAAGCGCGAAGATTTCCGTCAGCTACAGAGCGCGTTGACACCGGTCATCCGGCCTTGCTCAGACGGATTTCACCTCGCCACCATCCATGCGCAGGGCTGAACCGGTCATCCAGTGGGCTCCCGGCGAGACCAGGAAAGCCATCAGTTCGGCGATCTCTTCCGGCTCGCCATAGCGAGCAATTCCCGCTTCTTGCGGAAACTTCGCAGTCGCCTCTTCGATAGTCATGCCGTGCAACGGCGCCCAATGTTCAAGATAGGATCGCCGCCGTCCGGTCATGACAGGGCCGGGCAAAACGCTGTTGACCTGAACACCGTCGGCAATGCCGCGATCGGAGAAAGCCTTCGCCAGGGCAATGATTGCAGCATTTATCGTGCCGACGGCCGCATAGGGCGCCTTGGGAAAGATTGCCGAATTGCCCGACATCAACACGACGGATCCTCGGCTCTTCTTCAATGCCGGCCAGGCAGCGATAGTCAGCCGACGCGCACCATGCAGTTTCAGCGCCAGGCCATCGTCCCATTGCTGATCCGTCATGTCGAAGAGGTCGATCTGGGGCACCGCGCCGGCAATGTTGAGAAGCGCATCGATCCGCCCGAAAGCGGCAAGCGTCTCATCGACAACGCTTTGGGCAGCCGTCGGTTCGGCAAGATCGGCGCCTATGACAAGCACTCTGCTGCCGGCCGCCTCGGCGGCCTTGGCCGTATCCTCCAGCTTGTCCCTGTTGCGGGCAACAAGAACCAATCCGCTAAAATTCCGTGCGAGACGGATGGCGGTTGCCCGCCCAATTCCCTGGCTCGCACCGGTGATGATGGCTACAGTGTCGGACATGGTGTTCCTCCTGATATCGAAAACAGGCGAGCGCCCTGCCACGCCGGTTCCTCGCCGGTGCAGCAGGGCTTGATCTCAACCCAGGAAAGAGCGGATTTCGGCTGCGATCTCGGTCGCATGCGTCTCGAGTGCGAAGTGGCCGGTGTCGAGAAGCTTGACGATCGCTTCGGGAATATCCCGGCGATAAGCCTCAGCGCCTGGCGGCACGAAGAAGGGATCGTGCTTGCCCCAGACCGCAAGCAGACGCGGCTTGTGCGTGCGGAAGTAATTCTGGAAGGTCGGATAGAGCGCGACGTTGCTCTTGTAATCGCCGAAGAGATCGAGCTGGATTTTCTCCGAACCAGGGCGCGCCAGATAGAAGCTATCGAGCGAATAGCCGTCCGGAGAGACCTTCGAGGCATCGGGAACACCATGAGTGTATTGCCAAACCGTTGCCTCCGGCGTGAACGCCGCCTTCAGCGCATTCCGGTTTTCCTCCGAAGGTTCGCGCCAATAAGCCTGGATCGGGCTCCACTCGTCGCCCAGACCCTCTTCATAGGCATTGCCGTTCTGCGAGATGATCGCCGTGATCCGCTCGGGATGCTTCACTGCCAGCCGGAAGCCCGTCGGCGCGCCGTAGTCGAAGACATAGACGGCATAGCGATCGAAGCCGACGATTTCGGTGAAGCGGTCGATCGTCTCGGCAATGCTGTCGAACGTGTTGCTGCCCTTCGGGGCATCGGATTGACCAAAGCCTGGGAGATCCGGCGCGACGATGTGGTAGCGATCGGCGAGCAGTGGGATGAGATCGCGATACATGTGGCTGGAACTCGGGAAGCCGTGCAGCAACAGGAGTTTAGCGGCGCCGGGCGAACCTGCCTCGCGATAGAAGACCTTGACGCCTTCGACATTGACGGTGCGATAGCTGATATCAGTCATGATAAGGTCCTTTCATAACCTTGCTGATTGTATTTATAGAGTTACATGTTGAGAATTCAGATCGCGGCGGCGGCGTCTCTTATGATGTCGACGATGGCAGCCGGCGACGTAACCATCGGCATGTGATCGGCCGGGATCGAGCGTTGTTCCGCCTTCATGCGCGTCGCCATGTAGCGCTGGTTGTCGACCCGGATCATCCGGTCCTCCTCGGCGATCAGATACCAGGCGGGACGATCCTTCCAGAGCGGACGGCCGACCGGAACAGTGATAGACGCCGGCGAGATCGGCCGCTGCGAGGCCGCCAGAACTGCCAGCGCATCGGCCTTCGCGTTCTGGGCAAAGGCGGTGGGGAACGCGTCGGGCGGAAGATAGATCAGCCCGTGGCTGTCGGGCTCCAGTTTCGGCGCCTGCGGATGCGGTTCGCCGCGATAAAAGACATCCGCGACCGTCTCGCCTTCATCCGGGGCAAGCGCCGCGACATAGACCAGCGCTTTGACCTTTTCGCTGCGAACGGCGGCAATCACGGCACCGGCATAGGCGTGACCGACCAGAACGACCGGTCCCGTCTTCCGTTCCAAGGCCCGTTCGAGGGCGGCGACATCATCGGCAAATGACGTCAACGGCAGCGGCGCAGCCGTTACCGAAAAGCCCTCGGCCGCCAACGGTGCGATCACCTTTGCCCAGCCCGACCCATCCGCCCAGGCGCCATGGACAAGAACAACATCTGCATTCTGCGACGACATCAGCTTTCTCCCTGTGGCTTGACTTAGTAACCTGTCAAATTGCGTTTATAGGGTTACCCTTGGTGTGCGTAACTTGTCAAGAGGTCTTTGATAGGTTATATCTCGATCATGTTTTCGAATGGCCGTTCAACATCCTTGTCGGCGGCCGGAAAGGAAGTAGTCCATGGACAACCACTCGCCCGCCATCTTCGTTGGCGATGCGCTGGGGCTGGATTTCCTCAATTCGGTCGCAACGCCTGTGGATGTGCCGATCGACTGGATCGAGGATGGTGAAGGTTTTCTGCGCTGGCTGGAACAGGCGGGCCTCGTGCCTCGGGAGACGCTCGCTGCCATGCGCGAACGGGCACTGCCCGGCGAACTCGACAAGGTCGCTGATCAGGCAAGAAGCCTGCGCGAATGGTTCAGGGCCTTCGTAAATTCCCGCAAGGGAAAGCCGCTGACATCGGATGCCTTGAACGATCTGGAGCCACTGAATCGCCTGCTGGAACGCGACGAAGGTTTTAATCGGATTGTCGCAAGGCAATCCGACGACGAAGAAGGGCTCGGCTTTCAGCCGATGCGGAAATGGCGTTCGCCGGAATCGCTGTTATTGCCGATCGGCGAAGCGCTGGGGCGTTTTGTCTGCACGGAGGATTTCTCTGACGTAAAAGCCTGCGAAGGCCACGCATGCACCTTGCTCTTCGTCGATCACACGCGCGGCCACCGCAGACGCTGGTGCAGCATGGCGATGTGCGGCAATCGCGCCAAACAGGCGGCCCATCGGCACCGGCTCAAGCAGAGCTGACGCTTGCCACACAAGAAGATGGAGGTTTTGCGGAGGGATCGTGAACTCAGCCGGAGCTAAGCGCAGCTCGCTCCGGCCTGATCATCGTTGAAGTCGGGCCGACAGGCACCCTCTCGGCTTAGGCCGGATCTTCGCGATGCAGGTCATGAATGGCGACGGCATCGTCGCTGAAGGGCGGCAGCAGCCATTCGGTATGACGCAGCGTGCGCTTGGTGTCTTCCAGACCCATGTCCCAATGCTCGTGCATGGAGGTGCCGGAGAACTCGTAGTCCTTGGCATGGCCTTCGTAATTCTTGTGCTGATAGATCAGATGCACGATGTTGACGACACCGGCATCGGAATAATCGGCGATCAGCTCTTCCTCTTCGGGAGTCAACTGTTCCTTCGGAACACGCTTCAGCGCGCTCAGGAGCTTCATTTTCAGCCCGTGGATGCGCTTGAAATTGTCGGTGTTCTGCCGCGTGCGGCTCGAATACATGATGTCCTTGTGGCGCGACAGCACGTCGGGCATGCTGCGCGGCAGGACGCCGCGGGCGCTGAACAGATCCACCTGGAACACCAGCGAGCTGCGGTCCTCTTCCTGATCGAGCAGATATTGCAGCGGCGTGTTGGAGACGATGCCGCCGTCCCAATAATATTCGCCTTCGATACGGATGGACGGCAAGGCAGGCGGCAAGGCGCCGCTCGCCATGATGTGCTCGGGACCGATGCGGATATTGTCAGTGTCGAAATAGACGAAGTTGCCGGTACGCACATTGACCGCGCCGACGCTGAAACGCTTCTTGCCGTCGTTCAGCACGTCGAAGTCGATCAGCATTTCCAGCGTCTTCTTCAACTCCGAAGAATCGTAGAAGCTGGTCGCGCCTTCCGCACCCGGCAGTTCGAACCAGGGATTGGGAAAGCGCGGCTTGAAGAAGCCGGGCTGACCCATCGTCATCGTCATCCACGAACTCGTGCGGTTACGGATATCGCGGAAAAAATCGCCTTCCGGCGTGTAGGCCCAGATCTTGCGACCGGAGATGATCTGCCAGAACTGCTCAAGACGCTGCAGGCGACGGCTCGGCTCATTGCCGGCGATGATCGCGGCGTTGACCGCACCGATTGAAACGCCCGAAAGCCAGGTGGGCTCACAGCCGGCGTCGGCTAACGCCTGGTAGACACCGGCCTGATAGGCGCCGAGCGCCCCGCCACCCTGAAACACCAGAGCGACGCGATCATATTGCGCGGCTATTTCAGAAATGGTCGGGGCTGCGGCCTTGGGGTTTCGTTCAAGCACGGTCCGTCTCCAGCATGAAATGAAAGTAATTAAGGTAATTTGCGATTATCTGCGTTCGGCGAGGTAGTCGTGCACGACTTCGCCGAGGCCGAGCGTCAGATCGGCGGTGAAATGAACGGCGGAAACGACCTCGAGAACGGGCAACCGCGCGACATCGGCCATGACATGCGGCCTGAGATCGAGGGCGGCTGGCGAGGTCCATGCTTCCTTGATGGTGATATCCGTCAGGTAGTAGCGCACCAGTTCGCAGATGCGCGGGGTGGCATCGACATGCGGCACGATCTTGATCAGGAAATTCGGCTCCGAAAGAGCGGACAGAAGCGGCCCTTGATCGACCGGCTTGTGCTTGTAGCCCATCGTCCCGGTAGCGCAGAGAACGCTGCCGTAATGCAGCGTGCCGACGATGACCTCGCCCTCATTGACGATCTTCGGGCTGGCAAGCTTCTTCGGGAAACCCCAGATCTCGCGGCCGCCAGTGATCGGCGCATCGTCGTCGAGATACATGGAGTGGACGTAGCCGCCCTTCTGCCCGCGATAGGTGACCGGGATGACCTGTCCGGTCTCGGTGTAATCGCCGAAGCCGGTGGAATCGGGCATGCGGATGAACTCGTATTTCACCAGCGGCTCATCGATTTCGAGCGGCGCGGGCACGACGGCCTCAAGCGCTTCGCGCGACGTGCGGTAGGTGATGATGATATATTCTCGATCGAAGAACCTGTAGGGTCCGGGGGGATAGGAGGGATTGGTGAGCGGCATTGCATAGGCATGCTTGAGAATGTCTTCGACCTTCATCGTATTGTCCGTCGCTAGAGAAAATCGCCGGGCACCGGAGCGGAAATTTGCACGGTTGCATGACAGTGAAGTGTCAGGTGCCGAAAGGTTGCGGCCGGAACCCGAATTGCCACTGTAATCAAAGCGACATATCAGGCTGGCAGTGTGCGCCCAGCTTGAGCATTTCCCTTTACTCAACCATGTCATAGCGATTGCGGGAGTAGCATAATGGGTTCCTTGACTTCGAAGAATGCGCTGGTCACCGGCTCGACGAGCGGCATCGGGCTTGCGATTGCCCGCGCCTTTGCCGCCGAGGGCGCCAATGTGACGATCAACGGCCTCGGCGATGCCGATGCGATCGAGAAGGAACGCGCAGCGATCGAAGCCGATTTCGGCGTGAAGTGCCGCTACTCCGGCGCCAACATGATGAATGGCGAGGAAGTGACATCAATGGTCCGCGAAGCCGAAGAAGCCTTTGGCAGCCTCGATATCCTCGTTAACAATGCCGGCATCCAGTTCGTTGCGCCGATCGAGGAATTCCCCGACGACAAATGGGAAGCGATCATCCGCATCAACCTGCTTGCCGCCTTCTACGCGATCAAGGCCGCCATTCCCGGCATGAAGGCGCGCAAATGGGGCCGCATCATTAACACGTCTTCGGCGCACGCGCTCGTCGCCTCGCCTTTCAAGTCTGCCTATGTTTCGGCCAAGCACGGCATTACCGGCCTGACGAAGACGATCGCTCTCGAAGCCGCACAGAACGGCGTGACGGTCAACTCCATTGCGCCCGGCTATGTCTGGACGCCGCTCGTCGAGAAGCAGATCCCCGAGACCATGAAGGCACGCAACATGACGGAAGAGCAGGTCAAGCATGACGTGCTTTTGGCCGCCCAGCCGACGAAGGAATTCGTGACGGTCGACGAAGTGGCCGCCATTGCCGTCTTCCTCTGCGGCGACGCCGCCAAGCAGATTACCGGCACGACGCTTTCCGTCGACGGCGGCTGGACCGCCGAATAATGCCGAAGCCACAGCCGGCACATGCGTGAGCAAAGTGCCGGCTCTCTGCGGCCGCTAGAGCCGGATGATTTTAGGTCTGTTCGACCTAAAATCTGAATCCGCTCTAGCATCAAAGAAGTAGAGCGTGATGTCGTCCGAAAACCGCCAACACTTTTCGGCATCACGCTCTAAGCTGCAGCATCAACATGAAAACAGAGCAGGAGGCGCATAATGACCGAAGAAAACCAGGACCCGCTCAGCCGCATCAAGGATGAGATCGTCGACAGCTTCGACGAAGAGCTGGAAATGCAGCTCGAAGAGGACCGCCTCGATGAGCTGGTCGCCGAGGGCCTCATCAGCGAAGGCGAAGCGACCCTCGACCGCAGGGTCTACTTCCGCGAACTCTTCCGTCTTCAGCATGAGCTGGTGCGCCTGCAGGACTGGGTGCAATACAAGAAGCTCAAGGTCGTCGTGCTGTTCGAAGGTCGCGATTCCGCCGGCAAGGGCGGCGCCATCAAGCGCGTCACGCAGCGTCTCAACCCGCGCGTCTGCCGCGTCGTCGCGCTGCCGGCACCGACCGAGCGCGAACGGCATCAGTGGTATTTCCAGCGCTATGCCGCTCACCTGCCGACGGCAGGCGAAATGGTGCTGTTCGACCGCAGCTGGTATAACCGCGCTGGTGTCGAGCGCGTCATGGGGTTCTGCTCGTCGGAAGAGCTGGAAGAATTCTTCCGCTCGGTGCCGGATTTCGAGCGGATGCTGGTTCGCTCCGGCATCATTCTCCTCAAATACTGGTTCTCGATCACCGACGAGGAACAGGAATTCCGTTTCAACATGCGCATTCAGGACCCGCTGAAGCAGTGGAAGCTTTCGCCGATGGATCTGCAAAGCCGCGTTCATTGGGAAGAATACACCAAGGCCAAGGAAGAGATGCTTGAGCGCACTCATATTCCGGAAGCGCCGTGGTGGGTCGTCCATGCCGTCGACAAGAAGAGGGCACGCCTCAACTGCATCGCGCATCTGCTGACGCAGATCCCTTACGAGGCAGTTCCGAAGCCGGAAATCATCCTGCCGGAGCGCATGCGAAACGCCGACTATCACCGCACGCCGGTGCCGCCGGAAATGTACGTGCCGGAAATCTACTGACGACATCAACTGGACGGGCTCGTTAGGGCGAGCCCGTCATCCGCCAAAGACTATAGCAAGCGGCAGCTCAACTGGTGATATGATGCGAATCTAAAATTCGTGTCGTCGGCTGAGGAGACCGTCATGACTGCGCCGCATCCGTCCAAAACGCATATCGGCAATCACCCCCTCCATCCCGAAACCCAGATGCTGAATTACGGCTATGATCCCGAACTCTCCGAGGGCGCGGTCAAGCCGCCCGTTTTCCTGACCTCCACCTTCGTCTTCAAATCGGCCGAGGACGGCCGCGATTTCTTCAATTACATCTCCGGCCGCACCGAGCCTCCGGCGGGCACGGGCGTCGGGCTCGTCTATTCGCGCTTCAACCACCCCAATAGCGAAATCGTCGAGGATCGTCTCGCCGTCTACGAAAAAGCGGAAAGCGGCGCGCTGTTTTCCTCCGGCATGTCGGCGATCTCGACAACCCTTCTCACCTTCGCGCGACCGGGCGACGCGATCCTGCATTCGCAGCCGCTTTACGGCGGCACCGAAACGCTGATCGCCAAGACATTCCTCAATCTCGGAGTAGCCGCCGTCGGCTTTGCCGATGGTGTCAATGAAGGCTCGGTGATGGCAGCGGCAGAGGACGCGATGGCCAAGGGCCGCGTCTCCGTCATTCTCGTCGAAACGCCAGCCAATCCGACGAACAGCCTCGTCGATATCGCGATGATCCGCCGCGTTGCCGATGCGATCGGCAAGAAGCAGGAACACACGCCGATCATCGCATGTGACAACACGCTACTCGGCCCGGTCTTCCAGCGGCCGATCGAGCACGGGGCCGATATCTCGCTCTACTCGCTGACCAAATATGTCGGCGGTCATTCCGATCTGATCGCCGGGGCCGCTCTTGGCTCCAAGGCCGTCATCAAACAGGTGAAGGCGCTGCGCGGAGCGATCGGCACGCAGCTCGACCCGCATTCCTGCTGGATGCTCGGCCGTTCGCTGGAAACGCTGCAAATCCGCATGGAGCGGGCAAACAGCAACGCCCGGGCGGTCGCCGATTTCCTGCGGGATCACCCGAAGGTCGAGCAGATCCACTACCTCCCTTATACCGACCCGTCATCGGCAACGGGCCGTACCTTCGCCGCCCAATGCAGCGGTGCGGGCTCCACCTTCTCCTTCGACATCAAGGGCGGTCAGCCGGCATCGTTCAAATTCCTGAACGCGCTGCAGATCTTCAAGCTCGCCGTCAGCCTCGGCGGCACGGAATCGCTTGCCTCCCATCCGGCAACAACGACGCATTCCGGCGTTCCGATTGATGTGCGCCATCGCATCGGCGTGCTGGAATCAACGATCCGCCTGTCGATCGGGATTGAACATCCGGACGATCTGATTGCCGATCTGGCTGCTGCCCTCGACGCCGCATAATGCAAGTGGCCTGATCGGCAGGCCGATGACAGTAGCCGTATCGCCTTTCCTTCTCGCAGCCAGCCAGGTCTCAACGACCTGGCAGATTGCTTGTTCCTCTTCGGTCATATTCCGAACGTTCCTTGAAAGTCAGCTTTGCGCTGGAACATCAGCGATTGCCGGACAGCTGTTTCCTCCAAAAGCGCCTGCAGCCAGTCGGCAAAGACCTGAACGCGGCGGGAGAGATGTCTGCGGTGCGGATAGAGCAATGTCATCTGCAGCGGCTCCGCACGATAATCCGGCATGACCTCGACAAGCTCGCCCGCCTCCAGATGCGCACGCAGATCGTAAGCCGGATTCTGGATCAGCCCCAGGCCCGCGACACAGCAGGCGATATAGGCTTCCGCACTGTTGACCGTCACGCGGCCTCTCATCGGCAGGCTGCGCAACATGCCATCCTCCAGCCACTCCCAAGGCTCGGTTCGCCCTGTCGAGGGCGACGCATAATTGACTGCCCAATGGCAGTCGAGGTCCGCTGGCGTCTGCGGCGTGCCATGCTTCGACAGATAGCCGGGGCTTGCGACATTGATGAGCGGCAATTTTCCGATCGGCCGGGCAATCAATCCGGAATCGACGAGCGGGCCGACGCGCAACACGCAATCGATACTATCCTCGACCAGATTGACTGCCCGGTCGGTGACGCCGAGATCCACCTCGATGTCGGGAAACTGATCGAGGAACGACGGCAGCGCCGGCGCAACGATCAGCCGGCCGATGCGGCCCGGCACATCCGTGCGCAGCTTGCCTGAAGGTTTAGCGTCGCTCTGCCGAAACAGGCTCTCCGTTTCCTCGACATCGGCAATGACCCGCAGGCAACGGTCATAGAAGGCGGCGCCATCCTGTGTCGGCGAGACCTTGCGCGTGCTGCGATGGAGCAGCCGCGCGCCGACGCGTCCCTCCAACTCGATGACCGCGGCCGAGACCGAGGAGCGCGGCAGGCCCAGCGTATCGGCCGCGCGGGTGAAGCTGCTGCACTCCACGACGCGGGTAAAAATCCTGAAGAGGTCGATGCGATCCAAATCTATGCCGCCATTGTCCGTATATTCTGACAGATGATGTCAAAATAAGCCGCTTTATCGGCAAATTCCAGACGATAGATTTACCTCAGGAAGGGCGGCGCGGTGCCGTCCCACTTCCCAAGGAGGCCCATTCATGACCGACCATTCCATCAAGGGAAAGACCGTCATCGTTGCCGGCGGCGCGAAGAATCTCGGCGGCCTGATCGCTCGCGATTTCGCAGCGCATGGCGCAAAGGCGATCGCCATTCACTATAACAGCGTCGCGACGAAGGCCGATGCCGATGCGACGGTTGCTGCCGTCAAGGCCGCCGGTGCCGAATCGGCCGCATTCCAGGCTGATCTAACGACCGCAGGCGCGGCCGAGAAACTCTTTGCCGAGGCTGTCTCTGCCTTCGGCCGCCCCCATATCGCGATCAATACGGTCGGCAAGGTGCTGAAGAAACCGATCGTCGATATATCGGAGGCCGAATATGACGAGATGAGCGCCGTCAATTCGAAATCGGCCTTCTTCTTCCTGAAGGAAGCGGGCAAGTCGCTCAACGATAACGGCAAGATCTGCACGCTCGTCACGTCACTTCTCGGCGCCTTCACGCCGTTTTATTCGAGCTATGCCGGGACGAAGGCACCGGTTGAGCACTTCACCCGCGCTGCAGCCAAGGAGTTCGGCGATCGCGGCATCTCGGTCACCGCGATCGGCCCCGGTCCGATGGATACGCCATTCTTCTACCCGGCAGAAAGCGCCGATGCCCAGGCCTATCACAAGGGGGCGGCAGCGCTTTCGAAATTCTCGAAGACCGGCCTTACCGATATCGAGGATATCGTCCCCTACATTCGCTTCCTCGTCTCGGAGGGCTGGTGGATGACCGGACAGACCATTCTCGTCAATGGCGGCTACACAACGAAGTAGGCGGATCGCCCCGCGACGACTAAGCCTAGTCTAGCTGGTCCTTGGGCTTGGCGGCGCGCAGCGCGTCGCTGAGCTCCATTCTGGCCGTTCCGATTAACTGCTCCATGGCGAAACGTGCCGCATCAGGTCGACGCATGCGGATCGCATCCAGAACATCCTGATGGCGGGCGATCGCGTAATCATGCGACTGGCTGGCCCGATTTGTCAGGCGGAAACTCGCGAGCAGAGCGGCACGGATCGCCGTGGCGAACTGGCAGAAGACCCAATTGCCGCTGGCATTGATGATGGCCGTGTGAAACTCCAGATCTGCCTGGCTCCACGCCTCGTTGTCTCGCGCATTTGCGGCAACCATATCCTCGAACGCTTCGGCAATCTGTGCGAGCTGCTTGGCTGTAGCATTGGCGGCTGCCTGCGCGGCGGCGGCGGGCTCCAGCACCTGCCGCGCATCAAGCAGGGAATCGTAGAAACTTCGATCATTGCTGAGTGCCAGTGTGGCATCGAGAACCAGCGGGTCCAGATAGTTCCAGTTTTCCCTCGGAAGGACCGTGGTGCCGGCGCGGGTGCGCGAGCGAACCATCCCCAGCGCCGACAGATATTGCATGGCCTCGCGCAGGCTGGTGCGGCTGACGCCATAGACCTCGGAGAGTTCGGCTTCGTTCGGAAGGATCGAGCCTTCGGCAAGAGCGCCCGACACGATCTGCCCGATGAGCTTCTTCAACAGCTCCTCGCGCACGGTGCGCCTGCCCTGTTCGGGCGCGGCCCCGCCCTGAGTCCGTAAAGATCCCAAACGCGTACTCATCACTTGCACTCCCTTCCGCTGCCCGGCAGCGATCATGAGCGGCACCATGCCCCGGCATCAATGCGCAACTGCAAGCCCGGCAAACTTCTCCCCAAACTTCTCCCAGGAAATCCGATCGTTACAAGCGGCTCCCACGCCCTGCCGCCGACGAACGCAGATTATCCAACAGAACGGCAATCAACAGAATGCAGCCGCGCACGAGATATTGATAGAAGGCCTGGATATTGAGCAGGTTCATGACATTCTCGGCAATGCCCATGATGAGGACGCCGACGATCACCCCGGTCATTGCCGCACGGCCACCAGCCAGGGACACGCCGCCGAGCACGCAGGCCGAGATGACGGAAAGTTCCAGCCCGGTTGCTGCATTCGGTTGGCCCGACGTGATGCGCGAGGCGAGCAGGATGCCGGCAATGGCGCAGACCAGCCCCTGCAAGGCGAAGATCCAGATCCGCATATTGACGACGTTAACGCCGGCAAGGCGCGAAGCCTCCGGATTGCCGCCGATCGCGAGCGTGTTCTTGCCGAAAACGGTGCGATTGAGCGTGAAACCGAAGATGATGAACAGCAGTATCATGATCCAGATCGGCGTCGGCACCGTCAGGAAGCGCGACAGCGCCAGCTGATAGAAAGCCGGATCGTTGATGCCGACGGCGCGGCCATCCGAGGCGATCAGGGCCAGGCCGCGCACGATCTGCATGGTGGCGAGCGTGGTGATCAAGGCATTGATGCGGAACTTGGCGATGACGACGCCATTGACGACGCCGACGACGCTGCCGCAGATCAGGGCCGCCACGAGCCCGAGCGGAATCGAGCCTGTGGAATTCGACACCATGACGGCGATCATGCCCGAGAAGGCGACGGTCGAGCCGACGGAAAGGTCGAAGTCGCGCGATGCAAGGCAGAACATCATCGTGCAGGCGACGATGCCGATCGTCACCACCGATTGCAGCAGACCAAGCATGTTGCGCTCGGTCAGGAAGCTCGGAACGAAGAGCGAGACGATCACGAAGGCGATCGCGAAGATCACCACCAGACCCTGTTCGCCGAGAAGGATTTTTTTCAACGAATTCATCACTACCATTCCTGAATTAGATTGCGCCGGCGGCGTTCTTGTCGGGCAGCGCTGCGGTCAGAATGGCCCGCTCGTCGAAATCGGCGCGATCGACATTGGCGGCGACGCGCCCCTGGCACATGACCATGATGCGATCGGAAATGCCCATGACCTCGGGAAGCTCGCTGGAGATGACGACGATCGCCATGCCCCCCGCCGCCAGTTCATAGAGGATCTCATAGATTTCCGACTTGGCGCCGACATCGATGCCGCGCGTCGGCTCGTCGATGACGAGAACCTTGACGCCCTGCTCCGAAAGCCAGCGGCCGAGGATGACCTTCTGCTGGTTGCCGCCCGAGAGATTGACGATATCCTGCTTGCGCGAGGGCGTGCGCACTCTGAGCTTGGCGATGAACTGATCGGCGACCGAGGCTTCCTTCTTCGGATTGAGGATGCCGAAGGGCGAAAAATGCCGGCGCGAGGAGATGGCGATGTTCTCCTCGATCGATCGCCCCTGAATGATACCGTCGAACTTGCGGTCTTCCGGGCACAGAACCATGCCGGCGCTGATGGCAGCCTTCGGATTATTGGGCGAAACGGCGACGCCGTCGATCGAGACCGTGCCCTGGTGGCGATGATCGGCACCATAGAGAAGGCGAGCCATCTCGCTTCGGCCGGCACCGATAAGACCGAAAAAGCCGAGAATTTCGCCCCTGCGCACCGAGAAGCTGACGGGATTGCGCAGCTTCGAGCCCGAAAGCCCCTTGGCTTGGAGACGTACCTCGCCGAGCGGACGTTCGCGCCAGCTCCAGATATTGCTGATCTCACGGCCGACCATCTGCGAAATGATCTGCTCGCGCGTCGTATCGGCGATCTTTGGATGATGCGCGGCGAGCCTGCCGTCGCGCAGCACGGTGAGACTGTCGCAGAGCCGGAAGATCTCATCCAGGCGATGCGAGACATAGAGGATGACCGTGCCGTTGGCTCTCAGCCGGTCGATCAGGGAAAACAGGATTTCGCTCTCGCGTGACGATAGCGACGAGGTCGGCTCGTCGAGCGCGATCACCCGCGCATCGACCATGACGGCCTTGGCGATCTCCACCATCTGGCGGGCGCCGATCGACAGCGAGGAAACCTTGGCTGCCGGATCGACGTCGATGCCGATTTCCTTGAGCTTGGTGCGAACGGTCTCGATCAATGTCCTGCCGTCGATCACACCGGCCTTGCCGGGAAAACGGCCAAGCCAGAGATTCTCGGCGACGGTCAATTCCGGCACCAGCTGCAGTTCCTGATGGATGACGATGACGCCGGCATGAAAGGCATCGCGGACGGAGCTGTAATGCTGCTCCACGCCATCGATGACAATGCTGCCGGTATCGGCTGCCTGATCGCCCGAGAGAACCCGGATCAGCGTCGACTTGCCGGCGCCGTTTTCGCCCATCAGCCCATGCACGGCGCCTCTTTCGACATCGAAAGAGACGTCGGACAGCGCCTGGACGCCGGGATAGCCCTTGGAAATGCCCTTGAATTCAAGGAAAGCCATGCTCGCTCCATCGAGAGAAGGTCCGGCGGCAACGACGCCGCCGGACGGACATCATCCTTGGGGGATGATCATTCGATGCCGAGATCCTTGCGAACCTTCTCGTAATCGCCACGTAGCGCGAGGGAACCGGAGGTGAGCGTCAGCTTCGGCGGCTCCTTGCTGTTGGCAATCCAGTCATACATGTTGATGGCCGTCTCGTAGCCATGGCGCTTCGGCGAGATGATGACCGTGCCGAAGAAGCCGGTTGCTGCCGGCTTCTTGAACTCGTTGATCGCCGAATCCGCACCGCCGATGCCGACGCCGATCATGTTCGCTGCGGGAATGCCGACCGATTCCGAGGCGCGGACGGCGCCGAGCACCGCTTCATCGTTGAGGCCGAAAGCGACCCAGTACTTGATATCGGCATGCTTGTTGAGAACCGTGGTCGCTGCATTGAGGGCAGCTTCCGTATCGGTCTTGGCCTGCGGCGCGTCATAGATATTTGACGCTGGGAATCCTGCCGCCTTCAGGACCGAGATTGCGCCTTCGACGCGGTCGACGGCGGTCGGCAGCTGATCGTAGGAAACGCGGATCGCGCCGACATTCTTCATGTCCCAGCCGCGCTTCTTGATTTCATCGACGATCGCCTGGCCGACGGTCTCGCCGATCTTGGTGGCGGAAATGCCCATATGCGGCACGTCTTCGAGCGGCTTGCCCTCGGCATTGACCAGACGGTCATCGACAGTCATCAGCTTCAGCTGGTTGGCGGCAGCCTTGGCAACGATGCCTGGGCCGAGCTTGACATCCGGCGTGCAGATGATGAAGCCCTGCGCGCCCTGTGCACCGAGATTGTCGATCGCCGACTGCACTTTCTCGCCATCCTCGGCGCCGATCTTGACGAGCGTGAAGCCCTTCTCCTTGGCGGCCTGGTCGGCGAATTTCCATTCATCCTGGAACCACGGCTCCTCCGGCTGCTTCACAATGAATCCGATCTTGACGTCCGCGGCGAAAGCGGAGCCCGCCGCCAGAACGGCAAAGGTGCCTGCAAGGATTGCCGCTTTGAAAAAGCGCATGATCTCTCTCCCTTTGTTTGCGCGTTCCCATCCAGCTCCCGGGAACCGCTCGACTTCCCTAAGTTATATTGTAATACGAGTCAATTATTTGTATAACAATTAAGTCGCATTTGTAGCCCATTGGACATGACGTTCTGAATATGAAAAAACATCATACCAGTCAATATTTATGTATGATTATTTCTGTCGTTGGCGGCAATGAACGATAATCGAAGAATGGTCTATATGGAGAAATCGCGAGATTACCTGGAAAAATCCGGCGGAGACGCAAAAATAAATCATATATATCTGTTGACATGAAACAAAGCAAATATAGGGTGCCATCCATTCGGCACCGGCCTTGGTTGTGAGGGGAAGGCAACCGCTTAATGACCATTATCGACTTGCAGGACGGTTCGCTTTCGGTTCGCGTTTCAACCCTCGGCGGCACATTGCTTGATTATTCCTGGATGGTAGACGGCCGCAGGATTGCGCTATTGAGACCCGCCCCGGACAATGCCCATGCCTCCACCTCCGCCTGCTATCCCCTCGTTCCCTTCGGCAACCGCGTGCGAAGCAATCGTTTCACATTCGAGGGACGCGACTACCAGCTCAGGCCGAACATGGCTTCGGATCCTCACTACCTGCACGGCGACGGTTGGCAGGCCGAATGGTCCATCCTCTCCCGCAGCAGCAACGAATTGCAGATCGGCTTTCGTCATCGGGAGGGCGATACCCCCTATAGTTATGAGGCGAGACAGATCATCGCCCTGTCATCCGAAGGGCTGACGCTTCACATGAGCGTCGAGAATACCGGCCAGGAGGCGCTGCCCTTCGGGCTTGGCTGGCATCCATACTTTCCGATGACCCCAGAAACGACGCTCTTTGCGCCGGCGCGACAATTTTGGACGGAGACGGAAGGCTGGCTTCCAGGAGAACGCATGGAGATTCCCGCCGATCTCGACTTCTCCGAGCCCTCGCCCCTGCCCCGCCGCTGGGTCAACAACGGTTTCGAAGGATGGAGCGGCGAGGCGGAAATCGTCTGGCCGGAGAGACATGCAAGCCTGCGGCTGACTGCCGACACGTCAGTCAGGCATGCATTCATCTTCATTCCCGACGCGAGTTTCAACCCGGCCTTTCGCCATGACTATTTCTGCTTCGAGCCGATGTCCCACATCGCCAACGGTCATAATCTCCCCGATCTTGGGGATCTGAAGATCCTGCAGCCGGGAGAGACCTTTGCAGGATCGATCCGCCTGCAGCCACGGGAATATTCGCGATAGCCTGGACCGCCTGATCGCGAGATTTCCGTCCCAGCATAAAGAGGAACACTGGATGCCAAATCGCCTTTCGGGAAAACGAGTCTTCATCACCGGAGCCGCGCAGGGGATCGGACTGGCCATCGCCGAGGCATGCGCGGCTGAAGATGCAAGCATCTTCCTCATCGATCGCGACGAAGCCCTGCTCGAGCAAGCCGCGAACAAGCTGAAGGAAGATGGCGTCAACCTTGGCTATCAAGCAGCCGACATCACCAATGCCGAAGCCGTGCGTGCAGCCGTGGCCCGGGCGGCCGGCGAAATCGGCAATATCAATGCGCTCGTCAACAATGCCGGCGTCAACGTCTTTGCAGAGCCGCTGCAGACGACGGACGAGGATTGGCAGCGCTGCTTCGACATCAATCTTAAGGGCGCCTGGAATTGCTGCCGGGCCGTGTTGCCCGAGATGATCGCCCGGGGCGGCGGCGTCATTCTCAACATCGCTTCGACCCACGCCTTCACGATCATTCCGCACACCTTCCCCTATCCGCTTGCCAAGCATGCGCTTCTTGGCATGACCAAATCGCTGGGGATCGAATATGCCGCGAAGAACGTGCGCGTGAACGCGCTCGCACCCGGCTACGTCGCAACGCAGAAGGCCATCGATTATTGGAACAGCTTTCCCGATCCGGAAAAGGCGAAAGCCGAGACGATGAAACTGCATCCGGGCGGCCGCATCGCCACTCCTCAGGAGATCGCCATGGCCGCAGTTTTCATGATCTCGGACGAATGTCCCTTCATGAATGCCGCCTGCCTCACCGTGGACGGAGGCTTGAGCGTGTTGCAGCACCAGTAGCATCGGAAACGAAGACGCCACCACGATCACGCAGTGGCGCCAGGGCCTTTGTTTTGCGCAATTCCGGGAAGAGCGCTATCGCGATCTGAGCTGGGCAATCGAGAGCATGAGGTCCGCGCTCATGCCCGTCCCGGAACCTCGCGTGAGAATAGCGGATGCGGGAGAAGTCGTATTCCCGCCATTTGCCGCATCATAGACGGCCGAGAAGCGCTTCAGCAGGTTGTTCACCTTGCCGGAATCATGCAAATCCTTGATCGGAAATAGCTTTTCAAGCATTGCCGCTTGGCGGGTCACATCCATGTTCGACATGGATGCTGGCAGCGAATAGGTCGTCTTGATCACATTGTAGAGCGCCGGATCCGACATGATATCGTAGACGGAATTGACCTGCGGCGCCTTGCGCTGGAAATAGAGGGCGAGACGGACGCCTTCATTGGAGCTCCCCTGCTGCGTTTCGAGCGTCTGATGAAGATAGAGATCGTTGGTGGCGAGACGCGCGCCCTTGTTCTGTCCCGGCTCGATCTTGGCTGTGGTCAGATTTCCCTTGGCGTCGAAATTGAAGGCGTTCACCATCGCCTTGAACTGCTGGCCCGCCTGCGTGTTCAGAAAACCCTTGGCATCCTCGGGATCGGCAGTGAAGGCCTTCTTCAAGGTATTCTTGTCGACTGACTTGGGATCGATATTGTTTGCAACGAGGATAAACTCCGTCAGCTTCTTGTCAGCCAGGAGTTCGTCAACCGTCTTGATCTTGGCGATCGACTTGCTGAATTCGGTGGCTGCGTCCTTCGCATCCTTGACCGCCTTGTCTCGCATCTCGCCGGTCAACCCGAAGGTCTTCGACTTCGAATAGGCCGAAATCAGGCTGTTGATCGAGGTCTGTGACAAGGGCGCGACCGGCGCCCGCAAATTGCCCTCGCTGTCGAAATTGAACGCTTTGGCAAGCTCGACGAATCTGTCGTCTTTTAGCGAGTTGACATAGCTCTTGCTATCATAGGGGTCGCTCTCCAGGATCTTGCGCAACTGATCCCTGGAGACCTCGTTCTTACCGATCCCAAAAGCGCGAAGCGCCATATCCTCTATGGTTGGAAGATTCTTGTTCTTCGTGTCGTTGGCGGCAAAGAAGTCTGTGATTGTTTTTATGCCGCTGACCGCCGTCTTGTAGTGTTTTTCAGCGTCGTCGAACAGGTTCTGCTTCGCATCTTTCGCCTGGCTTAAATATTTGGTCGAAATATCGTCGATAGCCTGTTGTGTCTGCGCCTGCTGCCCTGTCGGCAACGTTCCGTCGGAGGCAAACTGAAAGTGCGAAACCATGTCCGCCATTCCGGTCACGGCGGCATAATCGGAGTTCGTGAAGGCGAGATTGAACTGGACCGGAGTGAGTTTGGAGCTCAGGTTGAATGCCGTCTTTATGTAGGAAAACAGCCTGTTATCGCCGGTGATATCGTTGATCGACTGAACTTTCGTGATCGCCTGACGATAGTAATCGTCATTGCTGGTGGCCGCAGCTGCGGTCAACAGGCTCGGGACCATGCTGTCATACCGCGAGATCATGGCTTCCTTCTGCTCCGCCGTCTGCGCAGTCGCACCGGAAAGCGTTCCATCGGCATTGAAGCTGAACTGCGACGCGATCAACTTGTATGTTGGCTGCAGCGATGCCGTTGAAAAATTGCTCGCTGTATTGACGAAGCTGTTCGGATCATTGACATCGCTGGTCAGAACCGACTTCAGAAATGCCTTCGAGATATTGTCCGGGTTTAAACCGTGCGCCCGCAGAATATAGTCCGTCATCCTGCTGCTGTTGGTGATATCGTCGACATTCGTCACCTTGTCGATCCAGGTATCGTAGAATTTGCTTTCCTTCTTGGCCAGGGCCGTTTCATTGGCGAAGGATTGTTCATAGAGCCCGATCGTGTCGCTCTTCTGCAAGTCGCTTTGAGCCGACTGATTTTTTGACGTGCCGCCAAAATTGAAAGCGGCGGCGAATTGCCGATAGCGGCTGTCCGTCAGTTTGTTTGCAAAGCTGCTCGTATCGCTAAGGTCGCTGGTCAGGACCTTTTTCATGAAGGCCTTGGCATAGGTCATGTCCTCGAGGCCATAGGCCTTCATCGCATAGCTGTACAGCTTGTAGTCGCTCAGAAACTCGTCGACATTCTTAATCTTGCCGATATGCGCATCGTAATATTGCTGGTCGCTCTTGACCGTTGCCTGCTTGGCGATGCGCGCAAGCGTCGATGCCATGTCCTTTGTCGCGGACACGTAGCCGAGATACGTCGAAATCATAGATCGCCCCCACAGCGCAGTTCACCGATATTCGCCCCACACGAACTATCGCAACCAGACCTTGCGTGAGACTAGATCAGCAATCTATGGGCCTAATTTCACAAAACTGCATCTGGATCGGCGAGGCGGACATTTCTGTCAGAATGTTGCGCCTGCGACCCTCCCGACGTCGCACGCGTGGGATTGATGACGCCGTACGAGATACATGTTGCAGACTGGCCCGTCGCATCCGTCAAAGGTTCAGCTTGCAAATTCGGTCGATCGCGATTGATTGAAGGCCAACCGCACGACAAGCCCCGAAGGCGAATTGTCGGCAAAGGAAATGGTTCCGCGGTGACGGGATACGACATCGCGCACGATGGAAAGGCCCAATCCAAAGCCGCTTCTCCCGATCAAGGATCGGGCATCGTCTGCGATATAAAAGGGCTCCAGCACCTTGGCACGGTGCTCCTTCGGAATGCCGGGACCATTGTCGGAGATCCGGATTTCAAAGCCGCTTTCTCCCCGGCTTTCAAGCAATACGACGACCTCCGTCCCATGCTTGATCGCATTGTCGATCACATTGGAGAGCGCGCGTCTCATTCCCGATTCCTCGCAGAAGTAAGCCATTCTGGCAGGCCCCTGATATCGTATATCGAAGCCCAAATCGGCAAACTCGTTGCAGATGGTCTGAATAAGGCTTGGCATGTCTATGACATATCCGGCGCGCCGGTCATTCTGCTCTCGCAGATAATGCAACGTTTCCGAGATCATGTTGTCTATGATTTCGATTTCATCAATCATGCTGCCCAGTTGCCCGGACCGAACCCCACGCTCGAGCTTCAGGCGCAGGCGCGTAAGCGGAGTGCGAAGATCGTGGCTGATCGCGGCCAGCATACGGGTCCGCTCCTCTATCAGGGACTGCAGACGCCCGTGAAGATGATTGAGAGCCCTCGCCACTTGGGTGACTTCCTGCGGACCCGCATCGCTGATCGGCTGGGCGGGTGTCGACACATGGCCGAGAGCGTCAGCCGCCGCCGCGATCGACGATAGTGGTGCCATAAGCCGCTTGATGATGTAAACGGCCAGGAAAAGCACCACGATCATGACCGTCGCGACGACGAAGCCGAGCTGTATGAAGATGAACCGCTGCATCGGCGGGCGATGCGTCGTTTGGAAAATCAAAGCGTATTGATTGTTGATCTTGACGACGACTGAGTTGCCCGTGGAGATCGAGATATCCGATGGCGACAGGTTCCAATGGGACAGAAGCTCGCTTCGCAATTCGTCTGCAAAGCCGCTTTCCTGCTCGGTGCGCTTCTCCGCCGAGGTAAATTCCGGGCTGGAGAAAAACACGGCACTTGGAACGATTTCTATATGCATCTCGAGCCATCTCGAAGCCTTGATGGTTCTCTTCAATTCCTCGAGTGACACGCTCTGGCGGGCATCGTCGGCGATTGTGGCTATGCGCGCAGCGGCAGAAGCCGCCGCAAGCTTGAGATTAGCCTCATTATGCCCTCCATAAGAGAGAAGGAGAAACGCAACCGAGGTGCACACCGTCCCCAGAACAACGGCCGCAAGCACAACCGCGATCATCTGTGTGACGATGGACCTATGGTTGATGAAACGAAGATACCGCGTCATAATATCTCTATATTGGGCGTAAAGACGTAGCCTCCCAAGCGAACGGTTTTGATGAAGGTCGGCGAACGCAGGTCGGGTTCGATCTTCTGGCGTATTCGACTGATATGGACATCGACACTGCGGCCGATCGGGCCGGCTATGCCGCTGTGCGTGAGCTCCAGAAGCTGCTCCCTCGTCAGAATACGCCTTGAATTCTGACAGAAGGCCAGAAGAAGATCGAACTCCGTGCTTGTCAGCGTCACACGGGCGCCCTCAGGGCTGAACAGCTGCCGCTGCCCCGGCTCGACGCGCCATCCCTCGAAACGGAAGGCCGAATGGAAAGGATCATTTGGCGGCCTGCTGATATGGGAACGTCTCAGGAGCGCGTGGATTCTCGCAAGAAGCTCTCGATGGTTGAAAGGCTTGGTGACATAATCATCGGCGCCGATTTCCAGCCCTATGATCCTGTCCACATCCTCCGAACGCGCCGTCAGCAGGATGATCGGAACCAATGACGTCGCTCTCAACCGGCGGCAGATGCTCAATCCGCTCTCGCCGGGCAGCATGACATCGAGAATGACAAGATCAGTCGCGTTGTCTTCCAGATATGCGTCCATCTTCTCGGCGGAAGGCGCCCACATACTGTTAAAGCCGTTTTCGGCCAGAACTTCCGACAATATCTTCGCGATCTCGCTATCGTCCTCAACCAGGAGGATCGACTGCTTCTGCTCCTTGTTTGCAGTTCCAATGGTATTCATGGGCACCTTTACTGCAGCTCAGATCAATTCGGGAACATTTCGATGCTCTCAAGGCACGCGTTTAATGTTCTTTCGAGCCGGCTCGGCTGTTCCCGCACAAGGTGTATCGTACATTAGGCAGCCTGCACCTAATTTTGTCGAGCTTGTGGCGAGCACCATCCACGCAGTTGGCAATACTGTCACTTTGTTTCGAAAATTGCATAAATTTACATAGCGAAACATAAAATAAACAAGCAGAAATATACAGAAACATAATTTAACGCAACTTAATCCAAAGCATAGCTATCTTCGTCTATTCCTTGCCAAATGGCAATGGAGTCCGAAATCGTGCGTTCAGCTGCGCATAGTGTTGCAGTATCCCACCAAGAAGGCCGGACAGCTACAAGTCCGGATAATCAGGCAGAATTCGATTGCAAGGCTCAGGTAGTTCAATGGCTATCAGCGGAGCGAAGCACGGCAGAAATCGAAAGTATTTCTCTGTTATCTCGCTACGGAATGACAAGTAGCCAACCAAGAAGGAAAATATCTTCTAAGGGAATCGCGGTCACACGCAGGCAGAACAAGATACGCAAAGAGATACTGGCATTTCTCACGCAGTCAACGGAGTACTGAATTTGAGACGCGTAGCTCCGTTGGCCTCAAACCGAGCTGCGATGGCTTGGTCACTCACCATCATCTCCACATGTGCGGCAGGTGATAATTCACTCGCACAAGGACAATTTCAGCAGCAACCAGCTGGTCAGGCGTCGACCATACCAACCGCGACAAACATTAAAATTCCAGATGGAATCAAGCTACTCCTGCAGGCAAACGAGGCCATTTATAACAAAGATACGCAGGTAATAACCGCACGCGGCGCAGTTCAAATCCACTATGGCGGCTATAAATTGGTAGCCAATCAGGTTGACTACAACCAGATCACCAAAAGGATGACTGCGACGGGAAATGTGGAATTGATCACCCCTGACGGCAACCGTACCTACGGCGACAGAATGGACGTGACCAATGATTTCTCAAGTGGATTTATCGAGGCCCTGCGGGTTGAAATGCCCGACAATACGAGGATGGTGGCAATCAAGGGCGACCGTGTCGGCGGCTCCAAGGTTATCCTGACCAAGGGCGTCTACACCGCCTGCGCTCCATGTTCGGAACAGGGTCGCGCTCCGCTATGGCAGGTGAAGGCAGAGAGGATTATCCAGAACGGTATTACCCATACGATAAGGCTGGAGCACGCAAGGCTTGAGCTTTTTGGCCAGCCGATCGCCTATATTCCCTGGATGACCGTGCCCGACAATACCGTAAAGAGAAAGTCGGGCTTTCTGTTTCCAACCTTCAGCGTCTCCCAGAATCTCGGCTTTGGCGCGGCGATCCCCTATTACTATGTGATTTCGCCGAGCATGGACGCGACGGTTACCGCGACGGGATATAGCAATCAGGGTTTGCTATTGCAGGGCGAGTTTCGCCAGCGGCTTGAAAACGGCACCTATGATCTGCGGGCAGCCATCATCGATCAGGCCGATCCGGGTGGGTTTGACGCCGGCACTACTGATGTAAATGCCAAGCTCAGGACGCTCATGGCCTCCAAGGGTGATTTCAGGATCAACCCACGCTGGACCTTCGGCTGGGATGTCATGGCACAGAGCGACAACGACTTTGCCCGAACCTATAATATCGAGGGGCTCAATCAAACCACACATACCAATCAGGCTTACTTGACCGGCGTCGGCCAACGGAATTTTTTCGATATGCGGTTCGCCTATTACAATGAACAGGACGCCACAACCGGCAGCACCTTGCAAAAGCAGCAGGCCGTCGCCTATCCGGTGATCGATTATCACGCGATCGCACCAAAGCCTGTTCTCGGTGGAGAACTGTCGCTGACCAGCAATTTCACGAATGTCTCCCGCAGCACCGCGGACGTTGTCGTCAATCCCGACAACTCAGACCGCTTTCTCGGGCTTACTGGCGATTATGCACGGCTTACGACCGAAATGCAGTGGCAGCGCTCCTTCGTGACGCCGCAGGGCCTGGAGTTGACGCCTCTGCTTGCCGCCCGTGGAGATACGATGGCTCTTGGGATGGATGGGCCGAATTCCATCAGCCCCTCTTATGCCTATGCCGGCAACTACGACGACAATGGCGCTGCCGCGCGGGAAATGCTGACTGCCGGGCTGGAGGCCAAATATCCGATCCTGGCGACCACGGAGCACTCCACGCAGGTCTTCGAGCCCATAGCGCAGATCTATCTCCGGCCCGACGAGCAGCTTGCCGGTCAGTTGCCGAACGAGGATGCTCAAAGCTTCGTATTCGATGCGACGAACCTCTTCGACCGGGATAAATTCTCCGGCTTCGACCGCGTGGAAGGGGGAACACGTGCCAATGTCGGCATGCGCTATACCGGCAGCTTCGACAGCGGTTACAAACTGGACAGCGTCGTTGGTCAGTCCTACCAGCTCATGGGAATGAATTCATTTGCAACGCCGGACCTGGTCGGTGCCGGCCTTGAATCGGGGCTCGAAACGGCACGGTCCGACTATGTGACGATGTTCGGTGTGACCATGCCGCATGGCATTTCCGTTTCGACATCCTATCGGCTCGACCACGACAACTTTGCATTAAAGCGCGGCGATACGACGATCGGTTATGTCACGCCGATTCTCGATACGCAGTTGACCTATACGCATATCGAGGCTCAGCCCGATTACGACATGCCCACCAATGAGGATGAGCTCCAGCCGCAAGCCAAATTGAAACTCTCGGATCAATGGTCGGTCAACACGACGCTCGGATATGATCTGCGCGCCAAGGATCTCAGCGAACACGACTTCGGCGTAACCTATTCCGATGAATGCACGACCGCCAGCCTGATTTATGACTGGAAAAAGGATACCGCCAGCACGACGGGCGTCGATTGGTCCATAATGTTGCACCTGACGTTCCGCACGCTAGGCGAAGTCAAGCTGGGCGGCAATTAGGTTATTTGGCATTTGATCCGCCACTTTCGGATCGCTTCAGACAAGATTGCAGACCACCTTGCGGTGAAGCCGTTTCGGTCGATGCGCCGAGGATCCGATGTACTCCGGAACTTCGCGCACGAGTGGCAAGGTAGGCGCCTCATCGAAATATTACTTAACATTACTTAACACCGAAGAGCACGGAGAAGTGATAGTGCTCTTTCTACATCACAGGCAGATTCTCCGACTGCATCGATGTTCATTTCTTTGGAAAGTCCGCGGAACAGCTCCATTTGGAAGTGCAAGGTAAAAGCATAGATGAACTCTGATTTACGGCGGTCAAAGTTAAGACGATCAAATTCGACGATTGCCATTTTAGCATTCATAAGCACAGCCACAGCCGCGCCGCTGTCTGCACAGGCAGCCATCGTCAGCGATATACGCGTGGTGGGTGCCGAGCGCGTTGGGCCGACTGCAGTAAAGGACAATATAACGATAGATCCCGGCAAGAGCTTTTCGGATGCGGATATCGATCAATCGATCAAACAACTCTATGCAACCGGTTATTTTTCCGATGTACATATCTCGGTGGAAGGTCATAGCCTCGTTGTCTCTGTACATGAGAACAACCTGATCAACGCAGTTATATTCAACGGCAACAAGAAGATAAAGGATGACAAGCTGGCCGGGCTGGTTAAATCCAAGGCTGCCGGCCCATACAGCGAGAGCCAGGTTCAAGACGACATAAAGACGATCAAGGACGCCTATGCTGCGATCGGACGCAACAATGTCCAGGTGACGCCGCAAGTCGTCAACATCGCGAAGAACAGGGTCAATCTCGCCTTCGTCATCAACGAAGGCGATCGCACGACGATCAGCAAGCTGACATTCTCAGGAAATCATGCTTTCAGCGGCGGCCACCTCGCCGCGGTTATCAGCACAAAGAAATCCACTTTCCTCTCGTTTCTGACGCGCAAGGATATCTATAGCGAAACGAAGAAAGACGCCGATGAGGACGCACTTCGCAAATTCTATTACGATCACGGATTTGTCGACTTCAGGCTGGTGTCCGATAGCGCAACTTTCAATAGCGCAACGAACAGCTACGACGTCAGCTTCATTGTCGATGAAGGCGAGAAATATCGCTATGGCGATATTTCGGTGACATCAACCGTGCAGGGTATCGATGCCGATGACCTGAAGAGCCTCGTCATCACGCGCAAGGGCGATACCTATAATGCCGAGGATATCCAGAAGTCGATTGACGCAATCTCGAAGCGCATCGAGGCGGCAGGTTATCCATTTGCCAAGGTGACGCCGCGCGGCAATCGCAACCCCGAAGGCCGTTCCGTCTCGATAGAATATATCGTCGATCAGGGCGAACGCGCTTATGTGGAGCGCATCGAAATTCGCGGCAACACCCGAACGAGGGACTATGTCATTCGGCGTGAATTCGATCTCAATGAAGGGGATGCTTTCAACGAGCAGATGATTGCGCGCGCCAAACGCCGCCTGGATGCGCTCGGCTATTTCACGTCGGTAAAGATCTCCACGCGTCCCGGCAGCGCCCCGGATCGGGTCGTCATCGTCGTCGATGTCGAAGATCAGCCAACCGGCTCTTTCGGTATCGGCGGGGGCTACGCTGTCGGCGTCAACGGGGGGCCTTTGCTGGAAGCCTCCGTGGAAGAGAAGAATTTTCTCGGACGCGGCCAGTATATCAAGGTCGCGGCAGGCGCGAGTACGAGCGGAAGCCAAACCTACACCCTCTCCTTCACCGAGCCATATTTCCTCGGTGAACGGCTCGCCGCCGGCTTTGACCTTTTCAAAAGCGTCACCACCAGTAGCGATTACTACGACTACGGCGAGGAGGGCATCTCGCTGCGGATCACAGCGCCTATCACCGAAGACCTTTCGACAACGCTTCGCTACACCTACAAACAGATCACCTACACCGGCGAGAGCGACTGGCAGGACAATCTCTCCGCACCTTACCAGAACCTGATCAACAACGGTCCGTGGACGCAATCGAGCGTTTCCCAGACCTTCACATACAATACCCTTGACGATCAGAACCTGCCGCGTGACGGCTTCATCGCCAAGGTCACGCAGGAAGTTGCGGGTCTTGGCGGCGACTCGAATTACTATAAGCTCAGCGGCAAGGCGCGCTACTACCATACGCTTTCGGACTCACAGGATATCGTCGGTTCGGTGACCCTTGGCGCCGGCTACATGACTTCAACAAATGGCCAGGACTTGAACATCTTCGATCAATTCATGATCGGCGGAAGCGAGATCAGAGGCTTTGAAGATGCGGGCATTGGTCCAAGAACATCCGACGGCGATCCGCTTGGCGGAACAAAATACTTCACCGCTTCGGTGGAGACGAGCATGCCGACGCCAGGCATGCCGCAGGATCTCGGCTTCCGCAGCTCCGTCTTCCTGGATGCGGGAACGCTCTATGGCAACGATGCCGATCTTTATGGTGATGTCCTGCACGATGGGTCGGCGCTGCGCGCATCGGCCGGCATCGGGCTGACCTGGGCATCGCCATTCGGCACAATCAATCTCAGCTATGCCGTGCCGTTCCTCAAGCAGGACTATGACAAGGTGGAAAATTTCCGGTTCGGCTTCGGCAACCAGTTCTGAGGCAGACAGGACAGCGCCCGCTGCCAAAGGGCAAGAAGTCTTCGGCGACTGCAATGCATCAAGCACAGAACCCTAGAGCCGCCGACAGGAATTGCCGGGGACGAATTTAGGCGTGAGAACGAAATCCTGCGGTGGCTCGACTGCGCCTTGTGGATTGCTGATGCGATGCATGAGGCGCCTTGCGATGATGCCGCCGAGCGCCAGCGTGTCCTGAACCACCATCGTGATGCGCGGTGTGATGACGGAACTCCATTGCACATTGTCGATCATGGCGAGCGAGATGTCCTCGGGACAACGGAAGCCCAATTCCTGCATGGCCTGCAGCGTGGAAAGCGCCACGGTGTTGTTCGCACCAAGGATCGCGGTGGGGCGTTCGGGCTGGATCAGCAGGCGCATGGCCGCCTCGTAGCCGGCGGTGCGGGTGAACTGGCCGTCGACGACGAAATTCGGGTTCACCTCGACGCCGGCATTCGCCATGGTCTCGGCAAAACCGCGATACCTCTCCGTTGCCGTATGCATGTGGCTGGGACCGGTGATGAAGGCAATCCTTCTGTGGCCTAGTTGCAGAAGATGCTCGGTCAGCATCGCCCCGGCAAGATAATTGTCTGAGCCGACGAAATCGCGCTCGATGCCCGCCACCTTCTGGTCGAAACAGACGATCGGCACGTTCAGGCCGGCGATGAAGTCGAGATAATCCTGATCGTAGCCTGACGGCGCGAGTGCCAGGCCGGCGGTCTTGAGGCCGATCAGGTGCTCGACCATCGCCCTCTCGCGATCCGTCTTGCCTGAGGAGTCGGTGACGACGACGAAATGCTGGTGGTCGAGCGCATAGTTTTCCAGCTCGCGCCGGATATCGCCGAAAAACGGGTTGCCGACATTGCCGACAACGAAGCCGATCATGCGGCTGCGCCCGCGCGCCAGGCTCTGGGCAAGCGGATCGGCAACAAAGCCGACGGCGGCAATCGCCTGACGAATTTTCTCCAGTGTTTTCTGGCTGACACGCGCCGGATTGCTGAGCGCGAGCGACACCGTCGAGACGGAGACGTCAGCGAGTTTGGCGACATCACGAATTGTGGCCATGAATTTTTCGAACCGTTTCTATCGCGTCTAGCCTTCCGATTGAAGATGCCTTCCTCAATGAATCGCTGTCATAAATCTAACATTTGTCGGCCATGAAGCAATATGCGGAAAGAGATTTCAACAGCGCGCTTGACATATAGGGCGAGTGGATCAATGATTAAATCGAACCGGTTCGATTGAGCCCTAACACTTGGGAGGATAGTGTGAGCGACGCAGCGATCAGTGGCGGCCAGAATGTGGCCGAGGGTAAGACATGGTTTGGACACGACCGCTTCGGCATGTTCATCCACTTCGGGCTGTATGCCCTCGGCGCACGCCATGAATGGCTGAAAAACCGTGAGGAATTTACCACCGAGGCCTATCAGAAGTATTTCGACAACTTCGATCCCGATCTCTACGACGCCCGTGAATGGGCGCGCCGCGCTCGCCAGGCCGGAATGAAATATGTGGTTCTGACGGCCAAGCACCATGAAGGCTTCTGCCTTTGGGACAGCAAGGTCACCGATTACAAGGTCACCAAAACACCCTATGGCAAGGATCTGATCGGCCCTTACGTCGAAGCGCTTCGCGCCGAGGGGCTGAAGGTCGGTTTCTACTATTCGCTGCTCGACTGGCATCATCCGGACTTCCCGATCGACGGACATCACCCGCAGCGCAATCATCCTGATGCCGCCAAGCTCAATGAGGGCCGCGACGTCAGCCGCTATGCGAAGTACATGCGCGATCAGGTGACCGAACTTCTGACCGATTTCGGCAAGATCGACGTCATTTGGTTCGATTTCAGCTATCCCCGCCGGACCTACAAAGGCCTGCCTGGCAAGGGTCGCGCCGATTGGGAAAGCGAGGAGCTCATCAAGCTGGTACGCCAGCTGCAGCCAGACATCATCGTCGGCGACCGCCTTGACCTGCCGCGCGATGCCGATCACATGCCCGATCTGGTGACGCCGGAACAGTATACGCCGCGTGTCGCCCCGACCGTCGCCGGCCTGCCGGTACGCTGGGAGGCCTGCCACACCTTCAGCGGCTCCTGGGGCTATTATCGCGACGAGACCAGCTGGAAGGATGCCGGCCAGCTTATCAACATCCTGATCGATACGGTGTCTCTCGGCGGCAACCTGCTCATGAATGTCGGCCCGACCGGCCGCGGCACCTTCGACGCCCGCGCCATCAAGGCTCTCGACATCTATGGCGAATGGATGCGGCTGAATGGTCGCGCGATCTACGGCGCAGGTCCTTCCACTCACAAGGCACCGAGCGGTTGCCGCTTCACCCAGAAGGGCAACCGGCTCTATCTGCACATCCAGACCTGGCCGTTCCGGCACATCCACATCGAAGGGCTGGGGCGTAAGGTCAAATATGCGCAGTTCCTGCACGATGCCAGTGAGCTGCACTGGCTCGATCCGGATGCCGAAGTCGACTCCAATATCGGCATTGCCGTCGGCGAGGGTATCCTGACGCTCGAGCTGCCGGTTCTGAAGCCTGACGTCGTGACCCCCGTCATCGAGCTGATCCTCAAGGATTAAGGAGATAACGAAACCCAGCCGCCCGGTACCGTCATGAGCCGCGAAGCCGAACTCATAGCCGCGATGACCCCCTTGATCGCCGACCTGGCAGAAGACGGTAATGGCGCCGTCGCGCTCGCCGGATCGCGCGGCAAGGGATGGTCGGATGCGCAATCGGATTTCGACTTCAGGGTCTATGCCGATGCCTATCGCGGACCGGACGTTCGCCAGACCGCGGCGTGGCGGCGTTTCGATGCCGCGTTGCGGGATTGGCAGGCCGAGGGCGTCCGAATGGATGGCGTCTGGATGCGCCGTTACGCCGGCGTGCAGCGCGATCTGGACTCCTGGCTTGCCGGCATCGTCGTGCCCAAGAGCTTCGAATGGACGATCTGGGGTTATCACCTGCCGACCGATCTTGCCAGCCAGCAGATCATCGCCGACCCCAGTGGCTTGCTCGCCAGCTGGAAGCAGCAGCTGGCGCAGTATCCGGAAGCGCTGAGGGCCTCCGTGCTCCGTCAATACATGGATGTCCTGCGCTACTGGGCCAGGGATTATCATTATGAGAGCAAGGTCGTTCGCCGCGATCTCGTCTTCCTTGTCGGGCTGACGGGCAAGCTTGCCAATGCCATCCTGCAGACGGTCTTCGCCTTCAACCGGGTCTATTTTCCGGGTGACGGCTGGAACCTGCCGATGGCGGCCGAACTCGAGCGGCTGCCACCCAACTTCCTCCAGCGGATGACTGCCATTCTGGAGCCGGGACAGGACCCGGATCCATGGCGGCGCCAGCGAACCGAATTGATCGGCCTGATCGCCGACCTGGAGGCCATGATCGCGGCCTGAACGGGCCGCAAGACCAAACCGGAGGGGAGCGTCCGGATAGTGATGAACGTCACTGCAGCGAAAGTCATTAAGGAGGAGGAACCATCATGAAGCGTTCATTGATCTTTGCCGCCGCCCTTGCGGCGAGTTCACTACCCGGCATCGGCGCGCAAGCGCAGGATGCCCCCGTGACCCTGACCTGGCAGATGTGGGGTCAGCCGAACGATGCCGAGCTGTGGCAGCAGCTGGCCGATCTCGTCAACAAGCAATATCCCGATATCAAGGTCAATCTGCAGCTTTCGGGTTGGACGGATTACTGGACGCGGCTACCGGTTCTGGCGGCATCGGGACAGGTCGCCGATATCGTCTCGATGCAGTCGATGCGCCTGCCGAATTTCTCTTCGATCCTGACGCCGCTCGACGATTATGTGAAAGGCAGCGACGTGAAAGTGGCTGACTTCGAGACATCGATCATGTCCGGCCTTTCGCAGGACGGTAAACTCTATGCGCTGCCCTACGATGTCGGCCCGTGGATGGTCTTCTACAATCGTGACAAATTCGCCGCGGCCGGCTTGAAGGAGCCCGCTAAGGACTGGACCTTCGACGATTTCAAGGCCGACGCCAAGGCACTGACCAAGAACGGAACCTACGGCTACGGCACCCAGGCTTTCGATTTCATCGCCGGCCCCGTCGCGCTCGGCGCGGACTATTTCAACGCCGACAATGAATTCGACCTCACCAATGCCGGTTTCGTCGATGCATTCAGCAAATATGCCGATCTCACCGCCAAGGACAAACTCTCGCCGGTCTTTGCCTCCGCGGCCGATGCTTCAGCCGCAAGCGGTCGCTTCGCCTCGGGCAATGTCGCCATGTATATCGACGGGCCATGGTCGCTGATTACCGGGCAGGCCAATGTCAATTTCAAGATCGGTATCGCACCGTTGCCGCGCGGCACCGGCTCTTCGCGCTTCATCACGGCCGGGTCGGGCTGGGGTATCTCCGCCACCAGCCAGCATAAGGATGCCGCCTTCAAGGCGCTGCAGGTGCTGACCGGCCCCAAGGCGGCGGAAATCCTCGGTGCGGCCGGACGCGCACTGCCAGCCCGGCTCGCGCAGCAGACCGCCTGGTATGATGGAGCGGCGAAGAATGTCAGCGGCACCCGCGACACCCTGCAATATATGTTCGCCCATACCACGCCGTTCCGCATCAACGAGAAATGGAACCAGTTCGAGAATCTGGTGATGCAGTACGTGCCGCTGGCGCTGACGGGAGACTCGAAACCCGAAGGTGTGTTGAGCGACATTCAGAGCCAGCTACCATAAGCCGGGCATTTCCTCGGCCTGCGGCCGGGCTATCCGCCCGACCGCAGCGCCATCGCCGGAAAGGAGAGGCCCATGATGCTGGGCAAGCACACCGACATGATCGCAAGACCAAGGCCGCGCTCGCGCAGATGGTTCAGAGGCGAGGGATGGACAGCCTTGTTCTTCCTGCTGCCGGGCCTGGTCGGCATCTTCCTGTTCCTCGTCCTGCCGATCATCGCCTCGATCGCGCTCAGCTTCACCAATTGGCAGCTGCTCGGCACGCCGCGCTTCGTCGGCTTCTCCAACTATCTGCGTCTGTTCACGACCGATCCGCAATTCTGGACGGTCATGCGCAACACCATCTTCTTCACGGTCGAATATCTGGTGCTCAATATCGTTATCTCGCTGGGGCTTGCGACCTGGATCTCGAGCCTGAAGATCGGTCAGCGCTGGTTCCGGGTGATCTTCTTTCTGCCGACCTTCACCCCTCTCATCGCCGTCGCCATGGTCTGGATGCTGATCTTTACGAGCGGCGGCCTGTTCGACAGCATGATGGCGGCGTTGTCCCTGCCATTCTCGGGTGTGTTGAACGATCGCACGCTTGCCATGCAGGCCGTCGTCCTCACCTCGATCTGGGCTGGCGTCGGCTATAATACGGTTCTCTTCAATGCCGCGCTCGACATGGTACCGGCAACCTATCTGGAAGCAGCGCGCATCGATGGCGCCACGGCCTGGGACCGCTTCTGGAAAATCCGCCTGCCGCTGATCTCGCCCACCCTGTTTTTCGGCACCGTCATGACGGCGATCACCTCACTGCAGGTCTTCGACCAGATTTTCGTCATGACCAAGGGTGGGCCGGGATCGTCGACCGCGACGCTCGGTTACGCCATCTACCAGCGCGGCTTTCAGAACTTCCAGATGGGCTATGCCTCGGCCATCGCCTGGGTGATGTTTGCGCTGATCATGGCGCTGACCGCCCTGCAATTCTGGTTCCAGCGCAAATGGGTGCATTATGACGCTTAAATCCGAAACCAGAGCACGCCGAAAGCTAGTGCTCGATGTCGTCAATCACCTGGCAATCACCCTCGTTGCGATCGCTTTTCTCTTTCCCTTCTTCTGGATGGTATCGAATGCGGTGCGCTCCAACGCCGAGGTGACGGCGATCCCCCCGCGTATCCTGCCCGAAGTCTTCGAATGGGGTAATTTTGCTGCCGCCTGGACCCAGCTGCCCTTTGGCCGCTTCTTCCTCAACAGCGCCATCATCGCCATCTGCGTGACGGCCATCACCGTCGTCGTCTCCTGCTTGTCCGGCTACGCCTTCGCGCGGCTGAAATTCAGGGCGCGCGAAACGCTGCTGCTCGGCTATATCGGCACGCTGATGGTGCCACCGCTGATGCTGATCATTCCGCTGTTTCTGATCGTCAACAAGCTCGGGCTCGTCAACACCTTCCCCGGCGTGATCCTGCCGATCTCCTTCGGCACCTTCGGCGCATTCCTGATGCGGCAGTTCTTCCTCTCCATTCCGATGGAACTCGAGGAGGCGGCAAGGATCGATGGCGCCTCGCGCCTGCGCATCCTCGTCAGCATCATCGTGCCGCTGTCCATGCCGGCGATCGGGCTTCTGTCGCTCTTCACCTTCATCGGACAATGGAACAACTTCCTCTGGCCGCTGATCGTCATGACCGGTGCCGACAATGCCACCCTGCCCGTCGGCCTCACCCTGTTCCAGACGCAGCAAGGCACGCAGTGGAACTACTTGATGGCCGGGGCCACCCTTTCCATGCTTCCAGGCGTCTTCCTAGCGATCATCCTGCAGAAGCTCATCTACAACAGCATCGCCCTCAATGCGGGCATGGGCGGGCGCTGAAGCGCCGGCCGCGATTTCGGGAGAGATATCCATGGCGAAACTGACCATTCGCAACGCCATCAAGCGCTACGGCGCGCTCGAAGTGCTGCATGGCGTCTCCGTCACGGCACAGGACGGCGAGTTCATGGTGCTTGTCGGACCCTCGGGCTGCGGCAAGTCCACCCTGCTGCGGATGATCGCCGGGCTGGAAGGAATCAGCGACGGCGAGATCGAAATCGGCGACCGCGTTGTCAACGATCTCGAACCCAACGAGCGCGACATCGCCATGGTCTTCCAGTCCTATGCGCTCTATCCGCATATGACCGTGCGCGACAACATGGCCTTTTCGCTGAAGCTCGCGCGCCGCAGCAAGCAGGAGATCGAGCAGAAGGTGAACGATGCGGCTGCGATCCTCGATCTCGCCGCCCTCCTCGATCGCTATCCCCGGCAATTGTCGGGCGGGCAGCGTCAGCGCGTGGCGATGGGCCGCGCCATCGTCCGCAACCCCGCTGTCTTCCTGTTCGACGAACCGCTGTCCAATCTCGATGCCAAATTGCGCGTGCAGATGCGCACTGAGATCAAGACGTTGCACCAGCGTCTCGGCACCACCATGGTCTATGTCACGCACGACCAGATGGAGGCCATGACCATGGCCGACCGTATCGTCGTCATGCGTGGCGGCCATATCGAGCAGATCGGCTCGCCGCTCGAAATCTACGATGCGCCGGCCAACAGCTTCGTCGCCGGCTTTATCGGCTCGCCATCGATGAACTTCATAGATGGCCTCGTCATCGATCGAAACGGAAGGTTGGGGCTGCAGGACGCGGAAAACCTGCATTGGCCGCTGCCGGAAAGCGCCCGCCGCCATCTCGGTCGATCCGTCCAGCTCGGCATTCGCCCGGAACATATTGCCGTCGATACAGATGGCGTACAGGCCAAGGTCATCATTATCGAGCCAACCGGCTCGGACACGCATCTGCAATTGCAGGCCGGCGCGCAGTCGATCGTCGCCGCCGTCAGGGACCGCCTCTCCGTCTCTCCCGGCCAGCCGATCCAGCTCAAGATCGATCCGGCAAAGGCGCATCTGTTCGATCCATCGAATGGTCAGCGCCTGCATTGACTGCAGGGCCTCTATTCTCCGGATTACTGCAGCAGATAAAATCTTCTGCCTGCACGGCTTTTGGGTTTCGAAACCTAGTCATGGGCCAAAGTCCGTCCTAAAGACAGGAACGTTTTGAATAGCCTGGAGAGAAAGCCGATGAGCCAAGAAGGTCAGAAGACGATCGCCACCTGGTATGTCGATCCGGATGCGGAGGACAGGATGGCGGACGGCCATGCGCCGATCTGGAGACATCTGATCGACCTGATCGTAGAGTGCGATCTGTCCGCCAAGAGCGTCGTCGACTTCGGCTGCAACCAGGGCGGTCTTCTGCGCCATCTCTATGCCATCAGACCCTTTCGCAAGGCACTCGGCATCGACATCGCCGAGCAGTCGATCGCCAAGGCCGAAGCTTTCAAGGGCAACCTGCCGGTCCAGCATGCGGTTGGTAGCACGCTCGAAGGCTGGGTCGAAGAGTTCGATCTCGCGATCAGCCACGAGGTCATCTATCTCGTCGAGGATATTCATGCCCACGCCGCGGATATCTGGAAGGCATTGAAGCCCGGCGGCGTCTATTATGCCGTCACCGGCTGCCATACCGACAATCCGCTTTGGCCGAAGTGGCGCGACCTCGTCGCCAAGCGAACCAACACAGTCGTCCAGGATCGCTCGATTTCGGACTACGGCCGCGCCTTCTCGAAAGCAGGTTTCGCAGTCTCCGGCCGCAAGCTTGAGTATGACGGTTTCATCCCTTTCATCGAGGATGGCTGGACACCCGACTTTGCCGATGCGCTCGACTATTACACCCAGACCAAGATCGTCTTCCGGCTCGTCAAGCCTCTTAATGACTGAGCCGCGTCAGCTCGACATCGAAATGCGGCGGCGCGTCGGGGCTGACCTGCACGAACCGCCCCTTCACCCGGAAGGTCTTCTCGATCAGCCCGCTTTCGGCGAGCGCCCTCGGCTCGCCGTCAAAGCGCAGCTCGCCTTTTTCAAGTAGTGAGATGCGGTCGCTGACCGCGATCGCCTGATTGATATCGTGGATCGCCATGATGATGGTGACGCCCCTTTCGCGGCTCAGACGATGAACGAGATCCAGCACCTCGACCTGATAGCCGATATCGAGGAACGAGGTCGGCTCGTCGAGCAGCAATATACCGGCTTCCTGCGCAAGCGCTGCGGAGATCCAGGCCCGCTGCCGCTCGCCACCGGAAAGCTCCTGCAGGGTGCGGTCGGCAAGGCTCGAAAGCCCGGTGCTTTCCAGTGCCCATTCGATCGCCTCCTCATCCCTATGGTCATAGCTGCGGAAAAGCCCGACATGAGCGAAGCGGCCCTGCCGCACCAGTTGCGCGATCGTCATCTCATCCGGCGCAGAGGGCTGCTGCGGCAGAAAGGCGAGCTTCTTGGCGATCACACGCCGCGACATGGTTGAGACCGAGACATCCTCGATCGTCACCTGCCCCTCCGCCGGGGCAATCAGACCCGCAAGCGCCTGCAGAGCCGTGCTCTTGCCCGAGCCGTTCGGACCGATCAGCGCCCGGATCTCACCCTTCTGCATGGCAAGCCCGAAGCCGTTCAACGCCTTGCGGCGACCATAGAAGACGGAGAGTTGCGAACAGGATAGCGGCATGGGCGATCTCAGGGAATTTTTCTCAAGAGGACAAGCAGGACAGGCACACCGACAATCGCGGTGACGACCCCGATCGGCACTTCCTCCGCCTGCCCGGCGAGGCGGCCGATCAGATCGCCCAGGGTGACGAAGATGGCGCCGAGAACGACTGTCAGCGGCAGAACCAAGGGGAAATGCCGGCCGGCGAGGAAACGCGCTAGATGCGGAACGACAAGCCCAACGAAGACGATCGGGCCAACGGCACCGACCGCGCTTGCCGCAAGGGCGCAGGAAACCAGGAGGACAATGGAAAACTGCCGGCGATAGGCAAGGCCGAACGAACGGGCGACCTGCGCATCGAATTGCAGCATGACCACGGGCCGATAGATCACCGGCAGGATGAGGAGGCCTGCGATCGTGAACGGCAGGAGAAACAGCGCATGGTCCCAGGTGCGTGCATAGAGGCTGCCCGAAAGCCATTCGAGAATGATCTCGATGCGCGCCGATCCCCAGCCCGCGATGAGGCCGACAGCAAGCGCGTGCAGGACTGCGCCTATCGCGACACCACAAAGCGTGATGCGCAGCGGGCTGAGTTCGAGCCGAAAGGCGAGCAGGTAAATGATGCCGCCGGCGATCATTCCGCCCGCAAGGCCCGCGACCGGAAGCCAAGCGATCGGCAGTTCCGCCACCGTATTGTCGCCGGGACTGAAGATATAGACCGTGAAGAGCAGGAACAGCGTGACGGTCAGCGTCGCGCCCTGCGATACCCCCATCAGCGATGGATCGGCAAGCGGATTTCGCGTGATCGTCTGCAGGAGCAGGCCGGCGACGCCGAACTGAATGCCGGCAAGAATACCGGTGACGATTCGCGGCAGACGGATATCGAGAATGATCGATTGCGCCTCGGGCGAGCCCTTGCCGCTGAGAACGGCAAGCACATCCGCCGCCGGCAGATCGACAACGCCGAGGAATATCGAGGCAATCAGCGACAGAAGCGCAATGACGATGACGATCGGCAGCATGCCTCTTCGCGGCAGATACGTGACGGGGGTGTCGACAGTCATAGGCCATGCCCCCGGAATTGAAGGCGGCCGCGCTGGATGAGATAGATAAAGACTGGTCCGCCGATCAACGCCGTGATGATGCCGACGGGAAGCTCCTTCGGAATGGCGACCGTGCGGGCGATGAGATCGGCGACCGTGACGATCAGCGCGCCGATGGCAGCGCAGAGCGCGATTTCCCATGCGGCACCGCGCGGCTTCAGCAGGCGGGCGATATGCGGCGCGGCCAACCCGACGAAGGCGACCGGCCCAGCGACGGGCGCGACACCGGCGACAGGACAGACGCCGAGCACGAGCAGCACGGGCTTCCAGAGATTGAGCTGCACTCCCATGCCGGCGGCGGCATGATCGCTGAGTGCGAACATGCCGATGACGCGATGGAGCGCCAGAGCACCCGCAACCCCGACGGCAACCCAGGGGAGCATATAGGCGAGGTGCAGCCAGGAGCGCCCTTGGAAGCCGCCGGAAAGCCAGAACAGAAGCGATGTCGATTGCGGCCCGGTCAAAAGCAGCACGTAGATGGTGATCGCGCCGAGAAACAGCGAGACGCTGACGCCGCCAAGCGCCAGATGCAGCGGCCGCCCCTGCCCACCTTTCGAGACCCAGAAGGTAACGGCAGCGGCCGCCAGGCCGCCCACAAGGCCGACGAAGGGATAATAGGCGGAGGAAAGCCAGGGGAGAAAAACGAAACAGCAGACGATCGGCGTGATCGCACCGGCGGTGACCCCTGTAATTCCGGGATCGGCGAGCGGATTTCGCGTCAACGTCTGCAGGAGATAGCCGGAGACCGCTAGCCCGGCACCCGCAAGCGCGGCCGCGAGGCTTCGCGGCAAGCGTAGCGTCCAGACAAGGATGGAATTGACCTTGCCGTCCGGTGAGAAGAAGGCGCGGCTTGCGTCCGCGATCGTCAGAACTTTCGCGCCGGGCAGCAGGCCGATGAAAACGATCATCAGGGTCGCAGCAACGAGGAGCGCGATCACAGCCAGTGATTTGCGCGCATCCATCGTGGCCACGGCCCGAAGCATCTTACTTCTGGATATCGGCGGGAATGATCTTGGCGGCTTCCGCCCTCACATCGACGGCCGGGAAAGCGTCCGGGTAGAGATAATGCGCGGCTTCACGCAGCACGATTTCGCGCGCGATCGGACCATTGGTCTCGACCCACTGATCGCCGACGTAGAAGACCCTCTTGTTCTTGACGGCGGTCAGTTCCTGCCAGATCGGATTGTTCTCATGCGGGCGATCCGGACCGGAGTCGTAGATAAAGAGAACTTCGGGGTCTTTCTCCAGCATGGTTTCGAGGCTCAGATCGATGCCAAAGGGGCCGCCTGGTGTCTTCGGTCCGGCGATATTGTCGCCGCCGATAGCGGCAACGATCGAGGCTGAGGTATTTTCCGTATGAAAGGCGAAGGGCGTCTCGCCGCCCCACATGATCGCAAAGCGCGGATGCACGTTCTTCGGCGCCTTGGCGGCGATCTCGTCGAGGTGCTTGTGGAAGTCGGCGTTGAGCTGCAGGCCGCGTTCGGGCTTGCCGAGGATCTTCGAGAACTCGGCAATTTCCTTGTCGCTCTCGGTCAGAAGCTCCATGTTGTAGGCAAGATAGGGCGCGATCTTTTCCAGCTGCGGCGCGTTGCCGACCGTATAACGGCGGATCGCGACGATGAGATCGGGCTTGGCCTGCGACAACAGTTCGAGATTGGGCTTGGCGCGCTGGCCGATCTGCGCCATCTGCGAGGTCAGGCCAAGGAGGAAATCCGGCTGCCGGCCTGATGTCATGTAGGTGCTGGCGACCGGCTTGATGCCAAGAGCGAGCGCGACGTCGTCGGCGAAATAGGAGATCGCAGCAATGCGCTTCGGCTGGGCAGGTACGTCGACCTTGACGCCCCGGTCATCCGTTACGGAAACGCCCTTAGCCTCTTCCGCAACGACAGAACTTGCTGCCAGCACGGCGAGCAGACCAAATACAGAAGCGATTTTGCGTGCGTTGTTCGCCATCGCGGGATCCTCCATCAGATACGCGAAATGGCTTTAGTCAATAAAGAGGAGTTTTGCAATCCAGTTTCAGGTCGACTTTTGCGAACGCGCCGTCAGGCGCGCAGCGCCGCCGCCGGGCTGGAGCGCAAGGCACTGAACGCCGGCACGATGGAGATGATCGCCGCAACCGCTGCAAAGCCGCCGACAAGCCAGAAATCGTCCAGGGAGAAGCCGACGGGCAAGCGTACCGCGGTCGATGCCGCCAGCCTGGCGGAAATTATCAATGCTGCAGTATAGCCTAGCGCGATGCCAAGCAGGATACCGGCGACAAAGAGGACGAAGAGCTCGCCCCAGACGAGCGCGACGATCGAGCGGACCGGCGTGCCAAGCGCCCGCAAGGCGCCGATCTGCCGCCGCCGCGAACCGACATGCATGATGGTGACAAGCACGATCGCGGCAATGACGATCGCTTGGGTCCCAAGTGCGATCGCCAGAAGCAGACTGCGGGCATCGCCGAGCGTCGCATAGAGCCTGGTTAGCACCTCGCCCGGAAAGACGCCAAGCGTCGTGCCGCTGCGGTATTCCTGCCGCAAGCGATAGGCATCGGCAATCGTCTTCGGCTTGACGAGAACGGCGGGCACGCCAGGCGTTTGCGCGTCAAAATGCTCATCGAGCGGTGCATCCGCGTCAACGTGGCCATGCCCGTGGTCGTGACCTTCTTCGTGGCCACCGGCGTGCTCATGCGGCTCTGTCGCGCCATGCGCATCCGCCTCGTCGCCATCATGGTCGTGATGGTCTTCCGCTCCATGCATGCCATGCAGCTGCCAGACGGCACGGATCGGCACCAGGATCGCGCGGTCCCAGGCCGTGCCGGTCGGCGCCATGCGGCCCGTGACCTTGTAGGCAATGGCCGTATGGGTTTCGCCGCCGGTTTCGGCCGCGCCATGCATCGGCTTGATCTCGGCACCGGCCGACAAGGCGACATCGGAGCCGACGACCGCCTCGCCAAGGTGCGAGAACATTGCACCCTGCGCCAACGACGGCGAAAGAGATGAGATCAGGCCCGTCGTCGTGCCGACGATCGGATGCCCGTAAGCGGAATCGCCGAAGCCGACGGGTGCTGCGAGCTCGACACGCGAATCGTTGGCAAGGCGGGAAAGGACCGCACCCTCCATCAGCGGCAGCGGCGCCGGCTGCAGGAAGACGGCTGAAAGTGCCAGCTGCGTCTCGCTGCCGGCAGCTCCGACAAGCAGATCGAACTTTTCCGCGGCTCGCGCACTGCCGAGCCGGACGGCCCGTTCCTGCAGCGTCACGGTCACGCTCAGGGCAACAGATAGGGCAATGAGGACGACAACGGCGAGCGCCCCACTCCAGAAACGCCTGAGGTCGGCAAGAATGAACGTGATCATTGCGCGGCAACCTCTTGGCTGTCTTCCTCGATGCGCCCGCTCGCCAGGTTGATATGGCGGCCGAGACGCTCGGCAAGGATGGCATCGTGTGTAACGACGATAAGCGTCGTCCCCTCCTCCGCCGACAATTGCAGCAGAAGCTCCGCAACTTCATTGCCCGCCTGACGGTCGAGGCTGGCGGTGGGTTCGTCGGCGACGACGACGCCGGGACGCGACAGAAGGGCGCGAGCGACGGCGACACGCTGCATCTCACCGCGCGACAAGGTTTCGATCTTCTGCTGCGGACGGTCAATACCGGTTATAGACAGCAGATGGAGAGCGCGTGCCCGCTCGTCCGGCGTAAGACGCCGCGAGAGCTTGACGGGGAGCACGACATTTTCGAAGGCGGACAAGCCTGGAAACAGATGGAAATCCTGCATGACGAGGCCGATATTGCGCGCGCGAAAGGCATCGCGCCGACCGGAGGAGAGGCGTGTGATCTCCGTGCCGCTCCAGGCGATATTGCCATGCGTGACATCTTCCAGTCCGGTAATGGCATTGACGAACGTGCTCTTGCCGGAACCGGAGGCACCCGTGATCGCAAGCCTGCCGCCCGCCGGTAGGTGAAGCCGGTCAATCGCGAGAACCGGCGCAGCCAGGCCTGGAAAATGCATCTTCAAGCCGGAAACATCGAGAGCGAGCATAGAGGTCAGACTGTCCTGAACGAGGCGTCCCGCAGACGCAATTGGCTGATGAAGCCGGTTTCGGGGTCGGTCCACGAGCCGAATTCCAGCACGCCCCGTGCCATGATCGGCGCGTTGTACTGCACGAATGTCTGCTTGGAGGAGAGATAGACGACCAGGATATTGTCGGGCCAGTCGGCATCGGAAGAGCAGAACGGGCAGAGCGACATCGGGATTTCCGTGAGCACGAAGAAGGCGGCCTCCGCCTTCAAGGGCGGCGCCATGAAGCCGTTGATGGCGACTTCCTTGCCGCTCAGCTGCTTTACCTTGTCGGAAAATTCGAGCCCGAGCGGGCCGAAACTCTTGTAGAGCTCGCCGAAGCCTAGCTTTTCGGAGGCGTCCGCGCGGGTTGCGATACCCATGACAGGCAAAACCGCGGCAGCGGCCAAAAAGCTCCGACGATTGATGGTGGCGATCTTGTCCCCGGACATCGCATACCCCCATGAAAGATGAAGAGACAGGCGGCTTTGACGCCGCCTGTCCATGTTCACACGATCCGTAAGGACTTACATCTTTTCGGTGCCGAGCGCGAAGGTGTCGGCCAGCACGCGATAGACGTCGCTCTGTTCCATGTAGCCGCGGAAGCCTTCGGCACCAGGGCCTGCTGCCTGCAGTACGACATCGTCAACGGCGTGGACACCGCTGTCCTCGTCCTTCGGGATGTTGCCCTGCACGAAGACGGCACCGGGCACGTCCTTGTAGGCTTCGTTGGCGACATATTCCTTCTTCTCGTTCTGGATCGCCGGAACGAAAGGACCGTCGAGCTTCGGACGGAAGGTCTCGTAATGGTCAGGGCCGTTGTTGGCGGCGATGAACAGACGACGGGAAACATCGACGCGGTCCGGATAGCCGTCGCCATCCTTGTCCTCGTAGTTCGGGAAGCCGGCGGCTGCATAGGTGCCGACCTTCTCGCGCATTTCGGTGCCCGGCTTGTTATCGTCGACCGTGCCGATGATCGAGACGCCATGCGTGTGGTCACCGGTGACGACGATCAGCGTGTCCGGGTTCTTCACCTGGAACTCGCGGGCAACGGCGACGGCCTTGTCGAACTCGATCGTATCGACCAGGGCACGATCCCAGTCGAGCGGATGGCTCATCTTGTCGATCGATGCACCCTCGACCACCAGGAAGAAGCCTTCGGGATTCTTGGCGAGTTTGTCGAGCGCGACCTTGGTCATGTCGACGAGGCCTGGCTGGTTCGGGAATTTATCAACGGTGCCCTTCTTCAGGAATTCGCGATCGAGCGCCACGTCGAGGTTGCCGGTGTGGAAGAGGCCGAGCAGCTTGTCCTGGTTGGAGCCGGCAGCGGCGGCCAGTTCGTTCTTGTCGGTGGCAACGGCGTAGCCGGCGTCCTTGAAGAGCGCGATATAGTCCTTGTCGTCCTTGCGCTTGGAGCCCGGGACGCTCTTCGCCAGGAAGTAGGCCGAGCCGCCGCCGAGCAGGACATCCGGCTTGACGTCATACATCATGCCGACGATCTCGGCCTTGTCGCCGCGCTTGCGGGTATGGGAAACCAGCGCTGCCGGCGTCGCATCTTCGACTTCAGCCGTGGTGACGATGCCGAGCGACTTCTTGCCGGTGCGGCGCAGGGCTTCACCGATCGTTTCGACCTTCGGGTCGTCAAGGCTCGCCGGGGTACGGTCGGCATAGACGCCGAGTGCGTTCACGGCGGACTTGTGGCCGGTCATGTAGGCCGACATGGTGTTGGCGCTGTCGGTGGCAATCGCCGAGGTCGAGGACGTGCCGATGAAGGCGACCGGCGGGATGTCGTCCATGGAGAGACGGCCATTGGCCTTACCTTCCGTCATGCCCTTGGACATGATGCGGGCACCGGTACGATGGGCCACGGAGAGACCATCGCCGAGCAGGAAGATGATGTTCTTGGCCTTCGGCGTGGCCGAGGTGCCGTAGACATCCCAATTGACGGACTTTTTCTCGTCGCCGGCAGCGACCTCGACCTTGTATTGGCCCGGCTTTGCGAGCTTGACGCCACGCAGGATCAGGGCAGATCCGAGAACCTTGTCCTCAGCGCCCTTTTCTTCGGCGACGAAATCAGCCGCCTTGCCGAAAACCGCGTCGTAGCTTTCGCCGTTGACCGTGACCTTCACGTCTTCCGGCTTCACAACCTTGCTGAATTCCACCTTGAAATCGAATGGAGAGCCGGCGAGTACCGTTGCCCGGTCCAACGGATAGACTGTCGCTGCATGGGCTGCGCCGGACATTACGGTCGCAGACATCATGGCGAGAAGAAGTTTACGCATTTTTACCCCCTGCGTTTGGTTGCTTCCCGCCTCCCACTTATAAAAGCCAGATGACAATCACGTAAAAAGGAGTCAACTTTCTGCAACCGGAGATTCCAAACGGGCAACCACTAAGGAAGGCTGATTGTATGTGCGACATCTAAAGAGATGGCGCGAACGTGGGTGGCTGTGCAACCCACTCGGTCCAAAAGCTTCGAAAATTATCGCGTTCAACTGCGCAAGATTTGACCTAGGACTCACCCAGGAAGCTTGTAACTCTCCAGAAAAAAGGCAAGATTCGTACAGGCTTCGTGAGGATTCTGAGGGTTTTGCGCAATGGATGAACAGCTCGACAAATTGGATCTGCGCCTGCTGGAAGAGCTTCAGAAAGACGGCAGATTGACGAACAACGAGCTCGGCGAGCGTATTGCCCTTTCGCCGTCGCAATGCTCGCGCCGCCGGACTAGGCTGGAGGCGGAAGGCTATATTCGTAGCTACCACGCCAATCTCGACCGACAGCGACTGGGGTTGGACATGTTGGTGGTCATCTCCGTGACGCTTGCCACCCACAACAGAGACAATGCCCGCCGGTTTTCGCAGCTCATCAACGGACTGCCGGAGGTGCTGGAAGCCTATGCGCTGACAGGCGAAATGGACTATCACCTGAAGGTCGCTACGCGCGGGCTTACCGATCTCTCCCGTTTCGTCAACGATGTGCTGCTGCCGCATGAATCGGTTCAGCACGTGAAGACGGCGATCGTGCTCGACACCCTCAAAACCTTCGAAGGATTTCCGATCCCTCTACCACAAGGCTAACACAGCAGCGGTATTCGATGCTCGCAGTTGCAAGACCCTGCCCTATCGAGCGTCAAGGGCAATTTTTGAGGGCTTGCTTTCGGCGCATACAGCCTTTCCAATCACGTCAAAGAGAATATCCTTGGCGGGGACAGGCTTACATGACAGGCACGGACGTACAGACGCGGTATTTCGAAGAATTTGCCGACGTCCTGCTCAGATGTAATCATCTATACCATCCCAGCAACGATTCCATTGCCTTGCGCAATGCTGTCGAAAGCAGGCGCCAGATCGAGATATTCGATTACAGCCGTTCCGCCGATGCCTTTACACGTGCGTTCGGAATGCGAAATTCACTGAAATGCCTGCAAGCACTCAGCTGTCTCGAAGTGACGGCCCATAAATATACAAGGGTATGTGATCTCGGCTGTGGCTCGGGCGCCTTCAGCCTCGCCTTTGCCCATCTCGCCGACAATCCCGAGCTTGAGCTTCACGGGCTGGACATATCCGAACATCAGCTTTCTCTCGCCAGGGAATTGATGTCAGCCGCCGGGTTGCCGGGACGCTTCCAGTTCGAACAACGAAACCTACCGGCGCAGATCGGCTATCTTCCCGACCTGACGATCTCCTCCTACTGGTTTTGTGAAAATGAGCGCGTGATCGCCGATCCCTTGCTGTTCGACCTCATGGCCGGACGGGAGATGCTGATCGTCGATTACGAAAAGATCATCGACCGCATCGCGGCCAGCCTTCCGAAGGGATTCCACATCCTCGCGCGGCATAGCGCCCATGTGGAAATTCCCCCCGTGCTGGCCGATTCCGTCGCGCAGGAACGGGCAAGCGTTTACAGCATTCACATCGGCCGGACCAAGGATTAGACGGGCAAGTGACGTTGCCGTCTTTGCAAAATGCGCACGAGCCCTTGAAACGCAAACATGCGCTTCCCAGCTATTGGCCAACCCGCTGGTCCGGGCCCCTCTGGTGAGAGCCGTCGGCGCTCTTGCGATGTCGGACCTTTCCCGACATCGCGCCGACAGAGGTTTTCCGTCATGGAAACGTCTTTGCTCTTCGTCGAGTGGCTGGGAAAGCCGCTCTGGATGTGGGCGAGCTTCCTTGCGCTCGTCATCGCCATCCTCTCATTCGACCTTGGGGTCCTGCATAAGGAAAACAAGGAGATCGGCGTCGGCGAGAGCATCAAGCTCTCGGTTCTCTACATCACCCTCGGTCTCGCCTTCGGCGGCTGGGTATGGTGGTATCTCGGGGCTGATTCCGGCCTTGCCTACATGACGGGTTTCGTCGTCGAAAAGACGCTGGCTCTCGACAACGTCTTCGTCATCGCCCTCATCTTCGCCTTCTTTGCCGTACCCCGCCTCTATCAGCACCGCGTGCTCTTCTGGGGCATTTTGGGCGTCATCGTATTGCGCGCGATCATGATCGGCGTCGGCGCGACGCTCGTGGCCGAATTCTCGTGGCTTCTCTATGTCTTTGCCGCCTTCCTCATCATTACCGGCATCAAGATGCTGATCGTTAAGGATACAGAACCGGATGTGTCGAAGAACCCGCTCGTCCGCTTCATGCGCAGCCGCTTCAACGTCACCGACCACCATCACGGCGAACGCTTTTTCGTCAAACAGCCGCACCCGCAGAATGGAAAAATGGTGTGGTTCATCACGCCGCTCTTCATGGCGCTCGTGCTGATCGAAGTGGCCGACGTGATCTTTGCCGTGGATTCGGTTCCCGCGATCTTCGCCATCACGACCGATCCATTCATCGTCTATACGTCGAACATCTTCGCGATCCTCGGCCTGCGCGCCCTCTACTTCGCACTCGCCGCCATGATTCACCGCTTCCAGTATCTGAAGCCGGCGCTCGCCATCGTGCTCGTCTTCATCGGCTCGAAAATCTTCGTCGCTGACATGCTGGGCCTGGAAAAATTCCCTGCCGCCCTCTCGCTCGGCATCACCTTCGCCATCATCGCAAGCGGCGTCGGCTGGAGCCTGCTGAAAACCCGCGACAAGGCCGAACAGGCCTGATGCAGCGAGGTGCCCGCTCCGCGCGGGCATCGTCCCTCCCCCCCTTCAAGCAGATGTTCGACAAGGACCAGATATGATCTCCAATCTCCTCGCTTCCCTCTTTGCAACTTTCGCCCTCGGTCCTCTTCAAGCCGAGATCGAGCGCCATGCGGCGGCGGCCGGTCAGCCGGTCGAGATCGTCAGGCAGTCGCAGGCATGTCTCTCGTCCGAAGTGCCGGCGCTGGTGCAGCGTGCGTCGGACGACACCTTCTGGACCATTTCCACCGTCATCAGCCTTTCGACCGGTTGGAGCAGCCCTGCCGATCTGCTCGACAAGAATAATCCGGCTTGCGCGCCCGTCATCAAGCTTATCCAGGGAAGGAGCACAGGCGCCGATGAAGCTTGAAACTTTGCGCAAGCAAGGGATTCCGTCAGCCTCATCTGGTGACCTCGGATGACAGAACAGGCCACCGGCACAACTGAGCAGGATGACAGGGCGTCCGCTCGCCTGCATGGTCTCACCAGGCTCGCCCATGAGCAGGCCGGCATCTCCATTGGTGAGGTGCTCTGCGGCCTCGGGCGCACGAGCACGGCCTTTACCATCCTCTTTCTCGCCCTACCCGCCCTGATTCCGATACCTGGGCCGTTCGGTGTCGTCTTCGGGAGCGCGCTCGCCCTGGTGGCGGCGCAGATCGCACTAGGAAGGCGGACGATATGGTTGCCGGCCTTTCTCAGTCGTCGCCGGCTTTCGCCGGCGATCGTCGATCTCATCGTACGCTACAGCGCACCGATCCTCGCCAGGATCGAAACCGTTGTGCGCCCCGGTCGGCTGTCCGTCTTTACGGGCGGCACCATGCAATGGCTGCTGTCCTTTCCGATCTTCCTGCTAGCGGTTGCGATTGTCCTGCCGATCCCGCTCGGCAACTATATGCCGGTCTTTGCGCTCGTGGCGATCTCGGTCGCGCTGATGGCACGGGACGGATTGCTGATCCTGGCGGCGCTGTTCGTCTCCGCGCTGGCCTTCGTCGCCACGGCTGGCCTCATCCAGGTTGCCATCACCGGTCTGAACGCGATCGGATCGTAGGCACCTATACGGTGAGGAAGACACCGGACGATTTTGCGGCCAGTTGCCGCGCCTGCCTGCAACAATCTTTTCAGGTCTTGCCAATGGCGGCATGCCTGCCATCTATGCCAACGGCGTATTTGTCAGCCATCAGGTTCCGGCCCGTAAAATCATCTGTGCAGAGGATTTCATCGCATGCCATCAAAGCCCCCGTCATTCGTTCGCATGATTGCCCTCGGCGGTTCGATCGCCATCGCGCTTGGCGCGCAGATAGCGGCGGCGCAGGAGATGTCTGCTGCCTCTCAGTGGCCAGACACGCCGACCTCGCGTCTGGAAGCGCTGGCAATCCTGCAGACCCTGAATGCCGATCTCCTCAGCAATGCCAGCGCCACGTTGACGCTCGACCGCTGGTGTGCTGCGCATAAGCTTGCGCCCGAAGGTTCGAAAATCGTTGCGCAGCGCGTGCGCGGTCAGGACAAGCCGGCCGACGCTGCAATCCGCAAGCTGCTCGCCGTCGGACCTGACGAGCCCATCGCCTATCGCCGAGTTCGGCTGGCCTGTGGCGATCGCATCCTATCCGAGGCGGATAATTGGTACGTGCCGGCAAAGCTCACAGCCGAGATGAACAAGGCGCTCGATACGAGCGACGTCGCCTTCGGTCGCGCCGTTCAGGCCCTCAATTTCACCCGCACGAACCTGTCAGCAAAGCTGCTTTGGTCGCCTCTTCCGCAAGGATGGGAAACGGGCGCCGATCTGCCGCCATCAGGTGCCGGGTCTCTTGCCCTGCCACCCTTTCTTCTCGAACATCATGCCGTGTTGAAACTGACGGATGGAACACCGTTCAGCGCACTGATCGAAAGCTATACCAGTCGCGTGTTGGACTTTCCCGCCCCACATCTGTCTTCGCAATAGCTGGCTGACCAGCTCACCGACGTATGATCCAGGCGCGAAAGAGCCATACGGCTTTGAGCTCATAAATTCGTCCCGGGAGCCTCGTAGACAGATTGTAGATTTCGGCAGGGAGCAATTTCATGGCACGACGTCATACGGGAGGATGCCGTTGCGGCGCGATTAAGTTCGAGGCCTCGTCCGAGCCCTTCTATACCAGCTACTGCCATTGCAGCGATTGCCGCAGAGCGACGGGCGCGCCGGTTGCAGCGTTCGTGGGCTTCCTGACGAAGGACGTGACTTTTCACGGCAACGAGGGAGCGACCTATGGTCAATATCCCATCAAACGAAGCTTCTGCCCGACTTGCGGAGCGCCCATTGCCTACAGCGACGCACGCATCGACCACCAGATATTTCTGATGCTGGGCGCCATGGATCATCCGGAATTCTACGCTCCGGCCGTCCACAGCTATGTGAGCGAGCAACTCCCCTTCTTTCATCTGGAGGATGGCTTGCCTCGATCACAGAAGCATACAGCGCTACGACCTGATGACGTAACCTAGCTGCCACGGCTTTCTTAGCGTCCTGATCGCCTGAAGTCTGCCATATTTGCGCCGTGATCGCTGAAGAATGCTGGCGCAAAATGGATGAAGCCAATCAATGACAGGCGAGCAATTTTCCTTGTCAGCCAGGATTCCTGCATCTGTTAGGGTCTCGTTCAGCAAAGCAGCGCACAACTATGATTTCTGGATCCGGGCGCATGACAGCCGAGCTTGTGGGGCAGGCAGACTGTCAAAATTGCTGTTACCGGCGGCGGCGCATGCGGACCCAGGATATTTGATAGGAGAACTAATTCCGTGCGGTTGAGATATGCCCTTCGAAGCGTCACCCAGATGCTCAGCCTTTGCTCCCTCGCCCTCGTCATTCCCGCAACATCGCAATCCTTGGCAGCGGCCCGGCAGTCGGACATTCCGGCCTGGCTCGGAGCTTATGTCGGTACCGGTGAAGGGCAGATTGCCCAACCGGTCCTGCAAAGAGCTCGCGCGCTCTACATGCGAAAAGTGAGCGAAGGCACGGTTAGAAATCCCTGCTATTTCGCCATGGATGCAACCCGCCCGAATACTCCGAATGATGGCAAGTCCGCGGGTCGGTTCTATATCGTTTGCGAGGCGACACAGACCTTCCGTGTCGTTTCATCGGGCCACGGCAGCGGGCGCGATCTCAAAGGTGTTGCCGACTTCGGCAATGGACGCATGTGCGCGAAGAACTTCGGCAACGCGATGGACTCGAACCTGACGACGGGCGGCTCTTATGTCACGGAGGAGACGAAGACGACCTTCAAGGGTTACTACAAGCTCTCCCAGACGAAGGAGAGCGCCTATCTCCGCACGTTCCTCCAGTTCGACGGTGAGGGCGAGACCGCCAATGCGCGACAGCGGGCGATCGGCGGACATGCGGCCGCCAAGGTCGCGGGCGTTTGCATGAAGAAGGATCCGCAGAGCCCTTATGCCAATAAGGACGGATATGTTCCCCTCGGGAAGCTGGTGGAATATGCCGGCGGCCGTAGTGACGGCTGCACGAGCTGGGCGGCATCGGATGCCAATCAGATCATCTCCATGGTGAAGGACAATCCGACGACGCTCTACATCTATCCGGAGTCTTCAGACATCAAGGCGATCGCCAAGGCCGTTGCGGCGGGCCGCTCTCCGACCCAATCCGGATTGTATTGGAACGACTCCTGCCTGAAGGATATCGGCACGCCAAAATTCTGGCCCAAGGAAACGCTCGAGCCAATCATCGTCCAGTACAAGAAGGATCATCCGGCACCGCCCGCCAAGCCGATCCCGATCTGCGATCAGCAATGACAATGGCCGAGAGCTAAGTCAGGAAATTTGACAGGCGACGGACGGGATCATTGCCTCGCCTGTTCAAGCTAGCTGGGGATATTTCTGTCACCATCGGCATAGCATCCAATATGCTCACCTGTGGATACCGTAGCGCTAGATCGAGAACCCAGATGCGAAAATATATGGACATTTGCCGGTAAAAACGGCATAAAAACTTGGTATCGGCGGACGATAAGAGCGTCTCCTACGGCTTGTTCGGTCAATTAGGCTGAATTTTACACCGTCTCTAGCCGATTGATTTCATTGGAGTAAATCCTCAATCAGAAGCTATTCTGCTCTTTGCTGCCATTAGCACTGCGCGAGGGTCGCGCACCATCTTTCGCATCAACAAAACTGTCGTTGATGCGTCTCAGCAGACTTGATTAGGTCTGCATTAGATCAGTGCCACGAATTTGGGGCCTAGGCAGAACCGGATATCTATCCTTTCACATTGAAATTGGAACCAACTAGGCCACCTTTCGGGCAGTCATAGTCGTATTTGACCGCAGAAGGCTCATAAGCATGGGGCCGATCGCAAACTCTCCTTTCTCCGTTCGCCGTGTCAGATCGCGAAGATAACCGCCGGCAGAATTGATGTGTGGAGCGCGTTGAAGGATGCAGGCGATCACAGTGGCCGCATTCTCTGTCCCCATGGTTCTGCAGGCCTCCTGATAGGCTCCAGGGCTGATATCGAGTGTCGATTTGACGATGATCGAGGCTGCAAGCAAGTCACGCCAGTTGTTGATAGTGCCTGCTGGTCCGTAAGCTGTGATGTCCGGGCAAGCGCGGAGAATGAGATCGAGCGGGAAAGATTTCAGTTCCGCTAGAACCTCCTTGCGAGTTCCAGTGCCAGAACTGTGTGATGCTGCAGGTGTTAGCCCGATCTTCTCCAAGGAAGCTATGGTTTCCGGGATTATTGAAGTTGTCCGCGGAAATTCTGTATCGTCCAGCGGTATTTCTCGCCGTTTGGCTTTGGTTTCAGATTCAATGAAGGATTCGGAGTCTGAATTCTGTATGTGCCGCTCATTTTGATAGGGATTGCCGCTTAAATTTTTGGCTTTTATGTGCGTTTCCAACTGGTTGATGATTTGGTCGTGCAGGCGGCTGAGCTTATCCAGAAGTGCCTCCAGCTCCATTGTCGTCGGAGAACGCGAAAGCCCATCGATCAACGCACGGAAAGCCACATAGACGGTCTCCCAGGGGCCTTCTGCAGCTTCGGCACGCGCGGTTTCGATCAGCTTGGCAATATCGCGTCTGTGGAGGCTGATGCGCTCGCGCAGGCTCTGGATATGAAGTCGTTCGGCCGCAACCTGGGCGGCGAGATGTTCGATCTCTTCCGCTCGCGCGAGAAGAGGCGCCAATGAGAAGCCATAAGCCTCATTAAGGTCCCCTGCCCTGCTGCGACGAGCATAGCGCTTGCCGTTGGGGCTATCTCTGCGCACAAGAAGCCCGGCAGCGATCAGCACAGCCAGATGGCGGCGAATGGTCTGCTCGGCCATCCCATGGGCGCGCAAGGACAACTGCGCGTTCGAAGGAAACACGACCAGGTTGGCATCATCCGACAGTTCGTTCTTCGGATAAAAGCTCAAGAGCGCATTGAGAACCGCAAGCGCACGATCCGTCACCCCGAGAAGGGGCTTGGCTTCACAGAGTGCGCGATAAATCTTCCATTTGTCGATGGACCTGATGGGCTTCCCATGCTCGGCTCGTCTTTGAGCTATCAACATGACAAGCGTCATCGGCCGCCGCCCAAAGGGCGTCGTCACATATTCGGTTTCCATTTTCTTTCACCTACGTTGTGGCAAAAGAAGACAGCTCACCAAAACGGCGTCAAAGACTCTTGACTGTGATTCGGGGAAATGCGATTCTCGATTTGCTTAAGATCAGAGAAGGGCTTCCACGACGACGTCGTTTGGGGGCCTTTTTCTTTTGCGGGTTACGTTTCCTTTCCTTGCTGAAACTCGTTGAAGAGAGATTGCAATCTCTCCTGCACGAACTGGTCGAAACCGGGCGCAGCCTTGCTATCGAAAACAAAAGTGGCGCGCGCCGGCGTTCGCTTAAAAGTCACCGGAACCCCGGCTACGGATGAAGGAGCAGCAGCGCTCTTGGTAGAAGCAGGCTTTCCCGTTGCTAGAATGAGTGCGCGCTGAAAACGTTCATCGCTCGACATCTTCCGATAGTTGTCCGCGGACAACTCGGCGATGATCGGCTCAGCAGCAACACTCTCAAGGCGCTCTCCCAATTCCAACCATCGCCTGCGACCGATTTCGGGAGCAGGCCCGATAGCGCTGATGAGTGGCAGAGGCACCTGTCTCGTGACGATCAGCATCTTGGAGAGTGCTGCCTTGTCCACGCCGAGTGCGGCCATGATGACATCGCGGCCGAAGTCGCGTTGCTCCAGGCGCAATGCAAACAATGCTCGCTCGACATAGGAGAGATTGGTGCGCGCGCTATTTTCCTGGCCCTGGCTGACCACCAGCTGGTCATCCGTGAGCTGCCGCACGACCGCGCGCACTTTGATGCCGAGTTCCTTTGTGGCCGCCAGGCGGCGATGGCCGTAGGCAACCTGAAAGCGTCCCTTGGACTCTGGATGCGGGCGAACGAGGATCGGCACTTGCTGGCCGTGTTCGCGTATCTGCTCGACAAGCTGGCCGAGTTCAACTGGATCTATCTCGAGACGATCGGTAACGAAGGATCCGTCGATGACATCGGGATCGATGTCGACGACCGTCTGTCCTTCGGACAGTTGCCGCTCGAGATCGCTGGCGCGCTCCATCTTTTCGGTGATGTTTCCGAGCGTCCTCGTAATGCCGCCGACAGGTCCAGAACCCCTCGCCTGCGGCAGGAAACCTGCGATCGGTCGATTATCCTTTGCAGCGGGCGTGTCCGTGCGCGCCGTGTTTGGCGCCGAGATTTCAAGAAGGTTTTTGCGCGCCATCTATTTATTTCCTTCCCCAGGTCAGGCGGAGATGCGTCTCGATCTCGTTGTTGACGAGATTGAGCGAATCCAGAGCGCGGTCGTAGGTGCCCCTGGTGAACTGGGCACGATCGACCTCATAAAGCGTTTGCTTGGTGACGCCGGCGTCGGCAACGGCTGTCGATTTGACCATGGCATTCTGCAGCATGCGATTGCCGAAGATGGCGCGCATAAAGCCGGTCATCTGGCTTTGCGGTCCGTCGTTCGGCTCGAAACGGGTGACGAGATAGCGCATCCAGTCGTAGCTGGTGCGACCTCCTGCATTCTCGACCACGGACATGAGCTCGCTCGTCATGGTGAGAAATTGTGACATCGACATGACGTCGAGCATCTGCGGATGAACGGTGATGAGGATGGATGTCGCAGCGCAGAGCGCTGACATCGTCAGGAAACCCAACTGCGGCGGGCAATCGATGACAACGACATCGTAGAAACTCTCGATCTCGGTCAGAACCTCACCAATGCGAGCAAAGAACATGGTCTCGGCACGACCTGCCGCCATTGCGCGCGGCGTTTCGTGCTCGAACTCCATGAGTTCGAGATTGCCGGGGATCAGATGAAGGTTCGGCGTATAGGTCGAACGGACGATATCGGCGATCGGACGCGGCTCTTCATAGCGTATGGCGCCGTAGAGCGTTTCATTTTCGCCGACATCAAGTTCCGGTTGATGGCCGAAGAGAGCGGACAAGGACGCCTGCGGATCGAGATCGATGGCCAGCACGCGATAGCCCCTCAGCGCCAAATACTGCGCGAGGTGAGCCGCGGTGGTGGTTTTGCCTGAACCGCCCTTGAAATTCATGACCGAGATGATCTGGAGCTTTTCCGACCCTCTGCGCCAGGGAACATATTTGGGTGTGCCGTTGCGCTCATCCAGCACCTTGCGGATGCGGTCCATGTCCTCGGCGGCATAAAGCCGGCGCCCATTGGAAAGCGGGTCAGGCCCATGGCCTTCGGCGGCGATCTGGCGGAGATAGCCCTCACCTATACCAATGAAGGCAGCAGCTTCGGCCGGCGAAAACATCCGCATAGTTTTCTGTGACTGAGGCGGGAAGATCTTTGCCTGATGTTGCTGGAGCTGATAAGACAATTCCTGCGCATCTGTCGCCAGAAGCGTTGGAAGGTGCTCTTGATCTTCTTGGAGCGCGAGACTCGGCTGCATCGTTGTTTTCCCAATTAACTGCGCAATTGTGACGGAATGCTACTGAATTACGCAGTTACAATATGCTCCGATTCGTGTCCGTTTTACAAATGCTTAGATAAAAGGCAGTTTTTGATGCGTTTTTGCGCATCAACAGCGTGTTGCGACATTCGATCTGCTGCCGCTTTACTATGCTGACGTTTTGAGCGAGGCCGTTGGTTGTAGTGATTCGTTTCGCCCTATGTTCCAGCATGAGCGGTGTAGTCCGCGGACCACTCATGCTGAAGGCCGGGCAGGATACTGGAACGAACGCGTCCAAGGGCGCCATTTCGTGGATGGAGCTCAATTGACCGGTAGTCCGCGGACTACCGCGGATGCGACCTGAGTTGCCGCCCACAGTGTCGACGCGCCACCACACCAAAGGCAGCGCTTACACTCGGGCTGTTACAATAAAGGGGAGGAGACTATGAGGCGATGCGCTCAGGCGCGTCAGCGGGCGGAGCGCCGGCCGAGGAGGGAGGCTCGAATGAGTTCTGCTTTGCTCAAGACTGGCGGCGGTGGCGGCTCTTCGCGTTGAGCCGTTGCCTTGGCCTGCGTTTGCCGCAGCGTGATCAGGCGCTGCTGCGCGGCAAGCCTATCCTCGGCCGAAAGCGGCTCGACGGGATTGCCGGCGAGATCGTGCCGCATGGAATCCGGCTGGGCGCAGGCATGGTAATATCGCTTGGAATGCAGAAACGCACTGGTGGAGCGACGCAGAGACATGACCGGTACGTCGGGTTTCAAGAGCGGGCGGATTTCATTCCAGAGGCCAAGCGCAAAAGGACGGATAGGATCGCCAGCTTTGACGGGCAGGATGCCGATGGGGTGAAGCAAGAGCGTATTGATCGCGGTCGCCTTCTTGACATCGAGCTCGGTCGCCACGATCGGCTCGCGATTGGTCGTCCAGGGTTCTTCCATCAAATCGTTCCTCTGCGCGCAATTCCATTACGGATTGATTGTGAAGTGATTTTGACGGGATGGCAAAGAAATCCGTCCCCGCTTGTTCGCCCTCACGCCAAGCCGACGTTCATATATGAGGTGGTGCAGTCTGCAGCAAGTTTTGGTTAACGAGATTTTTATAGTTGGACGGCTAGTTTTCGCAAAGCCGCGATAGGTAGCGCGTACGCGGCGCATCTTCCCTCAATCCCGAATTCGTAACAAGCTGCCTGCGAAAATGTCGCAGGGCTCCGGTTTGTGCGGGCTGCCGTGTCTTAAAGGGGGGGAGGGCGCTTTAACCCCCGGCGGCCGCAAGCTAAATGCTGGCGAAACGAGTTGCGGCCAATCGGTCGCGGTCGATGATTGGCGATGGTCCTCGTTGTGTTTGCGGTTGTTCAAAAGACCTGGTGAAGTCGTATCTTTGAATGGTCCGCGCGCCGGGTAGTGCAGCAGAGCATTACTCGGATTTGGACTTTGCTTCCTTATGCCAGCGACTGGCTTTGCTTGTCCGAGGCGCGTCTCAATCCGGCGTTTCATGGCATCTCTCATCGGCAGAATAGGGAAGGACTATTCTCATTCGAGAGATGCCGCAGACGGAGAAGGGATTTGCAAGAATAAAGCCATGGAGGGTAGGGGCCGGCTGTTGGGCGGGAAGGCGTGATCCATCCTCTTGCTTCGTCAAGCCACGCGCCGTCCTTCAGCGCGCTGAAGAGGGAGATCTTGTGTCGAGGCGTGGCATTGCATGGGTTGAAATACATTCCGTGGCCACTGCCAAGTAATCTGTGAGCCAGATGAAAAATCTGGAGATAGTTGCGTTGGGCGGCTTGGCTGCCGATGGTCGTAGCGATAGATACAGCAGCACGGTCGACTCGATCTAAGTTCGAATGGCTCATCAGTCATTGGGAGAAATATTCTTGAACATAGCAGCATCCCTTTCACTGGGCGCCATTGTTTCGCTCACGCTCGGTTCGAGCGCGCTGGCTTTCGACAAGTCTTCCTTCTTCGATGCGGCCCTTTGCAAGCCGCCCTATTCGACCGCCAGTGCGACAAAGATGTATGACGAGGCTGAGAAGCTTGCGAAGGCGGATACGTCGCTCATGACGGCGGCCGTCTACAAAATGTCCGCGGACTTCGGTCGTCAAGGCTTCAAGACGAAAGAAATCGTCTTCGCTGGAACGAGCTTCGGTATCCTGGTCGATGGCGCGCGAGCGGACGATTTGGCCAAGACCTATCACCTGACATCGGATGGGCTTGGCAATCTCCTAGGCACCGCAACGAAGTCATATGGGCGCGCTTTGCCCAAGGCTGAGCAACCCGCGGCCGAGATGGGAGTGGTGTCCGTAGTCGCCCGCGAATCTGCGGCCTTCCCAGGCAAGACCCTGCTGGCTTGTGAATTCGTCTCGCATGAAGACCTCAAAGCCATGAAGAGCATGCAATCGCTGCCGAAGTAATGCGCGAGCGGGTCTCGCGCCGCCGCTTTCTCCTGAGCTTGGAAGGCAAGGAGTGTGTGGCTTTCCGTGGAAGACGAGCTTGAGAGCTATGATTTACTGCTCCGAAGCGGCTCCTGGTTCAATATCTCCGTATCCGATCTCTCGGCATTGGCTAAATCCGATTGCAAGGGTGAGCGCGTGTGGCGGAAACGAAGCCTTAAATAGCTTCAGCTAAGCGAAGTATTAACCATAATCTCAAGCTATTGCGAAACCTGCCGTTTGATTCCGACGGGCGGTTTCACATAATTCGTGGGACGGAGCCTCCCCGCGCATTTGCGGGCCTCTTCGCGTTTAGCAAGCCTACCTGTTAGGCGAAGCGAACTATCCACACGATGAGGAGCATGTCGATTAGCAACGCAATCACCAGAAGCAGGCTTATGAGCTTTCGTCGCTCCGCCGTCTCCTTGGGTTCAATTTTGAAAGCCGCTTTGTAAGCGTTTTCGGTGTCTCGTTCACTTACTGGTCGAATGGAGTTTCGAGGGCGTGTCATATTGACGAGACCGCGTGTGACGAAGATGAAAAATAATAGCAGGTAAGGGGCCATCTCAAATGCAGCCTTTTGCTGTCCAGCCACTTGCAATTTCTCATCTTGGATAAACAGATTTCGCTGTCCATTGCACTTGAAAGCCGCTTGTGCATGCCAGGAAGCCTTCCGCACGATCGCCATCGCAAGAATCCTGGCATCCACCGAGATGTTCTAATTGAGATTGCAGCCGGAAGGTGGTCTTGTTCCGGCTGCCGAGTCCTCGCCCTCCCATCCATTTAGAGTTCGAGCACCCATGTCAATTTCAGATGCGATCTACCGCCCCTTCGAAAGTCTGATCCAGCCGCTGGACATTCCCTACCGGCCGCTGCCGTCGAAGGGGCCAGTGGCCGTTCTTCTTCACTTCGTTATGATGTTTCGCGGCGTCCTGATCACACTCGCCCTCTGCACCATGGCGATCGAGGCCATGAGCCTGACGATGGTCTGGGGCCTGTCCGTTATCGTCGATGGCGTCACGCAGCAGGGTGCTGCCGCTTTCCTGCATAACGACCGGATGCTGCTGATCTTCCTCGGCCTGATGCTTTTCCCCGTCATCCCGATTGGTTCTTTTCTCGTCAATACGCTCAACTCGCACACGCTCGGCATCGGCATGCCGGCCGCCATTCAATGGCAGGGCCACAGAGCGGTGGAGCGGCAGGACCTCGCCTTCTTCCACGATCTCTATGCCGGCCAGGTCGCTTCGCGCCTGCAACAGGTGGCATCAGCCGTGCAGCAGCAGGTCATCTCGGCCTTCCAGTCCATCCCGCGCTTCATCATGCAGATGGTCGGCTCCGTTGTCCTTCTGAGTGCGCTCTCCTGGCAGCTTGCCCTGCCGACCGTCGTTTGGATCACGCTCAACGTGCTGCTCGCAGTCAGGTTGGCGCCCGTCTTCACCGAGCGCTCACGCCGCTCCGCCAAGCGTCGCAGCCTGATTTCCGGCGCGATCACCGATCTCTACGCCAATATGCAGATGGTCAAGCAATTCGCCGCGGAAGACAGCGAGGCCGGTGCCATCAGAGGCATAATCGGTAAGGCGATCAAGGCGCAGCAGAGCGAGCAGCGCATCTACCGTACTGCTGAGGTCATCGTCGTCGTCCTCAACATGATCCATTGGCTGGCAATCCTGTCGATCGGCTTTACCGGCCTTGTGGATGGCTTTGTCACGATCGGCGAATTCACGGCGGCCGTTTATGTTCTCAACCGCTTCTCCGGTCACACATTTACATTCCTGCAGATGGGCCAGCAGATCTTCCAGGCGATCGGCACGATCAAGGACGCCATGCCGGTCATGACGACGCCGCCCACCATCACCGACCGGTCGGGTGCGCAGGACCTTGCCGTGCCCAGCGGCGAAATCCGTTTCGACAATATCAGCTTTGCGTATAAGACCGGCAAACCCGTCATCGACAATCTCTCGCTGACGATCCACCCCGGTGAGAAGGTCGGCCTGATCGGCCTCTCCGGCGCCGGCAAGACGACGCTCGCCAACCTTCTCCTGCGCTTCTACGACATCAAGGACGGCGCGATCCTGATCGATGGCCAGGATATCCGCGCAGTCACGCAATCCAGCCTGCGCCGCGCCATCGGCGTCATCGCCCAGGATGTCGCGTTGCTGCACCGCTCTGTCGGCGACAATATCCGCTACGGCCGGCCGGACGCGAGCAGTGACGAAATCGAGGCCGTCGCCAAGATGGCGAGTGCGGATACCTTCATTGCAGATCTTGCCGACAGCGAAGATCGCAAGGGTTATGACGCCTTCGTCGGTGACCGCGGCGTTAAGCTGTCCGGCGGCCAGCGCCAGCGCGTCGCCATCGCCCGCGTATTGTTGAAGAATGCGCCAATCCTGGTGCTTGATGAGGCGACCTCCGCCCTCGACAGTGAGTCTGAGGCTGCGATCCAAGACAAGCTAAATCTCGTCATGGAGGGAAAGACGGTAATCGCCATCGCACATCGCCTCTCCACGATTGCCAGGATGGACCGGATAGTTGTGCTCGATCAAGGACGTATCGTGGAGGAAGGCGGACCGGACGAACTGATTGGACAGGACGGTCTGTTTGCTCGTCTGTGGCAACACCAAACCGGTGGCTTTATTCCCGACGAGATTAGCTGACCTAGCCTTTGTCGCAAAATTTCTAATTTATCGCTGGGTGGCCCCGTGAAAGACCACGAAGAGCGAGCCGCACCAAGCCGAGATCCCCGGCCTCACCTGTGCACCCTCAATGGGCCTAGCTATGCACACTTTTATGCTCGTTCGCTGAAATGCTGCCATCGATTTTGCCCCAGGTACCGGATGGAGGGGCAAAAGGGCTGATTTGGAGGCAACGTAACCTCTTTGTGCAGTTCGGTCCTGTCGAGGTTCAGTCCCATTTGGCAGAAAGATGTAAGACCCGGACTTTAGGAAGAGCGTTTTCGACCACTTGCTTCACGCTGCAAGCGATCAGCACCGGCAAATAATTTCTCATCCTTCTTGTCGGGATCACCTTTTGTTGGCCGTCCTTGGGGCATCAACCGCTTCAACCTGGAGGAACATCGTGGAAAACGCTCAATCACTTTGGCAGACTGCCGCCATTCTCATCGCTCGCCTGATTTTCTCCGCCGTCTTCGTGATGGCGGTCTCGTTCAAGTTCATGGATATGGGCGCGACCGCTGGCTATATCGCCGCCGCGGGCTTCCCGTTCCCATTATTCCTGGCTTGGTGTGCCGCCATCCTTGAAGTGCTGCTTGTCGTTGCTTTCCTGACCGGTGCCTTGTTCGTCCCGGCGGCGCTTGCTGCGGCCGTTTACGTCATCTTTCTCGCATTCTCATTCCATGGTCCGGCGCGATGGACCGGCAACCAAGCTGAATGCGGCTTTTTCGTTGATCACTTCACGTTCGTAGCGGGACTGCTCTTCGCCGCTGTACATGGGCCGGGCAGTGTGCTTGCCGCAAAGTGGGCGCCTTGGTCGCACAGGACATGATACAGCCTTGTCATGATCTGGGACTTGCCACACCATTCTCCTTTTAACAGCAGATGGCGAATGTGCCGGCTCGTCGGCGGGCTTGTCGAAGAGCTGCGCGCGTGGAAGGCCGAGGTGCAGAGTTATTGATGCCTCAATTGGACCCACGGCGCTTGCCGTTCGCCCTCCAAATTCAAGTCACGCCATCCAATCTGCCTCACTTACGCAACATCGGATGCGAAGCAGATCGGGGTGGTGTGCGATTCCGCTCGTCCTGAAGCACCTGCGTCATAACAGACGAGATCCATACAGTGTCGGGCATCCATTTGAATGATGCGGTCAGGCCTTCAGGAGCCTTGCGATTGTTCACCCGCAACGGGAGCATGGCTCGTGATGACATAGCGGCCGTTCTTGTCCAGCTCATCGGGATCCACCAGGACGACCGAGGACTCCCCGGTGCTGGAAATCAAAATGAAAGAATAGGGATCCGTTGTCTCGTCATTGGCCACCAGGAGTGATCTCCGCAGTAGCCGTGCTAGTTGGCTGGCCGCTTCAAGAATGGGCGGCGGGTGCAGGTCGCCGGAGTGGTAGATGCTGACGATCTGCGAATAGTCAGCGAAAGATTCCGACGCCACGAGGCATGTTATCGGCATATCCGCAATTTGCATTATGTCGTGGATTACGTCCACGCTGTCAGTATCGATATTGAGTACGGTGGCAATGGAATGCCGCAGAAGATCATCGTCAGCTTGCTTTTCGAGAGAGGCGTCAAACCAGATCATTGCCCGCGGTTCCGGTTTTGAGGATTGTCTCGCGAAGCAACCTCGATAGCTGACGCTCTTCGGTAGATGAGTGCCGCTTTGATGTTCGAAAGCCAATCAGATTGGTGGTCGCCGACAACTAAGAGCTCACCCACTCCATCAACGCATTCTGTGCGTGAAGCAAAAATGCCTTGGCCACCCGACTTTGGCAGGTTGGATGCAGCATGGCATCCGCCGTCAGTTCTCGACTCCTTGTAACCGGTGGGCATGGTAAAAAGATAGTGCCTTGCTTTCCTTTGTTGAGAAGCGAAGCCGACACCCGATACTCAGCCAATTCGCCTTCCTCTGCGTCTGCTGGCCATGAATCGGTAATGATGACGTCCGCATCGAGCAGATGGCGAATGTCCGTGCTGCTTTCAAAATTCGGGTTCAGAAGGTCCGGGTCGGTGACGTGCCAGCGCTCCGGATAGGCCTGAACGACGCGTATCGGCAGCGATCGCGATGCCTCGACCCATGATCTGAGTATATTGGCATCTGGCGCAATTCCGACAACCTTGAGGCCATCAAGGGTTCCCCTTGCGCTCTTGATATAGGCGAGATCACCAAGCGTTTCGCAAGGGTGATTGGTTCTTGTTCGGGCATTGATGACGGGTGTTTCCGCGGCAGAAGCAAGTTCACGCAGCGTATCAAGCTCTTTCGTCCTGACGACAAGAAGATCAAACCAATTATCGAGGTAGCCCGCCAGATCTGCGATGGGTTCGCGAGTGCTGAAGCTAATGGGAGGTTGAGCAGATATGCCGCCCATCGCCTTCGCGCCGAGATCGAAAGCGGTCGTGTTTCGCCATCCCGTGTCGTCGACGATGATGCCGATGCGCTTGCCGAGCAGGGCTTGCGGCATGGTGCGCTCGCGCCAATGCTCTGCAAACTGGCCCGCTCGATCAATAAGCCCAAGGATAACGCCTGGCGGCAAAGCGTGAAACTCGAGAAAATCTCTGGTCGACGTAAAATTCATGACGCTTCCAAGGTTAAGTTCGACAGACCCATTGCAACGATGGCGAGGCCTTCACCCTATGCGGTTTTCGATCCGGGGCAATGGAAACGCGAGCCACAACCTAGCTGCGATGAGGGTAATTCCGACAATTCGACTTCGGGAGGACCCGCCAGAGCGAAGCCGAGCTGCTCTGCGCAGTCTAGCCCACGTGCGCCACCAACACCTAGTAGGGTAGGGTGGCCATCGGCAATGTACTTCTTGTCTACGAGAGTTCTTTCCGCACGGTGTCAGTCGTCACCGTCGCGACCTTAATGCCGGTCCCGGCCTTGGCTGGTTGATTTCGGAGGTGGATCAACGAAGGCTCCGAGCCAATGCGGTGGGCTGCTCTCGGCGAAGACTTATCAGAGATATTGCATTGGCAAGATCTTTAGCAGGCCGGTTGGCAAAATCTTTAGATCGCCCGGAGTATCGAGGCCGCGATGCTTTCTGGTTGCTTTGGTAGTTTTCGATGATGAATGAATTAGATATGCCGACGGTGCTCTTTCTTCAAAAGACGTCCTATATCGCTGGTGCGGTGACTTTGGGTTATTTGAAATACAGCGCGAATGAGAGCCGCGGCGTTGGTCTGCTTGCCTCAAGTTTCGTAATTCTCGCGGCGGCTTCAACATTGGCCGGATATGCCGAAACCTATCCGGCATTCTATGCGCCTCTCAGCCTTATCAATCTCGTTTGCGCCGTGCTTGGATATTCGTTGCTCGGCTCATCTTTCGTGGTGATCAGCGATCCCGACAGAAAGGTGATGTCGGCTCTTGTATTGCTGCCCGGACTGCTAATCTTACTCGTCGGAGCTTTCACCGCATTTCATTTGAACAATACATATCGGGCAGCGACATTCAATTTCCTTGCCTGTGTGATGCTTGCCGGCGCGGCGATCGTCATCTTCAGGGACTCCTTTCGCGAACCGTTGCCGATCAGAAAATTCGTTGCCGCAATATTATCGGCCTGCAGCCTGCTATCGCTGATAATGGCCTTCGAGTTTTCGTTCCATTCTTTCGTCCTTTTTGATGTGGCGAGCGGCTTCCTGCTGATGATCCTTTCCAAGTTTGTGCTGGCGCTGTCGATCGTTATTTTCATAAGCGAGCGCCAACAGGTAAAACTCAGACAAACAGCCGAACGAGATGGCCTGACTGGCCTCTATAATCGTCGCTTCTTCAACGAGAACGTCTCCGGGCGACTTCGGGATGGAGATGCTCTTCTTTATCTCGATATCGACCACTTCAAGCATTTTAACGACCGTTGGGGCCATGCGGCGGGAGATGAAGTTCTCGTTGTCGTCTCGCGAACGATAGAGGCGGTTCTGCCGGCTTCCGCCATTTTCGCGCGGCAGGGAGGAGAAGAGTTCATAGTCTTTCTTCCCTTGAAAGCAGGAAACCCCCTTGTTCAGGCCGAACGCATTCGGGAAGCAGTTCAGCGAACACGATTTCCGGATCTCGGTGCCGATGTGGTGGTGACGACGAGCATTGGCATTTCGAAGGTAAGCCAGAAATCCAGGTCGCTTTCAGAGCTTTGTCGCGAAGCGGATCGGGCTCTCTATCTGGCAAAGGCGGCTGGACGAAACCGGGTCTGTGACGAGAGCAGCAACTTCGTTGCCGAAGGTTACGTTCGCTCGGCGTAATCCCTCGATCAACTCGTTGGAGCATTGCAGCCTGATGGCGTCTTCGAAAGAAGACCTGGAACCGGGGAGGGGCGTTCGAGGGCGGCCGACCTGTCATGTTGCTCGCAGACCGCTACAGAACATGGCGCCCGCATCGAGATTGCCGGATAGGAACGAGGCAAACCTCGATTTTGGCAAAGGCCTGGAATGCCGGGAAGCGGCGTTGATTTAGCTGGCATGGCCCTTTATTTCTCACCTTGAAAGAAGAGGTCAGTTAGCCATGGATAGTGAAGCAAGCCTCCGGAACGAGCGCAAACGCGGGTCCGGCGTGAAGGTGGTCTATGACATCTTGCGGGACGAGATTCTGGATCTGGAGCTGCCGCCGGGCAGCCCTATCGACGAGGTGCAGCTTTCCGAGCGTTTCGGCATGTCGCGCACGCCGATCCGTGAAGCGCTCGTGCGGCTGGCAGGCGAGGGGCTGATTGATACGCTGCCCAACCGCTCGACCATGGTCTCGCAGATCGACTTTCTTAACATGCACAGCTATTTCGATGCGCTGGTCCTGATGTATCGGGTGACAACGCAGCTTGCCGCTAGATATCACCGTCCGGAAGATCTCGAAGGTGTGCGCGCTCTTCAGGCTGATTTCGCCGACGCTGTCGAAGCGCAGGATGCGCTTGCCATGATCTCCACCAACGCGGCTCTGCACCTTGCAATCGCCGAAGCTGGCCGCAATCCATATTTTACCGGCCTTTTCTCGCGGCTGTTGAACGAAGGCAGGCGTCTCCTGCGTCTCTACTATCAATCCTACAACGATCGTCTGCCGCGCCGCTTCGTCGAGGAGCATGATGAAATCATTGCCGCCATCGAGACGCGGGATACGGAACTTGCCGAGCGCCTCGCGCGCGAACATGCCGAGCAGATCGTCGCCCAGATCCAGAAATTGCTGATGCGTGGGGATCGCCTCGACGTCAGCCTGTAGCTTGCATAATTCTTGTCGACAAAATATATACAAGAGTATATCAATGCTGCAAAGACGGTGAGGCGCGGTGGCGGATGTTGCTGGGCTGATTGCCGATCTACCCCGGCCCAAGAGGATAGACAGATGACTGCAAGCATTTTCTCCGGCGTGATCCCCGCCTTGATGACCCCGTGCAAAGCCGACCGGAGCCCCGATTTCGATGCGCTTGTCCGCAAGGGCAAGCAGTTGATCGCCGATGGTATGTCGGCTGTGGTCTATTGCGGCTCGATGGGTGATTGGCCGTTGCTCACCGATGCGCAGCGCATGGAAGGCGTCGAGCGGCTGGCCAAGGCGGGAGTGCCCATCATCGTCGGCACCGGCGCCGTCAACACGGCATCGGCCGTTGCTCATGCGGCCCATGCGCAGAAGGTTGGCGCCAAGGGTCTGATGGTCATCCCCCGTGTGCTTTCGCGCGGCTCGGTGATTGCCGCCCAGAAGGCACATTTCAAGGCGATCCTTGCGGCAGCGCCTGATCTTCCGGCCGTCATCTACAACAGCCCCTATTATGGTTTTGCCACCCGCGCCGACCTCTTCTTCGCGCTGCGTGCCGAACACGCCAATCTCGTTGGTTTCAAGGAATTCGGCGGCCCGGCCGACATGCGCTATGCCGCCGAAAACATCACCAGCCGCGATGATGACGTGACGCTGATGATCGGCGTCGACACGGCCGTGTTCCACGGCTTCGTCAATTGCGGCGCGACCGGCGCCATCACCGGCATCGGCAACGTCCTGCCAAAGGAAGTCATCCATCTCTGCAACCTCGCGCAGGCTGCGGCCAAGGGCGACGTCGATGCACGCCAGCGCGCGCTCGAACTCGAGCAGGCACTCGCCGTCCTCTCCTCTTTCGACGAAGGCCCGGATCTGGTTCTCTTCTTCAAGCATATGATGGTGCTGAAGGGGGATAAGGAATATGAACTGCACTTCAATGAAAGCGACGTCCTGAACGACAGCCAGCGCGGTTATGTCGAAGCTCAGTTCAAGCTGTTCAATAGCTGGTATGCCGAGTGGAGCAAGCTTCCCGGCGCCGTAGAAAAATACAAGGCCTAAGCTCTTACGATCGCTTATGCTCAAGATGCGAGAGGCCCTGCGGGGCCTCTCTTCTATTACATTACGTTAGTATTTACTTACGTTTTGGATCGTTCAGACCACGGCATCGAGGCCAAGTTCCTGCAGGCGGTCGAGCTGGCGGATTTCCTCTGTGGTCAGCGGGATACCATCCTTTTCCGCACGAGCGCGAGCGGCGAAGCGACGCTGCGAGGGCAGGCGCGCGCCTTGGCCGACAATCGCTTCGAACAACACTTCGGCGCGAGCGAGCGGATTTCCGGCTCGACCAGCCGCGAAGGCCTCCGGCGAGAAGGCGACGATGAGTTCACCATGCCGTGGCGCGAAGGCGGTGGAGCCGAGATAATCGAGCGCCTCGCGGCTGGTGAAGTCGCCGATCATGATGCCGGCCAGAAGCTCGATCATTGTGCCGATGGCCGAACCCTTATGTCCCCCGAACGGCAGCATCGCACCGGCCAATGCGGCTTCCGGGTCCGTGGTCGGCTGGCCATCGGCATCGATCGCCCAGCCCTCTGGAAGAGGCTTGCCGGCGCGTCGATGCAGTTCGATCTCGCCGCGCGCAGCAACCGACGTCGCGAAGTCGAAAACATAGGGCGGGCTGTCAAGACGCGGCCAACCGAAAGCAAAGGGGTTCGTTCCCAGGAGAGGCGCCGAGCCGCCGGCCGGCGCTACGGTGGAATAGCTCGGGCACATGGCGAAGGCGGCGAGGCCTCGATCCGTCAAAGCTTCCACTTCCGGCCAGAGTGCAGCGAAATGCGTGCAGTCGTTGATGGCAAGTGCGGCGATGCCGAAGCGGCGAGCCCGTTCGGCAAGCGCGGGCACGCCGAGCTCGAAAGCAGCATTGGAAAAACCGCTCCTGGCATCAACGCGGACGATGGCGGAGCCATCGCTTTGTTCAAGAACCGGCACTGCATCCGGCCGTACCTTGCCGGCCTTGACCGCGCGCAACACGCCTTCGATGCGGTAGATGCCGTGGGATTTGCAGGCGTCACGTTCGCCGGCGACGATGACCCGCGCGATTGCTCCGGCCTGCTGCGCATTGATGCCGGCTTTCGAAAGGATCGCTTCGACGCGGCCTCGCAGCGCATCCGGTGTCAGGGTGGTCACGTCGGTCAATTGTGGTTCTCCCATATTATGCTCGCTTGCATCATAGACTTGAAAATTATAAATACAAAAAGAATACAAAAAATCGACATATGAGCCTGTCGCACAGACGACCATGCCGGTGCTTTAGCTGAGGAGGGCCAGTGGATTTATCATCACCCGCAGATATCCGGCCGCCGCAGGCCGAAGAAATGATGGCAAAACAGATCCATGCCGACCTTGCCGAGATGTTTTCGATCCATCCGACAAGAGTGCTTGCCATGTCGCCGGAACATATGTTGTTTGACGAAGCGATATCTGCGCTTGATCTCATGCCGGGAGGAGGGATGACCATGATCTGCCTAGCGCCTAGAACAGTGTTTGTCCGCGATGTCTCGGATCGCATCGCCTATTTCGATCAGGGCGTCATGAGCGAGATCGGCAAACCGGAGCATCCGGAAACACAGAAATCTCTCTCGAGCGTGCATTGATGGCAAGACCTGACGTTATGGTCATTGGGGCCGGTGTCGTTGGCCTTTCCGCAGCGATTGCGGCGCAGTCGCGCGGCTTGAGCGTGGTGGTCGTGGATCGCGAAGGGCCGGCCGCTGGCGCTTCGGCCGGCAATGCCGGCGCTTTCGCCTTCACGGATATCCTGCCGCTGGCGTCTCCCGGCATTTTGAAGAAGGCGCCGAAATGGCTTCTCGATCCGCTTGGACCGCTGTCGGTGCCGCCTGCCTATGCGCTGCAGATCGCGCCATGGATGTTCCGTTTCTGGCGGGCTTGCCAGCCCTCGCGCGTTGCCCGCTCCACGTCGGCGCAGACAAGCCTGATGGATCTGTCCAAGGCGGAGCTGGAGCCCTTTCTCGCCGCCACGGATACGTTCTCCATGCTACGCAAGGAAGGCAATCTCCAGGTCTATGAAAGCGAGGAGGAATTCCAGGCTTCGCTGCCCGGTTGGGAGGTGCGCCGCAATCACGGCATCGAATTCCAGCATCTGAAAGCCGACGAGATGGCGGCGATCCAGCCTGGGCTGGCGTCGCGCTTCACACTCGGCACGTTCACGCCCGGCTGGTATTCCATCGCCGATCCAAAGCTTTACACGCTCGCATTGGCCAACAATTTTCGCAGCCGTGGCGGCGTCATCGAGACGGCGGAAATTTCGGCGCTTCGTGCGATCCCTACTGGGGTCGAGGTGGTGGCTGCGGATGGAAAGCTGCGTCAGGCCGGCAAGGTCGTCCTGGCCGCCGGCGCCTTTTCGCACCGGATTGCCAAAACGCTCGGCGAGCATATCCCGCTCGAAACCGAGCGCGGCTACAACACGACCCTTCCGGCGGATGCTTTCGATCTGCGCACGCAGATAACCTTCGGCGGCCATGGCTTCGTCGTCAGCAAGCTTTCAACCGGTATCCGCGTCGGCGGGGCGGTGGAACTGGGCGGACTGGCCTTAGCCCCCAATTTTCGCCGCTCCGAAGCGATGCTGCTAAAGGCGCGCACTTTCCTGACCGGCCTGAGGCCGGAGGGCGGTGTGCAGTGGATGGGTTTCCGACCATCGTTGCCCGATAGCCTGCCTGCGATCGGCAGCGCCAAGGCGACGCCGGACGTGATCTATGCCTTCGGCCATGGCCATCTCGGCTTGACCCAATCGGCCGGCACGGCGCGTATCGTTGCCGACCTCCTGACAGGACGGAAGCCAGCGATCGATCTGACGGCATTCTCGCCACAACGCTTCTGAAGGAAGCCGCAGGATCACGCTCGCCGATCTATTGTGGCGGACGGCGAAGCGATCCCTCATCTGCCGCCCGCTGTGCGGGCGTATTGCAAGGGCGGCTAATACTGCCGCGACTCAGCTCGACACGCGAGCGTCATGCCCTTCTCTTGCAAGCAGTCTTAACCACGGCCCGCAGTGAAAGAGGCTCATGAGCAGATACATGGGCACCATCCCGCTGAGCATCGGACTGTCCTGCGCCGAGCAGATGATATCGCCGCCCGCGCCATAGGCCGATAGCGCGGTCATGAGGGCGAAGCTTGGCGCCGCTGCCAATGCCAGCCAACGGCTGGCGATGACGGGCAGCGCAGGGCCGGCGGCATGCCCGCCGGCCCTTTCATTGCTTTCGGCTGAGCGAAACATCAGTTTGCTCCATACCGATCGTGATGCCTCCACCACACCCCGGTCTCATTGCGGCCGAGCGGGGCGCGATCGAGCCATTGGTACATGCCCCAGAGGCCGTCGAGCCCACGGGCATAGGACGAGTAGGTATGATAGATGTCACCATCCTGCATGGCGAACGCGCTGACGCCGGGCCGGTCGCGCGTGTAGGTCGCGACATCCGTCCCCGTCATTGACGCCATCAGGTCGACCGGGCCTGCGCTGTCGAGCAGCTCCCATTGCTGCATCGTCTTGCCGGCTTGAGCGTCGGGCATTGGCGGCTCGCGGCGATAGTTGTATTCGATGCTGCCGTCGCGCTGTTCCTCCGGCGTGAACCAGACATTGAAGTCATGGTTGAAATCGCTGTTGGCCGAGGAAGCCCAGTCGAAGGTCCAGCCCATGCGCCGCCTGAATTCCTGCAGCTTCGCGAGCGGCGCGCGGGAAATGGCCGAGAAGGCAACATCGTGATTTTCAAGATGCACCGCGATGCCGTTGAAGCCGTCCGCGATCGACGAGCAGGATGGGCAGCCGGCCGTGTAATCCGGCCCGAACATGAAGTGATAGATGAGAAGTTGCGAGCGGCCCTTGAAGAGGGCCGAGAGCGGAACGACACCCTTCTCGGTTTCGAGCCGATAGTCCTTCTCCACCTTCACCCAGGGCAACTCCTGACGGTGGGCGGCAATCTCGTCGCTGCGCCGCGTCAGTTCCTTTTCCTGTTCCAGCAGGGAAAGCCGTGCCGAAAGCCACTCCTTGCGCGTTCCTGTCTTATGCATCGTCATGGTTCATCTCCTCTTGTCTGTTAGGTCCATCCTTGTCGGCGCTGCATCTTGCCAGCCGATATGCGATAACTTACCGCTGGAGGATGAAGGGGTGGGAGTTACAAGTGTGACGGGATTTCGATGGACTCGCTGATCGTCGCCGCAGCTCAGGCGCTTGCATCAGGCGATGTGCTGGGTGCGCTGAAGCGCGTGGCGCTACGCGACGATGGACCGGCGCTGGCACTGCGCGGCATAGCCATGGCGCAGCTCGGTGATCTCGTTCGCGCCAAGGCGTTATTGAAGAGTGCCGCGCGCGCCTTTAGTCCGCGCGAAGCCGTTGCCCGTGCCCGTTGCATCGTCGCCGAGGCGGAGATTGCTCTCGTCTCGCGAGATCTCGGCTGGCCGGAAAAGGCACTGGAGACGGCGCGGGCCGCTCTTGAAAAACACGGCGACCGCATCAACGCCGCCCACGCCCGCAATCTGCAGATACGCCGCCTGCTGCTCATCGGTCATCTGGACGAAGCCGAGCGGTTGCTCGCGAAACTCGATCCGTCGCCCTTGCCGCCTGCGGCAAGAGCAAGCCATGAACTGGCCGTTGCCGGCATCGCCGTTCGCCGCCTGCGTATCGAGCCGGCGCGTGCTGCCCTGACACGTGCCGCGGAAGCGGCTCGCAAGGCAGCGATCCCCGCTCTTGTCGTCGAGGTGGAGGATGCGGCGCGCATTCTCGATGAGCCGGCCGCTCGCCTGATCGCCAAAGGGAACGAAAGGCTGCTGTCGCTCGATGAGGTCGAGGCGCTTTTGGCATCCGATACCTTGGTCGTCGATGCCTGCCGCAACGTCGTCCGCAGCGGCGCAGACATTATATCGCTTGCGAGCCGGCCCGTGCTTTTCGCGCTCGCGCGCGTGTTGGCCGAGGCGGCCCCGGCCGGTGCGCCGCGGGCGCTGCTACTTTCCCGTGCGTTCCGCGCCCGCCACGCCGACGAATCCCATAGAGCCCGGCTCCGGGTGGAAGTCGGCAGGCTTCGCGCCGCTTTGGAACCGCTCGCCGAGATCAGCGCGACGATGGAAGGTTTCGTGCTGACGCCGCGGCAAGCGCAAGATGTCGTGGTGCTGGCACCGTCGGTCGAAGTCGAGAATGCCCCGTTACTTGCACTGCTCTCGGATGGCGAATCCTGGTCGAGTTCGGCATTGTCGATTGCGCTGTCGGCGAGTCCACGTACGGTGCAGCGTGCGCTCGACGCGCTTGCGGCTATTGGGATGGTACAACGCGTGGGCAACGGACGGGCCTGCCGCTGGATGATGCCCCCGGTCGTCGGCTTCCCGACAACATTGTTACTCCCCGGGCCACTGCCGAGCGACTAAGCTTTCACATTATCGACACTCAACCGATCCCGACCGGAGGATGGAAGCATGAAAAAGTCGCAAGCGGAAATCACTCGCGAATACGGCCCCTTCGACAACGCGCCACGCGTCAACGGCGTCACCTTCGACGGCCAGCACGTCTGGTTCGCCTCCGGCGAAAAGCTGCATGCTCTGAATCCGGAAAGCGGCGCACAGGTCCGCACGATCGACATTGCTTCGCACGCCGGCACCGCTTTCGATGGTCGTTACCTCTATCAGATCGCCGAGGACAAGATTCATAAGGTTGATCCTCAGACGGGCACGATCGTCGCGACGATTCCGGCGCCGGGCAATGGCGGTGATTCCGGCCTTGCCTGGAGCGACGGCAGCCTGTGGGTAGGGCAGCATCGCGGCCGCAAGATCTATGAAATCGACCCCGAGACCGGCGCCATCCGGCGTGCCATCGAATCCAACCGTATCGTCACCGGTGTGACATGGGTTGATGGCGAGCTTTGGCACGGCACCTGGGAGGGCGAGGAGAGCGACGTCCGTCGTATCGATCCGGCGACTGGCGAAGTTTTGGAGCGGCTCGAAATGCCGGAGGGGACCGGCGTTTCCGGTCTGGAATCCGATGGCAAGGACCGCTTCTTCGCCGGTGGTGGCGGCAGCGGAAAGGTGCGGGCCATCCGCCGTCCGCGCTGAACAGCTCGCTGCAGGATGTTCGGCGTGTTGGATGGCCGATCCGTCTCCGCGCGAAGTTTTTCGCCTATTGGTAAAAGGGGACCGTTTTGCCGAAGCGGGCAACCGATTATAGGAAAACGGTGTTACACGATAGGCGATAGGTTCCATGAAATCCCTTCCCGAAAAAGCCTGGAATGCCTGGCATCCGGCCGATCTGATGAAGCGACTTGGCACGGACATTCATTGGTATGTCGTCGGCGGATGGGCGCTGGACCTCTGGCATGGCCGGCAGACCCGTGAACATGAAGATCTTGAATTTGCCGTGCTGCGTGAGGATATCGCCAATGCCCGTTCGTTGTTGGCGGAGCTGGCGTTCTTCTCGGTTGTCGATGGTCAAATCGACTATCTTCCTTCATCGGTGCCGCCCGCAGTGCATGTAGCCCAACTTTGGGGAGCCGATCCGAAGCAAGGTTGCTGGCGCGTTGATATGATGCCGGAACGCGGCACGCCCGCGACGTGGATCTACAAGCGCGACCCGTCGCTCGCCATGCCTCGCGGCGATATGATCCGTAAGACCGCTTATGGTCTTCCCTTCCTCGCGCCTGCCGCAATCTTGCTTTTCAAGGCAAAACACCAGCGTAACAAGGATGAGAAGGATTTCGATCTCGCTTTGCCCAGGCTTGCCGCTTCGGAAAGAGCTGACTTACGTCTCTGGCTCGAAAGACTGCATCCGGATCACGACTGGATAGCGCGACTTTGAAATTCGCCAAGCATGGACGCGACTTCGAGCTGGATCCTGCAAGCGCCGACATCGCTATATCGAGCATTGAGAACCAGCCGCAATGCCATGCGTTTCCAGCATGGAAGCCATGCCTTGCCGGTCCCGGCTTTCATTGCCATATTTCACTTACCAACCGCATTTCAATCATTTCCAAGTTGCGAGCCGCGCCGATCCCGACGGATGTCGTGATCGGCCGGGCACGCTAGGGAGAAGTCATGAATGAGATCACGAAAAGTCTTGGTGAAATGAATTTGCAGGAGCGCGCCGATCTTATGTCGGCCGTCGCGGACGTACTGCAAGCCACGGCAGAAGAAGCCGAGGAGGATGGCGATGCGCTTGCCGTCACCAATTCGCTGTTCCTGGCATGTAATCTTCGCGGCTGTTCGTCCGATCTCGGCCCGAATGATCTGAAGGCGGCAGAACTCCTGCTGGAGCAGGGGATCACCTTCATTCATCTGCTGAACGAGCGCAAGAAAAGCCGTACGCTCGTGCATTGACGGCTGACCACCGATAAGGCCCCCCTTTTGGAAACTGGCAATATCGAGGTCTGCAGCAAGACCGGAGCGGGGACATCATCGATGCCCCCGCCATGGGTGTTCAGCCGAGTGAAATAACCTTTCCGCCTGGCCGGCTATCTCAATCTTCCTGGATGGCGCTGTTCCTGGCCGTATCGCGCATGAAGAGATAGACGACGAGCGAGATGCCGATCATTGCCGTCACATACCAGTAGAAGCCCTGTTCCCAGCCGCTGCTCTTGAACTTCAGCGCTACGAATTCGGCCGTGCCGCCGAATAGTGTATTGGCGAGGGCATAGGGCAAAGCAACGCCGAGAGCACGGATATGAGCGGGAAACAGCTCGGCCTTCACCACTGCATTGATCGATGTATAGCCGGTGACGATGATCAGCGCGCCCATGACTAGCAGTCCCGCGATGAATGGATCTTTCGTGGTCTCGAGCGCAGAGAAGATCGGATAGGTAAACAGCACGCCGCAGAGACCGAAGCCGATCATCAGGGGCTTGCGGCCGATCTTGTCGGAAAGTCCGCCTGCAATCGGTTGCAGCAGCATGAAGATGAACAGCGTGATCGCGTTTATCTCGCTCGACGTTTCCCGGCTGAACCCAGAGGTGTTGACCAGGAATTTCTGCATGTAGATCGAATAGGCGTAAAAGGCGAGCGTGCCGCCAGCCGTCAGCAGCATGACCAGCGCGGTTTCCCTGGGATGCCGAGTGATCAGCATCCAGAAGCCGGATTTCTGCGTATCGCTTGCGCGCACATTCTTGAAGCTTTCGGTTTCAGCAAGGCCGCGCCGCAGCCAGAAGACCACGACCGCAAGTGCTGCTCCCATGAAGAAGGGAATGCGCCATCCCCAGGCGTTCAGAGCTTCGGTCGTCATGACCGCCTGTAAGAAGATTAGCAGCGCTATGGCAAGCAGCTGGCCCGAGATCAGCGTGACATATTGAAAGGACGAGAAGAAGCCACGACGTTCGCGGCCCGCCATTTCAGAGAGGTAGGTCGCCGAGGCGCCGTATTCGCCGCCGACGGACAGACCTTGCATCAGACGGGCGAGAACCAGAAGCGCCGGTGCCACCACGCCGATGGTTTCATATCCCGGCGTCAGCGCGATAATCAGCGAGCCGGCGCACATCAGCGTCACCGAAAGAGCGAGACCGGCCTTGCGGCCCTTGCGGTCGGCATAGAGCCCCATGATCCAGGCGCCGATCGGCCGCATGACGAAACCGACGGCAAAGACCGCCGCGGAATTCAACAGCTGTGCCGTCTGGTCGCCGGCCGGGAAGAAATGCGGTGCGAAATAGAGCGCGAATGCAGCATAGACATACCAGTCAAACCATTCGACCAGATTGCCGGTGGAACCACCGATGATCGATTTCAGACGTTTGCGGCGTTCGGTTGCTTCCGCCCTTGCTGTCGTTACGATGGGATCTTCTAATGTCTTCAGCATTGTGCCTCTCCTCCCGTACTTGCTTCGGATCGTCGTAGGTAAGCGGTGAACCGCTGCGAACGACGGGTTCGCCGGGAGGGGTCATATTGCCTGCGGGTGGCCGCCCGCCAGTCTCGTCGAGACGGCACCGGCAACGCCAATTGCCCGGCCACAGCCGGCTTTTCTACGTATTGAGGACCACTCTCCCAGTGTCCGCATTGATACGTGTGGAAGAGACGAGGCACGAGGCTTCAAGGATATATAAAAATATCTTATTGATATAACTTGTTTTTCTCCTGATCGTTTATCGACGTTTAGGGTATCGCGCGCAAGATTCTGCATAGATATTTTGGAATTTGTGCAATATTCTGCACGGATGAGTGGATCGGGCCTCAGGCGAATTGTGTTTCTGGCGGTGGCCGGCTTGGCCGTCGCCGTCGCTATCTGGTGCGCGGCGCTCTCGCTTTCGCGTCAGGATGCGCTTGGGCGGCTGGCCGCGGAGGCGGGCGGGCTTGCGGCACAGCATAGTCGCTTGCTCGACAGCGAGCTGGCGCGTTTCCGGCTTCTTCCGATCGTGCTTGGCGAATATCGCGATCTTGGCGAGGCGCTTGCAAGCCCTACGGCGGATGCGGCCCGCCGGCTTGACGAAAAACTCGGCTTCCTGGCCCGCGAAACCGGCGCCTACATCATTTATCTTGTTGACCACAAAGGACTTGTGATTTCCGCGTCGAATGCAGGGACCGAAGACAGTTTCGTTGGCAAGAACTTCAGCTTCCGGCCCTATTTTTCCGAGGCGCTCAAAGATGGCACGGCGGAATATTATGGCGCCGGAGCGATCAGCGGCCGGCCGGGCCTGTTTCTGGCCCGCAGGGTTGGTGATGCCGCCGCTCCGGCGGGAGTCGTGGTCGTCAAATTCGAGTTCGATGCGGTGTCGCGGATCTGGGCGAATGATCCGGGCGTAACGCTTGTGGTCGACGAACACCAGATCATCCTTGCTGCGTCCGATCCGACACAGGTACTGACCGCGCTTGCATCCCTGTCGCCGGAAGATCGGGCCGGCATCGTTGCAAGCGGGCAATATCGCGACGCCGCATTGGGGTCGGGCAACTATCGCGCCGAGGAAACCGGTCGCATACGCGGTCCGCGGCATCAGATCATGATCGCGGCGGAGCAACCGGTTGTCGGTACGCGGCTGCGCCTCCTGCATCTTCTTGACACCCGTATGGCGTTGCAGGAAGCGCAGGCGCAGGCTTGGCTTTTGGCGCTGCCCGCCATCCTGGGACTAGCGGTCATCGCGGTTGCGATCTGGTGGCGCATGACGCGTGCAGCAAGAGCGGCAGCCGATCGGCGGGCGCTTGAAGAGGCCGTCGCCGCACGTACGGTCGAGCTGCGCGACGAGATGGCTGAACGCACGCGTGCCGAGGATCGCTATCGCGATGCCCGCGAGGAACTTGCGCAGGCCAATCGGCTCGCTTCCGTCGGTTCGATCACGGCGGGATTGATGCATGAAATCAATCAGCCGGTTGCCACCATCCGCACTCTCGCCGAGAATGCCCGCCATCATCTTGCGGCCAATCGGCTCGATCGCGTTGGTGCCAATCTCGATGCCGCAGTCGAGGTGACGGCGCGCATTGGGACGATCACGCAGGAGATGCGACGGTTTTCGCGCAGGGGACGGCATGCGGCCGGAGCGGAGCCGCTCGATGCCATCATTGCCGGCGCCTTGCTGCTGGTCGGGAACCGGTTTCGCAAAGCGAATGTGCGACTGGACCTGCCGGCAGAGGGTCAGCCGCATGTGCTTGCCGAACGCGTGCGGCTGGAGCAGGTCATCGTCAATCTGCTGCAGAACGCAATCGACGCCGTTGCCGGGATCGCCGATCCGCATGTTGCCCTGCTCGTCGACGCTGCGGGAAAGGATGTGGTGAGGCTGACCGTCGCGGATAATGGTCCAGGCATCGATCCTGCACTGGACAAGGAAATATTCCGTCCATTCATTACCGGTAAGCCCGATGGGCTCGGTCTTGGGCTCGGGATCGCACAGGACATCATGAACGATCTCGGCGGATCGTTGACAACAGGCCTATCGCTGCTCGGTGGCGCGGCTTTCATAGTCACGATGAGGCGGGCATGACCCTACAAGCGTCGCAGAAGGTTCTCCTGGTCGAGGACGACGGCCCTTTCAATGCCGCGCTCACCGATTCCTTCGCCATAGCCGGCTTCGAGGTGGAGAGCCACGGCGACGGGCAGTCGGCGCTGGCAAGCCTTGCAACCGCATTGCCCGGCGTGATCGTCAGCGACATTCGCCTGCCACGTATCGATGGACACGATCTGCTGGAAGCAGTGCTGGCGCGCGATCCGGACTTGCCCGTTATCCTGATGACCGGCCATGGCGATATCGCCATGGCGGTCGGCGCCTTGAAGCAGGGCGCCTATGATTTCATAGCCAAGCCCTTTGCCACCGATCACCTGATCGCATCGGTGCGCCGGGCGCTGGAAACGCGACGCCTGGTGCTGGAAAACCGGCGTTTGCGCCAGGCCGCCGCCGAGGCGGAGGATGCGTCGCCGCTCATCGGCCAGACGACTGTCATGGCGCGATTGCGCGAAACGATCCGCCAGATCGCAAACGCCGACGTGGATGTTCTGGTTGAAGGCGAAACAGGCACCGGCAAGGAACTCGTGGCCCGCCTCATCCACCGCTGGAGCAGGCGGCGCACCCGCAGTTTCGTCGCGGTCGATTGTGCCGCCCTGCCGGACGCGATCGCCGACGAGACCCTGTTCGGAAGCCGCGCCCGGCGCGGCCGTATTGCCGAGGCGGATCGCGGCACGCTGTTTCTCGACGAGATCGACAGCATGTCACCCATGTTGCAGGGCCGGCTTCTGCGCGTTGTCGAGGAACGCGAGCTGCCCTCGGCGAGCGGCGAGCCGGCCCCTGTCGATCTCCGCATCGTCGCTGCGACGAAAAGCGATCTGCATGGTTCGGTTACCGATGATCGCTTTCGTGCCGATCTGCTCTATCGGCTGGAAACCGTGCGGATCCGCATCCCGCCCTTGCGGGAGCGCCGCGCTGATATCGGCCTGTTGTTCAGCGCCTTCCTCGATGAGGCCGCACGCCTGCACGGTGTGGCGCGTCCGCCTATCGATGCGGCGATGGAGGCACGATTTCTAACCGACGACTGGCCGGGCAATGTCCGGGAGCTGCGCAACTATGCGACCCAAGCCGCGCTTGGCCTCGCCTCCGCTCGCAGCCAGCCTTCCATGGAGTTCGGTCTCTCCGATCAGATGGATCACTTCGAGGCGAACATTCTGCGAGCCACGCTGGAGCGATATGAAGGGGATATTGCTGAGGTCGCACAGGCGCTCAAGCTGCCGCGCCGCAGTCTTTATGCCCGCCTGCAACGCCACGGCATCAATCCGTCGGCCTACCGCAAGTGAGACGGGGCGCATGTCGAGAGTGAAAGGAACAGGACGAGTATAGTCTTACATGCTCAACTTAGCGTCGCGATGTGTATTTAGTGTAATTTCTTCATATCTTTATAGATATTCGATGTATAAATTATATTAACTATGTATTAATCATAATTATTCTGCGTGAAAAATAGAAAATAATTAATACATGTTAGGATATTGTGGCTCGTCTGCATGATGCAGCAATTAAATTAGAGAGCTATGATATGCTTGATTTACCTAAATTGATGCAGCTATTGCTATTTGCGGCCGTTATACTGTTATTTTTCCGCTGGGTCGTCGAGGATATGAACAGATAGCCGCCTTGGGCGCCTGAATATCCCAGCACCGCACGATTTGCTTCTCAGTTCAGCGTATCCATCCTCCGGCCAAGACCGCACAAGCTGATCCTGTAGCGATTTGCTTTTGTTTTCGTGTCTCTGTTCGGCAGCGCGAATTGAACAATGACGCCCGGGAGTTTCCGGGCGCCATCGAGACATATCGTATGATCGTCATGGTACAGGCGCAGATCGCGCTTATGGCTTCAAGCCAAACGGCATCGCGTGCATGAGCCCGTGTGTTCAGTGGGCGCCTGCGCCACCGCCGGCTTGAGGGCGTTTGGCAAACAGCATGGTGATCGCCGCGATGGCAAGCACGACGCCGATGACGGCGAACGTGTCGCTGAAGCCCATGATCAGCGCCTGTCTCTTGATGATCTGGCTGAGGGCGATGATCGCCTTCTGCTGGGCTGCTTGATGGTCCGAGACGCCATGCGACAGGAAGTAGCCGGTCATCTGGTCGATCCGCTCGCGAACCTCGTCGCGGGCGAGGGTCACGGATTGGCCGATGATGTTGGAGTGGAACTGCTCGCGTTTGCTCAGGATGGTCCCAAGCGAAGCCGTGCCCACTGCGCCGCCGAGGTTGCGCAGCATGTTCGTCAGGCCGGAGGCCGCGGCAGCGTCCGCCGGAGCGATGCCGGCTGTCGTGATGGCGGTGACGGGCGTGATGACGAAAGCCTGGCCAATCGCGCGAACGATGTTCGGAACGAAGAACTGGTCTCCGGCATTGTCGGCCGAAAGCGTGACGTTCATGAAGCAGCTGAGTGCAAAGACGGCGATGCCGAAGAAGGCAAGCCAGCGCACATCCACCCGCTTCATCATCAGCGGAACCAGGGGGATCAGCAGCAGCTGCGGCAGGCCCGTCCAGGCAAGGACGTTGCCGATCTGCTCGGCATTGTATTTCTGTACCTGACCCAGATATTGCGGCAGGATATAGACTGTCCCGAACAGCGCGACGCCGACCAGAATATTGGCGAGCACACCAAGCCCGAAATTCCGTTGTTTCAGCAGCCGCAGCTTGACCAGCGGCTTCGACACCTTCAGTTCGATGATGATGAAGAGCGTCAGGAACACGGCCGCGACGAGGCTCAGGCGGACAATGAAGGGCGAGGAGAACCAGTCGTCCTTGTTGCCCTCTTCAAGCACGGTTTGCAGGGCCGAGAGGCCGATTGCCATCGTCACGATGCCGGCCCAGTCGCCTTCTCGCAGCAGCTTCAGCTGCATGGGCTGTTTCTCCAGCGTCAGCGCAAGCGCCACCACCATGATGGCGCTCGGGCCGGCATTGATGAAGAAGATGGTCTGCCAGCCGTAATTCTCGGTCAGGTAACCGCCGATGGTCGGGCCGATGGCCGGCGCAAAGGTGACGGACAATGCGAAGATTGCCAGTCCCAAAGGCTGCTGCGGCTTCGGAAGCTTCGTCAGCACCATGGTGAAGGCCATCGGGATCAGCACGCCGCCGGCAAATCCCTGCAGACCGCGCAGGACGATCATTGTTCCGAGATCGTGGGCGAAGGCACAGGAAAGGGACAGCAGCGGAAACAGCACAGAGTTCACCAGAATGTAGCGGCGAAACGAGAAGACGCTGCTGAGATAGGCGGTGAGTGGAATGACGACGATCTCGCCGATCAGATAGGAGGTCGAGATCCAGGCGCCATTGTCCACCCCGGTGCCAATGCCTCCCTCGATATCGAGGAGGGAGGCATTGGTGATCTGGATGTTCAGGATCGCCATGAACGCGCCGATCATGCCGGCCAGAACTGCGACCCACTCTCTTGTCGATGCGCGCGGCTCTGCCGCTGCGGCCGGCATCGCACGGCCATCCATTGTAGTCGTTGACATGGTGAGGGCTCCGGCCGGCAGCTTTACTGCGCGGCGCCTGCTTTCGTGTTGATGCTCGGCTCGACCGACATTCCCGGGCGCAGTTCACCGCTGTTCATGGTCTGTGGGTCCAGCGCGATCCTGACCGGAATTCGCTGAACGACCTTGGTGAAGTTGCCTGTCGCATTATCGGGCGGCAGCAGCGCGAATTCCTGTCCGCTCGCCGGTGCAAGACTGTCGACATGGCCGTGGAAGACCTTGCCGGGGAACATGTCGACTTCGATATCGACAGGCTGGCCGGCATGGACATCCGTCAGCTGCGTCTCCTTGTAGTTGGCGACGACATAGGCCTGGTCGGTCGGCACCAGCGACATCAGCTGCGTGCCCGCCTGGACATATTGGCCGATGCGCAGCGTGCGGTTGCCGACAGTGCCGTCGACGGGGGCCATGATGGTCGTATAGGAGAGATTGAGTTCAGCCTGATGCTGGATCGCCGCGCTCTTCTGCAGGGTAGCCGTCGCCTGGGCGATCTGGGCCTTCAGAAGTTCGACCTGCTTGATCGCACCTTCCAAGGTTGCGGTGTCCCTGACGATGGAAGCCTGGGCCGCGGCGATCTGCGATGCGGCCTGCTGTGCTGTCTGCACGGCCGCATAGCCGTTGGAGGCGAGGCTGGCGTAGCGCTTGTTGTTCTGTTCGGCGAAGGTTTCGTTCGCCTTGTCCACATCCAGTGTCGCCCGCGCTGCGGCAATGGTCGATTGCTGGATATCGAGCGAGGCCTGCTCGGCCTGTATGGTTGCCTGTGCGGCAGCGACATCGGCCTTGGCCTGGTCGAGTGCCGCACGGAAGTCGCGGTCGTCGATACGGGCGAGCGGTTGGCCGGCCTTTACCGTCTCGTTGTCCTTGACCAGGACTTCCGCCAGATAGCCCGAGATCTTCGGGGCGATCGAGCTATTGTCGGCCTGGACGTAGGCGTCGTCGGTCGACACCTCGAAACGACCGTTTTGCCAGTAGTCGTGTCCATAGTAGCCCGCCGCGGCGATGATGGCGATCAGACCCGCGCCATACATCAAGCGGCGCGGCGTCTTGCTGCGCGTTGGAGCGGCGTTGCCGGCCGGTGCCTGTGGCGCCTCCGGACGGGGTTCAGTTGTCACCCCTTCCTTGGCTTTCGCCTCGACGGTTCCCTGCGCTTCGCCGGAAGCACCCTCGGACGTGACGATATGCAGATTATTAGCCATGTACTTGCTCCTGACAGGGGTCGCTGCCGGACAGGGGTAGCGGCCAAGTTCAATTTGGAAACTTGATGTTTTCCAAAATAAGCGCTATAAAATCCAAGTCAACAGTATTTTGGAAAATATCGATGGTCCTAAATCCAAAAGCCACGAAACGACCACGAGGACGACCGCAGGTCCGTTGTGACGACGATACCCGGGTAATCGTTCTGTCGTCGGCCAGAAAGCGCTTCATGGAAGCGGGCTATGCCTCGGCATGCATCAACGACATCGCGCAGGACGCAGGTGTCTCGACGAAGACCGTCTATCGGTTGTTCGAGAGCAAGGGCGAGATTTTCAACGCCGTGATTACGGATCGTATTGCCCGTTTCAACGTCGAAGTGGACCAGGGGCTTCTCAGGCATCCGGACCTGCATCACCAACTCGAGCAAATCCTGATCGCCTACGGCCGTCTGGCGCTGGATCCGGAAACGATCGCGATCAATCGTCTTGCGGTGGCCGAGGCGGATCGCTTTCCCGAAATCGCGGCGTCCTTCTACGAGCGGGCGATCAAGGCCTCGACGGTGGTCTTCGAGGTCTGGCTGCGGAGCCAGCGCGACAAGGAGGCAATCAGGATCGCGGATATTGCGCGTGCCGCCGGCTTCCTGCGGGGAATGATGGCCATGGAGCCGCAACGAGCCGTCATGCTGGGCCAGCGATCGGCGCCAGATGACGAAGAGATCCAGGCCCGCGCGACGGAATGCGCGGCAATCTTCCTGCAGGGCTGTATTTCCAGCACCGCTTGAGCCGGAAACGAAGGGCGAAGCTGCCCGCGCAGTTGCGGGCAGCTTCCGGACTGGTCAGGGCGCGATGGTGAAGCCGTAGCTCCCGTTGGTCTTGTGGCCGTCCGTCGAAAGGGCATGCCATTCGACCGTGTACTTGCCGGGAGGCAGCTTGTCGGTCACAGGCACCATCAATGTGGTGCCGCTGTTCGTCAGCATGCCTTCGCCCGTTTTGACCGTGGCCTTGTCGGGGCCGGTCACCTTGATGCCGCTGAATTTCAGGTTGAAACCTTCCGAGAAGGTCAGGTCAAGTTCTGACGGCGCGGTCTTGACCGTGCCGTCGGCCATCGGGACGGCCGATTTCAGATGCGCATGTGCCATCGCCTGGCCGGCGAAGGCGATGCTGATGGCGGCAGCAGCGAAGATCATTCTCGTCATCGGGGGCATGTCTGATTTCCTCATCATGTTGATGACCCGCATTAAGCCTGCGGGTCGCGCGATGGCGATCGTCCGATCGCCGGATATCCGCCGGCAAACACACCGGACGGGTTTCCATCTTCCGTTGACATCGAAGGTCACGGATCTATTCCTGCTGCAGCAGATTTCGGATCTTCTGCAGCGCGACATCGGTGTTTTCCTGATAGGCGATCGTGCCCCTGAGATTGCCCTCGGCATCGACCAGAAGCACGGAGGCGGTGTGATCCATGGTGTATCCGCCGTCCGGTGTCGGTACCTTCTTGGCATAGATGCGCCAGCCCTTGATGGCCTTCTGCATCTCGCCCGGATCGCCCGTGATACCGGTGATGCGGTCGGTAAAATTGCCCGTGTAGCTGTGCATGATCTCGGGCGTGTCGCGCTCCGGATCGACGGTGAAGAAATAGGCTTTCAGTCCGTCGGCCTGCGGCCCGAGCGTCTTGAACCAGCCTGCCATGTCGTAGAGCGTGGTCGGGCAAACGTCGGGGCAGTGCGTATAGCCGAAATAGAGGAGCGAGGGATGGCCCGATAGGGCCTTTTCGGTGATGGGCTCGCCGCGATCGTCCGTGAGCGTAAAGGCCGTGCCGAAACTGCCGGCTGCCCTGACCTGCGGTGTCATGAAGAATGTTGCGTAACCGATAAGGCCTGAGCCGATGACAAACATGAGGGCGATGGTCATTGCAGCAAAGCGTTGCCTATTTGACATGGGACGTCTCCCTGTCTGCAGCTATCGATCCGACCGGGAAATCGATGTCGACCGAGCCGGCTTTTTCGAACTTGAGCGTTGCCCTTACCGTCTGGCCCTGAAGGAAGGGCTCGGCGACCTTCATGAACATCACATGATAGCCGCCCGGCTTAAGTTTGACGGTTTTGCCGGCTGGAATGAGCAGACCATCGGCAAGCTCGCGCATGATCATGACGTCATTGTCCATCTTCATCTCGTGAATCTGGACTGTCGCGGCGCGCGGTGAGCTCGCAGCCACCAGCCGATTGTCGGCGTTGCCCGTATTCGTGATGGTCATATAGCCACCGCCGACGGGAGCTCCCGGAACCATGGCTCGAACATAGGGCGCGGCGATGGTGAGGTTGCCGATTTTGATATCCTCGGCAAAAGCGAGGGAGGAAGACAGGAATGCCAGCCCGAAGGCGGCAAGAGCAAAAATGTGTTTCAGCATGATCGATATCCTTGATCCGGAAGAGGAGCGGGCAGGCGAAGACTTTGGCTCCGCTCGATCTCGTCAGGAAAAGAAACGCCGGAGTGGCGGCACGAAACGAACCACGAATTGGTCGAGGATCAGCATTGCGACGATGGCGGCTCCCGTCAGTGGGAAGGCCACGCCGAAGACGAGGGCAATGAGCCAGAGGCCGACATAAACTGATTTCTGCGGTGGCATCGGCGGCACGCCGAGACGGCCTGATGGCCGGCGCTTCCACCACATGGTTGCGGCCGTGACGCAGCACAGGATGATGGCGAGACAAGCGGCCAGCATCAGAAGCTGGTTGAAGAGGCCCCATTCCTGTCCCTGATGGACATTGATGCTCCATTCGATCGCCTTGCCGAGCGCCGGATACTGGTCGTAAGAGATGTCAACGAGCGGCTTGCCGGAATATTGATCGATGTGGACGGTTCGCTCCTCCCCGAGGTCGCCGAAATAGTGACTCGCGGTATAGACGCCGGTTTCATCCGCCGGGATGGCAAGGTCGGACCCGGCGACCATGCCCAGGCCGTGCATGATGTGGACGGCCTTGTTCAGGCCGATCGGCTTTGCCGATTGCGCCGCCGCGACATCGGAGAGCGGAACGGGTGCATTCTCGACCACCCAGCCGGCGCGGCTGACGATATCCTGTGTGACCTTCGTGGACTTAGGCACGTCGTCCCAGACAGCTGCTGGTGTGCCAAGATTATTGGCAGTCAGCCAGGCATTGACATTAGCGCCCCAGTAGCCGGACCAGGGCATGCCGCTGAAGGCCAGGAAGAAGATCAGAATGCCGGCAAGAGCGCCCGTCACGGCATGAAGGTCGCGCCAGAAGACGCGCCGCGATGGGTCGCCGCGAACCGTGAGCACGCCGCCGGTCTGCTGGCGCGGCCACCACAGATAGATGCCGGTGACTACGAGCACGAGGGCAAAACCTGCAACGATCTCGATGATGCGGTTGGTCCATTTCCCGAAATATTCGAGGCTGTGGATGCGCTTGACGACCCAGCCGAACTCCTGCTTCGAGCCCACCGACCCCAGGATGCTGCCGTCATAGGGGTTGACGTAGACGATGGTTGATTGGCTGTCCTTGGATAGCGTTACCCAGGCTGAGCGGTTCGGCGCCGAGGCTTCGTGATAGGAGGTTGCGCGGGCGCCTGGAAAGGCTGAGAGCGCTGCATCGGCGATCTGCTGCGGTTGCAGCATCGTGCCGGTCTCGGCGACGAGGTAGCGATGCGAATAGAAGGTGTCGGCAATCTGATCCTTGAACAGATAGAGCGAACCGGTGATCGCCAGATTGAGCATGAAGGGAATGACGAGAAGGCCGGCGAAAAAGTGCCAGCGCCAGATCGCCCGATAGAGTGAGATATTATGGGTTGCTGCGACTGCAGGCTCTGCAGCGGTAAGGGCAGACATGAAATCCTCCGAAGATCGGCAGGCTGCCGCTAGCGATCGATCCGAGGAGGCAGAGGCGATAATTCGCCGTTTGGAGTGAGCTCGCTTTACATGGCCGACCGGACCAATCGGTCCCGTCTTGTTCGGCAAGGTACAGTTGAGAACACCAATCCTCAGATTTTACGACCGAGGGGTCGCGATGCGGCAGCGTTGATTGCAGGCATCACGGCAAGGCCGCAACGCCGGTTCAGCCAACGATGTCGAGGAGGGGTGGCGCTCTCGGGCCTGTGTTCGGCGGATAAAGCTGGCGGTGGAAAGCCTCCGATCTTGCGACGACAGTCTCTCCGCGTGGGGAGGCAAGGCGCTCGCAAATTTCGGTCGGAGGCGTGGGCAGCATCGTGGCCGATGCGATCCGGCATGCCTCGCATCCGGGCGCATAGGCCTTCCCATGTACCTTGCCGTCGGCATCCTTGTAGGTGACGCAGAGGATGGGCAAGGATCCGTCCGGGAGCCTGTATTGCGCAAGTTCTGTCGGGGATATCTCGTCCGCGGTTGCGACAACAGGCTGATGAGCGAAGCCGACAAGCAGCAGCGCAACGGCGCAGATAATGCGCGCGCTCCACTGAAATATACGCGAAATTGTCTTCCGCATTCTTGTCCCCACCACCGCATTCGCGGATAAGGTTGCAGTCATAGGGCAGGCCTATTGCAAGCGCAATGCGTCAATTGGTGCCGCACTGAAGTTTACAAAAGCTGGTATCAGTCAGGGCTCGCCGCCGTCGCCGGGTCTCAGGGAATACCAAATTGGTGGAGAGCTCTTGATCGTTTCGCGCAGGGCGCCAGATAGGGCTGATCATTCGGATCCGTCGGCTTTCATAGTTCATTTCCGTTGATGGTCTATGATCTCCTGAGGACGCATGACTGCATCTGGCCTGAATTACAGATTCCGGACGCAGCGATATTGAGACATATTGCTTCAGAAATTCGATTGCGACGATGACCATCACTTCCAGTTCCTGCCCGAACTTTATTGCCACGCCGCCGATCGGCGAGAGGCTTGGTAAACCATTTTGCGGAGATCGCATGGTATCCCACACCGACTTCGACTATGCCGGTATAGGTCATTCGTTGCGGCTCGTTGCGAGGACTGGGAATAGCAATGGAAACTGAAACACATTTGGTTTCGCTGATACGCGTCCTCGGCCAGGTGGCGATCATCGTCTATGCCTATTCCTGGGTCATCCGGATCGTTGAACGCGGTGCGTTGAAATCCGTGGCCGTCGGACTGCTGTTCGGGCTTGTCGGCATCCTGTCGATGGGCGATCCGATACAATGGATGCCGGGTGTCATTCAGGATGGCCGTTCGATCCTCCTTGTCCTTACGCCGATCTATGGTGGCCTTCTGGGAACCATTGTCGCTGCGGCGATGATGGGTCTGTTTCGGCTTATGGTCGGCGGCATGGGTGCGGTTGGCGGCGTTGCCGGCATCGTGATCGTCGCGATCGCGGGCTATGCGCTGAGCCTCCTGCCGCGGCAATGGACCGGTATAGGGTGGAGGCGGTCGGCTCTGTTCGGTCTGGCGACCTGCTCATCCATGGTGGTTCTCTTCTTTCTGCCGTGGGCGGTTGCGCGCGCGCTTCTCATCTCGGCGACCCTTCCGGTGACGATCGTCAATATCCTCGGCGTCATGCTGCTGTCGGACCTGCTGCAGCGGGAGCAATATCGCATCGGCATCCAGCGTGCGCTGGAGAATGAAGCGAGCCTCGATCCGCTCACAAGGCTTCCCAACCGCCGTGTGCTGCAGCGCGAAGGCGATCGATGCAGCAAGGAAGCGGGCACGCGGCGCATCCCTTTCTCGATCATCATGCTCGATATCGATCACTTCAAGAAGATCAACGACAGCTGGGGCCATGCCTTTGGCGACACTGTTTTGGCGCGGTTGGCCGATGTCATCCGGCAAACCGTGCGCAAGACCGACATTGCTGCCCGCTATGGCGGTGAGGAGATCGTCGTGTTGCTGCCGAACACCGATACGCGGGCTGCGGCTGCCGTTGCGGAGAAAATTCGCAAGGATATCGAGGGTACAACCCTGATGTTCGAGCAGGAAGCCGTCCACGTCACCGTCAGCATCGGTATTGCCTGCTCGCTTGAGCCGACCACGGATTTCAAACATGTGCTTGAGGCCGCCGATAAGGCACTCTACCGCGCAAAGGCCGGCGGAAGAAATCGCGTGGAACTGGCAGAGGCTGCATAGGCCGGGCGCCACTCCTTCGGCGACGAGCATGATGTGCTCTTTCTTCTTTGTTATCCAAGCGTTCTTGACGGGAAGGGGCAGTCCGGAATAACTGGACGCGACGGTTCCCCAAGGAAGACTCCGCGGGGATTAATAGGGAACACGGTGAGGACGACCCAAGAGGGACCTAGACCGTGGCTGCCCCCGCAACTGTAAGCGGATTGCCGATCATCCAGGAGCGACCTTGCCGGTTCGCTTCTGAGGCTTCAAGCCATGCCACTGCAGCCAAGCTTGCGGGAAGGCAGATGATCGTCAGAGATCCGCAAGCCAGGAGACCTGCCGTCGATCACGATCCAATCAGCCGGGCGGGGATGCTCGGAAGGGACAGAGAATGATTGACCTGAGCCTTCGACATTATCCGACCTCTATCGGCCTTGATTGGGATCCTCGCAACCGGCGGCGGTCTTCCTCAGCGTAATCGTGCTGACACCGCCCAGTTTCCTCATCCTGCCGAGATCTTTCATGCGCCATCTTTTGACGACCATCACATTTGCACTTGGGCTGACCGGGTTTGCCGCCTCCGGCTTCGCCGCCACCCAATATCCCCTGACAATCAATAATTGCGGGCAGAAGGTGACCTTCCAGAAGGCGCCGGCCAAGATCGTTTCGATCGGCCAGGGCATGACCGAGATCCTGCTCTCGCTTGGCCTGGCCGACAAGATCGCCGGCACGGCCGTCTGGGTCGGCCCGGTGTTGCCGCAATATGTCGAAGCCAATGCCAAGATCCCGCGGCTTGCCGACAATGATCCGAGCTTCGAATCCGTCGTCGGCAAGGAACCGGATCTCGTCGCCGCCGAATTCGAGTGGCATGTCGGCGCACAGGGCTCCGTCGGCAAGCGCGAACAGTTTTCAGAACTGGGCATCAACACCTACATCGCGCCGACCGATTGCGTCGCCAAGGTCAATACCGATGGCGGCGATGGTGTGCGCAAGGAACTGTTCAGGATGGACCTGGTCTACAAGGAGATCGGCGAACTCGCCGAGATCTTCGACGCGAAGGATCGCGGTGATGCCTTGATTGCGGACCTGAAGAAGCGCGAAGCGGACGCGGTCGCCTCGATTTCAGGCGCAAAGTCCAAGGACCTGCCGATCGTCTTCTGGTTCTCCAGCAAGGAAGTCAGCGGCGATGCCTTCATCGCCGGCAAGAACAGCGCGCCGGCCTATATTCTGAAGACAATCGGCGCCAGGAACGTCGTGACCACCGAAGAAGAATGGCCGCTCGTCGGATGGGAAACCATCGCGCAGGCGAATCCGGCTGTGATCGTCATCGCCACCATGGACCGCCGCCGCTATGCGGCCGACGATCCGAAGGTCAAGGTCGATTTCCTCGAGAAGGACCCGGTCACCAGCCAGCTCGACGCCGTCAAGAACAAGCATTTCGTCATGATGGATGCGCAGTCGATGAACCCGACTATCCGCACCATCGATGGCATCGAAATCCTCGCCAAGGGTATCAAGTCCTTCGGTCTGGCGCAGTAAGATATGAGCCTCGTTGCGCAACGTCGGTCATGGTGGACGCATTTGGTGCTTGCCGTGGCTGCCATCATGATCCTGGCATTCATGATCAGCCTTGCGGTGTCGATCGGCGAGATTTCCATCCCGCTGTCGACCACCGCCAAGGCGGTCTCGAACCGGATGTTCGGAACGAGTTTCGAGCTCAGCCGTATCCATCAGGGCATCGTCTGGGATTATCGGCTGAGCCGGGCGCTGGTTGCCGCAAGCACGGGTGCTGCGCTGGCGCTCAGCGGTGTGATCCTGCAGGCGCTGCTGCGTAATCCGCTTGCCGAGCCCTATGTGCTTGGCATTTCGGCGGGGGCTTCGACCGGCGCGGTCTGCATCATGATCCTCGGGCTCGGCTACGGCATTCTGGGGCTTTCCGGCGGAGCCTTCATCGGTGCGGTCGTCGCCTTCCTTTTCGTCGGTCTCCTGGCCGCGGGTGTCGGCGGCACGAGCGAGCGCATCATCCTGTGCGGTGTCGCCGGATCCCAGCTTTTCAACGCGCTCACCTCCTATATCGTCACCACCTCGGCCAATGCCGAGCAGGCGAGGGGCGTCATGTTCTGGCTGCTCGGTTCCCTCAGCGGCGTGCGCTGGCCGGATGTCTATCTTTCCGGGCCGGTCGCCATCATCGGCTTTATCGTCTGCATGGCGCATGTCCGCGTGCTCGATGCCTTCATCTTCGGCACGGATGCGGCCGCCTCGCTCGGCATCGCGGTCAGACGTGCGCAAATCGTGCTGCTTGGCGTGACGGCCTTCATGACGGCAGCGGTCGTCAGCATTGTCGGCTCGATCGGCTTCGTCGGATTGGTCATCCCGCATGCCGCCCGTTTCGTCGTCGGTCCAAGCCACGATCGGCTGCTGCCGGCGGCGGCTCTGGCCGGCGCCATCTTCATGGTTGGCGCTGATATCATTTCGCGAGTCATCATCCCCCAGCAGATCCTGCCGATCGGTGTGGTCACGGCGCTGTTCGGGGCTCCGGCTTTCGCCATTATTCTCTATCGCGCCCGGAGGACGGCATGAGCATTGCTGTTGATACGGTGACCTTTGCCGCCGGCAATACGCTGATCGTCAACGGCGTCAGCCTGTCGGTGGAAAGGGGCAAGGTGCTCGGTCTTCTCGGGCCGAACGGCTCGGGGAAATCCAGCCTGCTGCGGCTGATCTGCCGGCTGCGCAAGGTCAAGAGCGGCGTCATCCGGCTCGGTGGCAGCGACATAGCCTCGATCTCGCGCGGGGATATCGCCCGCCGCATCGCACTCGTTGAACAGCAGGCGACGACCGATACGCAGGTCACCGTGATGGATGTCGTGCGCCTCGGCCGCACGCCGCATCGCGGCCCCCTGTCCGCCTGGAGCGCTCACGACGATGCGGCGGTTGCGGACGCGCTCGCCCGCGTCGGCATGCAGGGCCGTGCCGGGCAGCTGTGGCAAACCCTTTCCGGTGGCGAGCGGCAGCGCGTCCATATCGCGAGAGCGCTTGCCCAGACCCCGAGCGAGCTGCTGCTTGACGAGCCGACGAACCATCTCGATATCCAGCATCAGCTCGATATTCTCGGTCTGGTCTCCAAGCTTGACGTTACCTCGATCGTCGCGCTGCACGATCTCAATCTGGCGGCCATGTTCTGCGACAGCCTTGCGGTGCTGCAGAAGGGCGCGGTCGTTGCGGCCGGTCCGCCGGAAGAGGTGCTGACGCAGGAACTGATCGAGCGGGTATTCGGCGTGCGCGCACATGTCCAGAAGTCCTCGGTTCACGGCCGGTGCAACATACAGTACATCGCGGGCTGAGTTCGTGGACGGCGCCAATTTCGATCTCAAGGAGGAGATCACGGACTGGTCGTCGAAACGGTCCGAGACGTTCGATCCTGCCGGATGAGGTCAATGCCGCGCATCCCCGAGGGCTCGGCTTCTTTCTTCCTCATGGCCTCTACCGAAGCGGGATCCAGAGCGGCGATTTCCAGGCCTTCAGCGCATCGAGGAAAACCTGCAGCTTCAGGGGAATGAAGCGCCGCGTCTGGTAGACTGCGTGCAGGAAGATTTCAGGCGAGGTCCACTCCGGCAGAAGGCGAACGAGTTCGCCGCGCTCGATGCGCTCATCGCAGTAGTTCGAAGATAGCAGGCCTATGCCGTGCCCCTTGTAGGTGAATGCGCTCACGGACTGGAAGTCGCGGCTCGAGATCGGCCCCGAAACCTGGACTTTCGCCGATTTGCGGCCGCTGACCAGATGCCATTCGGCTTCGTTGTTGCGGCTGTTCATCAAGATGCATTGGTGCTCGCTGAGATCCTCGGGTTTAGCGGGGATGGGCCGGCCGCGCAAATAGTCCGGTGTCGCCACCACATAGCGGACGCTCTTGCCGATGCGTTGCGCGATGATGGTCGAGTCCCGCAGTTCCCCGAAGCGGATGGCGAGATCGACATTCTCGGCGATCAGGTCGAGAAACGTATTGGTGATGAAGAGATCGATCCGGATGAGCGGATAGCTTTTCAGGAAATCGGATATGAAATCGTAGAACGGCTCCTGGCTCAGGACCACGGGAGCCGATATACGGAGAAGCCCTTCCGGCTTTCTCTGTGTGTCGACGAGCACTCGCTCGGCATCATGGAGATGACTGAGCGGCTCGCTGCACTGGTTGAAATAGGCGCGTCCTTGTGCCGTAAGATTCAATTTGCGCGTCGTGCGCTGCAGCAGCGTGACGCCCAATTGCTCTTCCAGCGCCGTTACCCTTCGGCTCACGGTGGAAACGGGCATGCCGAGAGCGTGAGCCGCGCGGCTGAAGCTTTCGAACTGCGCCACCTTCACAAATATCGCAATGTCGTTCAGGTCGATCATGTCGTGATTTTTGCATGAATGGAAAATTGATTCCATATATTTCCATCTAATCGCATAAAGCCCAAATGGGCATATTCCTCTCACGAGAGCAAGCCAACCACCTCATCCTCTCTCGATCACGCCGGCTTTTGAAGCCAGGCGCGCGGCGGTGGGGTCGCTTCGTGCAAAGGAGAATGACAATGCAAACAGGAAAGACGGTGCTCATTACCGGGGCCTCGCAGGGCATCGGTGCGGCAATTGCCAATACCTTCCTCGACCGCGGTTACAATGTGGTCGCAACCTCGCGCCGGGTCAGCCAGACGAACGAGATCAAGGCCTCAGAAAGATTGGTCCGTGTCGATGGCGATATTGCCGATCCAGCCACGGCTGAGCGCGTTGTAGACGCCGCGCTCGCCCGCTTCGGAACGATCGACGCGCTCGTCAACAATGCCGGTATCTTCTTCACCAAGTCGTTCGTGGACTACACGACCGAGGATTACCACCGGCTTGCCACCACGAATCTGGAGGGCTTTATCCATCTGACACAGCTTGCTGTACGACAGATGCTGAAGCAGAAGACCGGCGGCAGCATCGTCAGCATCACGACACCCCTGGTCGATCATCCGATCGCCGGCATCAATGCTTCCGTCGCCATGGCCACCAAGGGCGGGATTGAGGCGATGTCGAAAAATATTGCCCTCGAATACGCGAAAGAGGGCATCCGTGTGAATACGGTTGCGCCCGGCGTGGTCGATACACCGCTGCACAAGGATAATCCCAAGGATTTCCTCAAGACCTTATCACCGATGGAAGGCATCTCCTCCGCTCAGGAAATCGCCGATGCCGTCCTCTTCCTGACCGAGGCTCGGCGCATAACCGGGGAGGTGCTGAACGTCGACGGCGGCGCACATCTGGGCAAATGGTAAGCGCGGTCGCAGCGTCGGCTGCTGGCGCGGAACAGCGGCTTAAGGATCTTGGTTACCTGCTTCCGCCACCTCCGACACCATTTGGAGCCTATGTGGAAGGGATACGGATCGGAAAGCTCCTGTTCCTGAGCGGCATGCTGCCGGTCATCGACCGCAAGCCGCAATTTGTCGGCCGCCTTGGTGCGGAACTATCCGTAGAGGATGGATACAAGGCTGCCGAGCTTGCGACTCTCAGCGCATTGTCGGCGATCAAAGAATATCTCGGTTCGCTCGACAAGGTCACAGCGGTTGCCAAGCTCGGCGTCTACATTGCAACGCAAGGCGATTTCCGTGATCACCCGAAAGTCGCCGATGGAGCCTCCGAATTGCTCCTCAAGATCTTCGGTCCTGAATTGTTGTCGGGCCGCGTGGTCCTTGGCGTTGCCAGCCTGCCACTTGGTCTGCCGGTTGAAATCGAGCTCGTGCTCGAGGTCGCGGATTGAGATGCTTTACCCCGGTCGGACAAGTTCCGATCGGGGTGGGCTAATGAATACGACTAGTTCAACCGGTGACGGAACATCCAGGCGGCGACTGGCATGGTCGCGGCGGCGATGGCGACGAGCGCCAGCATGTCGGGAAGCAGTGTATCAAAGCCCGCACCTTCGAGATAGACGCCGCGGGTGATGCTGATTGCGTATTTCAGCGGATTGATCATCGTCGCATATTGCAGGACTTCCGGCATGTTGTCGGTCGGCGACATCAGCCCGGAGAGCAGCATGAACGGCATCAGGAAGACGAAGCAGAGGATCATCGCCTGCTGCATGTTGGCGGCGATCGACGACAGGAACAGTCCGAAGCCGATCGCCGCGGCAAGGAAGAGGCTCAGCCCGAGATAGAGCGTCAGGAACGAGCCGGCAAACGGGATGCGGAACCAGAACAAGGCCACCAGCAGGATCGTCGATGCCTGGGTGATGCCGACGATCATCGAGGGCACCGCCTTGCCGATCATGATCTCGGTCGGCGTGAAGGGTGCGACAAGCAGCTGATCGAAGGTTCCTTCCTCGCGTTCGCGGGCGACGGACATGGCCGTCAGCATCATCGTCATCAGCATGGTGATCGTGCCGATCAGCGAGGGGACCATGCTCCATCGCGTTTCCAGCTGCGGATTGTACCAGGCGCGGGTCGTGACCTGCACGGTATTGCCGGCGCCGCCCTTCTGAGCAAGCCAGTCCGCGGTGAAATCGCTGACGATCGTATTGGCATAGCCCTGCGCGATACCGCTGGTATTGGAGTTTCTGCCATCGCCGATGACCTGTACCGTGCCGGAGGTTCCGGATTCCAGCTGCCTTTCGAAATCGTGCTCGATGACGATGATCAGCACCGCCTGCTTGGTATCGAGGAGTTTTACCGCCTGGCCCGTCTGCGTCAGCGTTGCCACCCTTTCGAATATGCCCGATCCCTCGAGCTTGGCGACAAGGTTACGCGACGTCGTCGTCCTGTCCTGGTCGACGAGCGCGTAGGGGACTGTGTTGAGGTCATAGGTGGCGGCGTAGCCGAAGATCAGGCACTGGAGGATGGGCGGAACGACGAGACTTGCCCGGCTTCTCGGGTCCTTCAGGATGACGAGGAGTTCCTTGCGGATCAGCGTTGCGATGCGCAAAAGTGAGGCGATCAACATGGCTATGCGATCCTCTTTCGGGTCATTCGCACGGCAAGCGCCAAAAGGGCCGTGGCCATGCCGGCAAGCACCGCCGCATTCGGCAGAATGACGCTCCAGATATTGCCGGCGAGAAACAAGGTTTGCAGCAGGGTGACGAAATACCGGCCGGGGAAGATGTAGGTGATGATCTGCACGGCCCAGGGCATGCTCCGCGGATCGAACATGAAGCCCGAGAGCATCATGGCCGGCAGGAAGGTCACGAGAACGGTCACCTGGCTTGCGATGAACTGGCTCTTGGTGATCGAGGATATGGCAAGGCCAAGGCCCAGCGCCACCAGAAGATAGAGCATGGAGACGACGGTGAGGATCAGCAGCGACCCTCGAAGCGGCACGCCGAAGAGCAGCCGGCTGCCGACGACGCACAGTGCAAGGCCAGCAAGTCCGAGAAGAAAATAGGGAACGGTCTTGCCGAGCAGGATCTCGGTCGAGCGCACCGGCGTTACGAACAGCGCCTCGAAGGTGCCGCGTTCCCATTCTCGGGCCATGACGAGGGCGGTCAGAAGCGCGCCGATCAGCGTCATGACGAGGACGACGAGGCCGGGGACAAGGAAGTAGCTGCTATCATTGGCTTCGTTGAACCACAGCCGGGATTCGATCGTGACGCTGCTGCCGCCGACCGTCCCCTTTCGCGACGCTTCCTTGGCGGCCCAGACGCCGACCGCCGCTTCGGCATAGCTCAGCGATATGCGCGCCGTATTGGCATCGCTGCCGTTGACGACCACCTGAACCTCGCCGTTTCCCTGGGCGACCTTGCGCGCGAAATCCGAGGGTATGCGCAGGATGGCCCTTGCCTCGGATGAGAGGAGCATCCTTTCTGCCTCGGCCATCGTCTTGACCGGCTTCGGCGAGAAGTAACTGGAGAGCTCGAAGGCTGCGGCCACGCTGCGCGCTTCGGCCGAATTCTCTTCCATGACGATCGCAACGGGAATGTTCTTGACGTCGAGATTGATGCCGTATCCAAACAGGATCAGCAGCGCCACCGGCATGACGATGCCGATCGCGATGCTGCTCGGGTCGCGCAGGAGCTGCCAGGTTTCCTTGCGGATGAGCGCACGGATGCGGCGCAGGGCTGCGCGAAATCCCTGGACTGGTCTGTCGATGGACTGGGTCATGCCGCCTTCTCCATTTGTCTGTGCCGCTCTTTCTCGACGATGGCGATGAAGGCCTCCTCCATCGTCGCAGCCACCTCGCCATGGGCGCCGGCGTGGGCGCGGATTTCGACCGGCGTTCCCTCGGCCAGGTTCTTGCCGGCATCGAGGATGATGATCCGGTCGCAATATTCGGCCTCTTCCATGAAATGCGTCGTAACGATGATGGTGACACCCTGCTCCGAGAGAGCGGTAATCCGCCCCCAGAATTGCCGTCGCGCCAGCGGGTCGGCACCGCTCGTGGCTTCGTCGAGGAAGAGAATGTCCGGCTCGTGCAGGAGAGCGGCGGCCAATGCCAGCCGCTGCTTGAAACCGCCCGGAAGCTGGCCGCTCGGCAGTCTTGAAAACTGGTCGAGCTCGAACTGGCTCTTTAGTGTGGCGATCCTGTCCTTTCGGTGTTTGCCGCGCAGTCCGTAGGCGCTTGCGAAGAATTCCAGATTCTCGTCGACGCTGAGCTGGCCATAGAGCGAAAATTTCTGTGCGACATAGCCCAGTCGTTCCCGCGCCTTCGCGCCTGCCTTCAGCAGGTCGGAGCCAGCGACCATCAAGGTACCGCCGCTTGCCGGAAGCAGGCCGCAGAGCATTCGGAAGGTCGTGCTCTTTCCCGCACCGTTCGGGCCAAGCAGACCATAGACCTCACCCTTGCGGACGCTGAAGCTGACATGATCGACGGCGGTGAAATCCCCGAACTTGCGGACGAGGTCGCGAACCTGCACGACCGTTTCATCGCCATTGCGATTGCTCGACGAAGCGCCGTCATGGCCTTTGCGCTCGATATCTCCGGCAACAGCATCGAACAGCATCATGAAAGCATCTTCAAAGCGCGGTGCTACGCTTTCTGTCTCAAGCTTCGTGCCGCCCAGCTCCAGTGGCTCGTCCTTCTGGTCCGGCTTGCGTACGATCCGCACGCGGCCGGCCTCCGGCACGGCATCGACAATGCCGGGAAGAGCAAAGAGACGCGCCTGCAGCGACCTTGCCGGCATATCGTTCATGCCCCGGACCATGAAGCAGCAACCATCGGCCTTTGCCGTAATCTTGGATGGTGGCCCCTGGTCGAGGATCTTGCCCGCATGCATAAGCACGGCATGTTCGCAGCGTTCGGCCTCATCAAGGTACGAGGTCGCCATGATCACCGAAAGCCCATCTTCCTTGACGAGCTTGATGACGATTTCCCAGAGCTCGCGCCGCGACAGCGGGTCGACGCCAACCGTGGGCTCGTCGAGCAGCAGCAGTTCCGGCGCCCGCACCAGCGTGCAGGCGAGGCCGAGCTTCTGCTTCATGCCCCCCGACAATTTGCCCGCCGGCCGTTCCTTGAATCGGCCGAGCTGCGTCATCTCGAAAAGCCGGGGATAGGTTTCGTCGCGCTGCAACTGCGTCACGCCATGCAGATCGGCGTAGAGATCGAGGTTCTCCTGAACGCTCAAATCTTCATAGAGGCCGAATTTTTGGGGCATATAGCCGATCCGCTCCTGGACATGTTGCGGCTCTTTGGCGATGTCGATGCCGATCACCTGCAGGCTGCCGCCATCCGGCGCGATGAGGCCGCATGCCAGGCGCAGCAGTGTCGTCTTGCCGGCGCCGTCTGGACCGACGAGCGCCGTCAATGCCCCCTTGCGGACGTCGAGCGAGACATCGGCAAGCGCCTCCACCGTTTCGCCGGTATCCCGCCGAAACGTCTTGCGAACATTCCTTGCTATGACCGAGAGATCGCCGGAGCTCATGGCACCCTCGTTCTATTGCTGTTCGGTAGTGGCAACATTGGCCTGCTCGCCCGGAAGCGGCCTGACGGTTGCCGGCATGCCCAGTCGCAGCACGTTGTCGGGATCGTCAACGAAGATTCTGACTTCATAGACGAGGCTTGTGCGCAGTTCTTCCGTCTGCACCGACTTCGGCGTGAACTCGGCAACGGAGGAAATGAAGCCGATCCATCCCTGGATTGTGCGCCCGGGCAGCGAATCCATGGTGACATTCGCCTTCATGCCGGGGCGGAGCATTCCAAGCTGGGTTTCCGAGACATAGGCGCGCACCCATTTCGGGCTGATGGTCGCAAGCGAAAAGGCTGCACGTGTGGGGGAGGCCATTTCGCCGGGTTCGATCAGTCTTGACTGCACGATCGCGTCGACAGGCGCCTTCAGCTCGGCATCGGCAAGCTGTTGGTGCAGGAGCGCGACATTGGCTTCTGCCGCATGTAGCTGCGCCTCCGCCTCCTGAATGTCCTCGATGCGGGAGCCGACGATGAGCAGATCCAGCGCCTTCTGGTTCGCGACCACTTTGGCGTCGGCAACGGCGGACGCCGAGCGCGCTTCGTCCAGAGCCTGCTGGCTGACGGCGGCTTTGGGAGCAAGGGCGGTCTGACGCTCGAGCTGGGCGCGCGCGTTCACTGCTTCCGCCTTGGCGGATTCGAGATTGGCGCGGGATTGCGCAATCTCCTCCGGGCGACTGCCGTTCTTGAGGCGGTCGAGATTGGCGCGTTGGCTCGCGGCCTGCGCCTCGGCCTGGGCGACCTGCGGCATCAACCGGCTTGTATCCAGCTTGGCAACGATCTGGCCTTTCTTGACTTGTGCGCCCTCTTCGACAAGGACTTCGGCCACACGTTCGCTGCCGTTGAAGGCGAGGCTGAGCTGTCTGAAATCGATATTTCCATAGAGAACGAGTTCGTTCGAGCCGCTGTCCCGATGAAAATACCACCAGGCACCGCCCGCGACGGCGATCAGGAGAACCAGGATGACGATGACGCGCTGCATGCTTAGTTTGAACTCCAAAGAAATGCCGGCCTTGGGGAAACGAACGATGACTGAGACCGATCAGCGGGTGATTATAACACTTGTAAAATTCAAATTTCAAATTAATATTTGAATTAATGGAAGGCAGAACCAATGGCCAAGGGCAATAGACGAACGGCGCGATCTCGGGATCGGCAGGACGGTGCGGCCACGCGGACGAGCTTGCTCGAAGCAGGCGGCGCCGTCTTTGCCGAGTTCGGCTTCGATCGCGCGACTGCAAAGGAAATCGCCTTGCGTGCAGGGACGAACGCGGCGGCGGTGAACTATCACTTCGGCGGCATAGAGGCGCTGTACGAAGATGTTCTTGCTGAGGCGCATCACCGCCTGATGAGTTACGATGTGCTTGCCCGAACGGTTGCCGCAGACATCGAGCCGAAAGAGAAGCTGCGGGGGTTTATCGGGCTGCTGGTCAAGGTCGTGCGAACGGGCAATGAGCATTCATGGCCGGCGAAGGTGATTGTCCGCGAACTGATCGCGCCAACGCCGCATATCGACAAGCTTCGCCGCGAGGAAATTGAACCTAAAAAGGCTTTGCTGTTCGGCGTCATCGCACAGATCATCGGCGTGGCGCCAGATCACCCATTCGTCGCTCAGGCGGCACTTTCGACGATGGCGCCGTGTTTCATGCTGCTCGTTGCCGAGAAACGCGTCTCCGAGATCATTCCGGCGCTCGGGCGGGACGTGACGACGGATGCGGAGCTGGCGGAGCGGTTGGTTCGCTTTGCCCTTGGTGGTCTCGCCCAGCTTTCGCTGTTGGCGCAGGCGGAGAGATCACCGGATCAATCGATCTGACCCTTCACAAATAACGCAGTATGAGGCTACCTCAGCCTTCGAAACCGAACCGTTCGACGTCGAAGTCGTCGCCGTCATAGGCTGCGGCACCGGCCTGGGCCTCCGCCATGTCGTCGTGCATCGGAATGGGCGCACTGACGAGGCTCGGGAGCGTCATGCTGACCGCCATGCCCGGCGGCTGCAGAGCCCAGGCGACGATGGCGCCGGTCGACATGGCCCCGACGCCGCCGGATACTTCCTGCGCGGCGGAGCTCGGCAGCTGTGCCATTGGCTGCATCTTCGCCATGGCGCTGTCGGCCGTATTCTTTGCGTTGTCCGAAACCACAAGCTTTCCGGCGTCGTTGCGGCCCACGACCAGGCTTGCAAGGACGGCAGGCGGAATGGGTCTTTCAGGCGCGGCCGTCGGGATGACGACGATGCTGCTGGTTGGACGCCAGGCCGGCAGCGGAACGGCATAGGCCGCAAGATCGGCAAAGGGCTGGCTCTTGTTTTCTTCAGCCACCCGCTTGCCGAGCTGAAGCTCTAGTCCGTTGATGGCTCGGCTCCTGGGCGTCGGCAGCATGCTGGTGAGAAGGCTGCGGTCGGGCGTCTCGTTGCGAGACGGTAGCGATGATCCGGCGTCGTCATCGTCGTCCGAGACAGCTGCGATCCTGCTGCTCATTTGAGAGGGCCGCTTTTTGGATTGTGCGATCGCCACATCATAACCTGGTAGCGGTCTGCCATCCGCCGGCACATGGAGTGTCTGGCCATTCGGGAAAAGCCGCGCAAGCTCCTGGCGCGACATTCGCGGCCAGGCGCGAACCCTGCCGACATCGAGATGCACGAAGGGCGAGCCGGAATTGGGATAGAAGCCCACACCACCGATCTGCATCTGCATGGCGATCGCGCGCAGGCTGGCAAGCTTCACGCCGGGAATGTAAAAATCCATCGCCTTGCCGAGCGTGTGCTGGCTGTGCTTCGCCACGCCGGAGCTGCGGGACCGGCCTCTCAGCATGTTGTTGGTTGACGGAGAGCGGTAGGCTGAGACGACGTGAATGGATTCTCCCGCACCACTGCGGCGATAGACCTCCCAAACAAGATCGAGCAGCTCCGGATCGATCCTGGTCGGCTCGTTCTTGCGCCAGTCACGCAGGAAACGGTTGATCTGGGCAAGGCCCCGCGGGTCATACTTGCCGCCGCGCTTGAAGGTGATGGTCGCCCTTTCCCCCGTGTGCGTGAAAAAGAGCTTGAGCGCACGATCCTCGGCCGCAGCGGAGCCGGCAAAGGCGCCAAGTATCAGCATCGCGATCAGCGCCACGCGGCAAGCGACGAACGAGAAAGTCGTGGCAAAAACTGTCGTCGGAATGGAAAAGATCACGTGATGCACGGATACGACTTTCGCCCTTGCTAATAGACACAGAAATCAGAGGCGCCGCGTCTGCGGCATCGCTATACCGTCCAATTATGGTCAACAAATCCCTAACGGACCGTTTATAGCCGGAAACGGCAAAATTTTGTCCGTTCGAGCGCATTCATGGGCCGCTGACGTCACCTCTTCGACTGGGCGAGCCTGATTTCAGAAAGCTTCAGCTATGCCGGTGCAATTTTGTGAGCCATCAACCATGGCCTGTAAGGTGTCGCCTTGCGAAAGATGGGGAAAAACCGGCTTTGCAAACGTTTTCGCGTGGGTTGCAAACTGCCTGCCAAGACATCATCATCCCGCCCCATGAGTGGACAGAATCGATTTGCTCCCCCGTCTAGTGGGCAGCAAACAATCAGACGTAGCGACCTGTTGCGGCAGCTCCGGCGGGCCGGGCTGCGCCGTTTGACGACCATTGTCGCACCTGCCGGTTACGGCAAGACCTCCCTTGCCGTCCAATGGTACGAGCTGTTGAAGGAGGATGGCGTCAAGCTCTGCTGGGTGTCGCTCGATGCTGAACACACCAACCAGGAAGCCTTCCTGCTTGCACTGATCGATGCCCTGCAGACGCTGCTTCACGAAGATGGTGCCGACGCCGGCAATCTGCCTGCGGCAGCACTGCTTTCCGTGCTGGCGACGCGGCTGCGCAAGATCGAAGGACCGCTCGTCGTCTTTCTCGACGACTATCATTTCGCCCAGACGGATGCGACCGAGGCGTTGATGGCGAAGATTCTCGCGGACCTCTCGCTCGAACACGTCAAGCTGGTGCTGGTCAGCCGCAGTCCGCCGCGCTTTCCGCTCTCGGCACTGCGGTTGCGTGGTGAGTTCAAGCAGTTCGGCGTTGCCGAGCTTGGCTTTACCGATGCCGAAGCAGGGGAGCTTTTCGCCGGTAAGGGCACTCATCTGACGGAGGAGCAGGTCGGTTCTTTCAATCGCCGGACCGAAGGCTGGGCGGTTGCGCTGCAGATGGTGAGTTTGCTCGTATCGGAATCGGAGGAGAGCGACAGCATTCTGGCCTCTTTCGACGGCGGCGGTGCCGACATGGGCTCCTACCTGTCGGAGCAGGTGTTCGAACATCTGCCTGAAGACATACGCCAGTTTCTCATCGGCACGGCCGCCCTTCCAGCCTTCAATCATTCGTTGCTCGAAGCCGTTCTGGAAAGCAGAGAGCAGGCGGATCTTAGTGAAAGGCTGGCTGACTACGCCCTTCCGGTCACATTGCTTGCAGGCCCCGGCAACTGGATGCGGTTTCATCCGGTCTTCAACGAGTTCCTCAAGAAGACCGCCAGTCGCAGGGGGATCGATGCCAATCTTGCGCTCAATCGCGCGGCCCACTGGTTTGAAGCCCATGGCGACATAGATCGGGCCGTGCATCACGCGCTTTCGGCAGGCGATGCCAATCTTGCCGCACGTATCGTCGAGACCGCCGGCGGCTGGCGACGCGTCTATGCCACCACCCGCGGCGGCGCAACGCTCTTTCAGGCCTTGAGCGGACGTGCCTCGGAAATCGATCTCGTCCGCTTTCCGCTTTCAACACTTGGGCTCTCGATCTTCAACGCCAAGGCGGCGCATCTGGCTGCGGCCAATCACTATCTTGTCATCGCCGAGCGGGCCGCAGTTGCAGACCCGACCTTGGCAAAGGACCTGCGTGTCGTGCGCATTCTGCTGGCGCTTTATACGGATCACTGGGCGACGGCGGCCGATCTTTCTGCGCTTGAAGACGATTTGCGGCAGCCGGATGGAATGGAGCTCATCCATCGGGCGCTGGCGCTCAACATGCTCTCCTACAATTTCCTGATCCGCAGCGAGCTTGATCGGGCACTGCATTACGGGCATCTGGCCATTCGCGCCTTTCGCGACGGTGGAGCCGATTTCGGCGCCATGCACCTCTATACCCATATCGGCCAGGCCTTCTTTCTCTCCGGCGATTGTGCGAGCGCACTCTCGGCCTATGACGAGCTGATCTGCGAAGCGCAGACGAATATCGGTCCGGGTAGCGATCTCGATGCCGTCGGCCAGGTGTTGAAGGCCGAGGTTCTGTCGATGCGCGGCGACGCGGAGACAGCGGCGGAGATGCTCGGATGGGCGCTGCCGCATCTTGAGCTTCACGATACCTGGTTCGATCTTCTGGCTGCTGGTTTCATGGCCGAGCAACGGGTCCTGCGGATGCGCGAGGATTTGCTTGCCGCCCATGCGGCGATGGATCGCATTCGTGCCGTGGCGCGGCGGCGCGGTTTCGATCGGCTCACACGTCTGATCGATGGCGAGCGTGCCATGTTGCTCATGGCATCGGGCGATCTCGATCAGGCAATCCGCCATGCCGAGGCCAATGGCTTCGGCATGCAGGCAATCGTTTCAGATCGCGCCAATACCCTGGCCATCCATCTGCGCGGAGCCACGCCGGCGATCTTCTGGACACGTGCATACCTGGCCCTTGGCGAGAAGGCCAAGGCGCGCGAGGTCTTTGATCAGTTCAGGATGCGTCAGGCGCAACGTCCGCATGTTCCGCGCGCGATCGAGCTTACTCTCATCGAAATAGGAATTCTTCTGGCGGAAGGCCGCGCGGATCTCGCCGCCGCCAGCCTTTCCGATCTCGTCTTGACGATGCCTCTCGACGACTACCGGGCGCTGCTTCATCTCGACCACTCCGCGGGGCTCGGGGAGCTTCGCGCACTCGCCAATCATCCAACGGTCGCAAACGTTCCTCGAAAGCGTCTTCAGTCGCTGCTCATGAGTGAGGAGACGGCGCAAGAGCCCGCCATCGATGAGGGCGGCTACGCCTTTACCGGCCGAGAGCGCATGGTGCTGGAATTGCTGAGTTCGGGGCTTTCCAACAAGGAAATCGGCCGGATGCTGGCCCTGTCCGACAATACGATCAAGTTTCACCTGCGCAATATCTTTGCGAAGCTCAACGTCTCGACGCGGACTGCGGCGGTGACGGCAGCACGCCAAAAGGGCATGCTTGATCGCTAACCCACCCGTTCGGGTGGGTTTTGGTATTGCCGCCCACCCATCGGGAAGGCTATCGATGGACGAAAAAACACCTAATCTGCACTCGTGCGAATATAATAACGAGGGGTAGATTCGTGATCGTCGTCGATCCGGTGACGCAGGAGATTATCGAGGGCAAGCTGGCAGCCACCGTCGATGAGATGGGTGTGGTCATGGCCAGGACCTCGATGAGTCCTGTTATCTATGAGGTGCTTGATTTCGCCTGTGGTCTCCTCACCCGTGAAGGTGAGCTCGTGGCGCAGATGAACGGCATCACCCTGTTCACCGGCACTTTCGGCACCCAGGTCAAGTCATTGATCGCACTCTACGGCGACGACTTGGAAGATGGTGACATCCTGCTCACCAACGACCCCTATTCCGGCGGCACGCATGCCTGCGATTTTGCCATCGTCAAGCCGATCTTCTTCGATGGCCGGATACTGGCCTATGCCATCAATGTCGCCCACTATCTCGATGTCGGTGGCTCGGTTCCGGGCTCGCTTGCTCCCAACGCCACCTCCGTCTTCCAGGAAGGGTTGAGGTTGCCGGGCGTCAAAGTGGTCCGCAGCGATCGTTTTTCGGGCGAGGTCTTGCGCATCATCCGCGAGAACGTCCGTCTGCCCGAAGTCGCGATCGGCGACCTCACGGCGCAGGTTGCGACCGTGCGCGTTGCTGCTCGCCGCATGGGCGAACTCGCGCGCAAATACGGCACCGATGTCGTCGAGGCCGCATTCGATCACCTCTTGTCGGTCAGCGAGAAGCAGGCCCGCGCCGCCATCGCCGCACTGCCCGACGGAACCTACGAGGCGCAAGATATTATCGACGGGGATGGCGTCACCACCGATCCCATCTCGGTCAAGGTAATTGTCACGATCGCTGGAGATCGCCTGACGGCAGATTTCACCGGTTGCCCGCCGGCTGTTGCAGGCCCGATCAACTGCGCGGCGGGTGCGCTGCAGTCGGCCGTGCGCACCATCTTCAAGGCGCTGGTCGCGCCGCAGGCGCCGTCCAATGAGGGCTGGTTCCGGCCGCTCTCCGTCATCGCGCCAAAGGGATCGGTTTTCACTGCCGAGAAGCCGTCGCCGACAGGCTGGTATTATGAGGGCTCGGTGCATGCTTCCGAACTCGTCTGGAAGGCGCTTGCCAAGCTTATGCCTGAGCGCTTTTCCGCCGGTTCCTATACGAGCCTCTGCGTCGTCTATGTCGCCGGCAAGGATGAGGCTGGACAGCCATTCATCCACATCGAGCCGCAACATGGCGGCTGGGGCGCGAGCAGGGACGGCGATGGCGCCAATGCGCTGATCGCACTTACCGATGGCGATACCTACAATTACTCGGTCGAAGTGATCGAGGCGCGCTTTCCGTTGCTCGTGCGCCGCTATGCGCTGAACGTCGAAGGAGGATCGGGCGCCGGCCGCCGCCGTGGCGGTTTCGGTGTCATCCGTGACTACGAAGTTTTGGGCGACGGCGCGTCGGCCTATTGCAGCTTCGGACGAACGGACACGCCTCCCTGGGGGATCGAAGGCGGTAAATCCGGCAGTATCAATCTTCTGCAGGTGGAAGAGAACGGCGGAAAAGTTCTTAATTTTGGCCGCGAGCCGCATATAGGTCTGAACCGCGGCGATCTCGTGCGGATCATCACCGGCGGCGGCGGTGGCTGGGGCGATCCGCGTGCTCGCGAGCCGGAACAGGTCCGTCGCGATGTTGAAGATGGCTACATCACCAGCGAGGTGGCGCGCAGCCTGTATGGATATGAAGAGGGTATGGCGTCATGATCAGACTGGCGACGGATGTAGGCGGTACCTTTACCGACCTCGTCGGTTATGATGAGCGCACGGGCGAGATCTTTACCGCCAAGAGCCTGACGACCGTCCACGACCAATCCGAAGGCGTGCTAACGGCGATCGAACTTGCCGAAAAGAAGGACGGGCTTTCGACCCGCGATGTGATTTTCTTCGCCCATGGCGGAACGACTGTCATCAATGCGATCACCGAGCGCAAGGGCGTCAAGACGGCGCTGGTGACCACCTTCGGCTTTCGCGACGTGTTGGAAATCGGTCGCGGCAATCGCCCCGATCTCTACAATCTCCAGTTCAAGAGCCCGGAAGCTTTCGTGCCGCGCAGCCTGCGCTTCGAGGTGCGCGAACGTCTGGACGCCAAGGGTCGGGTGCTGACGCCTATCGAGCTTGGCGATCTCGAACCGATCATCCGCGAATGCCGCTCCCGCAAGGTCGAAGCGGTCGCCGTCATCTTCCTCCACAGTTACGCCAATCCCGAACATGAAATCGCCTGCGCCAAGGCGATCGCCGAGGCGCTGCCGGATGTCACGGTCTGCGCCAGCCACGAGGTCTCCCGTCAATGGCGGGAATATGAGCGCTCCAACACGGCGGTGCTCAATGCCTATGTGCAGCCGATCATCAAGCGCTACTTCGCGCGGCTTGAAAGCGCGCTGACCGAGCGCGATCTCACCTGCCCCTACTATGCCATGCAGTCGAACGGCGGAATCTCCACCTTTGATCAGGCGCAGATGAGCCCGCTGACGCTGGTCGAATCCGGACCGGCTGGTGGCGTGGCGGGTGCCGCGCGCATCGGCACCGTGCTTGGCGAATCCGAAGTGCTGTCGCTCGATGTCGGGGGCACGACGGCCAAATGCTCGTTGATCCACGACAGCCGCCCAACGCTCGACAGCGAGTACAAGCTCGAACATACGCGTATCGCCCCCGGCTATCCGGTGCAGGTGCCGGTGGTCGATATCGTGGAAATCGGCGCCGGCGGCGGGTCGATTGCCCGTATCGACGAGCGCGGCGCGCTCTGCGTCGGCCCGGAAAGCGCTGGTTCCACGCCGGGGCCTGCCTGCTATGGTCGTGGTGGTGAGAAGCCTACCCTTTCCGATGCACTGCTGACACTCGGCATCTTCGATCCGGCAAGCTTTGCCGGCGGCCAGATGCAGCTCGACAAGTCCAAGGCGGCCACGGCAATCGCGACGGTTGCCAAGCCGATGGGGTTGTCGGTCGAGGATGCGGCGCTCGCCATCGTCGAGATCGCCCATGCCTCAATGATCAATGCGCTGAAGCTGGTAACCGTCCAGCGCGGGCACGATCCACGCGATGCCGCTTTCGTCATTTCAGGGGGAGCAGGACCCGCTCTTGCTGCGCGCCTTGGGCGCGATCTCGGTGTGAAGATGACGGTCGTGCCGCCGCATCCCGGCATATTTTCGGCCTGGGGAATGCTCGCGGCAGAGCCGCGGGCCGATTTCCGCAGCACGTGGTTCTCTCCTCTCGGTCCGGAAGCCGTCAGCAATCTGAAGCGCCGTTTCGATGAATTGAAGCGTGAGGCGGTCAAATATTTCTCCAAAGGCGATGCCGCCGAGATTCGCTATGTCTGCCGCGTCGAAGCCCGATATCGCGGACAGGAGCACGGCGTCTTTGCCCTCTTCGAAATGGACGACGACGCTGGAAGCTTTGCGAAACGTTTCCATGCCGCTCATGAGCGCGCTTATACCTTCCACCTGCCCAGTTCGCCGGTTGAGATCACGATGATCCATCTGGAGGCCGTGCTTCACGGCACGGTCATCGCCATTCCGAAACTCGATGGCGCCGGCCGTTCGCTGGAGACGGCCTTCAAAGGGCATCGCGAGGTCTATTTTGGTGGGATGATCGGTTGGGAGTCTTGCCCCGTCTACGAGCGCACGCGGCTGCCGTCTTCCGAGAAGATTGCTGGCCCCCTCGTCATCGAGGAGGCGACGGCGACATCGCTGGTTCTTGCCGGACAGGAGCTGGAAGTGAGCGAGGAGGGCTTGTTGCTCATCCGCGAATGTGATGGGGGACGCGTCTAGTATGGCGATAGCGATCGGTCTCGACCATATCGTCAGAAATTACGGGCCGACGCACGCCGTCGATGATGTGACGCTCGACATCAGGGCAGGGGAGTTCTTTACGCTGCTCGGCTCGTCCGGTTGCGGCAAGAGTTCTCTGCTGAAGCTGATCGGCGGTTTCGACAAACCCACCTCGGGCCGTGTGCTTTTTGATGGAAAGGACATGGCTGATGTTCCGGCCAATCGCCGGCCGGTGAATACCGTTTTCCAGTCGCTCGGGCTCTTTCCGCATATGAATGTCGCTCAGAATATCGGCTACGGCCTGAAGTTGCGCGGACTGTCCGGTGCCGCCCTTAAGACCAAGGTCGATGGTGCACTGGACCTCGTCGAACTTTCGGGCTTTGCGGATCGCGACGTCAATCTTCTCTCAGGCGGTCAGCGGCAACGCGTGGCGCTTGCGCGCGCGCTCGTCATGGAACCGGGCATCCTTCTGCTTGACGAACCTTTGACCGGGCTTGATGAGCGGCTGCGTCAGCAGATGCGTGACGAGTTCGGGCGGCTTCACAAACGGACTGGAGCGACCTTCATTCTCGTCACTCACAATCAGGACGAGGCACTCAGCCTTTCGGATCGCATGGCGGTCATGCACAAGGGGCGGATCGAACAGACCGATGCGCCGTCGCGCTTCTTCGAAGCGCCGGCCAATGCCTTCGTTGCCCGTTTCGTCGGCATCGACACGCTCCTGACGCCCGAAAGCATTGTGATTTCAGGCAACAAGGCTGTCGTTACGATTGCTGGACAGCGCATCAGTGCGAGCTTCTCCGGATCGGCGCCGCCGTCCGATGTGCTCGTCGCAATCCGCCCAGACCGCATTGAGCTGGCCCCAGCTGCCGAAGAGGTTGCTGAAATAATTGAACTTAAGGTTGTCGAAAGCATCTATCGCGGACTCAGCCATGACGTTACGCTCGCGTTCGCCGACAGCCAGCGCGTGGTGTTAACGACTAGCGCGGACGCAACTCCGCCCTCGCCGGGCGAAAGCGTGCGCGTCTGTCTGAAGCCAGGCGCTGCGCTCCTGATCGATCGTTCCGGAATACCGGCTCTGGCTGGAGGCGATGAGTAGAACCCGAATAGCTGACACAAGCGAAAAATGAGGGAAGGGAATGACACGATGAATAAGAGCAATAATCTCGTCTCCTCCGCCTTGAGGAGTAATATGCAGCGCCGTGACATGCTCAAGCTGATGGGGGCGGGTGCGGCCGCACTCTCCGTCGGTGGGCTATCTGCAACGCGTGCCATGGCTGATGACGCAACGGTTGCGTTCTGGGGCACTGCGACGCTCGATATCGGCGACAAATGGCAGGAATTTACCCGCCAGAGTGGTGTTTCGCCCGAATTCACCGATAACGGCAACGATGTCGGTCCGGTGGTCGCGCGCCTTGCCGCCGGCAATGCCAATGATCTCTTCGATGTCGGCGGCTTTCAGGGCGGCGCCGAGCGTGAACTCGCCAAGCAGGGCCTGATTGCGCCCTGGGACGTTTCAAAGATCTCGAATTTCGCCGGCATCTGGCAATGGGCCAAGGATATCCCGACCTTGACCTATGAGGGCAAGCAGTACGGCATTCCCACCGTCGTCAACGCCGACTCCATCATCTATCGCCCCGACAAGCTCGGCAAGGTCGACAGCTACGGCGTCATCTTCGATCCCAAGCTCAAGGGCAGGGTTGCGATGGAAGATGCGTGGATCAACAGCGCCATCTTTACCGCCATCTATCTCAAGGAAGCGGAGAACAAGCCGATCAAGGAGCCGGGCAATCTGACGGAATCCGAACTCGGCCTCGTCATGGAGTTCCTGATCAAGCACAAGAAGGACGGCCAGTTCCGCACCTTCTGGAATGGCTGGGAACAGGGCGTCCAACTTGTGGCGAATGAAGAAGTTGACGCCATGACCGGCTGGGAGCCGATCGTCTATGAAGGCCGCAAGCGCGGTCTGCAGGTCGAATATGCTGCTCCCGTCGAAGGCTACGAAGGCTGGGGCAACAACACGGTGCTGCTCAAGGGTGCCACGGAGCGCGGCAAGGCTGACGTCGCCCACAAATTCGTCGATGGACTGCTGGCCGGCCTTTATGGTTGCGAACTCGGCAAGGCACGCGGCTATCTCGTGCCGACCGACAACAACCTCGCCTACGCCAAGGCCCATCCGGACGAATACAAGCCCGACGATGTAGCCAAGCTTGCCGACCATGTGAAGGCCAAGTTCTCCGGAAAGGTCTACTGGCAAAATTGCCGCCCGGACAATTTCCAACTCTACGAAGAGTGGTGGCAGAAGCTGCGCAACGCCTGATTTAACACAATGGACCGGGGCTGGTGCATCTGTCGAAGGACAGGCCGGCCCCGAGCCGATGGGATCAACGCCGAGAGAAGGAGGATTAGATTATGAAGACATCAGTTCTATTGCTGACCGCTCCGCTTGCGGCGATCCTCGCGTTTGGCCTTGCGCCGCTCGTTCTTGTCGTGGTCTGGAGCTTTTGTGCCTGGGACTCTGCCACCTACTGGATCAAGCCGGAATTCAGCCTCGCCGCCTATGGCGCCATTCTGGAAGCCGGGCGCTGGAGCGTGTTTCTATCCACGCTTGGCAAGGCGTTCCTGACATCCGCTATATGCCTCGTCATCGCCTATCCCACTGCCTATGCAATGTATTTTCTGGCTGGTCGCACTCTGTCCGTCGTGCTCGCGGCCCTTCTTACGATCCCGTTTTTCACGTCCTATCTCATTCGCTCCTTCTCCTGGCGGCTGCTGCTTGGCCGCACTGGCGTCATCAACATGCTTCTTCAGCAAGCCGGCATCACGGATGCGCCGCTCGACTGGTTGCTGTTCAGCGATTTTGCCGTCATCGTCGGGCTTGTCGCCTCCTACCTGCCGTTCGCAACCTTCCCTGTCCTGCTCTCCATGCGCCGCGTAGACCCGATCGCGCTGGCGGCATCGCGCGATCTTGGCGCCGGGTTCTGGACGATGGTCCGCACCGTGTTGTTGCCGCTGACCTACTCCGGCGTCTTTGCCGGTTTCCTCTTCGTCTTCGTCATGGTTGCCGGCTCCTCGACCGAGGTGCAGATGCTTGGAGGCGCTGGCGCATCGATCGTCTCGGTGATGATCAATGACGTCATGCGTGTCGCCAATTTTCCGCTCGCCTTTGCAATCTCGACGCTGATGCTCGTCATCGTCTTTGGGCTGGTGCTGATCGGCAATGCCCTGTTCGGCCTTTCTTCGCTATTCGAGGAGCGCGGCCAATGACAGTCAGGGAAGGAACGACCCCGCGCATCGTCATCTGGGCTCTGACCATCTTCGGCCTCATCGTGATCTATGCGCCACCGCTTTATCTGCTTGGTGTCTCGTTCAATCCGGCGCTGCAGCCGGGGTTGCCGCACTTCTCCGACATTACCTTGAAATGGTACCTCGCACTCGGCTCGGAAAGCGCGCTTGTCGCCGCGCTCGGGCAATCGATCATCATTGCGCTTGCAACGGCTGTCATCGCGACGCTGCTGTCGCTCGGCGCGGCGCTGGCCCATCGCGAGCTTCACCGCGGGCGCAGCCTGTGGTTTCTGACCGTGTTGTTGCCGATGTTCATACCTGGAGTCATCCAGGGGCTGGCGCTTTCGACGGTCATCAGTCGCGCTGGCGTTAAGGCATCGGCCTTGACCGTCATTGCCGGCCATCTGCTATGGGCGATGCCCTTCGCCTTCGTCGTCATCCTAACGAGCTTTGCTGCGGTCAAGCGAACCTATCTGATGGCGGCGGACGATCTCGGTGCCGGCCGGTTTCGGCAGTTCTGGGATATTACCCTGCCATTGATCCGGCCGGGCCTCGTCAGCGCCTTCATTTTTTCGTTCCTGCTGTCCCTCAACGAGTTTACGCGCGCCTTTTATCTGGCCGGTCGCCAAAACACGTTGCCGGTAGTGCTGTTCGGCAAAATGAATTCCGGCGCCTCGCCGACGATCTATGCGATGTCGGGCGCAATCTTCCTTGTATCAAGCGTTTGCGTGGTGGCCGTCGCACTGCGTTCGCTGCTCATGCAACGCCGAGTGGGGTGATTCATATGCAAATTGGACTGACGAGTCGCAAGTTCTGCCCGCCCTTAGACCTCCATCAACGGGAGTATAGAGGATGAAACAAGAGTCGAAACTGATGGCGCTGATCCGCGCTGGTAAGAGGCAGGAGGCGCTTGACATGGTCGAGCGGCTGAAGGCGGCGACGCAATCGCTGCCGACGTCTATCAAGGTGGATCGAACGGGCGCCGTCACCTACTACAAAGGGAACCGCCGTTTCGTGAGAAACATCCAGGGCGGCTGGGATCTGGTGCCGAAGAAAAAGTAGATGTCCGTTGTTGATCTGGGCATCGAGCAGACCGGCGCTGTCGAATGCGCGGCGCGGGCGAGAAGCAGCGGTTGGAAAGGAAAGATTTCGATCGACTGCAAATAGAAGGTCGCGGTGCCAATATTCGATGTGGCAAGCTTCTCATGCTCGGGATTTTGCCATGACAGATATTCCCTAGTGGAACGGTGATTTCGTCAAGTATTCGATATCTTTAAGATATAAATAATATTAGAAAATATCTTATTTAGAAATATAAAATTAACGTCCAAAGCCTAAGGTCTCCTCGACCGTCATCGCGCAGATGAAGGTCGATTGAAGGAGACAGGACCATGTATCGTGTTTCTCATTTCAACAGGGAGAAAGAGGGCGCCGCAGCCGTCGAATTCGCTCTCATCGCGCCGCTTTTTTTCCTTCTGCTTCTCACGCTGGTCGCCTTTGCCATCTATCTTACTGCCGCTCATTCGCTGCAGCAATTGACGGCCGATGCCGCCCGCACGGCGATTGCAGGGTTGTCGGCGGACGAACGAAGCCAGCTGGTTCAGAGCTTCGTCACCAGCTCGACGATCAACGACGCTTTCATCGACAAGAGCAAGTTGACGATAACCGTCGCTACCGACCCGACCAATGTCAATCAGTTCACCGTCAGCGCCGCCTATGACGCGTCGAATCTTCCGATCTGGAACCTCTATACATTCGCGATGCCGGATCAAACCATCCGCCGCTATTCGACCATTCGTCTCGGAGGTCTCTGATGGAGTGGCTTCTCGGTCGGCTCGCCTCTCTGCGAGACAGGCGAGGGAACGTTGCCGTCACGACTGCGCTTGTCTCGCCTCTGATCCTTTATTGCCTTGGCCTCGGCATCGATTATGGCATGATGACGCTACAGCAACGGCGCCTCCAGCAACTGAGCGACATCGGCGCGATATCGGCTGCCTCCGATATCGCAAATGCGCAGACTGCGCTTTTGAACAATCTCCAGAGCAATGGCACCACGGCGGCGGTTGCCTCCGGCAGCAGCTATATGACGAGCAACGGGCTCGTCAACACAGCTACCGCCAACTCCGGTCAATATGAGACCGTGGGCAATCTGGTGCTCGGCACCTACACGGCGGACGCGTCGATCCCGCTTGCAAACCGCTTCTCCTCTACAGGAACCTCACCGTATGACTCCGTCAAGGTGACATTGACCCAAAAGGCGGTGATGCCTTTCGCTTCCGCCTTTGCTACGCCGCCGACGCTCAGCGCGACGGGCACCGCATCCAGCGAGCGTCTGGCCGCCTTCTCGGTCGGATCGCGGCTTGCCAGCCTCAACGGCGGTATCCTGAACCAGCTCCTTGGCACGTTGCTGGGAACGCAGATCTCCCTAAAGGTCGCGGACTATCAGTCGCTCATAAGCGCGAATGTCAATCTTCTGAGTTTTCTCAATCTCCTGGCGACGGATCTCAAGCTTACAGGGGTAAGCTATGACCAGCTTCTCGCGACCGATGTCACCTATGACAAGATTCTCGGTGCGCTCGGCAAATCGACCAATCTTTCGAGCGGCGTCGTCACCCTCATCAACAATCTTGGCAAGACGCTCGGCACGACGAAACTGACCGTCAAGCTGCAGGATATCGTGAACCTCGGTCCTTTGGGGAGCAATATCGTCGGCACTTCCCCCAATCTGACGGCCAATATGAATGTGCTGGACCTAATCTCGATGACGGCAATGGCTGCCAACCAGCAAAAGCAGATCGCGCTTGATCTTGGGGCCGCTTTGCCAGGCGTTGCGACAGCAAAGCTGACGCTGGCGATCGGAGAAATGTCTCAGCAGACGCCGGCCCTTGCCGTGGGCGCGCCGGGCACGATTGTTCGCACGCCACAGGTCCGTGCTGCGCTCGAAGTCGCCGTTACCGGTCTGTCCCTGATCGCCGGGCTGAAGCTCAGGGTGCCGCTCTATATCGAGCTTGCTCCCGCGGAAGCCAAGCTTGCCTCGATTACCTGTGTCGGCGGCTCCATGCCGAACGCGGTCGTCGGCATAGATGCCGTGCCCGGTGTTGCCGAGGTAGATCTGGGCGACGTCAACACGTCTGCCTTCGTAAACTTCGGCTCCGAACCGCGGGTGACGCCGGCTGCGATCATCGATTCCCTTCTTCTGAAGGTGATCGCGAGTGCGCAGGTCGATATCGCCAACATGAGCCCGACACGATTGAACTTTCAGCCTTCGGAGATTTCGGCAGGTACGATCAAGACGGTTTCAACGAGTACCGTCCTGACCTCCACGGTCTCGTCGCTCCTGAAAAACGCGACCATCACCATCCAATTGCTCATCTTGACCATTGGAACGCCGTCGGGAGTGCTTTCGGCCGTTGCCGATACGCTATCGGTCGTGACCGCACCACTCGATCAGGTTCTGTACGGCCTGCTCGGCCTGCTCGGTCTCGGTATCGGACAAGCCGACGTGAGCGTTACCGATGCAAGGTGCACGCAGCCTGTGCTGGTACAGTAATGGCCTCCTTGAGATCCCATGTAGTCGAGCGAGAAAGCCGGGTTGCCGACCAATCGGATCAGGAGTTCGTACCCGGCAGGCTGTAGGCCTGCTGGAAATAACGCCTGAAGGCGAGCATGGGCTGACTGAATTCGACATTGGCGCGCCAGGCCAGCCCCACATCCATGGGCGGAACCGGATCCTGAATGTTCACGGTCTCGATGCGCCGCCCCTCGAGTGACCAGGGACGGTGCACCATGTCCGACAAGATTGCGACGCCGAGGCCGTTGGCCACCATCGATCGCACTGCTTCGATCGAACTGGTCCGTAACAGAACTTTCGGCTGATAGGGGCTTCGGCTCCAGTATCGCAGCGAAGAATGGGCTGCTTCATCCACCGTCAACATGATGTAGGGCTCTTCGGCGATTTCGCGCAGGCCTATGCCGTCGCGCCGCTGCAGGTCGTGGCCGGCCGGAAGCCAGAGGCGCCTCACCGAGCTCAGAAGCGTTTCGGTCGTCAGCATCGGATTGAGAATGTTCGATGTCAGCAGCACCGAGATATCATAGCGATTGGTCAGGAGCCCTTCCTCGATCGACTCGCGATTGACCTCGTAAAGCTGGATTCTCAGTTTCGGATAGAGGCGGCGGATGCGCTCTATATGCAGCGGCAGGAAATAGCCGATGACGGTATAGGTGGCGGCAACGACGAGCTCTCCCTCGATATCGCTGCTGACCAGATTGAGATGAGTCGCTTCATCGACCTTTGCCAGGATCTCATAGGCATGCGACAGGAATTGCCGCCCGGCCGTGGTCAGCTCCATGCCCTGCGGCGTGCGGTTGAACAGTGACACGCCGACCGTCAGTTCTAGATCCTTGATTGCCGCGGTGACGGCGGACTGCGAGATCGACAGGTTCACTGCAGCATGTGAGATCTGCCCGTACTCCGCCGTTGCAACGAAATAGCGGAGTTGCCTTAGGCTCAGGCTCATGAGAATTCTCCCATCTATTTATCTGAAAACAGCCGCGATTAATCAGATTTCATGGATCAAAAACGAGCTGACTTCGATAAATCCTTGCGCAATTTTTATATAATACTGATATTATTGAATATTTTCTGGTGCAATTTTGAGCGCCTGTATCAGTTTATCAGATAATCAAACTTTGAAAATTGTATTTTTCAAAGGCCATCTTTGTCTCTAGCGTTTTCGTATCGGTCCTGAGCGGGACGAAAGTGCGAGGGAAGGCATTTGAAGGAAGCGGTCGATATCAATTGCGACATGGGGGAGGCTTTCGGCCGTTGGCGGATCGGCGACGCGCATGACGAGGAACTTATCTCGCTTATCAGCTCGGCCAATATCGCCACCGGCTTTCACGCCGGCGATCCCAATCTCATGGACGAGACCGTGCGGATGGCGGCCGCTCATGGCGTCGGTGTCGGTGCCCATCCCGGCTACAACGATCTCCAGGGTTTCGGGCGGCGCAAGATCAACGGCACCAGTCGGGAGCTGGTCAACGATCTGGTCTACCAGGTCGGCGCGCTGCGGGAATTCGCCAGGCGCTACGGCGTGCCGGTACAGCACGTGAAGCCGCATGGCGCCCTCTACATGGAACTGGCGGCAAACCCGGATCTGTCGCAGATCTTCATACAATACATGCGCACCGCAGCGCCGAACATGTTCGTCTTCTGCATGGATGGTTCCGCCACCTGCCTTGCGGCCGAAGAGGCCGGCCAACCCGTCGTCCGCGAATTCTATGCTGACCGCGATTATGGCGATACCGGCTGGATCGTCTTTACCAGGGATGCCGGTCGTCCCGATCCCAAGGCGATCGCCCGCAAGGTCGTGAGAGCCTGCACGGAAGGTATTGTCCGCACCGTCAACGGCGCGGATATTCCGATCGCGTTCGATTCCATCTGTTTTCATTCCGATACTTTGGGTGCGCTCGATATCGTGCGCCACATGCGCGAGGCCCTCATTGCCGAGGGTATAAGAATTGCACCCGTTTCACAGATTTTGAACAGCGACGCAGCACGGAGGTCCCATGAGCAAGCTTGAGATCAGATCACCCCTTCCGGGAACTTTCTACAGGGCTTCCTCTCCGGACACGCCGCCCTTCAAGGCTGACGGCGATGCGGTTGCCGCAGGCGATACGATCGGCCTGATCGAAGTCATGAAGACCTTTCAGCAGATACCGGCTGGGCTTGATGGCAAGAACATCACCTTCCTTGTCGACAATGAAGAGCCTGTCATGGCCGGCCAGATCATCGCGGAGGTGGACCCATGACCATCCGCTCCGTTCTGGTTGCCAATCGCGGCGAGATCGCCGTCAGGATCATAAAAGCTGCCAAGGCGCTCGGTATTCGCACCGTGCAGGTCCATAGCGCTGCAGACGCCGATATGCTCGCGGTGAAACTGGCAGACGAGGCGATCGATATCGGTTCGCCAGCGCCGAAGAAATCCTATCTGAACATAGAGGCCATTGTTTCGGCCGCGCGAACAGCCGGCGTGGATGCCGTTCACCCTGGATACGGGTTTCTGTCTGAAAACGGCGATTTTGCCGATGCCGTCGAGGCAGCCGGGATGATCTTCATCGGACCGAGCGGCGAGGCCATACGATTGCTCGGTGACAAGGTGGCGGCGCGCGCGATTGCCGCGCGCGCCGGCGTACCGACGGTGCCGGGAAGTGATGGTCGCGTCGCCGACATCGGCGCCGCGGAGGCGATTGCCGAACGGACTGGCTTTCCTGTGATGATCAAGGCGGCCGCTGGTGGTGGCGGCCGCGGCATTCGCATCGTCCAGTCGCTTACCGAACTCAGGGAACAGTTTCCGCTTGCTTCGGCGGAGGCCGCCGCTGCTTTCGGCGATGGTGGCCTCTACATGGAAAAGGTCGTCACCCGCGCCCGGCATGTCGAGGTGCAGATCTTTGGTGACGGACGCAACTTCGTGCATTGCTTCGAGCGCGAATGCTCGTTGCAGCGTCGTCGCCAGAAGGTGTGGGAGGAGGCGCAAGCCTTCCTGCTGCCCGAAGATGTCCGGCAGCGCCTTTGCGCCAGTGCCGTGGCCCTTGCGGCGGAGGTCGGCTATCGCGGCGCGGGGACGGTCGAATATCTCTACGACGAGGATAGTAGGCAGTTCTACTTCATCGAGGTGAACACGCGCATCCAGGTCGAGCATCCGGTGACCGAGATGATTACCGGCATCGATCTGGTGCAGGAGATGTTCAAGGTGGCGGGTGGGGCACCCTTGTCGCTGTCGCAGTCCGATATTCGCGTTCGTGGCCATGCCATCGAGTGCCGGATCAATGCCGAGGACCCGGCCAAGGGCTTTCTTCCGGCGCCGGGCACCGTGACAAGACTGTCCGTTCCGGAAGGCGAGGGCATCCGTTTCGATACGATGCTTTATGCGGGCTATACCGTGCCGCCCTTCTACGATTCACTCCTCGGCAAGCTGATCGTCTGGGCTGAGGATCGCAACGCCTGCCTCGAGAGATTGGCTGGCGCCCTTTCCAATCTTATGATCGAGGGATTGCCGACGACGATCCCTCTGCACCTGGCGCTTGCCCGCGACCCGTCGGTACGCAAGGGGACGTTCCACACCCGTTTTCTCGAATCCTGGCTGGAGACCGATTTTACCGCGGTTAACGGCATATCGGCGGAGGTTGCCTGATGCCCGCTCGCTTTACGTTCGGAGGTGACGAGCATCTCTTCGTCGAATGCAGCGACGAGATGTCCCTCGAAGCGTTCTTCAAGAGCCTGTCGATGGCCAAGGGCGTGCGCGAAAGCGCCATCAGGGGCGTCACCGAAATCTGCCCCGCCAATGCGTCCTTCCAGATCAAGTTCGATCCGGACCTGATCAAGCCGGACGATCTCTTGAAAGAGGTCAGGGCGATCGAGGGCGCCGCCGAGAAGGCAGAGCCCGCGATCACGACCCGCATCGTCGAAATCCCGGTTTTCTACAACGATCCCTGGACGCATGAGACGCTGATGCGCTTCCGCGAGCGGCATCAGGAGCCGACGGGCACGGATCTCGACTATGCCGCCAGGATCAATGGTTATGGAGCTGTCGAGGACTTTATCTCGGCCCATGCCGGCTCGCCGTGGTTCGTCTCCATGGTCGGCTTCGTCGCCGGGCTGCCGTTCATGTATCAGATGGTCGAGCGGCAGCGGCAGATAGAAGTGCCGAAATATCTGCGCCCGCGAACCGATACGCCGCGGTTGACTGTGGGACATGGCGGCTGCTTCGGCTGCATCTATTCGGTGCGCGGGGCAGGCGGCTATCAGATGTTCGGCATCACGCCGATGCCGATCTTCGATCCCACGCAATCGACGAGCTACCTGCGTGATTTCATGGTGTTCTTCCGTCCCGGCGACATCGTGAAATTTCGACCGATCGATCGTGATGGCTATGACCAGGCCGTCGAGGATGTCGACAAGGGACGCTTTGCGCCGCCGATCCGCGAGGTTCGCTTCGACCTTCGGCAGTACCAGGCCGATATCGACGGATACAACGCCAAGCTGGAGGGCGCGCTTCATGGCCATTAAGGTTCTTCATCACGGCCTTTCCACCACCATTCAGGATCTCGGACGGCCCGGTTACTTTCATCTCGGCATTCCCGTCGGCGGCGCCATGGATCGTTACGCCATGCGGGCAGCTAATCTTCTTGTCGGCAATGACGAGGGCGCCGCCGGGCTCGAGGCCGTCTTCATGGGGCCTAAGCTCGAATTTCAGGACGATGCGCTGATTGCCGTCACCGGCGCCGACATGCCGGTCAGGATCGATGGCGAGCTGCAGCCGGGATGGACCGCCCTCAAGATCAAGGCAGGGCAGATCGTAAGCTTCGACTTTCTGAAGTCCGGCGCGCGGGTCTGCATTGCGGTGTCGGGTGGCATCGACGTTCCCGAAGCTTTGGGCAGTCGATCGACTTACGCGATCGGCGCCCTCGGTGGCCTTAACGGCAAGGCCATCGCTGCCGGTGATGAGCTTCCCGTCGGCTCCGGCTCGATGGCAGGTGTTGGTCGTTCGGTTGCAGAAGAGCTGCGCCGCAAGCCCGGTACGCCGGCCGAACTCAGGGTCTTGCCGGGGCTCTATTGGGATCGACTGACGGAAGAGACAAAGAGCAACTTCTTTGCCGATCAGTGGAAGGTGGCGCCGGAGGCCGATCGCATGGGCTATCGCTTCCGCGGCGGCCGCAAGCTCGAATTCGTCGAACGCAAGCAGCCATTCGGCGCGGGCTCCGACCCCTCCGATATCGTCGACAGCTGCTACCCCTATGGTTCGATCCAGGTGCCGGGCGGAACGGAGCCGATCATCCTGCACCGCGACGCCGTTTCCGGCGGCGGCTATTTCATGCTGGGAACGGTGATCTCCGCCGATATGGATCTGATCGGGCAATTGCAGCCACATACGCCGACGCAGTTCGTAGAAGTTACCATGGATCAGGCGCTGGCGGCGCGGGCGGATCGGCAGGCGTTGCTTGCGCGCCTTCGTGCGGCTCTGGCTTAGAGGGTCAAACGCATGGCCGCTTTCATGATCCGACATTTCCCGAACAGATGGAACACGGCCGGGATCGACCGTGCCTCACTCGAGAACGCGGGTCAGATAGGCGGCCGTTACACCGGGGCCGGGGATGATGGCGACGATCTTCATTTGTGCGATCGTCCGGTTAACGGAAGCCTCGAGATGGCTCTCCATCATCGCCGCCGCCGCCTTCACGGCGCCTCGCAGCAGCAGTTCCACGATCAGGCGAAGCTCCGTGATGATGGCGGGGTCGCCGGGCAGGCCAAGCCGCCGCAGCAGTCGTTCCGTCGCCGTGACAGGCAGCAGGTTGTTGCGGATGGATTCTTTCAGCCGCTCGTTCGGCGTCGCGAGGATGCAGATATCGATGAAGTCGGCATGGATGGTTTCCTGCGCTGCCAGATGATCGGCCGCCTCGCGCCGCTCGAGATCGCTAAGGCGCAGAAACAGGTCGTTCAGCCGTTCTCGGTCGACCCGACCGGCGCCGGCGATCAGGGCCTGCGGTTCCAGCATGCCGCGCAGACCGTAATGATCCTTGATCATCTGCGCCGTCAGCGGGCCGGCGATCCAGTGGGACGACTGGTTCTTGCGCACGAGACCGCGTTCGCGCAGACGGGTCAGCACGTCACGCACGACGGTACGGCTGACGTTGAAGTGGTCGGCAAGCTCGATCTCGATGATGCGATACTGGCCGAAGACGACACAGCCGGCGACATCAGCCTCGACGGTATTGTAGATGCGCTCCCAGGAGGAGCGGCTCTGCAAGGCCTCGTCGGCATGGCGCGGGATGGTCAGGCCAAGCGTCTTGATATCGGTGCGGTTCGGCTCGATGCCCCGACCGGCGGGGCCGACGAGATAGCCGCGCCCGTCGAAGCGATGCACCAGGCCTTCGCTTTCCAGCGTCTGCAGTGCCCGCTGCACGGGCGCGCGCGAGATCTGCAGGATATCGGCGATCGGACCTTCGAGCAGCACCACGCCTTGTGGCAGCGTATGGTCTTCGATGTTGCTGCGCAGAACATCCTCGGCGATCTCGTAGCGCTTTTGCGCATTGGGGCGCGCACGGTCTTCGGTCATCTGATGCAATGGACTCACGTCGTTCTGATGCCTCACTCTTACGCGTTTTGTTGCGCTAACATAGCGCAAAAATAAATGAATATTGAATACAAAATATGTTTTTAAATCGCGATTTTGATTGACGCGTTGCGACATCAGTCAGTGCTCGTGGTCGCGAGACGTGCTTTTTGCTGAATGACTATTGAGCGTAAGTGCCGCGATCGGTACTTGCCGTAGGCGTTTTTCTGTCGAATTTACGCAATGGTTGCAGCCTTTATGTCTTTCACCTTTCTTCGGACGCAATTTATCAATTTTAAGATCTGGCTTTTAGAAAAAAGTCTATTGAATACAAAAATCATTTATGCAATGCTCTCAACATCAAGGCGCTCGTCAGAAGCGCCGCAGGTGGAACTCTTTGAAACGCCAAGGAACATCTCTTTGACGCGCATGTGATCATGCGCGAGTGCAGACCAGCGTCTGGTGTCCGGATCGATGCGATCCCGGCGATGGCGATGCTTTGCCTAAAGGATGGTCCTTGCCTGGAAACTGGTGGGAAATCGGTGTCGACCGTTCTTCAACTCAGCCAAGTCACCAAATCCTATGGCGCGTCAGCCGCACTGGACAGGGTGGATTTTTCTTTGCCCGACAACGCCTACATCTCGCTGCTCGGCCCGAGCGGCTCCGGTAAGACGACGCTGCTGCGCGTCATCGCCGGCTTCGAGGAGCCGGATGCCGGCTCGATCCTCTTTCACGGTAAGCGGCTTGATGGCGTGGAGCCACATGACCGCGGCATCGGCTTCGTCTTTCAGAACTTCGCTCTGTTTCCGCATCTTTCCGTCGCCGAAAACGTCGCTTTCGGCTTGCGCAACCGCAAGGTCGATCCTGTGACCGATCCGCGCGTTCTGGCGAACCGGGTTCAGGACATGCTGTCGCTTGTCGGCCTCAAGGGGTTTGACGATCGTGCGGTCACGCAGATTTCCGGCGGCCAGCGCCAGCGCGTCGCCCTGGCACGTACGCTGGTGACGGAGCCGAAGATGGTGCTGCTGGACGAGCCGCTGGGCGCGCTCGATGCCAATCTGCGCGGCCGCATGCGCAATGAGCTCAAGACCATCCGCGAGCGCTGCGGTGTGACCTTCCTCCATGTGACAGGCAGCGAGAGCGAAGCCCTGGCGATGGGGGATCTGGTGCTTGTGCTTGATCGCGGCCGCATCGCCCAGGCCGCCGCTTCCGATGTCGTCTACAATCGTCCAGCGACCGCAGCGGTCGCCCGCTTCCTCAACTGCTACAACCTCTTTGCCGGCGATGTCGTCGAGGATGCTTTCGTCGGACCGGCCGGCCGCTTTCCTTTGAATGGATCGCGCAGGAAGGCGCCGCAGCCGGCATACGCGATCCGCTACGATCGCGTTTCGATCCGTCTTCGCGGCGCAACACTCTCGGATGACCAGGTAGGTATCGAGGCCGATTTCATCGCCAGCGAATATTCAGGCGCGGCGGTCAATTCCTTCTTTGCGCTCGATGGCGGCCACGTCTTCGAAGTCGAATCCCATCTGAGCCACGCCCGTCCGCCGGTCTTTGTCGAGAAGGACCGCTATGCGCTCGTCTGGAAGAAGGAGGACGCCCTTGTCTTCGGTTGATGTGAGCCCTTCGAAACCTTCCGGACCCTCCAAGGAGAGCGAGATATGACCATGGTCGCGACAAGCGAGGAAGCCGCGCAGGAAAGCCCAACCGTGCGCCGGAAATCGAACAAGACGCTCTGGCTCCTGGCCCCGGGCATGATCTGGATGGTCGCTTTCCTCGTCCTGCCCATCCTGATGATGGTCTATGTTTCCTTCTGGACGCAGACGACCTTCAAGATCGAGCCGACGCTGACCTTGCAGAGCTGGATCACCTTCCTGACAAGCGCCACCTATCTCGGGGCGCTCTGGACAACCATCCGCATCTGGCTGCTGGTGCTGGTATCGACGCTCGTCGTCGGCTATCCGGCGGCGCTCTTCGTCGGCCTCCTCATCAAGAACAAGACGCTGCAGACGGTGCTTCTCGTGCTCTGCGTCATCCCATTCTGGACCTCCTTCCTTATCCGCGTGCTTGCCTGGCGGCCGATGCTCGGCACCGAGGGCGCGATCAACATGATCCTGATGAATCTGGGCGTCATTCGGCAGCCGATCGAGGTGCTGTTGTTTTCGGAACTGTCCGTCATCATCGGCATGACGCAGATCTACTGCGTCTTCATGGTGGGGCCGATCGCGTTCATGATGGGTCGCATCGATGGCTCGGTGATCGAGGCGGCCCAGGATCTCGGCGCGAGCTTCTGGCGCATCTTCCGTACGATCATTCTGCCTCTTTCCATGCCGGGCGTGGTGGTCGGCGCGATCTTCGTTTCCGTCATGGTTCTTGGCGAATTCGCAACGTCTGCCGCCCTCTCCGGCCGCAAGGTCAATCTGCTTGGCAATATTATCGTCACCCAGGTCGGCTCGCTGAAATGGGCCTTTGCCGCCGTCGCCGGCGTCGTCCTGACAATCATCATGGGTGCGGTTGTCGCAGCCCTGCTCAAGGTCGTCGACCTCAGAAAGGAGCTTTGATCATGAATGCTGGCGGCATCAAGCCCGGCCTGGGCGTCTATACGACCCTCTTTCTGATCTTCCTCTACGGACCTCTCGTGGTTCTGGCGATCCTGTCGTTTCAGACCGGTCCGGAGGGCGGTCCGCAATTCCCGATCATCGAATGGTCGACCTATTGGTACCGGCATCTCTTCGGTCTGACGCCGCCATCGCGCATCGCGCCCTTGCCGATCGACCAGGCGCTGATCCGCTCGCTTTTACTGGCGCTGATGACGATGATCGTTTCGACCGTGCTCGGCGTCATGTCCGCCCAGGCTTTTCGTCGCAAGTTCCGCGGCTCGGGCGTGGCCTTCTATCTGATCGTTCTTGGCATGATGGTGCCGGGCGTGCTCGTTGGCCTCGGCATGGCTCTCGTCGCCAATGCTTTCGGCATCGATCGTCACTGGTGGAGCACGGCTTTCGTGCTACATGTCGTCTATACCTTCCCCTTCGCCTTCCTGGTGATGCTCGCGATCTTCAACCGGTTCGATCCGAGCATGGAGGAAGCATCCTGGTCGCTCGGCGTCACGCCGGCGCGCACCTTCCGCAAAGTCACGTTCCCGCTCGTCTTCCCGGGCGTGCTCTCGGCCATGCTGTTTGCCTTTACGCTCTCCTATGACGAGTTTTCGCGCACCCTGTTCGCCTCCGGCCGCGAGCTGACGCTGCCGCTCGCCATCTACGGCACCTTTTCTGTCGAGGTGCATCCGAACGTCTTTGCCTTCGGCGTCCTGACCACGCTGTTTTCCTTCGCGCTGCTCGGCACCTACGCGATCCTGATGGGCCTGTCGGTCCGACGCGCCAAGCGCGTCCGCATCCAGGAGGACGCGTGATGGTGCAGGGGGGGTCCGCGATCGTTACAGGTGCTGGCTCCGGTATCGGCCGCGCCATTGCGCTGCGCCTCGGCGCCGATGGCTATGCGGTTCTGGTCAATGACCTCTCGGGCGAGCGTGCCGAGGCTGTCGCCTCGGAGATCCAAAGGGCGGGCGGTGCGGCGACCGCGATCGCCGGCGACGTCGCCCGATCCGAGGACGTGGCGGCTATTCATGTCGCCGCCAAGACCTCGCACGGCGGCGACGTCGCCCTTCTCGTCAACAATGCCGGCATCGCGCATCAGGCGGCATTCGAAAACCTCGAACTTGCGGATTTCGACCGGATGTTTGCGGTGCATGTGCGCGGCACCTTCCTGATGACCAAGGCCGTTCTGCCGTCGATGCTGGCGCGTGGCGAGGGCGTCATCGTCAATGTCGCCTCGCAGCTCGGGCAGATCGGCGGCATCGAGCTGGTTCATTACTCCGGCGCCAAGGCCGCGATCATCGGCATGACCAAAGCGCTGGCCCGCGAGGTTTCCAGCCGCGGGGTCCGCGTCAATGCCGTGGCGCCGGGGCCGATCAACACGCCGCTGGTGCTCGGCCTTTCCGAAGAGTGGCGCGAACGCAAGAAGCGCGAATTGCCGCTCGGCCGCTTCGGCGAGCCAGAAGAGGTGGCCGCGACCGTAGCGTTCCTGGCGTCGCCGGCAGCAAGCCTCTTCGTCGGCCAGACGCTCGGGCCGAATTCCGGCGACGTGATGCTCTGAAGGAGAAAAGCAGATGGATAGTTTAGAGAAGCGGGTTGTCATCGTCACGGGCGCGGGCATCGGCATCGGCCAAGCGGCAGCCAAGGCGTTTGCCGCGCTCGGCGACCATGTCGTCGTCACCGACATCCTCGAGAAGGAAGGCGAACAGACGGTTCGCGATATTCTCGCCGCCGGTGGCTCGGCCGAGTTTCATCTTTACGACGTGCGCTCGACGGAAGCGGCGAACCAATTGGTGGCCCATGTCGAGGCGCGCTTCGGCAAGATCGACATTATCGTCGCCAATGCCGGCATCGCGCATCGCACCCCCCTCGAAAAACTCACCGACGACAAGTGGGACCTGACCATGGATGTCGATCTGAAGGGCATCTTCAAGCTGGTGCGTGCTGCCGTACCCGGTATGCGCGCCCGCAGATCGGGGAGCATCGTCGCCCTCTCTTCGATCATGGGCGTGGCCTATGGCTGGGACGAGCATGTCCATTATTCGGCGGCGAAATCCGGCGTCGTCGGGCTGGTGCGCGGGCTTGCCGTGGAACTGGCAAAGGACGGCATCAGGGTCAACGGTATCGCTCCCGGCTACATCCGCACGGCACAGCTTCTTTCGGAAGAGAATTCGCTCGGCCCCGCCGGCGCGGAAAAGGCGGCGGAGTTCATTCCGATGGGCCGGCTCGGCGAACCGCAAGATATCGCCGACGTGATCGCATTCCTCGCCTCGAACGGCGCGAGATACATGACCGGCCAGGTTCTGGTCGTGGATGGTGGCCTCCTCGTGGGGCGGTACTGATCGCCCCCGGTCCGGCAACAGCCGGGCAACAGGCGATATGGCAATGAAATAGGCCCGCAAAGGGTTCAGGGAACAGCAATCAGCACTGGAGAACAAAATGTCCAAAATGGAAATGAACAGACGCTCTCTATTGAAGCATTCCGCCGGCGTCATGGCGCTCGCGATCGGGGGCGGCACGCCCTTCCTGTCGTCGCGGGCGGCCTACGCACAGGCTGCCAACCTTGCCAAGGAGCAGCTGCGCACCATCGGCCTTTCGGTGACGGTTCAGGAGCGTATCCTCGACGATTTCCGCAAGGTGAGCGGCGTCGGGCAGACTTCTGGCACTGCGGCGACCTTTCCGGACGCGCAGACCAAGATCCTTTCCGGCTCCAAGGATTACGATTGCTGGGAGATCATCGGCGAGCGCCTGCCGTCGATCGTCATGACCAACAATGTCGAGCCGGTGCCGGCAGCCTCCTTGAAGAACTGGGCCAATATCCGCGATACCTTCACCACGCCTTCCGACAAGTGGCAGCCGAAGCAGCAGATCGTCGGCCAGATCTGGGCCGATGATGCGAAGACCACGCTGAACATGGTGCCCGCCGTCTATAACTATGACTCTATCGGCTACAATCCGGACGTTCTCTCGGCTGAAGAAGCCAACACCTGGTCGGCGATCTTCGATCCGAAGTGGAAGGGCAAGTCCGGCCTCAATACCGATCCGCTGATCGCCTTCGGTCAGGCCATCATGGCCATGAACACGCTTGGCCTTCTGAGTGTCAAGAATCCCGGCAATCCGAGCACGGCCGAAATCGACGAAGCAGCGAAATTCCTCGTGTCCAAGAAGAAGGACGGGCAGTTCCGCGCTCTCTGGGGCGATTTCGGCGAGCTGGTCAACCTGATGGCATCCGGCGAAATGGTCGTCTGCGACGCCTGGCAGCCGGCGGTCATGGCGGTCAAGGCCCAGGGCAAGGCGTGCAAATATGCCGTTCCGAAGGAAGGCTATCGTGGCTGGGCGATCGGCCCGTCGATGATTGCAGGCACGCCGAACAAGGACGCCGTGATCGCCTATGCCGATTACTGGCTCTCGGGCGAGCCCGGCATCACGGTTTCCGAGCAGGGCTACTATTCGCCATCGACCAATATCGAGAAGGTCATGGCGCCGGACAAATATGCCTTCTGGTACGAGGGCAAGCCCTGGGTCGGCGCCGCCGAGCGCGGCATCAAGGAAGGCGACCTGCGCGATGGCGGCTCGCTGGCCGAGCGCGCCAAGAACGTCGCCTACTGGCACCAGTGGCCGGATGAATACGACCATCTCGTCCAGAAGTGGGATGAATTCCTCAATGCGTGATGCGGTGGCGTCCGCCATCCATTCTCAGCTCTGCGAGGAGGCGATGTCCGCCTTCTCGTCCACGCCCGGAGATCTCTCGTGATGTATGATTTGGAACTCATCAATGTCGGCAAGGTCTATGACAATGGCACGCCAGCCGTCATCGACTTTAATCTCTCGATCAAGAAGGGTGAATTCATCGCCTTCCTCGGCCCGTCGGGCTGCGGCAAGACGACGACGCTTCGCATGATCGCCGGCTTCGAGAGTATTTCCTCCGGCGACATGATGATCAAGGGCGAGCGCATGAACGATGTCAGGCCGCAGAAGCGCCCGACATCGATGATATTCCAGAACTATGCGCTGTTTCCGCATATGACCGTGCGCCGGAATGTCGGATATGGCCTGGAAGTCAAGGGCATGGCGAAGGCCGAACGGGATGCGCGGGTCGACCGTATCCTCGCCACCCTCGGGCTGGAGGATATTGCCGAGCGGAAGCCGGATAAGCTTTCCGGCGGCCAGCGCCAGCGTATCGCGCTTGCGCGCGGTCTTGTGGTCGAGCCGGACGTGCTGCTTCTCGACGAGCCGCTGGGCGCACTCGATGCCAATCTGCGCAAGGCGATCCAGAATGAACTCAAATTGCTGCAGAAGAAGCTTGGCGTAACCTTCGTATTCGTCACTCATGCGCAGTCGGAGGCGCTGGCGCTGTCCGATCGCATCGTCGTGATGAACCGGGGCAGGGTCGAGCAGATCAGCCCGCCGCATCAACTCTATACGCGGCCGGACACGCCGTTCGTGGCTCAGTTCATCGGCCGCAACACGATCTTCGAGGGTGAGGTCGCCGGCTCGCAGGCCGACAGCACATTCGTCTCGACCTGTTTCGGCACGCTGTCAGGCTGCGCCAATGGCGGCCTCTCCAGCAAGGTCAACATCGTCATCCCTTCGGAGGCGATCGAGGTTCACGCGGCAGGTGGCTCGGCGTTCGAAGATCTCGCCCGGACCTTCGGCGGCAATGTGGTCGGCGCACGCGTCGAGCGTTTCGACGTTGTCGGCCATATCTCGCAGATCGGCATCAGCCTGCCCGACGGCCGTGGCCTCGCGCTCGAGGCGCATGTCGACAAATACCGGCCCAGCGCTTTTCCCGTCGGCGCGGAGGTCATGCTTACCTGGGATCCGGCCGACGCGACCGTCATTCCCGCTCACTGATTAAAGAAAACCCGATCAAAGGAGGTCATCCCATGGCAAAGGAAATCTTGTGCAGTTTTGGTGTCGACGTCGATGCCGTGGCCGGCTGGCTCGGCTCTTATGGCGGCGAGGATTCGCCTGACGATATTTCGCGCGGCCTCTTTGCCGGAGAAGTCGGCAGCCTGCGGCTGGTGAAGCTCTTCGAGCGCTTCGGCATCAAGACGACATGGTTCATTCCCGGCCACTCCATCGAGACCTTCCCGGAGCAGATGCAGGCGGTGGCCGACGCCGGCCATGAAATCGGCATCCATGGCTACAGCCACGAAAATCCGATCGCCATGACGCGCGAGCAGGAGACAGAGATCCTCGACAAGTGCATCGAGCTGGTCACCAAGCTTTCGGGCAAGCGCCCGACCGGCTATGTCGCACCCTGGTGGGAGTTCTCCAATGTAACCAATGAGCTGCTTTTGGAGCGCGGCATCAAGTACGATCACTCGTTGATGCATAACGATTTCACACCCTATTATGTGCGCGTCGGCGACAGCTGGACGAAGATCGACTATTCGCGCAAGCCGTCGGACTGGATGGTGCCGCTGAAGCGCGGTCAGGAAACCGACCTGATCGAAATCCCGGCATCCTGGTATCTCGACGATCTGCCGCCGATGATGTTCATCAAGAAATCCCCGAACAGCCACGGCTTCGTCAATCCGCATCATATCGAGCAGATGTGGCGCGACCAGTTCGACTGGGTCTATCGCGAGATGGATTACGCCGTCTTTCCGATCACCATCCATCCCGATGTCGCCGGGCGGCCACAGGTGCTGATGATGCTGGAGCGGCTCTACGCACACATGATAAAACATCCCGGCGTGAAGTTCGTGACGATGAACGAGATCGCCGACGATTTCGCCGCCCGCTTTCCGCGCAAGAAATAGCCGGTTAGGCTGAAGTACTGAGTGCATCTCAAGGAGGTGATTGCCATGTGTTCACTGTGCGGCGTGCTCGGCGGCAATGAGCACTGGACGGATGCTGCGGCACGGCCAGGAGTGTTCACGCGCAATCACGCCAGCCCCGACCGGCGGCGTGTGCGCGCCGAGCGGGTGCGGGCCGCCAATGCGATGCTCTCGGGTTTCGGTCTCGTCCTCACCGACTGGCAGGGTGCATCCTTCGTCTTGTCGACGCGAACGGGCAGGAGCGAGATCATCGAGGATCTCGGTCACCTCTGGCCGGCGGCCGAAAGGCTTGTCGGCCGGCCCTGCGATCCGCTCGACGATGCCTTCATCGCCAGGATGGAGGCGCGGCATGTCGATTGAGGCGAGCGGCTTTCTGCCGATCAATCTTTTGACGGGGTTCCTTGGTTCCGGCAAGACGACACTGCTCAAGCGCATCCTGGCGGACCCCGCGTTTGCCGATACGGCGGTGCTCATCAACGAATTCGGCGAGATCGGGCTTGACCACGACCTCGTCGAAAGCGTCGATGGAGAAATGGTGCTGCTACGCTCCGGCTGCGTCTGCTGCACGGTGCGGGGCGAGCTCGCAGCCGCGCTCAAGGAGCTTTATTCCCGCCGCGAGCGCGGGTTGCTGCCGTCGTTCCGGCGCGTCGTCATCGAAAGCACGGGTCTTGCTGATCCATTCCCGGTTCTGTCGACCATCAAGGCAGACCCCGTTCTCCGGCATCACTTCTGCGCCGGCAACGTGATCACGACGGTCGATGCCGTGAACGGGGTGCGCCAGTTCGACACCTATATCGAATCCAACCGGCAGGCCGCGGTCGCTGATCGGTTGATCCTCACCAAGACCGATCTCGACACTGGCCACGATAGACAGTCTCTCCAGACTCGTCTTCGCACACTCAATCCCGATGCCCCGATCCTGATCGCGGCCGATCCGGATCTCGATCTCTCCTCGCTGGTCGCCGTACAGAGCAACGTTTCATCCAGTAGCAGCCTGTCGCAAAGCGGTTTTTACTGCGAGGAGCCGGTGCAGCTCGTCTCGTCGGACGGCGTGGCGCATCAGGCGGCCATTTCCTCGATTTCGCTCAGCATCGACAGACCGGTCGACTGGACGGCCTTCGGGCTCTGGCTGACAATGCTGCTCAATCGGCACGGCGAGCGCGTGCTGCGGGTGAAGGGCATACTCAACCTCAGCGGCGAGGAGCGCCCCGTTGCCGTTCACGGCGTCCAGCATCTGGTTCATACACCGGTTCATATGGATCGCTGGCCTTCGGAGGATCGCACCTCGCGGCTGGTCTTCATTCTGGATGGGCTTGACGGCGCTCTCTTGAAACGCTCTTTCGAAGCCTTCACACTGGCGCGCATGTCGCAGACGCCACCCGCTGCATCTGGCCCGATCGCCGCGGCGCGATGAGACAACCGGTATCCACATGAACAAGCATCAATCCGTCGCAAAAAATCTGGCTGCTCCCGCCTTGCATCTGGCCGGCCGGCCGCGTTTGCGTGTTCTCGGCACCGCGATCTCGCTGCTGGAGGAGCTGCGTCTGCAGGCCGAGGACGATCTCGGCATCGACGTGACGTTCGACAACAACGACTTCCTGACGACGCAGTTCAAGGCCGCGCGAGAGCCGGAAACCTACGACATCTACGACCAGTGCTTTCACAATCTCGATATCGTCTGGCACTGGCGCGCGATCCAGCCCATCGACACCCAACGCATCGTGCTTTGGGATGAGGTCAATGATCTCACCAAGACCGGCCATATCGGCCCCAATCCCAGAATGGGGCTGGGCGACGTGCCGGCGCGCAAGCTGTTCGTTCAGCCCAATCTTGCGCTCGGCGACACGCCGTCACGCTTTATCTCCATGCTGCCGACCACGCATAATTTCGACAGCTTTGCCTATCGGACGGATCTGGCGACGAACGGCGTCGGCATGCATTCCTGGGGCGCGCTCTTTGACGAGCGCTGGGCGGGCAGGGTGGCGCTGGTGGACGAACCTGCCATCGGCATCTTCGATGCGGCGCTGGCGGCACAGGCGGCCGGTCTCATGTCGTTCGACGATATCGGCAATATGTCGGTCCAGGAAATCGACCAGCTGATCGATCTGCTGGAGGAGCGCAAGAAGGCCGGATTCTTCCGCGATTTCTGGAAAACCGCCGAGGATGCGGCGCGGCTGATGATCGCCGGCGAGACCAGCGTTCAGAGCATGTGGTCGCCTGGTATCGGCATCCTGAATTCCAAGGGCTCTCCCGTCGAACAGGCCGTGCCGGCGGAAGGTTACCGCGCCTGGCACGGCGGCCTGTGTCTTTCGAAGCATCTGAGCGGCCGCCTGCTCGATGTCGCCTATGACTATCTGAACTGGTGGATCTCGGGCTGGCCGGGCGCGGTGGTCGCACGGCAGGGCTATTATATCTCGACGCCGCAGCGCTCGCGCCAGTTCATGACACAGGCCGAATGGGATTACTGGTACGAAGGTGCCGCGGCAAGCGAGGACCTGCCCGGCCCGGATGGGCAGCTGCGGATCAGAAAGGGTTCGGTGCGCAGCGGCGGATCCTATTGGCAGCGCGCCAATTGCATTGCCGTCTGGAATACGACAATGGATGAGCACAATTATCTCGTGCGCCGCTGGATGCAGCTAGTCGGCTGAAGAGGAGAGCAGGGCCTATGACACAGACACATCTCGGCAAATCGATCGCGCAGCTCTCGGTCCTGATCCAGTCCGGCAGTCTCGATCCGGTCGCGCTGGCCGAAGAGACCCTCGATGCGATCCGGACTTATAAGGATCAGGCGATCTTCACGCGGCTCTTGGAGGCGCGCGCGATGGAAGAGGCGGCGGCTTCGTCCAGGCGGCTGCGCGACGGACGTTCGCGCGGGCTGCTGGATGGTATCCCCGTCGCCTGGAAGGATCTTTTCGCCATCGCCGGTCTGCCGACGACGGCCGGGTCAATCGTGCTTGCCGATGCCGAGCCCGCACAGGATGATGCTGATGTCGTAAAAGCGCTGAAGGCTACAGGCATGATCGCCGTCGGCCGGGTCAATATGAGCGAGTTCGCCTTCTCCGGCCTCGGTCTCAACCCGCACTACGGCACGCCGCTCAATCCGCTTGCAACGGATGTCGCGCGCATTCCTGGCGGTTCGTCTTCCGGTTCTGCAGCTGTCGTCGCCGCGGGTCTCGTGCCGGTGTCGATCGGCACCGATACAGGCGGCTCCGTACGCATACCCTCGTCCTTCAATGGCCTTGTCGGCTATAAGGCAAGTCATGGCCGCTACAGCATGGCCGGGGTCTTTCCGCTGTCGACAAGCCTCGATTCTCTTGGCCCCCTGTGCCGCAGTGTCCAGGATGCCATATGGGTCGATGCCGCAATGCGCGGACGCTTTGTCCCCGAGGTGGAGCGTGCCGAACCCGCCGGGCTTTCCCTCGTCGTGCCGACGAACGTGGTCATGGACGATGCCGAGGATGGTGTCGTTGCCGCGTTCCAGGCGGCGCTTGCGAAGCTTAGCGCCGCAGGCGTCAAGATCCGACGGGCTGCGTTTCCGGCCTTCGAAAGGCTCTTTGAGCTGATGGCCGAGTATGGACCGCTGGTCACCGCTGAGGCCTTCGTGCTGCATCATCGCCGTCTGGCAGGACCGGAAGCCGATGCCATGGACCGGCGCGTCGTTGCCCGGACGCGGATGGGCGAGAAGACGACCCTGGTTGGTTATCTGGAAACGCTTAAGGTGCGCGAACAACTGATCAAGGAGGTTGCCGCAACGCTCGGGCCGAACGAGTTCATCGCCTATCCGACGGTTGCCCATGTCGCGCCGGCGCTTGCACCGCTGGAAGCCGACGACGAACTGTTCGTGAAGATCAATGGCAGGACGCTGCGTAACACCGCGATCGGCAATTTTCTCGATTGGTGCGGCGTGTCGCTGCCTTGTGGCGTGGGGGATGCCGGGATGCCGGTCGGTTTCCTGTTGTCGGCGCCGAAGAACCATGACGAGCGGCTGCTGGGAGCAGCACTAGCGCTCGAAGGGATCGTTGCCGGCTAGAGCAATTCCAGGCGCATCTTGTTGCCGGTTTGATCCCCACCCGCGTCCAGGCGAGTGGGGATCGAATGTTTTTGCTTGTTCAATGTGTGCGGCCGCTACCGGCTGCCGGTTCGGCATCGGCGATCCAATGGCGATGCGAGCCGAGCGCGATCAACAACACGACAGACAGGAAGCAGCAGCCGGCGAGGATATAGAAGCCGATATCGCCATTGCCTGTGGCTGCATCGACATAGGCCTTGATCTGCGGCGAGGCGAAGCTGCCGAGGTTTCCGAGCGAAACGATGAAGGCAATGCCGCTCGCCGCACCGACGCCGCCGAGATAGCGGGTCGGCAGGCTCCAGAAGACCGGCTGGGATGAGGCGAGGCCTGGGACTGCGATGCAGGCGGCAATCACCATCACCCAGGGGTTCATCGTCAGGCCGATTGTTCCAAGCGCAATGGTGCCTGCCGTCAGCATGGCGATGCAGACGATGCGATGATTGTCATGCTTGTCGGCATAGACGGTGAAGAAACGCGTCGCGAAGAGCGCGCAAAGCCAGGGCAGGCCGAGCAGCACGCCGACCCAGGTGTTGACACCGCCGCCAAGAGCTTGAGCCAGCCGCGCCGGCAGATAGAAGGTGATCGGGCCGACACCGACCTGGATGAACAGATAGATGCCGATGAAAGCAAGGACGCGCCAGTCCTTCAGTACGCTGAAGACGGAGTGTTTGACTTCGGAAAGCTTGCTGCGCTCTTCCGCCTCGATCACGGCGTTCAGCGCGTTCTTCTCCTCTGCCGTTAGCCATTTTGCTTCATTGGGGCGGCTTGTCAGGAAGAATAAGGCCAGGATGCCGACAATCGTGGCTGCTATCCCTTCGACTGCGAACATCCATTGCCAGTTGGTGAGGCCAAGGACATCGTGATGGGTGAGCAGCCAGCCGGAAAGCGGGGCGCCGATCACCAGCGACAGGGGAACGCCGAGATAGAAGAGGCCGGTGGCTCGGGCACGCTGCTTGGCCGGGAACCAGTAGGTCAGGTACAGCAAGACGCCCGGATAGAAGCCTGCCTCGCAGACGCCGAGCAGGAAGCGAACGATGTAATAGCTCGTTGGTGTGTGGGCAAAGACCATGCAGGCCGAGACGATACCCCAGGTGATCATGATGCGGCTGAGCCACAGGCGGGCGCCGACGCGCTGCATGATCAGGTTGCTTGGCACTTCGAAGGTGGCGTAGCCCAGATAGAGAATGCCGGCGCCGAAAGCGTAGGCCGCGTCCGAAATGCCGGTATCGGCCTGATAGGCCGTCTTGGCGAAGCCGACATTGGATCGATCGAGAAAGTTCAGAATCAGCATTAAGCCCAGAAAGGGCAGAAGGCGAATGGTTGCCTTGCGCACGGCGCTTTGCAGCGCCGGATTGTCGTTTGTCATATTCACTCCTCCCAAAGGCAGAATGCCACGTAGCGAGACCATCGCGGGCAAGGCTGCCTTCATGCTTGAACCGGATCTTGATCCGGCCATCGTCGTGATGGCTGCCAAAAAGCGTCCACCTGCATGCATATACGCAGATTATATTTATCTATGAAAAGGTCAATAGGCGCAAAGCCGCACATGCTCGCTCCACTTGCGGGGCGAGTGGAGCGAGCACGTGCGGCTGTGTATGAGGGCGGTTTGCCGAGCTGCATGCACCGCATAAGCTTCGGCCGGCAAGCCGATCAGCGTGTTCCGATCAGGCCCTTGCGCGAAACGTCGGGCTATTTTGGCGTATATTCAGGCCAGATATGGACCGATGCGCTGAGCCACCGATGCAACATCCTCGATCCGCATTCCAGCCACGTTGATCCTGCCGGAATCCGGCATGTAGATGCCGTGTTCGGCTTGAAGCTGCCCGACATTTTCCGGAGAGATCGGCAGAAGGGAGAACATGCCTTCCTGCGAAGCAATATTAGCAAGCTCAGGACGGAATTGTGCAAAGGCTTCTGCAACAGCCCGGCGGATTTCGGCTATGCGGTTGCGCATTTCGCTGAGCTCATCGACCCAGGCGTGGCGTCGTGACGGCTCCTGCAGGATCGCCGCAACGATAGCAGCCCCATGCGCTGGCGGCATGGAATAGCTGGCGCGGGCATGGCTCGCCAGATTGCCGATGCCCTTGTTCAACTGTGCGTGCTGATCCCCGAAAAGATAGACTGCACCGGTGCGTTCCCGATAGAGCGAGAAGGACTTGGAGCAGGAGACGGCAACCATCGCTTCGCCGACGGTTTCGATGACGGTCATCATGCCGGCTGCGTCTTCGATCCGGCCGTGACCGAGGCCCTGATAGGCATTGTCGAAGAGCGGCAGCAGTCTCCTGGCAGCGATGATGTCGGCGATGTCTAGCCAGTTCTGCGGTGACAGTCCCGCACCCGTTGGGTTATGGCAGCTCGTCTGCAGCAACACCGCATCGCCGGGTGTGGCGTTCTGCAGGGTCGCCAGCATCTCGTCATCGAGAACGGCCTGCTTGCCGATATCGAAGAAGCGATAGGTTCCGACCTGAAGGCCGACAGCGGCAAAGATTGCCTGATGATTGACCCAGGTCGGCGTGCCAATCCAGATCTTCCGTCGTTTGTCGAGGGCGAGGAGCTCCGCCGCCAGACGCAGGGCGCCTGTGCCGCCAGGGGTCTGAATTCCGGCGAGCAGCCTGCCGCCATGGTGTTCACCGAAGGTTTCGAGCGCCAGCGCGCGCAGGAAGGCAGGATCGCCCTCGGGGCCGATATAGGATTTGGACTCTTGAGTTTCCCAGAGATGGCGCTCGGCCGCCTTGACGGCTCTCATGACAGGGGTGCGGCCGGTCTCATCGCGATAGACGCCGACGCCGAGGTCGATCTTTCCGGATCGCGGATCGGCCGCGAACTTGGCAATCAGTTCAAGCAGCGGATCCGGCTTCTGTTCCGTAAGGCTATCGAAAAACGATGTCTTGTTCATTTGTTCCTCCCTTGCACTCACTGAGGCCAGTTCTGCAGAACCCTTACGAATTCGGTCAGCCAAGCATTCGTTTGATGCCCGTCCAGGGAGCGATGGTCAATCGTCAACGATACATAGGCCATCGGACGGATCTGGATCGTATCGGCACCATCGATCTCCCGCACCGCGACACGCTTCTCCAGCTTGCCGATGCCGAGAATGGCGGATTGTGGCTGGTTGATGATGATGGGGGATGCCACCAGGGAGCCGGAAACCCCATGATTGGAGATGGTGAAGGTTCCGCCCTTCAACTCCTCGCCCTTGAGGGCATTGGAGCGAGCCCTGTTCGTCAGATCCTGGAGCCGGGCGGCGATCGTCTCAAGCGAAAGATCCTGCGCCCGCCGGATGACCGGCGCGACCAGGCCCTTGTCGCCCAAGGCGATCCCGACGCCGATATTGAAGTCTTCGAATATTTCCAGGCTGTCATCGTGCCACCGGCTGTTGACCTCAGGCACGAGCTTCATGGCTGAAACGGATGCCGCCACGAAATAGGCGGTGTAGGAGAGGTTTACGCCTTCGGCCTTCAGACGGTCCTTGTGGCTTTCGCGATGGCGCATGATCGCCGTGAAATCCGCCTCGAAAATGGCCGTGACCTGTGGCGCTGCCGCCAGGGATTGGGCCATGTGCCTTGCGATCGAAAGCCGCATGGCCGAATGCGGGACGTGCCGCGATCTGCCGTCAGCCGAGGCTGATGGAGAGGGCAGCTCGGTTGCCGCCTGCTGTGATACCGGCGCCAATGGACGTGTCTTGCCGGCTTCCAGCGCATGATCCATGTCGGCGCGCGTGATCCGCCCGTCCCTGCCGCTGCCTTTCAAGCTGGCAGGATCGATCCCATATTCCTCGGCAGCCTTGCGAACGGCCGGCGAATAGTAAGCGGCGGCGGAGGCGGTCGCAGGTGAGGCCGGCTCTATCTGCAATGCAGCCTCGGCCGCTTGCGCTGCAACGCCGTTCATAGTCTCGATGCTCATTCGTCCGAGGATCGCGCCGGGCACGGCATCATCGCCATCCGACATGGCGATTTCGCTCAAGATACCGTCGCACGGCGCCGCTATCTCCTGAGTGACCTTGTCGGTTTCCAGCTCGACCAGAGCGTCGCCTTCCCGAACGTGATCGCCGATCTGCTTCAGCCAGTTGCGGACGACCGCCTTGGTGCCTTCCTGTTCGATCGGGGCCGTAATCTCGATGGTATCAGTCATTCCTAGAACTCCAGGATTTCGGCAATGCGCTTGGCGATCCGTTCGGTAGACGGCACGGCCCAGTCGAGAAGCACGGGATTATGCGGGCTCGGAATATCTGGCATGGTCAGACGCGAGACCGGCGCATCGAGGTCCGTGAATGCCTTGTCCGCTATGACAGCGGCAATCTCGGCACCAAACCCCGCGACTTCAAGGTCTTCGTGGACGATGAGGCAGCGATGCGTCTTGGCGACGGAAGCTAGTACGGCCTCCTGATCCCAGGGCATCAACGTGCGGAGATCGATGATATCGGCGGAGATGCCTTCGGCTGCTTCCTCGCAGCGCTGCACCATGGCGCCCCAGGTGACGATGGTGATGTCGCTGCCGGTCCGCGTCAGCTTTGCCTTGCCGAACTGAAGTGCGAAATCATCGCCCGGGTAGGGGCGCCGCGCCCATGCGTGGTCGAGCATGGCCCGGTGTTCGAAGAAGATAACGGGGTCGTTGCCGCGGATCGAGGTGCGCAGCAGGCCGACGGCATCCTCCGCATTCGAGGGAACGGCGACCTTCCAGCCGGGTTGATGGACGAAGGCCACTTCGTTGGTCTGGCTGTGCCAGGGATCGCCGCATTTGAAGAATCCGCCGGGCATGCGCACCACGACCGGGGCGGCAAAGCGGTTGTTGGTGCGCCAGCGAATGGTGCCGCAGTCGTTCAGCTGTTCGGTCGCCGGCTCGGCATATTTCCGGAACTGGATTTCGGGAATGGGGACGAGTCCGGCCAGCGCCATGCCGACCGCACGGCCGATAATGCCCTCTTCGGACAGGGAGGTATCGAAAACGCGCTCGCTGCCGAATTTTTCTTGCAGACCGAGGGTCACGGCATGCACGCCCCCCTTGGGGCCGATATCCTCGCCGAACATGACGACGCGTTCGTTGATCGACATCTCGTGTTCGAGTGTGCGACGGATCGCCGTGACCATGTTGATGCGCGGGCCGGCGGTTTCGGGCACGGCCGTTGTCGCCGGCGTTGCATATCCAAGAGGATGCTGGCCACCCATCGTCTGCATGTCGCCGTCGAAGAACACATGGCGGGTCACGGTAGAGGGATCGGCGACCGGCCTGTCTTCGGCTGCCACGCGGGCGCTTTCGGCCATCTCGCGCGCTTCGCTTTCGCAGGCATCCCATTCTTGGGCCGTCATCACGGCGGGAACGAGAAACTCCTTCAGGCGCGGCAGGGGATCTCGCTCCCACTCGCGCCTCACGGTTTCCTCGCTCTTGTAGGTCTGTGTGTCCTGGAAGCTGTGGCCCTCAAGGCGCGGCACCGTCAGCCGCAGGAGAGCGGGCTTGCGCTCGTCGCGAACAAAGGAGACCGCATCCTGGATCAAATGCGCTGCTTCGGCCGGGTCGCAGCCGTCGCCATCGAAGATTGCGAGATTTCTCCAGCTGGCGAGGTTGGCTGCGATATTGCCTCCGGGCGTCTGCACCGTCGAGGGCACCGAAATGCCAAAGCCGTTGTCCTCGATGTAGAACAGCATCGGCAGTGCTTGCGTCGTTGCGGCGCTCAGAGCTGCCCAGAAGCCATTCGAGGCAACGGAGCCGTCGCCACCAAGCACGACGCCGATATCCCGAGCGTATTCAGCGCGTCCAAGCGTGTTCGCATAGTATTTCATCGCCTGTGCCCAGCCGGCCGTGGGTGTGTACTGTGTTCCGACACCGCCGCACATGGGTAGAGCGGAGGCACCCGAACGGTTCGGATAGTTGAAGACGACGCCAATGTCTCGACCGTCCGAATAGCCGCCGGCGCGGCCCATGGCGGAGCCTAACGCATCGGCCGGGTCGACGCCGAGCGAGAGCAGCAGCGGCCGCGAGCGATAATAGCCGCAGGTGGCGTCATGCAGACCCGTCAGCTGCATTCCGAGGAGGATTTGGGCCATGTCGTGGCCGCGTGCCGAAAACTGATAGAGAACCTTCTTTTCCGGAACGAGACGTTTCTCCTCCATCTCGTCGAGGCTTCTGGAAAGGTGGACGAGATAGGCCACTCGGCGCCAGTCGATACGATCGTCGGGCGAATTTCGCTCATGATTCTTGAAGGCTAAATGGGCCATGTGATTCTCCTCCATATGGCCCAAAGATTCTAATTCAGAATACTCGCGCTATTCCTTTCAATTTTCCAGTTTTCGGAATAGGATTTGAAACATGCGTTTCACAAATGGCGAATTTCTGAATGGAAGTTTTCGATCTTGATCACGTCGACCGAGCGATCCTTCGGGTGCTGCAGGAAGAGGGCGATATCAGCCAGGCAGCGCTCGCCGAAAAGGTCGGCGCGTCGCCCGCGTCCTGCTGGCGCAGGATCAAGGTGCTAGAAAGTGCCGGCGTGCTGGGCAGGACGGTTCGCCTCGTCGATGCCGACAAGATCGGCAAGGGTCTCAACGTCTTCTGCCAGGTCAAGATGAAGACCCATGATCCCGCGACGCGACGCGATTTCGAGCAATTCATCGCCAGCTATCGCGAAGTGCTTGAATGCTATTCCATGTCGGGCGAGTGGGACTATCTCATCCGCGCCGTCGTCGCCGATGTCCGGGAGTATGAAGGGCTTTTGATGCGCGGTATCCTGACGCACGAGGCGGTGCTGAGCTCGTCGTCGCATTTCTCACTGAAATGCGTGAAATACACGACGGCGTTGCCGACGAATGTCACGCGATAAAAGCTTCCGGCTGTGCTCGCCTTGAACATTGCGAGCATCTCACGCTAATAGATTTTCACAATTACAGATGCGGAGCAGAGTTCGATTGTCGGCTGATAACGTCAAACTCGGAGATGATTTGAACGAGGCGGTCACAGCGCTGCTTGTTGATCTGCCCATCAAGGCCGCGAGCTTCATTGTGACGATTTACGGCGACGTCATCGAGCCGCGCGGCGGCGTTGTCTGGATCGGCAACCTCATCGAGACATGCAAAAGTGTCGGGATCACCGAGACGCTGGTGCGGACCGCAGTGTCGCGACTGGTCGCAGCAGGCCAGCTTGCGGGCGAGCGGGAGGGGCGGCGCAGTTTCTATCGGCTGACGGACGCCGCTCAGACCGAATTCGCGGAGGCCGCCAGCTTGTTCTATGGGCCGCAGCCCGCCGTCCGCTGGCAGTTCGTCCTGATCAACGGACCAGCTCCGGAAGAGATCATGCAGGGCCTTGAGCGGGAAGGTTTTGCCAGGCTGAACCCGCGCCTGGCGATGGGGACGCATCCCGCACCGCCTTTGCCTGGGCGCGTCGTCGTCTTCGACGCGCAGCTGGCGACCGAGAACGGTGCCTTGCGGGAATTTGCGGAAGAGGCCTGGAATCTGCCGCGTTTCGCGGAGGCCTATGGCGAATTCACTGCCCGCTTCGGCGCATTTTCCCAAAAGGCTGGAGATTGTGCCGCGCTATCGGCCTTCGATTGCCTGATCGCACGGCTGCTGCTTGTTCATCAGTATCGCCTGATCATGCTGCGCGAGCCGCATCTTCCCAAGTCCGCACTGCCGGATAATTGGCCAGGCGAGGAGGCGTGCCGTCTGTTTGCCGACCTCTATTTGCGCTTGTCAAAAAAGGCAGACGGCTATGTGGGGCGCCGGTTCGTCAACGAGGCTGGCAAGCTTCAAGAGACGACGCCGGCAAGCCAGCACCGTCTCGAGCGTCTCAGGTCCCGCTGAAAACTCAATCCGCTCAATGATATAGCGAAATGCTTGTCGCGTAGTGTTTCTGCGCATTTTCAAATGTCACAAAAAACTCGCAAAATTCATTTGTATTGTGACATATCGCATGTTAATACAATGACCGATCGGTCGGTTAATGCGTTTGCTGTCGGATCGCTGTTTCGTGGAGGAGAGCGAGAAACAGGCTTATACTGGTGGTGTCGTGAAGTGACGGCCTTGCTGATGCGCTTCAAGACAACTGCAGGCCTGAGATCATTCTCGAGCGCGTCGGACGCGCGAAGACGGAGGAAAGATCAATGTATGCACAGATGGTGAAAACCGACGGCGCGCGCATCCGTTCCCTCGACGAGATGGACCCTGAGGAGCGCGCCTTTCAGGAGCGCGTCGATGCCGGCCAGAAGATCGAGCCGAAAGAGTGGATGCCGGAAGGCTATCGCAAGACGCTGATCCGCCAGATCAGCCAGCACGCCCATTCCGAAATCGTCGGCCAGCTTCCGGAGGGTAACTGGATCACCCGCGCCCCGACCCTGGAGCGCAAGGCGATCCTGCTGGCCAAGGTGCAGGACGAAGCCGGTCACGGCCTCTATCTCTACTGCGCCGCCGAGACGCTCGGCATCAGCCGTGACGAGATGTACGAGCAGCTGCATTCCGGCAAGGCCAAGTACTCCTCGATCTTCAACTATCCGACGCTGACCTGGGCTGATATCGGCGCGATCGGCTGGCTGGTCGATGGTGCGGCCATCATGAACCAGGTTCCGTTGCAGCGCTGTTCCTACGGCCCCTATTCGCGGGCCATGGTCCGTATCTGCAAGGAGGAAAGCTTCCATCAGCGCCAGGGTTTCGATGTCCTGATGAAGATGGTGAAGGGCACGCCAGCGCAGAAGGCCATGGTGCAGGACGCGCTGAACCGCTGGTGGTGGCCGTCGCTAATGATGTTCGGTCCGTCTGACGACGCCTCCGTGCATTCGGCTCAGTCGATGGCCTGGAAGATCAAGCAGAACTCCAATGACGAGCTGCGCCAGAAATTCGTCGACCAGACCGTGCCCCAGGCCGAGTATCTCGGCCTGACCGTCCCCGATCCCGACCTGAAGTGGAACGAGGAAAAGGGCGGCTATGATTTCGGCGAGCCGGACTGGGAAGAATTCTTCAATGTGATCGCCGGCAACGGCCCCTGCAATGCGGAGCGGCTGAATGCCCGCAAGCAGGCCTGGGCCGATGGCGCCTGGTTCCGCGACGGCCTGACGGCACATGCCGAGAAGGCGGCCGAGCGCCGCGCCGCCGCAAAGATCGCCGCCGAATAAGACGGCCGGAATAGTCAGGGAGTGAGAAACATGTCCAGCGAATGGCCGCTTTGGGAAGTCTTCATCCGTGGGCAGCACGGTCTCAACCATCGCCATGTCGGCAGCCTGCATGCGCCCGATGCCGAAATGGCGATCAATAATGCGCGCGACGTCTACACGCGCCGCAACGAAGGCGTCAGCATCTGGGTGGTGCGGTCTTCCGAGATCACCGCCAGCGCGCCTTCCGAAAAAGGTCCGCTCTTCGACCCGTCCAATTCAAAGGTCTATCGTCACCCGACCTTCTTCGACATTCCGGATGAAGTGGGGCACATGTGATGGCGGCCGCGACCCTTGAGCCGGCGGTCGATCAGGCCGCTCTCTTCGAATTCCTGGTTCGCATTGGCGACAACACGCTGGTCCTCGGCCATCGTGTCTCCGAATGGTGCGGCCGTGGGCCGGCACTGGAAGAGGATATCGCGCTTGCCAACACGGCGCTTGACCTCATCGGCCAGACACAGCTCTGGCTCGGTCTGGCGGGTGAGGTGGAAGGAAAGGGTCGCTCGGCGGATGATCTCGCCTATCTGCGAGACGGTTTCGAGTTCCGCAACATCCTGCTCGTCGAGCGCCCCAACGGCGATTTCGGCAAGACGCTGATGCGGCAATTTCTCTTTGACGCCTGGCATTATCTGACGCTGAAGGCATTGAAGAACTCGACCGACCGGCGGGTCGCCGAGATCGCGGAAAAGGCCTTCAAGGAAGTCTCCTATCATCTCGATCGCAGCCGCGACCTGATCATCCGCCTCGGCGACGGTACGGCCGAAAGCCATCGCCGCATGCAGGAGGCGCTCGACGAACTCTGGGCCTTTACGGGCGAAATGTTCGTCGGCGATGTGTCCGATGCGGCGCTGGTGCAGGCCGGCGTGATCCCGGAACCGCAAAGCCTGAAAGCCGGCTGGGATGAGATCGTTTCCGACGCGCTCGTGGAAGCGACGCTGAAGCGACCCACGGATGGCTACATGCAGAAGGGAGGCCGGCGCGGCGTTCATACAGAGCATCTCGGCTACATGCTGGCCGAACTGCAATTCCTGCAGCGCGCCTATCCGGGCGCGACCTGGTAGGAGGCGGAGATGACGACCGCGCTCCATCCTTCGGTCGACGACGTCTGGCACTGGCTGTCCGAAGTGCCGGACCCGGAGATACCGGTGATCTCGCTGACCGATCTCGGCATCATCCGCGATGTCGGCTGGCAGGAGGATACGCTTGTCGTCACAGTGACGCCGACCTATTCGGGCTGTCCCGCCACGACGGTGATCAACCTCGATATCGAGCGCGCGCTGGCCGAAAAAGGTCTCGACCGGGTGCGTCTCGAGCGCCGGCTGTCACCCGCCTGGACGACGGACTGGATCAGCGACGAGGGACGCGAAAAGCTGCGCGCTTACGGTATCGCGCCGCCGATCGATGGCACGGCTGCAGACGGCGTTTTGGTGAAACGCATCGATCGGCTTACCGGCCGTTCCAATCTCACCATTGCCTGTCCGCGCTGCGGATCGGCAGCTACGGAAAAGATCAGTCAGTTCGGTTCGACGCCCTGCAAGGCGAGCTATCGCTGTACCGACTGTCTGGAGCCCTTCGATTACTTCAAGTGCATTTGACCCAACGAGGCCCACATCCATGGCACGTTTCCATCCCCTGACCGTCACCGATGTTCGCCGCGAGACGCGCGATGCTGTTGTCGTCACGCTTGCACCATCCGAAGAGGATCGGGCCGCTTTCGATTTCACGCAGGGCCAGTACCTGACCTTTCGCCGCCAGTTCGATGACGAGGAACTGCGCCGCTCCTATTCGATCTGTGCCGGCAAGGATGAAGGCGTCTTGAAGGTTGGCATTAAGCGCGTCGATGGCGGCTGTTTCTCGACCTGGATCAACGAAAACCTGAAGGCAGGCGACACGCTGGAAGCCATGCCGCCGATGGGCGCCTTTTTCACGGCGATCGAGCCTGATATGGCCAGACACTATCTCGGTTTTGCCGGCGGCAGCGGGATCACGCCGGTCTTGTCGATCATCAAGACCGTGTTGGCGCGCGAACCGCGCTCGGTCTTTACGCTCGTCTACGCCAACAGGCAGATCAGCTCGATCATGTTCCGCGAAGAGCTTGACGATCTGAAGAACCTCTATCTCGGCCGCTTGTCGGTGCTGCACGTGCTTGAAAGCGAGGCGCAGGAGATCGACCTTTTCACCGGTCGGATCGATGCGGAAAAATGCAAGGCGCTCTTCAAGAGCTGGATCGACCTGACGTCGGTCGCGACAGCTTTCATCTGCGGTCCCGAGCCAATGATGCTGGCGATCGCTGCGGCTTTGCGCGAGCACGGCATGCGCGATGACCAGATCAAGTTCGAACTCTTCGCCTCGTCGCAGCCTGGCCGTGCCCGCCGCAAGGTGGAGAGCGCGGCCGCAGCCGATCATGGAACGAGCTGCGAGGCGACCGTCACGCTTGATGGCGCAACGCGCGTCTTCAAATTTCCCAAGCAGGGCCAGTGCCTGCTCGATGCCGCGCTCGAAAACGCGATGGATGTGCCCTACGCCTGCAAGGCCGGCGTGTGCTCCACGTGTCGGGCCAAGGTTCTTGAAGGCGAGGTCGAGATGGAGGTCAACCATGCGCTCGAGGATTACGAGGTGCGCCAGGGCTATGTGCTGACCTGTCAGTGCTACCCGCTCACAGACCGCATCGTCGTCAGTTACGACCAATAGGCCGGGCCGCATCGAAGGGAGGAACGACATGTCCGAGACGATGCCGATCGAGCAATATCTGCAGGAGGGCGGTGTGCTGTCCTCGCCGGATAACGTACCTCCGCGCTATCGCGGCGAATTGCTGCGGCTGATGGCGAGCTTCGTCGATAGCGAACTGGCCGGTTCCGCCGGTTTTGCCGATATCATCAACGATGCGCCCGGCATTCAGGAGCGCATTTCCGCAGCGCGGATCGTGCTGGAAAAGACCGACCATGCCGGCCAGGTGCTGAAGATCATGGAGACCTTCGGGGTCGATGGCGGCCGCCATGCCGTCCATCATCCCTGGGCCGTACGGCTCTCCCGCGAGGCCGATATCGGCGCCGTCAGGCAGGGCGGCGACATGCGGCTTGCCGTCTTCCATTATCCGCTTGAAGGCTGGGTGGATGCCGTCGTCATGAACGTGCTGATGGGCGCTGCCAGCGTCGTGCAGCTGAAGGAGCTCGCGCGTGTCTCCTACCAGCCGCTCGCCGAAGTCTTCCGAGCCATCCTGCCGCGTGAAAAGCGGCACGCGGAACTGGGCGTCGCGGGCCTTGCCCACATCGTCGCCGAGAACGAGGGGCGGGCGAAGGCGCGTGTTTCGGTCGCCTATTGGTATCCCCGCGTTGCCGTAAGTTTCGGCCATGCCGGCTCCGCCCGCTTCGAGACATTGTCGCGCTTCGGCCTGCGCCATGCGCCCAACGAAACCCTGCTTGCCGAATGGCAGGCCGATGTCGACGCGCAGCTGTCTGCGCTTGGATTGATTTAAGCAGCCGAGGAAAAGTGCTTGACGGTTTTCCGTTCGGGATTGCTGGAAAAGATGAAGGAAGGAAATTCGGATGAACATCATGGCAAACCAGCCGCGTCGGCTTGAAAGCTATGTCGGCGGCGCGTGGGTCGCCGGTGCCAAGGAGGGCGTGTCGCTGCTCGATGCGTCGACCGGCGCACCCGTCGCATCAATCGATTCCTCCGGCATCGATTTCAAGCAGACACTGGCGCATGGCCGCGACAAGGGTGGCCCGGCGCTGAGAAGCATGTCCTTCCATGAGCGCGCCGCGATGCTGAAGGCGCTTGGCCAGGCGCTGCTCGAGAGGAAGGAAGAATTCTACGCGCTGTCGACGGCGACCGGCGCCACGCGCGCCGATAGCTGGGTCGATATCGAAGGTGGCATCGGAACCTTGCTGTCCTATGCCTCCAAGGGACGGCGCGAGCTGCCGAACGCGCGCGTACTGCTCGATGGCGATGTGGAGCAGTTGTCGAAGGATCAGAGCTTTTCCGCGCAACATATATTGAGCCCGCTGCAGGGCGTCGCCGTTCATATCAACGCTTTTAACTTTCCTTGCTGGGGCATGCTAGAAAAGGTCGCGCCGACCTTGCTGGCCGGCGTTCCCGCCATCGTCAAGCCGGCGAGCCAGACGGCTTATCTCACCGAACTCATGGTCCGCCGTATCATTGAAACCGGCCTCTTGCCGGAGGGGGCGCTGCAGCTCGTCTGCGGCTCGGTCGGCGATCTCCTCGATCATGTCGAAGGTCAGGATGTTGTGACGTTCACCGGCTCTGCCGCAACTGGCCAGCGTCTGAAGACACACAAGGCGATCATCGAAAACTCCGTGCGCTTCACCATGGAGGCCGACAGCCTCAATGCAGCCGTTCTCGGCCTCGATGCTGCGCCCGGCACGGAGGAATTCGACCTCTTCGTCAAGGAAGTCGCCCGCGAGATGACCGTCAAAGCCGGCCAGAAATGCACGGCCATCCGCCGCGTCATCGCGCCCCGAGCCTACAGCGAAGCGCTGATCGGCGCCTTGAAGGATCGCCTCGGCAAGACGGCAATCGGCAATCCGTCTGATGAGACTGTTCGGATGGGGCCGCTCGCAAGCCTTGATCAGCGCGAGGAAGTGCGCGCGCGCATCCGCGATCTCTCTGCGGACGCCGAGATCGTCGGCGGCGATCCCGATAATCCGAGCATCATGTCCGGCGATGCGAGCGCCGGCGCCTTTCTCAATCCGGTTCTGCTTTATTGCGACAAGCCCGGATCGGCACGCGCAGTTCACGATGTCGAGGCCTTTGGCCCGGTCAGCACGGTCATGCCCTACGATACGGCGGAAGAAGCGGTCGATCTGGCACGTCGCGGCAAGGGCAGCCTCGTGGCCTCCGTCTTCACTAACGATTCGCAATTCGCCGAGGAGGTCGTTCTCGGTCTTGCGCCGTTCCATGGCCGCGTGATGATCGGCAACCGCGCCAGCGCCAAGAGCTCCACCGGCCATGGCTCGCCTCTGCCAGGCTTGGTTCATGGCGGTCCTGGCCGTGCCGGCGGCGGCGAGGAGCTGGGCGGCATTCGAGGCGTGAAGCACTATATGCAGCGCACCGCCGTGCAGGGCACTCCACGCCTTCTCTCAGCAATGACGGGTCGCTGGATGGACGGCGCGGATGCCCGTACCGACAGCGAGCATCCCTTCCGCAAATCGCTCGCCGAGCTGAGGATTGGCGACCAGCTCATCACCGCCACCCGCACTGTTACACTGGACGATATCGAGCATTTTGCGAGCTTCACCGGCGATACGTTCTATGCCCATATGGACGAAGAGGCTGCCAAGGCTAACCCGTTCTTCGAGGGCCGCGTTGCGCACGGCTATCTTATCGTCTCGTTCGCGGCCGGTCTCTTCGTCGATCCGGCTCCAGGCCCGGTTCTTGCAAATTACGGTGTGGACAATCTGCGCTTCCTGACACCGGTTAATCCGGGTGATACGCTTGAGGTGCAATTGACCTGCAAGGAGATCAATCCCCGCATCAATGCCGAGCATGGCGAGGTGCGCTGGGATTGCAAGGTAACGAACCAGCTGGATGCCGTCGTCGCGCAGTATGATGTTCTGACGATGGTGGCGAAAACGAGAGAGTGAGCGCATGACGACGATCGAGCAAGACCCGCATCGCCTGGAAATGACCGTGCTGATGACGCCCGACATGGCGAATTTCAGCGGCAAGGTGCACGGCGGCGCTCTTCTGAATCTGCTTGATCGCGTCGCCTTCTCCTGTGCTTCGCGCTATTCCAAGCAATATGCGGTGACGCTGTCGGTCGACCAGGTGCTGTTCAAGGAGCCGATCAATGTCGGCGAGCTCGTCACCTTCCGCGCCTCGATCAACGATACCGGGCGCACGTCCATGGAAGTCGGCATCCGGGTCGAGGCGGAAAACATCCGTTCCGGCCAGCGCCGCCACACCAATTCCTGTTATTTTACCATGGTCGCGGTGGATGAGGCCGGCCGCCCGGTTCGCGTGCCCGAGCTGGTTCCGGTGACGGCAGCCGACATCCGGCGGCACAAGGCCGCCCAGCTTCGCCGGACATTGCGTCGCGAATTCGCGCAGCGGCTTGATGCGGTGGCCGAAACCGGTCGCGATGTCGAAGGTTTGGGAGCCGATTAGATGCCGCAGATCTATTCCTATGACGGTGTGATCCCGGTCATCGATCCCGCGGCCTTCGTGCATCCGGCCGCAACCGTCATCGGCGATGTCATCATCGGGCCGGCTTGCTATGTCGGGCCGGGCGCCGTGCTGCGAGGCGATTTCGGCCGCATTGTGCTGGAGCGCGGCTCGAATGTGCAGGAGACCTGCGTCGTGCATAGTTTCCCGAATCTCGAGGTCGTTATCGGGGAGGCAGGGCATATCGGCCATGGCGCGGTGCTGCATGGCTGCCGGATCGGCGCCAATGCCATGGTCGGCATGAACGCCGTCATCATGGACGAAGCCGTTATCGGCGAGAATGCCATCGTCGCCGCCCTAGCCTTCGTCAAGGCCGGCGCCGAAATCCCGGCCAACAGCCTCGCCGTTGGTTCGCCGGCGCGCGTCGTGCGCGCATTGACGCAAGAAGAGATTGCCTGGAAGCGCCAGGGCACTGCCATCTACCAGCGCCTGGCGCTGGAAGCGAAGGAAAAGCTGGTCGCCGTCGAGCCGCTGACCGCGCCGGAACCGGATCGCCGCCGCATCCGTGCGCCGGAATATGATCCTCTTATTCTCGAACGGATGAAGCTCGGCGGCTGACGTGCGGCATCAGCGGACGGCCTTGACACCTTCGAGGATGAGCGTGGTGGCAATATCGGCATATTCGTCGCGGGTGATCGGCCCGTTGGGGCGGAACCACATGTAGACCCAGTTCATCATGCCGAAGAGCGACATGGTGACCGGCATCAGCAATGGCCTGTTCTTGTTGAGGTCTGGATTGAGGTCTTCGATGATGGCAGAGAAGTGCTTGACGATGCGCCGCTCGATCGTCCGCAGTTCCGATAGCTGCTCCGGCGATAAGGCATGTGTGCCGTTGAGCTGCACCTTGTGCTCGTTGTCGGCACCTTCGTAGTTCTTCAACACGGCTTTTACGAGCAGACGCAACCGCTCCTGCGGCGTTACGTCGGTGCGGTCTGCCGCTTCGATGGCGCTTTCAAGTTCCGTCAGGTGCGTCTGCACGATGTCGAAGATCAGTGCATCCTTGCCTGGATAGTAGTGATAGAGCAGGGCTTTCGAGACATTGCCGTGCGAGGCGATCATCGACATGGAGGCTTTCTCCATGCCTACCTCGGCAAAGACCGCCGCAGCGCTTGCCAGGATACCACGCTGTTTTTCTTCGAAATCAACTGCGCGTGTGCGTGCCATGTGATCCTGCTCTGCTCATTCCCTGTCGATCATGGCCGCTTGGTGCGGCCAGTCTTTTCTATATACAGTCAAATCCTTGCCAGGCTATCCCGCTGGATTCCCAATCATTCCCTTGGGCGGTTGTCGATCACGCGCTTTGCCTTGCCTTCGGAGCGCGCCACGCCGCCCGGAGAATGCACGGTGATCTTCGTCGTCACACCGACGACGCTCTTGATGTGATGGGTAAGTTCCCTTGCCGAAACACCGCGTGCGGTTTCGTCCGCCGCCTCCAGCGTGCACTCCACATGAACGGTCATGTTGTCCATGCGGCCGGAGCGCGTCAGCTCGATCTGGAAGTGCGGCGCAAGCCCGCGGCATTTCAGGATCTGCTCCTCGATCTGCGTTGGAAAGACGTTGACGCCGCGCAGGATCATCATGTCGTCGGAGCGGCCCGTCACCTTCTCCATGCGGCGCATGGAACGTGCGGTGCCGGGCAGCAGCCGCGTCAGGTCGCGCGTGCGATAGCGGACGATCGGCAGGCCTTCCTTGGTCAGTGTGGTGAAGACCAGCTCGCCGATCTCGCCGTCAGGCAAAACTTCGCCGCTAACCGGATCGATGATCTCAGGATAGAAATGATCCTCCCAGATATGCAGCCCGTCTTTGCTCTCGACGCACTCATTGGCGACGCCCGGCCCCATAACCTCGGACAGTCCGTAAATGTCGACGGCATGCATGTCGAAGGCATGCTCGATTTCCTCGCGCATGGCATTGGTCCATGGTTCGGCGCCGAAGATGCCGACGGCGAGCGAGCTTTCGCGCGGGTCGAGGCCCTGGCGGCGGAATTCGTCGAGGATCGAAAGCATGTAGGAAGGCGTGACCATGATGATGCGTGGCTTGAAATCCTGCATCAGTGTGACCTGCCGTTCCGTCATGCCGCCGGAGATCGGCACGACCGTACAGCCGAGCTTTTCCGCGCCGTAATGCGCACCGAGGCCGCCGGTGAACAAGCCGTAACCATAGGCAATATGCACCAGATCACCCGCACGGCCACCGGCGGCGCGGATCGAACGGGCAACGACGGTCGCCCAGGTATCGATGTCCTTGGCGGTATAACCGACGACGGTCGGCTTGCCCGTCGTGCCGGAGGAAGCGTGAATACGGGCGAGCTTCTCGCGCGGCACGGCGAACATGCCGAAGGGATAGGTGTCGCGAAGATCCTTCTTCGTGGTGAAGGGAAACTTGGCGAGATCCGCCAGGGTCTTGAGATCGGAGGGGTGCACGCCGGCTTCATCGAAGCGCTTGGTATAGAAGGGTGAATTCTCATAGGCGTGGGTGAGCGACCATCTCATGCGTTCGAGCTGCAGCGCGGAAATCTCGTCGCGCGAGGCTGTCTCGATCGTCTCAAGCTCGCCGGCCCGCGGGGAAAGGTGTTCCATGAATGTCTCCTCCAGAAATGCTAGACGCTGCCGGTATCAACCCTATCCCGGCAGAAGCGTGCCCTTGACCGTTCGCGAGTGGCCGCGGAATTCCGCGATCTGCTCGCCCTCCTGGTTAGTGATCGCGATATCGTAGATGCCGCCTCGTCCGCGACGGGATACCTCGCGCGCCGTCGCCGTCAGGCGGTCACCCTTGAAAGCCGGCGCGATGTAGGTCACCGAACAGTGCTGGGCGACCGTGCGCTGGTTGTAGCTGTTGCAGGCGAATGCGAAGGCGGAATCGGCGAGCGTGAAGATATAGCCGCCGTGGCAGGTGCCATGACCGTTCGTCATGACCTCGGTGACTGCCATCGAAAGCGTCGCCTCACCCGGTGCTACGGCAAGCAGCTCCATGCCGAGGCGCTGGGTGGCGTTGTCTTCATCCCACATGGCTCTGGCGCAGGCTTCCGCGAGCGCCTGCGGCGAAAGATTTTCTACCAGGCTCATCGTCCCTTGAACTCCGGCTTGCGCTTTTCGAGGAAGGCGGTGACGCCTTCGGCATAGTCGACGCTATGGCCGGCTTCGCGCTGCAGGTCGCGCTCGAGATCGAGCTGCTCGTCGAGTGAGTTGGTCGCTGCCGCCTGAATAGCGCGCTTTGTCAGGCCCAGCCCCTTGGTCGGGCCGGCCGCGAGCCTTGCGGCGAGCGCCGTTGCCTCTTCCATCAGCTTGTCGTCGTCCACGGCGCGCCAGATCAGGCCCCAGCTGGCTGCCGTTTCCGCGTCGAGCGGTTCGGCCGTCAGCGCCAGCGCCTTGGCGCGGGCTTCGCCGACAAGCCGCGGCAGGTTCCACGTGCCGCCGGAATCCGGCACGAGGCCGATTTTCGCGAAGGCTTGGATGAAACGGGCGGAGCGGGCGGCAAGGGTAATGTCGCAGGCAAAGGCGATATTGGCGCCGGCGCCGGCAGCCACGCCGTTGACCGCGCAGATGACAGGCTTTTCCAGGCTACGGATGAGGCGGAGCAACGGATTGTAGAAGGTCTCGATCGTATGGCCGAGATCTGGCGTGCCCTTGCGCGGATCGCGATCGCCAAGATCCTGGCCGGCCGAGAAGCCGCGGCCCGCTCCCGTCAGGAGAACCGCGCGCACGTCGGTGTCCTTATGCGCGCGCTCGAAGCCGGCACGCAGCGCAAGATGCATTTCCTCGTTGAAGGAATTGAGTTTGTCGGGTCGATTGAGCGTGAGGCTCAAGACGCCATCGGCAAGCGCCGACAGAATGGTGTCGGATTCGGACATGTTTCCTCCCCGTCGCCCTTCCAGCAGCGACGACAAAACTCTTGCATAAACCGACCGGTCAGTCAATTATAAAAGCAACGATCGGGAGGAAGATCATGACCGTCACCATCACGCACGAAGGCGTAATCGCCGTCATCACCATCGACAACCCGCCCGTCAACGCACTGTCGCAGGCGTTGCGCCAGGCGTTGGTCGATGCGGTTTCCACCATCGATGCGGATGCGAGCGTGAGTGCTGCCGTCCTTCGCTGTGCCGGCCGGACCTTCATCGCTGGCGCTGACGTCAGTGAGTTCGGCAAGCCGCCGATCTCGCCGCATCTTCCCGATGTTGTCGCGGCCGTTGAAAGTGCGAGAAAGCCCTGGGTGGCGGCGATCCATGGCAGTGCGCTTGGCGGCGGCCTCGAAGTAGCGCTCGGCTGCGCCTATCGCGTTGCGGTCGCCTCGGCAAGTCTCGGCCTGCCGGAGGTGAAGCTCGGCATCATCCCGGGTGCCGGCGGCACGGTTCGCCTGCCAAGGCTGATCGGTGCCGCAGCCGCCGTTGATCTGGTGACAAGCGGCAATCCCCTCGATGCACGAAAGGCGCTGGCATTCGGTCTCGTCGACGCCATCGTCGAAGGTGAACTCCTGTCGGCTGCTATCGCGTTTGCGCGGGGGATTGCCGACAAATCGAGACCGCAGCGGATATCAGAGCGCGCCGTTCCTGCAGTCGAGGATGGTTTCTGGGAGAATGTGGAAAAGGCCGTTGCGGCCAAGGCGAGGCGGGAGGTTGCTCCATGCCGTGCGCTTGCTTGTATCCGCAAGGCGAGCGAGGCGGATTTTTCGGCCGCAATGGCCTTCGAGCGCGAGACGTTTCTGGAGCTACGCGGCTCCGCGCAAGCGGCGGCCTTGCGTCATGTCTTCTTCGCCGAACGGGCCGCATCCCGCCCGCCGGGACTTGCCGGTGCAGTGCCGCGTGACATCCGCTCTGCTGCCGTCGTTGGAGGTGGCACCATGGGTGCCGGCATCGCCGCGGCCCTGAGGGATGCCGGTCTGCCGGTCGTTCTGGTCGAACGCGATCGAGCCGCCGTCGAGCGAGGCGTCGCCAATATCAAGCAGATCTTCGAGGCCTCCGTAAAACGGGGCCGCATTTCGCCTGAGACCTCAGCAGAGCGAATGGCCGGTGTCGTCGGCACGGACGATTATGGCCTGCTCGCCGACACCGATCTTGTCATCGAGGCGGTTTTCGAGGATCTCGCCGTGAAGCGCGCCGTCTTCACCCGCCTGGCTAAGGTTTGCCGTGCCGATGCTGTGCTGGCAACGAACACGTCCTATCTTGATCCGGAGGAGATCAGCGAAGGGCTTGCGCAGCCGGAGCGCTTTCTGGGTCTTCATTTCTTCAGCCCCGCCCATGTCATGAAGCTTCTGGAGATCGTGCCGACTGATAAGACAGCGCCGGCCACGCTGGCGACAGGTTTTGCGCTCGCCCGCCTGCTCGGGAAAATTCCGGTCCGCGCCGGGATCTGCGACGGCTTCATCGGCAACCGCATACTGAAGGTGACGCGTGTGCAGGCGGAGCGTCTTCTGCTTTCAGGTGCTACGCCTACCGCCGTCGATGCCGCCATGCGCGCCTTCGGCCTGCCGATGGGGCCATTCGAGGCGCAGGATCTCGGCGGTCTCGACATTGCAGCCTTCCAGCGCAAGGCCGCGCGCGAACGCGGCGAAGCGCCCTTCGCCCCTGTTGCCGACCGGCTCTGCACCATCAGGCGCTTTGGCCAGAAATCAAGCGGCGGTTGGTACGATTACCCGCCCGGTGAGCGCGCACCGCAGCCGTCGGATGTGGTTGCCGCCGTCATTGAGGAGGAGGCCTCGGGATGGTCGCAGAAGATATGGGACGAGGTGTCGATAGCCGATGCCATCATCCTGCCGATGGTGAACGAGGCGGCACTGATGCTTGACGAGGGTGTTGCCATGCGTACCGTCGACATCGATCTCGTCAAGATCCATGGTTATGGCTTCCCGCGCTGGCGCGGCGGCCCGATGCATTATGCGCAAACTCGCGGTCTCGCCGAAATCGTTGCCGCGCTGGATCGGCTTTCCATATCCCGTCTTGCCGAACCGCCATGCGAGGCCCTGCGTCGGGCGGCGGAAGATGGTAGCTTCAGGCCGCTTGAAAGGCCTTAGCGCACGGAATTGCCCGCAAGCCCCTGCATGCCGACAAGAGAGGCCGCAGGAGTGATTGAATCGTTGCCTTGCTCCGTACCCTTCGATTCTAAAGGGTACTCGCGGCCATGCAATCTGGCGGAATCGATATATTGAAGCCTGGCTCCAAGATGTTTTGTTAAGGCAAAATTTGGAGAGGCTAATGCTACAGATACTGACACGACGAGACCGCAACGCGGCGTCCTCGTATTTCACTCAGATGTTCCGCGCTCGAGCGCTCGTCTTCCGTGATCGAATGGGGTGGGATGTCAACGTCGAAGGTGGTTTGGAAATCGACCGCTTTGACGACGAACACGATCCCATTTACCTAGCCGTGAAGGAAGAAGACGATGAGCTCACAGGCTCGCTGCGGCTGTTGCCGACAACGAGCGAGACCATGCTTTCGAGCGAGTTCCAGCATTTTTTCAACGAGGATCTCGATATCTGCAGCCCGTCTATCTGGGAATGCACGCGATTTTGCGTGCATCCTCCGATCGAGGCCGGGCGCGCATCGTCGCAAACAGCTGCTGTCGAGCTGCTATCCGGTCTTTGCCGCCTGAGCTTGAAGTCGGGTATCGAGCACATCATGGGCGTCTATGATGCGTCTATGATCGGGGTTTATCGGAAGATCGGCTGGTCGCCGACGCCGCTTGCCCGCTCGCGGCCGGAGATCGGCAACCTTTATGTTGGTCTTTGGGAGGTAAACGAGGAGTCCGATCAGCGGCTCGAGCAGCGGCTGAAGGCGATGCGAGGCAAGGATGACAGGACCCCCACCTTGCAATTTGCATCTTCTTTGCCTGGCAATATTCAGTTCAGCTTTTAATGAGCTCGAGCGAGATCGCTTTCGCAATGGCCTGATTTGTGGTGCTGACATGAAGTTTGCGGCGGCCGGAGCTGAGATACAGGCGCACGGCGCTCTCGGAAATTCCAAGAATAGATGTGATCTGCTTCGGAAGCAGGCCGTGCGCCAGCAGTTCGAGGCACTCGGTCTCCCGCTTCGAAAGTTTGCGTCCGATGCTTTGCTCCCGCAGGCCGGACACGATCAATGACTGCTCATGCAGATAATAGGCGATCACTTGCAGATCGCCTATTATGCTGTTTCGCAATTGCTCCCAGTCGCCACTCTTCTGATTTGAGGTAACCGTAAAAAGCGATCGCTCGCCGTGAGGTCCTCGAACGACCAGCGTCAAGCCGTAGCGTCCGACATCAAAGGCTTCAGCTTCGCGAAAAAAGGAGATGCTTTTCGGCGACTTCAGATCGAGGGTCGACCAGTCGAAGGGCAGAAATCCGTTGCGTCCAGCTTGAACCACGGGATCGATCGCAAAGTAATCGTGAGCGATATATGTCTCTACCCATTCCGGCGGGTAGGTCAGCAGGAGAAGTGGGTTCTGCTGCGACAGGGCAGCGATTTGCGTCACGTGAAAGACTGCGTTTGCCAGACCGTATAGGGAGCAGAACTTGAATAAGAACTGGCGCAATTCATCGATATCATTTGCCTGAGCTATCTCAGACAAGCAATGAGATTGGCGTGATCCTGTCAACATAGTCTCACCATAGAATCCGAAGTGAAAGTGGTGCCTGAGCCATGAGCAGCGCGTCTGGGATGTCTTTCAAGGTTTGAAGACCGTCCTGACGCTCCGGCCGCACTCACAACTATTCAAAAGCCAACTTTTCAAGGGCATGATCGGACTCTTAAAATTGTCGAAAACATAGTCACTGCCAATCATATGAGGGTTGTGTTGACGCGTCTTGGGATACACGCGGAGGATATGGGCCGCCGACCCTTTGCTGTGTGTCTATATGCGCCATATAGCATTCCGCCATGCCCTGCTGCTCCTTTCGAGGACACGCCGACGCCGGCATGCCGTATGCGAAATCCGCATTCAAATAGATGGTTGATCCGGCCAGGCAACCGAAACCTCCACCGCGTCAGACAAATCCACATGGGGTGCGATCAAACAGGCCTTAAGGCCGAGCGGAGTGCAGGCCCCATAATGCCGGCTTCAAAAGCCTACTCCCTCTTTACAAATGACCGACGGTCAGTCATATATGTGACTGTCATTGTCAGGTTTTGGGGGCATCCGAATGGTCGTCCGTATTGAGAGGTTGAGAGCTTCACCACAGAGCGACGCCTGCTTCCGACTTGTCGCATCGGGGTATATCCAGTCATGATCCGTCACGATCTCAGCCATTGGCCACTCGTGCTTTCCGCCGCTCACGGCGCGATCTCGCTCGATGAGCAGCTCGCCTTCTTCTCGGACTGGAACGCCTGGCTCGATCGCGGCGAATCCTTTTCGACATTGCGTGTCTTCACGGATGCCGAGGCGCTCACGCGGCCGGAGGGTGGCGCGAAAGATGCAAAGATCTGGTTTCAGGCCAATGGCGAGCGCATCAGGCAGTTCGTCATCGGCATGGCGACCGTTGTGCCGTCGGATGCTCTTGAGGAGATGAGCCGCATGAATGCCGAAAAGCTGTTCGGAATTCCTGCGCAGATGTTCGATGATGTCAATGAAGCCGCGATGTGGCTTGCTTCCCTTTCGGCAATGCAAGGAAGACCCCTGGACGTCGGAAGGGCGTTGCGAGGCCTGGCAGCTTTGCGCGGGCTGTCATGAGCGGGCATATGTCGATGGTGCCTGAGGGTGATGAGACGCATTGGCCGCTCGCGATACTGGTCGCGGAAACGCCACTTGATGCGGACGGCGTGCGCGCGAGCCTCGATATGGTCGAGGCCTGGCTAAGACGCGAACAATCTTTTGCTCTCCTCCTGGTCGCGGCTTGCGGATTCGCGTTTCAAAGCGATGTAGCTGTGCTGCCCATGCTGGCGCAGCGGCTGGACCTTGTTCGCGAGACGCTTTGCCAATCCCTTCTCGGGGTCGCAGTCGTCGCCCCTGCATCGACGGTCGATGGCGTTCGGCGAAGTCTTGCTCGTCTTCCGCTCGATATGCCGTTAGAAGTCTTTGAAAAGGGCTCGCTTGCGGTGCGGTGGTTGTGCGCATCCGCTCTCTCTCCGGCGGGTATCGTCATCGACAGCCTATGAACAGCGAGGAGACCCCGTGACCGTTACAGATCGTCCGCGTCCGCGCACCAAGCCCCCGGAAATTCGCCGTGAGGAATTGATGGATGCCGCGCAGCGCCTGTTTCTGGAGAAGGGGTTTGCCGCGACCAGTGTTGCGGAGATCGTTGATGCCGCAGATGTCGCCAAGGGTACTTTCTATCTTTATTTTCAGACCAAGGACGATGTCCTTAAAGCCCTGCAAGCGCGTTTCATCGAGCTCTTTTGCGAAAGGGTCGATGCAGTCGCCAGAGCGTCTGCCTCTGACAGTTGGGTGCGGCGACTCGACGTTTTGATGGAGACCTGCGTGCTTGGCTATCTAGACGAGGTTGCGCTTCACGATCTGGTATTTCACGAGTTTCAGCCGACGAAGCGGGACATGAAGCGTGCCAATCCCCTTGTCAGCCGCCTGACGTCCTTCCTCATCGAAGGTCATGCCGCCGGCGCGTTCGCCTTTGTCGATGCCCGGCTGACGGCCGTCATGCTGTTCAATTCCATGCACAGCGCGGTGGATGACTGTCTGGCCGATGGGCCTGATGTCGATCGGCGCAAACTCGTTGCAGCTGTGACCGATTTCTGTCGAAGATCCATAGGCGGCTAGGCCGCCGTCGTCCGTACTACTGGCCTTTACGTTCCCGTGAGCTCCCGCATTTTCTCGGAGCCGGGGTGCCATGATCATTGGCCGGTTCACATCAATAAATCATCCAAAGCCGGTCTTGATTGCATTGATCAAGAAAGTTCTGTTCCCTTATCAAAATTATAGACAAAAACTATTGTCATATAAATGAAATAGTTTTTGACTATGAATTTGCTCGCGCCGTCTAACGTTAGCCCATCTCCGAATGCTGGCTGGGGTCAAGTCATTGAGCAAAGGAAAGATCATGAAAACGAAATCCATTTTTGCGCTTGCGGGCCTGCTGGCCGCCGTCGCCCTGCCGGCCATGGCCGCCGACAATGTCGTCACCATCTACAGCGCCGACGGCCTGCATGACGGCACGCCGAGCTGGTATGGAAACGAATTCGACGCCTTCACCAAGGCGACCGGTATCAAGGTTCAGTATGTCGAGGCGGGTTCGAGCGGCGTCGTTGACCGACTGTCGAAGGAAAAGTCCAACACGCAAGCCGACGTTCTCGTCACCCTGCCGCCCTTCGTGCAGAAGGCTGCAAGCGAAGGCCTGCTGGAAGCCTACGCCCCCAAAGCCGCCGACAAGATCGAAGCGCGCGACAAGGACCCGAAGGGCTTCTACGTCGCCATGATCAACAACTATCCGAACTTCATCTACAACAGTTCGGTTCTGAAGACGGCGCCGTCGACCTACCAGGACCTGCTCGACGCCAAGTTCAAGCAGAAGATCCAGTATTCCACGCCCGGCCAGGCTGGTGACGGCACCGCCCTGATGCTGCAGGCATTCCATGCCTTCGGCGGCAAGGATGCCGGCCTCGATTACCTGAAGAAGCTGCAGGTCAACAATCTCGGCCCGTCCGCTTCCACCGGCAAGCTCACCGCGCTCGTCAACAAGGGCGAACTCTATGTCGCCAACGGCGACCTGCAGATGAACCTCGCGCAGCAGGCCGACAATCCGAACATCAAGATCTTCTTCCCCGCCGGCCCGGATGGCAAGAAGACCGCCTTCTCGCTGCCCTATTACGTCGCTCTCGTATCTGCTGCGCCGCATTCGGAAAACGGCAAGAAGCTCATAGACTTCCTTCTGAGCGAGGAGGCCCAGAAGGATGTCAGCGCCGTCGCGCAGGGTCTGCCTGTCCGCACCGACATCCATCCGATGGATGAAAACTTCAAGAAGCTGCATGCCATCATGGAAGGCATCGAAATCTGGACGCCGGACTGGAACAAGGTGCTCGCCGACCTCAAGCAGGACGTCGACGCCTACGGCAAGGCGATCGCGAGCAACTGATGGCGATGGCGAACACCAAGCCATCCGAGAGCGGGCGGCCGACGGAAACGTCGGCCGCATCAGCCAAACGGATCGCCTTCGAGAATGTCTCCGTTGCCTATAACGGCCTCACCGTTCTCGACTCGCTGAACCTGACCGTCAATCCGGGCGAGATCGTCGCCCTGATCGGCCCGTCCGGATCGGGCAAGACGACGGCGCTGCGTGCCGCGGCCGGCTTCGTTCGCCCGTCGAAGGGTCGCATCATGATCGGCGACCGCGATGTTACCAATCTCGCACCCTATGACCGCGATATCGGCATGGTGGTGCAGAATTATGCCCTCTTTCCACACATGCGCGTTGAGGAAAACGTCGCCTTCGGGCTGCGGGCGCGCCACACGCCGGAAGAGGTCATCCGCACTCGCGTCCCGGAAGCGCTCGCCATGGTCGGCATGGCGGCCTATGCGAAGCGTTATCCGCGCGAGCTTTCCGGCGGCCAGCAGCAGCGTGTCGCGATTGCCCGCGCCATCGCCATCCGCCCGCAGGTGCTTTTGCTTGACGAGCCGCTGTCGGCGCTCGACGCACAGATCCGCCGTTCGATGGTCGATGAGCTCGCAAGGCTGCACCGCGAGCTGCCGTCGCTGACCGTGCTCTATGTCACGCACGACCAGTCGGAAGCGCTGACGCTTGCCAACCATATCGGTATCATGCGCGATGGAAAGCTCCGTGCCTTCGGCGATGCCCAGTCGCTGTTTCGTTATCCGCCGAACCGCTTCTCCGCGGAATTTCTCGGCCGCGCCAACCTTCTCGAGGTCAAGGGCGTGCAGCCGCTCGACGATCAGCGGGCGCAGGTCACCTTCGGAGATCAGGTGCTTGTCGCGCGCAACCATCATCAGCTGACGGCGGGAAGCGATTGCCTGCTTTGCGCCCGGCCGCATGATTTTCGCCTCGATGCACCACAGGGCGATAGCAATCGTCTGACTGGCGTCGTGCGCAGCGTGCAATGGCAGGGCGATACCCACAATGTCACCCTCGATATTGCCGGGCAGGAAATCCGCATGTCCTCGGCGCCGATGAGCACGCCGCCCGTTCCCGGCGCGATGCTGACGGTTCATTTCAATCCCACCGACGTCACCCTCGTACCGGAGGATGGCCGTCATGGCTGATGTTGCCGTTGGGATGATCGAATGGAAACCGCGGTGGGATCGCCTCTGGAGCGTGCCGCCGCTGCTTGTTCTGGCGATCCTGTTCTTCTATCCGCTGGGCCTGATTATCAGGCAGTCGCTCGGCGATCCCGGCACGCTCTCGTTTTCCGCATTTGCCGAAGTGCTGTCGTCTCGCGAATTCCATGACGGGCTTCTGCACACCATCGTCATCGCGTTGGGAGCGACAGCAGGGTGCCTCGTGCTCGGCTTCGTCTTCTCACTTGTGATTGCGTTCGTGCCCTTTCCTGGGGCGAAGTTCTGCGGGCGCTTGATCGATACTTTCATCGCGCTGCCGACTTTTCTCGTCACGCTCGCCTTCACCTTCATCTATGGCTCGGCCGGCCTTCTCAATGAGGGCCTGATGCGACTGATGCAGGTGGACCTCCCGCCGGTCGACTTTCTCTATTCGCAGTGGGGCGTCATCCTGGCAGAAACGACCGTCTATACGCCCTTCGTCATGCGGCCGCTGCTCGCCACCTTCTCACAGATCGACCAGGCGCAGATCGAGGTTGCCAGCAGCCTTGGTGCCAAGCCTTGGCGCATCGTCCGGCAGGTCATCCTTCCGGCGGCCATGCCGGCCCTGATCGCCGGCGGCAGCCTGTGTCTGCTGCTGACCGTCAACGAGTTCGGCATCGTTCTCTTCATCGGCGCCAAGGGCGTCATCACGCTGCCCGTGCTCATCTATGCCAAGGCGATCCAGGAATTCGACTATACGACCGCCTGTGTCATCGCTGTCGTCAATGTCGTCCTGTCGCTCGGTCTCTACAGTATCTACCGGGCTGTCGTCGCTCATTTCGGAGGCAATCGTGCTGATATGGTCTAAGTCCGGCCGGCTTCTGGTCTGGGCATTCGTCGTGCCGTTGTTTGCGATCGTCTATGGCCTGCCGATCGCTGTGATCGCACTGGCAAGCATCAGCGGGCAATGGAACGACATTCTGCCCAGCAAACTGACATTGGTTCACTATGCCAACGCCTTCCGCAGCGACTCCTTCGACAGTCTCAAGGCAAGCATCATCACCGGAGCGATCGCAAGCATTGCCGCCCTCATCAGCGGCACCTGGGCGGCCTTGGCTCTTCGCAAGATGAAGCCATTGCGCAAGCGTGCGCTCGATCTGATCTTCTTCGTTCCGAGCGCCGTCCCATCCGTCTCCATCGGCTTGGGCCTGCTGGTTGCCTTCAGCCAGCCGCCGCTGCTTTTGAACGGCACGCGAATGATTGTGTTGATCGCGCATTTCGTGCTGATCTCCGCCTTCACCTACGGCAATGTTTCGGCTGGTCTTGCGCGTCTGCCGATCGAATGCGAGCAAATCGCCGAAAGCCTGGGCGCGCGTCCGTTCTACCGGCTGCGGCGCGTCACGCTGCCGCTGCTGATGCCTTATCTGGTTGCGGCCTTCAGCCTCAGCTTTGCGATGTCCATGGGTGAGCTGGGAGCGACCGTCATGGTCTATCCGCCGGGTTGGGTCACGCTGCCAGTCAATATCTTCGCGCTCTCCGACCGCGGCGCCATCTTCGATGCGGCGACGCTGACGATGATCCTGGGTGCGGCGACATTGATCGTGCTCTGGGGCCTGTCGCGGCTTTCCAACCGGTCCGTGCTGCGTTGATGCCATGTCTCGGAGAGCATCCGGCCGAAAGCCGGTTGCGTCACCAGGATACGCGACTTATTGAAACGGGTAGCTGTGCGATTTCTGAAGGTGGGGCTGTCCGGGATGCCGTCTGTTACGCTTGCGCAAATGAAAGCCGTCGAAGCATTGGCGCGCACGGGAAAATTCTCGCGCGCGGCCGAGGATCTGGGCATCAGCCAGCCCTCGGTTTCGACGCAGATCCAGTCGTTCGAGGAGCTTTGCCGCACCCGCGTCTTCATCCGTGATGGTCACAATGTCAGCATCGCGCCATCGGCCGTCGATCTGATCGCCAAGATCCGGATCACGCTGAAATGCCTGGGCGAGGTCGACCGCGCGATCACCGATACGACATCGTTGAACACCGGCACGATTTCGATCGGCTTTAGCGCGCACCGCCTGATCATGCCGATCCTGACGGCCTTCGTCCGCGAATATCCATCCCTGCGGCTGACGACGCGGGGCGGTCCTTCCCTCGATCTTGCCGATGCGGTCCTGCGCGGCGAACTCGATGTTGCAGCCGTCTCGCAGGTCGCGCCCGACAGCCGCTTTGCATCGCTGCGGCTGCATGAATCCCGTGTGGCGATCTATGGCCGCAAGGGCGATCCGATGCTTGCCAAAGGCCGGCTGACGCTATCCGATCTCGACGGGCGTGACATGGTGCTCTGGAACAAGGCGTCCGGCACCCGCACGCTGCTCGAGGACGCTGCCTCGAAGCAGGGCGTGCGGCTGAAGCCGGTGCTTGAGGTGGCGACCCTCGATGTCGCCTACGCGGCAGCGGCCGCCGGCATAGGGTTGGCAATTTCCATCGAGGGTGAAGTGCCACCCGACGATCATATCGAGGTGGTACCCTTGGTCGAGCCGGAGCTTGCCATAGGCCATTATCTCGTGACCTTGCCGGAATGCCGCGACCACGCTGCCATCCAGGCCTTTTTCGATGTGGCGAAGGAACATGCGCGCGAAGTCGACGGTGGGCTGCCTTCGACATGAATCCAAATTATAGGTAAATCATATAATTTATGAGAATTTATAATTCTGTCATATCGTTTTGCTAGTCTTTGCCCTATAGACTGACGGCCACGGTTCGATGCTGGCCGAGGAAAGGGTGAAGTGATGGCGAATAGGTACGATCTTGCGGTTGTCGGTGCGGGCATTGTCGGCATCGGCGTTGCACTGGCAGCTGCGCGCCAAGGCAAGAAGGTCGTCGTCATCGAGCGCAATGCCAAGGCGGTCGGCGCATCCATCCGCAATTTCGGCTTCGTCACCATCAGCGGACAAAAGGCGGGCGCCCATTGGGAACGGGCCATGCGCACCCGCGATATCTGGGCAGAAGTCGTCGACGAGGCTGGTATTCCCGTCATTCATCGCGGTTTGGTCATGCCCGCGCGTCGCCCGGAGGCCGCCGTCGTGGTCGATGCGTTTTTGAAGATGTCGATGGGCGAAAAATGCCGCCTGATGACGAAGGCTGAAGCGCGCGATCTGGTGCCAAGCCTGCGTCTCGGTGGCGTCGAGACGATCCTTTACAGCCCGCACGAACTGCGCGTCGAATCTTCCGAGGCGCTGCCGAAGCTTGCGGTCTGGCTCGAGGCGCGACACAAGGTCGACTTTCGTTGGAGTACGGCTGTTCGCGCCATCGACGGCACGCGGATCGAAACCAGCCATGGCACGATCGAGGCGGAAGCCGTCGTCGTCTGCCCCGGCGACGATTTCTCGACGCTCTTCCCCGAGGTCATCGCCAAACATCCTCTCACGATCTGCACGCTGCAGATGCTGCGCGTCGCACCTGCCCAGCCGAGCCGGTTCGGAGCTGCGGTGATGTCTGATATGAGTCTTGCCCGTTATGAAGGCTTTGCCGATCTGCCGGAGGCGGAGGCGCTTGGAAGGCGGCTTGATCTCGAAGAGGCCGAAAGCCGAGCCGCCGGCATTCATCTCATCGCCGTCCAGTCGGCCGACGGCTCGCTCGTCGTCGGCGATAGCCACGTCTATGGCAATGCGCAGCAGCCATTTGCCAGCGAGCGCTTCGACCGGCTGATCCTCGACGAATTCGACCGCGTTTTCGACCTTCCAGGTCGTGCCGTCGCCAATCGCTGGATCGGCACCTACGCCTCCTCGAAGGAGCGGACGGTGCTGGTGGAGAGTCCCACCGATCATATCCGCCTCGTCATGGTGACGGGCGGAACGGGCGCATCGACCGGTTTCGCTCTGGGCGAGCAGGTCATCGACGATCTCTATGCTTCAACATCTCGGTCTTGGGAGTAAAACCAGTGAACCAGTTAAAAGCCGTTGTCTTCGATTGGGCCGGGACGGTTATCGATTTCGGGTCCTTCGCGCCCATGGGCGTTTTCGTCGAAGCTTTCAGCCGCTTTGGCATCGAGGTCACCATTGCCGAGGCACGGGAGCCGATGGGCCGGCCGAAGTGGGATCATATCGACGCCATGCTGAAGCAGCCGCGCATCCGCGGGCTTTGGACTGTGCGTCATGGCAAGGCCCCGACATCAGCCGATGTCGACGCGGTCTACGAGGTTTTCGTGCCGATGAACGAAGAGGTCGTTCACAAGTTCGCCGATCTCGTACCCGGTACGGCCGAAGTCGTGGGAGCGCTGCGCCAGCGCGGAATGAAAATCGGTTCCACGACGGGCTACACCCGCTCGATCATGGAGCGCGTCTTGCCGCTTGCGAAAGAGCAGGGCTATGAGGTCGACAACCTTGTCTGTGCCGGCGACCTGCCGCAAGGCCGCCCGACGCCGATGAACATGTATAAATGCTTCCTCGATCTCGACGTCTGGCCGGCGCAGGCGGTGGTCAAGGTTGACGATACCGGTGTCGGCATCGACGAAGGTATTGCTGCGGGTTGCTGGACGGTTGGCGTCGCGCTCAGCGGCAACGAGGCAGGGCTCACCCCGCAGGAGATCGCCGCCATGGCTCCGGAGGCGCTTGCCAAGGTTCGCGAGCGCGCGGCCGGCGTGCTGACGGCGCAGGGTGCGCACTACATCATCGACACGGTTGCCGACCTGGTGTCTGTCATCGACGACATCGAGCGGCGTCTCGCGGCCGGCGAGCGGCCGTAATTTGGTTGATGTTTGTCGCTGCTATCAGTTGTTTGCCTCAGGGGCCGTGGCTTCGCGGCAAGGTTGAGGGTGGATATTCGCGTCTTCCCGCTTGCCCTGCTTTTGATCTTTGCCGCAATTTGATAGGTATCGCTCCCGTCGATGCCCAGAACGGCAGGAAGAGCACAGATGACTGACAGGCCTGAAAGCAACGCCGTCAATTTGTCGGTTGACGGAGCCTTTTTCGAACTTCTGACCGACAGTTTTCAACGCATTGTCGGTATTCCGCTCGCCAATTCGGAAGCAGGGCCTGATTGGCTCTATAATGAGGCGCCTTTCGTGGTCCTTGCTCACAACAGGGATGCCGATCCGCGTTTCGTCTACGCCAACAAAGCCGCCCAGAATTGCTTCGAATATCCTTGGGACGAATTTGTAACGCTGCCCTCGCGGCTTTCGGCCGAGCTCCCCAATCGCGCCGAGCGCCAGCAGTTGCTGGATGCGGTGACACGCAACGGTTTCATCTCCAACTATCGCGGCCTGAGGATTGCGAAATCCGGACGGCGTTTCTGGATCGAGGACGGCATCGTCTGGCAGCTCGTGGACCGAGACGGCAATTTACGCGGGCAGGCTGCAACATTTTCCAAATGGAAAGATGTACAGGCCGCGGGATAGAGACACGCGGCCCTTGCTGCTACTATGAGCCAGGTCTCGGATGGTGGTTTCCGGCGGAGCGACGGCTTGACAATTGCAGCGCGCCGAGGGCTTCGGCATGTTCTTTCAGAACAGCGAGATAATGTGCGCGGTTGCGTATTCCGTCTTCCCTTGGTGCGACAAGGCAGATCGTCGCGGAATGGCGGCCGGTGTCATCCTTGATTGGCACGGCAAAACAGTGTGTGAAGCTGTCGACGATGCTGTTGAAGGTGAATTCACCAGCTGCTTGCGCTTCTCGTACTTCGCGAATGAAAGCCGCCGGCTCCAGCCATTGACCATTCGGCAGCAGGAAATCCTCTTTCGGAATGAAATCGATAATTTCATCATCGCTCATGTGGGCGACGAGCAAGCGCCCGGATGCGGTCCACGGTATCGGAACGCGGTGCCCGACATCCGACGAAATACGGAACGGCCGGGCGCCCTCGCGCATCCGCACGACGGTATATTTATTACCGTCGAGCATGCAGAATTGCGCCGTTTCACGAGTTTCGGTCGCAATCTTCTCAAGAACCTTGTCGCACTCGGCCATGAAATCGAACTGATCCTCGTAAGCTGCGCCCAGAAGATACAGCTTGCGTCCGAGATAGACGCGTTTCTCGTTGTCGGCATATTCCAGAATGCCATTGCGCAGCAGCACATTGACCAACTCGTAGACCGATGATCGCGGCGCGCCGATATGAGTGGCAATCTCATTCGGTTTCATGGGCGCGCGATGCACGCGAAGGAAATCGAGGATCTCGAAGGCCCGGTCAAGACCTCGCGCCCGCCTGGCGATCGCATCATCGTTTATGGCATCCATCCTTGTTCTCCAGTTCTTTCCGCGGGCGGCTGCGGACAGGCGCATGCAATCCATTGTCGAGACCGGCCAAGCGTCGTCAACCGTAAGGTAGGAACGCGCCGGTGCCATGGCGTTACCATCCTGCAAAATGCTTGTCGTCGCTCTTGTCAACTCAACAAAATATCCTAAGCTGTGGCTTGTCCAGTATTATAGCTTAATGTCCGCTATTTTGGACAAAATATAAAGACCTTTAGTGCAAGACCGAACTGCCAAAAAAGGGGAACACAATGAATTTGAATGTCCTGGAAAATTCGAAACCGCATGTGTCGCTTCTCAGCGGTATCGCCGTCGCCGCGCTGCTGCTCGCAACGACCTCGAGCACGGCATTGGCCGCCTCAAACTGCATCAAGGGTGATCGCAAGGCACCCTATACGATCGGCTGGGCCAACATCTACTCCGTCCCGACCTGGATGAAGCAGACCGAAGGCACCATTACCGACGAGGTCGCCGCTCTGAAGAAAGAGGGCCTGGTCAAGGATCTGAAAATTACCGACGCGCAAGGCAATGCCCAAACCCAGATCCAGCAGATCCAGTCGATGATCGACGCCAACGTCGATGCGATCATCGTTGAGGCGGGCTCTTCGACCGCGCTCGATCGTGTCATTTCCGATGCATGCTCGAAGGGGATCGCCGTCGTCAATTTCGACAGTCTCGTCGATACCGATAATCTGACGGCCAAGATCAACACCGATTCCAACGAATGGGGCCAGAAGGCTGCGCAATGGATGGTCGATCAGCTGCACGGCAAGGGCAAGATCATCATCATGAACGGACCTGCCGGCGTTTCCGTCAGCGATGATCGCCGCAAAGGCGCGCAGCCCGTGCTCGATGCCAACAAGGGCCTCCAGGTCATCACAGAGACGAACACCGAATATAACGTCGCACCTGCCCAGGAGGCCATGACCAGCCTTCTGTTTGCCAATCCGGAAATCGACGGTGTGCTTTCCCTGGGCGGCGCTCTTTCCGCTGGCGCCGTGCTTGCCTTCGATCGGCAAGGCCGCGATCCGGTGCCGACGACCGGTGAAAACGCCCGGCAATTCCTGGAGCTGTGGAAACAGAAGGGATTGAAGGGTTGGGCGACGATGCAGCCGAATTGGCTCGGTGCCCTTTCCGTGTACACGGCCGTCCAGGCTCTGCAAGGCAAGACGGTCCCGCACTTCGTCAAGGTGCCGCTGCCGGTCATCGACGATAGCAATATCGGGGGCTATCTTGCTCGGGCGGACAAGTTTCCGGCCGACGGCTATATCTACTCCGACTATGATCAAGCTCTCTTCGACAAGCTGCTGGCGCAGTAAGATCGCCGGCATACATCGAAGGTTCAAAACATGATCGATCGTCCGCCCCTGCTTCAGGCAAAGCAGGTCTTCAAGGGCTTTTTCGGCAATCCCGTGCTCAAGGGCGTGAATATCGCGCTGCAGCCGGGGCGCATCCACGCCTTGCTTGGTGAAAACGGGGCGGGCAAGTCGACGCTGATCAATCTTCTGTCCGGCACGCTGGTGCCGGACAGCGGCCAAGTATTACTGAACGGCCGGGAAGTATCCCGGTTCTCCCCGGCAGACGCGCGCAAGGCCGGAATTGCTGTTGTCCAGCAGGAGCTCAGCCTCATGCAGGAATTGTCGATCGCCGAGAACATAGGGCTGGGTGCCTATCCCCGGCGCTTCGGCTTTGTCGATTATCGCGCGCTTCACGAGCAGGCGCGCGGTGTTTGCGAGCTCGTCGGGTTGGAGGAGGATCTCGACACGCCGGTCGGTGATCTCTCGCTCGGCCGTCGGCAGCTGGTGGAGATCGCCAAGGCGCTGTTTCGCAAGCCGAAGGTGCTGATCCTCGATGAGCCCACATCGTCGCTGTCGGCGCACGAGGCCGGCATCCTGTCATCACTGATGATGCGACTGCGCGATGAAGGCGTCGCTCTTCTGTTCATATCCCATCGCTTGAATGAGGTGCGCGCGCTCTGCTCTCACGTGACGATCCTGAAGGATGGGGTTGTGACCGCAGACCAGCCGCTTGCGGATGTCGATGCGGAGGGCCTCGTGCGGTTGATGGTCGGGCGGGATGCCGGCGATCTTTTTCCGGCATGGGTGCCTGCGCCATCCGGCCGGGAACTCGTCAATGTCAGCGGCTTTTCGGCAGGAATGGTCCGTGGCGTGAATTTCTCCGCGCGGGCCGGGGAGGTTGTCGGCATCGGTGGCCTCGTGGGCCAGGGCCAGGAAGATTTCCTGCTGGGATTATATGGCGCGCTGCCGGCTTCGGCGGGGGAGGCAAGCATTTGCGCGCATCACGGCCTGTTTGCCGACGTCGGATCCGCCAATGCGGCGGGGCTCGCCTATGTTCCGGCGGATCGAAAGCGAGAAGGATTGATCCTGCCGCATTCGATCGCATCGAACCTGGTTTTGCCGAATATAGGTGATCTAGCCCGCAAGTTCCTGCGTGACCGCTCGGCCGAACGCAGTCTTGTTGCCGATCTTGCCGCGCGGTTGACCATTCGCGGCGATACGCAGCGCCCCGTCCAGGCATTGTCGGGCGGAAACCAGCAAAAGGTCGCCCTTGCCAAATGGCTGCCGCGATCGCCGTCCGTCCTGTTGCTGAACGACCCCACCCGCGGCGTCGATATCGAGACGAAGCGGGAAATCTATCTCATGCTGCGTGCCTTCGCGGCCGAGGGAAGGCTGGTCGTCCTGCTCTCCTCGGACACGCCCGAGCTGGTCCATCTCTGTGACCGGGTCCTCGTTTTCAATGAAGGCCGGAATGTCGCCTTGCTGGAGCGGGAGGCGATTTCCGAGGAAGCGATCGTCGGCGCGGCCATGGGCGTTTCTGAAAGAGGAGTTGCCGCATGACGGCTGGATCCATATCTTCGCGGCTCTATTGGGGCATCCAGCGGCAGCGCAACCGCGGTATCGGCGGCCTCTATATCGTCGTTGCGGCCTTCCTGCTCCTGTATGCTTGGCTGTTTCCAGGCATTTTCGGCCTTGGCGGATTTTCGAAATTCACCCAGAACTGGTTTCCGCTCGCTCTCGTCACGATGGCGCAGACGCTTCTGATGCTGAATGGCGGCATCACCCTGGCGATCGGCCCACTAGTCAGCCTGGGGGCGGTCATAGCGGCAACGATGATGGGCGGCGACGCCATCGGTGCGGTCGGCGGCATTGCGATTGTCGCGGCAGCAGGGCTGCTGATCGGTGCGCTGATCGGCATTATCGTCGCCTATCTTAGGCTTCCGGCGATCATCGTCACCTTGGCGGGCTCCTTCATCATCGGCGGCATCGCCCTGTTGATCCTGCCGCGTCCGGGCGGGTTTATCCCGGATTGGTTTTCGGACCTGCTGGCCGGCGACCGGCCCGTTGCGTTCAGCCTGCTCGTCGCCACGCTGATCGGATGGAAGCTTCTTTTGGCGACGCCGGTCGGGCTCGGCATTTATGCGGCAGGCGAAAATCCGGTCGGCGCCTTTCGATCCGGCGTGCCCGTCGAAGTGATGAAAGTGACGGCTTTTGCGATCTCCGGCCTGTTGGCCACGCTCGCCGGCCTGTTTGTCGCAGCTCAGACAGGTTCGGGAGATCCGGTCATCGGCAATCCCTTCACCCTCAATTCGATCGCCGGTGCCGTCCTGGGCGGTGTCGGCTTTCTCGGCGGCAAAGGCACAATGCGCGGAGCGATCTGCGGTAGCCTGCTCTTGTCCGTCATGATCAACGTGATGTTCTTCCTCGGCTTCCCGCCGGTTGCGCAATATGTGGCGCAGGGGCTGATCATCGTCGGAGCCGTCGCCATTCCCGAACTGTCACAGCGCTGGAGGACGAAATGAGCGCTCTCTCCTCCCATCTGAAGTCGCTGCTGCGCCATCCGCCGCTGCTGACTCTGATCCTGGTCGCTATCGTCTGGGTGATCGCGAGCCTTACGCTGCGCGGCTTTGGTGCCTATGGGCACCTGCGATATATTCTCGAACTTTCCGCCGTCATCGGCATTGTCGCCGCCGGCCAAACGCTGGTGATCGTCATGAGCGGCATCGACCTGTCGGTCGGTGCGGTCATTACCGTGACGGCGATCATGCTGCCGTTGATTTCGCCGGGCTGGGATCCGACGGGCCTTGTCGGCATCGTCCTGTCGCTGATGCTTGCGACGGCGATCGGCGTGCTCAACGGCGCCGGTGCTGCCTTCCTGCGCGTGCCGCCGATCATCATGACCCTGGCGATGGCAACCTTTCTGCAGGGGCTTCTGGTGATCGTCGCTGGCGGCAGCGCGGTTTCCGTAACGAACGCCGCCGTCATCTTGCTCGGCTCGGCACGCCCCTTCGGCATTCCGGCGGGCATCATCCTCTGGGTGCTCGTCTCTGCCGCCGTTCTGGTGCTTTTGCATCGAACGCCCATGGGTGCGCGCTTTCTGGCGCTCGGCGCCAATGTGGTTGCGGCACGATTGTCCGGTGTCAGTGTGATCCGCAATACCCTCATCCTCTATGGGCTATCGGGGTTCTTTGCAGGTCTTGCCGGCATGCTGGTCCTGGGGATGAACAGGCAGGGTTACGTCGGGATCGGCGATCCCTATCTCCTGACGTCCATCGCCGCCGTCGTTCTTGGAGGCACTTCCATTCTTGGCGGACGCGGCACCTATGCCGGCACCATTCCAGGCGCAATCCTGCTGGTGACGACGACGGCCCTCATCACAGTCGTCAATGCATCGGCCGGGTGGCGCTCGATCATGTTCGGATCGCTTATCCTGGCGCTGCTGCTGATTTCAGGCCGGGAGGCGCGGCGATGAGCCCGCGTTACGCAGGCCCGGTGATCGACCCTCATCATCACCTCTGGGATTTGTCCCTCGATCGTCATCCCTGGCTCCGCCGAAAAAGCGGTGCCGATGAGGAGATGGTCTTCGGCAGCATCGAACCCATCCGCCGCAACTATGGTACGACGGATTATTTAGCCGATGCCAGGGGGCAGAATATTGTCGCCACCGTTCATGTCGAAGCCGGCTGGTCGCAGGCACATCTGGCTGAGGAAACGGCATGGCTCGATACGCTCGACAAGGCAGGTGGAGTTGCCCGCCGCTACATCGCCCGCGTTCCGCTGGATAGCCCCGACGCCGCATCCCGGATCGAGGCCGAGGCGGCAAATGCTCGCGTCGTCGGATTGCGCGACATCGTGAGTTGGCATGTGGAGCCGGCCAAGAGCTTTGCCAAGACGAAGGGGCTGATGCAGGACGATCGCTGGCGCTTGGGGCTGCGACATGCCGAGCGGCTTGGGCTCGTCTTCGATTTGATGTTGTTTCCCTGGCAGTTCGATGAGGCCGTCCGGCTGGTCGCGGATTTTCCCAACATGATGTTCGTCGTCAATCATTGCGGCAGCCCGGCCGATCGCAGTCTCGAGGGGATGACGGCCTGGCGGGACGGGTTGCGAGAGCTGTCGCGGGCGGACAATGTCCGGATCAAGGTTTCCGATCTTGCCGCCTATGATCCGCAATGGACACTGGAAAGCCTGCGGCCGGTCATCGTGCACTGCCTCGAATGCTTCGGTACCAAGCGGGCGATGTTTGCCAGCGATTTTCCCGTTGCCGGGCTGCATGCCTCCTTTGACGAGGTCTATGATGTTTTCCGAACCGTGGCGGCAGCGTTGAGCAACGAAGAACAAGGTGACCTTTTCTTCACGACGGCCAATCTTACCTACCGTCTCGGGTTAGAGCCGGACGGCACAAGCGGGGACTAAAATGCAGGATATGACGCTTGAGCCCAGACATCTCTCCATGTGGACCTATCCCTGGGATGTTCAGGAACAAGGTATCGCGGGCCTGGTTGCTGATCTGCGCGATCGCGCCGGCCTCAATACGATCAGCCTTGCGACGTCCTACCACGCCGGCCGTTTCCTCCAACCACGCAGCCCTATGAGGAAAGCCTATTTCCCGGAGGATGGCACGGTCTATTTTCGACTGAATGAGGCGCTGTGGCAGGACAAGGAGATCCGTCCGCTGATGGCACAGCATGTCGTCGAACACGGCGACATGCTGCAGGCCCTCATCGACGAGCGATCGAGGGGCGACCTTAGGGTGTCCTGTTGGACCGTCTGCCTGCACAATACACGGCTCGGCATGCTGCATCCCAACCATGTCACCCGTAACGCTTTCGGCAATCCGAACTACTACAATCTTTGCCCTTCGAGCCCGGCGGCGCGCGACTATGTCGTCACCCTCGTCAAGAATGTCACGACGCACTACAAGCCGGATATGCTGGAGCTGGAAAGCCCGAATTTCATGGGCTTTGCACATGAGTTCCATCACGAAAAGGATGGCGTCGGGCTGAATGCCGAGGATGATTTCCTCTTGTCGCTTTGCTTCTGTGATCATTGCATGGCACGCGCAGCAAAGGCAGGGGTGAACGCCGATGCGGCGCGCCGGACGGTTTCCAGTTTTATCGCTGCGATGTGCGAGCGCGAGACCCCCGAAAAGCAGTTTCCGGATTTCCCTTCCGGCGGCATCGATGTCTTCAAGGCCTGGCCCGATCTTCACGCCTATCTGCAATGGCGGACGGAGCCGGTTACCAGTCTCGTCAAGGAAATACGTGACGAGGCCGATCCCGCAACCAAGATCGTGCTTATCGATCTGAAGGATGGCTGGCTCGGCGGCGTCGACCTTGAGGCAGTCGGCGATATCTGCGACGGAGCCATCCTTTGCTGCTACGACATGCAGCCCGATACCGTGGCGGCCGTTATCGACAGCGGGCGCAAGGCATTGGGACCAGAGAAATATCTTGGCTTCGGCTGCCGCCTTTTCTATCCCGAGATCACCTCGGGTGCCGATCTCGCCGCCCGCAGCAGGGCGGCGATCGACGCAGGCGCCGACGGCATCAATTTCTACAATTATGGTCTGGTTCCGGCCAAGCGACTGGACTGGGTCCGGATGGCAGTAGACGGTCTCTAAACGGCGATCGGCATTACATTGGCCCCGATCAGAATGGAGCGTGGCCGACGAGATCGTCATGGCTTGGGTGCCGCTCGCATACGCGGGCGTCGCTTCGCAACCCCTCGGCATGAGGCCTCCGATAGGATGACGAAGCGGGCCTCCTTTGCCCCGCAGGAAAACTCTGCAGAAAAATATCGAGGCATCGCAGATTCAAAATGACAACGTTACCATCGGGTGTTACACGATCATAAATGATAACGTTACCAAATGGGGATCGAGTTGAAATTCATGTCTCAGGAAGTGCGGGGTTCAACGGCCGTCGTCGAGGGAGAGGCAGCACTCTACAAAGACTTGCGCCCAGCCGGCGGCCAGCTTGCCTTGCCGGCGCTGACGGTCGACGAGGATATCTACCGTCACAATCGCGATACGTTTTTTGCTCTCCTCGGTGCCTATGGCGCAAGGATCGCGCCGCATGCCAAGACGCCGATGTGTCCGGAGATCGCGCATGATCTCATCGCAGCCGGTGCTTGGGGCGCGACGGTTGCGAACCTGCAGCAGGCCGAAATCATGTTGGCCGCCGGCGTCAAAACCATATTGATCGCCAACCAGATCGGCGGAACTGCATCGGCTCAGCGGTTGCGTCGCTTGGCGGATACCTTTTCCGGGGCGGAGATCTTCTGCTTTGTCGACTCGACGGAAGCCGCAGGCGCATTGGCCGAGGCATTCCACGGATGGGATAAAACGCCTCTCCCGGTTCTTGTGGAGGTCGGAGCCGGTCGTACCGGCGCGCGCACCACTTCGCAGGCAAGGGAGATCATCGATGTCATCACGTCCGCCCCATCCCTCACGCTTGCCGGGGTCGGTACCTATGAAGGCGCGGTCACCGGCGAGACGCCGGAACGGCTGGATGCCAACATGGCTGCCCTGTTCGCTTTGACGGCGGAGACCTTTGTTCTCGCCCGTCAGGCCAACCCGGATAAAACCCTATTGCTGTCTGCAGGTGGCTCCGCTCATTTCGACCGCGTCATCGACGCCTTGATGCCGGTCGCAAAGGCTGATGGCAACGCGACCTTGCTGCTGCGTTCCGGCGCGATCTTCTTTTCCGATCACGGTATATACAGGCGCGGTTTCGAGGCATTGGATCGTCGTGCCCTGTTGATGCTCGACGGTAAGCCCTTCGTCGCCAATGAGAGGTTCAAGCCTGCCATGCGCCTTTGGGCCGAGGTCATTTCCGTGCCGGAGCCGGGGCTTGCCATCGTCGGCATGGGAATGCGCGACGTCTCCTTCGACCAGGACCAGCCTGTGCCGCTTGTGCTTCACAGGGACGGCGCCGCCTTGGACGGCGATTTGTCATCAAAGGCGAAGGTGACGAAGCTGAACGATCAGCATGCGTTCCTGGCAGTCGCGGGTGATTGCGCCGTGAGGATCGGCGATATCGTCGAGTTCGGCATTTCGCATCCCTGCACCTGTTTCGACCGCTGGCGCTTTTTCTATGTCACCGATGCCGCCGGTCGGATTGCGCATCGCTACCGCACCTATTTTCACTAGAGCAATTCCAGGAAAAGTGCGTAGCGGTTTTCCGTCCGGAATTACGTAGAAACAAAAGGATAGAGCGTTTTCGCTTTTCAAAGAAAAGCGGAAAAGCTCTGGGAGCGGGACATGCCGCAACTGAATTTCAGACCCATCTGGCGCTACGAGGCGCAGCTATATGACGGGGTCATGACGACCTTGCTGCTGACCTTCGTTGCCGCTGCTGCCGGCATCGTCATCGGCATTGCCGGGGCAGTGCTTCTGCGCGGCGGACCGAAGCCTGTCCGATATGCGATCAGGACCTATATCGAGGTCATTCGCAACACACCCGTGCTGCTGCAAATCTTCATCATCTTCTTCGTTCTGCCCGGCCTTGGCCTGAAGTTCTCGCCAATACAGGCGGCAATCGTCGCGCTCTCCACTTATTTCGGTGCCTATGCGATCGAGATCATTCGATCGGGGTTGGACTCCATTCCCCGCAGCCAGGTCGAAGCCGGATTATGTCTAGGCCTCACGCGCTGGCAGGTGCTGTCGCGTATCGTGCTGCCACCCGCCCTGCGCAATATCTATCCTTCCGTAACGGCGCAGTTCGTGCTTCTGTTGCTCGGCACGTCGATCGCCTCGCAGGTATCCGCCGACGAGCTCTTTCATGTCGCTGGCTTCATCGATAGCCGCACCTATCGCAGCTTCGAGGTCTATACGCTCATTTGCGCGATCTATTTCGCGCTCGTCATTCTCTTCAAGATCGCCTTTGCCGTCATCGGCCGGATGGTCTTCCGTTGGCCGACGCGCCGATAGGGTCAGACGATGCGTTCGTTCACATTCTCCGATTTCCTCTTCCTTCTGACGGCGCTGGAATGGACCTTCCTGATGGCGGCCATGGCCTTGGCATTCGGCGCGCCGTTGGCCGTGCTGCTGGCCATTGCCCGCAGCGGCAAAGCCATCCTGCCGCGTTTCACCGCGAGCGCCTTCATCGATCTCGTCCAGGGTATCCCGCTGCTCGGGCTGCTGATGTTCTTCTATTTCGGTGTGCCGGTCTTGCTTGGGACCGACGTGCCGGCGCTTGTGGCGGTCGGTGCCGCCTACACCATCTACACGGCCGCCTTTCTCGGCGACGTGTGGCGTGGCGGCATCCAGGCGGTCAAACAGGCTCAGTGGGAAGCTGGCGCCTGTCTCGGCCTTTCCTGGCGGCAGCAATTCCTCCACATCATCGGTCCACAGGCATTCCGCGTCGCGCTCCCGGCAACCGTCGGCTTTCTGGTGCAGCTCGTCAAGAACACGTCGCTCGCTTCAGTCGTCGGCATTGTCGAGCTGGCGCGTGCGGGGCAGGTGGTCAGCGCCGGAACCTTCCAGCCGCTTTTCGTCTACCTGCTGATCGCCGGCATCTATTTTGCCATTTGTTTTCCCTTGACCACCTGGTCCCGCAAGCTGGAGGCGCAGCTCAATGGCGCTCGTTGAAATCAAGAACGTCCACAAGAACTACGGCCACCTCGAGGTCCTCAAGGGCGTCTCGCTCGACATCGAGAAGGGGGAGATCGTCACCATCATCGGACGCAGCGGCTCCGGCAAAAGCACATTGCTTCGCTGCATCAATGCGCTTGAAACCATCCAGGCGGGCGAGATCCTGCTCGAAGGCCAAGCGGTATCGGCGGATATGCGCGATCTGGGCGCCATGCGCCAGAAGGTCGGCATCGTCTTTCAGGCCTTCAACCTTTTCCCGCACATGACCATCGAGCGCAATGTCACGCTGGCGCCCGTGCTGACGGGCAAGGTTGAAAAACCGGCCGCTCGCGCGCTTGCGCTCTCGGTGCTGGAGCGCGTCGGCCTGGCCGACAAGCTCCGCGCCTATCCCGAGCAGCTTTCGGGCGGGCAACAACAGCGTGTTGCCATTGCCCGCTGCCTCGCCATGTCGCCGCACCTCATGCTGTTCGATGAGGTCACTTCCGCGTTGGACCCCGAACTGGTCGGGGAGGTGCTGAAAGTGATGGAGGAGATGGCCCGACAGGGCATGACGATGGTGCTCGTCACCCATGAAATGAACTTCGCGCGTAACGTCGCGACCAAGCTCGTGTTCATGCATCAAGGCCGCGTTTGGGAGCAGGGAGACCCGAAGAGCCTCTTTGCCAATCCGCAAACGCCCGAGCTGAAAAGTTTCATCGGTCATCACAGTCATTGACCGGCGGAAGGAAGCCATTCGACAAAAGGGGAATGATATGAAATTTCTGAGCAGCATCTTCGCGGCGGTCTTCGCGCTTGCGAGCCTTACCTTGCCAGCCAGTGCCGATACGCTGGCCGACGTCATCTCGAACGGCAAACTGCGCGTCGGCGTGCTCCTCGATGCCGCACCCTGGGGGTACAAGGGTGCGGATGGCAAGGACACCGGTCTTGATGTCGAGCTTGCCCGCATGATGGCGAAGGACCTGAATGCCGAGCTCGAAATCGTGCCGTTGACCGGCCCGAGCCGTATTCCGAGCCTGCTTGCCGACAAGATCGATGTGCTGATCGCCGCAGCCGGCGCCACGCCGGAGCGGGCGCAGCAGGTGATGTTTTCCCAGCCCTATGCCGCGGTCAGCCTGGGCGTCTTCGGTGCCCCCGGTGCTCCGATCACGGATGTCGCCGGCCTCGCCGGCAAGCAGATTGCCGTCGCCAAGGGCTCGACGCTCGACACATGGCTGACGGACAATGCACCGGATGCCAAGCTGATCCGGTTCGAGGATACACCCTCGGCAATCTCGGCATTCCTGGCAGGGCAGGCGCAGTATTTTGCTGAAAACAGCGCGATTGCGGCGAAGGTGACGGAAGACAACCCCGGCAAGCCGGTCTCGCTTGCCTTCCTCATCCGCCAATCGCCGGCTCATGTCGCGGTGAAGCAGGGGGAACAGAATTTCCTCAACTGGATCAATACATTCCTATTCTATCACAGCATGAACGGTGATCTGGCGAAATTGCAGAAGACCTTCTTCAAGGAAGAGCAGACCCTTCCGCACATGTAAGATCAGCGGCAATTCCAGGCCCGCCTTCCGGCGGGCCTTCAAGCCCTTAGACCAATACCGCTCATGCAAATGCCGGGCATCCGGCGCGGAAGGCACCTCATGCATACCGGACTATTCCATTCGATCGACTTCAACGCGGACGGCAAGCATTCCGCCTGGCTTTCGGCCCCGTTCTCCGTCGACCGATCGCCCTATTTCCATGTTCGCACGCCGATATGCGTCGTTCGCAACGGCGAAGGCCCTTCGGTCCTGCTGATGGCCGGCAATCACGGCGACGAATATGAGGGTGAGATCAATCTCGTGCGCCTCATCCGCATTGTGACGGCGCAGGACATTCGCGGCACATTGACGATCCTGCCCTTCGCCAACATGCCGGCAGTGATGAATGCGCGCCGCTGCTCGCCGCTCGACGGCGGCAATCTGAACCGCGCCTTTCCGGGTAGCCTCGAGGGTACGCCGACAAGCCGCATGGCCCATTTCCTCGAGCATGATCTCTTCCCTCGCCACGATATCGTTTTCGATCTGCATTCCGGCGGAACGTCGATGGCTCACCTGCTGACCGGACTGATCGAAGAGAGCGACGATCCAGAGCGCCACAAGCGGGCGACCGAGCTTTTGAAAGCTCTCGGCATGCCCTATGCCTTTATCGCCCGAAACGGCGTGGACGCGCCGACATCGATGGCCGCGGCCGCTCGCGCCGGCGCAATCGGCATCAGTGGCGAATTCGGCGGCGGCGGCACGGTGACGCCTGAAACCATGTCGATTTCGGCGCTCGCCATTAACAGCCTTTTGATCGCAGCCGGCATCACCGACAAATCGCTGCTGCGGACGCGCTCCGCACCCCAGACAACCCGTTTGCTGAAGCTCGACTCGCACGATCAGGCGATCTACGCCAGCCGCACAGGCTGGTTCGAGCCGGCCGTCGATATCGGCGCAGAGGTGAAAGAGGGCGATGTCGCAGGCTGGTACCATGATTTCGAGCGTCTTGGAGAGCTCGAGGAAGAGCTGCACTTCGCCGCAGCCGGCATCGTCATTTCCCGCCGCCTGCACACGCAGTGCCAAGCCGGCGATTGCCTCATTCAGGTCGGACGGATAATCAAGGACTGAGACGGTAGCGTGGGGCCGAATATTCATGGTTGATCATCAAAGGGATGCACATGATGAGACCGTCATTTATGACGATGTCGTCCGCATTCCGGCCTCCGCCGCCGAAGGCACGATGCAGATCGGCGGACAGGTGCCGGATGGGGCCTCCGCCAGTATCGGAGACGTTGCGCGGCTGGCGGATGTCGCGCCGATCACCGTATCGCGCGCCTTGCGCAATCCCGAGCAGGTGAGCGCAGAAAAACGCGAGCGCATTTTTCAGGCGGTGAAGCAGACCGGCTATCGCGTCAATCCCTTTGCCCGCGCGCTGAAAAGCGGGCGATCCAATGTCGTCCTCGCCTTTGCATCGAACATGTTCAGCGAGCAGTTCGCGCTTGCCCTGCATGCCTGCGCGGAGGTTCTGGAGGCCGCCGGTTACCTGTTTCTGGTCGGCCAGACATCCTACTCCTACGAACGCGAAACGGCCGCCATCCGCTCGTTGCAAGCGCTGAAGCCCGCTGCCGTGATGTTCACCGGGGTCATCGAGCTCGAAGCGAACCGCGAGGTCTTGCGGGGCCTCGACATCCCGATCATGGAGACATGGGCGCTGCCCCGTGACCCGATCGACATGCTGGTCGGCTTCTCGAATACCGAGGCTGGCAGGCTTGCAGCATCGAGCCTTGCCAGGCAGGGACACAAGAAGGTCGCCTATATCGGCCGCAAGGGCGGCCGTGGCGCTTTGCGCCTGAAGGGCTTCCGTGAAGGTTGCCATGAGGCGGGGCTCGATTTGGTCGGCGAGTTGCTCGTCGACGATGTGGTTGGCCCCTCCGACGGGCGCCGATGCCTGTCGGACCTTCTGGAAAGGAAGACCGGCGCTCAAGCCCTGTTCTGCGGGAACGATCTGCTTGCGCTTGGCTGCATCATGGAAGCTCGCCGTCGCCGCATTTCGGTTCCCGAGGACCTTGCGGTCGTCGGTTTCGGCGATAGCGATATCGCCGCCGAAATTCCACCCGGTTTGACCACCATCGGCGTCGATAGTGCCGCGCTTGGGCGTTCCGCCGGCGAGATGCTGCTGGCCCGGCTTTCAGGGCGGAAAACAGAAGAGCGCATACGACGTCTCCCCCTTGCTTTGATCCTTCGTGGCAGCCTTTGATGCAGCCAGGTTAATTTGAGCCGCATGACGCTACCTCATCTACAATCGGCTGATTTGACGATCCGGACCTCACGCCAGCGCACTCGGTCAATAGGGCTTCGGAGCCGATGGTAAAGTTCAGCACCCAATCTCGCCGTCATGAGCCCTGCAAAAGTGGCATGGCTATCTTGCAGGCATGTGCATTTTATTTAGGCGGATAAATGCCTATCTCCAGTGCGTCAGCAAAGGAGACCGTAAAAATGAGAGTAATTGAGAAGATTAAGCGCTTTAGCGAACAGCGCAGAGCCATACGCGAGCTTTCCGCCCTCGACGACCATGTTCTTCGTGATCTCGGCATCGCCCGCTCGCATATCCCCTACGCTGTCAGCGGCGCTCGCGGCAACTAAGCCTTGTTTTCGAGCGCATACCCTTAAGGTATGCGCCGCCGCAGGAGGCCTCCGGGGCCAACAGCATCGCCGCGTTTCTTGGACAACCAACAGCCGCTAGAAGCCGCACATCGTACCGTGATGTCTGGTATCGTTGAAGGCGATCGCCCGAGTTCCGACCGGCCTACATTTCTTCTTGATATGCCATTGGCAAATCATACCCATCGCCAACGCTTTTCGCTTTTATCGCGGCGGGTAACATGGCGAAGATTTCAGGCGGCTTGTTCGCAGCTGCCTTTCATGTTCTGTTTTGCGCAATATTCAAGTTCGATCGCGAGCAGCCTTGTTGCACTGGCAAGTGCATCTTCTGCCTCTGCGAATAGCTGTGGCTTGTGACCCATTCTTGCCTCGCCATAGTTTCTGGCTCGCAGCAAAACGAGGTCAGCCAAATCGATACATTCCGGTGTTGGTCGTACTAGGTTCAGGCAATACCGCAAATTGATCGCGACCTCGAGAGCGAACTCGGCTGCCGAGAAATCCAATATTGCACCCGGCGGCGCGGAACGGGCTAGAAATATCCTCCAGTGCTGGGTCATTGCAGTTCCCCTCGTGTCGGATCGATTGCGCAGGCATCGATATATTGAGTGCGATCTTTTGCAGAGGCACTATTGGATTCCCGGCCATAGTATTTTGCATTGGCAAGGCGTCGGTGTGTCCGCAGACATATCGACCCGACGAAGTCGTTTTCAATAACGCAATCATGCAATTGGGCTTCGGTCCAGTTCCTTCTTGGACGTTAGTCTGATGACAGGTTGGCGAAAGGTCTTTGCCATGGTTGCTGAAGTCCAAGTGGAGGTCCATCCGATCGATAAGACTTGACCCATCGCAGTGTTGCGGCGATTTGATATGGATCGGAGATCCTTGCCAATCGGCGCTAGATGATGATGTGTTCGGGCGACGGAGCCAATCGGAGCCTCAGGAGGCTGTAGGTGTTGTTGCGTCGAAAGCTTATTGCTGCTTTGCCGTGCCTGTTGCTGACCATGGTCAGCACAGCACTCCCTTACACTATTAAAATTCACGGTGCTTCCGCGATATTTACGCAGCAAATAGTCGAGGCCAAAGGGGGTAACGGCAATGGCGGCGGCAATGGTAACGGCGGCGGAAACGGCAATGGGGGAGGCAACGGGAATGGCGGTGGCAACAGCGGCAATGGAGGTGGGAACGGCAACAATGGGAACGGAAATGGCAACAATGGCAACGGCAACGCCAATGGCCAATCGTCCGGCACCAAGAGCGCAACGCAAAGCCAGGTCGATTCCGATCAATCCACTGATGATGGCGGCGGCTCGATCACCGTTCATCACAAGGATGGCATGAGCGAAAATATACGGAGCGGACGCTATGTGATGAAGGATTCAAAGGGCCGCACCATCGTCAATCGCAATGCGACGATCGCCGACGAGCAGCGGCTCAAATCATTCCTTCACTGACGGCGCCTTTCGAGTTCATCCCGGAATGCCATCGCAGCTTCCGTTCTATTGCTCACTTCCAGCTTGGCAAAGATCTGCGTCATGTGATGCTTGATGGTTTTTTCGTGCAGATCAAGCTTCAGTCCGATATGTTTGTTGCTCAATCCAGCAGAAGCCAGCTCCAGCACTTCCCGTTCGCGATCCGTCAATGCGCTGAAGGGATTGATCTGCGTACCAGATCCGTTTTCCGAAATCAGACGAGCCGATAGTGTCGGTGCGACATAGCTGTCACCGGCGGCAATGCTGCGAATGATATCGGCGAGGGTCCGTGATCCAACGCCTTTCAGAACATAACCTTTTGCGCCGCTCTTGAGCGCCGCCATCACGTCGTCGCTTGCCTCGGAGACCGTCAGCATCACGATCTTCTGATCGGGTATCTGCGCGAGAATGAGAGAGATGGCATCCAGTCCTCCTCCCGGCATGGAAATGTCGAGCAACAGGATGTCCGGACGGTGTTCTGCTGCTATGCGCAACGCATCCTCCTTGCTGCTGCCCTCGCCAACGATGCTAAACCCATCCATTTCGGTCAGGCTCCGGATAACGCCCTCCCTGAAGAGAGGGTGGTCGTCTACGACCGCCAAACTGATTGAGGCTCTCATGCCTGCTCCATTTCCTCGATGTTCAGGGACATGCGAACGATGGTTCCCCGGTTCGACGATAAAAGTTGAAAGGTACCGCCGAGGCTTTCGACCCGATCCCTGAGGCCGGCAAGGCCAAGCTTCTGCGGGCCGACCTCTTTCGGATCGAATCCCGGCCCTTCATCGGTAACCTCGATCACGATCTGGCCGTCTTCCAAGGCCTGCACGACCTTTTGTCCGATGCCGCCTGCATGACGATAGCCATTGTTCAAGGCTTCCTGGACAAAGCGATAGACGCATATCTTCGCGGAGGTCGAAAGGTCTGTCGGCGTTGTACCGACCAGAAGCGCGACGGCGACGCCAGTGCGCAGTTCGTGGGCACGGATTGCGCGCCTCAGGAGATCGGTCAGGTTGTCCGTCTCGATGTGAGGCAGCATCAGTCCGCTGCAAACACTCCTGATTTCGGTCATGGCGTCGTCGAGACTGGACTTGATAGTGCGTAGCGAGGCCTCGCGCTCGTCCGGCGAGGCCGTGGGGCTGACGAGGGTTTGGCTGTCCAGCCGCAAAGAGGCATAAGCGACCAATTGGGCGGGGCCGTCATGCAGGTCGGCGCCAATACGGCGCAAATAGCTTTCGTTAAGCGCTGCTGCGCGCTGGGTCGCGCGTTGAACACGGGCTCGCAACGCCTCATTCTGTCGAAGAAGCGTCGACAGTTCGCCGATACGGCCATTGAGCGCCTTGCGTTGATTGTCGATGGTGCGGCTGCCTCGCAGGACGATGATCGACAGGAGAGCGAAAAATGTCAGTGTGAACAAGGCAACGACAAGCCAGCTCAACAGGCGGGCCTGAGTGAGGCTCCATTCGAAATCGTTGGCAACCTCGTAAAATTCGGAGACGGCGACGACCTTGCCCGACCAGGGCTGAAGCACGGGATTGTAGATTTCCAGGAGCGGTTTGCCGCTATTGCGTTCGGCAACGCTTTCCACATCGTCAATCCGGTTGAATTTGGCGACCATTCGGCCGGAAAAAGCCGTCTTGAGACTGTCTGAGAGCGGAAATCGCTTGCCGGAAAGATCCTTGTTGTTGGAATAGAGGATCGTCCCGTCGGTACGCCACAATCGGAACGAAAACAGCCGCGTACCAAGCGCGCCCTGACCGAGTGTTTCGTCAAGAGCGCGGGTGACCGTATCATCGAGAGCCTGAGTGGTCTGCATATCTGGCAGAAGCGGGGCGATGACGCTGTCAACATAGAGGGCCGTCGTCGCGGCGGAATTCCGCGTCACTGCATTTTCGATCAGGCTGGCAACGAAAGAGCCGACAACGAGCATCGCACAGAGCGCCACCAAGCCGCCGGCGAGCAGGAACTGTCTGGCCAAGGATTGGGAGTTCCAGCGTTCGATGAGACCTGCCAGAGATAGCTTGTATTTATGGTTTGCTCGCAGAACTGGCATAATCAGCACTGATCTCCCAACCTCGTATAGCTATCCCAGTGGGATGGAGTGTCAACTGTTGCAATGTCGGCACTGGTCGCCTTGTCCCGTGAAGAGAGTATTGCCGTTCGGCGCACACAATCTAAGAGACCATCGGATGAGATCAATCAGACTATGGTCCTAATGCTCAAGGCATAGGTCGGACCCATATAGAAACCTGGGATTTCGGCAATATTCTAGTGCGCATTGATTTGCCGGATGTCGCCGCTGCCGCAGGCAGTGGACGTTTTATGAAGGAACTGCGCATGAAAATCCATTCCATTATTGGTGCAACAAGCCTCGGCCTAGTGCTCGCCCTTGCTCCCCTGGGAGGAGCTAGTGTCGGTTTCATGCATACGGCGTTCGCCAAGGGCGGAAACGGTGGCGGCAATGGCAATGGCAATGGTGGCGGCCATGGCGAAGGAAACTCCGGTCATGAAAAGTCCGGCAGCGACGATGCAAGCAGCACTTCGACGAATACGACGACAGCACAGGGGGCTTCATCGTCATTGCTGGGGCATCATGCGGACAAACACTCCAAAGGCCATAGTGCAAGTTCGAAGACGCACGTCTCAAAGCCCGGTGAAGGTCGTCTTAGCTCGCTCAAGCGAGACTATCATGCCTATTTGAACTCGAAAGATCCTAAGATGGCGGCGCTTTCCGCCTATGTGAAGGCATATGCGGAATTCGAAATGCAATATGGAACGACGGCTGTGCCGACGGATCCGGCCCTCAGCGACAATGCCTTGCGTTCAGCGCTGGAGCAGCTGTCGAACAAGCCGGTGACGAACCAGACGCTTGCGGAAGCAAAGAGCATTCTCGGCGTCGGAACAAATAGCGGAAAAATCGCCGAAGTCCGTGACGCACTGGAAGATAAATCTGAAACTGCGGCGCCGTCCGAGAGCAATACGGCGACTGCCAATTGAAGGCCCTGCATTAGCAGCGCTTGCGATGAACATGCCGATCGTGCGGCGCCTGTGACGGCACGGTTTGCGCAGTCATCGTTCGCGAGTTTGACTTTACGAGTTTGGCGTCAAAGCACGCCAATCCCTAGCCGGTCCGCCCACCGGCTCTATCGCCGGGTCGGGCCTTCCGCCCCAGACGCTGCTTGATCCGGCGATAGGCAATTTGCTTGGTGACGCAGGCGACCACGTATAAAATGCAGTGCGATAACTGCCTGTGGAGGCCATTGCGAGGAAGCACCGGATTTTAAGGGAAGTCGCAGATCGGACGCCTTCTCGTTTCGATCGGAATGGATGCAGCCATGCCGAGTCCGGGAGGGGGATGGAGAGCGGCTTCCCGCTCCCCACAATGGTTAGTTAAGAATCTGGATAACCTTGCGCGAGGAAGGCTCGACAATCACGCGTTCGTGGTTGACGATCGCATAGGCATATCGCGGATTTTCCGGAACGGCTCGTACAACGATCGTATCCGGCAGCGACCGGCCGACGATCACTCGCTCGCGGACAACCGTTCCTTCTTCAGGCAGGGGCTGTTCGCGGACATAGGTGACAACCTTCTGGGGCGGCGGATCGATGGCGGTGCCGACGATGGCGCCAGCTACGCCGCCCACGGCAGCCCCGATCGGGCCACCGACAACGGCTCCGGTAACAGCACCACCTGCGGCGCCGGTGACGGTCGACGATTGGGCAAAGGCACATCCGGCGGTCAGGCCAAGCGCGAGTGCCGCAACGCTAAGTATTTTCGTTTTCATCAGAATCTCCTTTCACCTTCTATTCGTCCGTCATTGACGGATCTGTCGGTAAAACAGAGCGTCGTCCCAGTCTGTTCCTCTTCTTGGGCTTCAGTCGAGTGAGTTGGGGCGTGGGTCTCACGATGCTTTGGACCAAAGCCTCACGCGAATGGCCTTCATCGGGAATATGGGGAATTCGTCGCGCAGAGGACCGATTCCGGCGATGGAACACAGGCCTTAATGCAGCTCTCGCGTTCGCAACTGTCGAATTCGGCTAGTCGATGTAGGCGCACACAAGAGGTCGATCCGACAAGGATTTCCGATCGCTTCGCATCAGCAGCGGAGCGATTTCAATCCGTCAATGTCCGGCGCGGTTCGAAGAAGCCACAGATACGTTTCGCTCCGTGGTCCATGTGCTAGGCAGGTTTGCACATATGATCCCGACCAGCAGGATTACAGAGACCAGGCCAATCAATGTCTCCCATGATTGCCGACGAAACGGCAGCGGCCAGCGCGATCGGGACATGTTTGGATCATACAGCATTCATCAGCTCCATATCCAAGAGAAAGCCGTCAGCATCGACGTGGCCGTTCCGGTTGAGATCAAGACTGTGATCGCTTTCTTGCTCTGGCGCGCGTTCATCTACCAAGTGTATGTCCGTCGAATCCCGATTGTCTAGTACCTTGATCGACAATATCTGGTAACGAAGCCGCTGGCGATTGCCGGGTTTGCCAATTTCGGCGAGTTATGGAGAAAATATTTCCGAGATTGGTTGATGTTGATGCCATATGAGGGCTGTGATGCTTCAATTGTGTTTCATTCTGAAATGAAGTTCCAGAATCGAAGCTTGGCTGGTCATGGCGTACAATAAGGTGAGACGGGTGGTAGCTGTGAAGAGCTGACTTTCGAGCACCGATCGACCTTGCCATATCGATGAATCGAGAGGGCTGGCGATCGTCAGAAAGCTCCGGATCCCGGAAGAAGGCAACGAACAGGCAATCAGTGGAAGGATGACGTCTTCCAAGGCTTGTGGAAGCACATTCTCGGCCGCATTTCCCGATGCACTCGGCGCGGGATTGAAGAGGAATAAGCGGCCGCCAGATCGGCGCTTGCCAATTTTGCGTTAAATTGTCTGGAGCGAAGGAGTGGACGCCGTTGGCTGCGTGGAAGGCCCATGCAGTTTGGCCGAGGCGGCTTCGGGCTGGATAAGCCATGCTCCCAGGGCCGCCAGGGCGGTGCAAACAAAGATGGTCAGAAGCGCCTTTCTGGCATAGCGCTGCCGTTCAAATTTCGAATCTTCATCATGTTCCATCATTATCTCCTTCGTCAGAGCCGCGCCTGACGAATGAAAGGCTGATCTATCGTGGGTGTCGGCCTTTCGTGCGGATCGCTGAGCTGTGTGTTGCCAGCCTATCCATTTCACATGAATGGAATCCGAACGAACCGGTTGGATGGACGTTAGAAAATGGAGATTTTGCCGGAGATATTCTAGGTGCGGGCTGAAATAGAAGATGCCAGATAGCTGGCGGCGGGCGCCTTTAAGCGAATTGATTGATATCGCTCTGGATGCCGAAAGATCTCGGGGAAAACTTTTTGCAAAAATCGCAAAAAGCTGGATCGTTTTTGCCTGCATGCTTCGGAGGAGATTGTTAAATGCTTGCCTGTAGTTGGACCCCGGCGGGGCACGGCGAATAAATAGAACGCTATATGACAAAAGCATTTAAGGGAGTTCACCCCATGTCAATTATTGCTTCTCGTGCGCGGTTGCTCGGCACGGCCTTCAGTCTGGCACTCCTGTTGGGCACATCGGCCGCCCAGGCTGAAACGCCGCCGAACGTGCTCGTGGTCGCGCAGTCGATCGACGATGCCGTCAGCTTCGATCCGGCCGAAGGCTTCGAGCTGACGACGGTCCAGTCCTTCAACAATCTCTATCAGCGTCTCGTTCAATCGAACCGGCAAGACGGCACGAAGATCGAACCGGCGCTCGCTGCGTCTTGGACAGCCGGCAGCGATGGCCGCAGCCTGACGTTCGAGCTCGCTGACAGCAAGTTTTCCTCCGGCAATCCGGTCCGTCCCGAAGACGTGATCTTCTCGCTGACGCGTGCCGTCAAGCTGAACAAATCGCCGGCTTTCATTCTCAATGAGCTCGGTTGGAAAGCTGACAACGTTGATGCCGGCATCATCAAGGTGGACGACAAGCATGTAAAGCTTAGCTGGTCTGCCGATGTCGGTTCGGGCTTTGCGCTTTCGTTGCTGACCGCGCCGATCGCCTCGATCGTTGACGAAAAGACCGTCGAGCCGCAGGCAAAGGACGGCGATTTCGGCAATGCCTGGCTGAAGACGAACTCGGCCGGCAGCGGTGCCTACACGATCGCGACCTATACGCCGCATGAGGCGCTGGTGTTGCAGGCCAACGCCAATTCCGCCGACAAGCCGAAGCTCGATAGCGTCATCATCCGAAATGTTCCCGATGTCGGCGCCCGCCGCCTGCTTGTCGAACAGGGCGATGCCGATATCGCGCGCGGCCTCTCAGCCGACCAGATCGAAGCGCTGAAGACCAAGAGCGGCCTCAAGGTTCTCGCAGTACCCTCTGCGCGCACCGACTATATCCTCCTCAACACCAAGGCCAATCCGACCCTCGGCAATCCGGCCTTCTGGGAAGCCGCCCGCTACCTCGTCGATTATGACGGCATCGCCAAGAACCTGCTTCGAGGCCAGAGCACGGTGCATCAGGCCTTCCTGCCTGTCGGCTTCCCCGGTGCACTGACGGATACGCCCTTCAAGCTCGATGTCGAGAAGGCAAAGAAGACCCTGGCCGATGCCGGCATCAAGACGCCGTTCAAGGTCGAATTCATCGTGTTCAACGACCAGCCGTTCTTGTCGATCGCGCAGTCGCTGCAGTCGACCTTCGCGCAGGCCGGCATCACGCTGGACATCCAGCCAGGTGTTGCAAGCGACATCTATGCCCGCGGCCGTTCCGGCAAGTTCGAGATGACGCTGCGCTACTGGATCCCGGATTATTTCGACCCGCATTCCAACGCCAGTGCCTTTGCCATCAACAAGGACAATTCCTCCAACACGGCTGCAAAATATGCCGGCTGGGTGATCCCCGAGCTGACGGACGAGACGCTGTCCGCCGTCAAGGAGCAGGATGCGGCCAAGCGCGTGGCGCTCTATCAGGATCTGCAGAAGAAGATCCAGGCAAGCTCCCCCTTCATCTTTATGCTTCAGGGCAACGATCAGGTCGTGCTAAGCGACAAGGTGAAGAACTATGCTCAGGGCCTGAATGCAGACCAGGTCTACTATGACAAGGTGGAGAAGTAAGTGCCGCAAGCGGCAAACCAATCCGATGCTGACATGACCAACTCCCGCCAGATGAAAGCCTGGCGGGAGTTGTCTTTCGTGCGGCCCTTTCTTTCGTGGGGATGGTCTTTTGCGCTGACGCTCTTCGGGCTGGCGCTGGTGACTTTTGCCTTGACGCGCCTGTCACCGATCGATCCCGCCTTACAGATGGTCGGTGATCACGCCAGCCAGTCGAGTTATGAGCAGGCGCGCACCGAACTCGGGCTCGATCAGCCGCTGCCGGTTCAGTTCCTTCGCTATATCGAGACGGCCGCCTCGGGGAATTTCGGTCAGTCGGCCTCCACCGGCCAGCCGGTCGCCAAGGATATCGCGCGGACATTTCCGGCGACGATCGAGCTCGCGACCGCGGCGATCGTCATGGGTTCGGTGATCGGCCTCGCGCTCGGCATCACCGCCGCCATGCGGCAGGGAACATGGCTCGACGGCGCGGCGCGGATAATCTCGCTTTTCGGCTATTCGGTGCCGATCTTCTGGCTTGGCCTGCTGATGCTGCTCTTCTTCTATGCGCGGCTGCACTGGGCGCCGGGGCCGGGACGCGCGGATGTCGTCTTTCAATATACGGTCAAATCCGTCACCGGGTTTGCTTTGATCGATACGTGGCTTTCCGGCAAGCAGGGCGCTTTCCGCGACGCGCTGGCGCATCTGGCGCTGCCGGCAACCGTGCTTGCCTTTCATGCACTTGCCGCGATTTCGCGGCTGACGCGCGCGTCGATCCTGACCGAACTCGGCCAGGAATATGTGACGACCGCGCGCGCCAAGGGCGCAAGCCTTTCCCGTATCGTCTTCAGGCATGTCATGCCGAACATCTCAGGGACGCTTCTGATCGTGATTGCCCTTTCCTATGCCAGCCTTCTGGAAGGCGCGGTGCTGACCGAAACTGTCTTTGCCTGGCCCGGCATCGGCCGTTACCTGACGACGGCGATGTTTGCCGGCGACATGCCGGCGATCCTCGGGGCGACACTTGTGATCGGCGCATCCTTCGTGCTCCTGAACGCCTTGACCGATCTCGGCGTTGCGCGGCTTGAAGCGGGGAAGAAGCGGTGAGTGCGATCATACAGCGTCCGCTCGACGGACCATCTTTCCTCAAGCGCCTCCTGCGGTCGCCGTCCGCCGCCGCAGGTAGCATGGTCGTAGTGTTCATTCTGGCCATCGCGCTCCTTGCGCCGCTGATTGCGCCATACGATCCCAATCTGCAGGAGACCGCCAACCGGCTGATGCCGCCGAGTGCGGCACACTGGCTCGGCACGGACGGGTTCGGGCGCGATCTCCTGTCGCGCATGATCTATGGCGCGCGGCCGACCTTGCTGCTCCTGCTGTTCGTCGTGCTTCTCATGGCGCCTCTTGGCATTGTCGTCGGCATCCTCGCCGGCTTCTTCGGCGGTATCACGGAGCGCATCCTGATGCGCGTCACCGATGTCGTCATGTCCTTTCCGCGCCTGCTGCTTGCTTTCGCCTTTGTCGCGATCATGGGGCCGGGTCTGGTCAACGGCGCGCTGGCGCTATCGCTGACGAGCTGGCCCGCCTATGCCCGCCAGGCGCGTGTGGAAACGGCGGCGTTGCGCCGCAGCGACTATCTTGCCGCCGCCGAAATGGTCGGCATCCGGGGTATCAGGCTGCTTTACGGCCATGTGTTGCCCCTAGTCCTGCCCTCGGCGATCATTCGTCTGGCGCTTGATCTCTCCGGCATCATTCTCGCTGCGGCGGGATTGGGCTTCCTGGGTCTCGGCGTTCGTCCGCCGACTGCGGAATGGGGCGCGATGGTTTCGGAAGGCACGCAGGTCATTTTCGATCAATGGTGGGTGGCGGCCGTGCCCGGCTTTGCCATTCTTGTCACCTCGCTCGCCTTCAACCTTCTGGCCGACGGCTTACGTGACATACTGGATCCGCGTCATGGCTGAGCCGCTGCTATCCGCTCAGAACCTTTCGGTCTCCTTTCCCTCCGAAGCTGGCCCGCTGCCCGTAGTCGACGGCATCAGCTTTGCGGTGGATCGCGAAATCGTCGCGCTCGTGGGCGAATCCGGTTCAGGCAAGTCGATGACGGGGCGGGCGATCATGGGTTTGTTGCCGCGCCAGGCGCAGGTGCGGGCGACGCGCCTCTCGTTCGAAGGGCAGGATCTTCTTTCCCTGCCGCCGTCCGGATGGAACGCGCTTCGCGGTAATAGTATCGGCCTCGTCCTTCAGGATCCGAAATATTCGCTCAATCCCGCCCATAAGGTCGGACGGCAGGTCGAGGAGGCTTTGCTCTTGCACACGCGCCTTTCGGCGGCAGAGCGGCGCGAACGGGCGCTCGACATGCTTCACACGGTCGGTCTTCCCGATCCGAAACGGGTTTATGCGAGCTATCCTGCGGCATTGTCAGGCGGCATGGGCCAGCGTGTGATGATCGCGGCGATGCTGATCAACCGACCGAAGCTCTTGATCGCCGACGAGCCGACCTCCGCGCTCGATCGTGAGCTGCAGGGCCAGATCCTGACGCTGCTGCGCTCCCTGACCGAAGAATTCGGCATGGGGCTGCTGCTCATCAGCCACGATCTGCAGCAGGTCTCGCAATTTGCCGATCGGGCAATCGTCATGCGCGGCGGCCGGATCGAGGAGGAGTTAGCCTCAGGCAATCTCGCCAGCGCCCGATCCGCCTATACGCGTGCGCTATGGGCGGCCCGACCATCGGCCGAAACCTACGGCACGCGTCTGCCAGTCTACGGAGCGGGTGCATGAACGCGCTGTCCGTCTCCGATCTATCCATCACCTTTTCCGGTGCCAGCAAGGCGTTCACCGCCGTGCGCGGCGTCGGCTTTGAAGTCGCAAGCGGCGAGACCTTCGGTCTCATCGGCCCGTCCGGCTGCGGCAAAACGACGGTCCTGCGCGCCATCGCCGGGCTGAATATCCATTGGCAGGGATCGATTTCCGTTTTCGATGAGCCGCTCAAGTCGGGGAGAAAGATTTCCGGCTCGTTGCGGGACAACATTCAGATGGTGTTCCAGGATCCTTATTCGTCGCTGCATCCGCGTCACACGATTGCGCGCATTCTCGGCGAGCCCTTGTCCTTGCGGGGCGCCAAGGACGTCGAGACACAGGTACGCACGGCTCTGGATCAGGTCGGCTTGCCGGCGGTGACCAGCCGGCGTTATCCGCATCAACTGTCTGGCGGCCAGCGACAACGCGTGGCGATTGCGCGGGCGCTGTTGCTGCGCCCGAAGCTATTGTTGCTCGACGAGCCGACGTCGGCTCTCGACGTCTCGGTGCAGGCGGGAATCCTCAATCTTCTCAACGATCTGAAGGCGGCACATGGGATGACCTTCATGCTCGTCAGCCACGATCCGGGCGTGGTTGGCCATATGTGCGACCGCGCCGCCGTCATGGGGGGCGGTGTTATCACTGAGATCATGGATCGCGCCGGCCTATCCAAGGCCAGCTAGGTTCGGGTTCAAGGCGATGGTCCGCTGAAGGAGGCTGCCTTCTTTGGCATCGGGAAGGCGATGCTACACGGCTACGCGGTCGCGGCCGAAAATGTCGAGTTGCGAAAGGCGGATGGTTTCGCTCGCCGCCGACGTGCTGCCGATGAATTCGTCGATCAGAAACGCCACGTAGCCGCCAGCCATCTTGATGATGGCGATTTCACAGCTCTTTGAGGGCTTGTTGCCCATCTTCGTCGCCAGATCATAAACCGGCACCAATTCGCCACGATATGAGGTGTGACCGAGCGCTCGGCGCGTATCGTCGCTATTGCAGAGTGGGCGCCAATTATCCGCCCGAGCGACAATCGTCCCGTCAATGAACGTGCACAAGGTGTCGTGCACGCGGACCGCGATCGCTGCGCGGCGGCGAAGAAATGCTGAAAGAGGCATTGAGCACTTTGTCCCTTCAGGGACTCCCCTATCCAAAAGTGCAGCCGTCTGAGGCAAAACCCGGCTTGAGGACGCCTTGGCACCGTCATGGTGCCGCCGAACCTTGTTCGGCCAGACACGCCCATGGTAGAGGCGTGGTCTTGATGACCGCTTTTAGGTTTATCTAAAATTCTAACGAAGGCCTTTTTAGGTCGGCTAGGGGCTGAAAACCTGATGAAAATCTGGGAGTTGAAACGATCGGCGTTCTAGCTATGCCTGCCGCGTCGAAAGGGCCGAACGAGGAACTCGGTGAAGCTCTGCGGCTCCCGGATATTGGATAGGCCAACATCGGGCCACTCTTTGGCCTTCGGATAATAGGCGGTCCCGAACAGAATGTCCCAAATCGCCGAGCCGCTGCCGAAATTCTTGTTGAAGTGTTGTCGTTCGACCGAATGGTGAATGCGGTGAAAGCGGTTGTCAGGAAAGACGTAACGGACCCAACCCAAGTTCAGGCGTGTCGAGCTATGCTCGAAATAACCTTGCCAGCGAACGAAGAACACCCAGATCCAGGGAACATAGTCCTGCTTGAAATCGAAGAGCAGCGAGACGGGAATGATCAAGAACGGAATTCTGAAGATCTCTTCGCTGAAATGGTGGTTGCTGTTGAAGGCGCTCATCTCCTCGAGCGAATGATGCTCGGCATGGAAGCGCCAGAAGAAGCTATTGCTATGCTGCAGCCTGTGGAACCAGTAGTAGAAGAACTCGCTGACCTGTAGAACGAGAAAGGAAGCGGCTATGGCACCTAACAGATGCAGCGGCCATGCATCCGAAAACTTCGAGAGGAACGTCAGGTCTATCGCAAACAGCGGCTTTATACCGATGCCTGCCCAAAGCCAGTAGAAGAGTGTCAGGCTTGCTTTGGTTATGAGGATGTTCGTCATGCAGAAGATGGCACCACGAAGTTTCGATACATAGGTATAGCGAGACTTCGGAAAGATGATTTCCGCGGCGAGCAACAGGAATGCGACCGGAAGAATGCGATCGGTATATTCCTCCACGAAATCAAGCAATTGAAGCAAATTTTCCATTGTCAATTTGCTATCCACGGAACGACGGAGGGGGCGATCTCCCTGCTTTAGCCGAGGATGATTGTCGCTTCAACTTGATGATTAAAAGTTGGTTAAAGGCATGCCGGCCGGATCGGAGAGACCTGAAACACGTTCCGGATCATGCTCGATCGCGACTCAGTCAGCCTTTGGTACTGGTGTGGACTTGGAGGGCCTGCGCGACCTGTCGCGCCATTCGAGCGGCGTCGTATCAGTGACGCGCCGGAATTCACGATTGAAGTTCGACTTGGTCTGAAAGCCGACTTCGAACATGATTTCCGTCACCGGGTCGTCGGTTTCGGCCAGCAGCGTGCAAGCCTCCGCGATCCGGTACTCGTTGACATATTGCGAGACATTCTTGCCGGTCGCGCGGTTGATGGCTGCGGAAATCTGTCGAGCCGGAATCGCGAGCTTGCGCGCCAGCCGGTCGAGATTGAGATCGACATCACGATAGGCGTGCCTGTCTTTCATCAACGCCTGCACGGCAGCGAGCGTCTGGCTGTCCTGAAGGATTTCCGGTGGCCGGACAGCCTCCACGCGATCGAAGGGCGCGTGGCTGCGGCTGGCGGCGGCAGCGGCGGCGGCGAGGACGGCGAGCGCTGCGAGATTTCCGAAAGTAATAACCTTCAAGGCATATTCGCCGCCGGCCCAGGCAAGGTCCAGCCAGATGAAGGTATCCACTGCCGCCGACAAGAGGAGAGCGCTAGCGGCAAAGAGAATGGCCCTATAGGTGGGGCCGGCGTTTTCGAACGGCGCGAGACGAAGCGCGTCGGTGCCTGACCGCATGAGAAGCAGGATTGCCGCGGCATAGCCGACATCGGTAAGGACGATGGCGATATCGATCGCGTCGCGCCACAACGCGATCAGCACGACAATAAGCCCGGCCGGCAGCCCATGCAGGCAGATCTGCTGAATTGGCGAAAGGGAACTCTTGCGTGCTAGCCGGGAGACGCCGAGATAGGCAAGCGGAGGTACCATCGCAGCCGCGACCGGCATGACGTACATGACAGGCTGAACTGCATAGCCCCATCGCAACCCGGAAAGCGTGGACTGAAATGCACCGAGAAGGATCAGCGCCTGGAACGGCAAATTGGGTGGGGCCTCATCGTCGCGGGTTCTGACGACCGCAAGGAGAACGATGAGCAAAATGGCAATGACGAACGGAAATGGAATGAAGAGCATTGATCGGATCATAAGGGATTGGCGGAGATATGTGTCGCCGATCATGCCGAAAGACGTCTCGCTCCGCGACCTCAATCATGTTTTAGGTCGTCAAAATGCGGGGGAGGGACACCGGTCGGAACCGGCTCCATCAATTTTCGCCGATCCGTTCAATCTCGTCAGTACGAGCTAAGACCTTGCTGCGTTGGGCAACACGCCTGGACTGACGATGTTGATCGGATATCCCGCCGCCGCTTCGCGGGAGCATTTCTATCCTCTTCTCCTATTCGCTCCAAATCCCCATGACCTCCTTTCTCGGGCGCACCGAGCAGAGGGGCAAGGCAACTTAGATGCGTTCAAAAATGGACGCAGACACGAGGGCCGGTTCTCTCTAGCGTCAGACTCAATCGTGTATTCGGGGCACTGCCGGCATAGGCTGGTCCCTGGAGCGCGATCCGGCAGAAGCCGCCTGCGCATGTCCGGTTGAGGCAAGCGCAAATGGATTGCCTTCAGGCTGCGCGCAAGAAATCCTGAGCGGACCCTGGTGTCATAGCCAGCAGGATGGTCTGAAACGCGGCGACTGATCAGCTATTCAATACGGCTGTGTCGGCATTGAAGCCATGGCGACTGCAGCTCGATACTCTCGGGCCGCGAACCCATTATGCTGCTCGATTCCATGGCATTCGCGTGCTTGCGGCAGTCCCGTGGCCGGTACGGGATTCCTCTCCGGAGATAGCTTCGTCGTCCGGCGCGTCTCAGCCAAAGCGGTTGCGGCAGGGCACGACCCTGTCCTTCTACCATTCAACGAGAAAAGCGATCACTATGAGATTTTAATTTCTTCGTGCATTGCGCCGAATGGAACGGCTATGCATGTCGGGCCATCTTTGCGTGACAGCCAGTTGTCAAAATTGGAGCGCGAGGATGTATTTCGAATTGAAGGATACCACAGCGGATCTTCTGGCGAAGTGTCGCCGTCATGAAGAGCTTTGTGATCTTCCGCTCGATCTGATTGCCTCTGAACATGAGGCCTATGACATCCAGGCCGCGGCACAGGATGCACTCGGCTTTGAGCGCAAGGGCTATGCGATTGTCGGCACGAGCGATCTGTCGCGTCGCGCGCTCGGTCTCAAGGGGCCGATCTATTCCGAAATCCCGTCCGCCGCGCTGCAAAAGAGGGCGCAAATTTTCCGCCTGCCGCCGGGAACCATCGGAATACAATGCGAGCTCGTTTTCACGATGCTGAGGCCATTTCCGGACGAAGGCGAGCAAATCACTCTCGATAGTGTAGCCGATGCGGTCATGAGCTGCCGCCCTGCAATTGGGGTCATAGGCCGTCGGACGCGGCAGGCGTTTGCCGGTGCGAATGCTGCGATCGCGGATTTCGGCCTGCACGTCGCGACGCTTTGCGGCGACCATGCCGGAAACGTGGACATTGGCGATCTCTCGGAAATCGAGGTCACGGCTTTTCTGTTCCGGCAGACCATGCTTTCCGGCAACTCGTCGGCGATCATGGGCAATCCGCTGAATGCGGTTGCATGGCTTGCCACGGCGCTTGCGGCAAACGGTCGGCGCCTAGAGCCGAGCGATATCGTGGCGACTGGCTCCTGCACTGCAGTCCTCCAGGTTTGTGCCGGCCAACATCTGGCCGTCGACTTCGGGCCGCTCGGCCAGGTCGAATGCGTCTTCAATTAAAATGATTAAAGAGTCGAAAGGACGGATAATGCGGCCGCAGCGGAAGCCATTCGTGGTCGAGATCAAGAAGAACAGACGCCCCCACTCAAAGTCCTCTCCTGCACAAGCGAACCGTGAGAGCCCGAGCGCGCAGAAAGCTGCTGGGGCGAATGTGGGCCTGACCCCTCAGAATAGGGATCGAGGCTGATGGTCAGTCGCAACATTCCTCACGAATATTTCCTGCTCTCAGCAACAAGGCAGGAAGGTCCGGTTGTCGGCTATGTCAACGGTAAACCGATTTCGGCTGCCGTCGTCGACAGCAATGGCAGCCGTTATCGTTTCGCCGGCATTGCCTCCCGGGATCGCCAGGGCAGGCTCGACGTCCTGTCGCTCAGGCAGGGAGAATGGATCGTTGCGCCAGATCTGGTCTATGAGGCGGCAGCCTAGCGCCGAGCCTCCCAAGCGCCCTCCAGCATCGGCTCCATGTCGAATATCTCAGCCTCTTTGGCGACTTCCGTCTGGTGGTCGGGCGTGATCTCGATCAGGATGCGTCGAGAAGAATGGAGGCCCAATACATGTCATCTCGCTACGCTTACGCGATCGGACTGCTGACTGCTCTTGCCCTGGTACCCGCCGGCACCGCGCTTGCTCGCGCCACTCAACTGCAGGTCGGCGTCGGCGCGCAATACGACACCTCCCATGTCTATATCGATGCCGACAAGGTGGATGCTTTCGCCAGCAGCTTCCTGGGGACGTTCGGTGGCACCAGCACGAAGCAGGCGGTCGCCACGGTGACGCCGACGCCGAGCAGCACCACATCGCAACTGCTGCAAACTCCGGTCGGCACCATCTCGCTTTTCGGCTTCAAGACGCCGATTCCCTATCCGTTCGGTGCGGAGCGAACGGGTTACCTCGTCACCGATATGGATCAGGCGCTTGCCGCGGCGCGAGCCGCAGGCGCAGCCCTCATCGTCGGCGTCTTCCCTGATCCGATCGGCCGTGACGCAGTCATTCAATGGCCAGGCGGCGTCAACATGCAGCTCTACTGGCATACGACCAAGCCGAATTACGCGGCTTTGGAAACCATCCCGGAGAACCGTGTCTACGTGTCCCCGGATACTGCGGACAAGTTCGCCAAGTCCTTCCTGGCTTTCTCGAAGGGCAAGGTCGTCTCCGACGACAAGAAGGCTTCTGGTGTCGAAATCGGCCGTCCCAACGACACGTTTCGACGGATCCGTATCGAGTCCATTTACGGCAAGATGACCGTACTTGTTACGGACGGGCATCTGCCATTCCCATACGGCCATGAAACGACCGGCTATGAGGTTATGGATCTCGCCGCGACGCTTGATAAGGCCAAAGCCAATGGTGCAACTGTGCTTGCCGACCCCTACATTTCGGACAGGCGCTTGGCGGCGATGGTTGAATTTCCCGGCGGCTATGTCGCGGAGATCCATGCAGCAGCGAAATAAGCGCTACTGCCTTCCAGCATCGTCTATGGCGCGATCTCAAGCGATCATATAGCCGCCATCGATCGGCATGGAGATGCCGTTCACCATGGCCGCAGCGTCGGAAAGCAGGAATAGGATCACCTCCGCAACCTCTGCCGGTTCGACAAAGCGGCCAGCCGGAATGCGATCGCGCATGGGTGCTGCCTTTGCGGGGTCGCTCCATGCCTTGACGGCCATCGGCGTCAGCGTCACGGTTGGATGCACGCCGTTGACGCGAATGCCCTTGGGCGCCAATTCCCTGGCCATCACGCGCGTCAGACCGTCGAGCCCTCCTTTCGATGCGCAATAGGACGCATGGTCCGGTATGCCGATGAAGGCGGCAATGGAAGAGACATTGACGATTGCGCCGGGAAGGCCTCTGCCGATCAGTGAGCGTGCGAATTCCTGGGCCACGATCATCGGGGCGCGGGTGTTGACCGCATGCAGGTGATCGAAGGCTTCGACCGTGGTCTCGAGGAATGACTGCAGCTCGGTCGTGCCTGCGCAGTTGACAAGATAATCTGCCGGAAGCGCAGCGATTGCTGCCTGCCGGGTTCCATTGGCGTCGGCAAGATCGACCTGAATAGCTTCGCAGCCCAACTCATCACGCAAGGAAGCGACGTCCGCTGCGCTTCTGGTCAGCGCCACGACATGCGCGCCGCGTTTTATCAGCATCTCCGCCGTCACGCGCCCGATGCCCTTGCCTGCGCCGGTGACGATCACTCTCTTGCCTTCGAAACTCATTGGAACTTCCCTTTTCGATCTCCTGCCTGTTCCCCGATCGAAAATGCGAATGCGTCGAGGGTCAACATGAAAATGCGACATTCTATCCGAAGTGAACCGAATTTCTCCACGGGTGAAGGCATCCGCCAGCAGCGCAACTCGCTGAATTTCAAGGTGTTCGTGCTGGCGGTCCATAGTTGCCGCGTCGAAGGGTCGCGCGCGGAAGCCGCTGGAATCATGCTTGAATTCATTGCGACTTGCTGAAATCGCCATGAAGAAAAGAATGCTTCTGGTCGGACGTTCAAGGCAGCATATATGTTTCGCCAGCACTTCTTTTCGCTGGAAAACAATCAGTCTTGCGATGAGGATGGAGCGTAGCGACACGCTGCCGCGGGTTGAGGACAACAGGTATCGAAAGCAGGATTGCAATGAGTTCAGTATTGGCGCCCGATCAGCTTGGCCCGACGGTCTGCGTCGGGGAAATCCTCGTGGAAATCGTCGCCACGACGGTCGGCAATGGCTTCATGGAGGCCCAGCCGCTCATCGGTCCCTTTGCCAGCGGTGCGCCGGCGATCTTCATTTCCCAATGCGGGCGGCTTGGCGGCAGCGCGGCGATGATCGGCGCCGTTGGCGAGGATGATTTCGGCCGTGTGAATCTCGAAAGGCTCAAGGGCGACGGCGTCGATATCTCGGCCATATCCGTCGATCCCGATTATCCGACGGGTAGCGCCTTCGTGCGCTATCGCGAGGATGGTTCCCGTGACTTCGTCTATAATATCGCGACGTCCGCAGCCGCTCGCTTTGGCTGGAGCGAAGACGTCAGCAATCTCATCGGCCGGGCTGGGCACCTGCATGTGATGGGCTCTGCGCTATCGGTTCCAAGCGCATGTGGGGTGATCGACAAGGCAGTTGATATCGTCAAGGCTCGCGGCGGCACACTTTCCGTTGATCCGAACATTCGCAAGGAACTCAAGCTCGACGAGGTGACTGAACGGCGATTTGCCCGGCTTGTCGCCAAGGCCGATCTGTTGCTGCCCTCAGGAGAGGAGCTCGAGCGTGCGGCCGGCGTCGAGGGCGAAGCCAACGCGATCCGCCGTCTGTTCGAAATCGGAGTCAAGGAAATCGTGCTGAAGCGCGGAGCGGATGGCGCGACCTATTACAGCAGGGAAGGCGAGAGCATCGATGCGCCGGCCTTCGTCGTCAGGGAGGTCGATCCGACCGGTGCTGGCGATTGCTTCGGCGGCGCCTACCTCACCTGCCGCCGTCTGGGCATGTCGCCGGCAGACGCCCTAACCTATGCGGCCGCGGCCGGCGCGCGCAATGTCACCGTCGTCGGCCCGATGGAGGGGGCCGGCACCAGAGAGCAACTCGACGCGTTCATAGCAGCCACAGAAAGACGTTCCTGATGTGGACCCGTCCCCGCGAACTGGCGATGCTTGGAGGTGCAGGCCGTTCGCTGGGGACTGCTCCATAGGCCCGATAGACCTGATCGAACTGTGGATGTCGCAGACTATCCCGAGCTTCGCGAAGGATTGCCCGGTCTGCATTGCCGGCAAATGACAACTGTTTCAACCCAAGGAGGAGAAGACGATGGACGAATTGAAGGGGAAGATCGCCGCGGTGACCGGTGCGGCATCGGGGATCGGGCTGGCCTCGACGGAGGCCATGGTTGCGGCTGGGGCGAAGGTCGTTCTCGTCGATCGGGATGAGAGAGCGTTGGCATCGGTGTGCGAGCGCCTGGGCGACCGGGCCGTCCCGCTTGCGGTCGATCTGCTCGATCCAGAGCAATGCGCCGCACTCTTGGATGGCATTCTCGCCAAGGTCGATCACCTGGATATTCTCCACGCCAATGCCGGCACCTATATCGGCGGCGACTTGATTGAGGCCAATCTCGACGCCATAGACAGAATGCTCAACCTCAACGTCAATGTCGTCATCAAGAATGTTCGAACCGTCGCGCCGCACATGATCGAGCGCGGGACGGGCGACATCATCGTCACGAGTTCGGTCGCGGGGCATTCCGCGATCTCTTGGGAACCTGTCTATTCGCCCTCAAAATGGGCGATGACCTGCTTCGTTCAGACCATGCGGCGTCAGCTTCTGAAGAGCGGTGTTCGGGTCGGCTCTGTTTCTCCAGGTCCCGTCATCAGCGCCTTGCTCGCCGACTGGCCCGAAGAAAACCTGCGCAAGGCCAAGGAAGCCGGTGCCTTGATCGAGCCCAAGGAAGTCGCCGATGCCATCATGTTCATGCTGACGCGTCCGCGCAACGTGACCATCCGCGACGTCGTCGTCCTGCCGAGCGCCTTCGATATCTGAGGAGCAAAGCCATGGGCTATCAGGAGAAATTCAAGCTCGATGGCGAGTGCGCCGTAGTTACGGGCGGTGGCCGCGCGATCGGCCTTTGCTGCGTAGAAGCGCTGGCCGAAGCGGGTGCCGCGGTCATCGTCATCGAGCGTAGCGAGGCCGATGCACGGGAAGCCCTCGCCTTGCGGGACAAGGGCTACGACGTCGATCTGAAGATCGGCGACGTCACGGACTCCGCACGAATGGAAGCGATCGCCACGGAACTCGCCGATAGCGGCCATGCCGCGACGATCCTGGTGAATAATGCCGGGATCGGCCAGAGCGGTATTCCCTCGCAGGACGTCACCGACGCCGATTGGCTTCGGATGATGGATGTCAACGTCAACGGCGTGTTCTGGTGTTCGCGCGCCTTCGGCCGTCACATGGTTGCTGCAAGGCGCGGTGCTATCGTCAATCTCGGCTCGATGTCCGGAATCATCTGCAACCGGCCGCAGCCGCAGACGCCATACAACGTTTCGAAAGCGGCGGTCCATCATCTCACGCGGTCGATGGCAGCCGAATGGGCGGAGCATGGCGTCCGGGTGAATGCCGTCGCCCCGACCTATATCGAGACGCCGATGGTGATGGCGGTCGAGGCCAATCGCGAACGCATTCCGGCCTGGCTTGCCGATACGCCGATGGGGAGGATGGGGACGCCGGAGGAGGTCGCCAGCGCCGTTCTCTTCCTTGCATCGGGCGCCGCGAGCCTGATGACGGGCGCGGTCGTCAACGTGGATGGCGGCTTTACCTGCTGGTAAACGCGTTTCGCCGGGGGAGACAGATTCGTTACATGCGTAGCTGGCCGGCGGAGTGGGTGCTCTACGGCCCGCATTCGGCCGGCGCGCACCCTTTGCCGTCGGCTGATGCCTCAAATTCCGAGAGCCGACTGACTATATATAGCTCGATCAATGATCGCGCAGACGGGTCGAGTTTACTCAACCTTGATGTCGCAAATGATCTGGATATTTTACCAGATTAAGTAGTACGCTTTCGATACCAATACCGGTACGGGATTCTTCGCCGCCCTCGGGTCACGGATATTTCCGTAAGGAAACGATAAGCAGGTAGTTGTCATGTTCCTAGAAGCAGCCCTTTCTCGCTTGATCACAATCGGAACGCTTACGGTCATTTTTCCGGACGGTTCCACGCGCAGTTTCGGTACGGGGTCGGAACCGCGCGCAACGATGAAAATAAATACCGCCCGTGCCAAACGCCGTCTGCTCCTGAACCCGGCTCTGGCGCTGGGTGAGGCCTATATGGACGGCGAAATCGAGCCGGCATCCGGCGATCTCTATGAAATGACGGACTTGCTTGTCCTCAACATGATGGAAGGAGGGAGCCATCCTTTCGAAAAGCTGATGGAAAAAGTCCGCTGGCTGCGTCGAAATTTTGATCAATTGAATTTTGCAGGCCGTTCGAAGCGCAATGTTGCTCACCATTACGATCTCGACGCCCGGCTCTATTCGCTGATGCTGGATGACGACAGGCAATATTCCTGTGCCTATTTCCCAGTCGGCGACGAGACGCTGGAGGAGGCGCAGCTCAAGAAGAAGCGGCATATCGCATCGAAGCTGATGCTCGATCGTCCGGGGCTCGAGGTTCTGGATATCGGCTGCGGATGGGGCGGCATGGCGCTCTATCTTGCCAAGGAGTTCGGGGCGAAGGTGACCGGCCTCACTCTTTCGGAAGAGCAATTGCTGGCCGCAAAAGCCCGCGCAAAAGATGCGGGTCTGGAGCATATGGTCACGTTCGAGCTGCTGGATTATCGCTCCTGGACGCGTCCGGTCGACCGCGTCGTCTCGGTCGGCATGTTCGAGCATGTGGGCATCAACCACTACAAGACCTTCTTCGACAAGATCCGCTCCGTACTCAAGGAAGACGGCGTCGCGCTGATCCACGCAATCGGCCGGGCCGATGGTCCCGGCAGCACGAATCCGTGGATTGCGAAATATATCTTCCCCGGCGGCTATTCGCCGGCGGTCTCCGAAGTCCTGTCCGTGGTTGAGAAATCGGGTCTCTGGACGACCGACATCGAAATCCTGCGTCTGCATTATGCCAAGACGCTCGAGCAGTGGCGGGATCGCTTCATGAAGAACAGAAGCACCCTGGCAAAACTTTATGACGAACGGTTCTGTCGGATGTTTGAATTCTACCTCATCGGGTCCGAACTTGCCTTCCGTCGCATGGGTCACATGAACTGGCAATTGCAGCTGACGAAGAACGTCTCCGCCCTGCCTCTGGCACGTGACTACATGGTCGATATCGAGCGGGCGCGGGCCGTTATTGCCGAGCAGGGGAAGGCGGGTCCGATCGAAGCCGCGAGTGCACGCGCAAGACGGGATCTGGCCTTGTATGACGAGCGCAAATCCCGTCAGCAAAATCAGCCTGGTACAGAGTCCTCGCGGAACCTCTAGAAACCGCTTGCGGCTTGGCATGACGGCGTGCTCGAATATCGAGTGTGTCGTCTTGCCGGGCCACTCCTTCGGTGGCTAGCCGGTATATATCGCAGCCTCGGGCGAGTGGATGCCGGCCTACAATCAGAGCGCTTGAACCTCGGTGTCGCCGCGAGCGCTCGATGCGCTCGCTGAAATGCAAGATCTCTGTGGCTTTCCGCCCACACTCGTCGATTGAGTTTCCATGGTCATGGTATTGGTGAACTTGTCATCATAGGTCCCGAGTGGCTATGAGGGCATCACCACTTAATGATTAGACATGTCGCCTCTTTTGGCCTCATCGGTCGAAGACGCGATATCAATTTGCGAGGTTTGTCAGGATAGGAATGCGCTCAACCAAGAATGAAAAGACTCTCTCCCGGCGGGCTTTCATGCTCGGGTCGATTTCTGCGACCGCAGCGCTTGCGGGCTGTGCCACCACGGCCCCGGTTCCAACTCCCATTGCAGCTCCGGTTCGTGTGCCGCCCGTCGTTCCCGTGGCGTCAGAACCTCAGAGCGTCATCGCGCCGGATCCCGAGCTTGAGGCCCGCTATGCCTCCGTGGTCGATGGCGGTCATGTCATTCCGGCGGTTCCCTATCGCAAGCTGGACCCGAAGTTTTATCGGCAGCGCGTCCCCGATCCGACCGGCGAGGCGCCGGGCACTGTCGTCGTGGATACGGTGTCGAGATTTCTCTATGTCGTGGAGCGTGGTGGTACGGCCATGCGCTATGGCGTCGGTATTGGCCGCGACGGTTTTGCATGGCAGGGCGAAGGGACCATCCATTGGCGCCAGCATTGGCCACGCTGGAAGCCGCCGGGAGACATGATCGCTCGCAAGCCGGAACTCGCGAAATATTCAGTTGCCAATGGTGGTATGGACCCGGGTATCAAGAACCCTTTGGGTGCCCGCGCGCTCTATATTTTCCAGAACGGCAAGGATACGCTTTACCGTCTGCATGGCTCGCCGGAATGGCGTTCGATCGGCAAGGCGGCGTCATCAGGCTGCGTTCGCCTGGTCAATCAGGATGTCATCGATCTTTATGAACGCATTCCCTATCATGCGCGGATCGTCGTTCACCAGTCGCCGCTGCAAAGCAAAGGCGTTTCTGCCTGAGTGAGCGGCTCCCCTCGAAAAGGGGAGCCACGTCTTCGGTTGATGGAAGGCGGCGCAGGATATCTGTGCCAATCAGCGATCAGGGCAGCAGGCTGCGCTGCTGGCTTTGACGCTGTGCTTCCTGGGCGGCCTTGAGCTGTGCCTTCGTATACATCAGCGCATGTTCGGCAAGGTCGCGGCCATCGTCCCACAGATTGCGCCAGATGCCGAGAATACCCTCGAGCGGCTGGCCGACGACTCGCGACGAGAAGGATTCGAACGTGATCGGTCCTTTGTAGCCGGAGCGGACGAGGGCTCTGAAGACGCCAGCAAGGTCGATCGTTCCCGAACCCATATAACCGCGATGGGAATCGCCGGTGTGGAAATAGCCGAGATAGTCGCCGGTTTCGAGAATGGCGGCCTGAATATCGGATTCCTCGATGTTCATATGGTAGACGTCGAGATGCACCTTCACGTTCGGCATGCCGATGCGCTTGCACATCTCGACGGCCTGGGCGGCGGTATTCAGCACGTTGGATTCATAGCGATTGACCACTTCCAGAACGAGCGTGATGTCGCTTTTGGCCGCCGTCTCGGCTACCTGGCGCAGGATATCGACGGATTGTGCGACCCCTGCTGCCGTCGTCGGCTCGGTATATTTGCCGAAAGCGGAATGCAGGATGCCGCCGATATATTCGCCGCCGCAATCGCGGCAGACGGCGATCGCCTGCTCCAGCTTCGCCTTGCCACGCCGACCCTTTTCCCTGTCGCCGCTTGAGATGTCGGTGTCGAAATCGAGACCGAGCGAGAAGTTGATGCCGATGCCGTTCTTTTCGAGCTGGCGGCGGGTGAATTCCGGATCGATCAGGCTTGGGTCCAGCGCCGGTGCCTCGATGAAATCATAGCCGACCTCGGCGCTGCTTGCGATTGCGCGGGCGCATTCGTCGCGGCTCCAGCCTGCCTCCCAGACCAGCGCGTGAACTCCCAGCTTGTTCATGATCGTCCTCCCGGTTTCGTGGATGCAAAAATAGTTGCTGCAGTGCAAAAGACATGAATCGTTTTATACTTGTAAACACTCACGTTGACACCGCACATATACAGGTATAGCCTACAATAAAACGTTTCACCAGAATTTTCGTAGTATCAATCTGAGATTGTTGAGGGGAGGGCAAAATGTCGAAATCGCGAACCCCTTCCATCAAGATGGTGGCCGATAGGGCGGGAGTTTCGGTTGCAACCGTCTCGAATGTCCTGAACGGCAAGCCAACGGTCTCTCCGGATTTCGCCAAGCGTGTGAATGACGCGGTGCGCGAGCTCGGCTATGTCGTCGATCTCGGCGCGTCCCGGCTGCGCTCGCGCAAGGCGCAGCTTGCGGGTGTCGTGGTGCCCGATCTCACTAATCCGATGTTCGCCTCCTTTGTTTCCACGCTGGAGCATCTGGCACGTCTCGACGATTACGATCTGGTGGTCGTCTCCGCGCGCAACAATGCCGAGGAGGAGGCAGATCGGCTGCGCAAGATCCGCTCGTGGCGTCCGGCCGGCCTGATTGTCATTCCCTGTGATGGCGCCATTGCCGAGCGCTTGCCGAATGGTTTTTTCGCTCCGGTCGTCCTTGCCGACCGCATACCAGATGCGGCCGGCTTCGATCTGATCGCCGTCGACAATGGCCCGGCCGCCGGCGCGATCGCTGCCCATCTCGACAGGCAGGGCTATGGTGATTGCCTGGTTCTTGGCAGCAGCCTGTCGATCACCAATGTTCGAGAACGCTGGGAAGGCGTGCTAGCTGCGGCCGGGCGCATGCATGTCGAAATGCTGGAAATCGGCATTGATGATGCCAATGGCGCGCAGCGCCTCGAGGAGCGGCTGCGCCACCGCCCGTTGCCGGGCGCGTTGTTTTCGCTTGACCACGGCACCACGCTTCTAACCTACCGCACTATGGCTGAGATCGGGCTTTCCGTGCCCGGCGATCTCGCCTTCGCGAGCTTTGACGAGATGGAATGGATGCGGCTGGTCGCACCCGGCATTACCGCCGTGCGCCAGCCTGTCGAGGAAATGGCCGAGCAGGCCTGGGCGCTGCTGTTGCGACGCATGACTGGCTCCGGAGGAAAGCCGGTTACGCGACGCCTGCGCTGCGCTGTCGAGATCCGTGGTTCGACGCCGCGGAGCCCGCTTGAGGAGGCGGGTAATACGAAACTGGGAGGAGAAAAATGGAAGTTACAAGACGAACCATACTCGCCGGAATAGGCGGCGCTGTCGTCGCCGGAACTCTTGGCGGCACAATCGGTGTGGCGCAGGCGGCCGAACCGCAGGTCGGCGTCGTGGTCAAGATCGGCGGTATTCCATGGTTCAATGCCATGGAAGTCGGCATCAAGAAGGCGGCGCCGGAATATAAGGCCAATGCCTGGATGGTCGGGCCGACGCAGGCCGATGCCGCCCAGCAGGTGCGCGCCATCGAAGACCTGATCGCCCGCAAGGTCGCCGTCATCGGCATCGTGCCGAACGATTCCGCCGCTCTCGATCCCGTTCTTGGCCGGGCTCGTGCCGCGGGCATCAAGGTGCTCGCCCATGAAGGCCCGAACCAGAAGGAGGCCGATTGGGACTTCGAGCTGACGACCATCGAAGGCTACGGTCAGGCCCATATGGACCTGCTCGCCAAGCAGATGGGCGAGGAAGGCAAATACATCGTCTATGTCGGCTCGCTGACGGTGCCGCTGCATAATGCCTGGGCAGATGCGGCGATCGCCTATCAGAAGCAGAAATATCCCAAGATGGAGATGCTCGGCGACCGCTTCGGCGTGGCCGAGAGCCTGGATGACAGCATCAAGACCACGCAGGATCAGCTTCGAGCCCATCCGGATCTCAAGGGTATCCTGACATTCGGATCGCAAGGCCCGATCGGCGCAGCCCGTGTTCTCGATGATCGTGAAAAGGCGAAATCGATCGCACTGGTCGGCGGCTTCTCACCGGGCCAGGGCGCCAAATACGTCAAGTCCGGCACGATCCGCGGCGGCTTCATCTGGAATCCGATGACGGCAGGCGAGATTTTCGTGCAGCTCGCCTCCATCCTGGCGGCGGGCAAGGAGCCGACCGACAATATGGAGCTGACCGGCGTCGGAAAGGTTCGCGTCTATCCGGACAAGAAGCTCATTCAGGCCCAGAAACTGGAGTCGCTCGATAAGGAGAATATCGACCGGCTGGTGGCGCTCGGCCTTTAGAGCATTTCCATGAAAAGTGCGTAGCGGTTTTTCCGTCCGGAATGCGGACGGAACCAAGAGGATAGAGCTTTTCCGCGATTCGAAGAAAAGCGGAAAAGCTCTGACTGTTCCTCCCGAGGGCCGGCGGCAGGCTTGAATGCCGCCGCCGGCCGACCCATGGCAATCGGAGTGGATCGATGAGCGACGACGTTTCGTTTCTGCGTCTGACCGGCTTGTCCAAGCGGTTCGGCGGCGTGCGTGCATTGGAGGAGATCGACTGGGATGTGCGGCCCGGCGAGATCCATTGCCTCGTTGGTGAAAATGGTTGCGGCAAGTCGACCCTTATCAAGACGGTAGCGGGGGTGCACCCGCCGTCGGCCGGTATGATCGAGATCGAGGGTAAGCCGGTCCTTCCGCTTGATCCCGCCCGCGCAAAAGCCCTTGGAATTCAGGTTATTTTCCAGGATCTTTCACTGTTTCCCAACCTGTCCGTAGCCGAAAACATCGCCATCGAAAGCCATCTCGACCGGCTCGTAAAACCGGTTAAGTGGAAGCAGATGCGCGAGAAGGCAAGCGCTGTCCTTGCAAGGCTCGGATTTGCGCTTGATCTCGATCTCGTGGTTTCCGATCTCTCCGTTGCTGAGCGCCAGATTGTGGCGATCGCCCGCGGTCTGGCAGCCGCGGCACGGCTGATTTTCATGGACGAACCGACGGCGTCGCTGACGCGGACCGAAGTCGACCGTCTTTTGGGGATTGTCGGACGATTGAAGGCGGATGGTATCGCCGTCGTCTTCGTCTCCCACCGGCTCGACGAAGTCGTAGAGATCGCCGAGCGCGTCACTGTCATGCGCGACGGCCGCAAGGTCGGCACCTGGCCCGCCGATCAGATGAACGAAAAGAAGATCGCTCATCTGATGACGGGGCTCGACATCGATCACGCGATTGTCGCGCGCGATATGGGTGAGGCGGCACCTGTTCTGGAGGTTCGCGGTCTGTCGCGCCGCGGCGAGTTTGCCGACGTCGACTTCACGCTGCATCGCGGCGAGGTGCTTGGCATCTCCGGCCTGCTGGGATCGGGTCGCACCGAACTCGCCCTGACGCTGTTCGGCATGCACCGCGCCGAGAGCGGCAGCATCCGCCTTGAAGGGCGGCAGCTCAGCCTTCGCTCCAATCGCGATGCCGTGCGCGCCGGCATAGCCTATGTTTCCGAGGATCGCCTGAGCCTTGGCGTCATCCTGCAGCAGTCGATCGGCGACAACATCATGCTCGCTGTCATGAAGGGCATGGCAAACCGTCTCGGGCTCATTCCCGGCAAGACGCGCGGGCAGCTTGCCGATGACTGGATTAAGCGGCTCGCCATCAAGGTTCCCTCAGCCGATCGCGCCGTGCAGACGCTTTCGGGCGGCAATCAGCAGCGTGTCGTGCTGGCGAAATGGCTCGCGACACGGCCGAAGGTGTTGATCCTCGATTCCCCGACCGTCGGCGTCGATATCAAGAACAAGCAGGGCATTTACGATGTGGTGGCCGATCTGGCGCGCCAAGGCGTCGCCATCATCCTCATCTCCGACGAGGTCTCGGAGCTCTTTGCGACCTGCGACCGTATCCTCCACATGCGCGCCGGCCGCATCGTCGGCGAAGCCGTGCCGGGCGCAGTCAGCGAGGCCAATATGAAGGAGCGCATCTATGCGTGAGCACAGCCAAATGGCCGGACCATCCTTTGCCGCGCAATTGAAGCGACGTCCCGAAGCTTGGCTTCTGGCTGTTATTGCCGCGGTCGTAATCTTGTTTTCCCTGACCGCGCGCGATTTCCTGACGCTCGCCAATATCATCGATCTGCTCGAGACCTATTCTGTGCAGGCGATCATGGCGATGGGCCTCTTTGTGGTGCTGGTTTCGGGCGGCATCGACATATCCTTTGCCGCCACCGCTTCCGTCGCGCAATATTGCGCGGCGCTGCTCGCGACGCAGTTCGGCTTTTCGGCGCCAGCCGTCATTGGCTGCGGCCTTGCGATCGGTGTCGGTCTCGGTTGCCTCAATGCACTGCTGGTTCATTATGTGCGCATCACCTCGATCATCGCCACGATCGCCATGATGAGCGTCAGCTTCTCGCTGCTGATGTATTTCTCCGGCGGCAAGTCGATCTACACATTGCCGGATTGGTGGACGAACCGCATCGTCTTCTGGCGCATGGAAACGGCATCGGGCGATATCGTCCGTGTGACGCTGCCTATCGTCGCCATGGTGGTGGTGACGCTGTTCACCTGGGCATGGATGACGCGGTCTTCCGTCGGGCGGCAGCTTTATGCGATGGGCGGCAATGCAGAGGCGGCACGGCGCATCGGCATGAATATTGGCCGTCTGCAATTCGTCGCCTATGGCTATCTTGGGCTGATGGCGGCGATCGCCGGCCTGCTGCAGGCCCACCGGGTCGGCGAGAGCGTGCCCAATGCCATGTACAATACCGAACTTGCGGTACTGTCCGCCGCGGTGCTTGGCGGCGCCAGCCTGACGGGCGGCATCGGCACCGTGCCTGGCGTATTGCTCGGCATCGTGCTTCTGGCGGTCCTGCAGAACGGGCTCAACCTGCTTGGCGTCTCCTCTTATTTCTTCCAGATCGTCATCGGGATCACCATCCTGGTTTCGACCTCGATCACCGTGATCAGCTCGCGACCCGGTCGCCGCCATCGTATTATCGCCGGAGCGTCGTCCAATGGCTGAACCTCCAGTTCTCTATAACATCAATAACAGCCTGGCGGATCTAATGACGCGTATGCGGACAGGCATTCCCGGAGCACATGCCGGGCTTGTCGTCCTGCTGATCCTTCTGGTTGCCGGCTTCTCTCTGTTCATTCCGAATTTTGCCTCGGTTGGCACGCTGCAATCCTTCATGTATCAGCTGCCGCTGCTTGGCCTTCTGTCTCTGGCGATGATGGCGCCGCTGATAACGGGCGGGCTCAATCTGGCGATCATCGCAACGACGAACCAATGCGCGCTGCTGATGGCCTTCATCATGCAGAGTCTGATCACGCCCGACACTGGCGTCGGTACGGCATTCGCCGTCATAGTACTGGCGCTCGTCGCCGGCCTTGCGCTCTGCCTGCTCATCGGCCTCATCACCGGTACGCTCATCGCCTATACCGGCGTCCATCCGATCCTCATCACGCTCGGCACGAAATCGCTGATCGACGGCATCAGCATCTATCTCACGCGTGGCATGGCACTTTCGGGCATACCGGACGGCTTCAGCCGCATCGGGACGACCACCATTGTCGGCGTGCCGCTGATCTTCCTGCTGCTGATTGTGGTGGCCGTCATCGTCAGCCTCATATTGCGTCGCACCGCCTTTGGCGTCGCCTGCGCCATGATTGGCTCGAATATCGAGGCGGCACGCTATTCGGCGATAGATACGCGCCGGGTACTGGTCGGCGTCTATGTCATGTCGAGCCTGATCTGCTTCTTTTCGGCACTGGTCATGCTGGCGACCTTCAACTCGGCGAGCGCGGATTACGCGCAATCCTATCTGCTGGTGACGATCCTTGCGGCTGTTCTCGGCGGTGTCGATCCGTTCGGCGGCTTCGGCACGGCGGGCGGATTGATGCTGGCGCTGGCGATCCTGCAGGTCATCTCCTCGGGCTTCAACCAGTTCGGCCTCAGCAACTATCTGACGGTCGCGATATGGGGCGGCATTCTCATCTTCGTCGCTGCGATACAGACGGCGCGGCCCTACCTGATGTGGCTGCTGCCAGCACGTTTCTTCGGTCCAAAATGAGCATCGTTGCGGTTTTCGATATCGGCAAGACCAATGTGAAGCTGTCGGCGGCCAGCGATGGCGGCCATGTGCTGGAAACGCTGTCGACGCCGAATATCGTCAAGGATGGTCCGCCCTATCGTCATCATGATCTTGCCGAGCTGGAAGCCTGGCTCATCGATAGCCTGACGGCATTGGGCAAGCGACACGATATAGGCGCGATCGTCACCTGCGCGCATGGATCCGGCGGCGTGCTGGTCGACGGACAGGGCGCGACAATGCCGATGATCGACTACGAACAGCCGATTCCCGCCGATGTCGATGCGCGCTACAGGGCAATTGTCGGCCCGTACCGCGAAAGGGCCAGCGCCGTCATGCTGGGTGCAGCGCACCTTGCCAGGCAGATGCTGTGGCAGGAAATGCACTGGCCGGAGACCTTTGCGGCGGCCAGCGCCTATCTGGCCACTCCGCAATATTGGGCTTTGCGCCTGTCCGGCGTGCTGGCGAGCGAAGTGACGAGCCTGGCGGCGCAATCGCATCTATGGGCATCGGCCGACGGCCGGCCTGCCACGCTCGTCGCAAGCCGCGGATGGCAGCGTCTCATGCCGCCGATGCGGCGCGCATGGGAAACGCTTGGTCCGCTGAAGCCGGAGCTTGCCAGGCGGTGCGGTCTGAAGGCGACGACGCGTATCCTGTGCGGCGTGCACGACTCCTCGGCCAATCTCTATCGCTATCAGGCGGCCGATCTCTCCGATTTTACCGTCGTCTCGACAGGGACTTGGATCGTTGCGCTCACCGATCGCAATGGCGTCGATTTCAGCGTCGAACAACCCGGCCATTCCTGCAATGCCGATGTCTTCGGCAATCCGACACCCGGCATGCTGACCATGGGTGGTCGGGAGTTTTCCTCAGTCGCAGCAAAGGCCTCCGGCCCGGCCTCGTTGCAGGCGCTTCGGATGATCGTTGAGTCTGGTACTTTTGCGCTGCCGACATTCGGCTCGGATGATGGGCTCTTTCCCGGCACGGCCCGTCGTGGTCGTCTCGAAGGTCCGCTCGCGGAGGAGGAAAGTGTCCGGTTCACACTTGCGGTACTTTATTCGGCGCTGCTGACTGTCGCCTGCATCCGCGATCTCCCGCCGGCGAGAACGGTGGTGCTGGACGGCAATTTCGTCGTCGATCCCCTTTATGGCGCTATCGTCGCGGCCTTGCTGCCCGACCGACGCGTGCTCGTCAGCCGCAGCACCACCGGAACGGCGACGGGCGCGGCCATGCTGGCCGCCCACGAAAGTCGTGCTTCGCCTGCAGCGCTGGCGGCCGAAGCCCCTGATATCTCTGGCCTTCCCGAGCTTTCATCCTACCAGCAACGCTGGCAAACCCTAATCAAGACAATGGAGTGATATCGTGACGACTTATGACGACAATGCCCTGCGCGAAGACATGGTGGCGATCTGCCGCCGGATGAATGCATCCGGCATCAACCAGGGAACGGCCGGCAACGTGTCGGTGCGAAATCCCAAGGGATTTCTGGTCACGCCAACCTCTCTGCCTTACGACATGATGCAGCCAAAGGACCTGGTGCAGATGTTTTTCGATGGCAGCTACGAGGGGGAGCGCCGGCCATCATCCGAGTGGCGGTTCCATCGCGATATTCTCGCATCCCGCGGGGATATCGATTGCGTGCTCCATTGCCATTCGGTTTATGCGACCACGCTTGCCGTGCATCACAAGACCATCCCGAGCTTTCACTATATGACCGGTGTCGCGGGCGGCACGACGATCCGCTGTGCGCGCTACGCCACCTTCGGCACGCAGGCCCTCTCGGATGCCGCGATCGAAGCCCTGCAGGACAGGCTGGCCTGCCTGCTCGGCCAGCACGGGCAGATCTCGCTTGGGAAGACGCCGGCCGCCGCTCTTGCCCTTGCCATCGAGGTCGAAACTCTCTCGCGTCTCTATGTCCAGGCACTCACCCTCGGCGAGCCGCCCATTCTCGATGATGAGGAGATGGCGCGCGTCATCCAGCAGATGAAGAACATGAGCTACGGACAGGCGCCGGATCTGGATGGGGTCAACGATGTGGCGAAGCGACGGCAATAATCCCTCGCAGCCTTCCGTCGTCCCGCCGCGACGTCTTGACATATGTGCGACTGAGTAGCACTTTAGATATCTGAAGGAGATTGCCCGTGAGCGTCAAGTCGTCGATATCGCTGACCGATCAGCAGGATGCATTTGCTCGCTCGCTTGTCGAGACGGGGCGTTATTCCAGCATGAGTTCGGTTCTCCAGCAGGGCCTGGAGCTGCTGCGGCAAAAGACGGAAGCGGAAGCGGTCGAGACGGAAGGGTTGCGCAGGCTCATGCAACGCCGTGTCGATGGGCCGAAGGTTTCGGCGGCGGACATGGATGAACGCATCGAGGGTATGATCGAACGGAAGCGGCGAGCCCATCGTGTGGAGCCTTGAATATTCCAGGGACGCCGATCTCGATTTCGAACTGATCTTCGATCATCTGTTTACGGCCTACCTCGATCTTGGAGATGCGCCAGAGGACGCTCTAGAGCGTGCGGCGAACCGCATCCGCGAGCTGCGTCTGGAAATCGATCGATTGATCGAGACCCCCTATATTGGAACATTGCGGCCGGATATCTATCCCGGCATCCGCTTTCTGCGGCGCGACAAGGCAGCCGTCTGGTTTTTGCCGATCGAGCAGCGCCGTACGATTGTCGTGGCGGCAATTTTCTTCGGCGGCCAGGATCACATCAGGCGGATGCTGGCGCGCATGCTGGAGCAATAATGTCTCAATTATCTATCCGCCCCGCGGTCGCTCCCGTTCGAAATCGAGCAGCCTCCTCCCTGACGGTTACCCATCAACACTGTTCTGATGCCACAGCGGTAAAGTGCATGTAATGTAGCCGCAATCTTTGGCTGTCAGTGGGGGCGAAGGATGGCGATGGCTGTCCTTTGGGGAAAAGTCATTGCGAATTCTGCTTCTTGAGGATGAGCCCGAAATGGCCCGCGCGCTGCTGGAAGCGCTACGTCGCCGCGATGTGCTTGCCGACCATGTCCGCACGATTGCCGATGCCGATGCCATGGCCCGTGTCGGGACCTATGATGTTCTTGTATTGGATCGCCGCCTGCCTGATGGCGAAGGGCTCGATCTGGTCGCGGCTCTGCGCCAACGCAGACATCCCGTGCCGATCCTCGTGCTGACCGCGCTTGGCAGTGTCGACCATCGCGTCGATGGGCTCGACAGCGGTGCGGACGACTATCTTGCCAAGCCCTTCGCGATCGAGGAATTGCTCGCCCGGTTGAGAGCGCTCCAGAGACGGGGGCCGACGGTTTCCGACAGATATCTGAATTTCGGCAATCTGAGCGTCGATCCCCGAACCAATGAGATCTTCGTTGGCGGCTCGCTCGTCGAATTTCCTCGCCGCGAATATCTGGTGCTGGAGACGCTGATGCGCCGCCCGAACCGCATCGTGACGCGGCCGAACCTGATCGAGGCTGTATATGCCCTCGAGGACGAGATCGGATCGAACGCGCTGGATGCGCACATCTCGCGCATTCGAAAGAAGCTGCTTCAGGCCGAAGCCACGGTCGAGATAAGGGCCGTGCGGAACATCGGCTATCTGATCCGGGCCAAGGCATGAACCCGGAGAGCAGCCGATCGTTACGCTGGGGGCTGATAAAGCGGCTGATTGCCCTGCAGGCCTTCCTTCTCATTCTCTTCTTTGTCCTGCTCGTCGGCTGGATCTGGATCATCAATCCGGAGCTGGAGGATGCCAATGAAGAGGCCGTCCGCGTCGTCGCGCAACAGATAACGCGGGATGATGACGGGCAGCTGCAGGTGGCCGAGACGCAGGAGGTCGTGGAGCTGAAGCAGCGCTACCCGGAACTCTGGTTCATGATCCGCGACCAAAAAGGAATACTCTTTCAATATGGAGAGATACCGACGGCCGCGCTCACGGAGAGCTTTCCGTGGACGATCGACCGGGCGAGAGTGGAGACCGGCAACGGGGCGCATGCCACGGTCGAGAACCGGGAGACATCCATCGGCAAGCTGCAGATCATGGCGGCCACCGAACGCGGCTTCGACAATGACGGCCTGAACGTGTGGATCAATATGCGCGTCGAGGTTCCCAAGGGGCCGCATGGCGAGATCCACTGGCTCAACGTATTGCCGGCCATGGCATTCGTCATCTTCATCGGCGTCGCTCCGATATTGGCGCTCACCGGGGTTGCGACGCTGCTTGTCACGCCGCGCGCCGTCGGACGGTCGTTGAGCGGGCTTGTGGAAACGGCAACGCAGGCGCAGGCGATCGACTTCGATACCCGCTCGGCACGGCTCGAGCGTTCCAAGGTGCCGACCGAGATCATCCCCCTGGTGGATGCCTTCAACCATGCCCTCTCGAAACTGGATGAAGGCTATAACAGGCACAATCGCTTCCTTGCGGATGCTGCACATGAGCTGCGGACGCCGATTGCCATTGCACGGACGCGTGCGGACCTACTGCCCGAAGCCGAAGTCAGTCACCAGCTTCGGGACGATATCGACCGCCTGTCCCGCGTCGCCCATCAGCTGCTGGAAATGCAGGCGATCGGCGTGGTCGAATTGCGCACGGAGAAAAAGGATCTGAATGTGCTGGTCGAAAACATCGCCGCCGATCTCGCGCCGATTGCGATGGATGCCGGCTACGATTTCGATTTCGAGCCGAGCGTCGAGGAAGCAGTCTTCGTAATCCAGGCGTCGACGATCGAAATGGCGGTCGTCAACCTGATCCGGAATGCGATCGATCATGCCGGAGGAAAGGGCGCGATCATCGTTCGCGTCGGCGCGGCCGGTACGATCGATGTCTGCGACGAAGGTCCCGGCATACCACTGGCGGAGCGCGACCGTGTCTTCGAGCCGTTTCGCCGCATCAATGCCAGCTCATCCGGCGCAGGCCTGGGGCTGAATCTGGTCAAGAAGGCTGCCGAACTTCACGGCGGGCGGGTTTCGTTCCTGGACATCGGCCACGGCTTTTGCGTGCGGCTGCAGATTGGTTCCATACCGCCGTCGATCGTGGTGGCAGACATGGGCTGGCAGCAAAAGCGGTAACTGCCGGTCCGAGATCGTGGATGCCGGCTATTGCAATGCAAAATCCTGAAAGTGTTTTCGTTTTCTCAGCGGTCAGGGCTCGGATATTTGATTTTCCGAAGCCGGGTTCCCTGCTAGGTTTGGGCAAAGACACCACCGGGATAAGGCATGTTGAAACTTCTGTTGTCGGCTTCGTTTTTCCTGGCGGCTGTCTGCACTTCTTTTCTTGCCTTCGGCGACACAATGGATCTTCGACTACACAAGGCGGCCGCGACGGGTGATGTCGCCGCCATACGGCAACTGCTTCGTGACGGTGCCCCCATCGAGGCGCGTGACGCAGTCGGAGCGACTGCGCTGCTTGTCGCGACCCATGGCAACAAGGTGGAGGCCGCGCGGGCGCTGATCGAGGCAGGCGCCGACGTCAATGCCAAGGACGATATTCAGGACAGCCCCTATCTCTATGCCGGCGCTCGTGGCTATCTGGATATTCTCAAGATGACGCTCGCCCACGGGGCGGATCTCAAAAGCATCAACCGCTATGGCGGTACGGCGCTTATTCCTGCATCCGAGCGTGGTCACGTCGAAACCGTCGACACCTTGATCAAGGCGGGTGTCGATGTTGATCATGTCAACCGGCTGGGGTGGACGGCCCTGATCGAGGCCGTCATTCTCGGCGATGGCGGCCCGCGCCACGTTCAGATCGTCAAGCTGTTGATAGATGCCGGCGCAAACGTCAATCTGGCCGATAATGATGGCGTGACGCCGCTGCGGCATGCCCGCAGTCGCGGTTATGTCGGGATCGTGACATTACTGGCGGCGGTGGGGGCGACGTAACGCGGCATTCCGACTTCCGACGCTATGCAATACGACGGGGAGGCAAATGCCTTAGCCTCCCGAAACGATGAGAATGAAGGGCTTAGACAATGGAAAGAAAATACTACTCCTCTCTGGGCGGTCATCCGCCGCAGAGCGACCTGTTGACGGGGCGTGCCGTATTCACGGAGGCCTATGCAGTCATTCCCAAGGGAGTGATGCAGGACATCGTTACCAGCTATCTGCCCTTCTGGAACGATACGCGTTGCTGGGTGATCGCCCGGCCGCTTTCGGGCTTTGCCGAGACCTTTTCGCAATATGTCATGGAAGTGGCGCCGGGTGGCGGCAGCGACCGGCCGGAGCAGGATGCCGAGGCCGAGGGCGTATTGTTCGTCGTCGATGGCGAGATCGAGCTGACGCTGCCATCGGGCAAGCATGTCCTGCAGCCGGGCGGCTATGCCTTCCTGCCACCGGGCCTGAAATGGTCGCTGCATAATCGCTCGGGTGCCCATGCCCGCTTCCATTGGGTCCGCAAGGCCTATGAGGCCGTCGAGGGACTGGCGCATCCCGAGCCGCTCATCTTGAACGAGAAGGATATTGCGCCATCCGTAATGCCGGGCACGGAGGGACGTTGGGCAACGACCCGCTTCGTCGATCCATCCGATCTGCGGCACGACATGCATGTTACGATCGTCACTCTCCAGCCCGGCGCCGTCATTCCCTTCGCGGAAACGCATGTCATGGAGCACGGCCTCTATGTGCTTGAGGGCAAGGCCGTCTATCGCTTGAATCAGGATTGGGTCGAAGTGGAGGCCGGCGATTTCATGTGGCTGCGCGCCTTCTGCCCGCAGGCCTGCTATGCCGGAGGCCCAGGACCGTTCCGCTACCTGCTCTACAAGGACGTCAACCGCCACATGGCGCTTCGCCCCTTCGGCTCACGCCGTTAAGCAAGCCGCTTCAAGAAAAACCCGGCGCCACTTGTGGTGCCGGGCTGGTTTTGTACGTCCAGTCGTCTGCCCGATTGCCGCCGCATCAGTTGGTGAGGCGCACGGCATCGCCATCGGCTGAGGAACATTGCGATGAGATCGTATAGAAAAAGTCCTGTCGGTCCCAACCGCCGCCGTCTTCCCAGGCGTGCTTTTGCGCTGCCTGGCAGCCGAAATAATTCTCGATCGGCAAGGTGACGCCCTTGGGGAGTTGGCTACCGTCAACGAAGAGGTAGTTCGACGTATTCGGATCATCCGTCCGCAGGGTCAGATCGTATTTTGTGCTGGCCGAGCTCTTGCTGTTGCAGCTTACGGCGTTGTTGTTCGAGATGGACGCCGTTTTGCCAAGCGGGCAGCCATCGTCCTTGACGTCCATCTGTAGTACGAGCTTGGTGTATTGGCCCAGCGTAATCGGGCCGGACGGGACGGCCGTCATGGTGCCCTGACCATCGTTGTTATGAGTCGTCGGCTGATAGGTCACGGTGCCGACCACGGTTTCAGCTGTGGCGTTGGGTCTAACGACGCGGATCGTGATGACTTTGTAGTACCATCCCTGCGCCTGTGTCGGGGTGATCGTCACGATGTCAGGTTTTGCCGGGGCCGTGGCCTGAGAGTTCACGCCGATGTTGACGCTATTGATGTTGACGATGCGCATCAGGTTCGTGGGCACCGCTCCGGTCAAATTGACCGAAAGGATGCGTCCATTTGCTGTGATGGCATAGCTGAGGTTGGCAGGTGTCGTGTCTGCGTAGGCGGTGATGAAACGTGTTGCTTCTGCCTGCGCGGCAGCCAAGTTGGTGCCATCGAAAATCTTGCCGCCGGCCAGAGCGGCGCCATCGGAGATTTCCTGCAAATTCGTTCGCTGATGCACCGCCGACGCATAATCAACTGCCATGCCGGCAGCCGCAGCCAGCGGGACCGCGATCAGCGCCGTCAGTGTCGCGAAATTGCCAGCGCGATCGTTTGCCAGGCAGCATAGTTGCCGAAAAAAGCGAGTGCCCATTATTCCTACCAGAAAAGACTTAAGCTTTGGCCGGAGAATGGGCAAAACATATAAAGACGTGGTTTAGAAGGTGGCCCAACTTCTAGCCATGAGTTGTATTTTTATGGCTGGCGGCCGACTGGCGGTACCGCACTTATGCTTCGGTATTGCTTCATGCTATGAGTGTTGATCCAGGGTGGATATTGCAGCAATCGCAGATGGGTGTTCGGCAATACTTTCCTTGTTAGTTCCGGTCGTCTGATTTTTGGGCTTCGTCGCCGGCCGGTAGCCCGAGCTCGATCAGCGTTCGGCTAATTTTCTCGCGGGCTTCGAGGTAGATCGGGCTGGTATTGCGAATGGGCAGGGAAATATTCGCAGCTGTCGAGCCTGGCCGCAGTTGCAACCCTTGCGCCAGAGCCTGTTTGGCTTCATCCGACCGACCCAATCTCTGATAGGCGGTTGCCAAAAGCATATGCGCGCGTCCCGTCCCAGGCGTGATTGCGATAGATCGTTGCAGCCATCCGATGGCATCTTCATTGCGATTGAGGACTATATCAGCCCATCCCGCGCCCAGCAGCCAGGTCCAGCGAGACACCGCCGGAGTGTCGAAGCGGTCGGCCCGCTCGAATGTCGCAAGCGCATCCTCGAAACGCCCGAGCTGGATCTGCGTCAGGCCAAGTTGGAATAGTGCCGCGCCATCCCATGGATTGAGGCTCAGCGCTCTTGCACACGCCACAAGGCTTTCTGAGAACTGGTTGGTTGCAGTCAGAAAACGGCAATAGATGTCGAGCACGGGGAGAGAGTTCGGTTTTGTTCGCAGCGCGTGCTCGATCAGGGATCTTGCCTCGTTTTCTGCTGCCTTGGCCTCGGCTGGATCATACCAGGCGAGCTGAATGCCGCGCAGATGCAGCGTGGCAAGCGCGATCTGCAGATCGGTATTATCAGGCTGATCGCTCAGATATTTTTCAAGAATCGATCGCGCCGTCGCGAAGCGCTCCTTCGTCGTCTGATTGATCGACGCGGTCGCCTGTTGGATCGCGACACTGGCGGCGCCGGACCGTGGGGTCGGACTATCGGTCTCTCCAAGTTTGTTGAGGCGGTTGGCGAGCTCATAGCCTGCGCCCGCAGCGAGCCGAGATGCAAGGCGTTGTTTATCAGGCTCGTTGGCATCCAGCGTTATCTCGGCGACGGATTCGATCTCGCGGCTGCTCACCTTTATGAGCCGTGTTTGAAGGATCCAGGATTGCGGACTTTTCTGCAGCTCACTCTGCAAGAGAAAATCGGCTTCGCCGCCAATTCGCGAAATCGGGTTGGCGGCTGCCGCCGGGCTTTGTTCCTGCGAAGCTATCAGACGGATATTGTCGATCGCGGCGAGGCCGTTGATCATCTCCGCGGCGATGCCTTGCGCCAAAACGGCGCTCTGGGAATCGCCGACAGTATCGACAACAGGCAGAACTTCGATGACCGATTGACCCGAACCCAGAACATCGTGGAGCCGAGAGGAAAAGACAGTGGCACCAATGATGGTGGCAATCGCGCAAAGCATTGCCAACGCGGCGAAAGTCAAAACCTTGCGCGATCCGCGAGGATCAGATGTCCCGGCACTATTTGCCATGACGCTTGCATTGGAGACCGGCATATCCCGCCCTGCAGGCTGCAGTGCCACGCTCTCCTGCCTTGCGGTTACCTCGGCGGTGAATAGATAGCCACGGCCAGACACAAGCTTGATCATGCGCCGCTCAGTATCGTTGAGCGCCGTGCGGATTTCGCGAATGCATTGAAACAGGCTGTCTTCCCCGACATAGATCCCGGGCCAGACCGCTTCCATCAGTTCCTGTTTGCCGACAACGCGCTTGTTATTCGCGACGAGAAAATTCAGCAGTTCAAAAGCTTTTGGGCGCAGCCGGATCGCGGAACCGTCAGGCCCGTGAAGCTCTGCACGATCTGGATCGAGAACGAATCCAGCAAAATAAAACACCTGCTCCCAATGATCCCCAACTGTACCATTTAAATTATGTCGCAATATAAGGAGAGGCTGGCTCGACAGTCAACGTGTCGACGCCGCTACCGAGAAAAAGATCACATCGCTTACATTGGTCGAGTGGCAAGCTCAAACGGAGTTGGCTAAGTGCCAATTTTCCAAGCAAAATCACCGATTTCAGAAAAATTTCAGAAAATATCAGAATCTTGACGGGGCTTTATCAAGACCTCACTGCGCTGTTCTGACTATTGTTGAAATAGATAATGAGAAATTACGGCGGTTGTTCATGGGTTGAGGGGATCTGCTCGATATCATCAAGAACAGGTGGGGATATTCTTTAATGCTGCCCGCGCTTCTTCGGATTGTGCATTCTTCACGAGCATGATTGTCCCGGAACGGCATAGCAATTCCTGGACGCCAGCCAGTCGACAATCTTGAGAGAGCTTTCCATGGGAAAGGTGCTTGATTTTCGAGTGCATCGGCCGGCAGGTGGCATGCGTGCCAGCCGGGCATTGCCGACCGACAAGGCAGACGGTCTCTTTGAGCCGGTGGCATTCTCCCGCGCAGTCCTCTTGCTGGCGCGGAGCTTCGTCGAAGTTCATGAGGCTTCGCCGCGAACCGCGGCACTTTTTGCGACACAGCAACGCTGGCTCCTTTGCCATGCCGCGCTGGGAGACTACTTTCGAACAATTCGCGAATCCGGAACAGGACTGACCCGGCGCGGTCTTGGAAATCTCGCTCTGCAATATGCGATCGCCAGCCGCAATACGGCCTATGCTTTCTTTGACGAAGCCTTGCAATACGATGTCATTCGCCCGATCGCGGCCTCCAGTGGTCCGCAATTGGAGCAGGTCGCGCCGGCGCCGTTCACACTGCAGATGCTGGCCCACTGGTATAGCGTACATTTTCAAGCTCTCGATCTCATTGGCGGCGGCGGCAGGGCGGCCAGGTTCCACACCGAGCCGGAAAACCTGCTGGCATTGGTGCAGCCGATTGCGGCGCACGCACTTTTGACGAGTCCCGCAATCCGCAGCCCTGGTCCACTCTATACGATCTTCACCTGGGCCGATGCCGGCGGGCTGCTGATGGACCGGCTGATCGCCGGAATAGAGCCCGAGGTGCTGGCGCGACAAGGCAGGCTTCTGACGGATGTGAGCTCAATTTCCTATCTCGCTCAATCATTCGGTCTGTCGCGAGCTCATACCAGTCGCAAGCTTGCCGCGGCGGAATCGATCGGAGGCATCGGCTGGAGCGGCCGGCGTGGCCACTCCCAACTATGGATCTCGCGCGGCTTTTATGAAGAATATGCGCATGCGCATGCCCGCAAGCTGCTCATCCTCGATGAAGCTTTTACCAATGTCTTGTCGGCTCTGGAGCCACTCGGCGAAAAATCGATGGCGACCGCCGACAGAGGACTGGCGGAAGAGTGGGCCTGAAGAAGACCCTTGTCAGCCGGAGATAGTTCCAAGGTGGCTTCGCCTCGGGCACCCAGCTGTCGTCGTCAAACTCCCCAGATCACCGATTCCTCGTGGCGTTTGATCAGGTGCCTAAGATCCTGGAAGCCCAAACGGACGAATTCTGCAAATTGATCGACGGCAGGCGCGCGCGGAGCATCGATGCGCTTGAGGATCGCAAGAGCGCGTTCCGGATGAGGAATGGTGATCGGCAGCGCGGTGATCGTCTTTTCCTTGCGCTGGGCGAAGACGACGCTATGAGGCATGACAGTCAGCGCATCGGCCGATTTCAGATAGTTGATCACGCTCATCAACGAGCCGCCCGTGTAGCGGATCTTGATCTCGGTCGCGCCGAAGGAGAGCAGCAAGGCCCTCAGATCGGCCAATAGCGGGCTTCCCGGCGGCGGCGCAATCCAGGGATAATCGAGGAGGTGGCTTGGCTGCGGCCGGCGCTTCAGAAGCAGCGGATGCGTCACCCGGCAGGCGACGACGTTGCGTCCCGGCAGGATCTGCTGGAATTCGAGCCCGGAACCTTCATCGAGTATGTCGATCGGGCATATGGCAAGATCGATCTGGTCGGCTTTGAGCGCTGCGCGCAGGTCGGGAAAATAGCCATAGCTCTGGTCGATGCGTACGTCTGGGTGGCTGGCCTGAAATTCGGCGCAGAGCCGGGCAATCAGCGCGTCCATGAAGAAGGGCGTGCCGCCGATCCGCACGACCCCGCTCTTGCCGACCCGGAAGCTTTCGACCAGATCGGAAGCCTTGCGCGAGGTGGCCAGCATGACGAGACCATGCTCAGCCAGCGATAGGCCGAGAGGCGTGGGTTGCAGCGGCCGGCGTCCCTTGATGAAGAGCGGCTCGCCGATGCGTTTTTCCAGCATCGACAATGTGCGCGAAACGGCTGGCTGGGCCAGGCCCAGCAATGCCGCGCCTTCCGTGACGCCGCCTGTCTTCACCACGGCTGCAAGCTGAATGAGGTGACGTTCGTCTAGCTTCATAACGATCTGTTATATTGAATGACAACAAAATCATCAATCCATGCGCGTTCAACTGCTAATGTTCGTTCAAATGCATGGCAGATCCTGGAGGATGAGCATGGTGGAGCGTGCTAAGGCGCTCACATTCAGCGAAGCGATGTCGGCGGAGGCTTTCTCCGAGCGCTTCCCGGCGAATGGTGACGGTAATCTGCCGAGATTGATCGCTGCGGCCGTCACTCATGTTCACGATCTCATCAAGCAGTTCCGCCCGAGCCAGGAGGAATGGCGCAAACTCATCGCCTTCCTGACGGAGGTCGGCCATGCCTCGGACGATCGGCGGCAGGAATGGGTGCTACTGTCCGATCTCATTGGTGCTTCTGCGTTGGTCGAGGAGATCAATTCGCGCCGGCCGCAAGCGGCGACGCCGAATACGATCCGTGGGCCTTTCTTTCGCAATGATGCGCCGGAACGGGCGTCAGGGTCTTCGATCTCGCTCGACGGTATCGGTGAGCCGTTGACGGTTTCCGTCCGGGTGCAGGACCTCGATGGGCTGCCGATTGCCGGCGCCGAGGTTGTCACCTGGCAGGCCAATGGCGAGGGCTTTTATGAAAACCAGCAGCCGGATCTGCAGCCGGAGCACAATCTGCGCGGTCTCTTCCGCACCGATACCGATGGACGGCTCCGGTATCGCTCGGTGATGCCATCCGGTTACGGCGTGCCGGATGATGGACCGGTGGGGCGGCTGCTTACCGGGGCGGGCTATCCGCTACGCCGCCCGGCAAACCTGCATTTCGTCATCAGGGCCAGGGGTTTCGAGACGATTACGACCCACATCTACGATGCAAGCGACCCGCATCTTGGCGAAGATGCTCTTTTTGGGGTTCGGCCCGAACTTGTCGCCTGCTTCGAACCCGTCGAGATTGACGGAAAGCGGGCCAGAGCCGTGAGCCTTACCTTCGTCATGGTTCGAACAAAGCCGGGGAGGGCATGATGTCGCGAGAGTTTTCCTATGCGGGCAGCTCAGCCCAGATCGTCTTCGGCGCCGGCAGCCGCAGCAAGGTGGCGGAATGGGTCGTGAAGGCCGGCTGCAAGCGGGCTCTGGTTCTGTCGACGCCGCACCAGAAGTCGGATGCGGAAGCGCTGGCCCGGGAAATCGGCCAGCTTGCCTGCGGCATCTTCACAGGCGCCACGATGCACACGCCGGTCGAGGTGACCGAGGCAGCGATGACGGTCGTGACCGAGACCGGGGCGGATTGCGTCATCTCCCTTGGCGGCGGATCGACCACTGGGCTCGGCAAGGCGATCGCCTATCGTACCGATCTTCTCCAGATCGTTGTTCCCACGACCTATGCCGGCTCCGAGGTCACGCCGATCCTCGGTCAGACCGAAGGTGGCCGCAAGACCACGGTGCGTGATGCTAAGATTTTGCCTGAAGTCGTTATCTACGACCCCGTGCTGACGCTCGGGCTGCCGGTCGCCATGAGCGTCACGAGTGGGCTCAACGCCATAGCCCATGCCGTCGAGGGGCTTTATGCCCGGGATCGCAATCCGATTTCGAGCCTGATGGCGCTCGAAGGCCTGCGTGCTTTTGCGCGGAGCCTGCCCGTCATCGTCAATGATCCCCAAAATGCGGACGCCCGTGGCGATGCGCTCTATGGGGCCTGGCTCTGCGGTTCGGTGCTCGGCACCGTCGGCATGGCGCTGCATCACAAGATCTGCCACACGCTCGGCGGTTCCTTCGACACACCGCACGCCGAAACCCACGCGGTGATGCTGCCGCATACGGCCGCTTTCAACGCGGCCGCCGCAGCGCCGGAGCTGACAGAAGCAGCCGCTGTCTTCGGCGGCTCGATCGGCGGTGGGCTCTGGGATTTTGCCAAGGCAATCGGCGCGCCGCTGTCGCTCAAGGAATTCGGGCTGAGCGAAGCTGATCTCGATCATGCGGCTTCGATCGCCGTCGAGAATCCTTACTGGAACCCGCGGCCGATCGACCGCGACGCGATCCGCCTGTTGTTGCAGGAGGCATGGGAGGGCCGGCGGCCAAGGGACTGAGACAAAGGCGCCTGCGGGCGCGCTCTTTGGGAGGAGAGACGATGAGGGGAGGAAACATGTTTACAAGACGCGATTTTCTAAAGACGACAGCTGCCGGCGGTGCATTGATTGCGACCTCCGGCCTGGCCATGCCGGCGATTGCCAAGAATGCGGCAATCAAGCTTGGCTATGTCAGCCCGCAGACAGGACCGCTTGCAGGCTTCGGAGAGGCCGACAAGTTCGTCATCGACGCCTTCCTGGCGACGATGAAGGCAAAGGGCCTGAACTACGAAGTCGTGGTCAAGGACAGTCAGTCGAATCCGAACCGTGCTGCGGAAGTGGCAAAGCAGCTGATCGTCGACGATCAGATCAATCTGATGCTGGTGTCCTCGACGCCGGAGACGACCAATCCGGTTTCCACGACCTGCGAGGGCGAGGAGATGCCCTGCATCTCCACCGTCGCGCCCTGGCAGCCCTGGTTCATCGGTCAGCAGGGCAATCCGGGCGATCCCGCCTCGTGGAAGCCGTTCAACTACGCCTATCATTTCTTCTGGGGCCTTGAGGATATCATCGCCGTCTTCACCGGCATGTGGAGCCAGATCGAGACCAACAAGAAGGTTGGCGGCCTGTTTCCGAACGATGGCGACGGCAATGCCTGGGGCGACAAGGTCGTCGGCTTCCCGCCGGTTCTGGAAAAGCTCGGCTACGGGCTGACGGATACCGGTCGCTATCAGAACCTGACGGATGATTTCTCGGCTCAGATCAACGCCTTCAAGCAGGCAGGCACAGATATTCTGACCGGGGTGATGATCCCACCCGATCTTACAACATTCTGGAACCAGGCCAAGCAACAAGGTTTGAAGCCGAAGGTCGCCTCGATCGGCAAAGCGCTTCTCTTCCCGCAGACTGTCGAGGCGTTGGGCAATGCCGGCCACAATCTTTCGACCGAAGTCTGGTGGACTCCGACGCATCCTTTCAAGTCATCGCTGACAGGCGAGACCGCTTCAGCTGTTGCGGATGCCTTCACCAAGGCGACGGGGCGTCCATGGACACAGCCGATCGGCTTTGCCCATGCGCTCTTCGAACTGGCCGTCGATGTCATGAAGCGAGCGGAAGATGCAGGCGATGCCGAGGCGGTCGCCAAGGCCATCGGCGAAACGAAGCTCGATACGCTCGTCGGGCCGATTGCCTGGGGCAACGAGAAGCTGCCGCCATTCGCCCAGAAGAATGTCGCCAAGACGCCGCTGGTCGGCGGGCAGTGGAGACTGAAATCCGGCGGCGGCTACGATCTCGTCGTCGTCGAAAATGGGCTGGCGCCGACCGTGCCGCTTGGCGGCAAGCTCGAGGCCCTGGCGTGAGGGAGAAGGCTGCCCGCGCTCAGTCGGGCAGCCTCCGGAGGAGAGTGATCAATGCCCATGCTTGAACTGAACGGAGTCTCGAAATCCTTCGGCGCGCTCGTCGTCGCCGAGGATATCGGTTTCTCTGTCGAACCCGGCGAGGCGCTCGGCGTGATCGGGCCGAACGGCGCCGGCAAATCGACGCTGTTCAACCTCATCAATGGCAATCTCTCCGTTGCCAGAGGATCGATCGAGTTCGATGGCCGCGATGTGACGCATGCGCCGCCGATGCAGCGGTGCCTTGCCGGCATGGGTAGAACCTTCCAGATCCCGCAGCCGTTCGAACGCCTGACGACGTATGAAAACCTGCTCGTTGCTGGTGCCTTCGGCGCCAAGGCGCGGGAAGGGGAGGTTGCAGCTCTTTGCGCTGATATTCTTGTCGAGACAGGCCTGATCGCCAAGGCCAATGTGCCGGCTGGATCGCTGACCCTGCTTGAGCGCAAGCGGCTTGAGCTTGCCCGCGCGCTTGCGACCCAGCCGAAGCTGCTGCTTCTCGACGAGATTGCCGGCGGGCTGACGGAAGGCGAGTGCCGTCAGCTGGTCGCGACGATCAAGCGAGTTCACCAGCGCGGCGTTGCGATCATCTGGATCGAGCATGTGCTGCATGCCTTGACTGCGGTGGCCGAGCACATCCTCGTGCTGAATTTCGGCCGGGTGATCGGCATCGGCAAGCCCGATGCGATCATGGCCTCGAACGAGGTGCGGGAAATCTATCTGGGGATGGAAGTCTGATGGCAAGCCTTGTCGAAACTCGCGGCCTCATGGCTGGTTATGGCGATTTCCAGGCGGTGCTTGGTGTCGATCTGCATCTGGAGGCCGGCGAGACCATCGCCGTCATCGGTGCGAACGGCGCCGGCAAATCGACGCTGATGCGCGCGATTGCCGGTGTCATCGCCAACAAGCCCGAGATGGTCTTGCATCGCGGCGAGCCGATCGGTGCCCTGGCCGCATCCGACGTGGTTCGGCGCGGCATCGCGCTCGTGCCCGAGGGCCGGAAGCTGTTTCCCTCGCTGACGGTCGAGGAGAATTTGCAGATCGGCCGTTATGGCCGGCGGGTCGCGGGGCCGTGGACGCTCGACAGCATCTATTCGCTATTCCCGGTCCTGAAGGAGAGACGCCGCAATCCGGCGACGGCGCTTTCGGGCGGGCAGCAGCAGATGGTCGCGATCGGAAGGGCGCTGATATCCAATCCGGAAGTCCTTCTCTGCGATGAATTGAGCCTTGGTCTCGCGCCTGTGGTTATCAAGGATATCTATGCCGCCTTTTCCCATATCCGTGCTGCGGGTGCGGCTATCGTCATCGTCGAGCAGGATATCGCCCAGGCATTGAAGGTCGCCGACCGTGTCTATTGCATGATGGAGGGCCGCATCACCCTGACCGGTCGTCCGGCCGAACTCGATCGCGCCGATATCCATGCGGCTTATTTCGGAGCGGATACCCATGAACTGGCTTGATACGCTTCTGCAGGGTGTGCTGCTCGGTGGGCTCTATGCACTGTTTGCCGCAGGCCTCAGCCTTGTCTTCGGCATCATGCGCCTCGTCAATCTCGCCCATGGCGATCTCATTGTTCTGGCCGCGTTCCTGATTTTGGTGCTGGTCTCGCTGCTTGGGCTTGATCCTTTCCTCGCAGCGCTCGTTGCCGCACCGCTGATGTTCGCAGCGGGCTGGCTGCTGCAATATCATTTGCTGAACCGAACCCTCGGCAAGGATATCCTGCCGCCGCTGCTCGTCACTTTCGGCCTGTCGATCGTCATCCAGAACGGTCTTCTGGAAAGCTTCACGGCCGATAGCCGGCGGATCTCCGCCGGCGCTCTGGAGACGGCATCGCTGCAATTTGGCGGCGTCTCTGCCGGGCTGATGCCGCTCTTCACCTTTGCCTCGGCCGTCCTCGTCATCGTCGGCCTGAACCAGCTCATCTACCGCACCGAACTCGGCCGCGCCTTCCGTGCGACGTCGGACGATGTGGTGACGGCGAGCCTGATGGGCATTCGGCCCAATTCCATCTTCGCCATCGCGACCGGGCTTGCGATGATGATCGTCACGGTCGCAGCGCTTTATCTCGGCATGCGGGCGAATTTCGATCCCACGGCAGGGCCGGCGCGGCTGATCTATGCCTTCGAAGCCGTCATCATCGGCGGTCTCGGCTCATTGTGGGGCACGCTCGCCGGTGGCGTCATCCTGGGGGTTGCCCAGACGTTCGGCGCGGCGATCAATCCCGAATGGCAGATCCTGGCCGGGCATATCGCCTTCCTGCTCGTGCTGCTCTTCCGGCCGCGCGGTCTTTTCCCTCGGGCAGTGGATTGAGGCCGTCATGACCACAGGTTTCGAAACAATGCCGACCGAAATCGCAGTGCCGCCGGGCTGGCGGGTGGAAACGCGGACGCGGCTTTCCAGCATCTTCACCATCCTCTCGCTTGTCGCGGTGGTCGCGCTCGCCGCTGCACCCTTCATGGTGTCGCGCGGCGTCGTGCAGGATCTGTTCTTCATCCTGACCATGCTGGCGCTGGCGCAGAGCTGGAACCTGCTTGCCGGCTATGCCGGGCTGATCTCGGTCGGGCAGCAGCTCTTCGTCGGCTGCGGCGCCTATGCGCTCTTCGGCTTCGTCATTCTTGCCGGGGTCGATCCGATCCTCGCCATTCCGCTCGCCGGTCTCTTCGCGATGCTGATCGCAGCACCCGCCGCCTTCTTCTCCTTCCGGCTTTACGGGCCTTATTTCGCGATCGGCACCTGGGTCATCGCCGAAGTTGGGCGGTTGCTGTTCGCCCAGTGGAAGATGCTTGGCGGTGGAACGGGCACCTCGCTGCCGCGCGAAGCCACCAAGGACATGCTCGGCATTTCGCTGCTGCAGAACTGGTTCGGCATGCGCTCGGCAGCCGCGGCCGATGCGCTCACCTATTGGCTGGCGCTGGCTCTGACGGCGCTGACGATCGGTCTCATCTACAAGCTTCTGCGCAGCAAGCAGGGCCTCGGCCTTGCCGCCGTGCGTGACAACGAGACGGCAGCGCGTGCACTCGGCGTCGATGCGCGCCGGCTGAAGATCATCGTCTATCTGGCGACCGCCTTCGTGACCGGCATGGTCGGCGCCCTCATCTATCTGCAGAAGGCGCGGATTTCGCCGGACGCCGCCTTCTCGCTCACCGACTGGACTGCCTATGTCGTGTTCATTGTCGTCATCGGCGGCATCGGTACCATCGAAGGGCCGCTTGTCGGCGTGCTCGTCTTCTTCCTGCTGCAGAATGCCTTTTCGAGCTACGGCTCCTGGTATCTCCTGGCGCTCGGCGCGCTTGCCATCGTCACGATGCTGTTCGCGCCAAGGGGCCTCTGGGGTCTCATATCCAGCCGTACCGGTTGGGAACTCTTTCCGGTCCGCCGCCTGCTGAAAGGCGGATCGACGTTACATGATGAAAAGGGAGGGCCAAATGGCTGACATCACCACCGACGTTCTGATCATCGGTACGGGACCCGCCGGTTCGGCGACATCAGCGCTGCTTGCGACCTACGGTCTCGAGCCGATGGTGGTCAACCGTTATCGCTGGCTGGCGAGCACGCCGCGCGCGCACATCACCAATCAGCGCACGATGGAGGTTCTGCGCGACCTCGGCCGAGACGTAGAGGAGGAGGCCTATCTCTTCGCGGTCGAACAGGATCTGATGGGGCAGAACGTCTTCTGCACGGCGGTTGCCGGCGAGGAGATCGGTCGCATGCAGAGCTGGGGCAACCATCCTCTGTCGCGCGCCGAACACCTTCTTTCATCGCCCGCCCACATGAACGATCTGCCGCAGACCTACATGGAGCCGCTCTTATTCAAGACAGCCTGCTCACGCGGCGCGCAGGCGCGCATGTCGACGGAGTATGTGAGCCACGTGCAGGATGCCGAAGGGGTCACGACGACCTGTCTCGACCGTCTGACCGGCAAGGAGCTGACGATCCGCTCGAAGTTCCTGATCGGTGCCGACGGCGGTAATTCGAAGGTCGCGGAACATGCCGGCCTGACCTTCGAAGGCAAGATGGGCGTCGCCGGCTCGATGAACATCCTCTTCGAGGCTGATCTCTCGCGCTATGTCGCCCATCGTCCGTCGGTGCTTTACTGGGTGCTGCAGCCTGGCGCCGATGTTGGCGGCATCGGCATGGGTCTCGTGCGCATGGTGCGGCCATGGAACGAATGGCTGATCGTCTGGGGCTATGACATCAACCAGCCGGCACCGCAGGTCGACGATGCTTTTGCCACCAAGGTCGTGCGTGAACTGGTCGGCGTTGCCGATCTCAAGCCGAAGATCAAATCCGTCTCGACCTGGACGGTGAACAACATGTACGCGACGAGCATGTCGAATGGTCGTGTCTTCTGCATGGGCGATGCTGCCCATCGCCATCCGCCCTCGAACGGCCTCGGCTCCAACACCTCGATCCAGGATGGCTTCAATCTTGCCTGGAAGCTGGCAATGGTTCTGAGAGGTCAGGCCGGCATGGGCCTGCTTGAGAGCTATCAAGCTGAGCGTGCGCCGGTCGCCAAACAGATCGTCACCCGCGCCAACAAGTCGATCGAGGAATTCGGTCCGATCTTCAAGTCGCTAGGTCTGCTCGATTCCGTCGATCCGGTGAAGATGCAGCAGAACATGGATGCGCGCTGCGATGACAATGCCGATGCTGAGCGCCAGCGTACTGCCATTCGCGAGGCAATTGCCCATAAGGTTTACGAGTTCGACGCCCATGGCGTGGAGATGAACCATCGCTACGCCTCGAATGCCGTCGTCAAGGACGGGCAGCCGGAGCCGGCCTATGCGAGAGATGCGGAACTGCATTTCCAACCGACGACGTGGCCGGGCGCGCGGCTGCCGCATGCCTGGCTGTTCAACGATAGCGGCAAGAAAGTATCGAGCCTCGATCTCACCGGTCATGGCGTCTTCACCATATTGACCGGCATCGGTGGCGACGGCTGGATTGCTGCGGCGAGGGTCTTGTCGAAGGAGTTGGGCTTGCCGATTGCCGTCCACAAGATCGGCCCACGGCAGGAGTGGCAGGACCTGACGGGAGACTGGGCACGCGCCCGCGAAATCCGCGACGCCGGCGTGTTGCTGGTGCGTCCGGACCATCACGTCGCCTGGCGTTCGGATACGGCGGTTGACGAGCCGGAACACGAGCTTCGCTGCGTGCTGAAGACAATTCTGGATCTGTGAGGCAATCATGAGCGTGGAAGAAAAAGGCTATTTCACCGAGGAAAATTCCGTCGAGGTGGTCACGAGCCGTAACGCCAATACCAGCGATGCGCGGCTGAAGCAGGTGATGGAGGTCGTCACCCGCAAGCTGCACGAGGCGGTTAAGGAGCTGGAGCCAACCGAGGAGGAATGGATGAAGGCGATCTTCTTCCTCACCCGCACCGGCCATACTTGCACCGATTGGCGGCAGGAGTTCATTCTGCTGTCGGATGTGCTCGGCGTGTCGATGCTGGTCGATGCGATCAACAACCGCAAGCCGTCGGGCGCTTCGGAAAGCACGGTCCTCGGGCCTTTCCATGTCGCGGACGCGCCGGAGTTGCCGATGGGGGCCAATATCTGCCTCGACCAGAAGGGCGAGGACATGGTGATCGGCGGCCGTATTCTCGATACCGAGGGCAGGCCGATCGAAAACGCAGTGCTCGATGTCTGGCAGGCCAATGACGAAGGCTTCTACGATGTCCAGCAGAAGGGCATCCAGCCCGATTTCAACCTGCGCGGCGTCTTCCGCACCGGCAAGGACGGGCAATACTGGTTCCGAGCGGTGAAGCCGAAATACTATCCAATCCCGGACGATGGTCCTGTCGGGAAGCTGCTCGATGCGCTCGGCCGCCATCCCTATCGGCCCGCCCATCTGCATTACATCATCAAGGCGGATGGCTTCGAGACGTTGACGACCCATATCTTCGATCCCGACGACCCCTATATCCATTCCGATGCGGTCTTCGGGGTCAAGGAAAGCCTGCTTGCCGAATTCAGGCTCACCGAAGATCCCGCCCGCGCCAAGGATCTCGGTTTCCGCGGCCCGTTCTGGCAGGTCGAGCACGATTTCGTGCTGGCGCCGGAGCGCAAGCGAAACTAGAGCGTGATGCCGAAAAGTGTGGGCGGTTTTCGGACGACATCCGGCTCTAGGCGACAAGCGATCGCGGCGCTCCATCATGGGCGCTGCGGACGCTTGAACTTGCTTGTGGAAATTCTTCGTCGCAGGTAGTGACGCGTAATTCTTCAATACAACCTTAGAATAACGTGAAAGTAAGCTTTCCCGAATAAATGTAGTTTCCAAGTCTCAGAAGGCTCGCCGATGCCGCTGGGGATAGGAAGCGCCATGCCATCGATCGATATCATCGTTCCAAAATCTGCTCCACGCCGATGGCAGGAGATCGTTGTCGCGTGTCTGCAAACAGACGGACACGACATCGCCGTCATACATGAATCCGGGTCGGACGCATGGCCGGCAACGGTCAACGCCGCTCTTTCTTTCGAGCGCAAGATCTTTCGCCGACGAGATCCGGCTCTTGCCGCGCCATTGTCGCAAATCCCAGCAAGCGGTCGCAACCGGTCCGCAGCACTTCGGCTGGATCTTACAGGCAATGTCGCGCCATCGGATGTTCCAACCATTGCGCTGAACTTCGACGGCTTCAATTCCGACCTATCGGTTGCGACGGCGGTCGCCGCCGGCACGTTGCCTGTCATCGAAGCTGTTCTGGATGGGAGGACCGTCATAGACCGAGCCTGGCCAATGATCGACAAACGTGAGTCCGTTGCGCTCGGCGTTGAGGATGTCCTGGCGCGCGCCATCACGCTTGCCGTTTCCGTGGTTCGCGCCTTTGTCGAGAACCGGCTCGTCTTGCATGAGCTGATCTCTGTGGCATCCGAGGGCCTGACAGGTGAAACGGCATCTTTTGCGTCGACTTATTTGACGGCAGCGCTGCCGCGGCTGGGCCAAGAGGCATTGCGGCGTGCGCGCTTTCGCCATGCGCATTGGCGTGTCGGCTATCGCTTCACGGACGGGCCGGGTGTGGCGAGCGCCTTTGAGCTTGGCCGCGGTTGGTCGGTGCTCCCGGATACGGGAGATCGCTTTTATGCGGACCCCTTTCCGTTTCAATGGCGGGGTCATTCCTTCCTCTTTGTGGAGGATTATCCGCATGCGACAGGCAAGGCCGTCATCTCCGTCGTGCCGTTCGATGCCGCCGGCGTGCCCGGAAAGCCGCGCTGCGTGCTGGAGGAGCCATACCATCTCTCCTACCCGCAGGTCTTCGAACGTGACGGCGTAATCTGGATGCTGCCGGAGGCGAGTTCTGGCGGAAAACTCGTCCTCTATCGGGCGACAGAGTTTCCGGATCGCTGGGCTCCCGAAGCCGTGCTCGTCGAGGGCGAGATTTCCGATGCGACCCTGCTCGATCATGGCGGACAGCTCTGGCTCTTTGCGACCGATCGCGACGGCTATGGCAGCACGTCCGATACGCTCGTGGTCTTCCATGCGTCGCGGCTCGCCGGCCCTTGGAAGCCGCATGTGTTGAACCCGGTTCTCATCGATCGTCGCATGGCGCGCCCGGGAGGCGCTTTCGTCCGCGAGGGCGGCGGCATCTATCTGCCGGTTCAGGACGGAACGCTCGGTTACGGCGGCGGGCTCGGTATCTCGCAACTGCTGGAGCTGGATGAGAAGGTGGTTCGGCTATCGCCGCCCCGCCCGATCGCGGCGCATGGCGATTGGCCCTATCCGAAAATCCATACGCTCAACCGCTCAGGCCGATTGGAGGTTATCGACGGGATCGCAGCCGTGCGAAAGTGAGCGCGACAGGAGCAGCTCTTCGTAACCGGCGCACATGCGGGCCGGCGAATATTGTTCCTTCAGTTGCCGTCCGGTGGCGGCAAGCCTCGCCGCAAGCGCCGGCTTGGCGATGAGTTCGGCAAGTCCTTCGGCCACTCCCCTTGCATCGGCATCGACAAAGAGCGCGGCGGCCTCGCCATCATCCGTCGTCAGCACTTCCCGCAGCACGTCCAGCTTGCTCGTGACCACCGGCAGCCCGGAAATGGCCGCCTCGACTGCGGCAAGGCCGAAGGTTTCCGTCAATGACGAGAAAGCATAGGCGTCTCCCGCCGCCAGAAACTCGAAGATGCGCGCGGGAGGCACTTCGCCGACGAGATGCAGCCTGTCGGCGACGCCATTGTCCTGAGCAAGAGCGATAATCGCATCCTGCTCGGGGCCGGTGCCAGCGATGGCGAGATGAATGTCGGGCAGATGGGCAAGGGCGCCAACGAGCGCGATCTGGTTCTTCGAATACGCCATGCGGCCGGAAGAAACGGCAAGCCATGCCTGCTGAGGGAGGCCGAAGGCGGCGCGCGCGGCTGCCTTGTCGAAGGCGACCGAAGGTGCGGGGACGCCGTGATCGATGCGTGACATCCGGCGCCGATAGGCTTTCGGGAAGGTGTCGAACTGTGCTTCCGTCCAGCGCGAATTGACGACATTGGCGTGATAGGCGCCGAGCGTGCCCATCAGTTTGTCGATCTGAGTGAGAATTCCCCTGACGCCTCTGGTTTGCGGTGCGCCGCTCTGGTTTGCGATGATGAAGTTCGCGCCGGCGAACCGCGCGCCGATGGTACCGAAAATATTGCCGTAGTGCTGGAAGGTGATGACCGCATCCGGCTGGGCGTTGCGCAAATAACTCCCAAGTCCGACGGCTGCCCGCATTTGGCCGAGCAGACCGCGTGGCGGCTCGGTGAGGATGAAATCCGCATAAGGGTCGCGGTCGTAGACGTCGGTTTTCCTGTACATGAAGACGGTGCGTACGTCATGGCCGCGCGCGCGCAGCCCTTCACCGACCATATCCGAAATCCGCTGCGCTCCACCTGCTTCCGCCTGGGTCTGTACCTGCACGATTTTCATGAGCGGCCTTTCAGGAAGGAGCGGGCGGCCAGGGCGTCTTCACCGGCAAGGAAGCCAAGGATCGATGGGTTGATGCCGATGGTGCGGCGCGCGATGAACACGGCGGTCACGCACCAAACGATGATCGTGCCGGCGATGGCGAGCGCAGCACCGATCGGACCGAGCCAATAGGTAAGCACCGCCGTTGCACAGAGCCCGAACGTGTTGACGATGACCAGCAGCTTGAAGAGTGCGTGCTGAAGGCCTGTCAACTGCATGAGGATTTCGGTCGGTCCGCAGGCGGTGCCGATTGTCGCACCGATGCCGAAGATGATCAGCGTCATCTGCATCGTCGGTGTTGCATAGGCGTGATTGAATATCGACAGGATCAGGTCACCGAAGATCAGGAAGGATACCAGCACGCACAAGGCGATGATGAAGCCGCCGAGTGCGGCCAAGCTGGTGATACGCTGCACATGCGCCTTGTCTCCAGTATAGAAGGCAGCCGAGATTTGCGGCGCGAGTGCCTGGTTGATGCCGTTGAGCGCGAGGACGACCAGCCGCATCGTTCGATCCGCCACGAAAATTGCGCCGGCGGCTTCGGGGCCGAGAATGGCTGCGACAAGCAAGGTGCTCGCCTGGCTGAGTGCCGGCGGGAGCGCCGTGACGCCCCAGAGCCCGAATGTCACGGTCTTGAATTCATCCTTCTGTTCTTTTGTAAGCGGACCGCGCTGGGCGCGGATCGTATCGCGGAACAGGACGAATGTTTGCGGAGCGATCATGAGGAGCAGCAATCCGGCCGTCAGGTAGGTTGCCGTCACCGCGCTCATCTTAATTTGCATGAAATGGGCAAGGACGAAGACCGGGATTGCCACCGCGCGCCACAGGACGTCGCGTGGCAGCAGCGCGAAGATGAGCGCATTCTTGGCGCGAAGGGCGCAAGCGACGAACTCCGACCAGCCAAGTGCGAAGGCCAAGACCATGGTCGCCACGCAGATCGCGAGCCATTCGGGTGTCTGTGTGCCGGCGAATGGCGAGAAGCCGATGATGAGAATGAGCAGGCTGAAGCCAGCGAGCCCGGCAAGCGAGACAAGGATGGAGCGGGCCATCATGCCGTTTGCCGATTTCAGATCATTGTTGCCGGCATATTGCGGCCAGAATCTGAGCACGGCGCTTTGCTGGCCGACGATGGCGAAGAAGGAGACCAGGCTCGCTCCGGCATAGGCGGCGCTATAGAGACCGAACTGCCGCTCATCGGTCGTCATGGCGACCGCGACGAACATCAGGAATGACAGGCCGGCACTGGCGAGCTTTATGGCCCCCGCAACGGCGCCGCTCCTGGCAAGCGCGCCGATCGACAAGCGCAGGTTGCTCGCGAGCGGCGGCGTTTCGGCCGATAAAGTATCGCTGCTGCCAGCTTTCTCACTCAACGCCCTAAATCCTGTGTTGATTGCTATCGACCGAATGGCCTGCAGCGCCTGAAATAGAGTGTATCTCTAATATCGTAAGTACTCATGCTCGCGCTAGAATGAAGTCGCAACATGGTTACTTGCGATGTCTCGAGTCGATCACACGCTCTGGTGTAAATTCAACGGATGATTAACATTATTCACTAATACTGAATTTAGTGATGTGCGATGAGCCGGAGATCCGCAGTCGCGGAGAGGAACTGGATGAAGCCGTTTAACATTGACGAGCGCTCGCTTCCGCCGCTGTTCGATGTCGGTGCCGTGTGGACCATCCTGTGGCAACGCTGGCTGACCGTGTTGGCAAGCACCGTTGTCGTGCTTCTCCTGACGCTGGCCTACCTTGCCGTTGCAAAGCCGAGCTATACCGCGACGGCTTCGGTCATGATCGATCCGCGCGATCCGCGCGCGACGAATCTCAACAATGTTCTACCTGGCATCGGCAGCGACAGCGCGGCGATCGCAAGCCAGGTGTTCGTCATTGAATCGCGCGACCTGCTGATGAAGGTCTTTGAGAGCGAGAACATCGAGAACGATCCGGAATTTGCGGGTGGCGGTCTGCTGTCGCGTATTGGCTTGGCCTCACATCCCACGAAGGATTCGATCTTCAAAAGCTTCCAGCGTGCTGTCACGGTAGAACGTGCCGGGCTTACCTATGTCATCGATGTCAGCTTCGCGTCACGATATTCCGACAAGGCGGCACGGATCGCCAACGCCATCGTCGACCGCTACAAGGCCGGTCTATCGGGTGAGCGGGAGACTGCGAACAGCGACGTGAATTCGCTGCTTGCGAGCCGGATCGGCAATCTCCAAAAGAACGTCAGCGATGCGGAACAGGAAGTCGGGGATTTCAAGGTCTCGCATCAGATTCTCGATGCTTCCGCCGGCGGCACGTTGCAGTCACAGATCGACAAGCTGACGGATCAGTTGATCGGCGCGCGAAGCGACGCCGATCAGGCCAAGGATAAATATGCTCAGGCCGTGGCCGCAGGCACATCGCCCGCCGGGCTCGCCAAGCTTTCGGAAATCCTTTCTTCCGAGGCAACAGTCAAACTCCGCGAGAACTACAATCAACGGGCGGCCGATCTCGCCAATTACGAAGCCATGTACCAGCCGCGTCATCCGATCATCAAAAGACTGCGATCCGAGTTGGACAGGATGCAGGGCCTCATGGCCGTCGAGGCGCAGCGCATTACGCGGGAACTGAAGGCAAAATCCGATCTTGCCACGCAGAATGTCGCGGCACTGCAGAAAAAGCTCGATGACCTCCGCCAAAGGCTGGAAAGCTCGGATGCGGCGCAGGTGCAGTTGCGGCAGCTGGAGGCGAAGACGAAGGCCGCGCGCACGGTGCTTGACGATTTCCTGAAGCGCGCTGAAGAGACGTCGCAGATGCAGGGCCTGCAGTTGCAGGAGGCGCGGGTGATCAGCGCCGCTGCTCCGCCGGTGCAGCCGACCTGGCCGAAACCGCTACTGTTGTTGCCTGTCAGCGCCGTGCTCGGTCTTATCATCGGTTGCGGTCTTGCTCTGGTGCGCGGGCCGAAACACCAGCCGGAACAGGATCCGACAAGCCCCATAAGACGTAGCCTCCTCGACGTCGAGCCCCACAAGGATCCTTTGCCGGAAATCGCAAAGCCGGAACCAGCGCCCGTCAATCTTGGAGAGTATCGGCTTCCGGGCGTTGCTGGTGCCGGCGCCTATCTCAGCATACGCGCGATGCGAAGACGCTTTTTCCAGGCCGGAAACGAAGCCTTTTCGCGCGATGTGCTGCAGCTCATGCGACACATCATTTCGCATCTGACGGAGCATCCGAAACCCTATGTGCTGCTGGTCTCTTCGCTTCATACGCCGCTGGCGGCGAGACTCGCAGGGGCCATGGTCGGCCTCGGTCTCCAACAGGCCGAACAGAATGTGCTGGTGGTCGAGTTCGGCGATCAGCCCGGCATGGCAGCGCCAGCGCGCAGCGGTAACGGCGTTTTCATCAGCGGCGCGAGCGGTCTGCGCACCGTCGTGTACAACAGGTCCACAACGCAGGGCGCGGAGTCGCCGGTGCGCCTTAGCCTGGACGACATATTGGCCGATGCCGGTGCCTTCGATTTCGTCCTTCTGATGGGGTCTTCCATCATTGACGGCAACTGGGACCCGGCGCTTTTTGCCGAAGCGGATCTCATGCTTTTCGCGCTCAGCCCCGGGGAAGAGGCGGGCGAAATCGCCAATATGCTTCGTCAACGCCTCGATGCCGATCAAATCAGGCGCAGCGCCACGCTGACAATTGCGCCGGAGCATATCGATGTGCGCGTTAGCCAGGTGGTACGACCGATCCGATCGGCTGACAACGGAGGGCAGGGCGACCGGATCTCTGCAAGGGGATGATCGTGGGACGTGGCTTGCGATCGACGATGATATCACGCCGAAGTGCTCTCAAGCTGGCAGGAGGCTCCATTCTGGCTGCTCTTCCCGCTGCCGGCGGGACGAGCGCGACGGCCAAGCCCAGAGTACCCTCGCGCGGCATCAATCTGCCCGGATGGTTCGATAAAAGCGATGGGGTGGCACCAAGCGAGGCTATGCTCGAAAAGCTTCGTCAATCGGGTTTTGAAACAATCCGCTTGCCGGTTAATGGCGATCTCTTGTCGGCAGGTGACACGACCACGCTCCGTCGCATCGAGGCTGGCGTGACTGACCTCAATCGGCTGGGTTTTTCCGTCCTTGTGGACATGCATCCCTCTGCAAGTCTGCACACGGCTCTCCGTCAGGATTTCGAGGCTGGTTCGCAAAGGGCGGCCGAGGCATGGATGGCGTTGAGCAGCGTCGTTGCCAACCTCCCGAGTGATAAGGTCTATCCGGAGCTCTTGAATGAGCCGCCCATGCGGAGTGACGCGTGGCTTCAATTGCGGGATAGGCTTGCAGAGGTCGTGCGGTCCAAATGCCCCAGCCACACGCTGATCTGGGGGCCTTCGCCCTCGCAAGGCATCTGGGAAATTGGCGAGACGCCGCCTCTTGCTGACGGCAATCAGATTGCCGCCATTCATTTCTATGCGCCCACGGCCTTCACCCACCAATGCGAGACCTGGGATGCGTCTCCGCTTGCCCGGATTTCGAATTTGCCCTTTCCAGCGACCATCGAAACGCCTCTCGTGCAGGAGGGCATCGACAAGCTGCGCGCCGACGGAGATGAACAGGCCGCAAGCCTCATCGAGGAACAATTGACGACGCCCTGGACCGAAGCGGCGATCGCCTCCGAATTCGTGCGATTGAGGCGCTGGTCGGAGACGCATGACTGTCCGGTGATGATGAATGAGTTCGGCGTATTGAATTTCTGTGTCGATGCCGAAAGCAGAAGATTCTGGGTTCGAGCCGTGAGGCAGGCGGCGGAGGCCAATCAGGTCGGCTGGGCCTATTGGGAGCTCGATCAGGGTTTCGGCATCATCAAAAGCCGGGCCAGCATCGAGGGCTTCGACGGCGCCATGATTGCCGCGCTTCTGGATGGCCATGGCGGAGGTTGAGATGCGAGGAGATACGGCATTGCGGAACGACAACTGATGCGAACGGATGGAGACTGGTGATGAGCGTCACGGAAAGTCGCGTCGGCCTCGGGTCGGGAGGCCGGGGATCGCTGCGCTCGGATGCCATGTTCCATCTCTGCATCGCCATTCTGGCGGTTATCGCTTCTGTTTCGGCATTCGCCGTCTGGACGCCATTCGGGGTTGCCGCGACGTTTGCCATGACGCTCATCCTGTCGATCGCTCAGCCCGGCTGCATCCCGATCGTCATCGCCTGTTCCTTTCTCTATCAGAACCTCGTGGTTGCCTGGTTCACCCCCTTCGTGCCCGATCATAATACATTCGATGCATTGCGTGGCGCCAATTTCGTCATCCTGATGACTGCCTTCGTCGCCTTCGTCATGGCCTCCTTTCAATATCGTGTGCGGGCTCTGGCCGAATTGCGGCCCTGGCTGATATTCAGTTTCGTACTCTGCGGCATAGTTACTTTCTATCTTGCGCTTGGGGCTGTCCACGGCGGACCGAAGGATGCAGTCATCTATTTCCGCAATACGATCACGCCGCTTGCATGTTTCCACATCGCAATTCTCGCAGCCAGTCTATATCCCATTGATCTGCGCAAGAGCATTTTCTGGCTCTGCGCTGTTGCCATCATCTACGGCTATCTGGAGCAGATCTTCCGAATGGATTTCCTCAGCCTGTTCCACGGCGATCTCTATATTCACCGTGGCCTGAAGGCGCAGATCGAGGCCGGTGTTTGGGAAAAGAAGCTGAGGGAAACCGGCTTCGTGCTTCGCGGTATCGAAGACACGATGATGACGACCTTCTTCAACATCAAGCTGTTCAGCGACCTGTTTCCGCCAATCTTCCGCAATGGCGGCCCGAACTTTCACCCGATCAGCTATGCCTACGGCTTGAGCATCATGTCTGCCTGGCTCCTCTTCAGAGGACGTTGGTTGCTACCGATTGCCGCGTTGCCGCTGTTGCTCGTCATTGGCTCCAAGGGTGCGACCTTCATGCTGCTTGTGGCGATCGGCGCTCGGTTGATCTATCGCCCTTCGCGTGCGGACCTGACGCTGCTTGCAGTTGTCACGCTGGCTGTCGTCTGGACGGTTGCCGCTATCCTTTTCGGCGCGACGCACGGCGATTACCATGTTCTGGGCTTGATCGCGGGTGTTCGCGAGTTCCTGCACAATCCGCTCGGGCAGGGCCTGGGGATCGGCGGCAATCTTTCGAGTACAAGTCTCAATCTGGATTGGGACCGGGCGCAGGATGAGGGCGTCGCCTCCGTGCCCGTCGAAAGCGCCGTGGGCATCATGCTCTACCAGATGGGCGTCGGCAGCTTCGTCTTCTTCGGCTTTCTTGCCGCATTGGCGCTATCGGCTCGCAGGCAGCTGATTGCCACCGGTGCCCCGGATTTTCTCTTCGCTTTCGTCGCGGTCGTCACGATCGCGTCCAATGCCGTATTGCAGGAAGAGGCGTTCTTTTCGCCTCTTGCGCTCGGCTTTTGCCTCTTGCTGGTCGGTGTTTCCTTTGGAACGCGATGGCGCTCGCTCGGCATCTCGAGGGGTCTGCTCAGCCAGTCGGGCGAACATAGGCTGTCGCGGCAACTATGACTCGGCCGATATTCAATCGTACCCGCATGGCGCCGTTCGCCCGAGGGAACGAATAGCACGATTGGAACGTGCCTAGGCCTTGCGGAAACTCCAAAAGCTCGGCATCGGCTCTTTGTGAGGATCAGAAACCGAAGATGACGAGCTCGGTGAATGTCAGGTCTCCGAGCGAGGGCGGCTTCGGGCCTTTGAAATACTTGGTCCCGCTTCCGGCAAAGTAGCGGCCGACGAGACCGGGCACCGGCCCGTTCGCGTCGACGACGCAGAGAAATATGCCTTTTCGCAGGAGATGGCGACCAAGCGCGCCTGCGCACCGGCTAAGCTCCGCGGGCGTGCGGCAGTAAATCACCTGGGCACTCGGAACTGTGCCATGGAAGATGCGGCGTGTCTTGAAAACGAAGGGAAAGGCCTCGTCACCGTCGACGCAAATCAACGACAGGCATTCGAGTGCCGCATGCTGGAGAAGAATCTCTCTATCGCCCTCCGAAAGCATCGACATTTCCGGAAGATCAGAGCGGGCTTCGAGCACGCGATAAGGCCGCCTCGCAGCACTCAGCATCGGCAGAAACGCTAGCTGCCCGTCCGCATAGCGGCGAAAGCCGAGCGCTTCATTGACCTTTATCGTCCCCGGGGCCGGAGAGACGTTGATGTAGGTAACGTTTTTTCGTCTGAGCGCCGCGATAACCATCTTGCCGGCAAACGCGCGGTACTCCGGATCCACAGACCAGCTCGATAGATTGCAGCGTAGCTCTTCTCCTTCCAGTCCTTCATGCCGAAAATAAAGCGCCAGCAGGACGCCGACGATGCGCCCGGACATATCCAGAACGAAGCCGTATTTCGGTAGGTCGGGCACGAAAGGCCGTTTTTCCATCCGTGTGACGGCGCGCTTCCAATAGCCTCGATCGCGCGTCGGAAAATTTCTGCGCAGGCAATCGATGATACCGTCCCAATCGTTCTCCTCGATCGGCCGGCAAGTAAGTCCAGGAGGAAATGCGCCTAAAACTGCCATGTTCAACCCCATAATATTAGCGATACAGAACTGTGTTCCTCACATCTTCGGAATGTACAATATTTCTACTGATGCATATTCCCGAAGCAGAATTTCCTGCTTGCCAGTCCGGCTATGCCATCGGTTTCGAGTTCAGCACGGCCGATCGCAGTGCAGACCTGGCGCGTATCGTCTTGAGTTGATGAAGCTTTGCGGCAAGAGCAGGACTGATGCTTTCGATACCGTACAGTACGCGCCGCCGCACGAAATGGAACTGGCGGCGCAGACGCCACCCGACATCGGTTTTGGTCGCCAGATTGAAGTGATGATCGGTCATTCGCGCCGAGTTGATGTCCATATCAAGCTTTTCCGGGTCGTCATAATAGGTGGCGATCCTGGTATGATCGATGGAGGTTTCTGTCATCCATTGTGGAATATACGCGCAACACAGACGCTCTACATCAGTCAGAAGCCGGCTGACACCTAGGCCGCTTGCCGGACAGGAGGTCAGATAGGCATCTCCGATCAGCACGACGCCATCCTGCCGGCAATTGCCGGCCGCTGTTATATCGGTAAGCCAGCTATCGATCCGGCTGCCGATTTCAAAATCACCGAAGGTGTCGACAAGTGACGGGAAAGCATTCGTGAGCGCCTGCTTCGGATCATCATGTAGCGACTTGACCCAGGGATCTCGCGGATCTCGGAACAGGAAGAGATTGGCTCGTGTCGCACCAGGGACCGGAAAGAGATTGAGATGGTCGATTCCATCGCCGTCGCCATGATAGGTCAGGGCGGTGTGGCGAAATCTGTTGGAGCACAGCGGACGAATGTTGAACCCGAATGCGAGCGGGCGCCTATCGCTAATCTGTCGGTGCAGAATACCGAGATCCCGGCGCAAGGTATCGCCCATACCTGTTGCGATCACCAGCAATCGCGTGGTGATTTCGTCCCGGCCAAGGATCGATACCTGCTGTTGAGCAGCTCCGATCCGCAAGCCGCGGACCTGACCGACCACGAAGTTCACCGTTTCGGGCAGTGCGCTCCGCATCGCCGTAACGAGCCTGTTGTAGAAAAATCCATAGTGCTGGCCATATGTCCGGTCCACCACGTGCCCTTTGTGCATATTGACGATTTCGTCAAAAGGTACGGCGGCAGTCGACAGAGGCGCAAGTAATTGAAGTCGCCGAAGTTTTTCGATTGCTTCGCCACCGATTTTTTCAACGCGGAATTCCTGGGGAAAGACGCGATGACGATCGATGAGCGTCACGCGATAGCCAGCTCGACCGAGCAGGCAGGCCGCAAGCGTGCCGGAAAGCCCGCCGCCGACAATGGCGATGTCGGTGTCCGTTTCGCTGGTCTGCAGTTCGGGATATCGCCTATTCATCATTTCGAATACCTCAGGATCGCGTAGATGGCGTAGGGATTGGTCGTCAGGTAGCGCCAGAACAGACGGCGGGGTTCCATCACCATCCGCCAGAACCACTCAAAACCGGCTCTTTGAACCCAGATGGGCGCCCTTTTCGTTCTCTCCGCCAGATGGTCGAAGAGCCCGCCCGATGTCTTGATGATGCCGACATTGGCAAGTCGCGCGGCAAAGTCATGCACGAAGATCTGTTCGCGCGGAACGCCGAGGCCGATCCACAATATATCGGGGGCGAGCGCGTTGATCTCGTCGAGCTTCCGTTCCAAGGCTTCTCCCGCAAGGTAGCCGTGGCAATGGCCTACGATGCGCAGGTCGGGATAGCGTGCTTGCACGGCGGCGACGGCTTGACGATTTGCCGTCTCGGTCGCTCCTAGAAGATAGAAGCTTATGCCGTCTTTTTCGGCCAGTTCGGCAACATCGTGGAAGAGGTCGGTTGTCGCTACGCGCTCGGGAAGTTGCACCCTGCAGAGCAAGCGCGAGGCCATGACGAGCGGCTGGCCGTCGGCCAGGATCTGATCCGCTTCCTGGAAGAGTTTGGCGATATTGGCATCCGCGTGAACGCGTGCAACGACCTCGCCATTGGCCGAGGTAAAGTAATAGGGCCGGCTGTCGCGGCGGCGTCTCCGCGCTACATCGATCATGAAGGAGGCGGCGTTGCGTCGATTGACGACAGTGATGGGTAACCCGCCGATCATTACGCTTGGAAGCGTAAGTGGATAGTCTTGAGCAGGAATGGCGGCTCCATGTTCGGGCGCATCTGCGGACTGCATCTGGCTCTCCTGATTTGAAATCGGCTCTTCGGAAACAAGATGTGCACCGGTGGCGTCCAGGCGCTTGGAGTCGGATTTCTGAGCACCATTTTTGATTGAGTAAGCTCTTCCTGAATATCTTTGAGAGTCTGTACCAATATCTTGCACAACCATTACCTCCACTTGCGTAATGGTTAGCTAATATGACTCGGAAAGTTAAGGCATTTATTAGTATTCAGTTAATATGTAAATTTCTAAATAAATAATATGCGTATAAACTTAACTTAACGCAGGATTGAATCTCCCGAAAAGAGATGAATATTCTTAAATTATTTCAGTGCCTTGGGCGCTTCATGAATAATTCTATTCGCGTGGAGAAATGGGAAGCATCGTGGTGTCGGGCTGATATGAGGAGGCTCCTGTCAGCAATGCGTCTCCCCAAAGCGATCCTTTTGTGCGTTCCAGATTCAAACAGCATACGACCTTAGCGTTAGTTCACTTTTGGATGGCAGCGATCGGCAAAAGGCGGGACTGCTTGGTAAATGCAATCATTGAGATTGTATGTGTGGTGCGCATCCTCCAAATGAGGGATAGCGGCTTGATCACAGTCGCATAACGAATTATATAACTAGTTATGTAATTTGAGAAATGGAGATCGCTTTGACTGAAGATATTGTAAGGGCGATGGGTTTCCTCTGTCTCGGCAGCCGATTTCGCCGGATCGGCGAGCGTCTGCAGGCCGATACGCAGCAGATCATGGAGGAGCTGGACGTCTCTTTGCAGTCTGCCCAGTATCCGTTTCTCGCAGCCATTGATCGCGCTGGTCCGCTGACGATCGGCGAACTTGCCCAGGCTGTCGGCATCACCCAGCCGGGCGCAACGCGCACCGTCTCACAGCTTCTGGAATTGGGTTATGTCGACATGCAGGCCTCGACCGAAGACCAGCGTCGTCGTCTGATCTCGTTGACGTCAAAGGGACAGGAACTCATCGATTATTCGAAAAAATCCGTCTGGCCGCGCATAGAGCAGGCGGTTCGTGAGCTCTGCGGCGATCTATCCGGGCCGATATTGCAACAACTGGCCGCAATCGAGGACGGGCTAGCCGAAGCTCCGCTCAGGCGACGCGGCGACTTTGGCAAGGAGCAGCAGCGATGAGCCACATTCTCGACCGACCGATCTGGCGTGCCCTTGAAACCGCCCACGCCTCGCTGGCGGAGGGCAACGCGCTGGCGCGCCGCTACCCGCCTTCCATCGTGCCCTTTGCGGCGTCTGCGGATAATTCGGTCGAAAGTCTCGACGCCTTGGCAAAGCTGCCTTCGGGAGAAGAGGTCATGGCGATCGTCGAAGCCGAGCCGATCATCGTTCCCAAAGGGTTGATAACCCTTTCGAATGCCAGGCTTGTGCAGATGATGGCTCAGCGCTCTTCCGAGCGTATCTCGGATCCCCGGATCGAGCCGCTGACGGAGGCCGATGCCGCCGATATGTTGGCGCTTGCCACACTCACCAAACCTGGCCCGTTCACGCTGCGCGCGCAGAGCCTCGGCTCCTTCTGGGGTGTGAAAATCGATGGGCGCCTCGTTGCCATGGCAGGCCAGCGCATGCGCCAGACGGGATTTGCCGAGCTTAGTGGCCTTTGCACCCATCCGGATTTTCAGGGGCGCGGCCTTGGCACCCTGCTCTTCCGCTTCGTGGCTGGTGAGATCGCGGCACGGGGCGAAACCGCTTATCTGCATGCCTATATGACGAACGCGCCAGCCATCGCGCTCTATGAAGCAATGGGCTTTCGCATCCGCTCGGAGATGAACTTCTGTGTCGTCAAACGGCAGCCGGTTTGATTTTCCCTTCGGCGCCGTAAAGACGGATCACTGCTGCTGCAGGGCGAGCCTCAGGCCCAATGCCATATAGATCGTGCCGATGACCTTTCCCTGCCATCGGCCGATGGTGCGGTTGCGGCGCAGCCAGCCGCCGATCGAGCCGGCACCGACCGCCAGAAGCGAGGTCACCCCGATGCTGAGGGTCACAAAGATGGCTCCCAGCAGCGCGAATTGCGCGATGACGGAGCCGCTTTCCGGATGGATGAACTGCGGCAGGAAGGCCAGGAAGAAAAGTGCGGTCTTCGGGTTGAGTATCTCGGTGAAAAAACCCTGTCGGAACGCTCGCATGGGGGTTATGGCCTGTGCAGTCGGCAGATCGATGCTGCCGCTTTTCTCGACAAAGGCCTTGAAACCCAGATAGATCAGATAGATGACGCCGGCATATTTGACGATCTCGAAGGCCAGCGCGGATGTGGCGAGCAATGCCGACAATCCGAAAGTCGCCATCATCGTGTGGAAAAGATCGCCGGCGGCGATACCAACGCCAGTTGCCAGCCCTACGCGCTTGCCGCCGCTGACTGCTCTGGCGAGCGTGAGCAAGGTGGCAGGTCCTGGAATGACCATGAGGCCAAGCACCACCAATATATAAGTCGTCAAAACACCGAGGCTGACCATCGATCTCTCTGAAGTTGGGTGCTGCGGCAAAGTCCCCCGCAACATGGAAACTTCGTATCCGCCGTCGTTAGCTGGTTTGAAGACTAATCGATTTGGAGATCGTTGCAACAACCATGTTGGGTTCGCGCCGACAGCTCGCCGAAGTGCAATGAACTGTCGCCGGAGATCAATGGTCCACATTCGCACATGTTCGCCTGTGCACGCCCTAGTTCGTCATCCCGAAACGGGCGGCGAAGAGCGATTTCAGGCGTGTGAGATTCTCCGGGGAGATTTGTGCATCGGTCAGCGATACCCAGCAATCGATATAATGCTGGGGCGCATAGATGTGCCCGTAGCCGATCGGCGATGTCGTTGCGATCATCATATCGAAGAGCAGCTGGAGCATGGTGACGACCGGTATCCAGGTGAGTTCCGGCGAGACGTCAGGCCCGCGAGGCGCTTTCATCCATGCCGGCTCGCGAAAAGCTGAGGTGGCATCGAAGAATACCACCGGGTCGCTCGCATATTGCAGATAGATGACTCTGAGCGGCCCCCAGGGAGCGGCGAACTGATCCGGCGCGTGCTCCTGGTTTGCAAAGCGGATCACGGAACCGTCACGAAATCTCGGCAGCCATTCCGGTGTGCCGGGGCTTCGCGCCGCAGTTGCCGCTTTCCATCTGGTACTGCGGAAGGGTGGGCCGCTCCAGAGTGCGCCGTTCACCGGATCGCCAATAATATTGTAGATATCCAAGGATAGCTGCGAGTTCATCGCGCCAAGGCTCAAGCCATGAAGATAGAGCTTGGGTCGCTTGTCACGAGGCAGTTTCGACCAATAGCCGTAGACGGCATCGAATAGATCAATGGCCGTCTCCTCGCCTTGTTGTGGTTCGAACAGCAACGACATCCAGCTGCTCAGATAGGAATATTGCACGGCGACGCTGGCAACATCGCCATGCTGCAGATATTCGAGCGTGTCCATGGCCGCCGGGTCTACCCAACCTGTTCCGGTCGGCACGATCACGACCAGCATGGAACGATCGAAAGCGCCTTGCCGGATCATCTCCTTTAAGGCTAGCGCTGCACGCTCCTTGCTGGTTTCGGCATTGTTCAAGCCGACATAGATGCGAAGCGGTTGCTTTGCCGGGCCGTTCCAGAAGCCTGAAATATTGCCGGCGCCCGGCCCCGACGTAACGAAATACCGGCCCTGGCGTCCTAGTCCTTGCCAGGCAACCAGCGAGGCGGAGCTGCCGGTCTTCATGTCAGCCTGCGGCATGGGCTGGTCGTCTTCGATCAACGCGTCCGCCTGCTTGAATGAGGCATCGGCGGCATCGAGTGCAAGCCGCAGCAATATGCCCTGGCCGATCGACCAGAACAGTGCAACGGCAAGCAAGGCTCCGACAACCTTTGAAAGCCGGCTCGGCACGACGCGCGAAAGCCATTGTGAAAACAGCAGGCTGGCGATGCGGAAGAGACGCCCGACAATGAGCGTAATGAGAAAGGTCGCCGCTGCCACGACCGCAAGCCAGTAAGGGTCGGCGGTGGCAATCGGCGGCATCTTCCACAAAATGCGGATCGAATTCTGCCAGAAAGTCGCATGCCAGAGCGCCGCCATGCAGAGAAGCAGGCAGGCAATGCCGATCGACCAGCGGGCCAACCTCAGCGACCGCCTGGGAACGGGCAGCTGCAAATAGATCCAGAGCCAGGTCAGTGCCGTGCCTATCATGTAGCCGACTCCCGCGCTGATCCCGGAGAGGGCGCCCTGGACGAGATAGGACCGCGGCATCAGGCTGGGCGTCAGAGATGCGGCGAAGAAGATCAGGCCCAGAACCATGCCGAGGAGAGAGAGGGAGCGGAACATCTCCTGGTCCAAACGGCGCATGGCGATCCTTCATCATAGCTTTGGCACGGGCCAGGATTGCCCGCAGGACGTGTTGCAGCTTCGTGCGATGCTACGCAATGGCGTTCGGAATGCCAAGGCGATCTCCCGGAACATATTCGTAGGATTGCGCTGATCGACCATCTGCATTTCGCCCAGCCTGCCATCTGGTCTATAGTATCGGGCTGATTTGCCGGTAGGAATGGAGTTTGAAATTGAGCACTGCGTTCATGAAGGAAGAAAGCGCTGAAACGGCCGCGGAAACCGTGCTGCCCGACCGGCCCATTTCTCCGCATCCGAACCGTGTGACGGCGGCGGGCCTGAAAGCTCTGGAATTGCAGCTTCATCAGGCGCGTAAAGCCTATGAAGCAGCGATCACAATCGAAGACATCAACGAACGCCGGCGGCAGACAGCCATCCCGTTGCGCGATGCGCGCTATTTCGCCGAGAGGCTTCGCACCGCTGAAGTCGTGCCGGTTCCCGACACGTCCGATGTCGTCGCGTTTGGAAGCACGGTCACCTATAGCCGTGAGGATGGCCGCATACAGAAATATCGCATCGTCGGGGAGGATGAAGCCGATCCCAAGGCGGGTTCGATTTCCTATGTCTCGCCCGTTGCAAGACTGCTGATGGGGAAGGTGGTTGGCGATATCGTAACCCTTGGCAAGGAAGAGCTGGAGATCACCGCGATCGAATAGGTTTCCTGGCGTTTCGATCGACCCCGAAAGCGGATTAATGTGCCGTCTCGAATGGCGTTGCGATGGCAACCCTTGAGGGCGCGATCTGGAAATCGGCCGGTAGCATCCGATGATAGGCAAGCATCAGCTGGCAGGCGCTGCGGGCGTCATGGCGTAGGTCGTGGTGGATGACGAAGGTAATTTCGCCGGCGGCGAGCAGCCTGATATTGTCCTGATCGAGATCGTGGGCGGCAAAGACCGTGCATTCTCGTCGCGCATCGGCAAAGGCCTTCAATATGGCTCGGTTGCCACCGCCCGCCGAATAGACAGCGCGGATTTCCGGCTCGCGTTCCAGCGCATCGCGGACAAGAAGTTCCGTCGCGCGATCGACACCGAAGCCCTCCGAAATCCGGACGACCGCAAGATGTGGGAAGCGATCCGCCAGCACATCGCGAAATCCACGCTCACGCTCGTCCTCACCGGCAAAAAGGCTGCTCGATAGGGTCACCAGCACCTTGCCAGCCCGCTCTCCGGCCATGCGGCCAAGCAGATAGGCTGATGTCGCGCCCGCCACGCGGTTATCCATGCCGACATAGCCGATGCGGGAATTTTCCGGCAAGTCAGTCACCAGCGTGACTACTGGAATCCTTGCCGCCATAAGCTGACCGGCAAGATCGGCAATCGCTGGTGTCGACGGAGCCTTGAGAACAACACCATGGCTGCCGCGGCGGCGTATGGCGCGCAGGATCGATAGAAGCTCCTGTTCGCTCATCGTCTCGGCCACATGAAACCGCGCGGAAAAGGACGCGGGCCGCATGCCGGGCAATTCGGCTTCGAAGGCTTCGCGGACGGCGGCGGAGAAGCGCTGCGGCGTATCCATGACGACATCGATGACGAGGCGCCGGCCGGCCAAACCCGCTTGCACATATTGCCGCTCCAGTTCGGCAATTGCCGCGACGACCCGTGCGCGGGTAACGGCGCGAACGCCTTCGCGCTCATGCATCACCCGATCGACGGTCGCGAGGCTAAGCCCGGCCTGCAGCGCAATGTCTTTCAAGGGGAAACGAGATTTCAATGTGCTCGTCCTGAGGTGTTTTTGAGGGGTTTTCTACCTTTTTCATAAGTCTGCCCGAGACTAGGATCAATCCCATAAGTCCAACGTCACTTTGGGAGGAGATCACCATGGACGCTCAGGCGCTCGCCAGCAGGCGTAGCCAGAAGGTTTGGCTTTCGGCCGATTGCGGCAATTTCGATACCTTCAAGACTTTGGTCAAAAAAACTGCCAATCCGGCGGATTGGCCTTTGGCGGTGGGGATCGAGAAAAATATCCTCATCTATGATGGCGACAAGGTTCGAAGCGCTGCCGAGAATGAAGACGACCGCCGCACGCTGATGGCCGAGTGGGTCGAGGCCTTCACTTCAGGTCCCGGCATCATCGTCATCAAGAACGCCATGCCGGACACGACGGTCGTCGATCGCGCAACCAGCGTGTTCGAAGCGATCGTCCGCGAAGAAAAGGAGAAGGGCAAGGGTGCCGGCGATCACTTTGCCAAGCCCGGCGCCAATGACCGCATCTGGAATGCGCTCGAGAAACACTGCCTGGCGGACCCGGAAAATTTTGCCCGCTATTATGCCTCGACCACCGTCACGCTAGTGTCGGAAGCCTGGCTCGGCGTCGGCTATCAGATGACGGCGCAGATGAACCGGGTCAATCCGGGCGGTACCGCGCAGAAGCCGCATCGTGATTATCACCTCGGCTTCATGTCGCCGCAGCAGATGCAGGCCTATCCCGGCCATATCCATGCGGTTTCGCCTCTTCTGACTCTGCAGGGCGCCGTCGCGCATTGCGATATGCCCCTTGAAAGCGGGCCGACGCTGTTCCTGCCCTATTCGCAGACCTTCTTTGAAGGCTATATCGCCTTCGGCCGGCCGGAGTTCCAAGCTTATTTTGCCGAACACCATGTGCAATTGCCGCTGAAGAAGGGCGATGCCGTCTTCTTCAATCCGGCCGTCATGCACGGTGCCGGCAACAATGTCTCGAAAGACATCTATCGCATGGCCAATCTCCTGCAGGTGTCCTCGGCCTTCGGGCGGGCGATGGAGAGCGTCAACCGCACCCGCATGTCGGTGACAGTCTACCCTGCACTTCTCGCTGCGCTTGATGCCGGCACGCTGAGCCGCGCGGACGTTGCCAATGTGATCGCATCGACGGCCGAGGGCTATGCCTTCCCGACCAATCTCGACAGCGATCCGCCGGTCGGGGGGCTTGCGCCGAAAACGCAGGCGCAGATCATGGCAGAGGCAATCGACGCCAGGACGGATGCCGGGCAGTTTGCCGAGGTTATCGCCGCCCATGCCGCACGCAGGGAGGCTTGAGATCCGATGAGCCGACTGGATGGAAAATTCGCCGTCGTGACTGGCGGCACACAAGGGCTGGGCGCGGAAGTCGCCCGGCTCTTTGCCGAGCGTGGCGCCGCCGGCCTGACGATCTGCGGCCGCAGCATTGCCAAGGGCGAAGCCAAGGCGCGGGAGATTGGCGATCGATATGGAATCCCGGTTGCCTTCGTCAGCGCCGATCTCGGCGAGGTCGAGGACTGCCGCAAGGTCATCGCGACAGCGGCCGAAAAGTTCGGCCGCATCGATGCGCTTGTCAACGTCGCTGCGATCACCGATCGCGGCACCATTCTCGATACCGATCCGGCTCTGTTCGACCGGATGTTCGCCGTCAATGTGCGCGGGCCGTTCTTCCTGATGCAGGACGCGATCAAGAACATGATCGCCAACGGCATCGAGGGCACCATCGTCAACATTTCCTCGATGTCGTCGATGGCCGGTCAGCCCTTCATCAGTGCATACTGTTCTTCCAAGGGCGCTCTCGACACGCTGACCCGGAATACGGCTTTCTCATTGCTTAGGAACCGGATCAGGGTCAACGCCCTCAATATCGGCTGGATGTCGAGCGACGGCGAGGATCGCATCCAGCGCGAATATCATGGAGCCGCGGAAGATTGGTTGGCAAAGGCGGCGGCAGAGCAGCCTTTCGGCCGGCTGGTCGATCCGGCCGAGGTCGCCCGCGCGGTCGCCTTCCTGTCGTCCGAAGAGTCCGGCCTGATGACCGGTGCCACGATCAATTTCGATCAGTCGATCTGGGGCGCCTATGAGGGCACGCCGCATCCGCAGAAAGCGATGTGAGCCATGGAGCTTGGCGGGAGGGAAGTTCCCTCCCGCTGGCTGAGCAACTTTGTTTACGAGCTCCGTGCGCGAGCAGGCCGTCCCTCAGTGGCTCAGAAACTCTTGATCGTGCCGTCGGACCAGACCATTTTGCCGCCACGGATCGTACCGCGCACGCGCGGCACGCGGCCGCGTTCTGCGATCACGAGATCGGCGCGCAGTCCCTCGGCGATGCGGCCGCGGTCGGTGAGGCCAAGTGCCTTTGCCGGGTTGGCGCTTGCCAATGCGGCTGAGGGGGGAAGCCCGCCCTTGCCGATTTCCGCAAGTGCGATCACAGCGGGCAGAATGGCCGATGGGTGATAGTCGCTGGCAAGAATATCGAGAACGCCGGCTTCATAGGCTTCCCGGGCGGAAAGATTGCCGGAATAGGAAAGGCCGCGCAGCGCATTTGGTGCGCCCATCGCCGTTGCCAACCCCAAACGCCTCGCTTCGGTCGCCGTCGCGATATTGATCGGAAACTCGCTGATTGCGGCGCCGAGGCTGTGCAGCAGCGCTGCCTTCTCGGCCGTGTCATCATCATGAGACGCGAGCACGACGCCGTGCTCGCGCGCCAATTGCGATAAGCCGTTGATGATGCCCATACTGTCGCCGTGCTCGCTGCGTGCAGCCATGCGCTGCTTGACCATCTCCGCTGCCTGGGTCTCGCTGATCTTCTTGGCTTTCGCAGTGTTGGCGATATGGAGTTCGATATCGCGATACTGTCCCTGGCCTGGTGTGTGATCCATCAGTGAAATGAGGTGAAGCGCGCCGGCATTGATCAGCGTCTTCGCTTCGTTGACGGCCGGCAGGAAGGTCACCTCGAAGCGGCCGTGGACGCGGTGGTCGATCAAAAGCTCGTCCCGCATCGATGCGAGCTTTTCGATCATCGCATGGGTATGCTCGATAGAGCGCACATGGCCATAGGTGGCGGGCGTGAAGGCAACCGCCGCATAGGCAGTCGTCACACCATTGGCGGCAAGCATCTTGTCGAGATCGTAGACGCCAAGTTCGAGCGGCATGCGGACATTGACCCGCGGCTCGACGCATTTCTCGATCATATCGCCGTGCATGTCGACGAAACCGGGCAGGAGAAACCGACCGTGGCCGTCTATCTCCGCACCTTCGACCGGTTGCTCGCTGATATCGGCGATCAATCCATCTTCAATTTTGACGGCACCGCGTTCGATCACACGGTCCTGCAGCACAATTTCAAAATTACTCAGCCACATCGTCTTGCTCGTCCTCGATCTTGATGGCTTCGAGATGAAGTTCCCGGTCGATCAGCGCCCGGACGTCTTCTGGATGGTGGAAAACACCGATCATTGCAACACCTGACGTTTTGAGCTGCGCCAGTCTTTCGACGAGTGCCTTGCGTGCAGCATGATCGAGCGATGCCGTCGGCTCGTCGAGCAGCAGCAGGCGCTGCGGCAGGATGAGCGCGCGGGCCAGATTGACCTTCTGCTGTTCGCCGCCGGAGAAGGTCGAGGGGTAGGCCGACCAGAGCTGTTTCTTGACGCCGAAGGCATCGAGCCAGCGCCGCGCTTCGGCGAGGGCTTCGGAATGCGACCTGCCGGCAAGCCTCAGCGGTTCGGCAACAATCTCTTCGGCCGGAACACGCGGGCGGGCATTGAGGAACTGCGTGACGAAGCCGATTTCCCGGCGGCGCAGCACGGCGATGTCGACGTCGGCGGCGGTCGCCAGATCGATGATCCCTTCCTGCGTGTGATAATAGACGTGGCCGGCGCGGGGCAGGTAGGAGCGGTAGAGCGTGCGCAGCAGGGTCGACTTACCCGCACCGTTTTCGCCCTTCAGCAGGATGAACTCACCTACATTCAGGTCGAACTCGATATTCTCAAAGGCAAACAGCGTGCGCTTGAGGTGGTGCATCTCGAATTGCTTCGAAAGTCCCTGCACGCGCAAAACCGGAGCCGCGTTCGGCCGCGCGGAAACCTGAATATTCATCTCTCTTGTTTCCCTCAAAGCTTGGCGTGAACGAGCTGCTGCGTGTAGGCATGCTGCGGGTCCTGGAAGATCTGGTCGGCGAGACCCTGTTCCACGACCTTGCCGCGCCGCATGACCATAACCCGGTCTGCCATCGTGCGGATGACGCCGAGATCGTGCGAGACCAGAACCATGGTGATGGAACGCTCGCGCTGCAGCCGCTTCAGTGTGTCGAGCACCAGGGCCTGAACGCTGACGTCGAGGCCCGTCGTCGGTTCATCGAGCAGCAGGACGGCGGGCTCGAGCGCGATCGCCTTGGCAAGCTGCACGCGCTGCTGCATACCGCCGGAAAGCTCGTTCGGGCGGGCGTCCATGCGCTCGATCGGAAATTCCGATGCGTCGAGCGACTGACGTGCCCGTTCGCGCAGCTCGGCGAAATTGCGGTTGCCGGCAATCAGCAGGCGTTCGGCGACGTTGCCGCTGCTGGTGTGGTTCATCAACAGGCCGAGATGCGGATTCTGGTAGACGATGCCGATATGATGCGCCCTCAGCATCCGCCGCTCGAAGCGGTCGAGCGTAAAGAGGTTGCGGCCCTCATGCCCGGGAAGCGCAAGACTGTAGGTGCCGATATCCGGCGTATCCTCAAGGTTCATCATCCGGAGAAGCGTCGATTTGCCGGAGCCGGATTCGCCGACGATGCCGAGGACTTCGCCAGGATAGACTGTTACGTCGACGCCACCAAGAGCAGTGACGTCGCCATAGTTGCGCGCAATGTCGCGCATGGTCAGGATCGGTTCCGCCATCATCAGCCGCGGCGGCTGGCGGGTCAGCTCCGCCGATTGAGTGGGATCAAGCGCGGCCATCAGTCCATCCTTCCATTCTTGTACCAGGTCTCGCCGATCTCGACCGCCTCTGCTTCCGACTTGCGGATGTGCTTCACGCCGAAATGGCTGTCGGACAGTTCGTATTGCGAGGAGCCATCCTCCTGCGGCAGCTCGTTCATGAAGAAACCGGTGACGTTGCTGCGGTAGCAGGTCTTGTCGTGATGATCCTCGACCCGGTAGGGCACATCGTCGAAGACGAGCGGTTCGACGCGCGTGTAGGGCGGCACGGCGAAGATGCGCTTCTCGCGGCCGGCGGACAGGATTGTCAGGTGATCGGCCTGATTGAGCTTCGGCACGTCCCAGCGCGGGATCGGCGAGGGCGTCATCACGTGGCGGCCGTTGACCATGCTCGGATAGCTCGATCCCTGCATGATCCGTCCCGATTTGACGAGCTGCTCGTAGAGCACGAGCCACAGCTGACCGTAATCGGCATCGCCGTGCATTTCGCGTGCGACGGACATATCCGGCTGGACAGGACGCAGCGGCTCGGGGTTCGGAACTTGGAGCACCAGGACTTGGTCCTCGCGCAGCTTTTCCTCCGGAATGCGGTGGCGGGACTGGATGATGGTCGCGGCCATCGTGTCTTCAGTTTCCACCGCGCCGCCGACGCGAGCGACGAATTTGCGGATGCTGCTGGCGTTGACGGAATCATCCGATCCCTGGTCGATGACCTTTACGACGGATGTGGGCTTCAGCAGCGTCAGCGTCACCTGCAGACCACCCGTTCCCCAGCCGCGGGCGATCGGCACTTCGCGGCTGGCATAGGGCACCTGGTAGCCGGGAACGGCGATCGCCTTCAGAATGCGACGGCGCATTTCGCGCTTGGCGGATTCGTCGAGAAAGCCGTAGTTGAAAGCCATCCAGGGCTTGGTCAATTCCTGCAGTTTCATAGCGCGACCTCTTCCTGTTGCGGGGCAAGCTTCTCGGCATCGGCAGGTTTTGCAGCGGCCTCGCTCTTATCCGCCTTGACGCGGCGCAGCGCATCGAGGCTCGACTGGAACGTGACGTAATGCGGAAGCTTGAAGTGGATGCAGAAGCCGGAGCTTTCGACCGGTTCGGTGTGATAGAGAACGAATTCCTCATTGGCGGCCGGATGCGGATTCGGTTGACTGGAGGCGAGATCGAGCGTTGCCGCCGCGATCACCTTCACCTCGTTCCAGCCAAAGGTCGCCGAGAAGCCCAGTTGCAATTCCTTGGCCTTGGAGATGACTTCGGTCTGGCTGACACGGACGCGACCGGCGCTGAAGATCGTGCCGGAGGGATGGCGCAGGCGAACCGGGGCGTAGGCCAGACGCAGTTCGTTGACCGTCGGATGCACGGCGCTATAGCCGCGCATCGTCGCATATCCGAGCGCCAGTGTGCCGCCGGTGTCGGCGCGGGCTAGGCTCTGCAGCTTGTGGGCGCGCGCGGCTGGAAAGAGCAGCGGCTCGCGCGTCAGATCGGGGATTTCCTCTGGTGCGACCGTCTCGACCGGGTGATCCGGAATAAGCCCCTGCGCCTTCTGCCAGCTGGTCAGCGACGGTTGCATCGCCGGTGCGGGCTTGGCGGCCGGGATGACCGGCTCTGGCACATAATCCTCGCCTTGCAGGACATCGACCTGGAGCAAACGATGGGAGTAATCGAGTGTCGGCCCCAGTATCTGGCCGCCCGGAATGTCCTTGAAGGCGGCGGAGATGCGGCGAACGGTGAAAAGATCCGGTTGGTCGACGGGTTCAGCGACGGCAATGCGGGGCTGGGTCGTGCGGTAGGCGCGCAGTAGGAGGATCGCCTCATAGAGATCGCCACCGGCCTGGGCGAGCGCCAGGGCGGCAAGATCCGGCTCGTAAAGCGATGCCTCGCCCATCAGCCGGTCGATGAGATAGGGAAGACCGGTCCGCACGGCCTCGACGCGTTCACGTGTGATCGGGCCGAGATCGGCGCGGAACAGCCGTTCCGCCTGTTCGATAGCGTATTCGCCGCCGCGGGTTGCCACATAGGCCATCAGAGCACCTCGATTTTCGTGGAACGGGGAATGCCGAGCAGGCGCTTGCCGTCGACGAGATAGAGATCCCAGCCGAGCGGATAGCGGATTGCCCTGGCGCGCATGTGCCAGAAGGCAGGATCGATGCAGCCGATGGAGATCGTCACGCTGTCCTTGATGCCGGGGCCGGTGAGGCGCAATTGCTGCCCGGAACCAAACTGTGCGGAAGCAAACAGCGTCGCGGCGTCATCCGGGTAAAGGAGGCTGCCGATGCGCAGTCTCGACAAGGCCTCGACGTTTTCGGCGGCATTGATGGCGGCAAAGACATAGTCCGCATCGGCAAGCGGCATCCGCCTTGCCCCGGTTGTGGCCATCTTCAGGTCCAGGGACGGATCGTTTGCCACATGGAAGCTGCATTCGCGATCGAGCAGGCTTTCGGCAAGCGGCCAGAAGCCTTCGACAGGCAGTTCACGCGGCTCTCCGGGGCGGCTCAGCGCCCACATGAGTTCCTCGAACGTGGCGTTGGTGCGGGTGTCGTCCGGAGTGGGCAAGAGATTGTTGGCCATGGTCAGAATGTCTCCATCTGCACGCGGGTCGCTTCGACTTTCTGCAGAAGCTTTCGATCCTCTTCCTCCTGATGACGCCGTTCGGCATTCAGGAGTTCAAGGATCAGATCGGCCTGATGACCGGCGGCGATAGCCGCATCGATAACAGCCATTCCCATGGCATGTTCGAGATCCCGGCCGACGACCGCGCCATAGCCTTCAACGGCACGGTCCGGTACGCGGATATGGGCTTCGGACACCAGGACTTCGCCGAGATGGAACGCGGTACCGCGAACGGTGTCGACGAGCGGCAGCATGGCAAGGCCGGTGCGGTTGACGACCACGTCGACCTCACCGAGTGTGTCGAGCACTTTCTCGGCGACCGCCTTGATGTTCGCCGGCCGGCCGGCGGCAAGAATTTCCAGCGCTTGGGCATGGGTATGGGATGCGCTGACCGGACTGCCAGTCTTCTCCTCAGTCATCATCTTTTCCTCGGGCATTTGGGGATCGTCAAACAAAGGCGAGGGCTCGCCGGAAACATTCGAATAATTACTATAATCATCCGAATGAATTGTCTACGACGTTTTATCTTCCAAGGTGAGATTTCTGAGGCTGTGCGAGACCTTTTAGTCGCCGCGCCGGCGCAGCCAATCCGCCGTTATCCGGCTGGCGTCCTGCGCGGCTGCCGCGGGAGCCTTTCCTTCCAGCAATGCAAACAGGAAGGAGCCAGCAAAGCGATCGCCAGCGCCAATCGTGTTTGTCGTATCGACACGATCCGCTGGCGCGACCTCAACGGTCTGCGAACCGTCAAACAGCGTGATCGGGCGCGTGCCGTCGGTAAGCACGAGCATCTTCAGGCGCGGACCGGCGATCTGGCCGGCGCGTTGCCAGGCAAGAGCGAGGTCGTCCGGAACATCGTCGCGCGAGGAGATGACGTAATCCGACGGGCGAGGCGTTGCCGGCCGCAGCGGAAATTGCGTGAGGACGAGCGGCTGGGCGCCAATCTGTTCGACGAGGTTCTCTTCGAGGGCGAGCGCATTGATATAGACGCCCGCGCCGGCAAGCTTGCCAGCGGCCACCAGCGGTTGCGATCGGCCGGCAGGCGCGATGATCGTCCGTTCGCCGTTCGGCTCCAGGAAAATTTCGAGCGGCGCCGTCTCTCCCGGTAACATTGCGATGTGTTCGACATCGAAGTCGTTGGCGGCGAGCGATTTGAGCGCCGCTTGTCCCTGTTCGTCCTGCATCAGCCACGAGACGATGGCGACATCGGCGCCGAGTTCCAGCAGCTGCTGCCCGGTGTAGAAAGCACCGCCGCCGAGCCGGGTTGTTTGGGATGAAAACTGTATCCGCCCACCCGGGATGAGCGGAGCGTCCAATTGCCATATGCGATCGTGATTGACCGATCCGATTACGATAATGCGGGGCATGCTTTGCCTATCTGTCGTCAATGCCTGGTGCGAGCGCGTCCACGATGAAACGCTGTGCCAGCAGGAAGATCAAGAGAACGGGAATGATCGACAACAGGCTTGTCGCCATCAACGGCCCCCAGGCTCGTTCGGCGCCTTCGAGATCGGCAAAGACGGCAATGCCGGTCGTGAGCGTCTTCTTGAATGCGTCGTCCAGCACGAGTTGGCCCCAGAGATAGATGTTCCAAGCGCCCATGAAGGAAATCACAGAAAGGGCCGCGATCGCAGGAATGACGTTCGGAACACCGATCTCGATGAATTGCCGCCACAACCCGCTTCCGTCCATGCGCGCTGCCTCGAATATCGAAGCGGGAAGCGACCGGAAGGCCTGGCGCATATAGAAGACGTAGAAGCCGATATAGGGGATCGACGGGATGATCATCGCGCCGTAGGTGTCGACGGCCTGGAGCTTTACGACCGCGATATAGGTGGGGATGATCGCAAGCACATTCGGGAACGACATGGTGGCGATGACGAACCAGAAGAGCACCTGCTTTCCCTTGAACTCCAGCCGCCCGAAGGCAAAGCCCGCCGGGACCGAAAGAGCAAGCTTTCCAACCGTGATGAGAGTTGCGGTCAGCATGGAATTCCACAGCCACATCCAGATCGGATGCCGGCTTGCGGCGATGGTGAAATTCGACAGCGTCGGATGATCTGGCCAAAGGCGCACGGCCTTGGCCATGATCATGTCATTGGGCGTGAAGGCCGCGGACACCATCCAGACCAGTGGAAAAACGGTGACGATGCAGATTGCCATGAGCACGATATGAAGCAGCAATCTGTGCAGTCTGTGGACGATGCCGCTCATCTATAGTGTACCCGCTTCTCGCTGACGCGGAACTGCAGCCATGTGATGGCGAGCACCAGCACAATGATGATGACGGCAACGGCGCTGGCCGGACCGAACTGGAAGAACAGCAGGCCCTGCTGCCACAGGAAATAGAGGAGGCTCGAGCTTCTGCCGGCGGGTCCGCCGTGTGTCAGCACGTCGATGACGCCGACGATGTCGTCAAGTACATGGAAGAAGGTCGTGACGCTGATGAAGAAGGCAGTCGGCGTCATCAGCGGCAGGCTGATGTTGAAGAAATGCCGTGTCGAGCCCGCGCCATCGAGTTGTGACGCTTCACGCAGTTGATGCGGCAGGTTTGCGAGCGCCGCCAGCCAGAGCAGCATGTTGAGGCCGAAGGTCTTCCAGAAGGTGACGAGGCTGACGCAGAGAAGCGCAAGGTTCGGATCCGTATGCCAGCGCGACGGCGGGAAGCCCAAATGGCCGAGCACCTCGTTGAAGAGGCCGTTGACCGGATTGAACAGCCAGGACCAGGCAACACCCGCAACCGAATAGGCGACGATCGTCGGCAGGAACAGGCTGCCGCGATAAAGTCCCCGCAGCGGATTCTTGCGCACCGCGTGCAGCATGACGGCAAAGATCAGCGGAATGACGATCTCGGCGGGGATCAGGACGGCACAGTAAAGCAGCGTATTCCATGCCGCCATGCGGAAATCAGGATTGTCGAAGACGGACGCGTAGTTGTCGACGCCGACGAAGCGGATGTCGGCCGACAGCAAATTCCAGTCGACCACCGATAGCAGCATCGACGCGATCAGCGGGCCGTATAGGAATATCGCAACGGAAAGAACGGCTGGCCCCACGAATAGATAGGGGGCCAGCGATCGAAAACGAAATGGCATGATGCGGAGCCTATGCCGAAATCAGTCCGGTAAGCTCGTCATGAGCGCCCTTGATGCCGTCGGCAACCGTCGTTTCCTTGAGCAGCATGCGCGAAACCCACTTGCGCCACACGGCTTGGCCTTCGAGGCCACGCTTGCCCGGCCAGATCGTTTCCGCGGTCAGGCCATCGGTCAGCTGGGCAGCGGCCGGCTTCATGAACTCGTTGATGAGCGGGATGTCATGCTTCGAGGTGTTGAGGTACCCGGTCTGAGACCAGAGCGCCTGGCCTTCCTTCGATGCACAGAATTCAAGGAAGGCAAGCGAAGCTTCCGCCTGTTCCTTGTTGCGCGTGTAGACGGCGAGGAAATTGCCGCCGCTGTTCATCTTGCGCGGATGTCCCGACAGGCCTGGGAACTTGGTCGTGACGGCCTTTGCCGCGCCGAAGGGGAAGGTGACGGCGGCAGTCGAGCTGGTCGTGCAGATGGCAAGGGCGCCGGCCTGGAACGCGGCGGTCTGCTCCTTGTCGCTGACGGGCAGCCAGAGGCCTTCATGGGCCGGTGCGCAATATTCGGTCATGCCGGCGATTGCTTCGGGGCTGTTGAGCGCCAGCTTGCCATCGGGATCGATGATGAAGCCGCCGGCATTCTGGATGAAGGACTGGCTCGTCCATTCGTTGTTGGAAAGAGAGATCGGGGAGCGGTAGGTGGGGTGCTTGCCCTTGAGGGATGCATCGAGCTTGCGCGCGGTCTCGTAAAGCCACTTCGTATCAGGTGTCTCCGGCAGATTTGGATCGAGGCCGGCAGCTTTCCACATGTCGCTGTTGATATAGGTGATCGGGGTCGACATGGCCCAGGGAAGGCCGATGACGGCGCCGTCGATGGTGACCAGCGGCAGAACCGACGAACGGAAATTGGCAAGGATCGCTTCGGCTTTCGCCGCATTGATCTCGCGCAGGTCGCGCGCGCCGAGCGTGCGTTTGGCGAAATAGCCGAACTTCCAGCCGGTGACCATCATGGCCGGCGGGCGGCCCGCGGCAACGCTTGCGACGGCCTTGGCCGTCACCGCCTCATAGTCGCCGTCGAAACGATTGGTGACCGTGACGCCCAGCTGCTTGGCGTTGAATGCATCGACGACCTTCTGGAAGGGCTTGTCGGAGCCCCAGGTGCTCGAAATTTCGATGGCCGCATCGGCGGACCGGGCCTTGCCGATCATAGCCATTGATGTGCCGATGACTGCGGTCGTACCCGCGATAAATTGACGACGATTAAGCCCTACCATCTTATCCTCAATATCCGAATGATTAATAAAACATTCGGATATTTACCTAACGATAGCGAGTGACATCCATATGAAGGGGAATGTGGCTAAGCACCAAGGTCCGATGGCGAAATTGACTTAAGTCGTTGTTTACTAGATTTCCGATATTCGGCAGAGATTGAAAATCGATGCTGTAGCCGATATATGACATTCGAATGACATGGTTGAATTCGGAAGGCAGGCATGGAGAAGAAATTGCTGCACGGGCAATGGCAACAGGTCGAAAGCGATATTGCTGAAGATATCCTGACCGGCCGCCTGTCACCAAAGACACAGCTTCCGACGGAATCCGACCTGATGGAACGTTTTGGTGTCGGACGGCACACCATACGGCGGGCCATTTCCCGCCTCGAAAGCCGAGGACTCGTGCTGGTCGAGCAGGGGCGCGGAACCTTTGTGCGGGATAGTCGCCTCGATTACCGCTTGTCCGAACGTACGCGCTTCTCGCAAAATCTGCTCGATCAGGGCAGGGAACCGCTCGGCCAAGCCATCCACGAAGAAGTTGTTCCGGCCTCGGAACTGATCGCCGAAGCTTTGCGGCTTCCCCTAGGCGAGCCGGTCTACCATATCGTGAGGCGAGGCTTCGCCGACGAGGAGCCGATCAACTATTCGCATGCCTATTACCCCGTGCGTCGTTTTCCGGGCTTCGACGAGGCGCGGCGCAGCGGGAGAAGCGTGACCGTCATTCTGGCCGAATACGGCATCCCCGACTATATCCGCCTGCGCACCGATATCATCGTTCGTCTGCCGACGAGTGAGGAGGCGAAGCAACTCTGCCAGTCCATGTCTCAGCCGGTGGCTGTGTCGAGAAAGGTGGACGTCGATCTCAAGGGCACCCCGATCTCCTATTCGGAATCTGTATGGCCGGGTGAGCGCATACAATTCTCGATCGACAATACCAGCCAGCTTCTGGACGTGCTTGCGCGCGGCGAAGTGGGCTGACCAGATCGGTTCTGCGCGATTGGCCTCTTCAGAGCCCGAATGACGCGTCTGCTGCGATATGCTAATGTTGCGGTCTATCAGGCGTGCAGCGGGTGATGGTGATGTTGGAGGCAGACAAGGTATTCGCTGGCTCAATCCCGGAAAACTACGACCGCCACATGGTGCCGTTGATTTTCGAGCCTTACGCAGCAGATATTGCACGGCGAGCCGCGTCCTTGCGGCCTGGCGCGGTGTTGGAAATTGCCGCGGGGACCGGCGTTGTCACCCGAGCCTTGGCGCCGAAACTAACCGCCGATGCAAGCTATGTCGTCACCGACCTCAACCAGCCGATGCTCGATTACGCCGCTTCGCGGCAAGCTCCGGACAGCCGCATCACTTGGCAGCAAGCGGATGCCATGGCGCTGCCGTTCGAAAATTCATCCTTTGACCTCGTCTTTTGCCAGTTCGGCGCGATGTTCTTTCCTGATCGCATCTCGGCCTATCGCGAAGCAAAGCGCGTTCTGAAGCGCGGCGGACATTTCCTGTTCAACGTCTGGGACCGCATCGAAGAGAATATATTCGCGGATGATGTGACGAACGCACTTGCCAGGATTTTTCCGAACGATCCGCCGCGCTTTCTCGCGCGCACTCCGCATGGTTACCACGATGTGGACCGGATTCGCGGCGACCTCGAAGCTGCAGGTTTCTCCGAAATTGTGATCGAAACGAGAGCCGAACAAAGCCGGGCATCCTCACCGCGCCTTCCAGCCGTCGCCTATTGTCAGGGAACTCTGCTTCGCACCGAAATCGAGGCCAGAGAAGCGGGGAAGCTTGAGGCGGCAACCGACCATGCCGCCGCCGCGATCGAAGCCAGGCATGGTACCGGCGAAGTTGCTGCCAAAATTCAGGCGCATATCATACTGGCGACGGCTTATCCTGCCTAGGCTCAGGACTCGTTAACTCATAGCCAGAAGATGACGGCTGCTGCGATGCATATGGCTGAAAAGAAGGTATGGGCACACCGATCGTAACGGGTTGCGATGCGTCGCCAGTCCTTGAGTTTGGCGAAGAGATTCTCGACCTTGTGCCGTTTCTTGTATAGCCCCTTGTTGTAGGGATACGGGACCTTCCTGCTTCGGCTGGATGGAATGCAGGGTTCGATGCCCTTTGCCTGTAAGGCCTCCCGGAACGCGTTGCTGTCATAGCCTCGGTCAGCAATCAGTGTTTTGGCAGGTGGCAAGGCTTCCAGGACAAGGCGAGCACCCTTATGGTCGCTCATCTGGCCTTCGCTGAGCAGCATGATGATGGGGCGTCCTTCGCCATCGCAGACGGTGTGCAGTTTGGAGTTCAGTCCGCCTTTGGTTCGCCCGATACGACGGGGAACATCCCCCTTTTGAGCAGGCTTGCGGCCGTGCGATGTGCCTTCAGATGTGTGGCGTCGATCATGATGCGCTCGGGCCTTGGCCCTTCACCGGAAAGCGCCGCGAAAATGCGATCGAACACACCAAGACGGCTCCAACGGATGAAGCGGTTATAGAGTGTTTTGTGCGGCCCGTACTCCTTTGGCGCATCCTTCCATTGCAGCCCATGCTTGATGACGTAGACAATGCCGCTGATGACACGGCGATCATCGACACGTGGAACACCATGGGCCAAGGGAAAACACGGCTCGATCCGAGACATCTGGCGCTCGCTCAGCAGAAACAAATCACTCATCACGGTCTCCTTCTGGAAACCGTGAGAATCATATCTCAATCCAATTTAATAGGTCCTGACCCTAGTGCATGAAAGATTAACTGAAGAATAACTATAATTTAAAGCAGGGCTGCCAACTTATGCCCGGGGCGACGAGTTGTTATATTGTGTTGGATACCAAATGGAAATCCAAGGCAATATTTACTGAGCTTTCCGGTGAGGTTTTATAGGGAAATACTTGAGGGGCGAGATGCGGGCAGCGATGCCGGCAAATCCACTCATATGCTCCTGAACCTGCAGGTGCTGCGCGCGCTCGCAGCCTCGTCCGTGGTCATCGCCCACGCCTTGCATGAAACAGAGATGCTGGCTGCAGCGACAGGACGTGCGGCGGTCGATGGCTCCGCTTGGAATCTCGGTTTCGGCGTCGACATATTCTTCGTTCTTTCCGGCTTCATCATGACCCATACGGCGGCGTCTGAGTTCGGCAAGAGCGGCGCTTCGCTCCGCTTCTTCCTGCGGCGCTGCGCCCGCGTCGTCCCGCTTTACTGGCTGTTGACGAGCATCATGCTGCTTGGCGCGCTCGCGGCACCCTCGCTGCTCGCCGTTCCCGTCGGCTCCATATCCCATGTTCTCGCATCTTATTTCTTCATTCCGTCCGGGCGTGGTGTGGATGAGGTCAGGCCGGTGCTCGCGCTCGGCTGGACACTGAACTACGAGATGCTGTTCTACGTGTTCTTCGCACTGGCGCTCCTTTTGCCGATAAGGCTGGGGATCGTCTGGCTGTCTGTGCTTATGGTCGGCATGGCACTCGTCGGAAATCTCGTCGATCAGAGCCATGTCCAGATAGCCTTCTGGACGAGCCCGATCATTCTGGAGTTCCTGTTCGGCGTCTATGTCGCGCTGATCTTCCGCAGCGGTGTAAGGATCGGCAAGGGAATTGCGTTCGGGCTCGTGGCCATAGGGCTTCTTGGCTTCGTTCATATCTCTACACCTTGGAACGATGCAGCCTTACCGCGATTTCTGCGGAGCGGTTTGCCTGCGGCTCTCTTCGTTCTTGCGGCCGCAATCGGTCCCGTCTTGCCGCACAGGAGGCCCATCCTCTGGGGTGCGGCCTTGGGCGATGCCTCCTATAGCCTCTACCTCGCCCATCCTTTTATCCTGCGGCCCATGCGAGCCCTCTGGGCGAAAGTGATCGGCGGAGCTCTTCCGCTCGGCCTGTTCGTTGTCTTCTCGACGCTTGCTGCTGCCCTGCTCGCCCTGGCGCTCTTCAGAGGTGTCGAGAAGCCGCTTACGCGCCGCGTACAGGGTGTCGTGCTCGGTTCGGCACGACGGAAGCGGAGATCGGCCGGGGTGCTCCCGGCGGCGGATACCGAGAGTGCCTGACGCCTTCAGACGGCTCGTTTCTCGCGGAGATAATCGGCATGGTTCAACGCGGCCGAGGCGATCGCGTCGAGCTGGCTCGCGGCGCGGATCAATGTGTGGCGGGTCGAGATGTCGGACCTGTTGATCCGGTAGGAAAGATGGCGGGCGGCTGCGCGCGAGACTTTTGCGAGGCGCGCCGGATCACCGCGGCCAAGCTGACGCAGCACGACTTTCAGCGGTTTGGCGAGACGAGGATGTTCCCTTGCCAATTCGGACAGCGTGATCGCAGCTTCGCCGATCGTGAGCGCAGCAAGCATTCCCCTTAGGTCGTCTTCCGCCTGTTTCTCGGGAACGCCGGCGTTGGTTGCGGCCTGTCCACCCAGGCGGTCGACGGTTTTGCTCAGCCAGTGTTCTCTCGTCCAGCGGGCAGGCGTCTTACCGATATCTGCGAGATCGCGCCGTGTTGCGCGCTGCAGGCGCAACCTCTTTGCCTTGGGGTTGGAGGGAAAGAGCAGCGTGAAGACAAGCACGCCCGCACCGACACCCAGCAGCAACGCCAGGGCGCCGTTCAGGAAGGATGCGGCATCGACGCGGCTCGTATTATCCGGGCTGATCAGATCGAGAAACAGGAAGGCAAAGCTCGTTGCCAGGGCCGCGGTGCGGGCATTGCGCATGGCAAGCCCCGTTGCAAACATGATGATGCCGATGACGACGGCCAGTTCGGTAAAGTCCGACAGCATCGGCAGGATGGCGAAATTACAGATCGCTGCCGCAAGTACTGCGACAAGGCCGCCCTTGAGGAAACCCATCCCGCCGATCACCGGATTGGGTCGAGTGGCAAACAGCGCGCAGATGACACCGAGGATGACAATAAAGCTCGGGCCGGCCGGCCAGGCGGTTGCGATCCAGAACCACGATCCGACGATGATCGCGACGAAGGTACGAAGACCGTTTTGAACAGCGTCGCGATGATCGACATGGAAGGAGAGTTTGAGCCGTGAGGATGGCGCCTTCTCGTCCGAAAACAGAGCCTGGCGCATCAGCGCGTCGTGTGCAGCTTCGAGCAGCCTGTCGAGATGGTCGAGGATCGGAAGCCGGGGCGGGATGTTATGGCCGCGGTCGGCGGCTGTCGTAGACAATGCAGCCCGAACATCTACCCGCAATGCAGCAATGGCGGTGGGGTCGACGGGTGACGCGGAGCCGATGGCGTCGAGCGCGACGGCTGTTTTCTCGACGAGAGGTTCATCGAGATCCGGCCGCGCTGCGAGATGCTCGCGCAGAGATTGGGCAACCGCCATCTGGGTGAGCATTGCGACTGAGGCACCGCGCAAATGACCAAAACCGCTGCGCACGGAACTTGAGCTTGCCGCCGCATATTCGGCGGCGACATCCAGTTCCAGCGCGCCTGTCAAAAGTCGCTGGAACCCAGAAGTGTTGGCTTGACCGCGCAATGCGCGGGCGCAGAGATCGGCGACCTGGCGGAGATATGTCGCCAGACGGTTCCGGGTCTCCTGCAGCGGAGCGCCGGGTGCGAAGATGGTGGTGAAAACAGCTTCCGTCATGATCCCGAGGGCGATGTAGATCACCCGCGCCACCGCAATGTCGAAGACCTCCACTGGCGAGCTGATGGAATCGAAGGCGATGATGGCGGCGGTGTATCCGGCAAGCACGGCACCGTAAGAGCGAAAATTGCGCAAGCCTGTGGCAAGCGCCGTGCAGAGCCCAAGCCATAGGGCGAGTATGAGAATGAACAGTTCCGGCACCTGCGCGAAGAGCGCCACCATCGTTACTGCGGCGACAGCGCCGATGATCGTTCCCAATATTCTGTATTGGCCTTTTGAAAGGCTCATGCCGCGGCTTGATTGAGCAACGATCCAGACCGTCATCGGTGCCCATTTCGGATCGTCGAGATTGAGCAGGAAGGCTATATAGAGCGCCACGAGCGACGCCGCCGTCGTCCGCAGTGCGAAACCCATTGCCGACCACGTCAACCACGGCGGCAGCGCAAGCCTACGCGCCATCGGGCCGAATAGTCTTGCTGAGTTAAGAGATGCCTCGGTCATGCGCGTAGCGATAACTGTATGGACGAATAAAGATAATGGCGTAAATTCGAGACATATTATTGCTGGAAACGGTAGAATATGGTCATGGACCTCGAGAGCATTCGGATTTTTCTGCGGGTTGCGGAACGCGGCAGTTTCACGGCCGCCGCCACACAATTGCGGCTGCCTTTGACGAGCGTCAGCCGCCGTCTAAAACAGCTCGAGGATGATCTCGGCGTTCAATTGCTCTACCGTACGACCCGACGCGTATCGGTCACGGATGCCGGGCGCGACTATTACGAGCGCTGCATCAGGGCCGAAGAGATCCTGGAGGAGGCGGACCAGACAGCACGCGCGGTGCGCATCGAGCCGCAGGGAATGCTACGCGTCCTTATGCCTTATACGCTTGGTCTGAGCGTGGTGGAGCCGAGGCTGGGCGAGTTCCGTCGGAATTATCAGAAGGTGCAGCTGGCTCTCACCTACGACAATTATCCTCTTGATCTGATCGAGCACGGTTTCGACGTTGCGCTGCGAACGGGACCGCTTTCCGATTCCGGCTATTCTGCGCGCATACTTGGACGGTCTCGCGCCCATCTTGCCGCAAGCCCCGCCTATCTCGACAGATTCGGTCGACCGGAGCGTCCAGAGGATCTGAGAGACCATGCCATCATGATCATGGGCGCCGGCACATCTTTGGCGACGGTGCGATTGCTCGACGAGGCAAGCAATGTAGCCGAGGTCGTCGTCAAGCCGATCCTGATGTCGAACGAGGTAACGACCATCATCCGTCAGGCCGTGGCCGGTGCAGGCATAGCGTTGATATCGCCCCAGCTCGCTGCGCAGCACTTTGCGCGCGGCGAGCTCGAGGCGGTTCTTCCGCAATGGCAGCGTGCCGATGATATCGAGCTCAATGCGCTCTTTCCACGACGCGCCACCACGGATCGCAAGGTGCGCAGCTTTGTCGATTTCCTCGCCGAAGTATTCAGGGACTGGCGGGTATAGTGGCTGCTCAATCGGCCCATTCCGGATCGGTCGTAAACGCGATCGTCAGCCACCGGTCCGGGCCTTCGCCGCCGATCGCTTCGCCGATCTCGTCACGGATATGATCCCATTCCTCCAGCTTCTTCGCCGGCCCGTCCGGCGGAACAATGAAGTAGAGCTCGATCTGCTTGCCGCGGCCGACCCGTGCGACATAGGAGCGGTAGGACAAGAAATTGTAACGACGAACGATGTCCGTCGCGACGCGATCGACATGTTCTCGGAGATCCGCAGGTGTCACGAGCAGGATATCGGCGAATGCCCGCTTGATCGTTCCGATCGGCATGGGAATGACGATGAGGCAGACCAGAGCCAGCGCGACCGGATCGACATAGGGCGATATCCATTGCAGGTTCGTTCCCTGAATGAAAAAGCCGAAGATAAAGGCGAGTAGCAGCGCCCCACTCAGGCAGCCCGTCATCACCCAGGCCTTGGCATCCAGCGCAATGAAACTGGATTTCAGCGTCTCGTTCGCCCGCCTGCCATAGGCCGCCATCAGGAAGGCGATAACCATGGTCAGCACTGCGTAGATGATGGCCTGGTCGAAAGAGAGATGCCGGCCGCCGGCCATGATGCTGCCGATGGCGTTGATCAGGGCATAGATCGCAGCGCCCGTCAGAAGCACGCCATTGAGGCCAAGCACCATGGGCTCCAGGTGCCAGAAGCCCATTGTGAAATGCTTGGCGAATTTGCCGGCGGGTGTGGTATTCGTCGCGGAGGATATGATCAGATTGGAGACGATCAGCGCAACGATCGTCATGCTCGCATCCGTGAGTGCGTAGACGCCGTCGAAGACGATCGCATAGGAGCCGGAGAGAAGGCCGAAGGCAATGCCGGCGACGGCGAGAACGAACGTCACGATGATGGAAATGCGCAGGACGCTTTGTTCGGTCGTCATTTTTCAATCCCCGGCTAGAGACGTGGCATACGCTTCGGATGGCTGCCCACACCTCTTAACGCGTCGCGTGCACTGAGCCAATCGGTGCGAACCATGTCAGTTGGGCCGATATACTGGGGGAAGCCGAAGGGTATCGACCCGTCAGACTCCTGTGAGCCTCGCGTTCTGCCCCTGTCGCCTGAACTCGCTTGGCGGGACACCGACCAGCTTCTTGAAGTCGCGGGCAAAGTGAAAGGGGTCGGGATAGCCGCATCTGGCGGCTATCCGGCCGATCTGTTCGTCCGTCACGACCAGCAGCGGCTTTGCGGCGTTTACGCGCTCATGACGCAGCCAATCGAGAGGTGTCGTTCCCATTCTCTGGCGGAAGCGGCGGAACAATTGCGCCTGGCTCAGATTGGCGGTAACGGCGAGCTCCCCCACCGTCCAGGGGTGTGTCAGGTCGGTGCGGACAAGTTCCATGACCCGCTGTAATCGCTGGAGGGCGCCGCCAAGCTCGCCGTTTTCTGCACGCTCGGATACCAGGGCTGAAATCAGCTGCGCCAGCAGGGCAAAGCATCTGTTGTCTGCAAGGAAGCTGCCCGTTTCGACCTCCCGCAGGATGCCTTCGAACAGCGTCCCCACATCGCGCGGGCTTGCCGTGTCGAAGACCGGGTTTCCAATCACGCCGAGGCTGTCGAACAGGGTATCGAGCCCATATCCGACGAATCCCAACCATAGATAGGACCAATGTGAATGGCGCGGCTCGCAGCGATGCGAATAGAGCATCGAGGAATCCAGCCAGGCGATCGTTCCTTCGCGCAGAATGCTCGAAAGTCCGTTGACCTGCAGCAGGCCTTGTCCGCCAAGGGTCAGGATCAGGGTGTGCTGGTTGAAACGATGGGCAATCGGCGGTTCCGCAGGCGAGCAGACCCGCCGGCCCGCAGCGAGCAGCGAGTAGGGGAAGGCGCGGGACAACCGACCCGGGGTCTGGAAGAAGACCTCGTCGAGGGGGCGGGTTTCATGTGAAGTCATATCGTCGGTCATGGCGGACCGATCCTATTTAAGTATGAGAGTTTTATCCATATGGCTGCGGTTCGCATCCATGTCTTTTCATCCCGCGTCGCTGTATCCTAAGGCGATAAACCAGAATGGACAAAGGTCCTGATCATGCCGACTGCAACCCCAGCATTTGATCCGCTCTCGCAAGCGTTCACGGACGATCCCTATGCCTCTTACCGTGAGCTGCGCGCCAGCCCCGGTCCGGTCTATTACAAGCATTTCGACATATGGCTGCTGTCGCGTTATCAGGATGTGGCCGCCGCCGCCGCCGACAAGACGCTCGTGCGCTCGCTCGAATTCTTTCTTTCTCCGGAGGAGATCCAGGAGCAGAAGGTTCGGCAGAACTGGCACGATATGCCGAACCATTCGCGCTTCGTGCAATTCAGCCTCCTGGATTCCGATGGCGAGACGCATGACCGGCTGCGGCGCAAGGTCTTTCGTGAATTTACGCCAGCCCTCGTCGCGCGCCAACGTGGCATGATCCAGGATTTCGTCGACCGTCTGCTCGACCGTCTCCTTCAAGCAGGCACGATCGACTTCGTCGAGGATCTTGCCTCGCAGGTTCCGGGCCACATCATCGGCTCGGTTCTGGGTGTGCCGGAAGAATATGCGGGACAGCTGCGCAAGTGGTCGGAAGAGGTCGTGCAATATTTTGATGTCGATCGCAGCGAGGAGCGCAAGGCGACCGCCGAACGCGCAACGACCGAATTCTACGAACTCCTTAAGGAGCTCATCGCCGAGCGCATGCGCACTCCGCGCGACGATCTTCTCTGTCGGCTGACTGAAGCGCATATCGCCGGTGAGCTGACGGAAGACGAACTCGTTTCCACTTGCATGCTGATCCTGATGGCCGGACACGGCTCGACGATCGATGTGCTGGGCAGCGGAATGCATGCTCTGTTGCAACATCCTGGCGCCCTGAACAAGCTGCGCAAAACGCCGGCCGTGATGTCCACCGCCATCCAGGAGATGTTCCGCTTCGAATCGCCCTTGCCATTCTTCCATCGCTATCTGACGGAGGACAAGACGATTGCCGGCGAGCCGCTGCCAAGAGGCACGAAGGTCGGCCTGCTCTATGGTGCGGCCAATCGCGATCCCGAGCAATTCGAGGCGCCGGATGAGTTTAATGTCGAGCGCACTCCCAACCGCCATCTGGCCTTCGGCGGCGGTGCGCATTTCTGTCTTGGCAATCACCTTGCCCGGCTGGACATGGAGATCATTTTTTCGACGCTCCTGCAGCGCACCCGCGCGATCGAGCTGTTGGACGACAATCCGGCCTATAAGCGCGGGCTCTCCGTGCGCGGTCCGAAACGCCTCGATATCCGTCTCGTTGCTGCCTGAGCGGGTCTGCTGAAAATATGGAGAATATCATGTGTGAAATCGTGTTCATCGATTCCGCCGGTCGCGAGACCCGCGTTAAGGCGCAGGAAGGCGAGACCCTGATGGCCGTCGCCGTCCGCTGTGGAATCGATGGCATCGTGGCACAATGCGGCGGCGCCTTGGCCTGCGGCACCTGTCATTGCTATATCGAGCAACCCCATCTCGATCTTCTGCCGCCGCCTTCAGAAGAAGAGGCTACGATGATCGAATTCGTGATGGAGCCGACGCCGAACAGCCGCTTGAGCTGTCAGATCCTCGCGAGCGGCGTCACCAACGGCATGCGCGTCGTCGTGCCGGATAGTCAGCACTAGAGCATGTCGGCGAGATGCGTCGCAGCTTTGCGATGATCATATGAATAAAATCAATGTTTTAAAGCGCATGGAGCGGAACTGAAGATCGCGACATGTGCTAGCGCCTAAGGAATCCGACAACGGGCCGCTGGATCGCGTGGACCGATCTCGATTTACTGTCGGCATATCATCCCATATTTCCGGGTTTCAGCCGCCCCGATGAAAAGGAGGCGGCTTTTTGTGGCCCCGCAAGATGGGGAGGCGCCGGACCTGATATATTATTCATGAGTATTGCGGTATAGATTTTTAGCGCTTATAGGTTGCGCCCCGCGATTCCGAGCAGTTTCCAGTTTCCGTCAGTCCGCCGCACCATACGTTGGTGCGAGCCGTAGTTTTGTTACCTCACAACTCAGGTTGCTTTCGATGGCTGAAAAAACCAGCGTTCTTGTGCCCATCAACGAGGCTTTACGCGCCTATTGGAAATCTGATCGATGGATGATTCTCACCTGCGTCCTTGTTGTGCTTCTGTCCAGCGTCAGCAGCGTCGCTGCGCCCTATCTCTTTTCCCGAATTGTTGATCGCTTACCGCAAGACGGTGCTGTCAGGGGAGTGGTGTTGGGATTGGTGATCTATGCCGCCTTGATGGGTTTGGCTTCGGCGCTCCAGCACATGGTGCAGTATCTTTCGCTGATGACGTCGCAAAATCTCGGCTTCATCACGAGAACACGCTTCTTCGAGCTTATCTTGAGGAAGACCACTACCTTCTTCATCGAACACAATCCAAGCGAAATCCAATCCGCGGCCGCAAGCGGCGCTAGCGCACTGACGATGCTGGTCCAGCTTGGTCTCGTCGTCTTCATTCCCGGTGTTACCCAGATCCTGCTCACGATTCTGACGCTCGGCGCGCTCATCAATATGCAAGTGACCTTGGTCGTCATCATGTATGGTGCAGTGACCATCGTGCTCACGATGGTCTCCGTTCGCCGAGCCCGTGTTTTCCTGGACAGGGCGATAGAAGCCGGTCAGGAAAATGCCCGCTTTGTCGGCAACGCCATGAACGCGATGGAAACGCTCCGTCAATTCGGGAGCCATGAGTGGATGCAGCGGCGTTTCACCGCCAAGGCCGCGGAGGTGAGGGATGCCTGGCGAGACTATGTGCTGCAGCGTGTCGGCTATCTCGCCATACTCGGGCTGGGGCTCTCCGTTCAGTTCGCCGTAACCTTCCTGCTGCTGTTGCCGCGCTACAATGCCGGCGAAGTAACCGTCGGCGATATCGTTCTGTTCAACACATTGCTGATGCAGCTCAACATGCCGTTCGACATGATCGCACACACGATCGACGATATCGCCCGTTCGCGTTCGACGCTCGCGCCGTTGGCAAGAATGTGGCAGGCGCCAGAAGAACGTCAGGTCTCGCAGGCGGCATCCTTCGTGGCGCGGGAGGGTCGACTTGCATTCGATCGTGTCAGCCACATCTATGATAATGGCCGCGGCGTGACCGATGTCAGTTTCGAGGCGGAGCGCGGCGCAATAACATTTCTCGTCGGCGAAACCGGTTCGGGCAAATCGACAATCTTCAAGCTGGCGCTAAAGTCGATCGAGCCGGATTCAGGGCGCATTCTCGTCGACTGCATCGATCTTGCCTTGATCGATCGAGCTGATTGGTATTCTGCCATCGCCGTCGTGCCGCAGGATGCCATCCTGCTAAACGAGAGCCTCGCCGAGAATATTCTCCTCGGCCGTCCGAAGGATGAAGGACGACTGCGCCTTGCGGCTGAGAAGGCGGCAATTCTTTCCTTCATCGATGCTTTGCCCGAAGGTTTCGAAACGACCGTCGGTGAGCGAGGCCTGAAGCTTTCCGGAGGCGAGCGCCAACGCATCGCCATTGCCCGCGCCCTTTACGGCAACCCTGCCATCCTGTTTCTGGACGAGGCGAGCTCGGCGCTGGATGAGGCGACGGAACAGGATATCATGAAGCATATTCGTGCGCTCGCCCGCGATGTCACCGTGCTCGCGATCACGCACCGGCGCTCTGTCATCGCCGAGGCAGACAAGGTGGTCAATATGCGCCACCTTGTCGAAGCATGACGTTCAAGCCGCCGCCGATTATTCGGAGACGAGGAGATCGCCATAGTGAGCGCGGGCGACATCCGGGTGGGAGCGCAACCGGCTCTTCAGCTGATTCTGGCCGACTTCGCGGAAGATCGGGTTCAAGGGATCGACCGAGATGCCGCGTTCCGATCGCTTCAGCTCATCCGGCAGCTCGATGACGGGGATCGTCGCATCCGGACGGGAGCCCAGGAAGAAGGCAACAGAGAAGCGTTCGACGCCCGCGGGCGGCGCGATGACGTCATGCACGTCCGCGCGCACGAACCCGTTCGTCGCAAGCTCGAGCAATTCGCCGGTGTTGATGACGAAGGTGCCCGGAACCGGCGGCGCGTCGATCCAGACGCCATCTTCAGTGCGCACGCGCAGGCCGGGCGTGGTGTCCTGCAGCAATACGGTGACGAAGCCGCCATCCTTATGGGCGCCGACGCCCTGGTCCGTTTCGGCCACATCACGGCCTGGATAGCGGATGATCTTCAGGAGCTGCGAGGCTTGCGGCTCGTAAATGTCGGCAAAGACGTTTTCCGATTGGTCGAGAGCGGCGGCGATCGCCTTCAGCACATCGATGCCGATGCGCGTCACCTCGGCCTGATAGGCGAGCAGGAGGGGCTTGAGCTCGGGCAAGGCCTCCGGCCACTGGTTCGGGCCTTGCAGGCGCCGCCAGGCCGGCGTATCCGGGCCGATTTCGAAGGGTGTGCTTTCGGTGTTGATGTCGAGCTGCTCGCGCCAATCCTGTTCGCCGCGGGTGCGCTCCTGACCGGCGCGATTGTAGCCGCGGAAATGCGGTGACTTCACCATCTCGATCTTGAGCTTTTCTTCCATCGGCAGTGCGAAGAAACGTTTGGCCGTCGCCACGACATCGGCAATCAGCTTGGGATCGACGCCGTGTCCTGTGAGATAGAAGAAGCCGTGATCGTAAAGCACCGTGCGAAGCTCTGCGATAAAAGCCTGATGCTCTGCCGGTGAAGCATAGAGGCGCGACAGATCAAGCGTTGGAAGCGATGTGCCGGAGCCGGTCGGCGTGGTATGGGAGGTCAATGGGGTTTCCTCTTTCAAGCTCGTCTTTGTTCTCGGGCAGTGATGCCATCGCCTGCTTTGTCCGAGCAGTGGTGACGCAAATCGCCCTTAAGGGTTGAGACGAGGCTAGAAGCCCGTCGTCACTAAGGCAAAGAAGATAATCTCAAAGATTGCTGATCTTTTGGAATGGTTTTTACGGTCAGCATTCTCGCGACAGCAGCTTACATGAATAGTCATTGAGCCCGCAATTCACTTCAATTTCTGCGCAAACGCATCCAGCTCATCAACACTGCCTATCCGTGTCAGCGTCTTGCCTGCGTCATGGGCTTCGGCACACAGGCGGCGAATGCCGGGCATCCAGTCCTGCTCGATGTCCCATATGGTCCGGAACAGATCCCGCGTCGGCGGCATGGCCGAGAGGCCACCGGGCGCGTGTTCGAGCTTGCCCGACTGCCAGGCAATCTGCCGCTCTGCGGCAAGCCAGAAATGCATCCAGAGCGGCATGTCGATGAGGATGATCTCGGTTGCGCGATCTATCCGTGCCGGGATTGAATCTTTGTGCCCGAGGCCGTCGATAACCCAATTCTCACCGGATAGGATCAGTTCATGTTGCTCGATGTAAGTCTCGATCGGTGTGGGAATCCAGCCTTCCCGCCAGAGCAGCCCATCAATCTCGAAATGCGGGATTGCGCGTCTTTCGCCCAATTTGCGGGCGAGGGTGGATTTGCCACCGCCTGCATTTCCCAAGATGGCGATGCGCGACATTGGATGATGACCTGACGATTCGAGCCTATCGGAAACCTGGCAAAGATGCCGAAGCGTTTATGGAGTTATTCCATTGCTGTTGCAATTGATGCAGAGAGGCGGGGGTCAGGCCGCATCGCGCCGCACGATGTGCTGAATGCCAGCGGGATCGGTGGCGATGAGATTGCGTATGGGAGTGGGCACCAGGTCGAACCGATCAAGCCCGAACAGCGTGGAAGGTGCCCAGCGAAATTCGAGTTCGGCACTGCCGTCCATCACTCGATGCACGATGTCCGTTTCGTGAAACGGAAATGGCTGCAGCAGTTCCGCCTCATAGTAAAAGCCGAGTTCGTGAACTCGTCGTCCGGCAAACTCGAAGAAATTCTCAATGATGAAGCGCAGGGGGCCAACCGTGGCCTTGCAGCCGATTTCCTCTTCGATCTCGCGGGCAAGCGTTTCGGCGCCTGCCTCATGAAACTCCACACGGCCACCGGGCAAAGACCAGAAGCTGTCTGCGAGCGCACGGTGGATGAGGATATGATCGCCGTGGCGGATCAATGCGCCCGCGCGCAATTGAAAGCGGGAATTTTCGGAATCCATGACGATCATGGTTCGTACGGCTTCAGCCATGAAAGGCCCTCCGATTGCAAGACGAGATGGAAGTTATCTGCCAGATGTCGACATCTGGTTCCGAGATATAGTGCGCTAGTTTAAAGGTTGTTCTTCTCTTGGTTCTTTTTTCCAATCGGAGAGGTCCTGGCAATGCGTTTCGTAAATCCAATCCCTTTCGTCAGCGATATCGCTCGCTCGAAAGTATTTTATAGCGATCTGCTAGGCCTCAAGATCCTGAATGATTTCGGCAACTTCGTGCTGTTTGAAACCGGCTTTGCGATCCACGATGGGAAATCGCTGGAGCAAACAGTCTGGCGGAAAAGCAGCGAAACAACAGAGCCATATGGACGAGGAAACATCCTTCTCTATTTTGAACATGAGGACGTGGATGCAGCGTTCATGGCGATAGCGCCGCATGTAAACCTCATTCATCCCGTCGAAAAGCAGGAATGGGGGCAGCGGGTATTCCGCTTCTATGATCCTGATGGCCATGCAGTGGAGATCGGTGAGCCACAGCGGGACATGATGGCCGATTGATCCTTGCCGCCGTTAACTTGAGCGATTTCATCGCTTAAGGCTGAAATAGACTAGCCCCTATGGCGCCGTGCCGGCGCCTGCGGCCTTGAGGATCAGTGCGACGCTATTGCGCGCGATGCGCTCAAGTTCGGGACGGGCTGTGCCGGCGCGAGCGCGTTGCGCAAGGCTGTGCTGCAGGGCGGAGAGCATTTCGGCGACGGCATCGATGTCGGTCGTAGGCGGCAACTGGGCCTCATCGCGCGCCACCGCAATCCGATCACGGAACCGCGCGTCCGTGCGTCCGAGCGCAGCAAACAATTCCGCGCCGATCACCGGGTCGGCTGTCGCCTCGCCGGTGATGACACTGAGCATGGGGCAGCCGAGCGGGCGATCGTCACCTTCCGAATAGATGGCGACGAGCGCCAGGAAATAGCCATCAAGCGCCGCTGCGAGCGATGGCTCGTCGAAGAGGGCACCGTCCCGGCGTTCGGCACTATCCTCGACATATTGTGCGACCGCCCTGAGATAGATGGCGCGCTTGTTGCCGAAGGCGGCATAAAGGCTCGGCCGAGCCATTTTCGTCGCCTCCGAGAGGTGGTCGAGCGATGTGCCAGTGTAGCCACGGCGCCGGAATTCGAGCAATGCGGCGCCAAGCGCAGTCTTGGTATCATATTGGCGTGGGCGCCCCCGGGCGGACTTCTCTTTCATTTTTGTACCGTATCGCAATAAATTCGTTGCGGATTATTTTTGTGCGAAGTAGTCTAAAAATCAGCGGCGCGGAAAGCAATCCCTCTCCAAATAATGGGTAATGGATGGGCGTGCGCGTCCTGCAGCGCTCTGAGGCGAGCGGAAGAGCGCCATTTCTCCATCTCGATAAAAGGGACCATCGATGACTGACAAGATCCGCGTGGGCATTAACGGCTTCGGCCGCATTGGTCGGACCGTTCTGCGGGCTGCGATGGTGCGCGACGATGTCGAGATCGTGGCGATCAACGACCTGTTGCCAATCGATCACCTCGCTTATCTCCTCAAATACGACAGCGTGCATGGCGGTTTCGGAGGCAGCATAGTTGCTGCGGACCGTGCGCTTCGTATCGACGACGCCAGGATCAGGGCTTTCAGCGAAAGGGAGCCGGGCGCGATCGATTGGGGCGAGGTGGGCGTTGATGTCGTCATCGAGTCGACCGGCCTGTTCCTGACAAAGAAGGTCGTTGAAGGCCATCTCGCTGCCGGCGCCGGCAAGGTGCTGCTCTCGGCGCCGCCCGAGGATGACACGCCGGTCTTCGTGATGGGCGTCAACGCGAGTAGCTATGCCGGCGAAAGCATCGTTTCCAACGCCTCTTGCACGACCAACTGCGTCGCGCCGCTCGCCAAGGCTTTGAACGACGCTTTCGGCCTCGAGGAAGCGCTGATGCTGACGGTTCATGCCACGACATCGAGCCAGAATACGGTCGATGGTGTGGCGCGCAAGGATTGGCGTTTCGGGCGTGGCATTCTCGAAAACATCATCCCGGCAACGACGGGTGCGGCGCGCATGGTCGGCAAGGTGGTGCCCGAACTGAACGGGCGGATCAACGGCATGGCGGTGCGCGTGCCGGTGTCGGACGTATCGATGATCGATCTCACCTGCCGGCTCAGAGAAAACGCCTCCTACAAGGACATATGTGCCATGATCCGGGAGCAGGCGACGAGTGCGATGGAGGGCATCCTCGCCTATTGCGACGAGCCCGTCGTCTCGACCGACATGCGCGGCAATCCTCATTCTTCGGTCGTCGACGGGCTGGCCGGCATGCAAATCGAGGGTGGGCTGACGAAACTCGTTGCCTGGTATGACAACGAATGGGGTTACGCCCGCCGTTGCCTTGACCTGGCAGCACATATCTCGCGCGGCAGGTAGACACTGGTCATATCATGCGTGTTCCGATGATCTTCGTGCCTGATCTTCCAAGCACCGAACCTTACTACGGTTGATCTCATCTTCCCCGGCCGTAATATTTCTCAACAAAAAAATACATCGCTGAAAACGGAACTGGCCATACTGGCGAGGTCGCTCGCAGGAAGCTTGCATTGCCTTGCGCTTGCGGGGGTGAAGCAAGAGGATCAAGCAATGAAGATCTATTACGCGGCATTGACAATGATGGTGGCAACGACGGTCACCATTGGAACTGTCAGCTCCTGTTATGCCCAGGTCGTATTCTATGAGGACCAATCGCCAACCTATTCTCCGGGAGAAGGGCAGCCGGAAGCCGATTTTCTTCAGCGATGGAATCGCCGCCACGAAGAACGTCGCGAATGGGGTCAAAACTCCGACGATTTCGGTCCGTCCGATGTCATTCGTCTCCTGGTGCGTCGGGGATATCGGGTCAAGGATGTGCAAGACGTCGGACCACGTTACCTGGTGCGAGCATGGAGAGACGGAGACGACCTGTTGGTAAGCGTTTCCCGTTCTGGCGAGATCGTCGGCGTGGTCCACGACCGCGGCTGACGATGTCTGCGAAGGGTGAAAGGCAGTGCAGAGACATTGCCTTTCGCTCGTATTCCATGCGTGCGTGTCATGGGTAATTTGCGCGCAAGCCATCGGGCTGGTGTGCCTGAATGGATGTTCTGACATCTGTATGGGTAATCTTGCCGAGGTCGTTGTTGTACCCAGTATTCTTGGCTTTCGATGCGTTCGGATACGCAGCCAATCTCCTTGTTCACATCACGCGACCCGGCAGCCATCTACCTCGTTCGGGTCAGGAGATCGGCGGCGCCCTTGTCTATTGCGACATAAGAGGCCTTCAGACTTCCGAATGATGCTCCGAGATTGAGCGCACCCGGATATTGCTTGGCGACATAGGCAAGCAGCAGGCGGTTGGATGTTGAATCATAGATCTCGACCGCATAGGTTGCCGAGCCGGTCATCGATCCTTGTTTTCCGCGCGCCGCCTGGACGGTATTGTAGACACCACCGGCGATGTCGACATGCGAGACCGGACCGAGCACGGGATTGGTTGTTTCCGCACCGGCAAGCGTCAAGCGCAGGCGCAGCGTAGTGGGGCCGGGGGCGGCGGCCATCGAATAGCGTTGGGTGAGCACACTGCTGAACTTGTCATGCATATAGCGCGCGAGTGTCTGCTTGTCCTCTTCGGGCATGTCTGCGAATTGGCTGTCCTTGCCTCTATAGATGCTGGCAGGCTCGACGATGATCTTGTTATACTGGCTCCAGTTCACGCTCACCTTGTAGCTGAACGGTGCCCGCCCGGAACTGTCGCTCGGATCGGGTCTTAGTTGCGCCGCGGATGCAAGGCCCTGATAGACCATGGGTTCGGAAGTGGCGCAGCCTGCTGCAGCAAGGGAAATGGCTGCCAATGCAAGGCATGCGGGAAGGGACTTCATGAAGAGCTCCTGGAGTGTTTTTGCGATCTCCTTGTAAAATTTGCCCTTGTTGCGTTGTGTTCGGATTTTTATGAAAATGTTGCGGCATTGCCGATGCCGGAATTGGCGGGCAGGCGTATTACGACGACCAAGCCGCTCGGCTTGCGGTCAAGCAATTCGAAGCTGCCTCGATGACCGACCGTAATGATTCCATGTGCAATGGAAAGCCCGAGGCCGAAACCGCCATTCTTGCTCGGCGAACGTGCCTTGTCGGCCTTGAAGAAGGGCTCCATGACCTTCGGCTTCAATTCGTCTGTTATCCCGGGACCATCATCGGCAACCGTGATGACGATTGAACCATCTTCTTCCCGGGCAAGTGTCAGATCGATGCGGCCGGCATGGCGGGAGGCGTTGTCGATCAGGTTTGATATGGCTCTTGATAGCGCCCGCGGACGACAAACGTAGGGTAAGCGACGCGGTCCGGTGAAAGTGACCTCAATGCCGGTATCGGCAAAATCATCGGTCACGGTTTGCAGAAGGCTGGACAGCTCCACCTTCTTCAAAGCCTCGACCTCACCGCCGAGATAGGCAAGGCTTTCATTGATCATGCCGGACAGCACATCAATGTCCCTCAACATTTGTTGCCGCAACTCCGCCTGTTCGCAACGCTCTGTACGCATTCTGAGCCGCGTCAAGGGTGTGCGCAGGTCGTGGCTGATAGATGTCAGCATGCGGGTGCGTCCGGCCACCAGCTCGCGGATGCGTTTGCGCATGAGGTTGAGCGATGTCGCAAGGCTCCGCAGCTCGGCTGAGCCACGAACGTCGAAAGGCTCGTCAAGCTCGTCATCGGAGCGGACAGATTCGGCTGCCTTTGCCAGATTGACGATCGGTCTTCCGATCAGCCATGCGGTCAGGATTGCCAGAATGGCTGCAGGAACGATGATCAGCACAAGACTGCCGACCATAGCGGGGAGGACCCACCGTGTCGTGGAAAATTCGGGCAAGGCAAATACCAGGCTGCCGTCTCCGGCTTTGACCGTCAAAGTCGTCGGATTGTTCCAGCCCATGAAGCCTTGAGGGTCGAGAAAGAGATTGTAATCGAGCAGCCGGCGCACGGTGGTGGGAATGTCCTGTGTCGCAATCGGCGAACCCTCGGCCCGTTCACCGGTTGACCTCCAGACATCGACGCCTTGTGCCCTGAACCTTGAAAGGATTGCGTCCCCTTGCGCTTTGTCTGTCGAAAGTGCGAATTCCTTGGCGATGGTCTCGATGCGGCCGGCAAAAAGTCCGACTTCGACGCCCTTGTCGAACCGGCTGCGCACGAATGGCTCCGTCCCGGCCGTTATGGTTGTGACGACAGTAGCAAGCAAAGTTGTGAGAATGGCGATCTGGGTGCGGACGGATGATTGGGACAGCCACTTCACGGCAGGTACTCGACATTCGCGGCGAAAAGATAGCCCCCAAGCCGCACCGTCTTGATGAAGATCGGCTCCTTCAGATTTGGCTCTATCTTCTGCCGAAGGCGGCTGATTTGAGCGTCAACGCTACGTTCGACCGGCCCGGCCGTGCCGGCATGTGTCATCGACAGCAGCTGCTCACGGGTCAGGATCTGGTTCGGATTGTGACAGAAGGCGAGCAACAGATCGAATTCGGATGTCGTCATCAGCACTTCGGCGCCTTCCGGGTCCACGATCCGCCTGCTTCTCGGATCGAGCACCCAGCCGGCAAAAGTCATCTTCGTCAGCGGCTTTCGCTCCGATGTCTCCGTACCATACGAAGCTCTGCGAAGAAGCGCCTTGATCCTGGCGACAAGCTCCCGTGGGTTGAACGGCTTGGTGACATAGTCGTCCGCTCCAAGCTCAAGGCCGATGATGCGATCGATATCCTCCGTGAGTGCGGTCAACATCAGGATCGGGATCGTTCCGGCCGACCTCAGGCGCCGGCAGATGCTGAAACCATCCTCTCCGGGAAGCATGGCGTCGAGGATCACGAGATCGAATGGGTGCCTTTGCAATATCTTGTCCATCTCCGCGCCGCTTCGCACAGGCAAGGCGCGCAAGCCATGGTCCTTGATCAGTTCGACCAGCATAGTTGCAATCTCGTCATCGTCTTCGACAACAAGAATATGATGTGAAGGCTCAACCGTCCTCATGCGTGCAACCATGTTTGTAGATCCTGATCCTTCGCCCGTTATCTGCGTGCCGGAGCAAGCCTTACGCCGCCTAAAAGGGCTGGGAGATGGGCCGAGAGCAACCAGCGATCGATGACTTTCGAAGGAATATCTCGCAGATCTTATCCTCGGCCGTCCATAGCAGAAGAAATTATAGCGACGTGTTAGAAAATATTACAATATGTTGCAGGCGGTCGCCGTCGCCATCAAGCTGAAGCGAGGAAACGGTCGCCGTCGCCGTCGCCGATGCCGGTACCTCTTAAGCTGAATGGCAGGTCATGCAAGCATCGGCCTTCGGAATGCCATCACTGGCAACCCGAAGGCCGTGGAAATTGGATGAGATATGGCCCTCATCACTTCTGTTCTTTTGCATCACGCGCAGCGTCAACCAGGCCATCCAGCCAATCCTGATGGCCGTTGATCATCGGATTGGGCTTGGTGCGAGCGAGTTCGGCAGCTGGCTTACCCTTCTGAGTTTCCTGGGTCAGGATGCGCACCCGGCCCTCGGACAAATCTTCAATCAGCCAGGCGTGGTGGACATCCAGCCGGCTTTCGCTACCTTCTTCGCCGGCCCAGCCATGCCAGGCGACGCGGCCGGGCTGTCCATTGGCAGGCGGGATATACTCGGTGCACTGTGCTTCGACCGGGAAGCCGAAGGTCTCGAAGTAGAAGCGGACGCCTTCCTCAAGTTCCGGTCCTCTGTCACCATGGAAGCGGATGTTGGCGGAGTTGGCATAGTAGCTCGGCCACCGCGGAGCATAGCCGAGAAACGGCCAGATTTCTTCTGCGGAAAAGCCCGCCACGATGACTTCATTCGATACGAAGTTCTCCGTAAAGCCTGGAATATAGCCCTTCGGCCAGATGATTTCGTTCATGGTGCTCTCCTGATTATGGGCCGGCACATGCCGGGAAATTGCAGTTTTCAACTTGCATGATGATGGGAAATCTGCAGACATAACGCAAATAGCGATACGTGATCACACCTATAACGATGAAAGATATCAGAGCTCTCGACCTCAATCTCCTGCGCACGCTCGATGCGCTGCTCGATGAACGCAGCGTCACGCGTGCGGCCGAGCGCCTCGGCTTCACGCAGCCTGCGGTGAGTGGGATGCTGACGCGCCTGCGCGAGAGCTTCAACGACCCGCTGTTCGTCCGTACTCGGCGCGGGATTGTGCCCACACTGCGTGCAACGGAGCTCGCAGGACCGCTCAAGCAGATCCTTGCCGATGTCGGGGCGCTTCTGCAGCCTGCGGCGTTCGACCCGACCACTGCCAAGTTCACGCTCTCGATTGCCGCGACCGATTATGCCCTTCAAGCCGTCGTCGTGCCGTTCCTGGCGAAGATGAGACCGTTAGCGCCCGGCATTCGCATTGCCATTCGTCCGGTCGAGGACGATCGTGTGCAGATGCAGTTCGAAAGCGGTGATCTCGATCTCGCATTGATGACCCCAGAGACCGCACTGCCGGAGCTTCATGCGCGGCGGTTGTTCGATGAGACCTATGTTTGCGCACTTCGGAGCAACCATCCCGATGCGCGGAAGCAGCAGCTTTCCATTGACCGCTTCTGTGCCCTTGATCACGTGCTGGTCTCCTATTCCGGCGAGCGCTTTTGGGGCGTGACGGATGATGCCCTCGCCAAGATCGGCCGTCGGCGGCATGTTGCGCTGACGGTTACGAGCTTTCTTGTTCTTGCCGAGATTTTACGCACGACCGATCTGCTGGCCGCCGTTCCCAGACGGCTGGCGCAAAGCGCAAAAGGTCTTGTTCTGCGTGAGCCTCCCGTCGAAATACCGGGCTTCACCAAACTCGCCGTCTGGCACGAGCGCACCCATCGCGATCCGGGCCATCGTTGGGTGCGCATGCTGTTGTTCGAGACATGCGGCAATCTGGAAACGGCAAAGACCTGAGCCGTCTTCTGCAAAGGTGGCGCGTTGTTTGACTCACAAGGAATTGAATCAGAACATCATTCTCTTCAGGACCTCATCCTTGCGGACGAAATGGTGCCAGAGGGCTGCCAGGATATGCAGGCTGACGACGGCATATAGGCAGTAGGCGCCATATTCGTGAATTTCGGCAGCCGTTCTCTCTAGGCCCTTATCGAGCGGCAGCAGATTGGGCCATTGGAAGAGACCGAACCATGGCAGGTCGTGGCCCCCGGCGGCGGACGTGGTGTAGCCTGCAAGGGGCATCAGGATCATCAAGACATAGAGCAGGATATGTGCGCCACGGGCGGCAAGGTGATTGAAGACGTCAAGCGGCCGTTGATATGCAGGTTCACCCAGCGAAAGCCTGAGCGGCAGACGTATGGCGATAAGGAAGAACGCCGTCATGCCCAGGGACTTGTGTACATCGAGGAGCGCGCGACGCAGCGGTATGCCCGGTGTGAGGTAGGAACAATAAAGGCCGATGACGAGCGCTGAAATGATGACGATGGCCATGAGCCAATGCAGGAGCCGTTGCGACGATCGATAGCGGGAGGCGGGCGTTTCTGCTGTGGTCGCTGTAGTATCGGACATCGGTTTCTCCGGTCGTCTGGGGCACGGCGCGGATGCGGTAATCGGTCGGAATCTGGCTGAATTGAGGGCTTTTCCGTTCACCTTCTCGCGAGCGGACGTCTATCGGCCGCCGGCGATCTGACGCCGGCGCGGGCCAAAGGCTTCATTCCGGTTCGCAAAAGTGGCTTCATGGTCGGAAGCTGCATCGAGCGCGCCCAGTTCTATTCGGCGCTATTGCTCCGATTTAGGAGGTGTCCGGTTTCTTTCGCCGGTGCCGGAAAGGATCTCGCAGCTTTCTGTATGTGTCGGCGCTGGTGCTTCCGCGACAATAGCCTTCGTACAAATGCCGATCTCATGTCCTTCGATCCGGAAGAAGGCGATTCCTCCTGCCTCGAGCGCCAGACGCAACTGCGCCTCCGTTGCCCGATGCAGGCTATGGCGGTTGCCTTCATAGTCGCGGATCGTACTGCGCGATACGCCGGAGCGGTCGGCAAGGTCCATCTGCGTCCAATCGAGGAAGCCGCGGGCTGCCCGGCAGAGCGCTGGTGTCAAAATCATCGCCATCTTACCTTGACGCAGGGTTCGAAGCTGCCCATATTGGGCGATATCTATCATATAGGACATAATATACCGGATTTCTAGGGGTTTTGCGGACGGGTAGTCTGGCGTGATCCGGCCAAGCGAAGGAACAACGTTTTGGGATAACGAGCGAGCCTGTTTTCATTCTGGCACTTTTGGCTCTGCCGTTTATCGGAAGTCTTCTTTCCGTATGCCTGTTGCGCACGCAGTCGCGGCGCGGTCCGGCCTGGATTGCCGGGACTGTCACATTTCTGGCGCTGTTGCTGTCCGTAAGCTTCTATCCCGCCGTCAAGGACGGTGGCGTCGTCCGTTATAGCATAGAATGGCTGCCGCAGCTCGGGCTCGATTTCAGCCTCAGGCTGGATGGTTTTGCCTGGCTGTTTTCGCTCGTCATCACCGCGATCGGCTTTCTCGTCATCGTCTATGCCCGCTACTACATGTCGGAGGAGGACCCGGTTCCGCGCTTCTTCTCCTTCCTGCTCGCGTTCATGGGTGCGATGCTCGGCATCGTGCTGTCGGGCAATGTCATCCTGCTCTCGATATTCTGGGAGCTGACCAGCATTTTCTCCTTCCTGCTGATCAGCTATTGGCACAACACAGCTGCCGCGCGTGACGGTGCCCGCATGGCGCTGACGATCACGGGGATCGGCGGCTTCTGCCTGTTAATCGGGCTGATCTTGCTCGGCCATATCGTTGGCAGCTACGATCTCGACAAGATCCTGGCCTCTGGCGACATCATCCGCAATCATCCGCTCTACCTGCCTGCGCTGATACTCATCCTGCTCGGCGCGCTGACGAAGAGCGCGCAGTTTCCCTTCCATTTCTGGCTCCCGAATGCGATGGCGGCGCCGACGCCCGTTTCCGCCTATCTGCATTCCGCGACACTGGTGAAGGCAGGCGTGTTTCTGCTTGCCCGCTTCTGGCCGGTTCTCGCTGGCACCAACGAGTGGTTCTACATCGTCGGGGCCGCCGGCATCATCACGCTGCTGCTCGGCGCCTATTTTGCGATGTTCCAGCAGGACCTGAAGGGGTTGCTCGCCTATTCGACGATCAGCCATCTCGGCCTCATTACCACGTTGCTCAGCCTCGGCAGCCCGCTTGCGACGGTTGCTGCCATCTTCCACATGCTGAACCACGCGACCTTCAAGGCGTCGCTGTTCATGGCAGCCGGCATCATCGATCACGAGACCGGCACGCGCGACATGCGCCGCCTCAGCGGCCTGTTCCGCTATATGCCGTTCACCGGATCGCTTGCGATCGTCGCGAGTGCCGCCATGGCCGGCGTACCGCTGCTCAACGGCTTCCTGTCGAAGGAAATGTTCTTCGCGGAAGCGATCGAAACCCATGCAGATTCCATTCTCGATCGCATGCTGCCCTATGTGGCGACGCTCGCAAGCGCCTTCAGCGTCGCCTATTCGCTGCGCTTCATCCAGACGGTCTTTTTCGGGCCGGCCCCGACCGATCTGCCTATCGCCAAGCCGCATGAGCCGCCGCGCTGGATGCGTTTTCCGATCGAGCTTCTGGTCGTGGTGTGCCTGGTCGTCGGCATCGTTCCGGCGCTTTCGGTCGCGCCTTTCCTGCATGCCGCCGTCGTCAGCGTTCTCAATGCCGATACGCCGCAATACAGCCTCTTGCTTTGGCACGGCTTCAATCTGCCGCTCGTCATGAGCATCATCGCATTGGTCGGCGGAACGGTGTTCTATTTCGCCTGCAAGGATTACCTGTCGCGATGCGACGACGGCCCGCCCATCTTCCGTCGTCTGAAGGGGCAGCGCATTTTCGAGCGAGTGCTGGTCGAGGTCTCCTGGCACTGGGCGAGAACCGCCGAAAAGCGGATCGGCACGCGCAAGCTGCAGCCGCAGCTTCGCTGGGTCGTCGTGACAGGGTTTGCCGCCGGCTTGCTACCGCTTTATCTATCCGGTTTTGAAGCGAAGCATTTTTCCTTCCTGGGTGCAGACCCGGTCTTCGCCGCGGTCTGGGCAATTGGTATTTGCCTTGCGATTGGCACCGCCTTCTTTGCCAAATATCACCGGCTTGCTGCTTTGGTGATGCTGGGCGGGGTCGGGTTGATCGTCTGCATGACGTTCATCTGGTTGTCCGCGCCGGATCTCGCGATTACCCAGCTCCTCGTCGAGATCGTCACGACCGTTCTCATCCTGCTGGGCTTGCGCTGGCTGCCGAAGCGAACCGAAGGCATCGACGATACGGTCGACCTGCGTGCCCGTTTCCGTCGCTTCCGCGACCTGGCGCTGGCCGTCATCTGCGGCGTCGGCATGATGTTCGTCTCCTATGCCGTCATGACCATGCCGGTGCCCGACGCCATCGCGAATTACTTCCTCGAAAACGCCTATTCGAAGGGCGGCGGCCGCAATGTCGTCAACGTCATTCTGGTCGATTTCCGTGGCTTCGACACCTTGGGCGAAATCGCCGTTCTCGGTGTCGTCGCCTTGACCGTCTATGCGCTGCTGCGTCGTTTCCGTCCTGCACCGGACAGCATGGAGATGCCGGAACAGCAGCGGATACAGAACCGTTTCGACGAGGAACGGCCAGAGCGTTCGGCCGGTGACACGGTGCGCGACTATCTGCTCGTGCCATCCGTCATCATGCAGTGGATGTTCCCCTTCGTGATCGCCCTGTCGGTCTATATCTTCATGCGGGGGCATGATGCGCCGGGTGGCGGCTTCTCGGCTGGCTTGACGCTCTCGATCGCCTTCCTGCTGCAATATCTGGCCGGTGGTACGCGTTGGGCGGAGGATCGCATCCGCATCCTGCCGCTGCGGTGGATGGGCGCCGGGCTCTTGATCGCGACGGCGACGGGTATCGGTGCCTGGTTCTTCGGCTATCCATTCCTCACCTCGCATTTCCAGTATCTGGACCTGCCGTTGATCGGCAAGGTGCCGGCGGCAAGCGCGTTGCTCTTCGACCTCGGTGTTTTCCTGCTCGTCGTGGGATCCACGGTACTGATCCTCGTGGCGCTCGCGCACCAGTCGATCCGCATCAATCGCCTGCGCGCGCTTGATGTCGACAAGGCAAAGGGGGATTGATGGAACTCATCTTGTCCATAGCGATTGGCGTGATGACGGCTTGCGGCGTCTGGCTGATCCTGCGTCCGCGCACCTATCAGGTCATCATCGGACTGTCGCTGCTCTCCTATTCCGTCAACCTCTTCATCTTTGGCGTCGGCGGTGTGAAGACGAATGTGCCGCCGCTGCTTGGCGAAGGCACTGCGACGCGCGCTCTGGCGGACCCCGTACCGCAAGCGCTGGTGCTGACGGCGATCGTCATCGGCTTTGCAACGACGGCCCTGTTCCTCGTCGTGCTGCTTGCCTCGCGCGGCCTGACCGGCACCGACCATGTCGATGGAAGGAGTGATCGGAAATGACGGGCTGGTCGCACCATCTCATCATCGCGCCGATCCTCGTTCCGCTGATTGCGGGTGCGCTGCTCGTGTTCATTGACGAGCGTTCGCGCACGTTGAAGGCGCTCATCAGCCTTGCCGCGACGCTGTTGCTGGCCGGCATTGCACTTGCGCTTTTCCGTGCGGAGGGCGGATCACCGGGGCTGGAACGCGCCTATCTGCTTGGAAACTGGAGCGCACCCTTCGGCATCGTGCTCGTGCTCGACGGCTTGTCGGCACTCATGCTGCTGCTGACATCCATCGTCGCCATTGCTGCGCTGATATTCTCTCTGGCCCGCTGGCACGCGGTCGGTGCGCATTTCCACACCATGTTCCAGCTGCTGTTGATGGGCGTCAACGGCGCTTTCCTGACGGGTGACCTCTTCAACCTCTTCGTCTTCTTCGAGGTTATGCTGGCTGCATCCTACGGCCTTCTGTTGCATGGCTCGGGGCCGCTGCGCGTCAAGGCGGGCATGCATTACATTGCCGTCAATCTGGCAGCGGCATTGCTCTTCCTCATCGGTGTCAGCCTGATCTATGGCACGGCGGGAACGCTGAACATGGCGGATCTTGCCGTGCGCATCCCGGAAATGTCGGCCGATCGTCGCATGTTGATGCAGGCGGGTGCGGGCGTGCTCGGCATTGCCTTTCTCATCAAGGCTGGGATGTGGCCGCTCTGCTTCTGGCTGCCGACGGCCTATAGTGCGGCTTCGGCGCCGGTCGCGGGCATATTCGCCATTCTCAGCAAGCTCGGCATCTATGTTATCCTGCGGCTGACAATGCTTCTGTTCAATACCGGCCCTTCGGCGGGCTTCGGTGCGACCGTGCTTCTCTACGGCGGCATGGCAACGCTGATCTTCGGAACGGTCGGTGTGCTGGCATCACAGGCGCTTGGCCGGCTTGCAGGTTTTTCGGTGCTGGTCTCATCCGGTACGTTGCTGATGGTGATCGGTATCAATGACGGCTCCATCTCGTCCGGCGCGTTGATGTATCTTGTTAGTTCGACGCTGACGATTAGCGCCTTCTTCATGCTGATCGAGCTCGTCGAGCGTGGGCAGGATGCCGGCGCCAGCGTTCTCGCCGTCACGATGGAGGCATATGGCGATGCCGAGGAGAAGGAGCCGGCAGAAGGCGATGGCGTCACCATGCCCGGCACTATGGCCATGCTCGGCATCTGCTTTGCCGCTTGCGGCATCCTGCTTGCCGGCCTGCCGCCTCTTTCCGGCTTCGTTGCCAAGTTCGCCATGCTCTCGGCCATGATGGGAACCGGCGCGATCGGCATACCGCCGAGCGCCGCCGTCTGGACGTTGATCCTGCTTGTCATTCTCTCCGGCATCGCCGCCCTGATCGCCATGACGCGTGCCGGCATACGCACGTTCTGGAGCTCGCTGGAGGGCACCGTTCCCCGCGTGCTTGTCATCGAGATATTCCCGGTCATGGGCCTGCTCGCATTGACGCTGGCATTGACCATCTGGGCCGGCCCCGTCATGCAGTACATGGATGCGACCATCCGTACGCTCAGCGACCCCAATGTCTATGTCGATGCTGTCCGTAATGCCGTGGTTGCGTCAGCAAAAGCGGGAGGTCTGTGATGTTGCCTTATCCGCTCCTGGCGCTGAGTCTTATCCTGATGTGGCTGTTGCTGAACGGCTTCACGCTCGGCCAGCTCATCCTTGGCATCATCGTCGCGGTTTTCGCTTCCTGGGGCATGGCCTCGCTGCGCCCCGAGAAGCCGCGGCTACGAAAATGGTATTTGCTACCCAAGCTCTTCTTTCGCGTCGTTTTCGACGTCTTGAAATCGAATGCTCAGGTGGCCTGGATCATCCTGAGGGGACGCACGCGCAAGACGACGCCGGGATTCGTGGTCCTTGAGCTGAAGGTGCGGGATCAGATTCCGCTGGCGCTGCTTGCGGTTATCCTGACCAGTACGCCGGGCTCTGCGTGGCTGGAATATGATTCCAACGACAATACCGTGCTGCTGCATGTCCTTGATCTCGAAAATGAAGCGCAATGGCGCAGGACGGTCACCGATCGCTATGAAAGCCTGCTGATGGAGATATTCGCATGAGTGCCATGATCCTCCAGATATCTGTCGCGGCTGCGCAGCTGATGATCGTGGCGGCGATGGCGATCGCCTCCATTCGCATGTTCCGCGGCCCGCGTGCGCAGGATCGCATCATCGCGCTAGATACGCTCTATGTGAATGCCATGCTGCTCTTATTGACCTTTGGCATCGGCACCGGTCGTGTCGTCTATTTCGAGGCAGCGCTCGTCATCGGCATGCTGGGCTTCGTCGCAACCGTTGCTTTGGCGAAGTTCCTGATGCGCGGGGAGGTGATCGAATGAGCTCGCCGTTTGAAAACATACCGCTGTGGGCTGCGATCCCCGTTGGCGGACTTCTCGTGGTCGGCGCCTTCCTGACGCTCGTCGGTGCGATCGGCTTCCTGAGGCTTGGAACGTTCTACGAGCGCATCCACGCGCCGACATTGGGAACGAGCGGCGGCATCGGTGCGATCATGATCGCATCGATGATCTTCTTTTCGATCTCGACACAGACACTCGTCATTCATGAACTGTTGATTGGCATCTTCGTAACGGTCACCACGCCGGTCACCTTCATGCTGCTCGCGCGCGCGGCGCTGCATCGGGATCGTGCCGAGCAGAACGGCAACGTCCCGCCAAAGCAGGCCTCGAGCCAGCCAGAGGCTGAGCAGTCAATGCCATAGAGCAGTGGTTGCACGGGTACGGGCTCATTCCGAGCCCAGCCGATTATACCATGGTATCGATTGATCCCGTTACGCAGTGGCGTATAGAGCAACTCATCCTGAATTCTTGCATTTCGGAAAGCCTGATTCCGGTCGGGCGCGCAGTATCACAGAGGATCACATGAATCCGCGATCTAGTCGCCAGCACACGGAAGCCGACAGTCGACGCTCGTCGGATGCGTTCGTCGTGCTGACCCAACGCCCGGGCAGACCATGTGACCGCAAAGGCCAACGCCAAAGGCGTTGATCCGCGGCGTGGCCTCCCGGCTTCGAACAACCATCGAACCAGGAGGTCGTTATCATGGTCACTATCTTCGAATTGGCTGCGATGAACGACGCGCCGCGCGCCGTAACGCGGTTATCTCGCTGTCACAATTGGCATGATACTTTTGCGTGTGGTCGATTGCCAACTGCGTGGGCGGAGCCCGGCCATAATGGAAATGGCTCGCGTCGAAAATGACGATCCCCGGCGGCATGAGCCGTCTGCATTCAATCAGCATTGCTTTCATTTTCAACCGGATAATGTGTCATGACCGGTAGTCTCGTCATCCTGGAACTTATGGGGCATGTCGCACTTTTCCTCTGGGGAATGCGCATGGTGCAAGGCGGCATTGAAAAGGCCTTTGGCTCCGACCTGAGACGCGTTCTTGGCCGTGCGCTGCGCAATCGCCTGGTGGCCGTTGCCGCTGGCGCCGGCGTGACGATGCTGCTCCAGAGCAGCACCGCAACCGTCATGATGGTCACCTCGTTTGCCGCCCGTGGCGCGGTCGCGCTCGTGCCGGCTCTCGCGGTCATGCTGGGCGCCAATGTTGGTACCGCACTGATCGTCAAGGCGCTCTCCTTCGACGTCTCCTTCATCTCTCCTCTGCTGCTGCTGATTGGCTATGTCGCGTTCAAGCGAGGGCCGAAGGGGCGCGTGCGCCACCTAGGGCGCGTCGGCATTGGGCTTGGCTTGATGCTGCTCGCCCTGCATGAACTCGTGCAGACGATCCAGCCGGTCAGCACCGCTCCTGCGCTGCGGAGCATCCTTGACGCGATAACCGGCGATCCCGTGCTCGACATATTGCTGGCTGCGGCGCTCACCTTTGCGGCGCATTCCAGCGTCGCCGTGATGCTGTTGCTGGTGGGGCTTGCCGCCGGCAATGTCGTGACGCCGACCGCCGGCCTCGCATTGGTTCTCGGCGCCAATCTAGGTGGAGCACTCCCGCCGGTTTTCGAAACGAACGCGGCCAATCCCGCCAACCGTCGCGTGCCGATGGGTAATCTCGTGTTCCGCGCGATCGGCTGCATCGTCGTGCTCCCCTTTCTGCAGCCGCTCGCGGATATCCTGCAGAAGCATATGGCCGACCCCGCATCCATGCTGACCAATTTCCATCTGGTCTTCAATGTCATGCTTGCAGTCGCTGGTGTTGGACTGCTCGGCCCGACGCAGGCGCTGTTGGTCAAGCTGTTTCCTGAAAAGATCAAACCGGTGGGGGATGCGGCACGCCCACTCTTTCTCGACAAGTCGGTACTGGAAACGCCCTATCTCGCCCTTGCCAGCGCCGCGCGCGAGATCCTGCGCATGGGCGATCTAGTGGAGGCGCTTCTCCGTCTGGTTCCGGCCGATCTCGCTCGTCCCGACAAGCAGGCGACGTCGCAGGCCATGCGGCTGGGCAGGGAACTCGATGTGCTGCATGAGGCGGTCAAGGCCTATCTTGCCCGGCTGGAGCCGTCGGAATTGACGGATCGCGACGCCAGCCGCCTGTCCGACGTCATCGAATTCGCCGTCAATCTCGGGCACTCCGGTGATATTCTCGAGCGCTGCCTAGAGCAGATCACGCGGCGCGCCGAAGGGACGATCAATGCGGCCGACCATGCAGCCCTGCAGACGATCCAGGCCGAGGTCGCCGCGGACCTGCGGCTGGCGCTATCGACATTGACGACGGAAGATCCTCGTTCGGCCCAGGAACTGGTGGATGCCAAGCGGCATCTCAACGAAGCCGAGCGGGGTGCGGCAAGAGACCATCTCGCCCGTCTGGGTGGTGCCAATCCGGCGCTGCTCGGTTCAAGCAGCCTGTTTCTGGCGACGTTACGCGATCTCAAGCTCGTCAACTCCCATTTTGCCAGTATCGGCTATGCTGTGCTGGGCGCGGAAGATACGGGTGCCAGCCGCGCCTTGCGGGAGGATGCCGACAAGGCCAGTCTGGTCTGATCCAGCAGTTGCTGCGATCACAGCCAGCCGAGCGCAGTTGCTGCCCGGATCGCTTCGGCGCGGCGATGACAGCCCAGCTTGCGAAACAGATTTCCGAGGTGAAATTTCACCGTCACCTCGGAAACATTGAGAGTATGGGCAATGCGCTTGTTCGACATGCCGCTTGCGATCAGCTGGATCATCTGCACCTCGCGCTGCGAGAGACCGCCTTGCAGGGCTTTCGCCTGCGGCGAATTCATCGAAGCGGTAAAAAGCGAAAGCGCGGTGCGGACATCGGACGAGGTCTCTATGAAGCTGCGGATACGCTGGTTCTTGAGCAACGGCGAAAGGAAGATCCGCTCCTCGGAGAGGACGCCGTTGCAGCCGAGGCGTGTCGCGCTTTCAAGCGCAGACAGCAGATGCGCGCGCGTCGCGGCATTGTCACGGCGTTGATAGGCGGCATAGCTTTGCCAGAGCTGCAGGGCAACTTTCTCTCGGTTGGTGACTTTCGGGTTGGCGATCAGCGCATCGATCTGGCGCGAGAGATAGGGGCGCGGCGTCGACAGACGCACGCTGTCGCGCAGCCATGCCATAGCGTAGGAAATCTCGTCCCGTCTCGTCAGGCGGGTCAGTTCTTCGTTGGCGCTTTCGACCCAGTTGCGGCCGATGCGCATGCGGACGGCGGAAAGCGTTAGTGCTGCATCGCTCCAGCGATTGGCATTCTGATACGCAATCGCGGTGCGGATCTCCATCATCGCGTGGAATTGCAGGCCCTCTGACAGATGGATCCAGAGCCCGTCGAGAAAACCGGGCCGGATCACCATCGGAAAATGATCGGCCAGGACCTGTGACGCATAGTGAAGCGCGAACTGCATCAAGCTGGGCCAGATTTCCGCGGCGGCGAAACTATCGAACTCATTCTGAACGAACTGCAGGAGATCGCGAGGGTGACCTGCCTCATAGGCGATGGAGGCTTCGGCGAGCCGCAGCATCCGGAATTCCGCCTCTGCCGCGTGCGGCACCTGTTCGAGTTTCTGCCGTGCCTCCTGGGCAGCCCGACGTGCAAAAAGGGCATCGCCGCTCATAAGGCGCAACACCGTCTGATGCAGATGGATGAAGAATTCCAGCAGCGGCTGGCCGCCCATATGGCCGAGGTAGATCAAGGCGCGGGCGGCAGCCGCCTCCGCCTCGCGAAAATTCCGGCGGCGAATTTCGAATTCCAGCAGCGCGTTGTAATAGGCAGCCCATTTGCCGTAATCCCCCATCGGATAATCCGCCATGAACTCGCCGAGCCGGGTGATCATGGCGTCGGTCGGCATCAGGTCTTCGGAGATCATGAGATTGAGCCGGAAGGTTCGTGCCGCAAAGGAAAAGCGCGACCCGCGCAGCAAGACCTTGAGCGGATCGAGATAGTCCGAACCCAGATGCTTGCCGACCAGATGGCGCACGCGCTGCAGTTCTCCGAGCTTCAGGAGCGTGCGGGCCATGGCAAAGAGCACGACCTCGTTGGTTGCGATCATCTCGTGGGAAAACCGCATGATGATGTCGCGAAAGGTCTGGAGGCTGTTGCGGTAGATCAGTTCCAGGCCGCGGGCACGCTCCAGAATTTGTGCTGCGTGGGCCTCATGTCCATGCTCCAGGAGCAGGGCCATGGCAGCAAGCGCTCGTCCCGCCCGTTCGAGGGCGGAAGCGACCTCAATCACCGCGACTGCTGTCTCGAAGGTCGCCAGCCGTTCGCCGACGGCGATGGTCAGAAGTTTCAACAGCTCTGGGTGTTCATCTGGAGCCTCGACAAGCAGAGGCGGCAATAGGCCAGCCCATTCATCGGACGGGAGCGAGGCGGGCGCTTCGAGCCAGATCGATAGCGAAGCCGTCTGTCCCGGTGAAAGGTGAGCGAGGAAATTTTCGCGCAGGTAGTCGATGCTCAGGCGTGTGTCCTGCAGGTGCGTCAGCGGCAGAAATGCCGGCCAACCGGCGTAATCCCTGAGGAGCCGCTCGGCTTCTTCGGTATGAAGATCACGCAATTCCTCTTTCGAAAATGTGAGATCCCCACCGTCGAGCGTGACTGCACCGCGATGCAGGATAAGCCGCGCCAGTCCGCTGATGCGCTGATCGGGGCGGCAGGCGACCACCAGCACGCCGATGGTCTCGACGAGTTGGGCAGAAACGCGAGCCGACCGCACTGACACTGGCACGTCCCAGAAGAGCCAACCATCCTCAACATCGCTCATTCGCGGCTGCTGCAGGCTGCAGACCTTCCGGCCCATCGCCTTTGCTACCATGGACAGAACAGTGGTCTTTCCGGCGCCCGTAGGGGCGCGCAGGAAGATCACGCCCGCTCGCTCTGCGGCGATGCGGCGGCAAAGATTGGGCCGGGGGATCAATCTGTTCATGCAGGGTTTGTAAGCATATAGCGAAAAATAACCTATACCATAAAGCTAAAAAACTATACCTTTGTCCCGTTGTTCATCGCCGGAAGATGCGGATTGTTGTTGCCAGGTTAGCTGGCGAACAAGGAACCTCCCGTCGATGCAGCAACATCCGTTGGTCGCGATTCTGACGCGGCTCAGCACTTTCGTGCTGGTCATGATCGCGCTCTCCATCATGATTTTTGCGCTGGCGCGCGTTGTGCCCGGAGATCCCGCGCGCATGGCGCTCGGCCCTGCGGCAACGCAGGAACAGGTCGATGCGCTCCGTGTTCAGATGGGCCTGGATAAGCCGCTTCTGGTGCAATATGTCGACTATGTCGGCAAGGCGCTGCGGGGTGATCTCGGCATGTCGCTGGTCTCGCAGCGTCCGGTCACGACCGATTTGGAGCAGACGGTGCCGGCGACCGTCGAACTGGTGCTCGTCTCCGTCATCTTCATGTTCGTGGTGGCCATTCCGCTCGGGGTCATCACCGCGCATTTCCGCGATCGTGCGCTGGACCATATCGGCCGAATCCTGTCCTTGACCGGGGTGACCATTCCGAGCTTCCTGTTTGCGATCAGCCTGCAATTGCTGGCCGCGCGCTGTCTGCCGAACTGGCCGATCATCGGCCGTCTCGATCATTCCTTAAGTTTTCAGCCTGGGCCGACCGGATTCCTGTTGATCGATGGGCTGCTAGCGGGACGTCTGGATGTGTTTGTCGATGCGCTCCAGCATCTCGTGCTGCCTGCCTTTGCGCTTGCCATGGCCGGTATCGGCCAGATTACCCGCATCACCCGTTCCTCCATGCTGGAGAACCAGCGCAAGGACCATGTCTTGACCTTGCAGAGCTTCGGCGTACCGGAGCGGGTCATCATCTTCCGTTATCTCCTCAAGCTGTCTTCGATCGCGCCATTGACGATCATGGGCCTCGAATTTGCATCGCTGATCGGCAATGCCTTCGTCATCGAGATGGTGTTCGCTTGGGGCGGCTTTGCGTCCTACGGGCTCAACGCCATCTTGCAAAAGGATCTCAATGCCGTGACGGCCGTCGTGCTGGTCGCCGGCCTGTTTTTCATCGTTGCGAACCTGGTCGTTGACGTCCTGATCTCGATCATCGACCCGCGCCTGCGCCGCAAGGAGGCACGCTGATGGCCGATATGAAGATGCTTGATGCCTCCGACCGCGGACTGAGCACGGGTTACATGATGTGGTATCGCTTCAGCCGTAATCCGGCTGCGGTGATCGGTACGCTGATTCTGACATCGGTCGTCGTGCTTGCAGTCTTTGCACCCTGGCTCACGCCTTATCCGAAGCATGTCGGTGCCGTCGTCGATTTCCGCGCACGGCATGTAGCGCCCGATGTCACTCATTGGTTCGGCACGGACAAGGTCGGTCGCGATATTTTCTCCCGCACGGTCTTCGGTCTGCGTGTTTCACTGCTGCTGGTCATCGGCGTCCTCGGCATTTCCGTGCCGATCGGCACGGTGCTCGGCCTGGTCGCAGGTTATTTTGGCGGCTGGGTCGAGAAGCTCATCACGGGTCTGACGAATGTCATGCTGGCGATGCCGCCGCTCGTCATGGCGCTTGCAGTGTCGAACTTGCTCGAGCCGAACCTGATGAACGCGATGATCGCGATTACCTTGTTGTGGTGGACCTGGCATGCGCGGCTGATCTATTCCGTCTCGAAGTCGATTGCCTCCGAAGACTATATCGAGGCGGCGCGACTTGCCGGCGCCGGGCCGATGCACATCCTCTTTCGCGAAATCCTGCCGAATTGCGTGGCGGTCATCTCCGTCAAGACGACGCTGGATGCAGCCTTCGTCATCCTGTTCGGCGCCACTCTCAGCTTCCTCGGCTTCGGGGTGAAGCCGCCCATCCCTGACCTCGGCTCCATGGTTGCCGATGGCCGCCAGTTCATGCCCGGTTATTGGTGGGAAGTCGTTTGCCCCGGTGCTGCAGTCTTTTACGCAACGCTCGGCTTCAATCTCCTGGGCGATGGCTTGCGCGACATGTTCGATGTGGAGAGCTAAGCCATGACCGAGCCACTTCTCAAGATCGAGGCTTTGAATGTCTCCTTCACCACCTACGGCCGAACCCGGCAAGTGCTGCGTGATATCGCCTTCACCGTTGCCGCCGGTGAGCGCGTCGCGCTGATCGGGGAGACCGGATCGGGCAAATCCGTCACGGCGAAAGCGATCATCGGCACCCTGCCGAAGAATGCCTCCATCAGCTCAGGCACAATTTCGGTGTCGGGTCGCGATGTCCTGAAGATGCAGCGGAGGGAGCGCGAGGCGCTGAAAGGCACCGCTTTTTCGCTGATCATGCAGGACCCGCTTTCCTCCTTCAATCCGGTCTTCAAGATCGGCACACATCTCGACGACGTCATGCGTTTTGCCGACAAGCGTGATGGTGTCCGTTCGTCGAAGGCCGAGCGTCGGACGCGGATCGCCGCCGTCTTGCGCCGCGTGCAGCTTGCCGATGCCGAGCGGGTTATGAATGCCTATCCGTCCGAGCTTTCGGGCGGCATGCGCCAGCGCGTCCTGATCGGGCTTGCACTGCTGCACCAGCCGAAGCTCTTGATCGCGGACGAACCCGGTACCGCGCTCGACGTGACGACGCAGGACGAGATCCTGAACCTGATCAATCAGCTGGTGGTCGAGGAGAACATGGCTCTCCTGATGATCACCCACAATCTCGGCGTTGTACGCAAGGTCGCGGACCGGGTGGTGGTCATGCATCACGGCGATATCGTCGAGGCCGGCCCTTGCGGTGAGATTCTGACCAAGCCGCACCAGCCCTATACGAAGGCGCTCCTGGAGGCCGTGCCGCCGCTTTACGGCGAACGCGTCACCGACCTGCCGCAAAGCGAGCGCGCACCGATTGTGAAAGTCGAAGGGCTGAACAAGATTTATGGCAGGAAGCCGGGTTTCCATGCCGTTCGTGACGTGAACCTGACATTGCGCCAGGGCGAAATCTTCGGATTGGCCGGCGAATCCGGTTCCGGCAAGACCTCGGTCGCGCGCATCATCATGGATCTGTCGCGACCGACGTCCGGCAGCGTCACCATCGATGCGCGGGCACCGGGGCGCGGCAAGCGGCTGACGCAGATCGTCTATCAGAACCCCGGCACGTCGCTCAATCCGAAGCGCAACGTCCAGCAGACGCTGTCGCTGCCGCTGAAATCGATTGGCATGGATGGGCCGACCTGCGAGGCGCGGATGAAACAGCTCATGGAGCTCGTGCGCCTGCCGCAATCCTATTTGGCAAAGTACCCTCATGAGCTTTCCGGCGGCCAGAAGCAGCGCGTGGCGATCGCCCGCGCGCTGGCGGCTGAGCCGAAGATCCTGATCCTCGACGAGCCGACCGCAGCGCTTGATGTGTCCGTTCAGAAGACCGTCATCGAACTGCTTTTGCAGCTGCGCGAGGAGCTCGGCCTCACCTATCTGATGATCTCGCATGACCTGTCGCTGATGCGCAATTTCTGCTCGCGTATTGCCATCATGCTGCGCGGCGAGATCGTCGAGGAAGGGCCGACGCCAGAGGTCTTCGCCGCACCCAATCACCCCTATACACGTGCGCTGATCGCTGCGATCCCCGTCGTCACCGACGAGGAAGAGCGCCAGAAGCCCGCGGTAACCGAGGAAGAGCGCAAGCGCTTTCTCGTCAAAACCACAGACTGATCGAAGAGGAGCCTGACGTGTATCGCGTTGGAATTGACGTCGGCGGCACCAATACGGATGCTGTCGTCCTGGAGGAAAAGACCGTTCTGGCCGGGGTCAAGGCCTCGACCACCGAGGACGTGACTTCGGGCGTGATCGAGGCGCTGGAGAAGGTCATCGAGGCCTCCGGCATCGATCGTACCCGCATTGCTGCCGTCATGATCGGTACCACGCATTTTACCAATGCGGTGATCGAGCGCCGACACATGGACGAGGTTGCAGCCATCCGCCTGAGCCTGCCGTCCGGTGCCGGTCTGCCGCCCATGGTCGACTGGCCGGACGATCTGCGTGAGATCGTCGGCAATCACGGCTACCAGGTCAAGGGCGGCTACGAATTCGACGGGCGCGAGCTTTCGCCGCTCGATGAGGATGCCATCGTGCGCATCGCCGGCGAAATCCGCGCGAAAGGGCTGAAGGCTGCCGCCGTGACCTGCGTCTTCAGCGGCATCAACGATGCGATGGAAGTGCGGGCCAAGGAAATCCTGCAGCAGCATTGCCCCGGCCTGCCCGTCGTCATGTCGAAGGATATCGGCCGTCACGGTCTCCTGGCGCGCGAAAGTGCTGCGATCATGAATGCGAGCCTGCTGTCGCTTGCCGATCGTACGGTTGCGGCTTTCGGCAAGGCGCTTGCGGCCGCCGGCATCCCGTGCCCGTTCTACATCACGCAGAACGACGGAACGCTGATGGCGGCCGACGTCGTGCGTGCCTTTCCGGTGCTGACCTTTGCCTCCGGCCCGACCAATTCCATGCGCGGTGCCGCGTTCCTGACCGGTCTGAAGGACGCTGTCGTCGTCGATGTCGGCGGCACGACCTCGGATGTCGGCGCTCTCTCGCACGGCTTTCCGCGACAGGCCTCGACGACTGTCGATATCGGCGGGGTTCGCACGAATTTCCGGATGCCCGACGTCTTTTCGATCGGGCTCGGCGGCGGGTCGCTCGTTGTCAGGAATGAAGCGGGAATCATCGTCGGACCGAAGTCCGTCGGTTATCGCGTGCGCAAGGAAGCACTCTGCTTCGGCGGGTCGACGCTGACCGCCACCGACGTCGCTGTAGCCGCCGGTAAGGCTGAAGTTGGCGATGCCGCGTTGGTTGCCAATCTCGACAAGGGTCTGGTCGATGCGGCGGTTGCAAAAATCAACTCCATGTTGGAGGCCTGCGTCGAGCGCAGCCGCATTTCCTCGACGCCGGTGCCGGTCATCGCAGTCGGCGGCGGTTCGATCCTGATGCCCGATCGCATCGGCGATCTCGAGGTGATCTTGCCTGAGAATTTTGCCGTAGCCAATGCTGTCGGCGCTGCCATTGCCCAGATCAGCGGCGAGACGGATCGCGTCTTCTCGCTCGTCGACGGCCGCACGCGCGAGAGCGCGCTTGCCGAAGCCGAAGCCGAGGCGCGCGAAAAGGCAATCGCCGCCGGCGCGCTTGCAGAAACCCTTGAAGTTATCGAGCGCGAGGACACGCCGCTTGCCTATCTGCCCGGCAACGCCACGCGCATTCACGTCAAAGTCGTCGGTGAAATGGGAGGGCATCATGCCTGAGGCGCGCAAGCAGAAATACGATGATGCCGCTCTGCGCCGGCTGACGCCGGAGGATCTCGATGCCCTGGAAATCGGTGCGGGCATTCTTGGTACTGGCGGCGGTGGCAACCCCTACCAGGGCAAGCTTCTCGTTCTCGAAGCCATGAAGGCCGGCTACGAGATGAAGGTGCTCGCGACCGACGCCATCGAACCCGATGCACTTTGTATGTCGATCGGCGGCATCGGTGCGCCGGTTGTCGGCGTCGAACGCATCCGCGAGGGGCGCGAGGGCTTGCGCTGCCTGCGCGCCATGGAAGAGCTCATCCGCACGCCGATCGATGCCATTGTTTGCGAAGAGATCGGCGGCGCGAATGCGATGAACCCCCTCGTTACCGCCGCTCTCGGTGGCCTGCCTATCCTCGATTGCGACGGCATGGGCCGGGCCTTCCCCGAAATGCAGATGACGACCTTCTCGATCTATGGCCACAGCTCCACGCCCTCGGTCATGTGCGACCTGCATGGCAATGCCGTGATCTTCAGCCATGCCGTATCGGAAGTTTGGCACGAACGCATGGCGCGTGCCTGCGTGGTCGCTCAGGGCGGCGGGGCCATGCTGGCGACCGCGCCGATGCAGGCCCATTATGTCCATCAGTACGGCATCCCGAAGAGCTTCACCAAGGCGATCGCGCTTGGAGAAGCGGTGATCCGCGCGCGCAAGGCGCAGGAAGATCCGATCGCCGCCGTTTGTGCGCTGGAAGGCGGAAGGCGGGTGTTCAACGGCAAGATCACCGACCTGAAGCGCCATCTGCGCGGCGGCTTCGTCATCGGCGATATGGAACTTGCCGGCTTTGACGATTGCAACGGCCAGACGGCAAACGTGGCGATCCAGAACGAATTCCTGGTCTTCCGCCGCGATGGCGTGATCGAGGTCTGCGTGCCGGATCTGATCGTGCTGCTCGATGTCGATACCGGCTATCCGATCACCACCGAAATGCTGCGCTACGGCCAGCGCGTCGCCGTCGTCGCCATTCCCTGTCACGAGCTGCTGCGCAGCGCGCGTGCGCTCGACGTCGTCGGTCCGGCCGCCTTCGGCTATCCGGACATCATCTATTCGCCGCTGCCGGCCCCAGGCCGAAAGGCAGCCTAACCATAAGCGGGGCAGTTCCCGCATCAAAGAGGAGAACTAGAATGAAGATGGGTTTCAGAAATCTGCGTCTGACGGCGCTGCTGCTTGCCAGTGCCATGGCCTTGCCGCTGACCTCGGTCGCAGCGTCGGCGACCGACAAGGTGTCGATCGCCGTCAACACGATGCAGATCTTCAGCTCGCTCGATCCGGCCAAGGTCACCGACTACACGGGCTACATGGCCATCGTGAACATGTATGACGCGCTGACGACCGTCAGCCCTTCGGGCGAGATCGTGCCCCATCTGGCAAAATCCTGGGGCATTTCGCAGGACGGCCTGACCTATACGTTCCATCTTCGCGACGACGCCAAGTTCCAGGACGGCACGCCGGTCAAGGCATCCGACTTCGTCTGGTCGATCCGGCGCCTGATCGGCATCAACAAGGGTCCCTCGAACCTCGTCGTCGGCCTCGTGCAGCCCGACAACGTTACCGCGCCTGATGACAAGACCGTCGTCGTCAAGCTCGATCGCCAGTTCTCGCCGTTCATGGCTGTCACGCCGCTGATGATGGCGCTGAACGAGAAGCTGATCGAGGCCAACACCAAACCGGACGACAAATGGGGCGAAGCCTATGTTGGCGAGCACTCCGCCGGTTCCGGCCCCTATAAGCTCGTCAGCTACAATCGTTCCGCCGATATGGTGATCGCGCGCAATCCCGATTACTTCCTCGGCTGGACCAAGGGAACGCCGATCGATGAAGTGCGTTTCGTCCAGACAAGTGACGATGCTACCGTCAAGGCGCTTGCCGAAAAGGGCGAGCTCGGCCTTTCCTCGCATGGCCTCGGCAACGATACCTATGAAACGATCGGCAAGATGCCGGGCTACAAGCTGCTGCAGTCGACGACGGCCGGCGGTTTCGTCATCAAGCTGAACAGCAAGGTCTATCCGACCGACGACGTGCATGTCCGGCGCGCGATCGCCTATGCGACCGACTACAAGACCATCCAGGAAGCGATCTATCCGGGCTTCGACATGACCGGCCCGCTTTCGACCGTCTTCAAGGATGCTCACAACGACGATATCCAGCCCGGCGTCTTCGACCTCGAAAAGGCGAAGGAAGAGCTCGCCAAGTCGAAATATGCGGGCCAGAAAATCACGCTGGTCAACAGCTATGTCGCCTCGCTCGCCTTCGAATCCGAAGTTGCGCTGCTGATGCAGGCCAATCTCGAACAGATCGGTATCACGCTCGATATCAAGCCCGAGCCCTGGAACCGCATCGTCGAGCTTTCGTCGAAGCCGGAAACCACTCCCGCATCGACACAGGTCAATATCTCGCCCAACTATCCGTCGCCTGACGCGATCTTCTACAATCAGTATCACTCCAAGGCTTCCGGCACCTGGATGTCGATGGAATGGCTGCAGGATCCTGAGGTCGACGCGCTGATCGACAAGGTAAGGGCAACCACCGACATCAAGGAGCAGAATGCAACCTACAAGGAGCTGCAAACAAAGCTCGCCGAACTGCAGCCCGACGTATGGGCGGTGTCGCCGAACCGGCGCTATGCGGCGAACAAGTGCCTTCAAGGCTACGAGTTCATCCCGATGCAGAGCTGGGATCTGAACTTCTCGAACTTCCATTGGGACTGCAAGGCGAACTGATCTTCGCCTGCACAAGACGTAGACCCGGCCCCATTCGGGGTCGGGAGAGCTATTGCCGAAGGTGAAACATGCTTCAGGAATTTTCCGAAGACAATATCGAGCCGCTCGCAACGGGAGCCTGGATTCTGGGGACCGGAGGCGGTGGCAATCCCTATATTTCGACGCTCAATCTTCGCAGGCTCTATGCCGAAGGTCGTCGCGTGCAGGTGATGGACCCGATGGCGCTCGACGACGACGATATGGTTGCCGTCGTCTCGAAGATGGGCGCGCCCCTGGTGGGGCAGGAGCGCCTCAGCGATCCCGTGCATCTGGCGCGTGCGGTCGAGGTCATGGAGGATTATCTCGGGAAACCTTTCCGCGCGATCATGAGCGTCGAGATCGGCGGCTCGAATGCGTTGTCCTCATTCCTCGCTGCCGCAATGCTCGGCCGACCTGTTGTCAACGCCGATGCCATGGGGCGTGCCTATCCCGAGGCGCAGATGACCTCGTTCGCGATCGGCAACCTGCCGATGTATCCGCTTTCCCTCGTCGACGTCCGCGACAACGAGGTCATCGTCACCAAGGCGGCTTCCTGGAAGTGGATGGAGCGGATTTCACGCAAGGTCTGCACCGAAGTCGGTTCGACCGCCGCCACCTGCAAGGCCCCGCGCACGGGCCGCGAAGTCAAAGACTGGGGCATTCACTACACGATCACCAAGGCGACGGAACTCGGCCGCGCCGTCATCGAGGCGCGCGCACGTCACGACGATCCGGTGAAGGCGGTTCTCGATCACGAGGGCGGCAAGCAATTATTCCGCGGCAAGGTGATCGATGTGGCGCGCGAAACAACCGGCGGCTTCCTGCGGGGGCGGACCGTGATCGAGGGGATTGACGCCGACAAGGGCTCCCGGATGGAGCTCGCCTTCCAGAACGAGTGGGCGGTCGCCTTCCGTGACGGCGAGCCGGTAGCGATGACACCCGATCTCCTTTGCCTGCTCGACACGATTTCCGGCAGCGCGGTCGGCACGGAATCCGTGCGCTACGGCCAGCGCGTGACTGTTGTCGCTCTGCCGGCACCGGAGCTTTTGACCACGCCCGCGGGGATCGCTGCCGTCGGCCCGCGTGCTTTCGGCTATGACATTGATTTCAGATCGGTATTCGCATGAAACGCATCGGTATTGACGTTGGCGGCACCAATACGGATGCCGTTCTGATCGACGGTGAGAAGATCATCGCTTCCATCAAGGTCCCCACGACACAGGACGTGATGTCGGGTGTGAAGGCGGCTCTCAGCCATGTGGCCGGCCATGCCGGCCCATCCGGCCGGCCGATCGACGCCGTGATGATCGGCACCACGCATTTTACCAACGCTGTCGTCGAGCGGGCGCGGCTGGAAAGGGTGGCCGCGATCCGTATTGCGCTGCCGACCGGTGCTTCTTTGCCGCCCATGTGCGACTGGCCCAGTGATTTGCGCGCGGCCGTCGATCCGCTCATCTTCATGGTTCATGGCGGCCACGAATATGACGGCAGCCCGCTGGTGCCGATGATCCCGGACGAGATCCGCGAAGCGGCGATGAAGATCCGCGATGCCGGCATCACGTCGATCGCGATATCGGCAACCTTCTCGCCGCTGACCACCGAATGTGAGGTCAAGGCTGGCGAGATTGTCCGGTCGGTGATCCCGGATGCGAGGATCACGCTGTCACATACGCTTGGGCGGATCGGTCTGCTGGAGCGCGAGAATGTCGCGCTTCTCAATGCGGCGCTGCAGTCGCTCGGCAGGACCACGGTGCAGGCTTTCTCGGATGCGTTGCGCGAAGCAGGCGTGACCGCACCATTCTACCTGACGCAGAATGACGGCACGGTGGCGCTAGCGGATGTTGCAGCAGTCAATCCGGTCCACAGCTTTGCATCCGGCCCGACGAATTCGATGCGGGGTGCCGCCTTCCTGACGGGCTTGAGCGACGCCATGGTGGTTGATGTCGGCGGCACGACATCGGATATCGGGTGCCTCGTCGGCGGCTTCCCGCGCGAGGCCAACAATATCGTCCATATCGGTGGCGTACGCACGCTGTTCCGCATGCCCGATCTGTTGCCGATCGCGCTTGGCGGCGGAACGATCATCGATCCGGAAACGGGCAAGATCGGTCCGCGTTCGGTCGGCTATCGCATTCTGACGGAGGCGCGCGTCTTTGGTGGCAATACGCTGACGACGTCGGACATCGCCGTTGCCGCCGGTCTGATCGAGATGGGGGACAAGGATCGCGTTCGGGATCTCGATCCAGCTTTTGTCAAGGCAAGCCTCGAGCGCATCCGCGACATGGTGACGGATAGCTTCGATCAGATGAAGACTTCGGCCGAGGACGTGCCGCTGATTGCTGTCGGTGGTGGCGCCTTCCTGATCCCGGAAAGGATCGCAGGGGCGTCGGAGGTTCTTCGCGTCGAGAATGCCGGTGTTGCCAATGCGCTCGGCGCCGCCATGGCGCAGGTGTCTGGCGAGGTCGACCAGGTATTTTCGGGGTTGAGCCGCGATGAAGCCATCGCCAAGGCGGAAGCCGAGGCGCAGGATGCCGCCGTTGCTTCCGGCGCGAGCCGCGAAAGCCTGAATACGCTCGAAGTCGAAGATATCCCGATCGCTTATCTGCCTGGCGGTGCGCGCCGTGTAAGAGTAAGGGTCATCGGCGATATCGCCTTCAGCTGAAATGGTGTGTCCGGTCAAACCGATCGGGCGTTGTTGAGGTGAGCGGTGTTTGGCAGACAGGTTGCGCCGACACCGGATCGGAGCAAGAAATGACGAAAATCGCGCTGGCTATTCACGGTGGCTGCGGTGTCATGCCGGAAGACAGCATGACACCGGAGGAATGGGAGGGTGCGCGCCGTGACCTGGCCGCCGCCTTGCGGGCTGGCTATGCTCGGCTGAGGGCCGGTGATAGCGCGATCGATGCCGTCGAGGCGGCCGTCGTGGTCATGGAAGACAGCCCGCATTTCAACGCCGGACATGGTGCAGCGCTCAACGAGAACGGCGTGCACGAGCTTGATGCGTCGATCATGGATGGAACGACGCTGGAGGCAGGCGCCATCAGCGCCTCGCGGGCGATCCGCAATCCGATCAAGGCTGCCCGCGCGTTGATGGAGGATGGTCGTGCCGTCTACATGACCGGCCCCGCTGCTGATCGTTTTGCCGCGGCGAAGGGGCTGCAGGTCGAGCCGCAATCCTATTTTACCACGGAGAAGCGGGTCGAGGCGCTGGAGGCGATGAAGCGCCATGCTGCAGCCGGTACCGAGGGGACGGAGAACGAAAAGCACGGCACTGTCGGGGCCGTGGCACTCGATGCTGCCGGCCATCTTGCCGCAGCCACCTCGACGGGCGGCTACAACAACAAGCCTGACGGGCGCGTGGGCGACAGCCCGGTCATCGGTGCGGGCACCTATGCGCGCGACGGCGTCTGCGCGGTTTCGGGAACGGGCAAGGGTGAGTTCTTCATCCGCTATGTCGTCGGGCACGAGATCGCATCCCGCATGGCCTATCTGAAGCAGGATATCGCGACCGCGACGGATGGGCTTATCAACCATGATCTGGCGCCGCATCAGATCGGCGCCGGGCTGGTGGCTATCGATGCTCAAGGCACTGCCGTCGCGCCCTATAATACGCCAGGGATGTTCCGCGGCTGGGTGACGCCGGAAGGCAAGGGTTTCGTCGCGACGCATGAGCGGGTCTACGAAATTGAGTTGTAGCGGGACTACGGTTGCGCGAAGTACGGCTCCGCTCGACGCTCTGGGTTCACGGCGCCTGGCGCTCAAGCACATAGCAGCACTGGATGATGGTTTCGCGGCGCGCCCGCGAAAAAAGCTCCCTGTTGCCGACCTGGCGGAAGCCTAGCCTGCTCAGTACCCGCCCCGAGACCGGGTTGTCGGATGCGTGGCCGGATTCCAGCCTTGAGAGGCCAGCTTCGTTGAAGACGAAGCCGATCAGCGCCTGTGCCGCCTCGAAAGCATAGCCTTTTCCCCAGGACTCTCTCTCCAGCCAATAGCCAAGACTGCCCGTGCTGCCGACAATGCCATCGACGTCGACGATGCCGATCGTTCTTTCTCCTTGTTCGATGGCGAAGCGATAGGCGGAGCCTTCGGCCCATTCGTGCTCATGGCTGGAAAACCAGTTCTCGACATCCTTCTGGTGAGGCGGATAGGTGGCGTTGCTCAGCATCCGCGTCACTGTCCAATCACTCTGAATTTCGAATGCGCGTTTCGCATCCGCCGCCGACGTCGGGCGCAGGCGGAGACGCGCTGTTACGATGGACGAGCGAGGGATCGATCTTGCAGTCATCATAGAGTGCCTTGCGGATTGAAAAATGCCGACAGAAGTGGTGAGGGAGTATATTCGACACCACTATCCAGGCGCGAGGCGGCAATGAAAAGCTAGTATCTAGCGATTTTATTTGCTGCCTATTTTTTAGCGTTAGACAATATATTGCCGCAATGGGCGCGCAAAAGCGCCGCCTCTTGCGGGCCTGGCCTGCAGGAAATTGGGACCGGCCGTGAGAGCGTTCCGTTTACGAGGGGCGAACCCCCTTTCGCGGTCCGGTCCTTCCCCGCCAATCCATATCTTTACAATCCTTGCTTTGGCGAGCAAGTCCTGACGGCTATGGTCTCGCCTGCTCCCGCGCGTGTCCAAGAAAGCCCGACGTCCGGTCGAGAACGGCCTCCATGGCGTGTCTGGCAGCGATACTGTCACCCGCGGCAATCGCCTCTGCAACGGCAGCGTGGTTTTCGAGGTTGGCGGTGAACGCGCCGACCGTATGCGGGAAAACGGCATCGAGAATGGATTCGATCGCCTGGCGGAGGCTCTGCAGCACCGGATTATGCGTCGCGGCCAGGATCGACATGTGAAAGGCCTTGTCGGCGGCGACGGCTGCTATCGCGTCTCTCTGATCCCGCTCCATGCGGCGATAGGTGTCGAGGATCGTCTGACGTTCCATGTCGGTTGCCCGCAATGCTGCCAGTGCGGCGGCCCCGGGCTCGATGATCTGGCGAGCTTCGGCAAAAGCCATAAGCTCATCATGCGAGATCCGTCCGCGCGATAGCCATGCGATCAATTCTCCGTCGAGCCACTGCCATCGCTCCCGCGGCTCCACTCGCGTGCCGGTGCGCTGTCTGACGGTCACCAGACCCTTGGCCGACAATATCTTCGCTGCTTCGCGCACGACCGTACGGCTGACGCCGAATTCCTGCTCCAGCTCACCTTCCGAGGGGAGATAGGTGCCGGGTGCTATCTGCCCGGATGCGATACGGATGCCGAGCGCCTCCACGAGAGCCGTCGTCCTGTTCGGCTTTGTCTTCGTCATGCGTCGGTCCTTCACCTCCATCGCCACCGAGACCAATCAGAATGCGCGGATAAAAGCAAATGGCTTGTTGCCTTACAAACATCATATGTTAAAGGTATGATGTTTGTAAGGTGCCGATGAGTGCCATGGAGGGGGAAATGAATTTCGAAATCAATGAAGAGGCCGTTCGCCGCATCAATCTGCGCATCCTGCCTTTCCTGATGCTGCTCTATCTCGTCGCCTATATCGATCGATCCAACATCTCGGTTGCCGCGCTCGGAATGAACGAGGAACTGGGCCTGACGAGCCGGATGTATGGGCTGGCGGCCGGCATATTCTTTGCGACCTATATCGTCTTCGAAATACCGAGCAACATGCTGCTGGTCCGGTTCGGCGCGCGCCGCTGGATTGCCCGCATCATGATCAGCTGGGGCATCATTGCTGCCGGCATGGCGTTCATATCCAACGCCTATCAGCTTTATGGAATGCGCCTCCTTCTCGGAGCGGCCGAGGCCGGCTTCACGCCCGGCATCATCTTCTATCTTGCGAAATGGTATCCATCACGCGACAGGGCAAACGCCATGTCTTTCTTCTATATCGGCGCAGCGCTCGCATCGGTCATCGGCTTGCCGCTCTCCGGTCTGCTGCTCAATGCGCACGGCATTCTCGGCCTGTCGGGGTGGCGCTGGGTGTTTCTGATCGAAGGCATTCCCGCCATCGTCCTGGGCTTTGTCGTATTGAACTTTCTGCCCGACCGCCCGCGAGACGCGACATGGCTGACCGTCGAGCAGCAGGCTGGCCTCGAGCGAACCATCGCGGCCGAAGAGGAGAAGGCGCCTGTCTCGCATCATGCAGGCTGGAGTGCGGCGTTTTCCAACGCTCGCGTCTGGATGCTTGCCTTCTTCTGGCTGCTTCAGGCCTTCGGCACGATCGGCATCACGCTCTTCATGCCGCTGATCGTCAAGAACCTGTCCGGCAGCGGCAATCTGGCGGTAAGCCTGCTTTCGGCGGTGCCGTTTCTTGCCGCCTGCATCTTGATGTTCTTCAATGGCAGGCATTCGGATCGAACCGGCGAGCGCGCGCTTCATCTCGGGCTTCCGCTCACCCTTGCCGGCATCTGCCTTCTCGGTGCGACCTATGCCGGGGATCCGCACCTCGCCTATCTGCTGCTTGTCCTTTCGGTGGCGCTCAACTGGGCGGTCATTCCGATCTTCTGGGCTGTCACCACTGAATTCGTCTCGGGGATTGCGGCCGCCGTATCGATCGCGCTCATCAATGCGCTGGCAAACGTCGCCGGCCTTGCCCTGCCGCCAGTGATCGGCTGGCTCAAGGATTCGACCGGGAACTATGATGTGGCGCTGACGTTGGTGGCTGCCGCGCTGATCACAGGCGGCCTTCTCGGTATCGCAATTGTCCGCACGGGTGCGCCGGCCCTTCGACTTTCAAAACAATAAGGCATTCAAGATGGCATTCGAACCTGAGAAACTGCATGGCATCCACGCGATCCTCTACGCTCTTTTCGACAGAGAGGAGAAGCTCGACAGGTCGGGGATGAAGCGGCAGGTGGAAATCTGCATGGCGGCAGGCGTGCATGGGCTTGCGGCGCTCGGCCTTGCCACGGAGGTTTCCAAATTGACGGCGGCCGAGCGCCGGACGGTGATGGACTGGCTTGCCGAAGACAATGCCGGCCGGCTGCCGCTTGCCTTCACCATCTTCGGCACCTCGGTCGCCGAGCAGGTGGAGCAGGTGCGGCACGCCGAAGCGGTTGGTGCCGACTGGGTGATACTCCAGCCGCCGCCGGTCGGTTCTTTCGGAGCAAAGGAATATATCGACTTTTTCGGTCGTGTCGCGGATGCGACGAATCTGCCGGTGGCAATCCAGAACGCGCCCGCCTTTCTCGGGCGCGGACTGACAGGCCCGGATCTCGCGGCGCTACGCGCCGCCCATCCCAATGTGAGGGTACTCAAGGCGGAGGGATCGGCCGTCGAGGTCAAGGCGCTGATGCAGGCGATCGGCGACGGCGTGCCGGTCTTCAACGGTCGGGGCGGCCTGGAATTGCTTGACGGGCTGCGGGCAGGCTGCGCCGGCTATATTCTAGCCCCCGATCTCATCGACTATGCAGTCAAGGCATACAACGCCTTTCGCGCCGGAGACGAGATCGGCGCCGAGGAGATCTATCGAACCATGCTTCCGTCTGCAGTCGCCGTCATGCAGGGGATCGAACATCTTATGTGCTACGGCAAGCGGCTGTTCGCGGAGCGAGCAGGGCTCACGATCCAGGATCGGGCGCCTGCCATGCGTCCGACGCCGTTCGGCGAGGAGCTCGTCACCTCGCATGTGAAGAGGCTCGGATCTTTCCGAAGCTGATTTGCCTTTAGATTTCGGACTGCGGTGGCTCGAGCTTCTGGACCTCCAGCGCTTCGCGCAGGAGGTTCTTCATCTGCTCTGCCGCGCCGGAACCGTCGGCACCGGCAATCGCCTCATAGACATTCTGGTGGCGGCGTATCCAGCGCTCGTCTTCCTTCGCCGTCCGCTCCAGCCCTGCCTTGAAGACATGTTTCAGCCCCGCCGAGATCAGCGACCCCAAGGCAAGATAGAAGGCGTTGCCCGTCGCGGCCAAAATGGCGGTGTGAAATGCGAGATCATGCTCGATCTTTTCTTCCGCCGTCGAAGCGAGGGTCATGCCAAGCAGGGCATGTTTCATTTTCTGCAACGCCTGCGGTGTCGCACGCGCAGCCGCAAGTTCTGCCGCCGCCGGTTCGAAGGATTGCCTGAGTTCATAGAGGTCGATGCGAGCTCGTTCGCTGCCGCTCTCCGCGCCAAGCCTCCACCCGAGGACCTGCGGGTCAAGCAGCAGCCATTCGGAGTGATCTGTCACCCTCGTCCCGCTTCTCGGGCGGCTTTCGAGGAGGCCCTTGGCCGACAAGATCTTGATGGCTTCCCGGATGACGGTGCGCGATGTCCCGAAATGATCGCAGAGCTCCTGCTCCGTTCCGATGGAGGCTCCCGCCGCAAGCGCGCCACCGACGATCCGCTCGCCCAAAGTGTGCACGATCGCATCGTGGTATCTCTTGCTCGCGCCAAGGCTCGCATCATCGGCGTCCGAATTCATCCCGGCCATCTGCTTTTCCCAAAAATCGAGACATGTCTAGCGTCTTCGGTCTGTGGTCACAAGCGCAACTCCGCTTGACCGCTTTTGTCTATTTGTATAACAAAAATATAAATTATAATACAAAAGAGGCAATCATGACCAAGGATTCAAAGCGACGGTCGCAGGCGTGGTTCGGCGGCGTGGACAAGGATGGCTTCATCCATCGCTCGTGGATGAAAAATGGCGGCCTACCGGACGACGTATTCGACGGTCGCCCCGTCATCGGCATCTGCAACACCTTTTCGGAATTCACGCCCTGCAACGCACATTTTCGGGAACTCGTCACGCATATCAAGGCGGGCGTTCTGGAAGCCGGCGGATTGCCGCTCGAATTTCCGGTCTTCTCCTGCGGCGAATCCAACTTGCGGCCGACCGCGATGCTCTTCAGGAACCTCGCTTCCATGGATGTCGAAGAGGCGATCCGGGGCAATCCCATGGACGGCGTCATCCTGATGGCCGGCTGCGACAAGACCACACCGTCGCTGTTGATGGGTGCGGCAAGCTGCGATCTGCCGACGATCGTCATTTCCGGCGGGCCGATGCTGAACGGCAATTTTCGCGGCAAGCCGATCGGCTCCGGCACGGATGTCTGGAAATTCTCCGAGGAGGTGAGGGCAGGCACCATGAGCCGGCAGGAATTCATGGATGCCGAAAGCGCCATGTCGCGCTCGCCCGGCCACTGCATGACGATGGGAACGGCATCGACCATGGCGTCGATGGTGGAAGCTCTTGGCGTTGCCCTGCCGACCAATGCGGCATGGCCAGCCGTTGACGCCCGGCGCGCGCGCCTTGCCCGCATGACGGGTCGCCGCGCCGTGGCGATGGTCAAGGAGGATATGCGCCTGTCGAAGGTTCTCACGCGGCAGGCGTTCGAAAATGCCATCAAGATCAACGGCGCGATCGGCGGGTCGACCAATGCCGTCGTTCATCTGCTTGCCATCGCCGGGCGTATCGGCGTCGACCTGTCGCTGGAGGATTGGGACAAGCTCGGCCGCGACGTGCCGACGATCGTCGACCTCATGCCGTCGGGAAAATACCTCATGGAGGATTTCTGTTATGCCGGCGGCATCCCCGCCGTGATGAAGGAGATCGCCGATCTTCTGCATCTCGACGCGCTCACCGTGTCGGGGGGAAGCGTCGGCGAGAATATTGCCGATGTCGTCAATCACAATCCCGAAGTCATCCGCAGCCGGTCAAATCCGCTCGTCGACAGCGGTGGAATTGCCGTCCTCAAGGGCAATCTGGCGCCGAATGGCGCTGTGCTCAAACCTTCAGCGGCATCGCCCCATCTGATGCGCCATCGTGGCCGCGCCGTCGTCTTCGAGAATATCGAGGACTTCCACGCAAGGATCGACGATCCGAACCTCGATGTCGATGAGGATTCCGTTCTCGTTCTGAAGGGTGCCGGCCCGCGCGGCTACCCCGGCATGGCCGAGGTCGGCAACATGGCGTTGCCAAGCAAACTGCTGGAGAAGGGCGTGCGTGACATGGTGCGCGTTTCCGACGGCCGCATGAGCGGCACGGCCTATGGAACTGTCGTGCTACATATCTCGCCCGAAGCCGCCGCCGGTGGTCCGCTGGCGCTCGTCGAGCAAGGGGATTTCATCACACTCGATGTCGAGGCCCGCACATTGGTTCTCGACGTTCCGGACGAGGAGCTAGCAAGACGGCGCGCAGCCTGGAGCGAGCCGTTGCCGCCGATGATGTCGGGATATCAGGGTCTTTACGTGCGAACGGTCATGCAGGCCGATACCGGTGCAGACCTTGACTTTCTGGTCGGAGGACGCGGCGCCAAGGTCCCGCGCGAGAGCCATTAGTTCATTTCATTCAGAGCCAGGAAAGGGGAAGGCCTCTCAACCCCCGAGATTCTTGTGAGAGTGCCGCGGAAGCGGTTGCGCCGGCGCTGAAAAGAAGACTGACGATTGCCACGTCGACTGCTCGCGAGATGACGTTGCGCGGCAGAATCTGCCACTCGATTGGCATATCCCGTCGCTGTAAACCCTGCAGCCAATCAATACCCTTTCCGCACCCACGGTGATGATTGATCTATCTTGGATTGCTTGACTGCCATCGAGGCTTTGTCGAACGAATTTGGAAGCGGCAGTAGGTGGGTACGTAGCGGCATACTCATTCGAACCGCATTCCGTTTCCGCCACATTCGCAGGAGGCGAGATGCAGAGCGACAGCTTGATTTTCTTTCCGGCTTGGGTTGCCCGACCGTTTCAGATAGCCGCCATCGGATCGTCAGGACGAGCGCTTGCCGAGATCATCACGCGGGAGATCATGCCGCAAACGGGACACGTCATCGAACTCGGGCCGGGCACCGGCGTATTTACGACCAGGATGATCGAGCGCGCGTGAGGCCCGAAGACATGACTTTGGTTGAATACAGCCAGGAGTTCGCCGGGTGGCTGAACAGCCGCTTTCCGGGTGCCCGCGTACTGTCTATGGACGCTGCGCGCCTGCAAGATCTTGAATTCCCACCAGAGACATCGGTGGGTGCCATCGTCAGCGGCCTTCAGCTACTGACCATGCCAGCACGCAAGGTGATGAATATCCTTGAAGGAGTTTTCCGGCACTTGCAGCCCGGGGCGCATTTTACCAGTTGACCTATATTAACAAGTGTCCTGTCCCCCAGTCAGTTCTTGACCATCTCGATCTGAGCACAGCGCGGCCGAACGTTTCGGAATCTCCCGCCGGTCGCGGTCTATCGTATCACCGCCGGCCGGTAGAACTAGCTCGTTGGCGGACGTTGCAACTGGATTGACGTGTTCGGTCACTGCTGAATACCCGGCAGGCCATTAGTCTTCTCAGTGTTCGGCAACAACAAACAGCATCGGACATACTCCAGGGCCGGTGAAAATCGGCCGGTACTGTCGTCGCGAGAGAGATGGCAAGCCGGAGCGAAGGTCCTCGTCTTTCCTGTGCGGAAGCATCAACATCGGCTTATTGAAAAGGTTTCATCTATGAACGTGTCAAAAGTCTCAAGGCGATCTGCCATATTTCTGGCAGCGGCAACAATCGGACTGGCCGCTGTGCCGCCGGCTCATGCGCAGCAGGCTTCACCGGCTGACGCAATCGTCGGAACATGGCAGGCCGACGATGGCAGTGTAAAGCTCGATATGTTCAAGGCGGGAACAGAGTTCCGCGCGCGCCTGCTGTATGGCAATCAACTGATGGAGGCGGACAACGTCACGTTCAAGAAGGATGCCAAAAACCCTGATCCGGCCTTGCGCTCCCGATCCATGAAGAATGTCGTCTTCGTCACCGGTCTTCATTGGAATGATGGCAGCTGGACCGGCGGCTCACTTTACGATGGCTCATCGGGCCGCACCTATAACTGCCAGATTACCATGCAGGGCGGCAAAATGAATCTCCGAGGTTATATCGGTATCTCCGCTCTCGGGCAGACGCGGGCCTTTCACCGCGTTGGCGCATAACTCCGCGATTGCGGGCATGAGTTCAGCCGACGGGTTTCCAACATAAGTAGCGCCCCCGCGCATGGAGGGAGCTCGCCGGTTCGGCGTCGGGCGGATGCCGCATGAGGCGGCATCCGGCCGATTTGTTGAGTATAACCAACCTGCCTTCCCAGGATGAGACGGAACCGCTGCTGGCTTGTCTCTCGACTGCGCACGGCGCTGTTCCTTCGAACGGCCATTTTCTTGGCGCCGTCGAGATCCTCATTGGCGCAATATGCAACAGTGATGGCATGTTCCGTCAATGACCTGACTCTGGCGAGGCTCTATCTGTGATCTCACAAACAGAGAGGCAAACATGATCGACAACCGCAAGAAAACAGCGCTTGTAACCGGCGCATCCTCCGGCATGGGCAAAGAAATTGCCAAGCGCCTCATCGCCGATGGTTTCAGGGTCTACGTGGCCGCACGAAGTGTCGACAAAATGATGGATCTTGAGAAAATCGGCGCGCGTGCCCTGCAGATGGATGTTTCCGACGACGATGAGATCCAGGCCGCCGCTAACACAATCCTGATGGAAAGCGGCGGCGTCGATGTCCTGGTCAACAATGCCGGCTTCGGACTTTACGGACCGGTCGAAGACATTCCGCTGGATGAGGCCAGATACCAGTTCGAAGTCAACGTTTTCGGCCCGGCTCGTCTGACGCAGCTTCTCTTGCCGGCGATGCGTCAAAGGGGTTCGGGCACGATTGTCAACATTACGTCGATGGGCGGAAAGATCTATACGCTGCTCGGTGCATGGTATCACGCCACCAAGCACGCGCTCGAAGGCTGGTCGGATAGTCTACGGCTGGAATTGGCACCCTTCGGTATCAATGTCGTGATCGTGGAGCCGGGCCTGATCGAGACCGGATTCGGCGATGTGGTCGCCGACGGCCTCGTCAAGCGCTCGGGTGCGGGCGCCTATGCCAAGGTCTCGCAGGCCGTCGCCAAGACCACAAGGGCGACGTACGGTCATGGCCGCGGTACGGATCCAAAGGTAATCGCGGATGTCGTCTCCACAGCAGCCAGCGCAAGAAGGCCGCGCACGCGCTATGTTGCCGGCAAATATGCCAAGCCGATGATCGCTATTCGCAAGTGGTTCGGCGACCGCATGTTCGATCGTATCATCATGAGCCAGATGCGATAGAGTTTCGGCAACAGAACTCGGCATCCCTTAAGAGCGTTTCCAGGAACCTAACTCGCATGACGGCTATAGCGGCGGATAAATGCAAAGTTCCTCTGGCGTTCTGGCGCGCGGTCGAAAGGATCGGTGTGCCGCCGTCTGCTGTTCTGCGGCAGGCGCGGCTTCCTGGCACGCTGCACCTGAGTGACAGCGGCATGGTCACGACAGCGCAGTATTTCGCTATATTCCGGGCGCTCGAGGAATTGATGCCGGAGCCTGCCCTTGGGCTTCGACTGGTCCACGAAGCCGATACCGCCGTTCATCCACCGTCGACGCTTGCGGCCTTTCATGCCAGGGATTATCGCGATGGTCTCTACCGTGTCGCGCGCTTCAAGCGGCTCTGCACCCCCGAGCAGTTGAGTTTCAACGAGGAGAAAGACGAAGTCTCGATCACGAGCAACTGGATATATGCCTGCGAGCCGGAGCCGTCTATCGCCACGGATGTCGCCTTTGCTTTCTTAATTGAACTCGGACGCCGAGGAACTGGCGCGCCAATTACACCTGTCCGCGTCGAATTCATGCGTGCGGGGCCGAAAAGCGATTTCTATCAAACCTTCTTCGGATGCCCGATCAAATACAGTGCTTCCCGGAATAAGCTTGTTCTGAAATCCTCCGATCTCGACCGGCCATTTCCCGGGCACAACCCCGAGCTCCTGGAGATCCTGACGCCCGCGTTTGCAGCGGCCATGGGCGAATTGCAGGCCCGCAGCTCCATCGGCGACCAGGTCAAGGTCGTGCTGAAGCGAAGTTTGGCAAGCGGGCGCCCCGAGCTGTCGCAGGTCGCCCAGGACCTCAACATGAGCGAACGAACGCTCCAGCGCCGCATCACCGACGAAGGGAAGACGTTCCGTGAACTTCTGTCGGAAGCGCGTCAGGAACTCGGACGCCAGCTCTTGTCCAATCCGACCACCGACATCGACGAGGTCGCATGTCTACTGGGCTATCAGGATCGTAGCTCCTTCTATCGTGCGTTTCGCGACTGGGAAGGGCTGACGCCGCTGCAATGGCGCGAATTGAACGGGCGGGACGCGCCAGTGATCCCTTCATTGCATTGACGCCGATCGGAGTGGACACGCTCCGTTCCTGGCGCCGAACCGCGAAGCCAACCTCCAGTATCGAACGACAAGAATCCTTTGGCGCGTGTCGCAATCCGATTGGCGCCGTCGGCGACTGCGCCGGCACGCCCTCGCCGGTACCAAAAGGTGCTGGGGCATCCGAAGCAAGCAATCATTAGAATGTCTGGCAAGTCTGGTTCATCACCGGCACCTCACGAGGGTTCGGTCGTATCTGGGCGGAAGCTGCCCTCAACCGCGGTGACGGCACGCTCGCTCGAAAGTGTCGCCGATCTCGTCCTTCGGTATGGCAATGTGGTTCTGCCGCTCGCCCTTGATGTCGCCGATGCCGATCAAGTTCGTGGCGTCGTGGAGCGCACACATGGCCATTTCGGCAGACTGGATGTCATCCTGAACAATGCCGGCTACGCGCTGGTCGGTGCAGTCGAGGAAACCGCGGAAGCCGACATAAAGGCGGAATTTGAAACCAACTTCTTCGGTACACTACGCGTGATCCAGGCCGCTCTGCCGCTGCTCGCGCAGCGTGGTGCAGATGATTTCCTAGACTTTTTCCGGCAGTCGCTTGCGCCGGTTGCCGGTTGCCGGTGGTGCGGTGCAGCGGTGCTGTGACTGGCACGCTCCGTGCAATAGCGAGCGTGGAGATTGTAGCCTTGCGGGGTCGTGAAATGCAGTTCGGCCGCCGCGTGTGCAACGGGGGTCTGTCTCGGCTCGCTGCCGTCTAGTATTTTGTCCAGCTCACGCGCCACCCGGTGCGCCATCGACCATTTCTCCCGCGATCGAGCGAGCCGCCGTTGATGTTCGATCTTGAAATCCTTCTTGCAAAGAGGATGTTCACTGAAATCGTTAGCGGAAAATCGTCCTTGATTTATAGGCTAAAGCTAACGGGCATATGACGTTTTCCCGTTTGAAATGGCAAAGTAAAATCGACAACGAGTGCCTGTTCAATTCCAGATTGCATTGAAGCATTAAGCGAAACGTCGGCAACGAGCTTTGACCAAACGGTTCACGCTGCGCAGAGGGAGTATCGGGCTTTGCGTGCAGCTGCGTGCCATCCGCATCTTCGCGAATGGTTCAGCTGTCGACCTATACCTTGCCGTGGGGCGCACGCGTGAGCGAATTGCTCGGGTAATAATCGGAAAGTAGCGATGGCGTTTTTGGCATGGGGACCAAGCGCCTCAACGCACTTTGCCAACAGGACCCAGGGCTTCAGCGTTTAGTGGCGCGCGTTGGCCGAGGCGTACTGTGAAGCGCCTGCTTTGCTCAACAGGTTGCTTACCCGGTTATGTCGATGAATAGGGGGAGCCGATTGCCGGACGGACAATGGGCAAGATCTCACTACCGCAGGCGAATATTGTCTTCCATGTACCGGCGTTCAAACTCGTCGATCATTTGGCATCATGAATGAGTAGTATCTAATTTCATAATTTAAAGAATAGGCGACAAAAGCGATAAGATTTGATAAATTTACGCTAGCCGGTTGCGGTTTGATTGTAGATAAAATTCGCCGGACGTCTTTGCAGCGCCAGCCGGTATATGGTGCAGGAGGAGGGATGTTATGGTGGCATTCCACGTCATGGCCGGTGCGAGCGGCGAATTTGCGCGCCCGGAAGTGCGGAAGATAAGGATCGGGGATCTTATCGATGCGCTGAGATTGGGGCTTAATGATTTCGGAGCGAAGCCCTCACATTACGTTTTTCTCTGTCTTATATATCCGATCACAGGCGTTTTCCTGATCATGTGGAGTTCCGGCGCTAACCTGATGCCGTTGCTTTATCCCTTGATGTCCGGCTTTGCGCTGGTTGGCCCGATTGCGGCCCTTGGCCTTTATGAAATCAGTCGACGCCGCGAACAGGGACTGGATAGCTCATGGTATCACGCGCTGGAGGTCTGCCGCTCTCCGGCACTGCCATCGATCATTGCGGTGGGCTTCATGCTGTTCGCGCTTTTCGTCGCTTGGTTATTTGTCGCGCAGCACATCTACACCCTGACCTTCGGCAAGGCCGGTCTGACCTCGGTCTCCACCTTCCTGTTGGATGTACTGACCACTTCTCGAGGTCTCTCCCTTATACTTTGGGGGAACTTGGCCGGTTTCGTTTTCGCAATAATTGTGTTGGCGACGACCGTAGTGACCTTCCCGTTGCTGCTCGACCGGGATGTCGGCGCAACCGCGGCCGTAAATGCGAGCATACGCGCCACGCTTGCCAATCCAGGACCTGTTGCACTTTGGGGATTGATCGTCGCGGCGCTGCTCGTCGTCGGCACAATCCCGATTTTTGTCGGTCTTGCGATCGTCATGCCCATCCTCGGGCATTCGACTTGGCACCTGTATCGGAAATTGATTGCCGCCTATCCGAACCGCATGTCTTGAATTCACAAAGGAAACTTACCCCCGGGATCATCCTCCAAGCCATTACGACCTATCCGATGGGAGTCGCGTCGTTTGGAATAGCGATGAAGAGAATGAGGATTACCATGTCTTGCCGTTTTCTTCCGATCTGTCTGCTTCTCGCCATTGCCGCCCCGCATGACGCTCTCGCGCAGGAGGGCGATGCGACCGCGGGAGCCATTGTTTTCAAGAAATGTGCCATTTGCCATATAGCCGAAACGGACCAGAACAAGATCGGACCTTCGCTGAACGGTCTGTTCGGCAGAACGGCTGGAACACATCCGAATTTCGCCTATTCGCCGGCAATGCAGCAGGCAGGCAAAGACGGCCTCGTCTGGAGCGAGACATCGCTCCGCGACTATTTGCACGATCCCAAGGCGAAGGTGAAAGGCACGAAAATGACCTTCATCGGGCTGAAGGACGACACCGAGATTACCAATCTGATCGCCTATCTGAAGCAATACTCCAAATAGCCGGATGGCAAATGGCGATGAGCTGTCTTCCGTGCCGCCGGTTGGATCGGCGGAATTCCGCTCGGCGATTTGACACCGCCGATGTGTTCGCGCGGTGTCTTCGCGCCCCGTATGGCTTGTCAGGATGAGCCGCTGTCGTTGTCGCAATTGCTCGCCTGACCTCTTCATGAGATAATGCTAAAATCTCTCGCGATGGGATTGTGGAAATATTCGCGGCCGGGTCAGGGAGGCGACAATGGCTGTCGTCATAGTTCTCGTTCTGCTGGTGGTGGGATCGATCACATTCCATCTGCTTAGCCCTTGGTGGTGGACGCCGATTGCGTCGAACTGGAGCTATATCGACAACACGATTGTCATCACATTCTGGATCACCGGCATTGTTTTCACGACCGTCGTCTTGTTCATAGCCTATTGCGTCCTGCGCTTCAGGCATCGCGCCGGAAACCAGGCGGCATACCAGCCTGAAAACAAGCGGTTGGAATGGTGGCTTGCCGGCGGAACCGCAATTGGTGTGGCTGCGATGCTCACGCCGGGCCTCTTCGTATGGAAACAGTTCGTAACGGTCCCGACTGACGCCAGCGAGGTCGAAGTCGTCGCTCAGCAGTGGCAATGGAGTTTCCGGCTGCCGGGGGCGGACGGAAAGCTGGGTCGGGCGGACACGCGCAATGTTGCTCCGGATAATCCGCTCGGCCTGAACAAGAACGATCCCGCCGGAATGGACGATGTCATCGTCGAAGGCGGCGAACTGCACATACCTGCCGGCAAGCCGGTGAAGATGCTTCTGCGCTCGATCGATGTCGTTCACGATTTCTACGTGCCGGAATTCCGGGCCAAGATGGACATGATCCCCGGCACGGTCACCTATTATTGGTTCACGCCGACGCGAACGGGAACCTTCGAGGTTCTCTGCGCAGAGTTGTGCGGCGTCGGTCATCCGCAGATGCGCGGCACAGTCGTCGTCGATACCGACACCGCCTATCAAGCCTGGCTGCAGCAACAGCCGACTTTTTCGAAATCGCTGGCGTCGGCGCAAAAATAAGTGCCATGCGCACCTGAGGAGGAAGGCTGCATCGCAGGGAACAGGGAGGATGGAATATGGTCGAGATTGGATCCGGCACCGAGCAGGTCATCCAGCCCGCTGAAGTCGAGGATATGGAGCTTTATCACCCCAGAAGCTGGTGGACGAAATATGTCTTCAGCCAGGATGCCAAGATCATTGCTATTCAGTATTCTCTGACCGCTATCTCGATCGGCATGGTGGCGCTGGTGCTGTCCTGGCTGATGCGCCTGCAGCTCGGGTTTCCCGGCTATTTTTCCTTCATCGACACGGAACATTATTATCAGTTCATCACCATGCACGGTATGATCATGGTGATCTATCTGCTGACGGCGCTGTTTCTCGGCGGCTTCGGCAACTATCTGATCCCCTTGATGCTCGGCGCCCGCGACATGGTGTTCCCCTATGCGAACATGCTGAGCTACTGGCTCTATCTGCTCGCGGTCATCGTGCTGGTCATCGGCTTCTTCGCGCCCGGTGGGCCGACGGGTGCCGGCTGGACGCTGTATCCACCGCAGGCACTTCTATCCGGGACGCCGGGAGGACGTGACTGGGGCATCATCCTGATGTTGTCGTCGCTGATCCTGTTCATCATCGGCTTTACCATGGGTGGGCTCAACTATGTCGTCACGGTGCTGCAGGGTCGCACCCGTGGCATGACGCTGATGCGAATGCCCTTGACGGTATGGGGTATATTCACCGCCACCGTCATGGCATTGCTTGCTTTCCCGGCGCTCTTCGTCGCCGCCGTCATGATGCTGTTCGACCGCTTGCTCGGCACGAGCTTCTTCATGCCCGCGATCGTCGAGATGGGTGAGCAGTTGAAGCAAGGCGGCGGCAGCCCGATCCTGTTCCAGCATCTGTTCTGGTTCTTCGGTCACCCCGAAGTCTATATCGTCGCGCTTCCAGCCTTCGGTATCGTCTCGGACCTGATCAGCACGCATGCGCGCAAGAACATTTTCGGCTACAGGATGATGGTCTGGGCGATCGTCATCATCGCAGCGCTGAGCTTCGTCGTGTGGGCGCATCACATGTATGTCAGCGGCATGAACCCGAACTTCGGGTTCTTTTTCGCGACCACGACGTTGATCATCGCCATTCCGACGGCCATCAAGGTTTATAACTGGGTGCTGACGCTTTGGCGCGGCGATATCCATCTGACATTGCCGATGCTGTTTGCCCTGGCGTTTATCGTCACATTCATCAATGGCGGGTTGACCGGCCTTTTTCTTGGCAATGTCGTCGTCGACGTGCCGCTGTCCGATACCATGTTCGTCGTTGCCCATTTCCATATGGTAATGGGGGTCGCGCCGATTCTGGTGATCTTCGGTGCAATCCACCATTGGTATCCGAAAGTCACGGGGCGCATGCTCAACGTGACGATGGCGCATATCCACTTCTGGATCACCTTTCTCGGCGCCTATGCGATCTTCTTCCCGATGCACTATCTCGGCCTGATGGGTGTGCCGCGGCGTTATTACGAGCTTGGCGAAACGGCTTTCATTCCGCCGTCGGCGCATACGCTGAACATGTTCATCACCGTTGCCGCTTTGATCGTGGGGGCTGCTCAGCTTGTGTTCCTGTTCAATCTCGCCTGGAGTCTTCGCTGGGGCAGGCAAGCGGGCGGCAATCCATGGCGCGCGACGACGTTGGAATGGCAGACACCGCAAACGCCGCCCGTTCACGGCAATTGGGGCAAGGAGCTGCCGATCGTCTACCGCTGGCCATATGATTACAGCGTCCCAGGAGCGGATCAGGACTTTCTGCCGCAAAACCAGCCGACCTCGGGCGAGCTGTCCGAGAGGGGATCGTCATGAGCGCCATTCTCATCTTCATGGCCGGGATCGCCGGCATCATCATCTGGTGGATGGCAGGACAGCGGCTGACCTCAAAACCCTGGCTGGAAGCCGGGCCGGCGGGAGATGCGCCGGAGATGCAAGGGTCACCGGCGACCGCGGCGAAAGTCGGTCTAGGCATCTTTCTCGCCGTCGTCGGTGCCCTGTTCACGCTCCTCATCAGCGCCTATCTTACCCGCCTCAGCGGCTCCGACTGGTGGAGTATTCCAATCCCCCGACTGCTTTGGGTGAATACCGCCGCCCTTGCCGCTAGCAGCGTCGCGTTGCAATGGGCGAAAACGGAAGCCTGTCTCGACCGCAGCCAGATGCTGAATACGGCTCTTGCCGTGGCCTTTGCACTGGCTGTTCTGTTTCTGGCCGGGCAGGTTCTGGCGTGGCGGCAACTGGTGTCGGCAGGTTATGTGCTTGCCGACAACCCATCCAACAGCTTCTTCTATATGATCACCGGATTGCATGGCCTGCACATATTGGGTGGGCTTTTCGTGCTCGGGCGAACAGCAATCCGCGCTCGTATCAGCCCTGTCCTCGCAAGAGTTCGCCTAAGCGTGGATCTCTGCGCCATCTATTGGCATTTCATGCTCGTTGTCTGGCTGATCCTTTTTGCGCTCTTTGCCGGCTGGGCAAATAGTTTCGTCGATCTCTGCCGTCAATTGGTCAGTTGAGGAGCTTCGATGATGACCGAATCCATAGAAAGACCGACAAGTAATCCACATCTGCGGCCCGTGGGACTACGCGGCGTCGCGGCTGACCTGTCGTCGGACCAGCGAGCGTTCAAGAACGTCTCCTGGGGCAAGGCGATGATGTGGATCTTCCTCCTGAGCGACACCTTCATCTTTGGCTGTTTTCTGCTGGCCTACATGACGGCGCGCATGTCGACCACCGTCGCCTGGCCCAATCCCAGCGAGGTTTTCGCCCTGACGATCGGGGGCAAGGAAATTCCGTTGATCCTGATTGCCATCATGACTTTCGTCCTCATCAGCAGCAGTGGCACGATGGCCATGGCGGTCAACTTCGGATACCGCCACGATCGCCGCAAGACGGCCGCGCTGATGTTGGCGACAGCGATCCTCGGTGCGACATTCGTCGGAATGCAGGCATTCGAATGGACCAAGCTGATCAGGGAAGGAGTCCGCCCCTGGGAAAACCCATGGGGTGCGGCTCAGTTCGGTTCGTCCTTTTTCATGATTACCGGTTTTCACGGTACCCACGTCTCGATCGGCGTTCTTTTTCTTCTGATCATGGCGCGCAAGGTATGGCGGGGAGACTTCGATCAGGAAAGGCGAGGTTTTTTCACCAGCCGCAAGGGTCACTATGAGATTGTCGAGATCACTGGGCTTTACTGGCATTTCGTGGATCTGGTCTGGGTATTCATCTTTGCATTCTTCTATCTATGGTGAGGATGGCATCATGGCACAAGGGCAGGCACATTCCGGACAACAGCATCCGATAAAGCTTTACATGTTGGTCTGGGGACTACTTTTCGTCCTCAGCACCTTTTCCTACCTCGTCGACTATCTCGGCATTCAGGGCTATCTCAGATGGTCCCTGATCCTTCTGTTCATGATCCTGAAGGCCGGGCTAATCGTAGCGATTTTCATGCACATGGCCTGGGAACGGCTGGCGCTAATCTATGCCATCCTGTTCCCCCCGGTCCTGATACTTGTCTTTGTCGCTCTGATGGTGTCGGAATCGCACTACACGGTCTTGACGCGGCTGGCTTTTTTTGGGGGTGGTCCGTAAGGTTTGGCACCATCCAGCCATCCCTGAAGCGGAGTATCAAGTGCTCGCAATATGGCTTAGCCTCAACGCAAGACAAGCATAGCATCTGCGGGGCAGACAAGAAGACCAAGATTCTCTGAACGGGATGGAACTGTGGCATGAGACGGGTCATCTACTCAGCTACAATGTAGCTACCCTCCAATTCCTCACGCTCCAGCGTGTCGGACCTAACAATCGCGAAAAGCACATCACTTGATGCCAGTCGTCAATTGATGGCGATGGTTCGAACAGTCACCACATACCCGCCGCTTTAGGCGGCGGGTCCAGTCAATATCGGCACGCGTCCACAGCTAAGCGTGGGCGTGAGGATGATGAACATCCCAGACCGCCCATAGCGATGCCGCAATGACGAACACGCCGAGAACGATGTCCGTCCACATGGCGTTTACGTTGGCGGTAAAACCGAGCAGCCAGGGAGATGCAACCAACCACAGGCCGAGCACCATATTGGCCCATTCCTCCCATTCGGCGAATACCGAAAGTGCGGCGGTCGCCAATACAGCCAGCAAGACGGCAACGATCCATGCGTTCCAGCTCGGCATTGCCTCGGCTGTGAAGCCGAATACCCACGGGGAGGCAAATAAACATGCAGCCAGCAGCAGATTTGCCCAATCCTGCTTCCTTTTTCCTTTCATCAAAGTGTTTGCCATGGCAACCTCCTCACCAAGAAGCCTAACAACAATTCATCCGGCGTGAACTTCACGCTTAAGTATATAAGTAATTACTGAATCTTCTGATTCAAGATAATACGCGAACGATACTTCCGGTATCACGTCTGAAATCTCAGCTGCGCTAAGCTCAAGCTCAGATGGTGTATTCGGCTTGAGCTTATCTGAGCCTGGAGGATGGGGCACGCTGCGTTCACGGTGGCGCACGAGCACAGCTCAATGGCACGGTCGAGATTGACCATTGCCATCTCTGTTGATCTCTATCGGAAAATGACTAGGCCATAGACTCGTAATGGCGGAGTGTGATGCGAATGCAAGCTAGCTTCGCCATCTCAAGAAACGTCATTCCCAGCTTGTCGTATCGGGTTGCGATCCATCGGTAGCATTTTAGCTTGTTGAAGAAACGCTCGATGAGATTGCGCTTCTTGTAGAGCCACCGGCTGAAGACGATCTGTCCCTTTCGGTTTGATTTTGGCGGAATGTTTGCCCATGAGCGTTTCGTTCTCAGCTTTGCGCGTAGCCAGTCTGCGTCGTAGGCCTGACCGGGTGTGATGGCGATTTTTACTGGCAGCCCTATGCCATCGGTTACAGCATGGATTTTGGTTATCAGGCCGCCCCGACTTCTCCCAAGACAACGATCTGGATGATCCACCCTCAATGTTGCTGGTGAGTGATGCACGCGAACTGGAGTGCCGTCGATCATCATGATCCCATCATCTGACGCGCTTGTGATCACGTCCATCAAACTGTCCCAGATTCCGGCTTTCATCCAGCGTCTGAAGCGATTGTAGCAGGTGGCATAGGGTCCATAACGCTGTGGCACATCACGCCAAAGAGCACCTGATCGCAGTACCCGGAAAATACCGTTCACGACACGCCGATCATCAACACGCGGCTTGCCTCGGCGCTTATTCGGCAACACTGGCTTAATTGCGCGCCATTCGAGGTCGGTGAGGCCATACAGGCTCATACCCAACTGAATCAGAATTAGACGCCAGATTATAGAGTTGCCTTGAACAGTGGCCTTGCGACGGCTCTGAAAGGAATTAAGTTTCGGCTTATGGCAGTTTGTTTGTGACCTTCTTCCGTCTTCAGCCGCGAGAATAGACGGAGTGATTGCGGCGCGCATGAGCCGCGAGCAACTCGATGGTATTGAACTAGCGTTTTCCCCATCGGCCGTTAGCGCGATTTTCGAACGCGTCTGCCTGTTGTTACCGGAAAAGCAATCTTGGTATCCTGATCTTAGAATCTGGGGTGACGAGAAAACCGACGACGTGCAGATCGGCGTTCGTGAAGCGCAAATTGAAGGTGTACAGTTTCGGCTGAACGTTGCCGACCTCCGCATGCCGTTAGTAGGAGGTATCTGCTTGCTGGCACGTGACTTCGAATGTGTCTTAGCGACGCGAGGAGGCGCTATTCTACGGCCGCACAGCGAGTCTGTTGTGCGAGCAATCATGCAATCAGACGCTGCTTGCTATGTACGAAATCCGGAGGGATACCTCAGCGAGGCTATTCAGCGGGACCCAGAAACCAAATGACCGTCCGCGCGCGTCACTCGTTCATCGTTTATGAGTTCACAACCTAGTTTCATGCCTTAAGAAGAGACCGCGGATCGGTGTGAGGTTGGCCCTCGGCACGATAGGATGTTTGGATATGGCACAAAATAGCTCTTGGATAAAACAAGCCTAGATATGCTCATATCTTCATGATCTGCAACCTAGGATTTTCGTAAGAAGCGGCCAAAGATATTTGGCACCGCCGGGCGTCCTTGAGCACACGTTATCTGATATCAATATATGTTTTCAAAGAGCTATCGTCTTAAAATAGCGGGTCAGAAGTTCTATCCGTTCAAGAACGACGCTAAATATTGCGTGTTTGAGGTACGCCTATGCCACGGATATCGTCTACGGTCGCCGCGCCCATTATTGACGCCTGGCATGACATCTCAAATGCCGGCATACCATTCGTAGCCACGATCCTCCCAGAACCCGCCATTGCCGCCCCAGAGATCATCAAACCGATCGCGGATTTCGATGCGCATGACGTATTTGGCGTGTTTGTAGCCAAGATGACGCTCGACCCGCAGGCGCAAGGGGGCGCCGTGTTCGACTTCCAGATCCTTGCCGTTGAGTGAGTAGGCGAGGATCGACTGCGGATGAAAGGCGTCGATCAGGTCAATACTCTCGTAGTAGCGGCCACTGCCATCGAGTGTCTGTTCCAGTTCATCGGCACAATAGAAGACGGCATAGCGAGCCCCTGGCTTCAAGCCGGCGGTCTGCAGGATCAGCCCAAGAGGAACGCCCTGCCATTTGCCGATGGCGCTCCAGCCTTCGACGCAGTCGTGACGGGTGATCTGGGTGCGAGAAGGCAGCTTCTTCAGGTCGGTCAACGAAAATTCCATCGGCCTATTGACCATGCCGTCGATCTTGAGACGCCAGTCGGCGAACTTGGTTTCGACCATCTGGACATATTCAGCGCTGTTAGGCTGAGTTGATCCATTCGGATGGAAGCTCGGTGAAATGTCCGCGTCGGTATATTCCTGGGCAAGCGTTTGGGGAGAAACGATGAGCCTTTGCGTGCCCATGGTTAGCCGCTCAGCCAGAGCGAGCACCTTCTGCACGTGTTGGTTATGAGAAATGTCATCGCATCCGGTCAGGCCCACGGCGCCAAGGCTGGCGGCCGAGCCGATGAGAAAACGGCGGCGGGTGAAAACGGAACTCATCGATTGGCCTCCTCGTTGATGATCGCATAGCGGCCGGTCACCATCGAACGCATGTTGTTCCAAAGACCGGAGAGAAGGACCATCGCGATATGAACGACGACGAAGGCCACTAAACTCCAGGCGGTGATGAAATGAATGGAGCGGGCCGATTGGCGACCACCGAAAATATCGAGCAGGAAGGGGTAACCAGCGTCTATTGCGGGTGACATGGTCAATCCCGAACCGATCATCAGCGGCAGCAGGATGAAGATAACGATGAGATAGGTCAGCTTCTGCAACGCATTGTAGCGCCGCGCTTTTTCGCCTTTCGGAAAGCGCAGGCGGGCGTGGTCCTTGATTTCATGCCAGATATTGCCGGGAGCGATCTCCTCACCCGTCGGCTTGAGATCGCGGCGGAAGTGACCGCCGATCAGGCCGTAGACGAGATAGACGAACCCGTTGATGACGAACAGCCAGGCAAAGAAGAAATGCCAGCGCCGGCCAGCCGCAAGATCCTGGTAGCTGGGTATCGTCGCCCAGGCCGGGAATGCGCGGGGCATCATTTCGCCGTCGGCCGTGGAAGCGCCGAGTATGCCGGTGGTGGTGATCGACAGACGGCCAATGCGCAACGTCCCGGTGATGTTGTCGCCATCCTGATTGCTGGCGATCTCGAACCAGGATGGATCTTCAACGGCGCCGTAATTGCCCCAATGCAATTGCGGGTCGGCGTTGAAGATCTGCATGCCGCTCATCAGCAGCAACGTCAGACACAGCACGTTGATCCAGTGGGTCATCCGCGTGAGGGCCGAATGCCGGCGGATGAAGATCTTGGCGGGGGGAGATGGCGGCGCGGTGCCGATCTGCTCGATGCTTGCCATGGATGGTTCTCCTGACTGTCGCCGGGAAGCGGCATCTGAAATTACATGCTGCGACGATGTCGCTGTCCGTGAGGTTGCCCGGATGCCATCGGCAACCGGGCAACCCATGATGTCGGCATGGATGCGTCACATTGGCGGAATGACGCCGTTTATGCCGACCAGAACACGGTCGGATTCAACCGTGTTGTCTCCAGCGGTCGTGCCGTTGATGATGACACCGGCGCCGGGTTTGATGTCGTCCTTCGTTGCTGTGCCGAAGGTGACGACCGGTGTGCCCGGCGGGATCGAGATCTTCTTCTCGCCGCCCTTGTAGGTGAGCGACAGGGTGGGTCCGTTGACCGAGGCGACGGCGCTGGCAACAGTCGCATTGGTCATCGAGCTCTTCGGCTTCAGATCCCAGCCGTAATCGCCCTCGCCGGTGCCCTTCATGGCGGCCGGGAAGATCAGCACTTCAAGCGCGCCGTTGACGCCGCTGTCGGTCGGAACGGAAGCGATGCCGACGAAATCCCCGGGCTTGATGTCCGTCACGGAGGCGTTGACGATGCCGTTGACGGCCCATCCGGACTTCAACTTGATCGTCACATCCTTGCCTTCGCGCGATTTGACCATCAGCGTATCGCCGCTGAGGCTTTCCACGACGCCGCGAACGCGCGCCTTGTCGGCAGCATGCGCGGATAGTGTGGTCATCGCGCCGAGCGCCAGCGCCATACCCATGATCTTCAACTTCGTGAGCGACATTCTGCTCTCCATATCTTCGATCTTCTCGACATGATCCCCATCCGGCTATCTGGAGCGGGTAGGGTGATCGCTTTGGAAACGGGGCAATCCGCAAATGGCGTCGTGTCGACGACACCGGATTGTCTCTTAATTCCGCCCCCTCATTCGACGCCTTCGCGAATGCGTTACAGAGATCACGCCGTTGTGATCGCAAGAAGGGGGACAAAAAATTCGGATGAGGATGTAACAAGTAGCGCCGATCAACGAATGACTGCCCGTGGATGACTAAATCAGTGTCGGAACAGGTCCTGAAAGGTTTGATGCTTCTATCGCTTGATGGCGATGAAGCTGCATACAGGCGCTTGCTCGTCATTCTGCGGGATCTGCTTTTGACGTTTTATCGGCGGCGGCTTGGGTCCAATGCCGATCGCGATGCCGAGGATCTGGTCCAGGAGGTGCTTTTGGCAGTGCATGGCCGGCGCATTACCTACGATCGGGATCGACCGTTTACCGCATGGTTCTTCCAGATCGCGAAATACAAGCTGATTGATCATTTCCGGGCAAATGGCCGCAAGAAGGGCGTCGAAATTGCGTTGGAAGACGAGATCGCGGCTGAATTTCGAGAGGAGGCGCTGTTTGCTCACCTCGACGTCGATCGCCTTCTCGATCAATTGCCCGCCAAGCAGAGGGAGCTTTTGCGGCAGGTGAAGATCGCCGGAAAGACCACCGCCGAAGCCGCGATCGAGACCGGGCAGTCTGAAGCAATGGTTCGTGTCAGCATTCATCGCGGGATGCGTGCGATTGGCCGCAAGCTGGGTTTTGCCAATGACGAAAAATGATGAGTTCATCGAAGCTCTGGTGAGCGACCTCACCCCGGTTCACCGTCATGCGTTGCGAATGCGGCTTGCAGTTGCGATCGTTGTCGGCGTCATCGGTGCGGCTGCTGCCCTGCTCATTTCGCTTCATTTTCGCCCGCATCTGCATCAGGTGACGGTCGCAGCGTTCTGGGTGAAGTTTTTGTATACCGTCATATTGATGAGCGCGACGATCGTCGCTCTTGAGCGGGTTGCGCGGCCCGACGGTTCGACTGGCAGCATGGTTCGGGTCTTGGCTGTGGCGTTCGCTATCGTCGTGCTGCTGGCGTTCGTTCAGCTCGCACTGTCGCCGGCTTCATCCTATCCCGGTCTCATCGTCGGATACTCGGCGTCCTTTTGCCCGTTCCTGATCGTGGCTTTCGGCATTCCGGCTTTTTGCGCCAACATGTGGTTTCTCAGGCGTGCCGCCCCCACGCGTCCGGTGCTTGCCGGCTTCGTGGCGGGTGCTTGCGCCGGGGGCGTCGGCGGCTGGGTATATTCCTGGGCCTGTGTCGAAAACGGTATCCCATTCATCGCCATATGGTACACGCTCGGCATCCTGCTGAGTGGGCTGTTCGGAAGCCTGGCCGGCAAAGTCAGCCTGCGCTGGTAGCTTCGTTTTCGCCAGCCGACTGGCCCACGCACGCTGCCGATCTGAAGCCGCACCGGTTTTCTGACGGTGATGGTCGTCGCAAGAGCGATCAAGGGGAGACGATAAGGCTTTTTCGCGTTATGAATGGTAGTCATTGATCCTACCAATTAGACGCCGAGATCCTTCACATGGCTTTGAACGTGCTTTTCATTGGCGGTACCGGCCAAATCTCATATCCCTGCGTCGAGCGTGCTGTTGGCGAGGGACATCGCGTCAGTGTCTACAACCGCGGCCTGAGGGGCGACCCGTTGCCTGCAGGTGTGATTTCAATCACCGGCGAACTCGGATCGGCTGCCTATGCCGATCTCGCCAGGGCCAACTATGACGTCATATGCCAGTTTATCGCGTTCACGCCGGATCAGATTGCGCGAGACATCGAGGTGTTTGCGGGCAATTGCGGCCAGTACATTTTCATCTCTTCGGCTTCGGTCTACGAGAAGCCGGCACGCCACTATGTCATCACCGAGAAGACGCCGGCGATCAATCCCTACTGGCCCTACAGTCAGGCCAAGATCGCCTGCGAGGAGCTGCTCATGGCGTCAAAGGGGCTGGCCTGGACGATCGTCCGTCCCAGTCACACCGTACGCACCGGCCTGCCCATCATGATGGGTGACAGCGACATAATGGCGAGGCGCATGCTGGATGGTGAGCCCACGATTGTCGCGGGTGATGGACACACGCCGTGGACACTGACGCGCTCGGTCGATTTCGCAGTGCCTTTCGTCGCGCTTTTCGGCAAGCAGGCAGCCCTCAATGAAATCTTCCACATCACCTCCGATCGCGCCCATATATGGGATGATATTCAGAAGGCGGTCGCCAGATTGCTGGGTGTCGAGGCGAAAATCGTCCACGTGCCGACGGATACGCTGATCAAGTATAATCCGGATTGGATAGGCCCCTTGGTCGGCGACAAGGCCTGGACCGCGATCTTTGATAATTCGAAGGTCAAGCGCGTTGCCGGCGACTTCACCTGCGCCGAGAACTTGGAAGAAATCCTCGCCGAACCGATCATGCATTTGAAGCGCCGCCTTTCCAAAAATCGTCCCCCAAAGGGTGAGCTCGATGCTCTGATCGACAGAATTTGCGCAGCGCAAGGCGCTTTGGGATAGGAGAGGCATCTTTCGAGTGCTGCTTAGGGCTCTGCCTGCTGATTACCAGCTGAGAATGATCCACTTGCGCATTTTACGACTACCTGCTGCGCGCTCATAATTTATTGAAAGAGTTGGTTTTGTTTGCTTCTGTAAGATCGGATTGAAATCCTCACATCCTGGCAGCAATTCGACCGCCTTCTGGAACGGCTCCCATGTCGTAACGGAATGATGCAACGGACATTCCCGGGCTGGTGACAACGAACTTGTCGATATTCTGGCGCGCAATGCGGCACGCTCTGTAATGACTCAGCCCGCGGCTCTCAGTCGCAGCGCTTCAGTGCCTCAAGCGTCTTCACCATCCTGTCAACCAACGGCCCGAACCGCTTCTGTTGCGCAGCGGGGTACTCGAATGTGAAGTTCCCCATTGCGTCATCGCAGAGCGCGATTTGCCGCATGTAGATGATCCGGTCGCCCTTGGTTCCCGAAAAGCTCGCCCATGATGAACCCCGTTTCTCGTAGGTGAACTTCCATCCGTCCTCGATCTCGAACTTCTTCCGAAGGTCACTCTCCTGGCTGAAGCCGCCTTCCGTCAGATAGTTGCCCCAGACCGATAGCTTCGCCGTTCCGTCGGCGCTGTGGAGACCAATTCCGTCGCCGTTGTCGGGCGTCTGAACCGTTTTGAAGTCTGCTGGAAGGTCGATCGCGTACTCGAAGCGGCCGTTTTCGTACAGTTTGAAGTCCGCGGCAACAACCGACGTGGCGAATACACATGCGGCCAAGATGATGGAGAAGCGATACATGGCAGCCCTCTGACGTGTCTCGTGTCAGAGGAAGTCACGAACACCGATCGGAGGTCAACAGATATCATGCCATCTCAAGGGCATTGTCCCGGAATCACACGAGATCTTCGTCGGCACGGACGAAGCAGCCTGGCGTAAACGAGCTGCATAGCTTCACTGGGATCCCGTGATCGAATATATCGGCCGTGATTTGCTGGGATGGGCAACAGTCTGTTATCGCGACGTTGAATGGCTACGGCGCGAACCGGAGCCAGTCTTGTATCGTGTCGTGAAGTAGATCTTGGCACTAAATATTGTAACAGGTATTTGATATAATTAGAGGATTTTGCTCAGAAGTCGATATGGCTGATTCGATCTTCGTGGGTGCTTATCTCTTCAAGAGCTTTATTCCTGGTGGCTTCAGCCCCGACATGTGTACGCCATTGCTTATGCGCCGTCACCAACACGCGTGATGACACAAGATCGTTTGCAATTGATGGTATTGTATTTGCTGTTAATGCACCTTTTGCATGCGCAACGCTAATGCAACGCGCGTCATTGATCGAAATATGCCAAGCTCACTTCATAAACCAATAAGACTGGGCTGGCTCGCGAGAAAAGCGAGCGTAGCCGATTTAGGCATGCGCCGTGAGGTGACCTCGATCATGCCTGCAAGGCAGCCGTTTATCGGTGTCGAGGACCCGTGTTGTTTCGCGCTGCCGAGCAGGCTGGCCCATGTTGCACCGCTATGGGTACAGTCAAGCAGCGGAAGTGCTTGGCTTGGGCGGCATATGGCAATCTCAGTCGTGGCAAGCCTACGTGGCGTTGTCGGCAGTCTCGCGATGGAACCGATCATGGAAAGATTGAAACGTCTCGCACAGAAAGGTTTGTCGCAGGACGAGCTCGAAGTCACCAAGCGGGTATTTGACCTAGCTACGGCGCAGAGCTGGTTCGATGATACTCAATACAGCCGAGACGGCTTTGCTGTCGCACTGGTCGGCCTGTTTCGATGCGGAATAACCAATCCGGCTCAGTTGGAAAGGATCGCCATGTTTTGGGCACTGAGCGACTTTTCCCGGAACATGTCAGGTGTTCAACGGGCTAAACTTCGATCACTCTACGGCCGATATGCGCCAAGTGATATGGATACGGCGCTGGCTGATCACTTTCCCGCTGACAAGCTTGTTTAAGCAGGTCTCTTATAGCCGTCGACAATTGGCGTTATCCGTCGGTGCTGGTGGAAAGGTGCTTGGAATTGGCTCGCTCCTGCTGCGCCTTCGGTTCATCGCGATGCAAATAAAGCATATTATTTTAATATGACGTATTGCTAATGTAGTCGCTTTTATATACCCTCTGAAATTGTAAGTTTCACACGCACTCTCCTTTATCGTGCTGCCTCATGGCAGCAGAAAGGACATGCGAGAGCGTGTCTTAATACAACTGGCGGGAACGTCATTAGAGGCTATTTGGGGGTGCGACATGTCTTTTTCGTTGCAGGGCCGCTGGACTTACAGAAGCTATCGAAACGATCCTGCGCTCATTGGGGACGATGCGCAGAAAGCGCTTCAAAATATCTTCGGCGAAGGCGTGTTCACGCTTGCTGTTTCGGGCGGCAATGTGACTGGCACGCTCGATATGGGTTCGGGCTACTTTCTTGACCTCACTGGAACCGTGGTGCCGGTCGAGGGCGGAGAGGCTCGAATCAAGATGGTGGGTGTCGGGCGATCGGGGACGCCAACCGCGGGCTGGCAATACGACTATCACGGCACCGATGCCTTTACCTGGCCGAACGGCGTGAACCAGGTTCCGGCCTTCGTCGGTTCGGTTATTCGCGCGAAGCCGCATAACGGCTCTCCGGCCGGTTATGTCGCTTCGTTCATCGCCGTCAGGCAGGCCTGATCGCGAAGCTATTTCATTTCAGCATTGAAGTTGCCGGCTCGTTCGCCGCGCTCTCTGCACCGAGAGGCCGAACGTGTGGGGTGAAGACGTTGTCGCGGCGACTTGATGCCGCGAATCTCGGGGATTCGGCCGATATAGGGGAGATATGCGATGTCGGTGAACAGGATGGCAATGGGGACTATCTGGCGAAATGGCTTAGCGATATCTGCGACCCTTGCGGCATGCGGCCTGTCGATGCCGGCTTTCGGGCAGCAGGCGGAACCGCTCTTTTCCAATCCACCGGTTCTGGAAGAAACCCATCCTGGTGCCGCACCGATGAGCCGGTTACCGACTAGCGGGTTGAAGAAGTCTCAGGCGGCGGTGACGACCTCAGGCCGCAGGCAGCTCGACCTGACGGTGAAATTCATCGAGAACGGCATCTACAATCCGGTGACCGGCCGCGTCGACAAGGTCAGGCTTCGTGGCTATACGGGTGCCGGCGTCAATCCAAATGCACCCTATGTCGCTCCGGTCATCGAGGCCGCGCCCGGCGAGAGGATCACGGTCGCGCTCCACAACGAGCTTCCCGATGACGGCACTTGCGCCGGGCATGGCGATGCCAATCAGCCGCATTGCTTCAACGGCACGAACCTGCATTCCCACGGTCTTTGGGTGAGCCCGACCGGCAACAGCGACAACGTCCTGATCTCGATCAATCCCGGCAAGAGCTTCACCTATTTCTACGATCTGCCGGACGAGCATCCCGCCGGCACCTTCTGGTATCACTCGCACCGGCACGGCTCGACCGCGCTTCAGGTATCCAGCGGCATGGCCGGCGCTTTGGTCGTGCGCGGCAATCGCCTGCCGACACAGAATGCCAATGGCGATCTCGATACCCTGCTGAAGAATGCCGACGGCAAGCCAATGCAAGAGCAGTTGCTCGTTTTCCAGCAGATCCAATATGCCTGCTTCGATGCGAAGGGCCAGATCAAGACGCGGGTGGTGGATGGCAAGGTCGTTGCCTGGGTCTGCGATCCCGGAGATGTGGGCGAGATCCGCAACTATGACCAGTTCGGACCTGGAACCTGGGGAGAATCGGGGCGCTATACGACCATCAACGGGCTGGTCCAGCCGCGCTTTCAGTCGAAGGCGGGCCAAGTCGAACGCTGGCGGATGATACATGGCGGCGTGCGTGAAACCATCACCGTTGCTTTCCGTCCGCGCCGTCAGGGCGCTCCCGAATATAGGGCGACTACGCCTGAAGCGGCAGCCGACTACATCAGACAGAACTGCGCCGGGGAGGCTATCCCATATCATATCGTCGCGGCGGACGGGCTGACGACCGCGGTTGCCCGTTCCACACAAACCGCAACGCTGCAGCCGGGTTATCGCTTCGACGCGCTCGTCATGTTCCCAACGACCGGCGACTACTGTGTGGTCAACGAGCCGTTGCCCGGCACTGCAAGCGTGACGCGCGCCGATCAGGACCGGCAATTGCTTGCTACCGTGTCGGTCGCGGCCGGAACGCCGGTCAGCAATATCGACACGGCGCTCACGGACACGCTCGTTGCGGCTGCGCAGCGGACAATGCCCACCGATGTCCGAGCCGCCGTCATCGCCGATCTCAGAAATGGCCTCAAGCTGACCCGCTTCGTGCCGCATCCTGATGTCACCGACGACGAAATCACCGGGACGCAGGAACTGGTCTTCTTCATCGACCTGAGCGGCAATGTCGCGAAGTTCGAGGTCGGCAACAAATCCTTCGACCCGAAGAACTTCGATCCGGCGACATTCAAGCCGCGTTCTTATGATCCCAATTATGTCGATCGTGCCCTGCCGCTGGGGGGCGTTGAGGAATGGACGTTGCAATCGGCTTTCGTCGGCCATCCGTTCCACATTCACGTCAATCCTTTCCAGATCGTGGAAATCCTCGACCCGAACGGCGTCGACGTCAGCGCGCCTGGAGCGATCGATCGGGGTGGTGGGGTCGTCGATCCGCAATATCCAGGCCTTAAGGGCGTCTGGAAGGATACGCTCTGGGTGAAGAGCCTGATCAGCAATCCCGCCGACTTTCCGGCCAAGCTCGCCACGTCGACCTACAAGATCAAGATCCGCACCCGATATGAACGCTTCATCGGCGAATACGTCCTGCATTGCCACATCCTCGATCATGAGGATCAGGGGATGATGCAGAATGTCTGCATCGACCTGCCGAACGGCGGCGGCGGAGCGAATTGTGCACGGCTGCTGCGCCCGGCCGACGGTCAGCAGCCGGCCACCATGCAGCACTGATCTCAGCCAGAAACAGCTTTTTGAACCCAAGGGAGAGTAAGATGAACATCACACGCAGATCTGTCATCGTTCAGGGCGGCGTTATCGGGGCGGGCCTGCTCGCCAGCGGATTGCCGGGCATGAAGGCATTCGCGCAGATACCGCCGGTTCCCTGGCGGCGTTCTCTTCAGGGATTGGCCTGGAACGATCCGATCGTTGCGACGTATCGTGACGCGGTGCGCATTCTCCAAGCGCTGCCCACCACCGAGAAATTCAACTGGGTTAATCTGTCGGAAATCCATGGAAGTGATGCCGGCGTCAAATATTGCCCGCATGGCAACTGGTATTTCCTGCCGTGGCACAGGGCCTATACGGCGATGTACGAGCGCATCGTCCGGCATGTGACCAAGAACAACGATTTCGCCATGCCATTCTGGGACTGGACCGCCAATCCGTACCTGCCCGAAGTATTCACCATGCAAAAGACGCCTGACGGCAAGGACAATCCCCTTTACGTATCGTCGCGCACCTGGCCGATCAAGCAACCGATGCCGGACAATATCGTCGGGCCGGGGGTTCTCAATACCATCCTGACGGCGACGCCATACGAGGTTTTCGGCACTACTCGCCCCGCCGGGCAGAACTCGCTCGATCCCTCCTGGGTTATCACCAGTACCGGCACGCAGGGGACGTTGGAATCCACTCCGCATAACCAGGTACACAACAACATAGGCGGCTTCATGCCGACATGGTCGTCGCCACGCGACCCGATCTTCTTCATGCATCACGGCAATATCGACCGCATCTGGGCGACCTGGAATCTGCGCCACATCAACAGTGCGGATCGGCTCTGGACCGACATGCAGTTCACCGACAATTTCTACAATGTCGACGGTCAGTTCTGGTCCCCGAAAGTCTCCGAACTCTATGTTCCGGAGGAACTCGGATACACCTATGGTTTCCGAAACTATTTCAAGGTGGCGGCGGCGAGCGCCAAGACCCTGGCTCTCAACGACAAGCTCACCTCCGTGATCGCGGCGACGGCAACCGATGCTGCAATCGCCGGCGTAACGACTGTCTCGACGGACAACAGCAAGGCGGCGACGGCAAGCGCACCGCTGTCGTTGCCGATCAAGATCCCGGCAGGCGCCTTGCAGGATATCGTCAGCCAGCCGCCTTTGCCCTCCGGCATGGACACGATGGATTTCGGCGCAGCCCAGGAGCAGGCGGCTTCCGCCCCCCGAGTCCTGGCGTTTCTTCGGGATGTCGAAATCACCAGCGCGAGCACGACAAGCGTTCATGTTTTTCTCGGCAAGAACGAACTGAAGGCCGATACGCCGGTCACCGATCCGCATTATGTCGGCTCTTTCGCCGTGCTTGGACACAAGGGCGATCATCACGGTGGCGGCCATCACCCGTTGCCATCCTTCGTCCTCGACCTCACGGACGCCATTCAGCGGGTCTATGGCGCAAGAGGGCAAACGGATGGCGAGGCCATCGATCTGCAACTGGTTCCCGTTGGAGCAGGGGCGGGCAAACCCGGCACCGTGAAGCCCGCGAAACTGGAAATAGCCATAGTGTCCGCTTAAAATTGGGATCAGGATCGATTATGGAGAGATCGATGCGCTATCATCGTTGGATGCTGATCGCTATTTGTGTGGTGGCGTTCACGATGCTGCGCATCGGTAGCCCGATCCAAGCCAGTGGGAGCGACATGCAGGCGACGGTCGACAAGCCGGTAACGATAGCCATCGATGGCGTGGCCGAGCGCGCACCGGGCAATGGCGGCAAACGGATTGTCGTAACAGTCAACGCATACGAACCGTCGAAATCGGGGTCCGTCACGATAGTTGTTTCTGTGCGCTGCGGCGAGGCGCTGCGGGAAATCGGCCGTTTTGGCATTTTTCCGAACGAAGCGTTTTCCGTGTCGCGCGGAAGCAACCCTCAGCGGTTCGGCTTTCCGCTGCCCGACGAGCCGAGTTGCCGGCAACCGCAAACAGTCGAGATTGGTCTCGAGCCTCAAACGGGCGACGGGACAGGTGCTAGTATCACGATCGGTAGCGCAGGCATCGAATAGCGGGGCTTGCTGCCACTCGGCGCTTGGTGGGGATCTTCCTCACTTTGAGTGGTTCCCTGATCACTAACGGTCAAGCTGCTATGGGTCGGCATGCGAACGAAATCGAATGATGAGACCATGGCAAGAAGCGGAGCCGTCACGATTGCAGTATTCCTGGGCTGGTGCGAGCCGTAGTAAGGCAGATGCAAATCATTGCGTAAAGTGGATATTCGGTTCGCAAGATGAACGTCTCATGCGTCCCGGCGCGAGCCACGCGCAAGGTCTGAACCATAGCTCAGGATCTATCTTCGCAATGTAGCGGATCGACCAAAAATGTTTAGAAGCCATGCTATTCGTACAGGTACATTTACGAACAGAGAGAGCATCGATCTCTGTCAGCGTGTCTTCTATCATGCCTGCGCCCAGAATCGAGTTATGACGAAGCAGGAACGCCAGGCTCTAGCCGTCTCCATTATTCACGACTTTTGCGAAGGCTTGACTGATGAGCTTGATCTGCGACGCGCATATGTCGATCTTCGCAGTAGGGACGTCGCTGCTTCCCTGATGGGTGACCAAGCGCTCCTGCGCGTATGAGCCCATTTTGCATCACGTTGGCTGATCACATTTTTGCCTGTCGCAAGTTATCCCGCATTCCTTCAACCAATATTCTATGAGCAAATTAAATGACGGAAGATCGGGACTATCTGCTTAAAGCGGCGGCAAACCTATCGAAGATAATGAATTTCCCGTTCACCGTATCGGACTGGAGTGTCAAGCCCTCCAGAAAGGCAGGCGGCATTCGGAACGGTACGGCCGCGAGATCAAGCAGCGCGTCAAACGTGGATGACAAGGCGGTGAAGCTTTCCGACCGATAATCTTAATGGATAAGGGCTGTCGCTATCTCAGGCAATTTGACGTGCCTCTTTTGCTCATTGATTTGCGTAGCATGCCTGGGTGGTCAAATCCGTACCTCCTGCCAGTGACGTTAAAAGCTCCGGCAGCAAGGTTGCAAACTTGTAGGTAAGCGTAACCTGCGAAAAACCATCCAGACCATAGCAGCTGGCGGCATTGTTCAAAGAAATCGACGTCTCATCAAGGGCGACCGCCCAACCAGCCGCCTTCGTCTGAGCGAAGGTAATCGTTTTGGAAGCGCTGTAGGCACTTCCATCCTCGCATTCGACTTGTGGAATACCCATGCAACGGGCTGTCGCAATTGCTGTTTCGTGAAGGGCATGGCTTGTCCAGAACAGCCGGCCGAATTCCATGATACCAAACAGCATCAGCAGGAACAGCGGCATGACCATGGCAAATTCCACGGCGCTGGCTCCCTCGTGTGAGCGCCAGAATTTTCTCAAGCGGCGGATCATTTGAGCTGCACCACAGCGCTTGCGTAAATATAGCCGTCGTTGACAATATTGTAGCCAGAAAACAATGGTGCATAGGTCTGCTTGGCAGAGATCACCAGATATTTGCCCGCGTTTGCTCCATCGGGGCATGACGAGCTACAGGTCTGCTGAGATCCCCAAACGAAAGAGGCCGCCGATCCGCTCGGGCAATAGCAGGCGCCCGTGGAAGCAGGAGTGCCATCGATCCTGATTGTGGCTCCGTCGAAATTGGCTTGCACGCCGTCATTGATTGCGATTGAGGCGCTGGCACCGGTCGATGGGTACTGTCCGGCGATCATCAGAGCGACGCTCTTGGCCAGCAGGCTGTCGTTTAGACCATCGACCTGATCAGCATGAACCAGTGCGTAGCTGGCAGTGTTCGAGATCGTGGCCTCCAACTGGAAGCGTGCGAAAATCAGGCTGCCCATGTCAAAACTGACTGCCATGATGAAGAGGAAGACCGGGGCAAGCACAGCGAATTCGACGGCTGCATTACCACGGTCATCCCGACCCAAGGCGTCGGCGTGGTGGGAAAGTGTTCGTTTGAATTTTCGAGGAGAAAATGGAAGCAATTTCATTGGACCAAGGCCACCTTTCCGCCGCCCGTCGACAGGGTGCATTCGGACATGGCCTGAGAACCGCCAGACAATGAAATACTAGCGCCAATCAGTTGAAGACATCCGCCCGGCGCGTTACTGAGCGAGCCGCCGCCTCCGAAATCGATCTTGCCGTACGGAAAATAGAAAGCTCCCGAGATGGTACCGATGCCACCGGACGTTATTTCTGCCCCGGCTGTATTGCCTGAAGATTGAGGGCCGATGACGGCGAGGTTCGCATTGCTTCCGGATTGCGGTGCGGTGAGGCTGATCGCGTTTCCGCCGGTCAGACAGAAGGCCTTTCCACCGCATTCCCAGTCGGATGGCGTGGCAACGCCGGAAACAACGAGCGTCACATCCTTTCCGGAAATCGCGATCGGATCGCCGCAGCTTGCGCCGCCCGTATTTGCGGAGAAATATCCGTCGACCGTATAGATGCCGGCTCCCAACCTTGCCCCGCCTGCAAGGTTGACATTGCCGGATATGTCATGCTGAGCGCTGGCGGGAATTGTGATGCAACTGCCGCCGCCACCGCCGTTGATGTTGCCGTTGACGCGGAAGCTACCCGTTCCAGTGGTTGCGTCCGCAAGATAGGTGATTGATCCCCCGTCGAGCCCGATGCCGTTGTTGCTGCTGGATTTACCGATCGTGTAGCTGTTGGATGTTCCGGCGCCTAGTTTCAAGGTCGCACCGGCGCCCGTATAAAAGCCAGCATTCAAGATAAACGTGCTGGGGCCGCCGATCAGAACTTTCCCGGAGCTGCATAGGCTGTAGCGGCCGTCGCCACAAACCTGGTCGCCCATTCCAAAATGGAATGTTCCGGCACCGAAGGTCAGGTCGGCTCCATAGACCCCCTTGGCAACCTTGAAGATGCCATTGCCGAAGACGAGTTTCGTGCCGAAGTCGTTCTGGACCTTGCCGGAGAAGCTGTAGACGATATTCTTGTTGCCGCCGATGTTGAAGTTGACTTGGACGTTACCGTGCACAAGCAGGGAGCCAATGCTGATCTTCGAGCCTGAACAGGTAATATCCCACTTGGTGGTCCAGTACTGATTATAGTTACCTGGATCATAGGTGCATCCTATCGCCTGAATGGCGGATGCGGTGTCTACCGGAGAGGAGTTGCCGCCAAATTCGACATCTGGGCTGTTGCCGACCATCGCCTTGCTCGGCCATGAAGCGCTACGGATGGTGTCGAAGCGACTGGTCAGTGCACCTATGCCGGCATTACCGCTTAAGGGATCGCTGGTATATTGCTGTGTGACAGGCGCCTGACTCCCGTCCGTGCGTACGATGTTGGCAGACCAAGGGCAGGGCTGGGAAGAGCCTTCGTCATATGTGGCGCTTTTGGCGGTGATCTTCGTTCCACAGGGAGCCACCAGATTACTGTTGGAGGCAACGTAACAGTTGCCGGCATTGACCTGAACGCCTCCGGATAGGGTTACGCCACCGGATGATTTATCGAGCGCTATAATGCAGCCGTTTTCGGCTGCGCCCAAAGAGGAATAGGCTTCAGCTGCGATGTCCAGCTTGGGGGAGGCGCCCAGAATAGGCGCCAGGAAAAGAGTGTTCGTTGTGGTAATTCCCACATGAACTGCCTGATTGCGCGCATCTTTCGGTGAAGTTGTCAGCGAGACCGTAGCGTTTGTCGTGTCGATGCCATTGAGCTTGACCACGCGAAGGGCCGCTTCTCTCATCTGATCTTCGGAATTCGTGCCGCTATAGGCAAGAGCTCCGGCATAGGAGGCAAGGTCTGCCGTTCGCTGATTTTCGTCCCGCACAAGCAGCCCGTATCCGTACTCGATAGACAGAGCGGCAAATCCCAGGACGAGGGGCAGGCAAAGGGCGCTCATGATGGCAATGCTGCCGCGCCGGTCCGTGCCGAGCGAACGCCCATGCCAGAGGGCCAATCGGATGAATTGGATCAAAGCTATTCCTCTAAAAATCAAATTTCAAATATTGCGCTTGTGGCTGAGACTTCTCTCATCGGTCGACATCGTCCGCGAAGGAGCCTCGCAAAGAGTATGGATTGATATCCATCCGCTCAGTTCCTTTGAGGACGTGCGATCGGTTTACGGAATCAGGCGTTTTGGAAGCCGGAAGCGAGGTCATCTCACGGACACGCAAAAAGGTCGCCAATGCCCACGCGAAATGAAGGGATGACCCTGCTGCGGCGCGAAGCTCATCTTCGCGCACGCAATAGGCTGGCGGGATCCTCAACGGATTCTTAATGCCTAAAAGTATGACTTATTATTGTGCTGGAATTGGATAGGCTCTACGAAATTCGGATAGAGACTATTTGAATAGCTGATCGTTTTAGAGTTGAGGCAGATAGCTCTGCTACGCCACGAAAACTAAATTTCGCCATGGGGCAACGCTTGTCGCGAAGGTGATTGTCGCTTCGCGGCACTTCTGCGCTGGCTTCCGGTTGGGCTGCGCGCGGCAGTGCCCTCACCAATCTGAGATGGCTGTTTGAAAATTGATTTTGAGGCCACCTGCGTCATCAGTCCGCCTGCCGCCGGGCACCCTTTGCCCTCGGATGATGCGCGCAAAAGCTTGCAGGTTCACGCTTCTGGTTACGTGGCTTTTGACAAAAGCGACAATGATAACAGTGGCTTGACTTTCCTTGCAGGACTACTCGATGCTGAATGGAAAATACTTTGCGTTGATCATGTCATAGGTCCCGTCCGCCTTGATGGACTTCAATGCTGCATTCAGGCGCGCAAGGCGTTCGCTGTCATCCAACCGCACCGCAATTCCGGAACCATCGCCAAAATATGTTGCGTCAACCAGATCCGGTCCTCGGAACTCGCAGCAGCTTCCCGCCTTTGTGTTCGCGATCCAGTCATAGATGGCAAGCTTATCTTCCAAAATGATGTCAACACTTCCGTCCGATAGTCCCTTGTACAATTCAGGTGAAGACCGAAAGACCGTCTCATGCGTCTGCGGATAGAGATGTTTGGCAAAGGATTGCTGCGCTGTCGAAGATGTCACTCCGAGGTTCTTGCCGGTAAGGGCGGCAGGGCTCACATCTTTGATCGGTGAATCTTTTCGGACGATGAACACCGACGGGCTATTGTAATAGCGTTCCGTGAAGGCGACCTTCTGGCGCCGCTCGTCGCTCATCGACATGGATGAGATGATCGCGTCATATTTCCTGGCGACGAGATCTGGAATCATATCATCCCACTTCTCGACGATGAACTGGCATTCAAACTCGCCGACCTTGCAGATCGCATTGGCGATATCAATATCAAAACCCTGCAGCTTGTTGTTTGCATCGAGGTAGTTAAACGGTGGAAATGCGCCCTCGACGGCAATTCTCATTGGCATATGCTCTTGCGCCGTTGTCGGAAATGGTAAGGTTGCAGCCAAAACGAAGCCGATACCAATACCTGCCGATGCCCTGCGCAATATTGTCTGAACAGATAGGTGCAGCATCGTGGAGTATCCTTAATAGGTAACCGATCCCGGTATAATGCGCAGTTGCTTTTAATTCTACGTGAACGCTTCTTTGTTACCACTCATGTAACCGTAGTTTTGTTTTGATGATGACATCCTAATACAGCGTTGTTCGGGGATCTGCGCTTGCACATTATCCGTTCTTCCAGTCCGAAGTCCTTTCAACAATCCTGGATAGCTTCGGGAAGAATTCTCTTCCTGATTGCGGCTAGTGCTCTGGGAGTAATTGGCCTTGTCGTGCTGTCTGCATTGTGGGCGGGAACTGAAAGTGACTCTGCGGCACTTGATAGACAGCGTCAGCTCGTAACCGCGCGCCTGAGAGAGCAAGTTGATCAAGTGGCGCGTGTCATTGGACAAGTCGGCAATGGTTATCTTGCTGCAAATGGAGCCTACCCGACCTCGGGCACATCCTCGATTTCGCCTGCCTTCAGCACGGTTTTGACGACAGCAGCCGGGAGTGCGATTAGCCAGGCTGCGACATCTGTCTTTGGCTATGATCAGGCATTTGTCGTAGACGAACATGGCGACCTGGTCATGATGGCGGACGGCCAGATGGAAAAGCGCTATCGTTGGATGAAGCCTCTTCTTTTGCCGCTCCTTCGAAAGGCGGGCATCGCCGTCCACCAGCGTGCTATGTTGACTGAGCACTTGTCCGGGTCATTGGATAATCCCGCTGGAAGCGCAGTTCTCGCTCATCGCGGGTTGGCCAGTTTGCTACGCCTGGAGGGTCGGCCGACGATTGTCGGCATCGCGGCTGTTAGGGAGCTGCGCGAAGGACAAGGGCAGCCGTCATGGCAATTTGTGATCGTCTTACGGTTCCTGGATGGAGCGGCGTTGGATGAATTGAGTCGGGAACAGGGGCTCAACGGCGCACGCTTCGCGCGCACTGCCGATGCTGGTGATGACGAAGTTGCATTTCAGATTGACGATACTACGAATGGTGAACCGATCGGATTCATCGTATGGCGGCCTGACCTTCCGGGATCAAGGGTCATCGGTCGATTGATGCCGGCGCTTTCGATCGCTGCCCTGATGATGGCGTTTCTCCTGACAATCTTACTTGTGCGGCTGCGAAAAAGCCTCGGCGAGTTGAAGAGAAGCGAGTTCCATGCAAGACAGCTTGCGCTCCACGATGTGCTGACAGATCTCCCCAATCGCGCATTGTTTGCGATGAGGTTTGACGAGTGCTTGGCCGAATTGGAAAACTCTACGAAGCGGTCGGCAATCGCGCTTCTTGACCTCGACCGGTTCAAGGCCGTGAACGATACCTTTGGCCACGCTGCCGGCGACGAACTCATCAGGTTGGCTGCCGATCGGGTCCGTTTACTTCTTCGGTCGCAAGATACGCTCGCTCGGCTCGGAGGAGACGAATTTGCCCTGCTTCTCCGTGATATCGAAGATCACGATCAAGCTCTGCCAGCAATCTGCGAAGCAATCGTCACGGAGCTTAGCATACCCTTCCCATTGTTGAATGGGGAAGCCGTAGCGCGTGTTGGCTGCTCGATCGGCGTTGCGCTTGTGCCTGATACGGGGCGAAATGCCGACGATATCATGCGTTATGCCGATGTCGCGCTCTACGAAGCAAAAGTAGGCGGCAGGGGTCGGTGGAGTGTCTATTCGCCGTCCATGGACGGAGGCAGGAATGCGCGCGATATCCTCAAAAACGAATTGCGGGAGGTCCTATCCAAAATCCGGGTTTCACCTGATGACGATGAGCGAGATGAGCCGGCTGCGGACAGGCCAGACTTCGGAGCGTTAGAAGTCTACTACCAGCCTGTACATCAAGCAGGGAAGGGATATTCCGTGACGGGAGCCGAGGCGCTCGTGCGGTGGCGGCATAGCCAGCGTGGACTGTTGATGCCAGCGAGCTTCATCCCCGCAGCGGAAGAAGGCGGCCTTATTGACGCACTAGGATTCTGGGTATTGCGTGAAGCCTGCACCGCGGCCTGCAACTGGCCCGAAAACACATTCATCGCGGTGAACGTGTCTCCCTCTCAACTGAGGAGGCCAAATTTTGTCGAAGAAGTGCGCGCGGTACTGCAGGAGACCCGGTTATCGCCGTCCCGGCTTGAGCTCGAACTCACCGAATCCTCGCTCATAGAGGATTATGCAGACATCTATTCGATACTGAAGTCGTTGCGCAGCGAGGGTATTCAAATTTCGCTGGATGATTTTGGAACCGGCTATTCGTGCCTCAGTCATTTAACGCGCTTCGATGTTGATCGGATCAAGATTGATCGATCATTCGTCTCGCTCCTCGGCACGAAAGCCAACGGTACTGCGATCGTCAGTGCTATTATCTCGTTGAGCAATAGTCTTGGTATTGCGACAACAGCCGAAGGGGTCGAAACTGAATATCAGCGTGACTTTCTCGCTGCGATGGGCTGCACTGATCTCCAGGGCTACTTCTTCTCCAAACCTGTTCCTCTCGACGAACTCGATTGCTTCCGCATTCCTCAGCGCATGGACAAACTGCTCAAGACCAGTTGAGAACCCAACATATGGTCCGGCAGCATTTGACGCCAAGGTAACAGACACACCGAATAATATTCGTCACAAAGGCAAGTGAGCATCTTCCGACCATAGCTACAAGTGGGGAGGGAACAGCAAACATTAGACGCAAGATCGGTCTTCAGCATCTCAGCTGAAAAAGCGGCTCGAGCCTTCTCATGCGACCATAGAACAAGTGCTACATCGAACCGGGAAAGTGGATCCGTCGGATGTCAGTGGAATTAGCCAAATGCGAAGTAGCGCATTGGTTGCATGTTATGGGCTTGTCATTGCAATGCATGATGGATTGTCGTACGCCCAGAGTTGAGACTGCCCGCTCGAGATTCTCGACATTATGGAGCATATGTGTATGACAAATTTTATTGAGAAGTGGTCTGCCAAGAAGGCTAATAAGCCGAAGGCCGGCACGCGAAATGCGATTGATTCCTTTCGTTTGAGGGTCGCAGAACAAAAGAATTATCTCGAAGAATACGAGCGTGACGCAGCGGGTTTCAAGAAATGGCGTTCGACGTGGTTTCAGCGCGTTCCGGGTGGGTTTGGCGTCAGCATTAGTCGTGACGCGATTAGTGCAGGGGAGGGGCTGACCTACGTTGTTGTCGAGACAGTCAAGGAAGTTGGCGAATTTCTTGATGATCTTGCCCTGCATGCGGAACGGGATACCGGCTTTCAAAAAGCACTCGAGGATAACCGCTCGCGCCGTGCTGCGCTACTGAGTGCAGCAAAATCGCGGCCTAATTCAATCAAGTCTGCTTCAGTAAAAGCCCCCACCAGGGCATCGCGGACAAAGCGGGTTGCAAAGGCTGGCAAGCCCCAAACAGAGAAGTAGGGCAAGGTCTGAAAATATCAGGCAATGAAACGCTGAGCCCGCTTCGTGCGGGCTTTGCGCGTTAGGGCGCTGGGTATATCGATTTCGATTTGCTTCAAGAACGGCGTTTCCGACAAGTGACCTGCGACTAACTTCTATCTGGCCGCTTTCGTATTGCCTGCGCGGTGGCTTCAAAAGTCACCGGCTCAGAGTGTTCCAGCTCCAAAGGCGTTGGTGGAGACAACAAGCAGACAGCTACTTGACACCGAACATTATACATTATTATATATTATATAATATAATTTTTTGGAGGGATTTCGATGGTCATCAAAGTCACCGACCGCATCTGGATCGGCCCACAGTTGGACTTAAGCGAATTTGACGAGCTCAAGCGAGATGGCTTCGATACGATCATCAACCTGCGACGTGACAATGAAGATGCTATGCAGCCGGGTAGCCAAGCGGAAGGGGAGGCGGCAAGGCGTGCGGGCCTCGACTATCACTTCATTCCTATCGGCATGGATACAATTACTGTGGCCGACGTCGAAGCCTTCGCCACCGCTACGACAAAGTCGGGCGGCAAAGTATTTGCCCATTGCAAGTCCGGCATTCGCGCGATGCTGCTCCACGCTCTTGCACTGGTCGGAGCAGGACAGATGCAGGCCTTCGAGCTGGCCGCCTTCGGCGCGAAATACGGTTATGATCTTTCTGCCGGCGAGGCGTGGCTTGCCCGGCACAATGCGCAGCGGCCGCAGGTAAAGGGCTTCTTCGATCCGCGCAGCTCGAGCGTGCAATATGTCGTCTCCGACCCTGCGACCCGCTACTGTGCGATCATCGATCCGGTTCTGGATTTCGATGAGAAATCCGGTGCGACCGCGACGACGAATGCCGATACCATCCTCAAATATATCGAGGACAACAAGCTGATCGTGGAATGGATACTCGATACCCACCCCCATGCAGATCATTTCTCTGGCGCGCATTATCTGAAATCAAAAACCGGTGCCCCAATAGCGATCGGCGAAAAGGTGGTCGACGTCCAAAACCTATGGAAGGGTATCTACAACTGGCCCGCGCTGCCGGCCGACGGCTCGCAATGGGATAGGCTTTTTGCCGACGGCGAGACGTTTTCTATCGGTTCGATCGAGGGTAAGGCGATGTTTTCGCCGGGTCATACGCTCGCCTCGGTCACCTATGTGATTGGTGATGCCGCCTTTATGCATGACACGCTCTTTCAGCCGGACAGCGGCACGGCGCGCGCTGATTTTCCAGGCGGCGATGCGCATATGCTGTGGCGCTCGATCCAGGCGATCCTGTCGCTGCCCGACGATGTCAGGCTGTTCACCGGCCATGATTATCAGCCAGGCGGCCGGGCGCCGAGATGGGAAAGCACAGTTGCCGAGCAGAAACGCCTCAATGCCCATGTCGTCGATACAGACGAGGAGAAATTCGTCGCGTTGCGCACCAGGCGTGATAGGACGCTGCCCATGCCAAAGCTGATCCTGCATGCGTTACAGGTCAATGTCCGCGGCGGGCGGTTACCGGAGCCCGAGGACAATGGCAAGCGCTATCTCAAGATCCCGCTCGATGCATTGGATGGCGCGACATGGTGAAGAGCATGGACATGCCGGATTTGGTACAGATTGACACTGATCCTGCGGCCTTGCACGAAAAGGCGGCCGAAGTTTCGGATCTCTTGAAAACGCTTGCACATCCGATACGGCTGATGCTCGTCTGTACGCTGGTCAAGGGCGAATATTCCGTGAGCGAGCTCGAGGAGACGCTCGATATCCACCAGCCCAGCCTGTCGCAGCAATTGAGCGTGCTGCGGGAGGCGCAGATCGTCGAGACCCGCCGTGACGGCAAGCAGATCTATTACCGCCTGACGGAGGAGAAGGCGGCCAAACTGGTCGGCGCCCTTTACACCATCTTTTGTGCCGAGGAAGAGGTGAAATGATTGCCTATCTTCCATCGCTGCTAGGCGGCCTGCTCATCGGGCTCTCGGCAACCATGCTATTGCTTCTCAACGGGCGGATTGCCGGCATCGCGGGCATTGTCGGGCGGCTCACGCAAGGCACCGGCGTGGCTACCAATGCGGCTTTCGTCGCTGGCCTCGTGCTTGGCCCGCTTGCCTATCGGGTCGCCGCCGGCCACCCGCCCGTCTCGACCATCACCGTGTCCTGGCCTCTGCTGGCGGTCGCAGGCCTGCTCGTCGGTTTCGGTGCACGCATGGGCTCGGGTTGCACCAGCGGTCACGGTATACTCGGTCTTGCGCGTCTGTCGCCGCGATCTGTAGTGGCTGTCGCCAGCTTTCTGGCGGCGGGCATCCTGACGGTAATGGTAATGCGATGGATCAGCGCATGAACCGGGAATTGCCAAGGGTGCTTGTCGCGCTCGCATCGGGCCTGATCTTTGGTTTCGGTCTGTCGCTGTCCGGCATGGTCGATCCGGTGCGCGTCCAGGGGTTCCTCGATCTTTTCGGCCATTGGGACCCGAGTCTGATCTTCGTGCTCGTAGGCGCGGTGATCGTCGCCTTCGTCGGTGTGAGCATCATGCGGCGGTGGCGACGACCTGTCTTCGACGCCGTGTTCCACCTTCCAGAAACAAAGCCCATCGACCGCCGGCTGATGATAGGTTCAGCCGTATTTGGTATCGGTTGGGGCATGGCCGGTCTGTGTCCAGGACCCGCGCTTGCCGCGCTCTCGCTTGGGCTGCCGCAGGTGCCGCTGTTCGTCGCCGCCATGCTCATCGGCATGGTTGCTCACGATCGCTGGGCGAAGAAGGTATCGTAGATGGAGGTGCAGCGGCCGTCGGTTCGGGCCTGGCGCTACCACTTTCAGAAATCCCTCGCCGAGCTGCCGCCAAGCGTTGGGCGGAGATGCAAGCTTGGGTGACGTGTATGCGGCTGCGAATTCGTTTGAATGCGCATAATGATTGGCCGCCCAGTCCAAACTTTCACCGTTTGGACGGAAGCTTAGCGGATGGCTTCAGAGCCGCTGTGCGCTCAGCCTTTGACGGCGCCCATGGTCATCACATTGGTAATTTGCTTGTGCAGCATCAGAACGAGAAGAAGTGGCGGCGCAAGATAAACCGTTGCCATCGCCATGACGCCACCCCATGCGACCCCGTCTTCATTGCTCATGGCAATAGCGATGATGACCGGCGCCGTACGCGCATCGTTCGAAGTGAATACCAGTGGGAACAAGTATTCGTTCCAGGAGCCAATCGCCACGACCAGCGACACCGCAGCGATTGCTGGCCTCAGGAGAGGCAAGGTGATCCGGGCAAAGGCGCCGGCGCGAGAGCACCCGTCAATCATGGCGGCTTCTTCCAATTCAACCGGAATGTCGTCGACGAATGTTTTGATCAGAAGCGTTGCCATACTGACGGCGAATGCTGCCCCACACAGAACGAGCGGAGTGATCGTATCGAGCCATCCGAGCTCGTTGAAAACCGGATATAGCGGGATGACGACGACGATCGACGGGAACATCCTGACGAAAATCATCAGGAATGCCGGTATTTTCAGCCATGGCTGCCGCAACCTGGAAAAGACGAATGCCGAGGTGATCGCCATCGTCAGCGTCAATACCGTCGCAAGTATCGTAACGATGATACTGTTGAAGAGGCTTCCCCAAAAACGCGGAAAGAGGTTGGCGATATTCTGGTAGTTGCTTACCGTCGGCTCGGCGATCAGTTTCGGCGGATAGGCCCAGATCAATCCACCAGGCTTGAACGAGCTGCTGATCATGAAGACGATTGGAAAAAAAGCCCAGATCACAGCAATGCAAAGCAACACAAAGAGAATTATACGACCGGCAATATTTCCATGTCCGCTCATTGGTCAGGCCTTGGCTCCGGGAAACATATCGCGATAAGCACGCCAGATGATCAGCGCTGCCATCAGCATGGTCAAAGCCAGCATGACCCAGCCGACGGATGCGCCCATACCGAACCGGAACGTGCCGAATGCCGTGCGATAAAGGTAGTGGGAAAGCAGTGATGTGGATGTACCCGGCCCACCACCTGTCATGGTCTGGATGGTATCAAATTCCCGGACGGCGAAGATGGTCTCGAACAGCGCCATGATCGACAATGCCGGCATGATGAACGGGAGACGGACATACCAGAATATCTGGAAAGCATTCGCACCGTCGATTTTGGCTGCCTCTTTTACCTCTATCGGAATTCCCCTCAGCGCTGCAAAGAGGATGATCGCGATGAAGGGAAATCCTCGCCATACGGCCACGATGACGACAGCAACCATGGATGTCCACGGATTTGACATCCATGGGATCGTAGGAAGTCCCAACGAGGAAATAATATAGTTGACGAGGCCATAGGATGGATCGAGCAGATTTTTCCAGATGACGACACCGACGACGGGACTGATTGCAAAGGGTGCAATCAGCAGCGCCATCCAGACACGGCGATACGGCAACTCATTGTCGAGCAAGAGCGCGATGCTAAGTGCGACGACCAGCTGCAGGCTGACAACCCCGATCACATAGGCAATATTTCTAAGAAGGATCGAATAGAACACGGAGCTGTTGAACAGCGTGACAAAATTCTTCCAGCCTATGAACTTGGTTGGAATGCCCGGCGAATAATCGGTGAACGCGGTCGCAAGAAGCACAATTGCAGGTATGGCAATGAACAGTAGAAGGAGGAGGAGCGGGGGCGCCACTGCGGTAATTGCCAGAATATCTTCCGACGTTCTGCTGCGCTTGCGTTGCCGAGGGGCATTTGCGGCGACTGTGCCATTCCTAACCATGCGGATCTTCCGATATTGACCTGGCGGATTGGAGAGCCAATCCGCCATAATACCCACCTGTGGGCAAAGACTGCACATGCCGCGAGCCGATTGGAAACTGCTCCAACCGAGGGCGCGGAGAGCCGGGTGCCGATCGCTACTCGTAGATCGACTTGAGATCATCGGCCAAGGTGTCCAGCGTCTCCTTGGCATGGGCGCCGTTCACCACGATATTCTGGACGGCAACGGCAATGGCATCGCTAGCCTCGCCAAGTCGCGGATTGCCCGGAAGCGGCGGCCGCGAGATCGCAAGCGTATCGATCCCGACCTTGTTCGCCGCGATCTTCTCACCAAGCTTTGCCAGCGGCTCGGCCCGACAAGGTTGATTGCCGTTGGACATCATCATCGCTTCGGGTTTGGATCCGGCCAGATACTTGATCAGCTCATAGGCCTGCTGTTTGTTCTGCGATCCCTTCAAAATGCCGGCACCCCAATAGAAGGACTGACTGCCGGCATAGTCGACACCGCTCTTTCGCAAGGCATCGAGGATCGGAACGTGGAAAGCAATCGTTCCGCCTGGTCCGAGAGCGTCCGGAGACTCGAAGCGCGATGTGAAATTATCGTTGCTGACGACCATGGAGAGCCGCCCGGAGGTAAACATCTGGTCGGCGTCCACGCTGGTCCAGTTTGGAGGCATTATGCCCTCTGCATACAGTCGACGGAGGAATTCAGCCGCCTGGATCATCGCAGGGCTGTTGACGACAACCTCGCCCTTCTCGTCGATGATCGACCCGCCAAACATTGCACCGATGGTGGCCAAGCCGGATGGGACCTGGTCGCTGATACCGCGCACCGCAAAACCATAGACTTTTTCGCCGCTCGGCTTGGTGAAGGTCGCGCTCTTGGCTGCATCGTACAGCTGCTCCGGCGTGCGCGGCGGCTCGGCGACGCCGTGGTCAGACATATACTTCTTGTTACCCAGAAGATCCAAACGCCGCAGCGCAGCGGCACGAGATAATGCTGATTATCGATCGTCCCTGCATCGACCGGTGCCTTGACCCAGTCCTGTGGGAAGCCGCCGATCGCATCGGCGCCCATGTATTTGTCGAGTGGCTCGAGGAATGCGGCGATACGCGGATTGGCCATCAGCTGCGAGACCATGATGATATCTTCGGCGGACTTGTTGAGTGTGCCGAGGCGCGGGAGGGCTTCAAGGATGCCGGGACCCGTCTCGACGTTGACAGCGACCTTCGTATCCTTCTCCTTCTCGAAATCCGCCAGAGCATCCACGCCTTTCGACACGCCGACACCACGCATCGAGGATTCGTGAATGTTCACGCCGACGACCGTCAGCTTCTTTTCTTGAGCAAGCGCCGTCGAAGACAGCGCCGTCAACATGGCCACTGCCAAAATTTGGATTTTACGCTTCACTGCACCCTCCCAGTTGCCGTCTGAAATCACTCCCCGATCGGCATCGAACCCCGCCGGACCGCAGCGACGAGCCGCAAGTTAGAGATTCACATTTAGACCGATCTAATTGCTTCAGAAAGTTGTTAGATCGGTCTAAATTTGTCAACTAGTTTCTCAAAACGGCATTTATTGACACTTAGATCGGTCTAAAATATGCAATGTAGCGTATTGAGGAGAAGCCGGAATGAACGCCATTGATGTGCCTGTGACGCTTCGAGCCGGTCGGCAGCTGCTGTTTGACGATTATCTTATCGCGACATCCGAGCTCCAGCGGATATTCCACCGTCCCAAGCTTCATCCGGCAACTCCGGTCCTCAAACCGGAAACGCCGATCGAGATGAATGGTGGCTATTGCCCGGTGGCCTGTACATTTCAGGACGGTGTTTTCTTCGATCCGGCCGACCAGCTGTTCAAGATGACCTATCATGCCGGCTGGTTTGCCGCGACGGCACTGGCAACAAGTCGGGATGGTATCCATTGGGAGCGCCCGCGCCTCGATGTGGACGGCGTCACCAATCGTATTCTGCCGATCGGCTATCCACGGATGCGCGATGGGGCGGGATTCTGGCTCGATACGTTTGCCACGGACCCTGCCGAACGCTTCAAGATGATGGTCTATTATCGCCGCGGCTCCCATCCGAGCATGCCCTATGTGGACTATGATTTTGATGGCGTGAAGGAACAATACGCTGAGATTTATACATCGCCGGACGCCATTCATTGGACGGCGCGCGGCCGGACCGGAGAATGCGGCGATAACAGCAATTTCTACTACAACCCCTTTGATCGCAAATGGTATTACTCACTGCGCGTTCATGCCGAGCGCGGGCGCCAACGCAGCTATGTGGCCCACCCCGATTTCGTCGAAGGCAGGAACTGGACCAGGGAAGACCGAAAGCCGCTGGTCGTTCCCGATGACATCGATCATGCCAACCTAACCGGCGAAGTTCCCTCGGAAATCTATAATTTCGATGCCGTCGCCTATGAAAGCGTGATGCTCGGGATCTATGGCATGTTCCGTGGCCCGCAAAATCCGGACAGCTTCTATCGCGGTCTTCCCAAAATTACGGATCTGGAAATAGGGTTCAGCCGCGACGGGCTGGACTGGATCCGCCCGAACCGGCAAGAGCCTTTCCTTGCTCCGTCCCAAATTCCGGGCCAGTGGGACAGAGGCTATCTGCATGCGACGGGTGGGGTTTGCCTGGTGGTCGGGGATGAACTTTATTTCTACGTCTCCGGCTTTTCCGGGCACTCTCCCATTCTCGGCACCCACGCTTATGCCGGCGGCTCGGTCGGACTGGTCACCTTGCGTCGTGACGGGTTCGTCTCGCTTTACAGCGGTCAATCCGGCGAAATGACGACAAGGCCGCTTCAGATCTCCGGCAGCCATGTCTTCGTCAACACCGACTGCAGTGCCGGACGGCTACGTGTTGCCGTTCTCGACGAGCACGGCAAAGACATCCCCGGTTTTGGACTGGATGATTGCGAAGCGATCACCGTCGACAAGGTGACATGTCCGGTCCGCTGGAGGGGAGGCGATCTTGCCGCACTCCCAAGTCGGCGCCTTCGCCTCCGGTTTGCCCTGGAAAATGCGCACCTGTACTCATTTTGGGTCAGCAACTCAGCAAACGGTCAAAGCGGCGGCTATCTTGGTGCGGGCGGTCCGGGTTACGCCGGCATCATCGACCAATGATTGCTGCGATCGGCTTTGCGAAGCGAGGATGCGAATTTGACTGACGAGATCGAACGCCGGCTTACCATAGATGACGTTGCCAAAGCGGCCGGCGTCTCGCGCTCGACAGTATCGCTCGTGCTCAGGAACAGCGAACTGGTCGCCGAACACACCAAGACAACGGTTCGCGACGTCGCTGCCCGCCTCGGCTATGTCTACAATCGCAAGGCTGCCATCCGATCGAGATTCAGCTACCTCGTCGGCATCATCATCCCCGATCTGACCAACCCGTTCTTCTCGGAGCTGACCGCTGGCGTCGACCAGGTGCTGAACGATGCCGGCTGGACATCCCTCCTCGGCAATTCCTGGGAATCCGTTTCCAATCAGGAGAGGATTTTCCAAAGGATGCATGAGCAAAATGTGGACGCGCTCATCGTCTGCCCCGTGACCGATGGGAAAGGCTCGGCGACGGAAAGCTTTACCAGATCGGGCTTCCGAACTCTGCAGGTTCTCAGAAGGGCCGATCAGGATACGAGTTATCTGGGCATAGACTATGCCCATGGTGTGTCGCTCGCCGTCAATCACCTGTACGAACTGGGGCATACGAACATCGTCTTTCTGGGCGGCGAGCGTGCTCACTCGGCGGCAACCGAGCGCTATGATGGATATGTGACATCCATGCGCTCCCATGGGCTGATCCCGAGGCATGTCCCCTGTTCCCTGAAGAGATCGGCTGCCGCGGAGACGGTGGGTGAGCTCTTTCGGATGGACAATCCGCCAAGCGCATTCGTCTGTTTCAATGATGTCGTGGCGATAGGCGCAATGGCTGGGCTTGAACGCATCGGCCGCAAAGTGGGACACGACGTTTCGGTCGTCGGTTTCGATAATGTCGCCGATGCCGAGTTTGTCCAACCACCGCTGACGACGGTCGATACCCATGCACGCCAGCTCGGTGAACAGGCAGCCAGGCTCGTTCTGGACGCCATCCGCAAGGGCCTTGCAATCGACGCGACCACCATCACGAAGACCAGTCTGGTCGTGCGCAGCTCCACGGGCAAGGCACCCGGCCTCCTTTAGACACGTCATTTCCTCAATGACAAGCCGCCATGATGCGAGACTGGCAATACGCATCGACCGGCAGAACACGGACTGAATCGAGGGTTGCACAGTGAAAGCCGATATCCTTTTGTCGCGTGGCATGTCACTTCTTCCCGGAAGAGAAATCCGATGTTCGATCAAACTCCCGATCCCGCTCTTGCCGCCGAGACCTGTTGCAACCTCGACTGCGAGCTTAGGCGCTATCTGGAGAGGGAGGGCGAGGACGCTGCTTTCAACAGGGAGGCGCGTGACGCTACCTTTCCTTCGCAACCAGTCTACAAGCCGTCCGGAGTGCCAATTTCCGCGATCTGTCGGCGTCGGTGACATGCATGGCGCCGCCCGACCGATGATAGTGGAACCGATACCATCATTGAAGATGTGCTGGGCGCAGAAGCTGCCGCCAGTCTCGATCGTTTCGACGCGGTGCAGCTCGCGACAGTTCTTCAGACCTGCCGCGACCACACAACGGCCAGTTCTGCAGGCAGAGCCTTGTTTACGATCTCGCGATGAGTCTTGCCATGCTTCCCGGTTGCTGACCGGTGGTGCGGTTCATCCGAATGCCTCTGGTTGTCCGCTATCAGCATGTCGTCATCATCCAACCGCTCGACGACCAGGTAAACATGGTCGGGTCCGGGAGGGTCTGGATCCAGATCGTAAGTTACTCCGACGTCGCCGTCTTGCTGAGAGTGGATCTCAATGCGCTGCCAACCCCGCTTTTCAAGCAGTCGCGCCAGATTGCCTGCTCCGATAGTCATCTGAATGTCGATCCCGGACTCTTGCAGGAGCGCGCTTAGGTGGGCGGCGCATCCGTTGTGCGGGAATTCCGGCAAAGCTTTCGAAGCGGTTTTCCAAGCTTTTGCAAGTCCCTGCGCCGATTTTCCATTGTCGATCAGTTCGGGGATGTGGACTATGTCATTAGAGGGGCTAGCCCCCATCGATCGATGCGGCTTCTTCCACGATTACGACGTCGTAAGGTTTGAATTCTTTCCGAAAATCCCGAACGTGCCGGTCGGCCAGCTTGGATCCCGAATCCGCATAGCTTTTGAGCTTTTGGTAGAAGATCTTCGTTACCTTGCGGAAGCCGAGGTATACCGGATGAAGTTCGTTTGCCCACTCGTCTCTGGCAAGTGTCCCTTGTGTATTGATGAGGTGATAATTGTTCCCCTCGACTGCCTCAAGGCTTAGGAGCATTTTTCGAAATTGCTGTAGAGCATCCTTGGCTATACGCTCTCCGTCGGTTTGCGACCAGTTATTGAGATCGAGAGCGGGCTTCAGCCATGGCCCGGCACATAAGGGATGCACGTAGCTTGGAATCGGAAAATCGTAATCGTGACCGAATATCGGGACTCCCGGAGCGTATCGGTCTCTAAGTTCGAAGAGCGACAGGTAGGATTCCTTCACAATGCCAAGGGTCTTCGCAAATCGATCATCATTCAGACCGGAATTCTCGCCGTTGTTGAATTCAAGGAACATTCCAAATCTGCCAACGACGTCGTTTCCTCCGGCCGACACTAAGATGCCATGCGGCTTGCCTCCGATCCAGTTGGCCCCGTCCCTAAGTTGTGCAATCATCCTCTCTTGTTTCGGCCCTGACATCATATCGGTGGACGCATCGCCCCAGTGGGCAAGGTTCAACACCGTTACCGGATGTGTCCCATAGGTTTGAAGTTGGAAAATTACGTCGGTCTGTTGGAGGGCGGGACCGTTGTTCAACAGCGGATAGTCGAACCAGGAATCTCCCACGGACATCATGATGAAGGGCGGTGCTATCGCCTTCGCGGAAAGTCGCGCGGCAGCCTGTCTTCCGGCTGAAATTCGCGCGATTGTCTTTTGGTGCTCCTTGATGCGCTCACTAATGTCTGCATCGATCCGATCTTGCAGATTGTCGATCGGTAACTTATCCATTGGCATCGCCGCTCCTCCGATGCTTTGGGCACAGCCTGACCGGATACTGCGTCCAGGGGATTAACAGATCAATTCCCTCTTAAGTGGTAGATCAGTTGGCGCTCGATCCTCTTAAGATTGTTGGACGTTAATAAATCCGATCTGAAACGATTGACGTCGCCTGAAGGGCGCGAACGTGCCTCCAGGCACTGAACCATTTCATTAATCGTCACGTTCCTACGATCCTAGACCGTCTTGACGACGAACTCCTCATGTGTCGCGATCGTGGGCGCTGCCGTGACCCTCAGAAGGGATAGTGCTGGGCGGGATCCTCGATCGTGATCCACCGAAGATCGGTAAATTCGGCGATCGCCGCCTTGCCGCCAAAGCGGCCGTAGCCGCTGCCCTTGACGCCGCCGAAGGGCATTTGTGCCTCGTCATGCAGGGTTGGGCCGTTGATGTGGCAAATGCCGGACTGGATGCGGCCAGCCACGGCAAGCGCGCGCTGCACATCGCGGCTGAAGACGGCGGACGACAGGCCATATTCCGTATCGTTGGCGACACGCACCGCCTCGTCCTCATCCGCCACGCGGATGATCGGCTTCACCGGACCGAAGGATTCTTCCGAATAGACGCGCATGTCAGGCGAGACGAAATCGAGCAATGTGGCTTCGACCACTGTGCCGCTGCGCTTGCCGCCGGCTACCAGCTTGGCGCCCTTGGCCTGCGCATCGGCAATCAGCTCTTCCATCTTCTTGGCTGCGTCCAGGCTGATCAGGGATCCGAGAACCACATGGCCGCGCGGATCGCCGGCAGGCAGGGCGGCCGCTCGTGCCGCAAGCTTGGCGACGAAAGTGTCCGCGATCGCCTGATGCACGATGATGCGCTCAGTCGACATGCAGATCTGGCCCTGATGCATGAAGGCGCCGAAGATAGCCGCGTTGACCGCGCCGTCGATATCCGCATCCTCAAGTACGACGAGCGGCGCCTTGCCGCCGAGTTCCAGAAGAGCGGGCTTCAGATGCTTGCCGCTGAGCTCCGCGATGATCTTGCCGACCTTCGTCGAACCGGTGAAATTGACACGGCGGATGGCTGGATGGGCGATCAGCGCTTCCACGATGCCAGGCGCATCTTCTGGGGCATTGGTAATCACGTTGATGACGCCAGCCGGTAGGCCTGCCTCACTCAGAGCAGTCGCGATCAGCCGCTGTGTGCCGGGGCATTGCTCGGAAGCCTTGAGAATCACGGTATTGCCGCAGGCAATCGGCATGGCAATGGCGCGTGTCGCCAGGATCACAGGCGCATTCCAGGGCGCGATAGCAAGGCAAACGCCGGCTGCCTGACGCACGCCCATGGCGAGCGTGCCGGGCTTGTCGGACGGGATGATCTCGCCGCCAATCTGCGTCGTCATGGCGGCTGCTTCACGCAGGATATTTGCAGCGAGCATAACGTTGAAGCCCGCCCAGGGCGCCGTTGCCCCCGTCTCCTCCATCATCAGCTTGGTAAACTCGCTGACCTTGGCGTCCATGATGTCTGCTGCCTTGGCCAGGATCGTGCGGCGCTGCCCAGGGCCTGTGCTCGACCATGCGGAAAAGGCGCTGGAGGCCGCCTCGATCGCGGCGGCGACATCCTCAGGTCCTGCCGCCGGCGCCGTGCTGGCGATCTCTCCCGTAAAGGGATCGCGGCGATCGTAGGTGCGGCCGCTCGCCGCCGGCTTGTCGACGCCGTTGATGAGAAGGGAAATGTTCATCTCTTGTCTCCTGATGAGGATGGTATTTCAAAAGCCGAGCACGTCGGCATTGATGGAGGCTTCCAACCCGCCATCAACCGGCAGGTTGGCGCCGTTGATCCAGCGCGCGCCGTCCGAGCACAGGAACAGGATGGCGGGCGCGATATCAGCCGATGTGCCGGCCCGGCCGACGCGCATGATATCGCTATCGACGCGGGCATCGCCGAGTACGGCACGGAATTGTTTCAGGATCGGCGTCTCGACCGGACCGGGGCTGACGGCATTGACACGAATGCCACGATCTCTGAAGAGGTGCTGATGTGCTGCGCGCATCGTCCAAAGCAACAGCAGTTCCTTGGAAAGCGGATACCCCTCTTCGTTCTTCAGTCCGTGCTCGCTGACCAGAGAGGCCACATCCGGAAAACCTTCGATTGTCGTCAAGCTCTTGGCCCGCTCCAGATTGGCGCGCCAGCCATAGCCAGCGATCGAGGCGACGTTGACGATCGCCCCACCCTCGCGCAGCCGCGGTGCAACGGCTTCCGAAAGGGCACGCAGGCCGTAGAAATTGACCGCCAGTGTCGCCGTGACGCCGGTGTTTCCCGAGAGGCCGGCGACGTTGGCCAGCGCATCGATGCGGTTGGGCAGTTGCTTGACGATGTCCTCGACGCCGGCGGCGGTCGAAAGATCACCTTTGATAAAGGAACTGATGCCCGGGGACGGTTCCCGGACATCGATGCCGATGACGTCAGCCCCCATTTGCCCCGCAAGCTCCGTGGCACGCGCGCCGATGCCCGAGGCAACGCCGGTAATGAGGATGGTCTTGCCAAAAAGCATGATTTCACCTTTCTCATGAAATGCAGCGAACGCTCGCCGCTACTGTTTATCCTTGACGAGATCAGAAAACGTCAGCCGGTAGCCCACGGGCAGGAGCTGTAGATCGAGGCGCCGTTCAATTTCGCCCCAGAGGCCGCGCGGTAAATAGAGGGAAAAGAGCACCGCCGTCGCGCCGAGGCCGACCAGATACCAGACCCCCGTTCCGCCGAAGACAGTCTCGATGACGAAGAAGAGAATGGCGCCGAGGATCGCGCCCTCGAACTTGCCGATGCCGCCGACCAGCACCATGAAAATCATGTAGGCGGTCCACTGCACGCTGAAATAGGTCTTGGGCTGGAAGGTGACCGCCGTTGCCAGCCACAGGCCACCGGCAACAGCAATGCCGAAGGCGGCGAGAACAAAGAGCAAGCGTTTCGTCGCCGCGACGCGGACGCCCACGGAGGTTGCCGCATCCTCATTATCGCGGATTGCCTGCATGGCCGCCCCTGCGCGGCTGCGCATGACTGCAAAGAGCGCTCCGAGAAGAGCAATCATAGCTGCCAGCGCCAGCCAATAGATCGCCAAGCGCCTTGTGCCGCTGTCATAGGCGTTCAAGGAAATTAGCGAAGTTCCGGTTTCTCCCTGAATGAGCCGATCGAGATTGACGAGCAGATGGGCAAGCTCGGCCAGCACCCACATGCCGATGGCAAATTCGCCTCCTTTCAGCCGCAGCATCAGCCAAGAAAGCGGTAGTGATATCGCGCCGGTGACGACTGCGGCAACGATGAGCGAGACGAAGGGATCGAGCCCCGCATCTGCCAGACGAATCGTAAAGTAGGCGCCAAGGCCGAAGAAGACCTGCTGGCCGACAGAGACGAGACCGCCGAAACCCGCCAGCGCATTCCACATGGCCGCCAGGATCACGTAGATGAAGAGGGCCGTCATGCGATCGGTGACGCCGGCGCTGGCGATGGTGGGCACAGCGGCGAGAAGGCCGATGGCCACCATTATTGCAGCCAGGGTCATTCGCGAGGACGCAGTCCAGCGCTCGACGGAAATTCCAGGCGCGATCGTACTCATGATGGGCTCCGAAGACGCGTGCGGATTTTACTGAGGCTCAAGAAGCCGAACTGGTGCAGCCGCACGAAAAGAACGAGAAGGAAGGCGATATGGCCGCCGATCAGAAAGCCCTGCGGATGGATCTGGGCGCCGACCGACTGCGCCAGCCCGAGCACGATGCCGCCGAGCAAAGTTCCCCAGAGCGAACCGGCACCGCCGATAACGGCTGCCTCGAAGGCAAACAGCAGCTGCGGTCCGCCCGAATAAGGATTGAAGGTCGCCCGCATGGCCAGAAACGCGCCAGCGATGCCGACCGTGACCATTGTGATCGCGGTCGCGACAGCGTTGACGCGGCGTGCATCGATGCCGACGAGACCGGCTGTATCCGCATCCTCCGCCGTGGCGCGGATGGAGCGGCCGATGGCGAAACGGCTCAAGAAGAACTGCAGCCCGCCGATGATGACGATTGCCGTCACCATCATCAGGACGGCAAGCTTGCCAACGAAAACGTGACCCGGCAGTTGCCAGGACGCATAGGAGAGATTGCCGATGAAGGGGGCGAGCGAGCGCGTATCCGCGCCGAATTGTTCGAACAACAGATTGTCGACGACGATCGACAAGCCAAAGGTCGTCAGGATCGGCAAAAGCGTACCGCCACGCGCGCTGCGCTCGAGGACGAAGCGCTGCAGAAGCCAGCCGATGATTGCCATGACAGGCAACACGATCAGCAGGCCGATGAAGGGCGGAATGCCGAGTTTCGCCGCCAGCAGCCAGAGCCCATAGGCGGCAGCAACGGCAAGGCTGCCATGCGCGAGATTGATGATGCGCATGACGGAGAACATGAAGGACAGGCCGCAGGCGATGACGGCATAGTAACCGCCGAGCAAAATGCCTTGAATGAGGGTGTTGCTCACGAGGCGCTCCTCTCGGTTGTCGCCCGATGCAGGCCGAAATAGGCCCGTGTCACCTCCTCGCGCGTCACGCCACTCGCCGGCCTGTCGAGCACGATACTGCCCTCCAGCATGCAAATGACACGGGTTGCGACGCTTATGGCACGCGCCAGATCCTGTTCGACGAGCACGATGGTCGTGCCCGAAGACAAGAGCCCTTGCAGTTGCTGATAGACGCGATCGACGACAAGCGGCGACAGGCCGAGGGAGACTTCGTCGAGCAGGAGAATGTCGGGATTGCTCATCAGCGCCCGCCCGATCGCCGTTGCCTGCTGCTCACCACCCGACAGATGGCTGGTCTTAGCATGCCGCCGCGGCTTCAGGTTTGGAAAGGCATCGAAGACGCGCTCGACCGTCCACTCACCCTTGCGGCCGGCGCTGGTGCCGAGCAACAGATTTTCCTCGACCGTCATCTGTGAGAATAGCCGTCTCCCCTCTGGAACGAGCGCAATGCCCCTGGCGATACGTTTATGCGAGGGAACGGCCGTGACATCTTCGCCGTCGAGCAGGATCTGGCCGGCATCGGGCAGATGCGCACCGGCGATAGAACGCAGCAGCGTCGTCTTGCCCGCGCCGTTCGCGCCGACGAGTGCCAGCACCTCTCCCTTGGCAAGATCGAAACTGGTGCCGCGCACCGCCTGCAGCAGGCCATGTCGGACATCGAGATTGCGAACGGAAAGAATGCTCATGTGGGCGTTCCCCCAAGATAGGCGCGCACCACTTCGGCATCGCTCATGACCGCGTTCGGATCGCCATCGGCGATGATCTTGCCCGCATCCATGCAGATCAGCCGTTCTACGACCTGTAACAGGATGTGCACGATATGCTCGATCCAGACGATGCCGATGCCGCGCCGCCGCAGTTCGAGAATGGTGCCGACGAGTTCGCTTGCCTCGCCATCCGTCAGCCCGCCACCGATCTCGTCGAGCAGCAGCAGGCGCGGACCGGTCGCAAGCGCGCGGGCCAGCTCCAGCCGCTTGCGATCGAGCAGGCCGAGCGTGTCGGCGCGGCGATTGGCGACGCCGAGCATGCCGCAGAGCCGTAGGGAATCGACAACGCGTTCATAGGCCTCGTCACGGCTCGATGTCTTGCCATGCGAGGCGGCGACGAAAACGTTCTCGAATGTCGTCATGCCGCTAAAGGGTTTGGGAATCTGATGCGTCCTGACCAGGCCCGAGCGGCAGCGGTCGGCGGCTGTCAGCGCAGTCACGTTGCGGCCGTTAAAGGTGATCGTTCCGGCATTTAGCGGAAAGGCGCCGGCCAGTGCGCTCAGCAAGGTCGTCTTGCCGGCTCCGTTGGGGCCGACGATGCCGACGGCATCGCCGTCTCCCATGGAAAAATCGAGGTTTTCTAGGACCACAAGCGCCCCGAAGTGCTTTTGGATCCCCTTGGCCGAGAGAAATTCCCCTCCCGGCCGATGTCCTTCTTGTCCCTGCACGATCGCTTTACCCATTGTACGCGATGAGTTTGGCGTCGACCGGAACATTCGGATCGGTGGCGTGTTCGGTCACGACATAGTCGAGCGCGAATTTCGAGCCGGCCGGTGCCTTGACCCATTGCGTGCCGATGATCGGTCCGGGGGAGACATTGGCGACAGGACCGCTGGTAAAGTCCACCTTGCCGGCAATCGTCGTCGTCTTCAGCGTGCTCAGAGCTTTGGCAACGGCCTCCTTGCTCTTCGCATCCGAGGCGGCTTTGAGCGCATCGAACCCGGCATCGATAAGCGACAGGCTCGCGCCAAGCTGCTGCGTCCATTGCTTGCCGCTTGCCGCCTCGTAGCCGTCAGCAAGCTCAGGTCCGGAAACGCCCGTCAGCGACGACTTGTAGGGGAAAGCCTTATGCCAATAGGCGGCGCTGGCGAGATTTACGCCGAGGTCGCCGAGCGCCTCGATATCGGACGGAAACAGCCCGGTCTTGGCGACCTGGCAGATCTTGATCTGCTGGATGAGGCCTTGCTGCGCCGCTTGCCGCCAGAAGGCTGCAAAATCCGGCGGGATGGGAAACGAGTTGAAGATCTCGACGCCTTCCTGACGGAAGAGCGCGATCTGGGACGAAAAATCAGTGGTCCCAGTCTCATAGGCGCCGGGATCGACGATGGTGAAGCCGGCCTTGGAAAGCGCTGGCGCCAGGTTGGCGCGGATCGCATTGCCATCGGCATCGTTCGGATACATGACACCGACCTTCTTGTTGGTCTCGATCAGGTTCCATTGCGAAATATAGGTTTTCAGGAATTCGCCGACGCCGAAGCCGAAGTGATAGGTCCACTTGAACGGTGATGGCGCACCGGGCTTGGCGCCGCGCCCGAAATACCAGGCCTCCCATGGCATGACCGTCGACAGGCACGGCACGCCCGCCGCCTCGCAGGCATCGGCGACAGGATTGATGGTTTCAGGCGTCGAGACCGCAAGCATCAGGTCGATCGCCTGGTTGTTGATCAGATCCTTTGCCAACTGGCCGGCCCGCGATGGATCGGACTGCGTGTCGCGGTCGAGGATCTCCACCTTCCACGTCTTGCCGCCCGCCTTCAGCCCGGCCGCCAGCGCCTTGCGCGCCAATTCCAGCACATAGCCGTCCGTCTCGCCGAAGCCGCCGAGCGGGCCGGTGCGCGGGCTGATAAAGCCGATCTTGAGCGTATCGTCGGCTGCAAATGCTGCCCGCCCGCCAAGAGCCAGTGCTGCACTACCTGCAGCCGTAGCCGCCATGAACGAACGTCGCGTCAGCGATGCAGCGTTGATATTCGTTTCGATAAGATTGTTGGTCATGCAGTCGTTCCTCCCCTTTTGCGAGGCCCTCTCGCCCCGATGCTTCTTCTTCAGCCTTGCCAGTTGAGTGCGGTAATGCGGCTCAGATCGGATAGTGACGCGTGCTGGATGCCAGCGTGATCCAGCGCAGCTCGGTGAATTCGTCGATCGCGGCCCTGCCGCCGAAACGGCCATAGCCGCTGGACTTGACCCCGCCGAAGGGCATTTGCGGTTCGTCGGAAACCGTCGCCTCGTTGATGTGGCAGATGCCGGTCTCTATACGTTTGGCAACGGCCAGCGCCTGGTTGATGTCGCGGCTGAACACTGCCGAGGACAGTCCGTATTCGTTGTCGTTGGCGATAGTGATGGCCTCCTCGACACTGTCGACACGGATGATCGCCGCCAGCGGTCCAAAGCTTTCCTCTCTGTAGAGGCGCATGGCGGGCATCACGTGATCGACAACGGTCGCATCCACCAGCATGCCGTTCGCATGCCCACCGCAGACGACGACCGCTCCCTTCTGCAGGGCATCGTCAACGAGCGCCCTGATACGTCGCACCGCTTCTGCGTTGATCATGGTTCCGAGCGGCGTGTTTCCTTGACTTGGATCTCCGGCCACGAGCGTTGCGGCCTTCGCCTTGAATTTCTCGACGAATTCGTCAGCGATCTCCTCGAGCAGGATGATGCGTTCCGTCGACATGCAGATCTGGCCCTGGTTCATGAAGGCGCCGAAGGCGGCGGCGCGGACCGCCTCGTCGATATCGGCATCGGCAAGCACGATGAAGGGCGCCTTTCCGCCGAGTTCGAGCAGGCAGCGCTTCAGATGCCTTGCCGACGTCTCGGCAATGATCCGCCCGACGCGCGTCGAGCCGGTGAAGTTGATCCGCCGCACCGCTGGATGGGCGATCAGGGCCTCGACGACGGTGGCGGCATCCTTAGGAGCATTGGTGATGACATTGACCACACCCGGCGGAAAGCCCGCCTCGCGCATGACCTCGCCGATCAGGCAATGGGTCTTCGGGCAGAGTTCGGAAGCCTTGAGCACGACCGTGTTGCCGCAGGCAAGCGGCATGGCGATGGCCCGCGTACCAAGGATGATCGGTGCGTTCCAGGGCGCGATGCCGACGCAGACGCCGGCGGGCTGGCGCACCGCCATGGAGACGTTGCCGGGAATGCCTGAGGGGATGATCTCGCCGGCGATCTGCGTGGTCATCGAGGCCGCCTCGCGCAATATGTCGGCGGCAAGATCGCAATTGATCCTGGCCCAGAGGGCGGTTGCCCCGGTCTCTGCGATCATCGCCGCCACGAAATCCGCCGATCGCGCAAGAAGAACGTCTGCCGTCCGATTGAGCATGGCGCGGCGTTCACCCGGTCCCAGTTCTGACCATGCGGGAAAGGCAGCTGCCGCGGCGTTGGCCGCCCGCGCTGCGTCCAATGTCGAGGCCGCCGGCGCGATGGTCGCGACATCGCCGGTCGCCGGATCAAGGCACTCGAAAGTGGATGCATCTGACGCATCCACCGTCTCGTCATTGATCAGAAGCTTTGCCACAAACATCGCGATCGTCCAATCCTCCGCAGGTCTTTCCCTCAAACGCATCAACGGGAGAAGGCGTGCACAGACACGCGCGGCCAGGATAGGGCCTCGCAATCGGCATCTGTTGTGTGGAGTCCTCCTCCCAGAGGCTCATGAGATGAGATTACGCCATTGCAATTGGGAAGGAATGTGTTTTTCTGGGTTAATATTGTAATTATCTGGCATTCCCGGCAACGGCATCGCGGTGCCGGCAGGAGGGGAGCTTCATGGTTTCTGACGGTGGCATCCATCACCATGCACACGGCGAGTGGCGGGAACCATCGCTGTCGCACCGGACGCTTCGTTTCCAGAAAGGCATCTATGCCGATTTCCACCATCTGTTTCTGCTTCAGGCTGGAACGGCTGCCTTGTTGTTCGAGCCGGAGGAGCAACGATCGCTGCAAGGCCCGGCGCTTGCTTATCTGCCACCGCAGGCACGGTGCGAGCTGCGCATGGCTGCGGGTGCCGCAGGCTTCCTGATCGGCGCGTCGCCACAGATCATGGTGGACGCGATCGGCGACCAGGCGGAATCCTATGCGCTGCGGACTTTCAGCGAGCGGCCCTGGCTGACGGATGAGCCGAGGCCGCATGCCGTCGAAGAGACGCAGCCGCTGGTGGCGGGCTTCGTGCGAGAGCTTGGCGATCCCTCTCGCGCCTCTTGGATGGTCATCTCCGCCTATTTGCGGCTGATTCTCATGACGCTGTGGCGCACTGGCGGCAGTGAGGCGGCAGAGCAGCGTGGCCGCGGCGGCGGCGCCTCGACCCTGCAGCGATACCGGCAATTGGTGGAGATCTGGTTCCGGCAGCACCGGCCGATCAGCGATTATGCGCGAGAGCTCGGCGTCACCACCGACCGCCTGCATTCCATCTGCAGCAGTGCGCTCGCGCGCTCTCCCGTACAGCTCCTGCATGAGCGCGTCGTCCAGGAGGCGAAGCTGAGGCTGGAACGCTCCGCCAGGACCGTCCAGGAGATTTCGGATAGTCTTGGATTTCGGGATCCCACCTATTTCAGTCATTTCTTCAAGAAAAAGACCGGATTTTCACCCGCCACCTATCGCGATTTCGCCAGGAAGGCGGAAGTCGCCCGCAGCGACATGCTTTCGTCGAGCTATTCGGACTGGCCGTGATCAGATTTCGGCCAGACAGGCTTTGCAACTCAGGCATGGGTGGGTTCGGCTGCGGCCAGCATCAAGGCATCCAGTGCCACCGCACCTTCGCCGTCGGGATAGATCACGACAGGATTGAGGTCTATTTCCCGGATCGCCGGTTCGGCCAGCAGCAGCTGGCCGAGTGTGGCGATGATGCGGGCGGCGGCATTCACGTCGAGCGGCGGCGAGCCGCGGAAACCCCGCAGCAAAGGCGCGTTCTTCAGCCGATGTAGCTCGCGGATGATAGCGTCATCGGGCAGATCGGGCGTCAGAATGCGGACGTCCCCGAGAATCTCCGCCGTAATGCCGCCGAAGCCTGCGAGGATTACAGGTCCCCAATCCGGATCGTTGCGGGCGCCGATGATCAGCTCGATACCGCGTTTGCCCATGGCTTCGATCAGCACGCCGTCCAGGGTGAGACCCGGGCGATGGCGCGCGATATCGGCATGCAGCTTGACCCAGCCCTCCGTGAGGCTGGTTGCGTCCACCAATCCGATAACGACGCCACCCGCATCGCTCTTGTGGCTGAGATCGGGCGATTGCGCCTTCAGCACCACCGGATACCCGATCGCGGCAGCTGCCGCGAGGGCTTGCTCAAGGGTTGTTGCCAGGCCGCCTTCAGGAAAGGGAATTCCGAGTGGCGCCAGGATTTGCTTGGCTTGATATTCGGGAATGACACCTCCCTGCGAGGGGAGGCCGGCAATCACGACCGGAGCTGCGGTGCGGGTGGCAATGTCGCGAGCCGTGAATGCGTCAATGCGTTTCAGCGCTCGGAAGGCCCGTTCGGTCGACGGGAAATAGACGATGCCGAGCGCCCGTAACTGCGCGATATAGTCCACCGGGATGGGGGCGCCCTCATCGAGCCCGGCAAAGATCAGCGGTTTTGCCGGCTTGCGCTCTCGCACCGCTTTCAGGATCGGCGGCAGTTTGATGGCCGAGGTGACAGGGTCGGTCTGGATGATGCAGGCGACAATGCTGGCGAAACGGGTATCGTCGAAGAGGGCGGTGAGCGTTCTATCGTAAAGGTCCGGCTCCACGAGGCCCTGTGCCGTCAGATCCAGCGGATTGCTGACGCCGACGAAGGGCGGCAGGACAGCGCGCAGCGCTGGCGCGGTCTCATCGTTAATCGGAAGAAGATCCAGCCCAAGCTCCTCACACAGATCGAGGGTCAGCGCCTTGAACGCGCCGGATTCTCCGAGCACTGCGGGGCCTCCAGCCGGGAGCGCCGGGCATCGCAGGGCGATCTCGGCGACGTCACCAAGTTCTTCGAGCGTCTCGACCAGAATGACGCCGGCACTTGCGACCTTGGTGCGCATGACCTGATAGTCACCGGCCATGGCGCCGGTGTGAGTTGCGGCGGATTCACGCGCCGCACTGCTGCGTCCGGGATGAAGAAGGACGATCCGCTTTCCTTTCGCATATGCTTTGCGCGCCGCGGCAAGGAAACGGGCGGGCTTGCGGAACTGTTCGACGATCATCGCGATGACCCTCGTGGAGGTGTCCTGCACCAGAAATTCCACATAGTCTTCGACGCCACTTGCGGCTTCGTTGCCGGTCGAAATGGAATAGGAGAGGCCCATATCGCGGCTGGCGAAGGTCACGCCGAGGACGGCAGCCATGGCGCCGCTCTGCGACACGATCGCAATGCCCGCCCTGGCGCCTAGTTCCTCTGACGCGGTTTCGATGAAGGTCAGGGGGATACGGTCAACATGGTTGACCATGCCCAGGCAGTTCGGCCCCTCGATCACCATTCCCACCTCGGTCGCTATGCGCGTGATCTCGCGTTGATCGGCCAACCCTTCCTCACCGCCCTCGGCAAAGCCCGCAGAAAAGATCACCGCCGCACCAACACGACGACGGGCAAGCGCCTCGATAGAAGGAAGCACGGCTGCGCGCGGCACGGCAAGAACGGCCGCATCCACCCCGTCCGGCAGGTCATCGATCGAGGCGAGGCAGGGCCGGTCGCCGATCCTGGTCCGTTTGGGGTTGATCAGATGAATGGCACCGGCATAGCCGCTCCGGTCGAGATTGGACAATACCGAAGCGCCAAGCGCGCCGGGCTTGTCGGAGGCGCCAACGATCGCCACCGATCTTGGACGCAGCAGCCGTTCCATCGAACCGCTGGAAAGGGCCAATGGGCGCGCGCTAGTGGTCTCGACCGTCATGATAGGGCGCTCCTCAGGCCTGGTGCTTGGATTTGTCATAGGCACCAAGCCCGGGCTTGTAGGTCTTGTCGTCGATGAACTGCTTGATACCTTCCTTGCGTCCCTCGTTATCATAACTGTTGGCCGCTTCCTGGGCGCGGACGAGGTAATCCTCCGCATTGTCGTAGGTCATCTCCCGCACGCGGCGAATGGCATCCTTGGTGGCTTTGAGCGCGATGGGGTTCTTCTGCAGCAGTATGTTGGCGACATCGGTCACACGCGCCTTCAACTGCGCAAGCGGCAGGGACTCGTTGACGAAGCCCCATTCGGCCGCCTTCCTGCCGCCGATGTTCTCGCCGGTTAGCGCGTGGTACATGGCGTTCCGGAAGGATGTGAGTTCGGTCGCCACCTTGGCGGCGCCACCGCCGGGCAGAATGCCCCAGTTGATCTCGCTCAGCCCGAATTTGGCTTCATCGGCAGCAAAGGCGAGGTCGCAGGCGAAAAGAGGTCCGTAACCCCCGCCGAAGCACCATCCGTTCACCATGGCGATGGTCGGTTTCTGATACCAGCGCAACCGGCGCCACCAGCCATAGCTCTCACGCTGTGCCTTTCGCGTACCCTGTAGACCGTGAGCCTCGGTCTCGCGGAAATATTCCTTGAGATCCATACCTGCTGACCAGGCCGTACCCTCACCGGACAGAACCAGTACACCGACATCGGCCCGAAACTCGAGTTCGTCCAGCACCTCCATCATGCGCCGATTGAGTGTGGGGCTCATGGCATTGCGTTTCTCCGGGCGGTTGAAGCTGACCCAGGCGATACCGGCTTCAACGACAAAGGCGACGGTATCTTTTTCGGGATGTTCTGTTGTCATGATACTGTCCTTCTTGCCGTTCGGGCCTGCACATCAAAAGGGAACCGGCCGCAAAGTCGCGACCTGTGTTGAATACAGTAAGTTTCGCCAGAGCCTGGCGAGCCGCAGTGAAATCCAAAATGAGACGCCTCACGCCAGCTGGTGCGAATGTGCGGAAAGCTGTTTTGTCGTTGATCGACGGATCGCGGCGCATCTGCAGATATCTAAAAGGAACTCCTCCAATACCGGCATACGACCTCCCTACCGATAATGTTATGTCTCATAGCATTGTTTGATTGTTATGCGCAATAGCATTATAGCCGGATTATGGATATCGACGCCCGTACATCGAAATTGAGCGACCCGCTCGAGACCTTGCTTGGTTATCAGCTGAGGAGGGCGTCCAATGTGATGATGGCCGACCTGGGCTCAAGGCTTCAGGCAATCGAACTCAGGCCGGTTGAAGCTTCCATTCTGACGCTGATCGATGCCAATCCCGGCTGTACCCAGAGCGATCTCGGACGTAGCCTCGGCATCCAGCGCGCCAACATGGTTCCGTTGATGCTCGGGCTGACCAAAGCCGGGCTTGTCGACCGGGCTCCGGTCGGTGGCCGATCGCAGGCTCTTCGCCTCACGAGGACCGGTATGGAGAGGGTGGAGACGGTGCATGCCATCATCGGCGCACACGAGGCGCGGTTTCTGCGCCTTTTCGCGCCCGAGCTGCGGGAGGCAGCGCTGGAAGTCCTTAGAAGTATCCGGCAAGAGGGCGAAGAGGCCTCGCGCGAGGATAAGCTGGAGCTCCCGACCGGCGGTTGATCCGCCAAAACCATAACAGCCGGTTGTCGCAGCACTATTTATACTACTCATCTTCCGGAGGTGCTTGGATCATTCTGCCGCGGGGAGGTCGGGGCGATAGCCGGTGTCGATGACGATCCGTCCGCCGCAGGCCCGCGAAACGCAGGCGCACATGCGTGAATTTTCCTGCCGCTCGGCTTCAGAAAAGAAAACATCGCGGTGGTCGATCACGCCATCGGCTTTCACGATGTTGACGGCACAGAGTCCGCATTCGCCGCGGCGGCAATCGAAAACCATGTCGACGCCGGCCTCCACCAAGACGTCGAGCATGGATTGGTCGGCCCGAACCCGAACATGGGCACCGAGCTTAGCGACTTCGACATCGAAGGCCTGCTCGACAAAGCGGCCGTTATCGCCAAAGACCTCATAACGCAGGCGGCTCATCGATCGTCCGCTTTTCTGCCAAGCCTGCCGCGCTGCCTCCAGAAGGCCGAGCGGGCCGCAGATATACGCCTCGCCATCCGGCGGCAGGGCTGCAAATTCGGAGTCGAGATCGAGAGCCTCGCCGTCATCCTGGGCAAAGACCTGCAACCCGTCGCCGAGCAGCGCGGCAAGTTCGTCGAGGAAGGCCATCTGCCGACGGCTCTTCGCGGCATAGGCCAGCCGGAGCTTCTGCCCGCGCGAGGCAAGTGTTTTCGCCATGCCATAGATCGGGGTAATGCCGATGCCGCCGGCAATCAGGAGATAGCGGGAGGCGCGCCAGGAAAGCTCGAAGCGGTTCTCGGGCTCGGTCAGTTCCGTGTCATCACCCGGCTGTAGCTGCCAGATGAACACCGAGCCCCCGCGGCTGTTTGGGTGACGCTTGGCAGCGATCGAGAGCGTGCCCGGCGGTCCAGGCAGAACGGTATAGGTTCGGATCACTGGTTCGCCGTTGATCCGAACCTTGATATTGGTGTGCGAACCAGGATCAAAACCAGCAGGCAAGCCTTCGACGGCAAAGGTCACCGCCCGTACATCCTCGGCTATCGTCCGGGTCTCAACGACCCGCGCCTTGCGCCACTCCAGTCTGGACCGCATATTTCCCTCCCTTTGACGGATCTCGATGATCTGCCGGTTATCCGCTACAAAGGCCTGTCCCCAATGGGCCTCTTCCGCTTCAGCCGGACATCAGTGCCAGCGCCAGCACCTTGCTGCGCAGGTCTGGTTGTTCTTCCATGACGAAATCCAGGTTTTGACGCGCCAGCCGTGCATGTTCCCGCGCGAGCGCTTCGGCGCGCGCGCCTTCGCGCAGTTCGATCGCGGCAATGATCGCCCTGTGCTGCGTCTGGGCGACCACCAGCGTGCGTTGAAAGGCCGGCACGTCCGCTTCCGTGTTGACGAATGCATTGGGGCTGGCAAATGGCAGGCTGGTGATCCGCTCGATCTCTCGGCTGAGGACATCGCTGCCGCATAGGGCGGCGAGTTGGCGGTGAAAACGTTCGTTCAGCATTTCATAGCGCCCGAAATCCATAGCACCCGGTCCAGGCTCGGCGACACCGTCGAGATTGGCGACCACGTCCGAAATCGCCTTCAGCTTTGCCGGTGGCACGCCGCGCTCTGCTGCCAGTCGTGCGGCTGTACCTTCGAGAACACCGCGAAGTTCTATGGCGTCGATTACGTCTTGGCGGCTGAAGCTGCGGACCGCATAGCCGCCCGAGGGGATCATGACGACCAGCCCTTCCTGTTCAAGCTTCTGCAGGGCGGCACGTAACGGCGTACGAGACACCTTCAGCCGGGCGGCGAGCGCCACTTCTGAAAGCCGCTCTCCAGGCAGCACCTCGCCTTTGAGCACGAGATCACGAAGGCCGGTCAGGGCCTTTGCCGTCTGCTGTTTGGGGGCGCCGTCCTGTTCTGCCGTCATGCTCTACTCCGCTGCCACCGCTTTGGTGTTTTCTTCTGGGTCGATTTCCCGGTCGATCATCCGGTCGATAAGCTTGCGAGCCCACATCGTGCCGGCGTCAATATTGAGGTTGTAGAATTGATGATCGGGATTGGCTTCGATTGCGATCTGCTGTGCTTGAAGTACCGCTTCATCCTCGCGGAAGACGCCGGCGACCCCCTCGCGCAGTTCGTGCGTCCGTGCCTGATTGTGCAGGTCGTAGTTCCGGGCGAAGGCCCAGAAATACAGACAGCTATTGTCCTTCGATGGCGTGATCGTGTTCAGGACGTAGCCGTTCACGCCTTGCGAGCGGTCGCCTTGCGGTGCGCCGGTGCCAGCCGCCGCGACACCGACATCGATGGTAACCGTGCAGGGAGCCTCGAAACGAATGATCTGCCAACGGTCCACCTTGCCGGGCTTGCCATATTGTTTGCGCCAGAAGGGTGGCGGGTCGATGTCATGCATCCACCGGGTCACAAAGGCAAAGCGATCGGAATGGCTGGCTTCGAAGGGCGATTCCGCCACGGCGCGGTCGCCGATTGAGGAGCCGTGCACGAAGGTTTCATGGGTGAGATCCATCAGGTTGTCGACGACCAGGCGGTAATCGCATTTCACCTCGATCAGCTTGCCGTCAGCGGCCCAATCGGGATCGTCGTTCCAATGCATGTCCGGGATCAGCGCCGGGTCAGCGAGTGCCGGATCGCCCGGCCAGATCCAGACGAAGCGGTGCTTTTCGGCGACCGGATAGGATTTGACGCAGGCCGATGGATTAATGGTGTCCTGTGACGGCATGTATACACAGCGGCCGGTCTCGTCATATTCGAGACCGTGATAGCCGCACACGACTTTGTCGCCATCGAGCCGACCGAATGAGAGCGGCACCAGCCGGTGCCAACAGGCATCCGCCAAGGCTGCGGGCGTACCATTTTCCTTGCGATACAGCACGATTGGCTTGTTGCAGATGGTGCGCGGCAGCAGCGCATGCTTCAGCTCCACATCGTAGGCGGCAGCATACCAGGTATTCAGGGGAAAGGTTGGTCGCTTCATCTCATCTGTCCTCCTCAGATAGTTTAAGAAGTGCATGATGTATACATTATGTCAAGATGAGGAGTAAAAATCCGAAAATATGACGTATATGGCGGGATTTTTTCGATCACTGTATACAGTCACTTCAATTGATAAGACCAAGTTTCTTCAACCTGTATTCCAGCTTGGCGCGGGTAAGGCCAAGGCCGCGGGCGGCGGCCGAGACATTGCCGGCGGCGGCCCGCAGCGCGTCCCGGTAGAGCCTGTCTTCGGCGGCGGCAAGGTCGCCGGGCGAGGTGATAAGGCCAGGATGCGAGGCGGCGACGGGTATATCCTTCGGCTTTATCCGCCCATCCCGGTTCAGCGCCAGCGGAAACTTCGGGGAGGCTTCGCCGCTCGTGAAGAGATGCTGGATATCGATGAGGCCCCCAGGCTCGGCAAAAATCACGCCGCGTTCGATCAGATTCTGCAGTTCGCGGATATTGCCCGGGAAGTCATAGGCCAAAAGCGCATCGATCGCTCGTCGCGACAGGCCCATGACATCGCGGCGGTGGCGTTCGCGGAAAATGTGCAGGAAATGATCGATCAGCATGGGAATGTCATCGCGTCTGTCGCGCAGCGGGGGGATGACGATCGGGAACACACAGAGGCGGAAATAGAGGTCCTGCCGAAACCGTCCGGCGCGCACTTCGCCTTCAAGGTTGACATTGGATGCCGCCACTACCCGCACGTCGACCGGAATGGTGCGGCTGCCGCCGACCCGCTCGATCTGCCGCTCCTGGATGGCGCGAAGCAGCTTTCCCTGTGCGGCATAGGCGAGCGAGGCGATCTCGTCCAGAAATATGGTGCCGCCCGCTGCCCGCTCGAAATATCCCGGCCGGGATGCGATTGCGCCGGTATAAGCTCCCTTTTCGACGCCGAACAGCTCCGATTCCACCAGGTTTTCGGGGATCGCAGCGCAGTTGATCGGCACGAACGGGCCACTAGCCCGGCCGCTCAGCTGGTGAAGCTGCTGCGAGAACAGCTCCTTGCCAACGCCGGATTCGCCGATCAGCAGCACAGTGGCCTCGGTATCGGCGACCTTTTCCACCATCAGCCGGGCACGCAGGAAGCTTGCCGATACGCCGATGACTTGGCTAGAACCAGCGTCTTCGGGCAGACCGGCTTTGGCCGGCGGCTCAGCTGCCCGCAATGCCGGCTCCGCGCCTCGGTGAGCGTTGCGGCGGGACCTCGGCCATTCAAGCCCGAGGTAAGCGCGTTCCGGTGCGTCATCGCCCCATTCCTCCGCATTCTGGCCCACCACGCGGCAACAGGGTGACCCCATGCCGGCGCACTCGACTTCGCGAAAGATGACGGGGCGTCCGAAGAGCGCGCTGGTATAGCCACTGGGATAGCCCGTCTGCATCCAGCAGACCGGCGCGCTTGAAAGGCCATGATGGGCGATGTGTTCGGCGGCTTCGGAGGAATCGTGCCAGTCGAACTCGCCGAAGTAGGTGCCCCTGGCGCTGTCGAATTCGAAATGTCGGGTGGTGACCTTGACGAAACCCTCGAGCGTGTGGACCCGCGGCCCGGCCGCCAGCGCGTGGGTCAGATCCTCGTTCGGAAACCGCTTTTGGATCAACTCCGCATCGCGCACACCCTGCATGTAGCCGACCCGCATGAACATGGCCGCGGCGGTTTCGACCCCGAAGGCTTCGATGATCTCCTGCCTGAGCCGGCCCAGAACCTGCGACTGCATCAACACCATGCGTTGATCGTTCAGCCAGATGCGGCCATCCCCGAGCGCGAAGTGAAGGGCCTCGGTCAATTCGGTCAATGTCGGGGATGCGCCGGTATCGAGCTCGCTGTATGCGCCGCGCGACAGCATCTTGCCGGTTCGTTTGGATGCATCAGCCAGGGAGATCAGGTGTGGCGGGACTATGCGCTTTGGCATGATCATCTTTCATCAAATTCATAAAATAATGAAATTCTTTATTATTTTATGAATTTTGGCAAGCCGATTTCCGAAGCGGTTTTGATCCGCCGATCCCCGGAAAATCAAGTTGGTGGAAGCGTTTATCTGCCGCCATCATCCTCCGGCTCGGCAGAAATGAAAACTGGCACGCGCCTTGCTGCGGAGGATGTGGCCGCTTGAGGAGCAGCGGCCGGGAGGATTGCAGCGCTATCATAGCCGACGTCGGTTGATCCGTACGGACCGTGCAATGGTGAAGTGATGCCTTTCTCTCGTGACAGCGGATCTGAGGAGGCCCATAGCATGAATATCCAAACCCACAGTTTCATCGATGCCGAGCGCTGGACCGGCCGTGCCTTCTTCGGCGGCTGGGATCGGACCGAAGCGGGGACGATCAATGTCATTGATCCAGCCAACGGAACGGTTCTCACCTCCGTCGGGCTTGGCGGGCCAGCAGATATCGTTCGCGCCGCTGCAAAGGCCCGGGCTGCCCAGAAAGCCTGGACAAAAATGCTTGGTGCGGAGCGTGCGCGTATCCTCAACAAGGCCGCGGACTTGCTGGAGGCAAACGGTAAGGAACTCGCCCAGTGGATCATGAAGGAGTCCGGCTCGATCCATCAGAAGGCGATGATCGAGATCGAGCACGGAGCGCTTTTCATTCGCCATGCGGCAACACTCGCCACGGCTCCCTCCGGCATGTTCCTTCCCGGCATGGATGATCGTGAAAACTATGCCCGGCGGGTGCCGCATGGCGTTGTCGGTGTCATCTCGCCGTTCAATTTTCCACTTGTCCTTTCGGTTCGCTCCATTGCCGCCGCACTGGCGGTCGGCAATGTCGTGGTGCACAAGCCCGATCCACGCACGCCGATCTCCGGCGGTATCATCATTGCCCGCATTTTCGAGGAGGCCGGCTTGCCGGCGGGCATTCTGCACATCGTGCCCGGCGGGGCAGATGCCGGCGAAGCCCTTTGCAGCGATCCGAACGTGGCGATGATCTCTTTCACGGGCTCCGCACGAGGCGGTGCCAAGGTTGGCGAGATAGCCGGCAGGAACCTGAAGCGTGTCCAGCTCGAACTCGGCGGCAAGAACGCGCTGATCATTCTTGACGATGCCGATCCTGGCGTCGCGGCCTCCAATGCCGCCTGGGGCGCGTTCCTTCACCAGGGTCAGATTTGCATGGCAACCGGCCTGGTTCTTATCGACGAGAAGATCGAACAGGCGGTGACTGAGCGGCTGGTCGCAAAGGCCGCGCAGCTGCCAGTTGGCGATCCCTCGAGCAACCAGGTGGCGCTCGGGCCGATCATTTCGGATGCCCAGGTGACGGCGATCCAGGCGATCGTCGATGACGCCGTGACAAAGGGCGCCCAACTGCTCACCGGTGGCCGCAGCAAAGGGCGCTTCTATCCGGCAACCGTCCTATCCGGCGTGAGGCCCGGCATGCTCGCCTTCGAAGAGGAGATCTTCGGTCCTGTCGCCTGCATCGTTTCTTTCCGTAGTGACGAAGAGGCGATAGCGCTTGCCAATCGATCCGACTACGGCCTCGCTGCCGGAGTCATTTCCACTGACATCGGCCGGGCGATGGCGGTCGGACAAGAGCTTGAGGTCGGCCAACTGCACATCAACGACCAGACGGTCAATGGCGGGCCATATGCCCCCTTCGGCGGACGCGGCAAATCGGGTAACGGCACGCGGGTGGGTGGCCCGGCGGATATCGAGGAATTCACCCAGTGGCAGTGGGTTTCGGTCAAGAGCGCCGCCACGCCCTATCCGTTCTGATCTGCGTGCTTTTTGCTCACTCTCCCTGATCCAGCCCGGACCGCTTTGCGGCATGTGGCTCGATGCCTTTTAGAACAAGGATGATTCCCATGAACTTTCACGGAAAAACAATCGTCGTCACCGGTGCGTCCTCCGGCATTGGGGGCGAAGTTGCCCGCCTGGCACGCTTTCATGGCGCACATGTTATCGGCCTTGATCGGAACGATCCGATGCAGACGCTTGACGGTTTCGTCAAGGCCGACCTGAGTGATCCCTCCGCAATCGACATCGCGGTGCACTCACTGCCCGGGCAAGTCGATGCGCTGATCAATGCGGCGGGCGTGCCTGGAACCGCCGATCGGGGTCTCGTTGCGAAAGTCAATTACCTCGGGCTTCGCCATCTCACCGAAGCGCTGGTGGCGCAGATGCCCAAGGGGGCATCGATCGTCAACTTCGCCTCCATTCTTGGCGCCGAGTGGCCCAAACGTGTCGAGGCTCATCATGCGCTCGCCGCGACGAAGAATTTCGCCGAGGGACTGGCTTGGCTAAACGACAACCCGGTCGCACAGGAGACCTGCTATCAGTATTTCAAGGAGGCGCTGATTGTCTGGACCCGCGCCCGTAGCTCCGATCTGTTCATGCGGCACGACATCCGCATGAATTCGGTGGCACCAGGGCCGGTCTTCACGCCGATCCTTGGCGATTTCGTCGCCATGCTGGGCGAAGAACGGGTGCAGCGAGACGCGAGCCTGATGAAGCGCCCTGCCTTTGCCGACGAGATTGCCGGACCAACCCTATTTCTCTGCTCGGATGCGGCTCGCTGGGTAGTCGGCGTCAACCTGGCGGTCGATGGCGGCCTGGCTGCGACTGCCCTCTGATCGACCAAAGTCTTTGGTTCTTGGGCGCCGCCCGACGCGTTCGATCCTGACACCGGCGATGGCCTGCGAAAGCTCATGCCCGGGACGGGAATCGCGTGTTTCGGCCTTAAAATATGGCGCTTACTTTTCCTTGGCAAAAATTGACTGGGTCGTTCCCGGTTGATTTTCCAAGCGCGGCAACCGGCGTCGAATAGTGACGACGCTAAAGCCTCTCAGTTCGATCTGAGCGCCCACATCCACGCTCCTGCCATTTCCTTCAGGATAGTGTTGACGATTCTTTCTGCATCTTTCAGTTGGAGAATAGGGGTTACGCCATGCGATGATTTCGATAAGCTCTGCTTTGGCTCGGTATCAGAAACTGTATGTGCCTGTTAGAGTGACGTGATGAACCATATGTTGGCTTGCACGTCATGCGGATTGGATAAAACCGAATCGATCGTCCAAGGCGGTTCCTACATTCTTCGATGCGCCGCCTGCGGCGAAGCAACCGTCGCAACATCGTTCATGGCGATGCTCGATTCGGATCACGCGTATTCAGCCTTTGTCGATCCAGGTCCAGGAAATCTCCTCCGCCGGAGACGCTCGTCGCGGTAGCGTCAGGTTGCTACATGCCGCTCTAAATTGGACAAGGTGCCGTTGTATCCGGCGTTGCCTGATATCGCGGAACTGACCGCTGGTACCACTTGATGATGATCCTTAGACCACGCCCTTCTTAAGGATGAAGTTCCCATAGGGGCGAGATTCGGCCGTCTTGATAACTGCAAACGCTCGCATCGCGATAGGATAATAGGCGAATCTTTCGACAGGCTGGCTGACGATCGCACGTCCCTCTGCTTGGGAGCAGGCGGCGATGACATCTTTATGCACTTCCAACAACTCGCCTGGCGCGTCGGTGGCCTCCATGTGCATGAGTGGTGCTTCAACGAAGGTATCCAAAGGCATCATTTGAAGGATTCCACGCACCGCGGTCGGCGCATCGATACCTTCCAAGATGAGGAGCTTTCCGCTGGTGGTCTCGGCCGACACACGAAAAGCCGAGAAATTTCGATCTACGATCGCGAGTTCATCGCCATGGCCCATGGAGGCCATGACCCATAATACGTCGGCCGTAATGAACGGCGGAACACCCTTTAGCATGACAATTCCCTCCCAAGAGATCATCTCCGCTGAGAACGATAATCAGAAAAAAACGATTGCGCAAACGTTTCGATGACGCTAGCGTGGCAAGGTTAGCGGATCCTGGGAGGCCTTTCGAAGGTTGGAATTCCGCTTGGGAGGACACTTTGAAAAGCCTGTTTGTTGCGCTGCTGGCGAGAGCCGGAGTGTGCTCATGACGACTATTTCCGCAGTGGCAAAGGCGGCTGGGGTTTCGGTCTCCACGGTTTCGCATGTTCTCAACAAGACGCGTTACGTCTCGCCCGAGAAGGTGAAGCTCGTAATGGATACCGTAGAGGCGATTGGATATATCCCCAATGCCCTCGCTCGTTCGCTGAAACTCTCCTCCACGGGCACCATCGGCCTCGCAATATCAGCGATTTCGAACCCTTACTTCAGCGACATTATCTGCGCGATCGAAGCTGAATGTTCCAAGCGAGGCTTGATTGTGTTCCTATGTGACACGCAAGATGACCCCGATCGAGAACTGGAGCTAGTCCAGCATCTACATCAGCGCCGTGTTGACGGGATTATTCTTGCTCCTTCAGGCGATCCCAAGAGATCGCTGGATTACCTCATCGAATCCGATCTACCCTGTGTGCTCGTTGATAGGCTATCCGATAGCCGTTTCGACCAGGTCGGGACCGATAACGTCGCTGCCATTCGCACGCTTGTCGATCATCTCGTGACGCTCCGTCATAGACGAGTTGGGATCATTCTTGGGCAGCCCGGTTTTGCGACGACCGTGGAGCGCATGAATGCCTTTCGGGCTGCAATGACGGAAAGAGGAATAAAGGTGCCGGAAGACCTGATTAGCGACAGCAATAACAACACCGCTGATGCTACTGCTTCGACGCACCGTCTGCTCGAATTAAAGGAACCACCGACAGCCATTCTTGCATCGAACAATCTCACGATGATCGGGGCCATGAGGGCCATCCGGGAACGGGGACTTCGCATTCCTGCAGATATTTCCGTACTCGGGATCGATGATTTCGAATGGGCGGATTATTTCGAGCCGCGCCTGACGCTGATGGCTCAGCCTTGCGATGAGATCGGCCGGAAGGCGGCTGATTTGCTAATCGAGCGGATCGGCAACAAGCGTCGCCCCTGCCAAACCGTTCGACTGTCGCCGGTTTTGCGGCTGCGTGAATCGTGTGGAGAGCCAGCATGAGCGAGATCGTTCTTTCAGCGAAAGGTGCAGTCAAGCGCTTTGGCGGGGTTCAGGCGTTGCGTGGGGTGGACTTCGAACTGAAGATTGGCGAAATCCACGCGCTGCTTGGTGAAAACGGTGCAGGAAAATCTACGTTGATGAACCTGTTGTCCGGTGTGTATACGCCGGACGAGGGGGAGATTTTCATCGACGGTAAATCGGTGCGATTTCACGGCCCTCGTGATGCACAGGCAGCGGGCATCGCAACAATCTTCCAGGAACTGGACCTCGTGCCGAGCCTGAGCGTGGCCGCCAATCTCTTTCTCGGACACGAGCGTGTTCATCCGCATGGAATGCTTGACAGCAAGGCAATGCTGCACGAGGCGCGCAAAAGACTGGAAGCGATCGATCAATCCATCGATCCAACCCAGCTCGTAAGCGAGCTTTCCATCGGCCAGCGCCAGGTCGTCGCCATCGTCAAGGCGCTTTCCTACGCATCGAAAGCCCTCATCATGGATGAACCAACGGCCGCCTTGACCGTTGGCGAAGTGGATCGATTGTTCGACATCATGCGTGGCTTGGCGTCCTCTGGCGTTGGTATCGTCTATATCTCGCACCGTCTTGAGGAGGTTCCCCAGATCGCTCACCGCGTAACGGTTATGCGCGACGGCAAGGTGGCTGGTGTCACAGAACCAGACGCGCCGCAGGCCGAACTGGTGCAGCTTCTCGTCGGACGTCCCCTGAACGAGCTTTATCCGCGCCGCGCAGACAGTGTTGGTGACGTACTCCTGCGGATGCGGCAGGCTTCCTTCCATCCGCATCGCGCGTCTCCCGGTTGGCAGGCTCCAATCAGTGTCGATCTGGATGTTCGGCGCGGTGAAATCGTCGGGCTGGCTGGCGTTATGGGGGCGGGTCGAACCGAACTTTTGAGCGCTCTCTACGGAGCAGGCGTGCCGGGTTATTGGCGGGGCGAAATTGCGGTTGGCGGTCGGCCGGCTAAGCTCACATCGATCGCGGCTGCTCGTAGGGTAGGGCTGGCATTCGTCACCGACGACCGGCGTGGGGCCGGTCTCATGCTGCGTATGTCGGTAGGTCTCAACTTGGTCATGTCGGTCATTCGCCGAATATCACCACATGGCTTGCTGTCTGCGCGACGCCAAGAGGATGCGATCAAGAGTTCTTTCGGCCAATTCGACATCCGTCCAAAGAATCCCGCTATCGCGGTCGGAGCTCTTTCAGGGGGAAATCAACAGAAGGTGGTCCTTGCAAAGGAAGTGCTGGGCAATCCGCGTCTGTTGCTTCTCGACGAGCCGACACGCGGCGTCGACGTCGGCGCAAAGGGGGAAATCTACACCCGCTTGCGCAAGCTTGCTTCCGAGGGGCTGGGGATTCTTGTCGCTTCGAGCGAAATGCCTGAGCTGATCGGCCTGTGCGATCGAATAGTGGTTTTGCGCAACGGCTGCAGCGTTGCTGAGTTTTCTGGCGGCGTCAGCGAGCATGAAGTCCTGGCGGCCGCCAACGGGAGGGAGGCCTGATGTCCGAACAGCAAATCACGTCCAGTCCAGCGATTCAGCCCGCCAAGCGCATTGATCCGCTGGCGGTGATGGTCCGCTTCCAAAGCTTGATCGGTCTTATATTGGTCTTCGCAGGCGGCATCATTTTCTCGCCGCGTCGACATGGCGTCATCCTGTTTCTTCAACCCGACAACATCGCGAACATCGTCCGCGCGGTGTCAGAGACTGGCATCATCGCGATCGGAATGACGTTCGTAATCATCACTGCCGGGATTGATCTCTCGGTCGGGGCGACACTTGGTCTTGCGAGCGTCGTGACAGCAACGTTGATGGTCTCTGGCGGTTTCGGGCTCATTACAACTGTCTTGGCAGTCTTGCTGATGGGCACGTGTTTCGGGTTAGTCCAGGGAGCGATTTCAAGCAAATTTCGGCTTGAGGCATTTATTGTCACCCTTGCCGGTTTACAGGCAGCTCGCGGACTTGCACTCGTCGTATCGGGCAATCAGTATATCAACATCTCCTATGGCGACGGGCCTGGTCTCGCTCCACCAATTTTTGCCATTCTGGGCGGCAGGCTATTCGGCAATGTCGTGCCCGTCGCCACGATCGTCTTTCTGATCTTTGCCTGTGTCGCTACGCTCGTGCTGAACACAACCAGGTTCGGCCGCTATGTCTATGCCGTCGGCGGAAACGAGCGCGCCGCTCGCATCTCAGGCGTTCCGGTCTCGGTAATCAAGATCGCCGTCTACGCCATCACCGGCTTTGCATCCGCGCTGGCTGGCATCGTTCATGCAGGGCAGTTCAATTTCGGAAGTGCCAATGATGGGACCGGATACGAACTGACGGCCATTGCGGCTGTCGTAATTGGAGGAACCAGCCTGTTCGGAGGTTCCGGTTCAATGGTCGGAACAATCGCCGGCACGATCATGCTGGGCGCTTTGGCTAATATTCTTCAGCTCAACAACATTACGCCAGCCATGCAGTTGCTCGCCACCGCGGCAATCATCGTTCTGGCAGCAGTCCTTCAATCCCTCGTTCGCCGCCGCGAAGGATTGGGAAGGTAGTCTGGTGGCATCTCCCGGAGGGTGGAGCCGGGATCAATGTGGAGGAGAAAATAATGACACGCAATGCACTTCGATTATCGTATGTCTGGCGCATCGGCCTGCTAGCGAGCTCAAGTCTGGCTATCGTCAATGCTGCCCAGGCTGCTGATCCGCTCGTGAAAGCCTGTGCCAAGAATGGCGAATTCGTGATCGGCTTTTCGCAGGCAAACAATGCAGAACCCTACCGCCAGCATGTCAACGATGAACTGCAGGCAGCCGCCAAGGCTGTCCCGCAGTTCACGCTGCAGATTGCCGACGGCGCCGGCAACGTCAACACCCAGACATCGCAGGTCGACAACTTCATCACGCAAAAGGTCGACCTCCTGTTGATCTCACCCTTCGAGGCGGCGCCGCTCACGCCGGCCGTTAAGCGGGCGATGGACGCGGGTATCCCGGTTATCGAACTTGATAGGAAGACGAACGGCGAAGCTGGCAAGGACTACACTTCTTTTATTGGCGGAGACAACTACAAGATCGCATTGGCCGCGGGTCAATATACAAGTAAGACGCTTCTGCCCGATGGCGGCGAGGCTGCGGTGCTGGAGGGGCTCCCGAGTTCAACGCCTGCCGTCGAGCGACTGAATGGCTTTAAGGACGGCGTGAAAGCCAATCCCAAGATCCAGATCGTGGCGGAACAAGCGGCTGACTGGTTGCCGGACAAGGCGCAAACAGCATTCGCAGCCATGCTGCAGGCACATCCAGATATCAAAATGGTCTACGCCAGCAACGATATGATGGCGGCGGGTGCCCTGCTTGCGGCAAAGGGTGCCGGAAAGACCGTGAAGATTATTGGCACCGATGGCTTGCCCGGCCCAGCTGGCGGGATTGAGGCGGTCGCAAAGGGTGATTGGTCCGCGACATTCACCTATCCAACAGGTGCTAAAGAAGCAATCGACATGGCAAAGTCAGTATTGCTGGACTGTGCGTCATCGGTACCTGCAACGGTAACGGTCGACACGACCGCTATCACGCCTGACAATGCGAAGCAGATGATGGGCAAGTAGGACTCTGCAAGCCAATCCGGCTGGACGCAAGATCTAGCCGGATTGAGCGGATCGCATGGCGACCGTTGTCGAGTCACGGTTGCCGCGTGTATTTCCCGACGCTACGGTGTCGATGCCTCTCACATCAATCCCGGCGAAGGAAGCTCGCCGGTTATTTCGGCTTATTATGTTCTCATCTCGGGTTGTGCCAAGGGCGTTTTACACCTTTACCCAGTTTGGAAGAAGCTTCCCGATTCAAAAAGGGTAACTCGATCGTCGATTTGGATGGTCGCTGGTTCGATTCTTTTCAAGAGCGAGGAAATTGAGCCTCGGCTAGTTGTCGTCGACTTGGAGCCGTCCCATCGTGATCGGCGGGCCGGTGTTCGAGGTGTAGGAAAATATCGGCCGGTGGTGATCGCTGGGGTGGCTTGCGGCAATGCCTGTTCCTCGTGCCTCATTCAACTTTCCCGCTCATCGGAGCGACGCGTCACCCCTCGGTTTCGCCAAAAAGCCTCCTCCTCAGCGGTGATATAATCTTCGGCCTCCGGTGATGGCGGATCTGGTTCTTCGGGATAGCCTGCCTCCAGAAACTCTTCCGCTTCCAGATAGGCCAAGGCTTCCGGTCGAACCTCGACCTCGAGCACATGAATTGCGACCTCGTTGGAATATTCCTTGATCGGCTCGGCATAGGAATAGCAAGCCCAAGGGAAAAGCTGGATCATCAGCTCGTGAAGATGTTGCGCCCGAATGCGATAATCGATCCGGATCTCCGGTTCGCCTTCGTCCAGAATGATGCGCAAATTGCAGAAAATTGGAGAGGAATCGCCCCATTCGTCCCAAATGAATATTGCCGCCTGATCGCCAATCCTTTCCATCAGGGCTCGGTCGACCGCAAATGCCGAACGCAGCAACTTTTGCGGATCCGATGAGACGGTTTCCTCGAAGCCCAATCGCGCCGATGCATCCAGGATGTTGGATGCCGGAATGGCGAGCAACTGCTCTTGTCCGAATTTATCGAGCGGTTCCATCTTGACCCACTGCCACAGAACGTCACCCCGCTCGGGGTCGAACAGGAACACGCAAACCGAAAGGGAATGGGATGCCCAGTAATCCAGGCAGTGGCTTTCGACTTGATGAAGGTAATTGCCGCTGTCGTCCCTCTCTGACGATGCCAGCCTGATCCTCATCGGCAGAAAGCGGCCGGTTGACCATCCGTCCTCGATCATCTCGGCGCGAGCATCCAAGCCGCTCTCCTGGGGATACGATACCCGCCGAAGACACCAGTTAAAGTCCCGGACAAAAACTTTCTCGACAGCGTCGATCGCCGCGCGGATGGCGGGCTCGGTGTGAGCGGCACTTAAGCCCATGAGGCGCCGCCGTCTTTGCGACAGCTCCCCGCGGCCCGCTGTTGCAAGGAAGCGATATATCGCCATCCCGGCGGCAACGATTGTCGGAATAACTGTCTGTAGACGTCCAGCCATTGAACCTTGCCGTCGAACTAGCCGGTCCCTTCGCTTACATGATCGAGCAGCGCCAGCAAACCCTTGAGGATGTCTGTCGGGGACGGCGGGCAGCCGGGAATGTGCAAGTCGACGGGCACGATCTTCGAAACTCCGCCTACGACGGCATAGCTCCCGGCAAAGCAACCGCCATCACGCGCGCAGTCGCCCAGCGCAACGACCCATTTGGGTTCCGGCGTGGCATTATACGTCCGTTCGAGGGCTTCAGCCATGTTCTTGGTCACGGGGCCGGTGACCATGAGCACGTCAGCATGACGGGGCGAGGCCACGAAACGGATGCCAAACCGTTCGATATCATAAAAGGCGTTGCTCAGAGCATGCATTTCGAGTTCGCAACCATTGCAGGATCCGGCGTCGACGGCGCGAATCGCCAGGCTGCGACCGAGCCTGCGGCGCGCCTTACTGTCCACGGCCGCCGCGAGTTCCTCGACTGCCGCGTCGGCGCTGACGGGTGCAGGTTCCGTCAAAGGCGGCCGGATCAGGCTTTCGAACAGGAGCTTGCGCATAGTCTCTTGCCTTTACAGATCGTGCCCCGAGTATGAGCAGTTGAATGATTTGTTGCAGAGCGGAAAGTCGGCGACGATATTATCCTTGATCGCAGCCTCCAGCAGCGGCCACTGAAACCAGGAGGGATCGCGCAGATGGCAGCGCTCGATCCTGCCCTCAGGCGTGAGACGTAGCCATGCCAGGATGTCACCACGGAATCCCTCGACAAGAGCTACGCCCTCTCGAAATTCATTGACAGGCGGAACATCGGAAAGAACCGAGCCGCCCGGCAGTCGGTCGAGAATTTGTTTAATGAGCGACAGGCCCTGCTCGACTTCGCGAATACGGATCCATACTCGGGCGTTTACGTCGCCGTCGTTGAGCAGCGGTACATCGAAGGTCAATTCGTCATAGGGCGGATAGGCAAGGTCGCGTCTGGTGTCGAAGCTGCGGCCGGCTGCTCGGCCGACGTAGCCGCCTGCACCATATTGGCGGGCAAGCCCACTCCCCAATGTGCCCGCACCGACCGTCCGGTCTTGAAGCGAGGCGGTATTGTCGTAAAGCTCCACCAGGGCAGGGAATTTCCGGCTGAGCTCGGCATGCAGGGCCTGCAAGCCGGCCTTTGCGTTGCCGTCGAGGTCGGCGGCAACGCCGCCAGGCAGGATACGGTCGCGCATCAGCCGGTGCCCGAAGGCAGCGTCGGCGGCGCGCAGCACCTGCTCGCGCAACACGCCGCAATGAGCAAGCATCAATGCGAAGGCAGCGTCATTGCAGATCGCGCCTATATCTCCGAGGTGGTTGGCGATCCGCTCGAGTTCAGCCATCAGCGCCCGTAGCCAAACGGCACGCAGCGGCACCTCAAGCCCAAGAGCTGCTTCCGCCGCCAGCGAAAAGGCATAGGCATAGGCGACGCTGCTGTCGCCGGATGTTCGCCCGGCAAGCTGCACCCCACGCGCCAGGTCGGCACCCGCCATCAGCGCCTCGATCCCCTTGTGAACGTAGCCGAGCCGTTCCTCGAGGCGAACGACGGTTTCACCATTGGCCGTGAAGCGAAAATGGCCGGGCTCGATGATGCCGGCATGCACCGGCCCGACCGGTATCTGGTGCAGGTTCTCTCCTTCGACGGGCAGAAAGGCGTAGGAATATTCGGAGACGGGCGTGCTGCGCTCTCCCAATGGGAACCGCAGATCCCAGCGGCCATGGTCGATCCACAGCCTGCTATCTGGAAGTCCCGCTGGTTCCAATCCCGTGAGGTCGCGGAGCGTTCGCTCCAGACGTAGTGCCGGCGGATGGTATCGCGCGATGGAAGGATAGCCGTCATGCAATTTCTCCAGGCTAAGGATGGCGCTTTTGCCGGCCTGCTCGTCGAGCAGCGCCATGTGCACGGCGTTGCGCTCGCCCCAGAGGCCAAGCATCGTCAATTGTCCTTCCGACAACCTCGAGGCTGCCGATATCCATGTGGAGGAATCGGTAACGGCACGCGGCCACGGCCCATGATGCGAAACCTGCCAGCCATTTCCTATGAGATCATCCAACATCGACATAGTCCGGCCTCGCATCATCGAAGAAGATTGGCGATATGCTGAAACCAGGTAACCATCGGCGGCGGTAGATAGATTCCGGCTCCAAGTACCAGCGCGAGATGCAGAAACATCGGCAAGTAGGATGTTTCGGCCGGGGCAGTGCTGCCGCGCGGTTGACCAAAAATCGCTCCCGTCAATCGCAGCAGCAGAGCGCCGAAGGCGACCAGCAGCCCGAAGACAAGCGGAATGGCGAGCAGCGGCTGCTTCGCGAAGGTCGAGCTGACGATGAGGAACTCGCTCATGAAAATGCCGGCCGGCGGCAGGCCAGCAATGGCGATTACACCGGCCAGCAGCCCCCAGCCGAGCCCCGGATGCGTCTCGGTGAGGCCTCGAATGGCCGAAAGCCTCTGCGTCCCCTTGATCTGGGCGATGTGACCGACGGCGAAGAAGATTGCCGACTTGGTCAGCGAATGCATGACCATATGCAACAGGCCGGCAAAATTGGCGAGCGAGCCGCCCAGGCCGAAGGCGAAGACGATGATGCCCATATGTTCGATCGAGGAATAGGCGAACAGACGTTTGATGTCACGGCGGCGGTAGAGCATGAAGGCGGCGAAGATCAGCGAGACAAGCCCCATCGTCATCATCAGCGGCCCAGGGCTGATGGCTTCCGGGCTGGCGGCAAGCACGATCTTGAAACGCAAAACGGCATAGAGCGCAACATTGAGCAGAAGACCCGAAAGCACCGCCGAGATCGGTGTCGGCCCCTCGGCATGCGCGTCCGGCAGCCAGGCATGCAGCGGCGCAAGTCCGACCTTGGTGCCGTAGCCGAGCAGCAGGAAGATGAAAGCGAGGTTGAGAAGAGCCGGATCAAAGCCGGCGGCGTGTTCCACCAGCGTCGTCCAGATCATGGCGTCGTAGCCGGTGCCGACGACGGCCTGAGCGGCCAGGTAGACGAGGATGGTGCCGAACAATGCGAAAGCGATACCGACGCTGCCGAGGATGAAATACTTCCAGGCTGCTTCCAGTGCCTCATGGGTGCGGTAGATGCCGACCATCAGCACGGTGGTCAGCGTCGCAAGCTCCACCGCCACCCACATCAGGCCGATATTGTTCGACACGAACGCGAGGTTCATACCAAACATCATGACCTGATACATCGCGTGGTAGAATCGCAGGTTGGCGGGCGTGAGACGGCCGATCTCAAGCTCATGGGCGATGTAGCCGGCACTGAAGACGCTGGTGGTGAAGCCGACGAAGGCATTCAGGACGATGAAGACGATATTGAGATCGTCCACGAGCAGGTATCGGCCCGGTGGCGGCCGCGCGCTGACAAAGAGCAAAAGCGCTGCAACCAGCGTCAAAAGGCTTGCGACTATGTTCAGCCGCGCCGTCATGCGGTAGCCGGGCAGGAGTGCCAGAAGGGCTGCGGCGGCGATTGGAACAACGAGGACGGCCGTCACCGCGTCGAAGCCGAGGATGGAGGGGGAGGGAGCGTTCATTTGCGTCGTCTCCCCTTGAAATCGTCGAGCGCCCGGACGTCTACCGTGTCGAAGCGCTCGCGGATGCGGAACAGGAAGACGCCGATGACGATGAAGGCGATCAGGATCGAGAAGGCGACGCTGATCTCCACCACCAGCGGCATGCCCTTGGCGCCGGTCGCCGCCAGCACCAATCCGTTTTCCAGCGACATGAAGCCGACGACCTGGCTGACGGCATTGCGGCGCGTGACCATGATCAGCAGTCCCAGCAGCAGGACCGATAGGGCAAAGGCAAGATCTTCGCGTGCGATCGGATCGGCCGACGGTGTCACCCGCAGCATGACCACCGTTGCGAGGGCCACCAGTCCCAGGCCGACGAGCATGGTGGGGCCGATGCCGACGACAGTCTCAATCTCGCGGTGGATGCCGAGCTGGCGGATCATGCGATGCAGCACCACGGGAATGATGATCGCCTTGAAAATGAGAGCGATCGCCGCCGTTACAAAGAGATGCGGTGCATCCTGGATGAGGGCTTGCCAGGCAACCGACAGCGTCAGCACCAGCGAATGCAGCGCAAAGACGTTCAGCAGCGCATAAAGACGGTCCTGATAGAGCATCATCATGCTGACGAGCACCAGACCACCGGCAAGCATGTGGGCGATATCGAAGACCGACCCGGTCATCAGAGCCCCCTCGACACGAAACGCAGCAGCGCGGCGAGCAGACCGAGCATCAGCGCTGCACCGAGGAATTCCGGCACGCGGAACACGCGCATCTTGGCGGTCGCGGTTTCAAACAGCGCAAGCAGGGCGCCGCCCCCTGCCAACTTGGCGAGATAGGCAAACAATCCGATCAGGTAGGCAAGCGGCCCGGCCCCGAAGGCGACGAGCTTCCAGGGAACGAAAAGGCAGGCGATCAACGAAATATAGAGCAACAGCTTGAGCGATGCCGCGAGCTCGATCATGGCCAGGTGCCGTCCGGAATATTCGAGCACCATGGCTTCGTGCACCATAGTCAATTCCAGATGGGTCGCCGGATTGTCGACGGGGATACGGGCATTTTCGGCGATCGCGACCATGACGAGGGCGATGAGGGCGATCGCCAGCGACACGCGCAACCCCACCTGCGGCGAGGTCATGAAGGCAGCGATGGCGGAAAGTTGGGTCGAGCCGGCGACCAGGGCAAGCGTGAAGATGATGAGCAGCATCGACGGTTCGGCGAGCGTCGCAATCATCATCTCGCGGCTCGAGCCGATGCCGCCGAAGCTGGTGCCGACATCCATGCCGGCAAGCGCCAGGAAGAAGCGCGCGCTGCCAAGCAGCGCGATGATGGCGATTAGGTCCGCGGTCCAGCTAAAGAGGAGGCCGGTTGCGAAGGTCGGGATGATTGCGGCAGCTACCCATGTCGCGGCGAAGATCAGGTAAGGTGCTGCTCTGAACAGCCAGGATGCGTTTTCCGCCACCACTGCCTCCTTGCGCAGAAGCCGGACAAGGTCGCGATAGGGCTGGATCACGGAGGGTCCGCGACGGCGCAGCAGCCGCGCCTTGAACATGCGCACAACGCCCGTCAGCAGCGGCGCAAGCAGCACGACGAGCGACATCTGGAGGGCTTGGGCGAAAAGGGCGAAGATTATGTCCATAGTGCCAGGACCAGAAGCAGCAGGACGAGCGTGAGGAAAACCAGGCTCAGATAGCGCCGGATTGTCAGAAACTGCAGATAGTTGAGTTTTTCCGCGGCAAAGCCAACGGCGCCGACGATGGGTAGATAGAGGCCTTCCCAGATATGATCATGCATTTCCAGCGCGAACCGCGCCGGTCGGAGATCGCCGGGCGGCGGCATGTTGACCCGGTCGCGAGCGCGAAAGATCAGCGTGCCGAAAACGCGCCTGATGGGCTGGGCGAAACTGCTGGCGGTATATTGCGTTGCCGGACTGCTGAGCGGAAAGCCGCAATCCCAGGCCGGCGCGCGCCGGATGCGTCTGGAGCCAAAGCGGTGGACCAGATAAGCCGTGAACGACGCCGAAAAGAGGATGAAGAGGAAAACGAGCAAGCCGTTATAGGAACTACGGGCTTCGGCGATCGGCACGATCGACAGCCATTGAATATCCGTTTGCACCGGCATCCGCTCGCCGATCAAAGAGAGCGTCAACGGTGCGAGTGCATCGATGACGACCCCCGGCAGGATACCGGCAGCAAGGCAGAGGAAAGCCAGAACCGACATGGCGGCAAGCGAGAAGCGATCGACCTCCGTTGCCCGTTCGACCAGCACGCTGCGCGGACGGCCAAGAAACGTCACGCCGAACACCTTGACGAAACAAGCCGCGCCGAGGGCGGCGGCAAGGGCGAGCAGGCCGCCTACGGCCGGCACCAGGAGCTTCGAGCCCCATTGCGGCAGGGTCGGGCTCTGCAGGACGGCCTGAAACGTCAGCCATTCGGAAACGAAACCGTTAAAGGGAGGAAGAGCCGAGATTGCGATACAGCCTGCGAGAAAGAACACGGCCGTTACCGGCATGCGATGAATGAGCCCGCCGAGTTTTTCGATGTCCCGTTCCCCGGTTGCCGTCAGCATCGCGCCGGCGCCAAAGAAAAGCAGGCTCTTGAAGAAGGAATGATTCAGAACATGGAAGAGTGCCGCGGTCAGAGCGAGGGCCGCCGCCAGCCCCATGCCGTTCGCCTTGAACGCAAGCGCCAGACCGAGGCTGACGAAGATGACGCCGATATTTTCAATGGTGCTATACGCAAGCAGACGCTTGAGATCGCTCTCCATCAGCGCGTGCAGAATGCCGAGAACCGCGGTGATGCCGCCGATCGCCAGAACGACGATACCGAACCACCAGGCCGGCGCGCCGAGCAGATCAAAGACCACGCGGATGAAGCCGTACACCGCGACTTTGGTCATGACGCCACTCATGAGCGCGGAAACATGACTGGGGGCGGCCGGATGCGCTCGCGGTAGCCAGACATGCAAGGGCACCAGCCCGGCCTTGGATCCAGTGCCGATCAACAGCAAAACGAGCACGAGGCCCGAGGTCAGCGGCGCATGGTCGGCGGCGCGCATCGTGGTGAAACTGTAATTGCCGTCCGGTCCCGCAAGCAGACCGAAGGCGAGCAGGAGAGTGAGCGTGCCGAAGCTCGCCATGACGATATAGAGATAGCCCGCTTTCCTGTTGCCGGTATCGCGATGATGGGCCATCACGAGCGCCCAGGAGGCGAGCGACATGAACTCCCAGGACATCAGAAAGGTGAAGGCGTCATCCGCAAGGATCACGAGATTCATGCCAGCGACAAAGGCCGGGAAGAACGGCAGCACCCGGTGCGGCGCATGTTCGTGGCGGCCGTAGCCGAGCGCATACAGGCTCGAAAGCATGCCGCCGAAATTGACGACGGTCAGAAAGAAGGCGGATAGCGCATCCAGACGAAAATGACTGCCGAGCCACGGCAGGCCGATCGGAAGCACGAGCGTGGATAGGGCGTCGGGAGAAGCCATCGTTACGAGTGCGCCGATCGCTGCGGCAAACGCGATTGCCGACAGACAGAAGCTTAGGCCATAGGTGAGCTTCGTTGCCTGTTTCGATCGGGCGATGCAGACCGCAAGGGCTGCCGTTGCAAACAGGGAGACCGAGCACAGCAGGATCGCGGCCAGGGAGATCATGAGCGAGGTCCCGTTCCTCGTCCGGGCAATCCAGGCACTCCGCTCTCCGATCGCTTGGTCTTCAGCCTGACGCCGCGCCCCCCATCCTGGCTGACGACGCCCTCGCTGATCACCTCAATGCCGGCTTCGTTTAAAGCCGCCAGCAATCGCATCAGGGAATCGACGTTGCCGCGCACGACGTCGGGGCTTGCTTCCATTCGTTGGATTGTCGGAACGGAAACCCCCGCCAATTCCGCGAGTTGGCGCTGATCTATACCAAGAAGGGCTCTGGCGGCACGCATCTGTGCGGCAGTGATCATGGCAGAACCATCACTTATGCTTCATAAGCTCTGATGTTAGCAGTTTAGCGCATGCTTACTGATGTATCAAATCACATTTATGATGCGGCATCTTCACACAAAGCCAAAAGCTCACTTGTGAGAATGTCCTGCCGAGTAGTAAGACAAATCGTCATCATTTCGGACAGTTGGCCTTCGTAGGAATCGCCGCAACCCAATCTCGCAACGCCGAGAATGGAGGAGAGCTCGACGGTTTCTGGTTCAGGTTCGGAAAGATGTTCGGCCTGAAATCCGGGAAAGAGCAAAGGCTTCCGATGTCCCCGATCCGTATCCGCCAGAGGTCGCTCGCATGCTTGTAAGACAAGGCACCCATCGCAACGAGAAAATTGACCGCCGGCTGGCGGCTTGCCTGGCAGCAATCGCCGGCACATTGAATGCGGCGGCCTTCTACGCCGTCGGCTTCTTCTCGGCCAACATGACGGGCAATGTATCGACGCTGTCCGATCATCTTGCCGTGGGGCAATGGCTGTCGAGCCTGTTTTATGGAGGAATCGTCGTAGCCTTCATCCTGGGTGCTGCGACGTCGACGCTGATTATCAACGCAGGCCGCCGTCGCAATATGCATGCGATCTATGCTTACAGTATTCTGACCGAGGCCGTGTTACTCGCCGCGCTCGGATGCGCAGATCTCTGGTTGCTTGCTGCTTGGCGCGCTCCGGTTCTCGTTCTCGGACTTGCATTCCTCATGGGGCTTCAAAACGCGGTCGTGACGCGCATCTCTGATGCCAGGGTTCGCACCACGCATGTTTCCGGGATGGCAACGGATATCGGCATCGAGTTGGCCATTGCCCTGGATGCTTTGCGCGGCCATGAGCAGGTTTCGGAGGCGCGGCACAATCTGGGCAAGCTCAGATTGCATCTTTACACGATCCTTTCATTCCTTCTCGGTGGCATCTTGGGCGTGCTCGTTTATCGGGCCATCGGTGGCTATCTTCTGCTTCTGGCCGCGGTTACCTTGGTCGCAATCGCTCTGAACGCGATTTTACATGCGAGGAAGGTATTTGTTCCCTACGGAAGGTTTTGAACGGGGTGGCGTTCAAGCGCTGACGAATGCCTGGCGGCACCTGCGTCAGGCTTGGCGACGGCATGGCCTTCTCGGTTGAAGGTGCATCAGTGTGCATCGGTGGCCGTATCTCAAGGGTGCAGGCCGAGGTTAGCGTGTTCAGTTTCACAACGCTTTGACCCAGATTGCAGTTGAGACTGATCCATTCAGTGGCTGAGAACTCATTGGCGAATTTGCGATATCCACATCCAGGCATGGTCGCGACGAGATGCAAAGCTGAGTGAAATCTAGAGAGAAGTGAGCAGTCGCGGGCTCGTATCCTTTCAAGAGCCGTAGACGTGAGCCGGAAGCTCCACGGCTCTTCAGCTGCCAGTCAGGTTGCCTGTTTCGATTGAGAAGAGGTGATAACGAGGCCGCCGAACGTCAGTCTGAGCGAAATCTTCGCCCACATAAAGCAGCGGACAATCATGCTCTTTTGCGACTTCATACGAAAAGCAATCGCCATAGTTCAGTCCAGCCGGATGAACATCCTTGCCCCATCGGCCGTAGGCGTGAGCCACTCGACGGGTGGAGGCGATCCGGTCTGGCTGCGGTTCGTTTCCCTTCGGGAGCAATCGAAGTTTTCGGTCGTCCGCGATGAGCTGTTATTAAAACAGCTCGTTGCATTAGAGCAAACCAATCAAGTGGAAAATGCGAGCCGTTTTCGGACAAGCATTCTGACGATTGACACATACGTTCTGCCCATTTTGACCGTGGCATCGTAAAGTTGGCTTAGCTCACATACTGCTTATATGGGAATTTACTCAGTCTGAAGCTGGCGTCATTCTTTCTGTCGACAGTGATTTGAAGGAGGATGTCACAATGCCTGTTGATCGGGAGCTTTTCGAAACGTCGGCCGGCAGACATATTGTTTCGACGGCCATGATCTCATTAAGTCATCCGTCTGCCGCCATGATGAGACGCAAATCCGAAAACGTTCTGCGCTTAAAAGCTGATGGCAAATCAACCGATGATATAGCACGAGAGGCTGGCGTTAGCCGATCGACGGTAACGAGAATCCTGCGCTACGTTGAAAGAGCGGCAGCTAGTTAACCGAGACCTGGCCCAGTGAAAGATGGCTGAAGGTTTGGAGGGCGTTTGAAACGGGGTCGGCGCAAGTTCCGTGAACGCGGCATCGTATAGGCTTGCTGGCTCCTTGCGCGACGCACTAAATGTTTTTGTGGCCGCCCCCAATGATCGTCGGCGGCTCAGATGATGATTCGCGGATCAGATCATGACACCTCGATTTCACTAGGGTATCGTGGATCTCTCGCGACTTCCGGCAAACACAATCAAAGGTCGCCAGTTCCAGGCTTTTAGGGCTGATCCATCTGTCGCGGCGAGCACGGCCCTGTGAGTTACGAAGTGGAGTGCCGCGACTTTGCGGCAGCCGGCTCGCGAGTAGCTGGCCGGCTTGGCGAGCTGGTAAGAGAGGCCCGTTCAAGCGACTTCGCTGCGGCTGACCTCCTGAATTTTTTCCCAGACGTGGCCAGGTTTGGGAAGATCGAGACCGAAGACCGTATTGAATGTGTCCGCGAGATGACCCGCGCTTGTGATACGCTGCTCGCAAACGCTGTCTGCCGTGACGCTGCTTAGGCAATCGTTCTTCAGGGCGACATATCCCTCCGAAGTATGCCGCAGGATCGCAAGAGCGCTTATGAACGGTGAACCAGGATCCTGGGTCAGCCAGCCAAATGTAGCGGCAATGGCGGCCTCGTCGCTGTGATCTGGTCGAAAATCAAAGCTGTGTGCGAGGCCATTCGCATGGTTTTTGAAGCGTAGCCACCCGTCGGGCGTCGACAAGATCGAGAAATCGAAGCCGCGTTGGCTGATTGGCCCGACGGCAAGTGGTACGGGTTCGACGATGGCATCTGCCAAGCCAACCTCGGCAAGGTACGGCCGGTCAAGATCGACACGCAGAGTGAGATGATTGCCGATAGCGGCATCGCCTATCATTTCACGATTGACGCCGCCGCATAAGCGCGTCACTCGAAAACCGAGCGCTGCGAGCGCCGCGCCGAACAGACCGTTCATCTCATAGCACCAGCCGCCGCGCTTGCCCTCCACCATTTTGGCGAAGGCGACGGATGGTGCGATCGAGGACGGCCATCCCATGAATGCATCCAGCGCCTCCCAAGTGAAGGCCATGAGATGGGCGCGGTGAAGCCTCGACAGGCTCTCGACATCGAGCGAAGCCGGCCGATCCACTCCGATCCTTGCGAGATAGGCGTCCAGTTGGCCGGACGTCAGGGTCATTCCATTTTCGCTTGAAGAGGCGCTTGTCATCCCTTGTTTTCCTTTTGATGGGCGTTCCGAAATTTCCGATGCTGCTATGCTGTCAGAAGGCGCTTCGTTGACGTGGTTCCCCTCGAGTGATGATCCGGATGCTTGCCCATGAGGCAAATGGGCATAAAACTCCTTCGTTCGCCGATGGAGAGGCAACGGCGTTGGGCAGGAAGAGTGGGTTTGACATGGTGCCAATCGCTGTGTTCCTGCCGCGATCGGCGGTGTCAATTACGCGGCGGACAGGGCTCCTTGGGCAGACCTTTGTACGAAGTCCTCAATTTCTGCGACGAGCCGTGCGGCCCCTGGGCCTTCCTCAGCAATGGTACGCCCAAGTGCCAATGCCCGCTCGCCAAAGCTCGGTTCGGAAAGGACGCGCCGCACGGCCTCGCAGAGCATTTGCGGTGCTATCGAAGGATCGAGGCGCACGCCCACGCCGTGATAGTCCACGCGGGCGGCATTGTCGTTTTGATCGCGCCCCATCGGGAGAACGACGAGAGGGACGCCATGGTGCAGCGATCGCATGATCGTACCGTGCCCGCCGTGGGTGACGACGGCGCGTGCTTTGACTAGGATGTCGTCATGTACCGCATTCGGAAGAATTGTGACATTCGCGGTCGATTGAAGACGAAGTCCCTCGAGCGCCTTGCCAAGGGTAACGACCACCTCGATCGGCTCCTCGGCTAGACAGGATATCACCCGCTGGAGCACATCGGCCTGCCCCTGATTGGTGGTGCTAAACGACACCAGCACGAGTGGCCTCGTTGCGCGCGCCGGTTCATACGCCCAGCGTTTGTTGGCCCAACTTGGCATCTCCAGCAGCGGCCCCACATAGCGCACACGATCCGGCAGATGCTCGGTCGGAAAATCGAAGCTGCTGCTGGTGGCAAGGAGATGACGGCCAGCGCTCAAGTGTTGTTCGTAAACATGTGGTAGCGGCGCGACGCCGAAATGAGCACGAGCGGCGTTGAGGCAAGGCAGGAAACCATCCCATATTTGCTCCACCATCGCCGAAACCTCGGCATCGCGCGCCCTGTCCGTCGCCGATCGGGCAGGCTGAAAGCCCGGACCGAATGGCGGATGTCCGGGAAGGGCCCAGAGCGAGATGTTACTTGCAAGCAGGGCGGTCGGAACCTTCGCAATTTCGCCCGCGAGCATGCTGCCGAACAACAAATCCGAGCCGATAAGGATATCGGAAGGCTCCGCTGCCAGCGCTTCGAGAATATCCTCTGCATAGGCTTGTGCTGGCCCGACGAAGATCCGTTCGCACCCTCTTTGGAAGCCGGCCAGGGGATCGGCGGTCTCCCAGTCACGAATGAAGCAGCTTTCGAAGGTGCGATCCGGGCGGTTCGGAGCGCGCTTCCATGGCAGGAATCGGGCTCCGGCCTCGATCGCCTCCGCTTTCATCGTGCCGTCGGCGATAAGGCGCACGTGGTGGCCCCGGCCGACGAGGGCACGCACCGCCGCAAGCGTCGGTGGTACATTGCCGCCGCCTTCCCATCCGACCACCAGGATGTGCAGATGTGGCCCCTCATCTGTCGTCTTTATCATTGCCGTGGTCCTTCTCGATGGAGGCCGGATCAGTTCATCTTGTCCTCACGCAACAGGCGCTCGATCGCTTGCGTCATAAGTCGATGTGTCTCTGCCGCCGAATATCCTTGTGCCCGACGCAACAGATGCCAGATCCAAACATCGGTCTGAACCAACAACTGCGCGAGTCGATCCTGGCGGGCTTGGCCATCAAGTTGGTCGAGCCAAGCCTTGAACATGTCCGCGATCCACTCGCGGTGGCCTTTGCGTCCGCCATCGAGGACGGCAGCGAATTCGGGAATACGCGCTTCCTGTCCAAGTGTCCGCACGATGATGTCGCCGGTGCGTTCATAGTCGTCCATCAGGAGCGCGACGATATCAGCCACGCTTTCTGCGGGCATGCTCCAACGCCCCGCCCGGATCGAAGCATCCATCCGAGCCGCCATGGCGCTGAGCACGCCGGTTTTGCTACCGAAACGCCGTATCACGGTTTGGCGTGTGGTGCCGGCCGCAGCGGCGATGTCGTCGAGAGTGATCTCGTCAAACCAGCGCTCTGCGAGGAGCGCGGTCAAGGCGTCGACGATCTGCTGCTCGGTATCCAGAACTGCACTGGCGCGCGCCGACTGGCGATAAGCTCGCGGAGACATAGGGTTGCTCTTTGATTTTATGTTACTATATGTAACGCGAAATTTGAGAGATGTCAACGTGAGCTAACGATGCGTGGAATGACCGTGTCTTTCCATCCTGATCCTATGTAATGGCTTGCGAAAGACTACCTCGCGATGAGCGTCTCTTTTCATCTTGAGGTGTGTGTTGAGGCACTGTCGATGCTCGGCTGAATCCTGAAACCCGTTAGCGGCCGCTCCGAGCTGTGCGATGACTACGCGCTGCCCTCAATTGCCGCCTGGGCTCTGTCGATTGCAAGTAACGAGTCATCGTCGGAAAGTCTTTTGTAGTTCTGCATCGGCTGACCTCCGCGTCTAAAAACATACCGTCGACACCTGCTGCCGCGTCCCAGAAGCTTGATGGGTGAAGGCGATCACACCAAGCGCGTGTGGCATGTTATAGAAAAGGCGTCGGACGGCGGATCCTTCGGGGCAAAGCGCGGGCTATAAAGATGGCGCCAATTAATCCCAATTGGGCAAGAGAATTGTGCCAGAAATGCTACGCAAGGTACAGGTTGCAATCTCACGGAAGTCATTGACAGGTTGTGTATGCGCCGACGCTCTTCGTCAAATCGCCCGGACCGTGCTCATCGAGCGTGGCATATTACGTCTGACTGATGCGTGCATTGCCTACATCATGACCGACAAAAGCGGGCAGTTGGTTCAAGATATCCAGCAACTGTCGCCTCTCATCAGGCTACACTCTCATCGCTCGTCGAAAGCCTGGCCGAGGTGGACTAAAAGCAAGTCAGGGATCGCGCGTTTACAGCTTGCGGGGCAATCATCCGAGGCTTGGTTGCGGCAAGATCGAGCTGCGGGCATGGTTTCACATCGCTTCAGCTATTCATATCTGGTTCAGATGCGGAGTGCAGAACTGTATTCGTCCGCTAAGGCCCCCCTAACTTTCGGAGTTATACATGAAAATCACCTACGCTCTTGCTCTTGCTGGCCTGCTTGCATTCTCTGGTTCAGCTTTTGCAGCGTCGTCGACTGCGACAACAACCGACACTACGCTCAAGCCAGCCACTGCTACGACAACCACTACGGCGACGAAGCCGACGGCTGCTACGACCAAGGTTACAAAGCCGGTAACTACCGATGCACAGAAGCAGGCGATTTCCAAGAAATGCTCAGCAGATGCCGACGCCAAGGGTTTGCATGGCAAGGATCGCAAGAAGTTCCGCGAGCAGTGCAAGACGGCTGCCGCGAAGTAAAATTGATTTTCTCAACGCGCATATAACCCCAATCACGGCACTCGCAGAAGGTGTAAATCGAATTATACCAATGAGTGCCGTGATTGGGTCTCTAGTTACGCCATTTTGAACCGGGAGAAATCACATGGGCATTGGAAAGATAATAGAAGAAGTTGCTGGCGCCGTCGCTGCAGAGGACGCGCTGAAGGCCGCCGACCCGGACGCCGGATTCCTCTCTAAAGTGGCAGCAGCCGTTGTAGGTTTCGAAGGCGTTAGCAAGCTGACGGACCTGATTGAGGATAAGGAGCAGGCCAGTGCCGCTGATGATAGCGGCGATCAAAGCAGCTAGTAATCGTCGTTTCGCGCGGATGGCAAGGTAGGTCGCTGGTAGAGTCAGAGCTGGCGCCTGTCAAAATAGGTAAACTCTCCCCTTTATGTTTGCCTTGAAACTGCGCAGGAGCTAAGTGTCAGTATTATTTCAAACTTTCAGGATAGTCCAATGGTCAGGAATTTTGCGATAGCGGCAATTGCGGTTGCGACAATCATGTCAGCGACGCCGTCGTTTTCACAAAGCATCGAAATCGGCCCAGGCGGCGTACGGGTTAATCCCGGAATAGAATCGCCACCGCCTCGGGACATGGGTATTACTGAGCGCGAGGCTATTCGCATAGCGCGAAGCCAAGGCTTGGAGGACGTGGACGATGTTGCCCGCAGACGAAACGTCTTTATTATACAGGGCGTTGATCGTGATGGCGATGATATAAAAGTTGTGATCGATCGGCGAACGGGTGACGTTATTTCGGTTGACTGACTCGGTGTAGCGGCGCGCGATCATCGGCGCACCTGACGTCAGACAAGCCGAAAATGCGCCTGCCGATCGCGAGGGCGTTTGGCCCGCATGATTGAATACAAGGATATCCTAAAAGGATTTTTGGAATATCTAGAATTGGGGGCGTTTGTTATTTCAGTTTTGCTTGTGCATGGGCCGCGGGGCTTAATCAGGTCAACAGTGTGACCGGCTCGCCCTTGTCAACGTCCCTAGGATTGCCGGGTTTGCGAGAAGGATTATAGATGGCCTGACAGTCAATCGGCGTTCGGAAAGCCCAGGCGTGGAAATGATTCATAGAAACCGTGTTGATTATTGTGGCTCTGAGCGCGGATATCCGTCTTGGCCGTGGCATGACGTGAGGCCGAATACGTTGATGCGGACTGCGCAGGGATAGATTCTACCTGCGAACAGGGCGGGCCATACGTTCCACGCAGAACTCCAGTTCGAGACGAACCCTGATGCGGGCATCGCGTTGCGGTGTCACCGGCATCCAAGCATGCTTGCTCGTCTGTGGCGAAATTACCTGCGCATTTCGCATGGAACTTTAGGTATTCCCACGCCCATCTCTGGATCGACTGGCCTGCAAGCCAAAAAAGCTGCAAATGGTAGCGGTGTGGCCGCTGCCCACCAGTGCGCGCTGGTCAGGCACATTGCGCCTGAACTTTGAAATCCGCTGCTTAATTCAATTTGCCTGAAGCAAACTCCGGTTTTTCGCTGCTATTCCATAAGCCCGCGTTTGGTCGAAAATTTTCGGTGAAAGGTGGATGCGGCAACCATTCATGCTTTGTTCAGCCACTCAGTTTCAGGATGATGACATGAATGGAGGTTCGCTATGAAAATCTTTAAAAGTCTCCTTACGGTGCTTCTGAGTGCCGGCCTGTTGATCGGTGCGGGCGCTGTATCAGCTGCACCAATGATGAATATGACGAAGCCGGAGGGCCAGTCATCCGTTCAAACGGTCCGTTATAATCACCATCGCCACTGGCATGGCCCGCGACATCACCGGCCTCACAATTGGGGATCGCATCGCAGCTACCGGAGCCATTACTGGCGCGGTCATCATTACGGTTGGTACAAGCACCGTCATCACCACCATCACCGTCACTACCGCTACTAACCAGAGCCCACGGAAAGCTGCACAAGTATAGCAGGTATTTAGAGCATCAGCCGAGGCAGAAATCGAATATGCCTCGGCAGCGTCGGAGATAGCTATGACAATGTCTCGCCGAAACGATCAACAGTATCTGTACGGCCGAGTTCATCGGCCCGCACCATAGCCCAGTTTCGAAGCGCTTGAATTCGCCACCCTGGAACGAGCCGGCTTGTTCAACCATCGACGGCTTCCGGAGCGTATCGGCAACATCCGTCAACTGAATCAAACGGTCACCAGCGGAGCTAGTACGATTCATATTCGAAGTGCGTTTGCTGATATCGAAGTGCCTCTCTCGGACCGCTTATAGCTCTCGTGTAAAAGCCGTCCCTCTGATTGAGGACGCACCTCCTGGGCGAGAGAAAACCCCAGATTGATGATAGAATTCATTTGATGTGCTACCCGGCGTCTGCATGGAGCCCCTATGATTGCTGGCAACATAAGTCAGGATGCGAATCTCAAGATTCGCTCCCGGGCCAGCTATTTGAAGCCAATCGTTCGTTCCGATGGATCTTGGGCTATCGATGCGCCTTTTGCCCATCGAGATAACCGTGTTCAAAGGCTTTCGCGAGTAGGCTTCCTACAGGATAGGGATTTTCTTCACCCTGCTTTTCACGCATACCGGCGACGCCTCCACGCTCATAGGCTTCTCTAGTTGCCTCATCGGAAGCTTGCGAACATGGGGCGCTGATTGTTTCCACTTTCCTGCGACCACACAGCGCTGGCCCCAACTGAGATGGAGTGAGAGGGTTTTGGGCACGCATAGATCTTTCCTCCGTAAAGCACAAAGCGGCCTGCCGTGGAC
>NZ_JBXSOW010000007.1:0-417111 GCF_057784375.1 Martinezella sp. CNPSo 3964
TGGCGTTCTGAGTGTTCTGCAGGGCACTCTGGGTGTTCTGCAGCGTCTGGAGGGCGGCCATTGCGGAATTGTTGGTAATAATGCTGGTCATAGGAGTGTCCCCTGGAAACTGGATACGAAAGGAGGACATACCGGACTGGGAATACCGGCGATGACGGAGCAGCTTCATGCCCCTCGATCCATTTTCCTAGAGGACCAAACCCGTCATGTCGCGAGGAAGTTCGCACCCATTGCTTGCCAATTTCTTAAATCCGAGGCTGGGGGACACCGCCTCTCTGGAACGTGGCTAAGAATCCGTAAAGGCATTTCCGACCGGTGCTTCGGTTTCAGGCAAGCTCCGTGAGGGATCATGAAGCGAATCCATGATGCCGGCCCTCGACCTTCGGCGGGAGCCGGTCAACATATTGCTCGGAGTTCTCGCTCGTGAATACGAAAAATGCCTTTGTGACAGCGTCCGGCTTCTACCAAAAGGGGCAATATACGCGCGCACTCGAAACGCTGAACGAGCTGCTGAACGTCGACAGATCGCCCAAGACCTATGCCCTCCTGGCAAAGACGCTGCTGAAACTCGGTTTTCGATCGGATGCGGCGAGCGCCTACGAGCTGGCCGGCCGGCAAAAGCCGCAGCGCGACGACTATCTTCGGGAGGCCCTGCTGCTGCACGGCGACTGCGGCAACGACGATCAGGCTCTCGCCATCGGAAGTCTGATCCTGCCTCTGGCTTTCAAGGATCCGGACCTTGCCTTCGTCCTTAGCCGCATCTTCCTCGGCCGTCAGCAAAAGGACCTGTTGACCGGTTTCAAGACGGTGCTCGTCGAAGGACCGGAACTCAAGCATCGCCAGATGGCTGCAAGACTGCTGACCGACGATCTCAATGACGAAAGCAACCGGCACATCGTCACGACGCTGTTCAAGAAGCATCCCGACCATGTCATTTTCCGCGCGCTCTACCTGATCTTCGCACGCGAAGTATCCGATCTGGCGGCCGTCGAAAAACATATCGCCCCGGTCACGACATCGCTTGCGCAAGGCAAGCTCGAGCATGTCATTCCCGACAACCCCTTCTTCCATCTCCATTGGTGCGGCGACGAGGCGCTCAACAAGCTCGTGGTCCACGACACCGATCCATTGCCGGTGGGGCATGCAGAAGCCCGCCGCAAGCTGCCGCACACATGGGGCAGCAAGATCCGCATCGGCTACCTCTCCTCCGACTTCTGGCCGGGGCATGCGACGATGAAGCTGATGCAGCGCGTTCTCGAACTGCACGACAAGGATCGGTTCGAAATCACCCTTTTCGATCACTCGGAGGCGGCTCACCAGAAGGAGGAGGCCTTCGACTATTCGGCACTGGGGACGACGGTCGACATTCGCGGCCTTTCCAACCAGGCTGCGGCGGAAGCGATCCGCGCCCGGGGAATCGACATCCTCGTCGACCTCAAGGGGCATACCAAGGGAAGCCGCGCTTTCATCCTCAACTACATGCCAGCTCCGATCCACGTTGCCTGGCTGGGCTTTCCCGGCACGACCGTCAACATCGACCTCGATTACATCATCGGCGACCATTACGTCCTGCCGGATCAGTCGAAGGCGCATTTCTACGAAAAATATTGCCGCCTGCCCGAATGCTACCAGCCGAACGATCCGCTCAACCGCCCGAAGGCGCGGCCGACAACGCGCGCGGAGCACGGGCTACCCGAAGACGCGTTCGTCTACGCTTCCTTCAACGGCAACCGCAAGATCACGCCGCAGATGGTCGACGTCTGGTGTAATATCCTCAAGCGCAGCAAGAACAGCGTGCTCTGGCTCCTATGCAACGGTCCGCGCGCGGAAGCCAATATCTGGTCGCGCCTGGAAGCCCGCGGCGTCAACCGCAAGCGGGTCGTCTTTACCACCCGTATCCGCTACGAGGACCATATAGACCGCCAGCAGCTTGCCGATCTCGGCCTCGACACCTTCCCGGTCAACGGCCATACGACGACGTCGGAACAGCTTTGGGGCGGCCTGCCGGTTCTCACCATCAAGGGCACCAATTTCGCCTCGCGCGTCAGCGAAAGCCTGCTGAATGCCATCGGCCTACCAGAACTGGTGGCCGACGACGTCAAGGCCTACGAGGACATGGCGGTGCAGCTTGCCGGCCAGCCGGAGCGTATCGCCCAATTCAAGCAAACGCTGGCGGCCAATCGCTACATCAAGCCGCTCTTCGATGCGGAGCGCTTCACACATCATCTGCAGACGGCTTTCGAGATGATGGCGGCGCGGGCCAAGCAGGGGCTCGCACCCGACCACATGGACGTGCCGGCACTGCCGGTGCGTTCGGAACCGTTCATGGAAGACGACCAGAACTCGGCGGCGATCGCGGCCGAGTAAAGCACAGCGGTCATCAGGCAGCAGCTTCGATGACCGCTTTCCGCTTATCGTATCAGTGGAAAGAGCGGACCAGGCTGCCGACCAAAAGATTCCAGCCGTCGATCAGCACGAAGAAGAGAATCTTGAACGGCAACGAGATCGAGGTCGGCGGCAGCATCATCATGCCCATCGCCATGACGATAGTCGACACGATCAGGTCGATCACGAGGAATGGCAGCACCACGAGAAAGCCAATTTCGAATCCGCGGCGAATCTCCGAGATCATAAAGGCCGGGATGAGGACACGATAGTCGATCTTGTTGTCAACCACGGTCGTCTGGCCACGCTCCTGCGCCAGATCGACGAAAAGCTTCAGATCCTTGTCGCGCGTGTTGTTGGACATGAAGGTACGGAACGGCTCGGCGATGCGCTGCACCGCATCGGCTTCCGAAATCTGATTGGCAAGCAGCGGCTGCACGCCATCCTTCCAGGCCTGATCGAAGGTCGGCGACATGACGTAGAAGGTCATGAACAAAGCAAGGCTGAGCAGGATCATATTCGACGGCGTCGTCGCAAGGCCCATGCCGGTGCGCAGGATCGAAAACGCGATGATGAAGCGCGGAAAGCTTGTCACCATGATCAGGATGCCGGGCGCGATCGACAGGATCGTCAACAGCCCGAATGTGCGGATGATCCAGGCGGCAACCGAACCGTTGACCGGCGCGTTCAGAAGATCGGTCGGAAGCTGCTGCGACAATTGCTGCGCCGCCGCCAGCTCAGGCGACAATGCAGCAATGACGAATATAGACAGGGCAAGTGCTAATCGACTCATTCGATCACGAAAGTTCTGAACATAACTTTCGATACCCGTCCTTCCGAGCGCAGGTCAACACGCTCCTGGATGTCATCCCGAAGATATTGCAGGCCGCGTGCACCTTCGATCTGCTGCAAGGAAACCGTGCGGATGTAGGCAAGGATATCCTGATGGATCGCCTGGGCGAGCTGGGCGTCCGGCGGTCCCTTGAAAGCAAGCGCAAGCTCCAGCCTGATCCAGCTCTGCGCGGGATAGGCGAGATTGGTGGTGATCGGATCGAGCGCGATGATGCCGTTCGCCTGGGCGGCAGCAGCTGCCTGCTTGCTGTCACCGCCGGCCTTCGCAGTCGCCTGGACTGCGGCCGTGGCCGCCTTGATCCGCGGCGCGACCATCGTTCCCAACATCCAGCCGCCGCCACCGCCCAGCACGGTCAGCACCAGTAGCCCGACGATCATCATGATCAACGGCGATCCCTTGCCCTTTGCCGATTCGTCTGCGGCTGCTGCCATATCAGTATCCGTCCACTGTCAAATCAGAGCGGCGAGAGCAGGTCGACAGCCTGCTGTCCCCTCGGCGGCTGCTGTATTTCCGTCAGGCGACCGCGGCCGCCATAGGAGATGCGCGCCTCGGCGATCTTGTCGTAGGAGATCGTATTATCCGAGGTAACGTCCTGCGGCCTGACGATGCCCGCGACGTTGAGAATACGGATTTCCTGGTTCATGCGCACTTCCTGCGAGCCGCTGATCATCAGGTTGCCGTTTTCGAGAATGCCGGTCACGACAGCTGCGACCAGAAGATTGATCTGCTCGGAGCGCTGCATCTTACCCTTGGCGTCGGTGCTGGTGTCGGAGCCCGAAGTCGCATCGGCATTGGTGCTGGGCTGCCAGCCGAAAATCTTGGCGGTAATGTTCCAGTTCATATCGCTCTTGTTCGTGCGATTGCGATTGGTCTCGTTGTCCCAATTCGCCTTGTCGTCGATCTTGATCGTCACCGTCAGGATATCGCCGACATTGAGCGCGCGCGCGTCCTTGAAAAGGGCGGCCTGCGAATCATTCCAGAGCGAATAGCCCTGTGCGACCTGGTGCGGCCGCTTCGGATACTGCGACATCTGCGGCGTCTGCGCATATTGCAGACCGCTGCCGATCGGACTCATGGCAGGCGCCCTGCCGATTTCCTTGAGGGCCTGCGACTGGCAACCGGCGAGAAAGACGACGATTGCGCAGGCGGCCGTAAGACGCGTGTTCATGAGGGGTCCTTCGACTTCGATGTATTCGGGTCGGATGCGCTGGCGATGATATTGGTGATGACGGCCGCCTTCTTCGCATCCATTTCCGCGAGGATCAGGCTCGATTGACGCGCGGAGAGCTTCATGATGATGGCCGCTGCGATGACAGTCCTCACATCGTTGAGACTGGCGGCCGCGGCATCCGGCTTCATGTTCTTGTAGATATCGACCAGACCGAGATCGGCTGTCTTGAGGAAGTCGTCGCGGCGTTTCAGCCAGTCCTCATATTCGGCCTTGCGCTTGTCCATGGTGGCGATGCGCTGATCGACATCGGCCTGAAGTTTTTCCAGTTCCTGCTTCTGCAGCAGATAGCGCTGATCGCGGGCCGGATCGGCGATATTGGTGCAGAACTGACGGATCTCATCCTGGCTGGACGCCGGATCGGTAGCCGGCTTCGGCGCCTCCTGCGCCGCCGCCGTACCCAGCGACAGCAGCATGGCGCCTGCCGTAAGACTGCAGGTGATCAGCAATTTTCTGGCGATGGCGTTCAAGATCATTGCAGCACGAGCTCCGCTTGCAGGGCGCCGGCCGACTTGATGCCTTGCAGGATGGCGATGATGCCGTCCGGCTTGACGCCTATATTGTTGAGACCCGAGACCAGCGTTTTCAGGTCAGGCCCTTCCAGCACCGCCACACGGCCGCCGCTCTTGGTGGCGGTGATATCCGTCTGGTCCTGGATCGCCGTCTGGCCGTCCGAGAAGGGTTCCGGCTGGATAACCTGCGGGTTTTCGCTGACCTGCACGGTCAGCGTTCCATAGCTGACGGCGACTGGCGAGACGCGGACATCGGCGCCGATGACGATCGTTCCGGTGCGCTCGTTGATGACAACCTTGGCCGGCGTGTCGGTCTGGACGTTGAGATTTTCGATATCGGCCATCAGCCGCGTCAGGTCCGCCATCTTCGGCTTGGCGATCGTCACCTCCTGCGAATCCTTGGCTTCGGCGATCGGCGCGCCGAAACGCGAGGTCGCCCAGGTATTGACCGTGTCGGCGATACGGATCGAGGTGGAGAAGTCCGGATTGCGCAGCTGCAGGACCAGATTGACGGAATCCTTGAAGCGCGAGGGCAGCTCACGTTCGATGATGGCGCCGCCGGGCACGCGGCCGGCCGTTGTCACACCTTCGGTCACCGTGGCGGCCGCACCCTGCGCCTGGAAGCCCGATACGATCACGGAGCCCTGTGCCACAGCGTAAATCTGTCCATCAGCGCCGCTCAGCGAGGTCATGATCAGCGTGCCGCCACGCAGCGACGTCGCATCGCCGAGCGAGCTGACCGTTACATCGATGCGGCTGCCGGGGCTTGCAAAGGGCGGCAGGTTCGCCGTCACCATGACGGCGGCCGTATTCTTCGCGGCGGACTGGCCGCCCTGCGTCGAGATGCCGAGGTTCTGCAGCATCGCGCGCATGGACTGTTCGGTGAAGGGCGAGGAACGCAGACCGTCGCCGGTCCCCTGAAGACCGACGATCAGACCGTAGCCGATCAGCTGGTTGTCGCGGCCGGATTGCAGCGACGCAATATCCTTGATGCGCGATTGCATTGCGAGAGCCGGATCCGCGACGATCAGGCTCGGCAATGCGAATAGAACTGCTAGAAATTGACGAAGCCGTTTCATTTCGCAACCACGCGGATCGTACCGTTTTGCAGGACCGTGCCGTTAACGATGATGCCGGAGTCCATATTGCGGGCACGGACGTTATCGCCGACGGCGCCATCATCGAGCGGCGTGCCGGCTGCCGTGATCGTCATGCTGCCCATGCTCATCACCAGACGGACATTGGAGCCGCGCGTCACCGCATAGGGCTGGCGCAGCGCCGAGATGGAGATGGTTCGGCCGGGAAGAAGTGTGCGCTTCGACACCAAGCCCGTGACCTCGCGAAGCCGCTTGGCGTAATCGCCACTCAGGTTTGGGTTGGTGACCTCGACCTCTTCGAGCTGACCGCTGCTGATGATATCGCCCGGATAGATCGTCTCGGTCGGCACCACGGCGGTTCCGAGGCTTGGGCCGTCGGCGCTCATTGCGCCGACCGGAGCAGCTGACGCGAATACGACGGAGAGGCTCGCTGCGGCGAACCATGCCATTGCCAAGCTTTTCATCCGGCGAAACCTCATGTTCGGCCCGTCCCTCTTGCTACTTCAGGTTCTTGCTGACGATCTGCGCCATTTCGTCGGCCGTCGTGATGACCTTCGAATTCATCTCGTAGGCGCGCTGCGCGGTGATCAGATCGGTGATTTCCTTGACCGGATCGACATTCGACGATTCCAGATAGTTCTGCTTCAGATAGGCGAAGCCGTTCTGGTTCGGATCGGAGACGACAGGATCGCCCGAGGCCGGCGTCTGCGTGAAGAGGTTGCTGCCCATCGGCTGCAGGCCGGCTTCATTGACGAAATTGGCGATCTGCAGCTGGCCGAGTACCGTCGGCGTTGTCGCTGTGCCGATGATCGCCGTCACCTGGCCGGACTGGCTGATGGCGAGGCTGCTCGCATTGTTCGGGATCGTGATACCCGGCTCCAACACGTTGCCATCGGGCGTGACGATCTGGCCGGTGTCGCTCTTGTTGAAGGAGCCGGCGCGCGTGTATGCGGTCGTGCCGTCGGGCATCTGAATCTGGAACCAGCCGCGACCGACGAGAGCGACGTCGAGCTCATTCTGGGTCTGCGACAGCTCGCCCTGGACCTGGATGTTGCGCACCGCAACGGTCTGCACGCCGAGGCCGATATTGGCGCCTTCCGGCACGACCGCCTGGTTCGGCCTGTTAGCGATGCCCTTGGCGCGTTCGGTCTGATAGAGAAGGTCGGAGAATTCGGCGCGCGAGCGCTTGTAACCCGTCGTATTGATGTTCGCGATGTTGTTCGCGATCACTTCGAGATTGGTCTGCTGGGCGTCCATGCCCGTCGCGGCAATTGCGAGCGCTCTCATGCTTTCGTCCTTCGAGCCAGGGCGGAACCTTCGAAACCGCGAAGCGGCCTGCGAACAACTCACGCCAAATCAAGTAATTAGAGCGGGCAACCCCGCGCTAGATCTGCATCTTTGTAATATCGAGAAAGGCCGAGACGACCTTGTCGCGCAGTGCAATCGCGGTCTGCAGGGTCTGATCGGCCTGCATGACCTTGTCGACGACTTCGCGTGTGCTCATCGTGCCCTTGATGCCGGCGAAGGAAGCGTTTTCGGCATCCTTCAGCGAATTGATCGAGTCTTTTGCGACATTCGACATGACCGACGCGAAGCTCATTCCGGCATCCGCTCCCGCGGCGACCGCCGGCGAGGCGTTCATTGCGCTGGAAGCGGCTGAGGTCAGATCCGTGGCGATGCTGCTAAGGCCGCGCGTCGCCGAGAGAGAGGCTACATTCTTAACCGAGTCGATCATTGGTTCTTCAGCAGATCAATAGTGGAGGAGATGAGATCACGGGCCTGTCTGACCGTCTGCAGATTGGCCTCGTATGAACGGTTGGCTTCGCGCATGTCGGCCATCTCGACCAGAATGTTGACGTTGGGCATCTTGACGTAGCCCTTCTGGTCGGCGGCCGGATTACTGGGATCGTATTCTTCGACGAATTTGCCCGTGTCTTCGCCGAGCTTCTTGACGCCGACCGTGGTTACGCCATTGGCGCGGTCCATTTCGGCACCGAACGTTACCGTCTTGCGCCGATAGGGATCGGCACCGGGCGTATCACCCGTCGAACGGGCGTTGGCGATATTTTCGGAGACGACACGCAGACGTGTCGATTGAGCCTCCAGGCCGGAGCCCGCAATCTTCAATGCGGCTGATAAGGGGTCCATGACATCTTCACTTCATCTATTGTTTTACGGTCATCAACATCATGCGATGAAAGGAGCCGACGAGAGCGGTGTTCAAGCTGTACTGGCGCTTGATTTCACCGGCCTTCGCGAGCTCGTCTTCCAGACCGACGGTGTTACCCGACTCCTGGACACCAATTTCCTGGTTGAGCGACGCGTCCTCAACGTTGACGTTGCCGCTCGTGCTGAATTCGCTGCCCGAAAGATGCGCGGGATTGGTCCGGGCCATGCTGGCATTCTGGTTGTCCAGAACGGCCTGAAACGGCGTGACATCCTTGGCGCGAAACTTCGGCGTATTGGCATTGGCGATATTGCCGGCAACAACCTCCTGACGCACCTGGAGCCACTCGGCTTGCCGCGAGGCCAGGTCAAAGAGCTGAATGGGTTGCATGGGCTTCTCTCCGTTCTTACACTGGGAATCTAGCGGGATAATCTTGCGTGGGACTTGCGAGAAATGCGTTCCTGTAAAGTCTTCGAAGTGCCTGAAATCCAGGCGATTCCGGGTTTTCTTCAATTGTTGCCGTAGACATCGCCCGCCGAGGTGACGATGACCCATTTTCCCTCTCGCTGTTCGATCGAAGCCAACCGGCTGTTGTCGGGCAGAAGCGATCCGACACGCACGACGTACATGCCGGTATCATCCTCGATCAGCGCGCGGCCATTGGCGACATGCAGCAGTTGAAATGCGGACTTGCCAGGGAACGGCTGCTGATCGGCAGGAGGCCCCTTGTCGTCTTCGCGACCGGCGTTGCTGACCGTCGCCGTCGTCAGCGGATCGGGAATGAAATCCTTCGGCTCGGCGGGATTCTTGTTGACCATGGCGAGCGGCGATACGCTGACGATGGTACGGCCAGGCCAGTTCGGCAAATCGCGGCTGCGATCGCCTTCGGCCACCTGAATGCCGAACTTGTCCGGGTTCAGAAAGACGTACCAGGGGAAGAAGGCAGAGGCACCGGCAAGCGCCAGTCCCGTGAAGGCCAAAGCCTTGTCCGTAACGGTTCGCCTTCTCGCCGATTTCGGCGGGGCAACCGGTTCGTCTGCGTCGGATTCTTTCACTTCTGGCCCCTTTTTCGGCATGACATTCGGCGATATCCGGCAGGCTGCGGACAAGAAAAAATCGAGATAGTGCTGCGCGCGACCATCACTTGGCTCTGGCGGGGACACCGCTCGAAGCATTTCTGAGGGCCGTCGCAAGATCGGTGAAGGCATCCGCAGAAGGCTCCTCGCCCGGCGTCTGCTTCAGTATGTCGTAGATGATCGGCACCTGGCGCACGGCGATATCGAGATCGGCGTCGCTGCCTTGGCGGTAGCCGCCGATCAGCCGCAAGTCGCGCGTCTCTTCGTAGCGGTGCACCAGCGCCTTCAGACGCGAGACCAGCTTCTCCTGATCCGACGTCCAGGCCTTTCGCGCCAGACGGGAGACGGATGCGAGCGGATCGATCGGCGGGTAGCGCCCTTCTTCGGCAAGACTGCGCTGTAGGACGATGTGGCCATCGAGAATGCCACGGGTGGAATCAGCGATCGGGTCGTTGTGATTGTCGCCGTCCACCAGGATGGAGATGATGGCGGTGATCGTACCGGTGCCTTCCGGCCCTGGGCCGGCGCGCTCGAGAAGGCGCGGCAGTTCGGTGAAGACGGACGCCGGATATCCGCGCGCGATCGGCGGCTCGCCGGAGGCGGTCGCCACTTCGCGGATGGCATGGGCGAAACGGGTGACGCTGTCGACGATCAGGAGAACGTTGTCACCCCTGTCGCGAAAATGCTCAGCGATCGTGATAGCCGAAAGCGGCGCCATCTTGCGCAGCATCGGGCTCTCGTCGCTCGTCGCGACCACGGCTACCGATTTCCGCATGTGAGAGCCGAGCGTATCCTCGATGAATTCGCGCACTTCACGGCCGCGTTCGCCGACGAGGGCGATCACCACCTTGTCGAAGGCATCGGCCCGCGCCAGCATCGACAGCAGCGTCGATTTTCCGACGCCGGAACCGGCAAAGATGCCGAGGCGCTGACCAAGGCAGAGCGGCGAGAAGATATCGATGGCACGGACACCGGTCTTGAACCCGGTCTCGACACGCTTGCGGGTCATCGACGGCGGTGCGGTGTTGGAGATCGAGCGCGCTTCGAGACCGGCTGTCAGCGGTCCCAGTCCGTCGATCGGCTCGCCGAGCGAGTTGATCGTGCGGCCGCACCAGCTGTCATCGGGCGCGATGCGGAAAGCGCCCTTGCGGATGATGGTATCCTGAATGCCGATCGGTTCGCCCGGCTCGATCGGACAGACATAGGTGAGTTCCGGCTCGACGCGGACGACCTCGCCGAGGTGAACGCCCGTTGCCGACCGATGCGCAACGAAATCGCCGAGGCGCACCTGCCTAGACAGGCCGGCAACCGTATAATGCCCGGCGGCGATGGTGCGCACGTGGCCACCATGGGCCACGGCATTCTCCGCCATCGCATACTGGCCGGCCAGAACGGCCATATGCGAAAGCTTCGGCGACAGTGCGCCTTCCGGCAACCGATCCTCGACCATCATCAGTCTCTTTACTGGCTGCCGCCGAGGGTCTTGATGGCGTCGGTAAGCGTGCCTTCACTGCTGCCGGTGAGCGTGCTGATGTTATCGAAGGCGCGGCTGACCTCGATCAGATTGGTCATTTCCCGCATGCCGTTGACGTTGGAGTTTTCGAGATAGCCTTGGGCGATGCCGATATTCGAGCGATCGATCACCGCCTGTGGCGTATCGGTCGGCAGGATGCCGCTGTTTTCGTAGCGCAGGAAGCCCTTGCTGACGTCGGCGCTATAGAGGCCGATCTGGCCCATGCGGCGGCCGTTCTGCGTGATCGTACCGTTCGACGCGACGCTCGGCGGACCGCCGGCGGGATCGAGCTGGATCGGCGCACCGCCAGGATCGAGGACCGGGAAGCCGCGGGTGGAAACCAGCGCGCCGCTTTCGGTCATGGTAAAGCGGCCATCGCGGCTCAGCACCAGGCCTGCCGGCGTGTTCATGCCGAAATAGGCGTCACCCTTGACGGCGAAATCGAAGAGATTGCCGGTGTTCTGAAGTTCGCCATTGTCCGTGGAGAGGTAGTCGTTGCCCTGGGAGACGAAGGCGACCTTGGCGTTGAGTTTGTTTTGGGTATTGCTGAGGACCTGATCGAACTTGACCTCGGTGCCGCGGAAACCCGTGGTGTTCACGTTGGCCAGATTATCGGCGATCGTGGTCAACCGCCGCTCAAGCGCCATCTGGGACGACAGCGCCACATAGATACCAGACTGCATTTTCAACGCCCTCCGGACATTGGAGAATAACGGGAAAGGAAACGCCGGGCGCTCCTACATTTCGTTAGCGGGGCATGGATGCCCTTACCCGCCATCCTGCAGGGCTTGGCTTGTGCGAAGCTGACAAGGCAAAAAGGACGTTCAGCGCCCATCGAACAGCCTCACGCAAGGCAGGTCCCCTAGTTCATCATATGAAGCAACGTTCAGGTGTGGACCGACGATGAATATTATTATCGGATTTGTAGTGACCTGCGGCTGCATCATAGGCAGCTTCATGGCTATGGGCGGAGACGTAGGCGCGCTGTTCCAGCCCTTCGAATTTGTCATTATCGCGGGCGCCGGCATCGGCGGCTTCATCATGGCCAATCCGATGAAGGTCGTGAAGGATTCGGGCAAGGCGCTCGGAGAAGCCTTCAGCCACAAAGTGCCGAAGGAGCGCGACTATCTCGACACGCTCGGTGTGCTCTACGCCCTGATGCGCGACCTGCGCACCAAGTCGCGCAACGAGATCGAAGCCCATATCGACAACCCGGATGAATCGACGATCTTCAAGGCCGCTCCGACGGTTCTGAAGAACAAGGACCTGACGGCTTTCATCTGCGACTATGTCCGTCTCATCATCATCGGCAACGCCCGCTCGCACGAGATCGAGGCGCTGATGGACGAAGAGCTCGAGACCATGCAGCACGACAAGATGAAGCCTTATCACGCGATCACGATCATGGGCGATTCGTTCCCGGCGATCGGTATCGTCGCTGCCGTTCTCGGCGTCATCAAAGCGATGAGCCACATCAACGAATCACCCGAAGTGCTCGGCCACCTCATCGGCTCGGCACTGGTCGGCACCTTCCTCGGTATCATCCTGTCCTATTCCGTCTGCGCGCCGCTGGTCTCCCAGATCAAGGTGGTGCGCAACAAGCAGCACCGCCTCTATGTCATCGTGAAGCAGACGCTGCTTGCCTATATGAACGGATCGGTGCCGCAGGTCGCACTCGAATACGGCCGCAAGACCATCTCCTCCTACGAGCGTCCGTCGATCGATGCCGTCGAGCAGGAAATGATGAACCCCGGCGGTGAAAGCAAGGCAGCCTGACGATCATGAGCCAGCAATCCGCACATACGACACAGACGATGGACCGGACCCTTTTTGCCAAGCTCACTGGCAATCTCGGCGATCAGGCGACGCTTGCGAAACTCGGCATCGCCTTCGCCCAGGTCTATGCCGAATTCCTGCCCGACATCATCAAGAGCGAAACGGGCCTGGACATCAACATCGCCTATGCCGGCTGTCAATCCGGCTCGATGAACGAGCTGATTGCCGGGCTTGGCGGCAGTCATGCTCTGGTCAACGGTTCGCTGCGCAACTGGGCACCGAATTTCATCCTTGGCTGCGGTGCCGGCTTCATCATGACGCTGATGGAGCATATGCTGGGTGCACGCGCAGAAGACATGGAAGCAGCCGTCGCGCGGCCGCTTTCGGTGATCGAACTCGATCTCTCGGTCATGGTGTTCGAAAAGATCGCCAAGGTGCTTCGCTCGGCGGTCAATGCATCCGGCGGCTTCGAACCCTATCTCGACCCGCCCTACAATATCGAGAGCCGACCGGCGGCTATCGGCGATGAAGGCAATGACTTCGCCGCCGCGATCACAATGACGATCTCGCTCGGCAAATCGCTTTCCCAGATCATCATCATCGCGCCGCAACGCGATTTGCTACGCACCGTCGTCAGCGCCCCCCGCGCCAAGAATCCAACGGCTGCCTCCCAGGCATGGTCGGAACAGCTCAGCGAACAGGTACGCCGCTCGCAGGTGACGCTGGAGGCTCGAATCCGGCTCGAATCGCTGACGCTCGATACCATTTCCAAGCTCGCGGTCGGCGATATCATTCCCTTCATGGACACCGGCGACGTCCGCGTCGAAGTCAGCGCCAACAGCAAAGACCTTTACATCTGCGAATTCGGCCGCTCTGGCGAAAATTATACGGTGCGCGTCAAGGACAATGTCAATTCCGACGACGAGCTTCTCAGACACTTGATGAATTGATCGGCTGGCGCGTGATCCCGCACACGGCAGCTTGAGGCAAGTTTCAACTGGAATAGTGATTTCATGGCTACGAAGACGACACAGCAAAGCAGCGAGGAATCGCTGGACATTTCAAACAGCGACGCCGCCTTGGACGAGGCCATCGATGGTCTGCGCGGCGTCCTGAAGAAGGATAACGAAGGCGGTCTGCCTGACTTCGACGCCGATGCATTCGGCGGGCAAACAGGCACGGATCTTTCGACCTTCGGCGATTTCGGCGACGACAATTCCGCTTCGGCCTTCGATGACGGCGAGTTCGGTGGCGTTTCCACGGCACCGGCTGCCCCCGGCAGCGCGCTGACCGCCAATCTCGATCTGATCATGGATATTCCGATCGACGTCCAGATCGTGCTCGGCAGCAGCCGCATGCAGGTGTCCGGCCTGATGAACCTGGCCGAGGGCGCAATCATCGCACTCGACAAGAAGATCGGCGAACCGGTCGAAATTACCGTGAACGGCCGCAAGATCGGCCGGGGCGAGATTACCGTTCTGGAACATGATGACACCAGATTCGGCATCAAGCTCATTGAAATCTACAACACGAAGAAAAGCTGAACCCGGCTCAGGATGAGCCCACGCCCCTTGCGGGACGGAGACGAAGACCATGATGGACTTTGACGATTTCAGCGGCGCGATTGCCGAGAAACCGTTATCTCAGACTGAAAAGGCAGCCGCCGTCCTCCTCGCCATGGGAAAACAAGTGGCGGGACGGCTGCTGAAATACTTCACGCAGAACGAGCTGCAGATGATTATCGCCTCGGCGCAATCGCTGCGGCTCATTCCGCCGGACGAACTGGCGCAGCTCGTGGCGGAATTCGAAGACCTCTTCACCGAGGGCGCCGGCCTCATGGATAACGCCAAGGCCATCGAGAGCATTCTCGAGGAAGGCCTGACGCCCGACGAGGTCGACAGCCTGCTCGGCCGCCGCACCGCCTTCCAGGCCTATGAGACATCCATCTGGGATCGCCTGGGCGAAGCCGATCCGGTTTTCGTCGCCAAGTTCTTCCTGCGCGAGCATCCGCAGACGATCGCCTATGTCCTGTCCATGATGCCTTCGGCCTTCGGCGCGAAGGTCCTGCTGCAGCTCCCCGAAGCCCAGCGCGCCGACATCATGAACCGAACGGTCAACATCAAGGACGTCAGCCCCAAGGCAGCACAGATCATCGAGAATCGCGTGCTCGGGCTGATGGCCGAGATCGACGCCGAACGCAACGCTTCCGGTTCCACGAAGGTCGCCGACCTGATGAACGAACTCGACAAGCCGGTGGTTGATACGCTGCTGAGCTCGCTCGAGACGATCAACAAGGAATCGGTCGAGAAGGTTCGCCCGAAGATCTTCCTCTTCGACGATCTCACCCGTATGCCGCAGCCGAGCCGCGTCCTGCTGCTCAACGACATCGCCGCCGACATCCTGACGATGGCTCTGCGGGGATCCGGCAACGAGATTCGCGAGATCGTGCTGTCCTCGATCAGCCCGCGCCAGCGCCGCATGATCGAATCCGACCTGCAGATGGGCAATACCGGCATCAATCCGCGCGAAATCGCGATTGCCCGGCGCGCCATCGCCCAGGAGGCCATCCGTCTCGCCAACTCCGGCCAGATCGAGCTCAAGGCCAAGGAAAATACGCCTGTGGAAGAAGCCGCATAAGCGCGGCGCGACTCAGCTAAAACGTCATAGACTGACAAGCTATGGGCCGCGCATGAAGCGCGGCCTCTTTCCGTTTCGCAAAGGGCGGCTTCTTTGGCTGACGAAGACAAGGACAGTAAAACAGAAAAACCGACGGAGAAAAAACTCCGCGATACGATCGAGAAGGGCAATGTCCCTCACTCCAGGGAAGCGACGCTTTTTGCTTCCATGCTCGCGACTGTCATCTACGTCACCTTCTTCCTGCCCGAGCGCATGGGCCGCATGGGCGAAGTTTTGCGCGATCTCTTCGAAAAGCCGGATCAATGGCAACTGGAGACAGGCCCAGACGCCATCTCGCTGTTTACGCGCATCGGCTGGGAAATCGGTAACATGGTGCTGCCGGCCGTGGTGCTCTTCTTCACCTTCGGCATCGGCGCCTCGATGTTCCAGAACCTGCCGACACCCGTTCTGGAACGTATCCGCCCGCAATTTTCGCGCATATCGCCCATGTCCGGTTTCAAGCGCATCTTCAGCGCGACCGGCATGGTGGAATTCGGCAAGTCCCTCGCAAAAATCGTGCTTGTCGGCATCGTCATGTTTTTTGTGCTGCGCAGTCAGTATTTCCACGCGATGGATTCGATGGTGTCCGACCCGCAGACCATCTTCGTGCGGCTGTCGACGATCGTTCAGCGCATCCTGATCATCGTGCTGATGGCGACCATCGTCGTCGGCGTTGCCGACCTGTTGTGGAGCCGGCACCACTGGTTCGACCAATTGAAGATGACGAAACAGGAGATCAAGGACGAGCACAAGCAGTCGCAGGGCGACCCGATCGTCAAGTCTCGCCAGCGCTCGATCGCGCGCGACCGTGCCCGTCGCCGCATGATGAAGCAGGTGCCGCGCGCCACCCTCGTCATCGCCAACCCGACTCACTTCGCCGTCGCGCTGCGGTATGTGCGCGAGGAAAACGACGCGCCTGTCGTCGTCGCCAAAGGCCAGGATCTGATTGCTTTGAAAATCAGGGAGATAGCCGAGGCCAACAATATTCCCGTTTTCGAAGACCCGCCGCTCGCGCGCTCCATGTTTGCGCAAGTCTCGGTTGATAGCGTCATACCGTCAGTATTTTACAAGGCTGTCGCAGAACTCATCCATCGGATCTATGCCGCGCAGTCGAATAGAAAACGGGTACGATAAACCAAATGAAAAAATGCCCCTACTCTGCCCAGCGTGAACAAATACTAGCCGAAGCCATCAGCCCGGTCGCAAGCGAACTACGCCTCCTGGATGCCGCCGACCTGATCTCGCTGCTGCGCTTCGAACGATATGGCAATCTTGCCGACCTCGTCGCTTCGGCGGCCGAGCTGTATTTTCTTCCCGGCGTGGTCAATTTCGGGCTTGGCGGTGACTACAAGCTTGATTGGGGCGGGCCGGCGGAAGTGACGCTCGATCTGGAAATCAAGCCACGCGGCGTCACCATCTATGCCAAGCTTGCGCTGGCGGAACATCATGCAGGCATCGAGATCAACCACATTGCCTTCGACAAGGCTTCCGTCGATCCCGACGAGAACACGGCCCTGCTCGCCCGCAGCCTAAGGGATGCGCGCTACGTCGTCCGCGGCGAGGCCGCACACGCGTTCTAAGGGATTCTTCTTTCAAAAAATCGGTGAAGTGAGTCGCGAGAGCGGCGTGCATCCGGCAGAATCCGGACCGCCGCTCTATTCATTCTGCGGCAGTGCCCCAAGACGCAACCATCTCAGCTTATGTAGCCGAAGCGGATCGCCTTTGCGATGGCCTGGATGCGATTGACGCTGTCGAGCTTGATCGTTGCCGATCCAAGATAGGCATTGACGGTATGCACCGACAAACCCAGCTTCTCGGCAATCTCCTCGCTGATGCGCCCGTCGCCGGCAAGCTGCAGGCAAGCGATTTCGCGCTCGCTCAGCGCTTCGGCTGCCTGGGACCGACGCTCATCCAGTGACAGAAGCTCCATCATGATCTGGCAGCTACGGCCGTGCAGCTCGACGATCATATCGCTCGCAAGATCCATGAACTTGGCAGTGAAGACGGTATAGCCGTTGCCGACGGCGCCCAGCCGCACCGGAAAGGCGGCGCCGGCAAAAGGCAGGAGGTGCGGCTTCAGGCGCTGCGTGAAGGCGGCAAAATCCGGTGTCTCGGCGGTGCTGTCGCTGTCGCGCCCGTTCCACATCAGCGGCAGCAGCGATTTGTCGATATGCTCGATCAGCGCTTCGCCATAGGCCTCAACGAAGGATTTGCCGACGACCGAGTTGGCCGAGCCCCAATTATCGAGCTCGCATACCAGGCGCTGCTTGTGCGGCAGGCCGGAGCCATGAAGGCGATAAACAGCAAAATGCTGCGCATCGATCAGCTTTTGCATCGACACCAGCTTCGGAAACAGATCGGAGCGGCCGGAGATTCGACCGGAACGGGTAAGCCGTGATTCGCCCGGCATATCCGTCGTCCTGTCAGACTGATAGCGCATCCGGTCGGCCCTTAAACGAGGTTGTTGCGCACTGCAAAGGCGATGGCCTCCGAGCGGGTCTTGGTGGCGGTCTTGCGCATGACGCTGGTGATATAGTTGTTGATGGTGTTGCGCGAGATCCCGAGAATCATCGCGATCTCGTCGCTCGTCTTGCCTTCCGCGATCCAGAACAGGCATTCCAGCTCACGCTCGGTCAGATCGAAATCACGCTCCAGCTTGCCCTCGAAGCAGCGCGTGGAGCTGGCGAGATAGCCGGCCAAGAGGCCGACATCCCTCAATCGCTCGGGCAGAAGCACCGCCGCTTCACTCGCCAGCAGCAACAAGGAGAAGCGGGTGCGACCGACATTGAACGTCAACGCATGATATTGCCGGCCCACACCGTCAGGCAGCGAGACATCATCGGGAAGCAGCGCCAGGCTCGGCTGAAATAGCGCCATGCACTTTTCCAGCTCGCCGATACGGCCGTAACCACTCGCCAGCTCCGTCGCCAGGCGCCGGACGAGATCGAAGGGCCAATCGGAGGAAATCACGAAATCGAGGCCGCTTTCCTGGACGAGATCGGACCTGACAAGAAGATAGTGGGAGGCGCCGGCATAACTCGTCAGGGCATTTAGACCGGCTTGCAGATAGGCAGGACCAGAAACGGCATTCAGCTGCAGAATGAGCTGCTCGCGCGACATGGCTCCGGCGGACACGATCAATCGCGCATCCCTATCGCCTTTGCTCAACTGCGATATCTGCATGTCCATACTTGCATTTCCTGCCGCTGTTTGACGATCGGTCGTCAACGAGAGCATTGTTCCGTCAGAACCCAATCCCTTCACCTCAGAGAACCGATAACGAAACTCGACGAGGCATCGAAGCCGGATCTTTCTCTATCGCGACACAAACATATCCCGGTGGATTCGGGCGGATGGGCAAATATCTCATCCCTGAATTCAACATCCGCGATCGCACCGGCATACATTGCCGCAAGCAAGATCCACGAACCATGAACTAATTTTTCCCGCTCCGGAATCTACGAACTTAAACATGCGAAACGCGGAAAACGATGGCCGATTCGCTCGGAATACACGGTTATTACGCAATAGATAAAGTATTTGTAAGTCGATTCTTTATACCCAGCAACCGTATATCCATTGAAATTCCATCTTACGAACACGTCAATTCGTTCGGCAGCGACTAATTGATCACAGGTGGCATCGACAATGAGGCAAGCTCAAATGCCACCCCTAGACAAAAAAAGGACCGGGAAATTTCCCGGTCCTTTTGTCAGGCTGCCTGATCGACGGCCCATTTTCTGAGGATCTTGGCGGCGCGTTCTTCGCTGATTTCCACCATGCGGGACAGGCGGCGCTCCGGCCCTTCCTTGACGCGGCGGTTGAAGGTGCCGCCGTCGTCGCCCATCGTCAGCAAGTCGTCGGTGCTGTCGAAGCCGAAGTCCGAGCCGAAGCCGTCCATCAGCGCCGCGCCGGGGCCGCCCACCGCCGGGGCAAAATCCGGCAGTTCCAGGCCTGCCGCTTCCGGAAGCGCCGTACTGTTGGACGAACCACCGAGTGAGCGGATCAGCGGACGGAAGCCCATCCAGACGATCAGGAAGGCGACCGCAACGAAGGCGAGCGAGTTGATGATGCCGGCCATGTTGCGGCTCAGCATATCGGTGATGCTGAAGCCGGAAGACGTGTCCTCAAGCAGCTGGTTGTCGAGGAAGTCCATGGCATTGACGGTGACGATGTCGCCGCGGGCCGGATCGACGCCTGCCGCCGTTGCGACGATCTTCTGCATTTCGGCGACATAGGCGTCGACCTTCGCCTGATCCGCGCCCTGGCCGACCATCTGGGCAATGCGGCCCCTGTTGACCACCACGGCGACGGACAGCTTTTCGATCTTGTAGCTGTTGCGGGTCGTCGCGGTCGTCTTGCTGTTGATTTCGTAGTTGGTCTGCTCTTCGCGCTTGTCGGACTGGTCGTTCGACGTCGGCGTGTTGCCGCCGGACTGCGGAGCGGCTTGCGGAATGTTCTGCTCCACGGTCGCGGCGCTATCGGGCTGGCTCTGCTGCGACTTCTGCGCTTCCTTCACGGTGCGGACGGAGCGCTCGACCTTCGAGTCTGGATCGTATGTGGTTTCCTGCACCTGCTGGCTGTCGGTGTTCAACTGCGCCGTCACGCTGGAGCGGAAATTGTCCATGCCGAGGAAAGGCGCGAGAGCCTTGTCGATATTGGATTCGACTTCGCTCTGCACGTTCTGCACGATGCCGAGGTTGCGGCTGAGAGCGCCGTTGCCGGGATCGTCGCCCGATGCAAGCAACTGACCGGTCGAGTCGAGAATCGTAACATCATCGACCTCCAGGCCGGGAACGGCGGAGGCGACGAGGTGGCGGATGGCAGAAGCCGATTTGCGCGCAGCTTCGGCGCTTGCGCGGATCATGACGGATGCCGTCGGCTTCTGATCCGCCTTCCGGAAGTTGCCGACATCCTGCATGACGATGTGGACGCGTGCAGCACTGATACCGGCGATCGAGGTGATGGTGCGGCTGATTTCGCCCTCGAGAGCGCGGACGCGGGTGACTTCCTGCATGAAGGACGTCAGACCGAGCGAACCGACATTGTCGAAGAGCTCATAACCGGCCTTGCCGCTGGTGGGCAGGCCGCGCTCGGCAAGAAGCGCACGGGCCTTGCCGGTCATGCCTGCCGGAACGGTCAGGCTGGTGCCATCCGTGCCGACCTGAAAATTGATCTTGGCTTCTGCGAGCGCGATGCTGATCTGGTTGAGATCCGTCGCATCCAGGCCGACATACAGTGTCTCCTGTGCGGGCTTATTGACGTAGAGGGCTGCAAAAAGGATCAGCAGCATGGACACGGCGCCCACGCCCCCCAGGATCATCAGCCGCGTTCTCCCGAGATTCTGAAGATTCCGAAGTAGGGGAACTAATTGATTTAACAGATTCATTCTGTTCTCGCACGATTCGTCAAAGACCTGATGGCTTTGTGCTATGCGGCGAAAATAGAAACCGAAACTTGTGCGAGCGTTTCGTCCGGCCAGAAAGGCCCAGGAAAAAGCCGGGAAGAAACGAAGGAGATTATATAAGAAAAACAGTATCTATTGCTGACCGCGCGGTCAGAAGAAATCAAAGTCTCCGGCCGCCTTTGCTATGGGCTGGGAATGCGTGTGGAACCCGCCGCCGCCAAGCGCCCTTTGCATCTCCGTTAGCTTGACAAGGCTCAGCGCTGTCGCAAGGTCCACCGTCCAGCCCTCGGGCATGGTGCCGGCAATCGTGTCGATAAATTCGGCGATGCCGCGCGTCTTCTGCACGGCAAGATCGATGCCCTGGACCACCTTCATGGCCTCCGGCGAGGCCAATATGTTGGCATCACTGATGTCCAGCAGCTGGGGCTCGATACGTTCGATCAGATAGGCGACATCATGCAATTCGGAAACGATGCGCAAAAGGATAGCCGGAAGCGTCTCCTCGATGGCGGTCGTCTCAACGCGCTGGAAGGGGGTCATACGCTTGCCTCGTTGATCAGAAAAATTCGATCGTGTTGTCTACCGGCTTGGGGGCAACAACCGGACGCTGTTCCAGCGCCACGGTCTTCTGCGTCTCAGCGCCGGTCAGCGGGTATTGCCTGGCCCTTCCGGAGATCGGCCAATATTCGATCTTGCGCCCATGCTCACCGCCCGTGCTGGAGCTGACGACTGGGATGCCTTCGTCTTTTAGAAATTGCATGGCGAAGATCGCGTTCTGCTCGCCGACATTGGAGAAGGTCGCAATCGTCTTGGCGCCGCCGAAGACTTTCGCCTCCAGCCGGTCGCGCCTTGCGCCCTTCTTCAGGAGACCGTTGATCAGAAGTTCCATCAGGTGCACGCCGTAACGCGTCGCATCGCCACCGCTCATCGGCGAGTTCGCCATTCCCGGGAGGAGAAAATGGTTCATCCCGCCAACGCCGGCAATGGGATCGCGCAGGCAAGCCGCCACGCAAGAGCCGAGAATGGTCGTCAGCACCACGTCGGGATCGCTGATGACCTTGTACTCGCCCTGAATAATATGCACGCGACGGGCAGCACCCTCGACGATCATTTTAGAGCTCCGAAGACGGCCTCGATGGCAGCTTTCATCTTTTCGATGGTGAAGGGCTTGGCGAGCACGTTGTTGGCTCCGAGCTGCGCCGCCTTCTGGACCAGCGCGCGGTCACCCTGCGCCGTCAGGATGATGAAGGCCGCCTTCTTCGTGGTCGGATTTGTCCGGACGGCCTGCAGGAGACCAAGCCCGTCCATTTTCGGCATGTTGAAATCCGAAATGACCAGATGATGGGGCTGCTGCTCCATGATCTTCATCCCCTGCTCGCCGTCGCCGGCAGCCGTGATCTGCTTGAAGCCGAGCTGCGTCAGAGCATCACTCAACAGAAGGCGACTGGTGACCTGATCGTCGACGATCAGAACTTTGATTTTCTCCGCTAGAGACATTATTCGCTCCCTTCCTTTCGGGCGGCTGTGATTTTCAAAATTTCCTCGCCAATGGCGTTCAGCGGAAACTGTTGTTCGACGGCGCCGAGCTCGTGGGCGACCCTCGGCATGCCGTAGACCACACAGGTCTTTTCGTTCTGGCCGATGGTACGCGCCCCGGCGTGGCGCATCTTGAGGAGACCGGCGGCGCCGTCGCGCCCCATACCGGTCAGGATTACGCCGACGGCATTGCGGCCTGCCAGTTCGGCAACCGAATCAAAGAGCACGTCGACGGAAGGGCGATGGCCGTTCACCGGCCCGCCGTCCACCAGACGGCAATGGGGCGCGGAGGCATTGGCGACCCTAAGGTGCCTTTCGCCGCCCGGCGCCAGATAGATCTTGCCGATTTCCAGCCGCGCGCCATCGGTCGCCTCCTGGACGACCGGCGCGCAGAGGCGGTTCAGCCGCTCGGCAAAGCTGCGCGTAAAGGTCGGCGGCATGTGCTGTGTGATGACGGTCGGCGGACAATTGGCCGGAAACTTCTGGAGCACGTTGATCAATGCCTCGACGCCGCCGGTAGACGAGCCGATGGCGACGATCTTGCGACCAACACGGAAGTCAGCGACAGCCGGCGGCGGCACGCGCTGGGCGGCGGGCTTCACATATTGCCGCTGCGAGCGGGCTGCGGCCTTCACTTTGTCCGCCAAGTCGCCGAAGGGATGCGGCTCGCCCGGCGAAGGCTTTCCGACGCAGTCGAACGCTCCGATCTCAAGTGCGGCAAGCGTCGCGTCAGCGCCGCGATGCGTCATCGTGGAGACCATGATGACGGGCATGGGCCTGAGCGTCATGATCTTTTCCAGGAATTCGAGGCCGTTCATGTTCGGCATCTCGATATCGAGGGTGACGACATCGGGATTGAGCGCCTTGATCGCGGCGCGCGCTTCCATAGCGTCACCCGCCTGACCAATGACATCGACCTCGGGATCGGCACGCAAGACGGCGGTGATCAAGCCGCGCATGGTCGGAGAGTCGTCGACGACGAGAACGCGGGCAGCGGTGCTCATGGTTTTCTCCCCGCATTCTTGCCGAGATAGCGATAGGTGGTGATACCGATATTGTCGAAGACGTGCTTTGCCTCACCGGCGACCCGCTCGGAGTGGCCGATATAGAGGTGGCCGTGATCGTGGAGCTGGCCGGCAAAGCGCGTCCAGATCTTGGTCTGTGTCGGCTCGTCGAAATAGATGACGACGTTGCGGCAGAAGATGACGTCGAACAAGCCCTTGAAGGGCCATTGCCCGAGCAGGTTCAGCTCGTTGAAGGTGATGAGACGCTTGACGCGATCGTCGATCTGGAATTTGCGGCGGCCCTGGACATTGACGTCCTGGAACCATTGCTTGCGCATGGCGGGCGAGATGGTTTCAAGCGAGTTCTCGTCATAGGCGCCGGCGCGGGCGAGCCCCAGGATCTTGGGATCGATGTCGGTCGCCAGGATCTTGAAGTCGAGATCGGCGACATTCGGCATTAAGGACAGCACGGTCAGCGCGATTGAATAGGGCTCCTGCCCGTCGGAACAGGCGGCCGACCAGATGCGAACCCGGCCGCCGGCCTTGGCGCGCGCCAGAAGACCCGGCAGAACCTCGTCGCGCAGATGATCGAAATGGTGGTTTTCGCGGAAGAAGCGCGTGAAATTCGTCGTCAGATGCGACAGCATCTCGCGCCGCGCAGCACTTCCCGCTGGCGAGGAAACCAGCGCGCAGTAATCACGAAAGCCGGAAAGGCCCAGCGCGCGGATGTGCTTCGACAGCCTGGAATAGACCAGCGACGCCTTGCTTTCGTTCAACGAAATACCCGCATCCGCATAGATCATGGCGGCGATTTCCGAGAGGTCGCGCCGCGTCAGCGGATATTCGCCGCTCGCCAACACCTCGTCAGGAGAGGCCTTGAAATCTATCGCTCCCATCCCGCTCATGCAGCCTCGCTTTCGCTTTCAGGGAACAGGGCTTCCAGCTCGATCAGGCAAATCATGCGGCGATCGATCGACACGATGCCGCGAGCAAACTGCCGCTCGTGATCGGAGGAGACTTCCGGCGTCGGCTGGATGCTGTCATCCGTGATCGTCAGAATGTCCGAAACCGCATCGACCAGGAGACCGACCACCTTGCGGTTGATCTGCGCAACGATGATCACGTGCCGCGCCGTCGGTTCCGCCCGCTTCATGCCGAGCCGGGCCGAGAGATCGATGATCGGCAGCACCGCGCCACGCAGATTGATGACGCCCAGCATGTAGCCCGGCGCATGCGGCATGGCCGTTGCCGGGGTCCACCCACGGATTTCGCGAACCGACATGATGTCGACGCAGAATTCCTGATCGCCGATGCGGAAGGCGATCAGCTCGCGATTGCCCTGGCTCAGGTTCTTGACGGCATAAGACATCAACTCACCCCGCCGCCGCGTAAGACATTTCGGGTTTCAGCGACTGGCCGCGCGAAGCGCCGACCACCGCGTCGACATCGAGGATCAGCGCCACGCGGCCATCGCCGAGGATGGTTGCAGCGGCAATGCCCGGCACGTGCGTATAATTGGCCTCGAGGCTCTTGATGACGACCTGGCGCTGACCCTGGATGGCGTCGACCATGAGGGCGCGCTGACCGCCGCCTTCCGATTCCACCAGCAGCGCGACGCCTTCGACCGGGTTGGCCTGCGTGGCGCGGAAGTTCAGGATGCGGCCGACATCGACCAGCGGGCAGAAGCTGTTGCGGATCGAAATCAGGCGATGGTTAGCGCCGAAAGAGTGGATGGCGGAAGCCTCGGGCTGCAGTGTCTCGACGATCGCCGTCAGCGGCACAACCAGCGTCTGGCCGGCAACGGTGACCACCATGCCGTCGAGGACGGCGAGCGTCAGCGGCAGGCTCATGGTGAAGACCGAGCCCTGCCCCGGACGAGAGCTGATGTTGATCCGTCCGCCGAGCGCCTGGATCGAGCGCTTGACTACGTCCATGCCGACGCCGCGACCGGAAATGTCCGAAATCTTGTCGGCGGTCGAGAAGCCCGGCAGGAAGATCAGGTTGTCGACTTCCTCGTCCGACAGATTGGCATCGGCCGGGATCAAATCGTTGTCGATCGCTTTCTGGCGCACCTTTTCGCGGTTGATGCCGGCGCCGTCGTCGGCAAGCTCGATCAGGATGCGGCCGGAGCGATGCTTTGCCGTCAGGCGAACCGTGCCTTCCGGGTTCTTACCCAGCGTCGCGCGCTTTTCCGGGGTTTCGATGCCGTGGTCGACGGCATTGCGGATCATATGCGTCAGCGGTTCGGCAAGCTTGTCGATGACGGTCTTGTCGACTTCGGTATTCTCGCCCTCGGTGATCAGGCGGATCGACTTGCCGGTCATGTCGGCAATTTCGCGGACGATACGCGACATGCGCTGGAAGACCGGCTTCACCGGCTGGGCGCGGATCGCCATGACGCTGTCCTGGATCTCGCGGGTGAGCTGCTGCAGCTCTTCAAGACCCATGTTGATGGAGGACGCGCCGTTATTGTCGTTCTCGATGACGCTCTGCGAGAGCATCGCCTGGTTGATGACGAGCTCGCCGACGAGGTTGATCAGGCGATCGACGCGGTCGAGGTCGACACGGATGGTCTGGCCGGCGGCGGCAGCGGCAGCGCTGTTCTGTGCAGCGGCGGCATTGGAAGCGGCAGCGGCGGCAAGGGCTGCTTCCTTCTTCTCGACGCGTGCGGCAGCAGAGGCGAGCTGCGTGACGTTGCTTGCGGTTTCCGCAGCAGCCACGGCGGCAGCGACATCGTTTTTCAGCGCCGGCGTCTCCTCCAGGGTTTCGGCAGCCGGGGCGGCGCCGTCATCGTCGAGGATCGAGAGATCGAAGGGCACGGGCACCATCGGCAATTCCTCGCCGCTTGAAGATCCAGTGCTTCCGGCCAGCTGGACATCGAGATCGCAATCCCATTCGGCGAATTCGAAGACGGTGCGAATGGCGTCCTCGCCCTTGTCCGTCTTGATCGAAATTGCCCATTTGAAATAGGCGCTTTCGGGATCGATGTCGGGAAGAGCCGGCAGTGCGTCCATGTCGCAGAAGATGCTCATCTCGCCCAGCCGCGAAAGGTCTCGCAGCAGCAGCGTCGCGTCGTTGCCCTTGGCATAGAGATCGGAGCGCGGCTTGAAGTTGACTTCATACTCCGGAACGCCGGCACCGGCCGGCTCGTCGGAGCCGAAATCGTCGTCGAAGCTGAAGGGGATCGGCTGGAAACCGCTGTCGTCCGTTGGTGCAGGCGCGGCCGCGACGGGCTTCGGAGCAGCCTCGGCGACCACTGCAGCCGACGGCGCGGGAACCTCGCCGTTCGCCAGCGCTTCCAGTTCCTTGACCAGGCCGCGGCTGCGGGCCTGATCGACACTGCCGCCATCGCGAGCAGCATTGGTGAGATCCGCCAGAACGTCGGCGGCCTTGAGCATGACCTTCAGGACATCCTGGGTCGGCTCCAGCTTGTTGGATCGAACGCAATCAAGCGTGGTCTCGAAGACGTGGGCGAATGCGACCAGGTCGTCCAGACCGAAGGCACCTGCCCCACCCTTGATGGAATGAACGGCGCGGAACACGGCATTGACGGTTTCCGGGTCACGGTCTCCGTCATTCATTTTCAGGAGACCGGATTCCAGTTCGGCGAGCTGCTCTTCGCACTCCTGGAAGAAAATCTCTTTGATTTCGTTCATATCCATGAGGGGTGGATCCTGTTTAGGCGGTTACGCGCTCGATGGCATCGATCAGCTTGGCGGGATCGAACGGCTTGACGATCCAGCCGGTCGCACCGGCCTGGCGGGCACGGTTCTTCTTTTCCGCATCGCTTTCCGTCGTCAGAACGAGGATCGGGACGGCGCGGTATCTGTCGTTGCGGCGAACGCCCTCGATGAAGCCGAAGCCGTCAAGACGCGGCATGTTGATATCCGTGACGATGACGTCCGGATTGGCTTCTTCCAGGATCTCCAGGCCCTCGACACCGTCTTCGGCCTGAATGGTCTCGAAACCCGCATTGTTGAGAGTGACGAGAAGCATGTTTCGAATGGTCCGTGAATCATCCACGGTCAGCACTTTTTTCTTCATTGCCGGATCTCCTTGGCAAGCAGATGGGAGATATCCACCCCGATCACCTGCATCGTTTTTTGAAATGCATCCGACACCTTGGAGAAGGTGAAGGAGAGCTTGTCTTCATCCCAGGTCTTGGCGGCGGCCATGATGACCTGAACGCACAAGGTCCCGATCCTTTCGACGCCGGACGCATCAATCGCGACATTGCTGCCGCGCAATCCCATCAACGTGCCGCGAAGGGCCGAAGCCTCGTTGAGGTCCAGCACCGTGGCCAGACTGACTGTCTTTTCGCCTTTCCTGCTCCGCATCGCTTCATTCCTTGTTGTCTGAAATCGGACCGGTCGGCCCGCATATGCATGAAACTGAAAGATCAATAGGCATTGCGCTCGCCTCCCGACGCGGTCCTGCGAAGCGGAAAGCCGAAATCGGCCATGTCTTCTTCATCCCGTGTGAGGTTGAATTCATCACGATCCGAAAGCTGTCGTTGCGGCGCGGCCTTGACCGAGGCTGCGTGACGCCGTTCGCGCTCGATGCGGAACTCGCGGATGGTCCGGCCAAGTTCGACGACGACGGTCTGCAGGTGATCGGCACCTTCTTCGGAGCGGTTGGCCTCGCTCCCGGCGGCAGCCGCACGCTCGCTGTAGCCGCCGATATCTGATGTCAGTGTCTTGAGGCCTGCGACCTGCTCATCGCTCGCCGCCGCAATTCCGGAAATGGCGTCGTTGATATCCGTCACCTGGCGCACGATGCTGCCGATCGCATCCTGGGTGCGGCCGACCATCTGGACGCCGGCGTCGACCTGCGCCTTGGTGCCTGTCACCAGCACCTTGATCTCACGCGCCGCATCGGCGGACCGTTGCGCAAGCGCGCGAACCTCCTGCGCGACGACGGCAAAACCGCGGCCGCTGTCGCCGGCGCGGGCCGCCTCAATACCGGCATTCAGCGCGAGAAGGTTGGTCTGGAATGCAATCTCATCGATGACGCCGATGATCTGGCCGATCTTTTCGGCCGATGTCTCGATATCGGCCATGGCTGAAATCGCCTGGCCAACGATCCTGCCGCTGTCTTCCGCCGCCACGCGGGTCGATGCCGTCACACGCTCGGCGGAGCGGGTATTGGCTGCATTGCCGCGTACCTGTTCGGCAAGCTCTGCGAGCTGCTTTGCAGAGGCCGCAAGCCCTCGCGACTGTTCGGACGAATTCTCCGCAAGGGATTTCGAGGCGCGCGCGATGGCATCGGCCGTCGACTGAGCCGCCAGCACGCCGCCGGAGAGAGCCGAAAACTGCTGCTGGATATCGGCAAGCGCCACATTCAAGGCTTCCGCGACCTCGACGTAAGCCTCGGGACAATCGGTCGTCATCCGGGTCGTCAGATCGCGATCGGCAAGACCATTGGCGAGATCGGCGATGAAGGATGCCGCTTCGGCGCGATCGGCAATCCGCTGCTCGGAGAGCGCACGCTGATGGCCGACCCGCAATTCGTTGAAGCGCAGCGATACGGCAATCTCGACATCGACCATGACGAGGCGCACGACCGCAGTCACGAGTTCGCTGAGTTCGCGGGCGCGACGCCTGGCTCCCGGCAGAATGGCGCGGCCGCCCATCTCATCGAGAAGGCCGGAAAGAAGATGCTCCAGCATGACGCCATGGCCCGCGACATGCCAGCGCGGATCGAGGCCCATCTTGCTCTCGCTATCGGAGAGTACCTTGACGCGCTCGGCATAGAGACTGTCGAAGCGCGCATCCGTCAGCACGCCCCAGTGCGAGGACTGCAGATCCTGGAGCCGTTCGAATTGGCTTTCGCTCGAAAAATTTCGGGAAGCGTCCGGAAAGGTCTGGAGGCGGTGGAAAAGATCGCGAAGGCCGGCTTTGAGATGCGTCTCGAGCATCGGCCGGTTGCGGCGCAGGGTTTCGCATTGCCCGGCGTCGAGACCAGCAAAACGCAAGCGATCGCGAAGGCTGCCAGCCTGCGCCCTGCCTGCCTGATCTGACGGCGTATCCTGCGCCAAAGTCGCCCCTGCCGAACTGCCGGGCATCCAAGCGCCGGCGAAACCGCGGATGATCCACGCCAGGCGCAATGAGGAGGCGAGAAAAGGCAGCCGTCGCCGTCGATCAGCTGATCGAGGCACCGAAGCTCGCTCGTTCATCAAAGTCTGTTGCGGACCTGTTTGATGAAATGGATACCGGATCGGACCCGGTACGACGGGGCGGCTTCATGCCTGGTGAGAACGAGTCACAATTTTCCCATTCCGACGTTCAGGCTCAATATTTATGGTTAATTCCTTGCCCGAAGGTTAATGACGGAAGAAGGCGCACTCAACAGCATTTCGCCCTAAATTAGGTATTACTTTCAGATATGCTTTTTCGACCGGTAAAGACGCTGATCGCAAGTCACAAGCAAGCTTCATCCCTTACTACCCAAGGGATAGACAGTTTCGATGTCGCTACGGAGAGAGCAATGATTGTTCTTGGTTTGACCGCCTCGCTGATGGCCAGCCTGACGCTTGTGGCCTTCATGCTTCTGTCCCGCCTCGAAGAGGCGCGCGGCAAAGCTACCCCTCGCATCCTCTAGGCAAAACGGTAACGGACGTCTCAGATCCAAAATCGGACATATGGCACTTCGTGGCCATGACGGCGAGCGCTGCTATTCTTGCAGATGGCGGGGAGCTAGCTTTGGCCTCAATAGTTCCGTATTAAGCCTCACGATCAGGCACCGAGACCCATCCTTTAATGCTCGACACGACCCATTCCCGAACAAACGCCCAGAAACTTTCGCTGGGGCTCGCCCTTGCGATCATCTTCGGAGTAACGCTCTGGCGCGTCCTCATGTTGCTTCTCAACAGGACGGATCTCTTCGTCGACGAGGCGCAATATTGGTTCTGGGGCCAGAATCTGGATTTCGGCTATTATTCCAAGCCGCCGATGATTGCCTGGGTCATCCGCTTCTTCAATGCGATCTCCGATTCGGACTCGACCTTCTGGATCCGCATATCGGCGCCGCTCTTCCATCTTGCCACCGCTCTGATGCTGATGTCCACGACGCGGCGATTGATTGACGACGAGACCGGACGCGAAATCGCGCCATGGGTCGGCGTCATCTTCATCACCCTGCCGGCCGCCTCGCTCTCGGCCGTGCTGGTATCGACCGATACGATCCAGATCCTGTTCGTGACGATCGCCATCTGGGCCTTTATAGGCCTGACCAAGCGCTCCTCGGTGCTGGAAGCTTTCATCCTCGGCGCCAGCCTCGGCATCGCTTTCCTGACGAAATATTCGGTGCTCTTCCTTCTGCCGGGTGTGGGCATTGCCATGTTGACGATGCGTTCGGCGCGCATCGCCTGGCGGGATGTCGCCATTGCCGCCATTGTCGGCGCCATCGTCGTTTCCCCCAATCTCTGGTGGAACCTCACCCACGATGCGACAACCATAAAGCACACCGAAAATATTGCCCAATGGAGCAAGAGCGGCGGCGGCAATAGTCTGCTGAAGCACATACTCAACGGGCTCAGCTTCTTCGGCGCGCAGTTCGGCGTTGTCGGTCCGGTGGTCTTCTATGCGCTTTTGTGGGCGACGTGGCGGCTCATCCGTGGGCAGAGCGACGACCGGGAAAAACTGCTGTTCTGGCTGTCCGTACCGGTCGTGGCGCTGATCACGCTGCAGGCCTTCCTCGCCAAGGCCTATGCCAACTGGGCAGTCTCGGCCTATGCCGCCGGCACCATTCTCGCCGTCTGGCTGCTCTATCGCCTGACGAAAAAGGGGCTGAGCACCTCGCTGATCATCGGCGCCGTCGTCGCCTTCGTGATCCCGGTGCTGACGGTCTTTGCCTATGACATCAAGCTGCCGAACGGCGACCTCGTCATGAAGCGCTATGTCGGCCGCAGCGTCATCAGCGAGGAAATCGCCAATATCGCCACGGAGGCGAAACTGGCTGACATCGTCGCCCAGGACCGAGATATCCTCGCCGATCTCTATTACACGCTGAAGGGCAAGCCGTTCCGCATCTATGCCCGCCATTTCGGCGGCTTCCCGGCAAACTATTACGAGCAGGATTTCTCACTGCCAGCCAGTGTGACCGACCCGGTCTTGTTCGTCGACAACGATCCGATCGAGTGCCCGGAAGGCCAGGCTGAGCTCATCAAGAGCTGGTCGCCTCCCTATGGCGAGATGAAAGGCAAGACGCTTTACGCCTATCGCGTTCCGGCATCCTGTCTGGCGCCCAAGTCGTCAGCCGCCGGAACGGGAGCTACGGAAAATTAAGAAATCGGGCCGGGACTGTTGACCGGCTCGTACAACTACATCATGACAGGTCGCCGTAGCGCTTTTAATCTGCTGCATAATTCCTTAAATCGACATCGATCTAAGGAATTATGCAGTGGGAAGACGCAAGGCCTGCTGATATCATAACCGAACCATCGGCGTTCGCGCCGGCAGAGGAATAAAGGCATTTTCGACCGTTGAACCCGTTCGAATTCGGCGCTGCCGACAGCGAAGATAAAGACAACAAGACGCACCGCGCCGGAGCGCGCGTGATCGCCTCGCTGTTCGTCGCGTTCTTCGCCTATATCGGACTGGCGCTCGGCGGCGGCATCAATGTTGCCACGCGTGCCGATGCGGACGCACTCGCCTCGGGCAAGGACAGCCAGCCGCTCTATCTTTCGCTGCGCGATCCGGTGCGCGGCATCGTCGTCGTTGATCGTCTGGCGACACCCAAGGCCACGTGGCACGACATGGGGCCTGCAACGCTTGCCGCCCTTCCCTCTCTCGGATATCCGGCAACGCCCTGGCAGCCGAGTCACCCAGACAATGCAGCGCGGCTCGAATCTCTCGCTTTCCGCGCCTATCTCGCACGCGCGCCTCCAGGCGTGCTCGCCTAAGCGGTTGGCGCAGACGCGCCGCATTTCCGACCAGACCTCAAGTCCGCCTGCGGCCAGACCGTCGGCACAAGCCTATTTTCAAGGATAATACCCATGCGTACCTCACCATGGCTCGTGACACTCTATACAGTGATCATCGTCATCGGCTTTCTGATCGCTCTGCCGAATGCGCTGTCGCCGTCGGTTCTGAGCAAAATCCCGTCCTGGCTGCCGCATAGCCAGGTGTCTCTCGGCCTCGACCTTCGCGGCGGCTCCTATCTCGTCCTCGAAGTCGACGAGAAGGACCTGACGAACGGCCGGCTGCAATCGCTGCAGCAGGACGCACGTCGCGTGCTGCGCGACAAGAACATTCAGACCCGCTCGGTCGTCCGCAACGGCGACCAGATCGTCGTGACGCTCAACGATGCCTCGCAGAGCGGTGACGCGGTGACGCAGCTGCAGACGCTGGCCAACACGATCACGTCGGGTCTCTCGGCCGGCCAGTCCGATCTCACCATCAAGCCGAATGGCGCAACGATCGCCATGTCCTTCTCGCAGGCAGGCATTTCGGCCAACGTCGATTCCGCCGTCCAGCAGAGCCTTGAAGTCATCCGCAAGCGCGTCGACCAGGTGGGCGTCGCCGAGCCGACCATCCAGCGCGTCGGACCGAACCGCGTTCTCGTCCAGCTTCCGGGTGCACAGGACCCGTCGCACCTGCGCGAACTTCTCGGCTCGACCGCGAAGATGTCCTTCCACCTGCTCGCTGACAACGTCGATCCGAACAATCCCGGCCCCGGCGTCACCATCCTCAAGGACGAGCAGGGCAACAGCTATCCAGTTCTCGACCGCATCGAACTGTCCGGCGACCGTCTGACGGACGCTCGCGTCAGCTTCGATCCGAATACGCATGAGCCGCTCGTCACCTTCCGCTTCGACAGCGCGGGTGCCAACCGCTTTGCTGAAATCACCCGCGAAAACGTCGGCAAGCCCTTTGCCATCGTCCTCGACAACAAGGTTCTGAGCGCGCCGAACATCCGCGAGCCGATCACCGGCGGTTCGGGCCAGATCTCCGGCAACTTCACCGCCGACAGCGCCACCACGCTTGCAGCGCTGCTGCGCGCCGGCGCTCTGCCGGCCAAGCTCACCGTCATCGAAGAGCGCACCGTCGGCGCCGACCTCGGCAGCGACGCGATCCAGAAGGGTATCTACAGCGGCCTGATCGGCTTCGTCCTGGTTGCCGCCTTCATCTTCGTACTCTACGGCGCCTGGGGTATCCTCGCGAATGTCGCACTGCTCATCCACACGGTCCTGACCTTCTCGGCCCTGACGCTGGTCGGCGCCACGCTGACGCTGCCCGGCATCGCCGGTGTCGTCCTCGGTATCGGCCTTGCGGTTGATGCCAACGTTCTCATCAACGAGCGCATCCGCGAAGAAACCCGCAAGGGCCGCGGCGCCTTCGCCGCCATCGATAACGGCTTCAAGAAGGCTTATTCGACGATTATCGACGGCAACATGACGGCCCTGATCGCCGCCGCCATCCTGTTCTACTTCGGCTCCGGCCCGGTTCGCGGCTTTGCCGTGACTATGGGTCTCGGCCTCATTATCTCGATGTTCACCTCCGTCGCCTTCGTGCGCGTCGTGATGATCGCCATCACCCGCCGCCGCAAGCTGAAGGTGATCAACATCAGGCCGCTGATTCCCTTCAGCCCCTATGACAAGCACATCCAGTTCATGAAGGCCCGCTTCTTTGGCATCACCGTCTCGGCGATCCTGTCGATTGCCTCGGTGGTCCTGTTCATCCATCCGGGCCTCAACTACGGCGTCGATTTCCGCGGCGGCATCCAGATGTCGGTCAAGACCAAGGATGCGGCCGACCTAGCGACGTTCCGCGAGGGCCTGAACACGCTCGGCCTCGGCGAAATCGCACTGCAGTCCTTCGGCGACAACAACAGCCTCCTTGTCCGCGCGCAGCGCCAGGACGGCGGCGAAGAGGCGCAGACGGCCGCCGTGACGAAGCTCAAGGCAGAGATCGTCAAGATCGACCCAAGCGCAACCATCGAGGGCACCGATGTCATCGGTCCGAAGGTCTCGGGTGAGCTTGCCTGGGCCGGCATCCTGTCGGTCGTGATCGCCAGCCTGGCGATGCTCGTCTACATCTGGGTGCGGTTCGAATGGCCGTTCGCGGTCGGCGCCATCGTCACTCTGGTACTCGACGTCACCAAGGCGATCGGCTTCTTTGCGATCACCGGCCTGGATTTCAACCTGACGGCTATCGCCGCGATCCTGACGCTTGTGGGATATTCGGTGAACGACAAGGTCGTGGTCTATGACCGCATGCGTGAAAACATGCGGCTCTACAAGTCGATGCCCCTGCGAGAGATCATCGACAAGTCGATCAACGAGACCCTGGCGCGAAGCCTCTACACCAACGCCACCGCCTTCCTGGCGCTGGTGCCGATGGCGATCTGGGGCGGCAGCGCCGTCTCCAGCTTCGCGATCCCGATGGTGTTCGGCATCCTCGTCGCTGGCGCCTCGTCGGTCTTTATCGCCGCGCCGATCCTGCTGTTCCTCGGCGACTGGCGTCGCCGCCATGCCAAGCCGGCCGCCAACGATGCGAAGTCGGCGGACGACAAGTCCAGCAAGGACAAGCAGATTCCTGCAGCCGAATAAGCGGTAAACATTCGAAAAAGACATGCCCGGAGGCCGGGCATGTCCGCCAGCCGAACAAAGCATATAGCGGTTTTGCGAGATAGGCGCCGAGACGCGGATTCGTCGGGTCGCAAAGCGACTCAAAGCGCGTCGCGATCTTTCAGATTCGCTTTTCGCGCTTTAGGTCTTTGATTTTGCGCATGTCGTCATCGCAAAACCGCTGCACACTTTTGCGCGACATGCTTTAGGATATGGTCGGCATATGCAACGGCAGGCCTGGGCGCGGCGCCGTTATCTTTTCCACAACACCCTTTTCCTGCTCGGCAACGAGCAAGTGCTTTCCATCGGCGGTAAAGGCGATGTTTCCTGGCCGTGCGCCATCGGTGCGGATATGGCCGGCCATCTTGCCCTCGGTGTCGATCAGGCAGATTTCACCGAGGCCATACATGGCGCAATAGAGCATGCCGCTGCGGTCAAAGGCCAAACCGGATGGTCCGCGCAGCGCGTTTATGGCTGGCGATGTCATCGAGCGCGCAAACATTTCCTGCCGCCCGCCGACGATCTGCCGATAGATTTTTCCCGTCAGCGTCTCACTGTAGTAGAGCAATCCACCGGCATCGAATGCGATGCCGCCAGCAAGGAGCAGACCGGCGGCCAGGACACGAATGACCCGGCCCTCTGCCGGATCGATCTGATAGACACAGCCATTATAGGCAGCCTTGAAGAAATCGGGATGGATATCGCCGCCTTCCAGCAGATCCGCCAGGCGGAAACCGGAATCGGTCATGTAGAGCAGGCCATCCGGCCCGAAGGCGAGAGCGTTCGGATGGAGAAACGGACCGTCCGCACTGCCCTCTATTACTTGCAAGACCCGCCCCTGCGGCGAAAGCCTCACGAGAGAATCTTCCGGTCCGCCGGCTATCCAGAAACATCCGTCGCCATCGGCGGCGATACCACTCGGAGTGCCGCCAAGCCGGCAAACTTCTCGGGACGCGCCGCCCGCATCATAGAGCTTCAGATAACGGCGACTGGCATCCATTTCGACGAGCGCAAGGCGCCCGTCTGGCAAAGCCACCAGTCCGCTAGGCAGACGCAGGCCAGTGGCAATCGTTTCGTTCATGTTCTGAAACCTTCACTCTACGCACTGCGAAACTCCAAAAACTCAAATTGCCGCGCCAAAACGATACATAAGCACGAAGAAAGTCCTTTTCGAGCCGCATCCGCCAAAATCAGAATAAGATTCTTGCAGAAAAGGTCACATCTGCGTGCAGGTCGCGCCAATCTTGACAGGCTTTACCGATTCGGAACATCCATAGAACGCCCATATGGTTTCGCAACTGCGATTCGCCGCGCATTATGCGCTCACATTCCCTGCCCGAGGCATCCAGGAGAGTTGATGACCGCCGCCTATCTGGAAAAGCTGAACCCGGAGCAACGGCTGGCGGTGGAGCATGGCACGACTGCGGGCGACAGTCATATCGCCGGTCCGCTGCTTGTCATTGCCGGAGCTGGGTCCGGCAAGACAAATACGCTCGCTCATCGCGTTGCGCATCTAATTGTTAGAGGCGCCGATCCGCGCCGCATCCTGCTGATGACCTTCTCCCGTCGCGCCGCCGCCGAGATGGGGCGCCGTGTCGAACGGATCTGCCGCGAGGTACTGGGAGCGAATGCCGGCATCACCGCCGATGCACTTGCCTGGAGCGGCACGTTCCACGGCATCGGCGCACGCCTGCTGCGGGATTACGCAGAACAGATCGGCATTGACCCGGCCTTCACGATCCACGACCGCGAAGACAGCGCCGACCTGATGAATCTGGCGCGCCACGACCTCGGCTTTTCCAAGACCGAGAACCGCTTCCCGACGAAGGCGACATGCCTTGCGATCTACTCGCGCTCCGTCAATGCCGAAGCGCCGCTCGACGGCGTGCTGCGCGACTTCTTTCCCTGGTGCGCCATGTGGGAGCAGCAGTTACGCGATCTTTTCGCTTCTTATGTCGAGGCGAAGCAGATGCAGAACGTGCTCGACTACGACGACCTGCTGCTCTACTGGGCGCATATGCTGCAGGAGCAGCTGATCGCCGAGGATATCGGCAGCCGCTTCGATCATGTGCTGGTCGACGAATATCAGGACACCAACCGGCTGCAGTCCTCCATCCTGCTTGCCCTGAAGCCGGATGGCCGAGGCTTGACCGTCGTCGGCGACGATGCGCAGTCGATCTATTCCTTCCGCGCGGCGACCGTGCGCAACATCCTCGACTTCCCCAAGGCCTTCACGCCCTCGGCCGATATCGTCACGCTCGACCGCAACTATCGCTCGACACAGCCGATCCTTGCCGCCGCCAATGCCGTGATCGATCTTGCCTCGGAGCGTTTCACCAAGAACCTGCGCACAGAGCGGCAGAGCACCGAGCGCCCACGGCTGGTGACAGTGCGCGACGAGGCCGATCAGGCGCGCTACATCGCCGATCAGGTGCTGGAAAATCGCGAGGGCGGCGCAAGGCTGAAACAGCAAGCCGTGCTCTTTCGCACCTCGAGCCATAGCGGCCCGCTGGAAGTGGAGCTCACCCGGCGCAACATTCCCTTCGTCAAGTTCGGCGGGCTGAAGTTTCTCGACAGCGCCCATGTCAAGGACATGCTGGCGGCGCTGCGCTTTGCCCAAAACCCGCGCGACCGCGTGGCGGGTTTTCGCCTGATGCAGCTTCTGCCCGGCGTCGGCCCCTCGACGGCGCAGCGCGTGCTTGACCAGATCGCCGAAGAGGCGAGCCCGATCACGGCGCTGACGGAACTGCCGCCGCCACCCCGCACCGGAGGCGACTGGACCGCCTTCGTCGAGACGATGCGGGAGGTCAAAAGCGGCAAGGCCGGCTGGCCGGCGGAAATCGGTCTGGTCCGCCAATGGTACGAGCCGCATCTGGAGCGTGCCCATGAGGATGCGGCGACGCGCCAGGCAGATCTCGTTCAGCTCGAACAGATTGCCGCCGGTTATGGCTCGCGCGAGCGCTTCCTCACCGAATTGACGCTCGATCCGCCTGACGCCACCAGCGATCAGGCCGGCGTGCCGCTGCTCGATGAGGACTACCTGATCCTCTCGACCATCCACTCCGCCAAGGGGCAGGAATGGACGAAAGTCTTCATCCTCAACGCCGTCGACGGCTGCATCCCCGCCGACCTTGCCGTCGGATCATCCGCAGAGATCGAGGAAGAGCGTCGACTGCTCTATGTCGCCATGACGCGGGCAAAGGACAATCTCGATCTCGTCACCCCGCAACGCTTCTTCGTGCACGGGCAGCATGCGCAGGGCGACAAACACGTCTTTGCCTCGCGAACCCGCTTCATTCCCGCGACACTGCTGCAGTTCTTCGAGGTTTGCGGCTGGCCGCAGGCGCGCGCCGAAAGCGCAGCCGCCATTCGGGCACGAGAGGTAAGGGTCGATGTCGGGGCGCGCATGCGCGGCATGTGGCGGTGAGTTCCAGCGATTGAGATCGGCAAGTCAGGCACGTCCGTCGACGCCGCCTCTTTGTGCCTGACCCCTCACCCTAGCCCTCTCCCCGTGAACGGGGAGAGGGGACGACCGCGCCAAACCGCAGCGTCCTCAACCATCGAGAGCTGTATGGGGCACAACTCCCCCCTCTCCCCGCATGCGGGGAGAGGGTCGGGGTGAGGGGCAAACCCACACCCGACCAATTCTCCAGCAACCCTCACTTCGCCTCGCGAAACATCTCGATGATCGCCGAAAAATCGCGGCCGCCGTTGCCGAGCTTTTCGAAGAGCGCATAGAGCTGTGCCGCTTCCGCACCCAGAGGTGTCGATGCACCGCTGGAGAGTGCCGCTTCCTGCGACAGCCGCAAATCCTTCAGCATCAAGGCAGCCGCAAAACCGGGCTTATAGTCGTTGTTGGCGGGCGAGGTCGGCACGGGGCCGGGCACGGGGCAATAGGTATTGATCGACCAGCACTGGCCAGACGAGGTGGAGGCGACGTCGAACAGGGCCTGGTGCGAGAGGCCGAGCTTTTCGGCGAGCACGAAGGCCTCGCAGACGCCGATCATGGAAATGCCGAGGATCATGTTGTTGCAAATCTTTGCGGCCTGGCCGGCGCCGGCATCGCCGCAATGGACGATCTTCTTGCCCATCATTTCGAGCAGCGGCTTGGCGGCCGCAAAGCTCTCCTTGGAGCCGCCGGCCATGAAGGTCAGCGTTCCCGCCGCAGCACCACCCGTGCCGCCGGAAACAGGCGCATCGAGCGAAAGGCAGCCGGCATCGCCTGCCATGGCGTGGGCCTTGCGGGCGCTGTCGACATCGATGGTGGAGCTGTCGATCAGCAGGGTTCCCTTGGGCACCGAGCGCAGCACGTCGGTCCAGACGGTGAGGACATGCTGGCCTTTCGGCAGCATGGTCACGACCACTTCCGCATCGGCCAGGGCCTCGGTCAGCACGCTGGCGGCTTTCACGCCCGCCGCTTCGGCTGCCTTCAGCACATCATGCGAGAGGTCGAACCCGGTGACGGCATGGCCCGCCTTGACGAGATTGGCCGCCATCGGGCCTCCCATATTGCCGAGGCCGATGAATGCGATCCGTGTCATGATGTTTTCCTCCCATGATCGGTTGAAGCAACTCCGGAAAAAGAGACAGATCTGCCCTCCATTCCGGAATTGCCTAAAGTAGCGAGATAGAGCGGTTCAGAAACTCGGTGATGAGCGGAACCCGTCTAGCTCGCAAAAAGCGGCGGCAGCGCCGGCACGAAGAAGCGGTCGATATCGGCGGCGGTCACCTCGGAAAGACTGGCCGGCGACCATTTCGGATTGCGATCCTTGTCGATGACAGCGGCACGCACGCCTTCGTAGAAATCGTGATTATACAATATGCCCTTGCAGGCGCCGAGTTCACGATCGAGGCATTCGGCGAGATTGGCGCTCGCCCTCCCTGCCCTCAGCAGCCGCAGGGTCAGTTTCAGGCTGGTCGGCGAGCGGCTGGCGATCACGCCGGCGGCTTCGGCGGCAAATTCTCCCGGCTCATCGGCCAATGCCTTTAGAATCTGCTCCACCGTATCTGCGGAAAACGCCCGATCGACCACTTCGCGGTTTGTCGCAAGCCGGCTTTCGCCGGCATCCGCCGCCATCGTTCTGATGAGGGCATGTACCTCTACGGCGGAGATATTAGCGGGTAGCCCTGCTATCGCATCTATGAGAGCCGGCAACGTGGAGGATGCGACACAATGATCGGCGAAACCTGCATGGATAACGTCAGCCGCCTCGACAGTCTGGCCGGTCAGGCCCATCCAGGTGCCGGCTTCGCCCGGTGCGCGCGGCAAAAGCCAGGTGGCGCCGACATCCGGGAAATAGCCGATGCCTGTTTCGGGCATGGCAAGGCGGGTGCGCTCGGTGACGACGCGATGGCTGCCATGGGCCGAGAGGCCGACGCCGCCGCCCATGGTGATGCCGTCCATCAGCACCACATAGGGTTTCGGGTAGCGAGAGATGGCATAGTTGAGCAGAAACTCCTCGCGCCAGAAGGTTTCGGCTTCTTTGGTGCCTTCCTTGCCGCTCCGGTGCAGCAGGCGGATATCGCCGCCCGCGCAGAAGCCACGCTCGCCCTCGCCCATGACGATGACACTTGCGATCGCCGGGTCTGCGGCAAAATCCTCCAGCGCCGGAGCGATCACCCGCACCATCGGCAATGTCAGGCTGTTCAGCGCCTTGGGGCGATTGAGCCTGATGATCCCGGCCGATCCGCGCCGCTCGATGATGACTTCGTCCGTGCTATCCATGCAAATCTCCTGTCCTTGCTGCCATCAATCCTCAGAGATTCATCTGTTGTCGGCAAGGATCATCTCGGCTGCCTTTTCGGCGATCATGATGGTTGGCGAGTTGGTGTTGCCCGATGTGATCGACGGCATGACGGAAGCGTCGGCGATACGCAGCCGTGCCAATGCCCGTAGCCGCAGCCGGGGATCGACGACGCTTTGCGCGTCGCCACCCATGCGGCATGTGCCGACCGGGTGGAAAATCGTCGTGCCTATGTCGCCGGCGGCGCGCTCCAGATCCGCATCCGTCTCATAGGCAGATCCGGGCTTGAATTCCTCGGGGTGGAACCGGGCGAAAGAAGGTTGCGCCACGATCCGCCGCGTCAGGCGAATGGAGCGCACTGCGATCTCCCGGTCACGATGCGCCGAAAGATAGTTCGGACTGATGGCCGGCTGCAGGGCGAAATCCGGGCTGCGCACATGCACAGAGCCACGGCTTTCAGGCCGCAGATTGCAGACGCTGGCCGTGATCGCCGGAAAGGGATGGACGGGGTCGCCGAACTTGTCGAGCGAAACCGGCTGCACATGATATTGCAGATCCGGCGTTTCCTTGTCCGGGCCGGAGCGGGTGAATATGCCGAGCTGGCTCGGCGCCATCGCCATCGGGCCGGAGCGGCGCACCAGATATTCGAGGCCGATCGCCGCCTTGCCGATGAGGCTCGTCGCCTTCTCGTTCAGTGTGGGAACGCCGGTCACTTTGTAGGCAAGACGAAGCTGCAGATGATCTTGCAGGTTTTCGCCGACCGACCGAACCTCGCGCACCACCTCGATGCCGGCCTTCCCAAGCACATCGCCATGGCCGATACCCGAGAGTTCGAGAATGTGCGGCGAGCCTATGGAGCCGGCCGAGAGGACGGTCTCCCTAGTGGCATAGGCGCGTTTCGCCACGCCGTCGTGCTGGAATTCGACGCCGGTCACGGCATCGTCCTCGACGATCAGGCGGCGGACCTGCGCTTTCGTGTAGACAGTGAGATTGCCGCGCTTCATGGCCGGACGCAGGAAGGCCTTCGTCGTGTTCCAGCGGATGCCGGAGCGCTGGTTGACGTCGAAATAGCCAGAGCCTTCGTTGTTGCCGCGATTGAAATCCGCCGTTTCGGGGATGCCGGCCTCCCTGGCCGCGGCCTGGAAAGCGTCGAGCACGGCCCAACGGACACGTGCCTTCTCGACCCGCCATTCGCCGCCGGCGCCGTGCATCTCGTCCTTGCCACGATAGTAATCCTCGGACTTGATGAAATAGGGCAGCACATCGTCCCAGCCCCAGCCGGCGCAACCGAGCTGACGCCAGAGATCATAGTCACGCGCCTGGCCGCGCATGTAGATCATGCCGTTGATGGAGGAGCAGCCGCCGAGCACCTTGCCGCGCGGATAGTTCAGCGACCGGCCGTTCAGGCCCGCTTCCGGCGAGGTGGTGAAGCACCAGTCGGTGCGGGGATTGTTGATGCAATAGAGATAGCCGACAGGGATATGAATCCAGTGATAATTGTCGTTGCCGCCGGCTTCCAGCAGCAAAACCCTATTGTTGCGGTCAGCCGAGAGCCGGTTGGCCAACACGCATCCGGCACTGCCGGCACCGATGATGATGTAGTCGAAGCGATCCATTCAAGAGACTCTATCGTCCCCTCTCTCCGCATGCGGGTAGAGGGCTAGGGTGAGGATGAGGGGCGGGAAGGCTCGGCAAATTCGGTATTCGCTGGAATCCGTGCAGGCCCCTCATCCGCCCCTCGGGCACCTTCTCCCCGCTTACGGGGAGAAGGAAAATCAAGCGGGTCACCGCCGATATTCGAACCCCAGCTTCCGTCCCAGCCGCGAGGCATAGAATTCGCCGACGATGCCACGGCGGAAGAGCAGGACGCAGACCATGAAGACGATGCCGGTGATGATGGTGACCGGGAATTCGGAAGTTGCGAGATAGTTTTCCAGCGTCGCCACGAAGCCCGCGCCGAAGATCGGCCCGATCAGCGTGCCGATACCGCCAAGCAGGGTCATGAGAATGACTTCGCCGGACATCTGCCAGGCGACGTCCGTCAGCGTCGCAAACTGGAAGACCAGCGCCTTGACCGCGCCCGCGAGCCCCGCGAGCGCCGCCGACATAACGAAGGCGCCGAGCTTGTAGCGGGCCACGGAATAGCCGAGCGAGATCGCCCGCTGCTCGTTCTCGCGGATCGACTTCAGGATCATGCCGAAGGGCGAATTGATGAAACGCCAGATGACCAGCACACCGATCAGGAACACGGCGAGGACGAAATAATACATGTTGAAGGAGTTGTTGAGATCGAGGACGCCGAAGAGGTAGCCGCGCGGCACCGACTGGATGCCATCTTCGCCATGGGTGAAAGCCGCCTGCAGGCAGAAGAAATAGAACATGTAAGAGAGCGCCAGCGTAATCATGGCGAAATAGATGCCCTGTCGGCGGATGGCGACGAAGCCTATGACGAGACCAAGCAACGAGGCTCCCGCGACGCCGATCAGGATGCCGATCTCGGGCGGCAAGCCCCATTCCTTCACCGCGTGCGCCGTGAAATAGGCGGCGCCCCCGAAGAAGGTGGCGTGGCCGAAAGACAGCAGGCCGGCATAGCCGAGCAACAGATTGAAGGCGCAGGCGAAGAGCGCAAAGCAGAGCACCTTCATGACGAAGATCGGGTAGATAAAGAACGGTGCCCAGATCAGGCCGACGAGACCGACCACCAGAAGCAGCTTCTGCACGGAAAGCTTCGGACGCTCCTTGGAACTCAAGGTGATCAATCCAGCCATATCACGCCTCCCGACCGAAGAGGCCCGCGGGCCTGAGGAGCAACACGATCGCCATGATGACGAAGATGACGATATTGGAGGCCTCCGGATAGAAGACCTTGGTGAGGCCCTCGGCAATCCCGAGCAGATAGCCTGTCACGATCGCCCCCATGATCGAACCCATGCCGCCGACGACCACGACCGCAAAGACGATGATGATCATGTTCGAGCCCATCAGCGGCGAGACCTGGTAGATCGGCGCGGCGAGCACGCCGGCAAAGGCGGCAAGCGCCACGCCGAAGCCGTAAGTCAGCGTCAACAACACCGGCACGTTGACGCCGAAAACCTGCACGAGCACGGAATTCTCCGTCGCTGCACGCAGGTAGGCGCCGAGCTTGGTCTTCTCGATCAGCAGCCAGGTGCCGATACAGACGATCAGCGAGGCGATGACCACCCAGCCGCGATAGACGGGCAGGAACATGAAGCCGATATTTTTCGCGCCCGCCAATTCCGTCGGAACGGCATAGGGCTGGCCGGAAGAACCATAGAGATAGCGGAAAGTCCCTTCGATGGTCAGCGCCATGCCGAAGGTGAAGAGCAGTCCATAAAGCGGATCGATCTTGTAGAGCCGGCGCAGGCAGAGCCGCTCGACCAGCGCCCCGAACAGGCCGACGATCAGCGGCGCAAGAACCAGGGCCGGCCAATAGCCGATGCCGGCATAGGCAAGCAGCAGATAGGCGGTGAAAGCCCCGAGCATATAGAGCGCGCCGTGGGCGAAATTAATGACCCTGAGCATGCCAAAGATGATCGCCAGGCCAAGGCTCAAGAGCGCATAGAAGGAGCCGTTGATCAGACCGATCAGCAATTGACCGAGAAGCGCCTGGGCGGGGATGCCGAATATCGTCGTCATGGCTCAGACCCCCAGAACCTTGTGCAGCATATCCATGCGCTCTGTGAGTTCGCCGACCGGAAATTCCGAGACCATCTGGCCATGATCCATCAGATAGAAGCGATCGGCGATGCGGCTCGCAAAGCGGAAATTCTGTTCGACCAGCAAGATGGTCATGCCGCGCCCTTTCAGCTTCTGCAGGACTTCGCCGATCCGCTGGACGATGACGGGCGCCAGGCCTTCCGTCGGCTCGTCGAGCAGCAGCATGCGGACGCCGGTGCGCAGGATGCGGGCCATGGCAAGCATCTGCTGTTCGCCGCCCGAAAGCCTTGTGCCGACGCTGTTGCGCCGCTCGTGCAGATTGGGAAACAACTCGAAGATCTCGTCGAGCGTCATGCCGCCGGGGGCGACAACAGGCGGCAGCATCAGATTTTCGTAGACGCTGAGCGTGGAGAAGATGCCGCGCTCTTCCGGCACGAAGCCGATGCCCTGATGCGCCGTCTTGTGCAGCGGCACCTGCATCATATCCTTGCCGGCGAAGGCGATCCTGCCCTTGCGGGCGCGGACGATGCCGACAATCGTGCGCAATGTCGTCGTCTTGCCGACGCCGTTGCGGCCGAGGATGGTGATGGTTTCCCCCTCGCCCACGCGCATATCGACGCCGTGCAGGATGTGGCTTTCGCCATACCAGGCATTGAGACCCTGAACTTCCAGAAGCGGCGCCATCGTCAAGCCTCCTCCGTGCCCATATAGGCCTCGCGAACGCGGGGGTCGCGGCTGACGGTCGCATAGTCGCCCTGAGCCAGGATCTCGCCGCGTTGGAGGACTGTGACATGGTGGCAGATATCGGCAACGACGGAGAGATTGTGCTCCACCATAAGCACAGCCCTGTCGCGAGCGACATCGCGGATGATGGCGGAGACGGTGTTCACGTCCTCCAGCCCCATGCCGGCCATGGGCTCGTCGAGCAGCAGCACCTTCGGGTCGAGTGCAAGCGTCGTTGCGATCTCCAGCACGCGCTTGCGGCCATAGGAAAGATCGGCCGCTATAGCATTGCGCTCCTTCGAGAGGCCGACGGAGGCAATGAGCTGTTCGGCACGCGCATTGAGGCTGTCGAGTGCCGAAAGCGGCCGCCAGAACTGGTGGGCGAGATTGTTTGGCCGCTGCAGGGCGACGCGGACATTGTCCAGCACCGTCAGATGCGGGAAGACGGCCGAGATCTGGAAGGAGCGCACGAGACCCATGCGCGCGACCTTGTCGGGTCTTGTCTTGGTAATATCGGTGCCGAGCAGCGTAATCGTGCCATGCGTCGGCTGCAGGAACTTGGTGAGCAGGTTGAACACCGTCGTCTTACCAGCGCCGTTCGGCCCGATCAACGCGTGGACGCGAGCGTGCTGTACGTCGAGATCGACATTCTTGACGGCGGTGAAGCCGCCGAAATCGCGTCGCAGTCCCCGGGCGGACAAGACCACCCGGGGCTCTTCATGCAGATGTGTCGCTGACATCGCCATAGGCTGGTCCAAGCCCTATTGCTTGACGAGGTCGCAGCCGCTCTTGGCGGGATCGATATAGGCTTCCTTGCCCGGGATCGTCGCCAGTACGTTGAAGTAATCCCACGGCTCCTTGCTCTCTTCCGGCTTCTTGACCTGAAGCAGATACATGTCGTGGATCATGCGGCCGTTGGCGCCGACCGTGCCGCCACGACCGAAGAAGTCGTCGACGGGCATTTCGTGCAGTTGCTTGGCGACGGCCTCGGTATCGTCCGTGCCGGCCTTCTGCACAGCCTTCAGGTACTGCAGCACTGCTGAATAGGTGCCGGCATGGATCATGTTCGGCATCTTGCCGGTGCGGGCAAAGAAGCGCTTGCCGAACTCGCGGCTCTTGTCGTCGAGGTTCCAGTAATAGCCTTCCGTCAGCGTCAGACCTTGCGCCGCCTGCAGGCCGAGACCGTGAACTTCGGCCAGCGTGAAGAGCAGCGCCGCCAGATGCTGACCGCCCTGGGTGATGCCGAATTCGGAAGCCTGCTTGATGGCGTTGGACGTATCGAGGCCGGCATTGGCAAGGCCGATCACCTTGGCGCCGGACGACTGCGCCTGCAGCAGGAAGGACGAGAAATCATTGGTCGACAGCGGGTGGCGGACGGAACCCAGGATCTTGCCGCCGCTGGCCTTGACGAAATCGCTGGTCTGCTGCTCGAGGGAGTAGCCGAAGGCATAGTCCGCAGTCAGGAAGAACCAGGTGTCGCCACCCTGCTTGACCAGCGCGCCGCCTGTGCCGACGGCCAGAGCATGGGTGTCATAGGCCCAGTGGAAGCCGTAGGGCGAGCATTGCTTGCCGGTGAGATCGGTCGTGGCAGCGCCTGTGACGATGTCGATCTTCTTCTTTTCCTTGGCGACCGCCTGCACAGCGAGCGCGACCGAAGAGGTCGTCAGCTCCATGATGGCGTCGACCTTGTCCTGGTCATACCATTGGCGAGCGATGTTGGAGGCGATATCGGGCTTGTTCTGGTGATCCGCATCGATGATCTCGATCGGCACGCCGAGAACCTTGCCACCGAAATCCTCGGCAGCCATCTTGGCGGCCTCGACCGACGATTTGCCGCCGAAGTCCGCATAGACGCCGGACTGGTCGTTGAGGATGCCGATCTTGACGACACCATCGGACGCGCCGGCGGCGAAGGCCGCGGTGCTGGTTGCAAGCAGAAATGCCAGGGACGCAATAAGACTCTTTCGCATATCCTCTCCTCCCAGAGATTTGGCAAAAATGAATCTGTTCAAAATTGGCCAGCCGCTTTCCTCAAAACGACTTTTCCCGAGAGGCAAGATCACGGAATTCGCGCGTTGACGCAAGTCGCGATTGCAACTAATTCCAAACAAGGTCTGTTCATTTTTGAACAGAGGAGGATGCATGAAGCGCACACCGCACTTTACCTGGGACGATCTGCAGTTTTTCCTCGCCGTTGCGCGAACCGGGCAGCTTTCGACTGCGGCGCGACAATTGCGCAGCAGCCACGCCACGGTCTCACGCCGTATCGACCGGCTGGAATTCGCCTTGAAAGTCAAGCTCTTCGAGCGCAATCCACGCGGCTACATGCTGACCAGCATGGGACAGCGCTTCGTCGATACCGCCGAGCACATGGAGCAGGAAACGGAACGTCTTCGTGCCGATCTTTCTGCTGGATCGGCGGCACAACGGGGTGTCGTGCGCATCAGCGCGCCAGAGGGGTTTTCCAATTTCTTCTTCACCGGCGTCCTGCCGGAGTTCGCCGCCAGGCATCCGAATATCTCGCTCGAGCTGATCACCATTCAGCAGATCATGTCGCTCTCGCGCAAGGAGGCCGATATCGTCGTGGTGCTCGACCCGCCGAAAGCTGGCCCCTATTTCACCGAGAAACTGACGGACTACCACCTACAGGTCTACGGATCGCGCGATTACCTTGCCCGCCATCCGCCAATCGAAAGCCGCGATGACCTGCCTGACTTCGCCTTCATCGGTTATATCGAGGATATGATCTTCGCGCCGGGCCTGGACTATCTCGACGACGTCCACCCGCGCATCAGACCGCAGTTCCAGAGCTCAAGCATCTTTGCGCAGCTGACGGCGACGAAGAACGGCCAGGGGCTCTGTGTGCTGCCGTTCTTCATCGCCGGCAAGCATCCGGACCTGCAGGTAGTCCTGCCGCATGCGGTGGATCTCAAGCGCCACTACTGGATCACCTGCCACCGCGACCTGCGCCAATCGCCGCGCGTGCGCACCGTCATCGATTTTCTGGCGGAGGCTGTGCGCAAGAACGCGCCGGCTTTTCTGGGACCTTGGAGAAGTAGCGACGGCTGAAGTCGCTCCCGGCTACGACATGCTCGGGGCGGCGTAGATCCTGCCGGCTCCGGCAGCATCGAAGCCCACACGCTCGGCAAGGCGAAGCTCCCAATCCAGCGAGGAGCGCACGATCGCTTCCAGGCTGTCGTATCTCGGCGCCCAGCCCAATTCGCGCCGGGCGAGCGTCGCATCTGCAACGATGCTCGCCATATCGCCGGGCCGGCGCGGCGCGATATGGATGCGGAAGGCGCGGCCATGGACGCGCATGACCATGTTGAGCACATCAAGCACGGAATAGCCGTGGCCATAACCGCAGTTGGCGACCAATGACCGCCCGCCATCGCGCAGATGTCGCAACGCCATGAGATGCGCCTCAACGAGATCGCTGACATGGATATAGTCGCGGACGCCGGTGCCGTCATGCGTGGCATAGTCGGTGCCGTAGATATCCACCTGGCGGCGGCGGCCAAGGGCTGCCTCGCAGGCGACCTTGATGAGATGGGTGGCGCCATCGGTCGACTGACCAGCCCTCCCCTCTGGATCAGCGCCAGCGACATTGAAATAACGCAGCGCCACATAGCGGAAGTCATAGGCTGCGGCAGCATCGCGCAGCATCAGCTCGGACATCAGCTTGGATTGGCCATAGGGGGATTCGGGCCGCAGCGGCGCATTTTCGCTGACCGGCCGATCCGCGGGCTGCTGACCATAGACGGCAGCCGTGGACGAGAAAACGAAATGGCGGATGCCGGCCCTGACGGCGGCGCTCATCAAGATGCGGGTCTTGCCGGTATTGTTCTCATAGTAGGCGAGAGGATCCTCGATCGACATCGGCACGACCGCCGAACCGGCGAAATGGATGATGGCCTCTATGTCGTTTTCGGCGAAAATCTGATACAGCAGCGCTTCGTCGGCGACATCGCCGAGATAGAAACGGGCAGCCGGCGGCACCGCCCAGCGAAAGCCTGTGGAGAGGCAATCGAGGACGACAACGTCCTCGCCCGCATCAAGCAATCTCCAGACCATGTGGCTGCCGATATATCCGGCTCCGCCCGTTACCAACACCGTCATTCGTCGCGTCCCCGCCAAGTCTTGTCGGTACCATATGAGGCCGCTTCCCCTGCGAAATTGATTAAAGGCGGGAGGTGGGGCGGGAAAGATTGCGGGAATGGTTAGAGTGGTCTTTCGCGGATCGATTGCATTTTATGGAATCGCTGAATCGCGTGATGCGGAGAGTGTTCACCCCCTCTGTCACTTCGTGACATCTCCCCCACAAGGGGGGAGATTGGAAACTTGCGGCACCAACCCACCTCAAGTCAATTTTGTATCTGGAGAAACTGAAGCGCATCGCATTGTTAAGGGCGGCTGCAAACTCCAAACGATCTCCCCCCTTGTGGGGGAGATGTCGCGACAGTGACAGAGGGGGGTATGCGGACAGACTAAAGGGAAGTTGCTAACGCAACAGAACGGCTAGCTCCTACAGCCCCAAAATATACCGACTCAGCCTTTCCGCAGCATCCGCAACCTGCACGGGATCGCGCAGAAAGCAGGCGCGCATGAACAGCTCTCCGCCCTTTCCAAAGGCCGTCCCGGGCGCCAGACCGACGCCGGTCTTGTCGACGATGTCTATGGCCGCCTTGCGGCTGTCGGTGACGCCGTCGATCCTGAGGAAGGAATAGAGCGCGCCATCCGGCTTCAGCGTCTGCACGCGATTGGTGGCAATCAACGCGTCGCAGAGGATATCGCGCGAGCGAGTGGCCTTGGCGATGTTGGAGCGGACGAAATCATCACCCTCGTTCAGCGCGGCAACCGCGCCCTTCTGCATGAATTGCGCGACGCCGGAGGTCGAATATTGCACGAGGTTTTCGATCACCTGTCCGAGCTCGGCTGACGCAACGATCCAGCCAACGCGCCAACCGGTCATCGACCAGTTCTTCGAGAAGGAATTGACGAAGAGGATCTTGTCGTCGGCTTCCTTCACATCCAGGAAACTCGGCGCGCGGCCACCAGCGTAATAGTACAGCGCATAGATTTCGTCGGCCATGATCCAGAGATCGTGCTTGCGCGCCAATGCCAGAATATCGCGGAGATCCTGATGGGTCGCCGTCCAGCCGGTCGGGTTGGATGGGGTATTGATGAAGAGACCCTTGGTTTTCGGCGTGATCGCTGCCTCCAGCCGCCCGAGATCGAGCGACCATTTGCCGTGCTCGAACTGTAGCGGCACAGCGACGGAACGGGCGCCCGCAATCTCCAATGCCGCGGCGATATTCGGCCAGGCCGGAGAGAGATAGACCATCTCGTCGCCGGGAGAGGTGATCGCCTGCACGGAAAGCTGGATCGCCTGCATACCAGAGCCGACGACATAGAAATTCTCCATCGGCAGGGAGGTACCGAAATGCCGGCCATAGTAATCGGCAAGCGCCTGGCGCAGCTCCGGAATGCCGCGCTGCCAAGTGTAAAAGGTTTCGCCGGCATTGAGCGAGGCCATAGCCGCGCGATTGATGAAATCCGGCGTCGGCAGATCGCCCTCGCCGACCCAGAGCGGCAGCAGACCCTCGCGGCCGCGGGCATAATTGACCACTTCGACGATCCCGCTTTCGGGTGCTGCGAGCGCGCGTGGGCTGAGGCTGTTCAGTATCGACATGCAAAGTCTCCGGTTTCTGCCTTCATAAAGCAGAGCAGCGGACAAATCCCATGACTTTGCCTTAGCGATCGATCGATTTTAGTGATGAATAAAGCCTCGGTCCTTTCGGACCGAGGCTTGCAAAGAAATTAAGTGAAACGTGTCAGCGCTTGGCGAGAAGATCGCGGATTTCCGTCAACAGCTGAACGTCGGCCGGCGGCGGCGCTGCCTCGGCAACTTTCTCTTCCTTGCGAGCGACCTGGGCCTGCAGAGCGTTCACGCCCTTGACCATGAGGAAGATGATCCAGGCGAGGATCAGGAAGTTGATGAGGACGGTGATGAAGCTACCGTAAGCGAGAACCGCACCCTGGGCGCGGGCGGCAGCGAGCGTCGGTGCATTGACCCCCGAAGCGAGGCCGACGAAGTAGTTCGAAAAATCGAAGCCGCCAAAAATCGCACCGACGATCGGCATGATGATATCGTCAACCAACGATTTCACGATGCCGCCGAAAGCGCCGCCAATGATCACGCCGACTGCGAGATCCATGACATTGCCACGGGCGATAAATGCCTTGAATTCATTAAGCATTGAGCAATCCCCTTCGCGTTGCCGTTGAATTCACTGATGATAATTAGCACCATCTTTTTCCTTATTTTTCAACAGCAAATTGACCGCGAGCCTCGTCCAGGCATGCATATCCCATGATAATTTCGCAGCTTTGGCAACTTTATCGTGCATATGTTCGACTACTTGTTCGTCAGTTGCGAGCAACCAAGCCGGAGCCACTGAATATGCTTAGCGGAGATCGAGTGAGTCGCTCGGCATTGCCGATTGCGCATCAAGTACCGGCTGCGCTCTCCGGCATTACCTTCGCAACGAGCCTGCGAACGCAGTCGGAGCCGGGCGCCTGATCGAAGAGGATGCGGTAGATGATCGGCGAGATGACGTGATCCATCAGGTCCGTCAAGGTGGGAAAGGGCTCGCCGCACTTCTCAGCCCGGGCAATGAAAACGGCAAGTTGATACCGCGTGTAGGTACCGCATTTTTCCGCATTTGCGCTGTCGGCTGCCGCAAGAACGTCGCGCAGCATTTGCCGGCCGACACCGGAGGCCATCTCATCGGCATATTGTTCGACCCAGGCCTCCAAATCTTCACGGGCGCTGCCGATGCTGGCCGGCTCACCCTCCGGCTGCAGATGCGACGCCGCCACATCCGCCAGAAGCTGTTGAAGATCGCCCCAGCGACGGTAGATCGTCGACGGCGTGACATTGGCACGCTGCGCAATCAGGGGGATTGTCACATCGGCGCGATCCATCGTTGCCAGCATGTCGCGGACGGATTGATGCACGGCAGCCTGCACTCTGGCGCTGCGTCCGCCGGGACGGGGATTTTCTCTGTAGCCCATAGGCCCTTGCCAATCTTTCCCTTTTGCCGATCGTGAATGACCAAGAGGCATTCACTAACGCAAATTATTTGCTTTTATACATCAGGCGACCTATATCCACCTAACGCAATGTTTTAGCTTTAGGCAGGATATAATCGATGACCTCGCTCGATTCCACCGCCAGCACGCCGATTTCACCAGCAAGACGCCTGGCGCCGGCCTATTATGCCGCAACCAGCGCCTTGTTTTTGGCCGCCTCATCCGCACCGACGCCTCTCTACCGCCTTTACCAGCAGGCCTTCGCCTTCTCGCCGGTGCTGCTCACGGTGATCTTCGCCGTCTACGCCTTCTCCCTCCTCGCCGCGCTGCTCATCGTCGGCTCGATTTCCGACCATCTCGGCCGCCGTCCGGTGATCTTCGCTTCGATCCTCCTCAATATGGTGGCGATAGCGCTGTTTTTAATGGCCAGAGGTCCGGATTGGCTGATTGCCGCCCGCATCGTGCAGGGCTTTGCCACGGGCACCGCAGTCAGTTCCATCGGTGCCGCCCTTGTCGATCTCGATCCGATCAGGGGATCGATCACCAACAGCCTTGCCCCGCTTGCCGGCATGGCGATCGGCGCGCTCGGCACAAGCCTGCTGATGCAGTTCGCGCCAGCCCCAACCGTGCTCGTCTATATCGTCACGCTTGCCCTGCTGGCGCTGCAGGCCGCGCTGCTATGGCTGGTGCCGGAGACAACGAACCGGCGGGCCGGCGTACTCGCATCGCTGAAGCCGGAAATCGCCGTTCCCCCGCAGGCGCGCCGGACGCTGCTGGCGCTGACGCCGATCAATAGCGCCGTCTGGGCGCTTGCCGGCTTCTATCTGTCGCTGGTGCCTTCGCTCGTCAGCGCGACGACCGGCAGCACGGCGCCGCTGGTGGGCGGCTCCGTGGTCGCGGCCTTGACAATCAGCGGTGCTGCCGCCGTCTTCCTGCTGCGTAAGAGATCCGCCGCCACGATCATGAAGTTCGGCATACCGACCATGGCCCTCGGCATACTGACCATTATCGCCGGCATGCATGCGGCTGAAGTGCCGATCCTCGCCTTGGGAACTCTGATTGCCGGCTCGGGCTTCGGGGCGGCTTTCCTCGGCACCGTTAGAAGTATCATGCCGCTGGCAAAGCCGGACGAGCGCGCCGGGCTGCTCTCGGCCTTCTACATCCAGAGCTACCTCGCCTTCAGCGTACCCGCCATCCTCGCCGGCTTTTTGTCGAAAGCACTCGGCTTTACCGAGGCCGCCGACATCTATGCGGCGGCAATCCTTCTGCTCATCGGCTGGGGCGTCGTTGCCTTGCGATCCAGTCGGGAAAAGCTCTTGAGTGTTGCGTAATAATACACTTACATAACACTTCCCGCTTGGCGAACCTCTCGAGGACGAATGAAAAAGGGCCGCTCCCGACAGGAGCGGCCCACCATTTACGCTGACCAGATGGCTGCTGGCTCAAGCTGCCTTCGCGACGCGGTAGGGATCGAAACGCCCGTAGAAGGTCTCGCCCTTCGCCGCCATGTCCTTCAGCAGCGCGGTCGGCTGGAAATGCGGGCCGTAGGCGGCTGCCAGCTTCTCGCAGAGCTCGACGAAAGCCTTGACGCCCATGCCGTCGATGTAGGACAGCGCGCCACCAGTATAGGGCGCAAAACCGAAGCCGAGGATGGAGCCGACATCGGCCTCGCGCGGATCGGTGACGATGCCTTCCTCGATGGTGCGCGCTGCCTCGAGCGCGATGGTGGCGAGGAAGCGCTGCTTCAGCACGGCGACATCGACATCATCGGCCTTCTTCTGCGGATAGAGATCCTTGAGGCCCGGCCAGAGCGACTTCTTCGCCGGCTTCGGCGGATAGTCGTAGAAGCCCTTGGCATTCTTTCGGCCCAGACGTCCCTCACGCTCCACCAGACCGGTGACGAGCTGCATGTGACGTGGGTCGACCGCCTTCTCGCCGAGATCGGCGACTGTCGCCTTCAGGATCTTGTAGGAAAGATCAATGGCGACTTCGTCGTTCAGCGCCAGCGGTCCGACCGGCATGCCGGCCATCTTGGCGGCATTCTCGATCATGGCAGCGGGCACGCCTTCGATCAGCATGTCATAGGCTTCGTGGATATAGCGGAAGACGCAGCGATTGACGAAGAAGCCACGGGTGTCGTTGACGACGATCGGCGTCTTCTTGATGGCGGCGACATAGTCGAGCGCGACGGCGAGCGCATGATCGCCGGTCTCCTTGCCGAGAATGACTTCGGTCAGCATCATCTTCTCGACCGGCGAGAAGAAGTGGACGCCGATGAAATCGGCCGGGCGCTTGGAATTCTTCGCGAGCCCGGTGATCGGCAGCGTCGAGGTATTGGAGGCGAAGACCGCGCCAGCGGGCAGCACGGCTTCGACAGCCTCGATGACGGCCTTCTTGACTTCGCGATCCTCGAACACAGCCTCGATGACGAGATCGGCATCCTTCAGATCGGCATAATCGGCCGACGGCGTGATACGGGAAAGCAGGGCTGAACCCTCATCTTGCGTCAACCTCCCCTTACCGATCGAATCCTTGACCAGCCCCTCGCCGACACCCTTGCCCTTCGTCGCGGCTTCGATATCGCGGTCGATGAGCGTGACGGGAATGCCGGCGGCGGCGGTAACATAGGCAATGGATGCGCCCATGAAACCGGCGCCGACGACGCCGATCTTCTTCAGCTCCGTCTTCGGCTGGCCTGCAGGGCGGCGAGCGCCCTTGCCGAGTTCCTGCATGGAGATGAACAGCGAGCGGATCATCGAATAGGCTTCGGTGGTCTGCAGCACATGGGTGAAATAGCGCTGCTCGATCTTCAGGCCGGTATCGAAGGGAACCTGCAGGCCTTCATAGACGCATTTGAGGATGGCGAGTGCAGCGGGATAATTACCCGATGTTTCGCGGCGCAGGATGGCGGGTGCTGCCGGCCAGAGCTGGGCTGCGGCAGGCGTCCAGATGCCGCCGCCTGGTGCCTTGAAGCCCTTTTCATCCCAGGGGGCGACGGGCTTCAGGCCGTCCTTGATCATCTGCTTGGCGGCGGAGATCAGCTGGTCCGGCTCGACCACCTGATGCACGAGGTTCATCGCCTTGGCGCGGGCTGCCGTCAGCGACTGGCCCGTCGTCATCATCTGCAGCGCCGACTGAGCATCCGTCAGGCGCGCGATACGCTGCGTGCCGCCGGCACCGGGGAAGATGCCGACCTTGACCTCAGGCAGCGCGATCTTGACGCTCTTGGCGCTTGACGCGACGCGACCGTGGCACGCCAGCGACAGCTCGAAAGCGCCGCCCATGCAGGTGCCGTTGATGGCCGATACCCATGGCTTGCCGCAGGTTTCGAGCTTGCGGAAGAGGCCGGTCATGCGTCCGACGAGATCGAAGAGCTTCTTCGCGGCCGCGGCCGGGTCCTTCGCTTTCTCATCCTGATAGAAGGAGAACATGGACTTGATCATCGAGAGATCGGCACCACCGGAGAAGGAGGACTTGCCCGACGTGAAGACCACGCCCTTGACGGCGGCATCGGCGACGGTCGTGTCGATGATGGCGTTCAGCTCTTCGAGGATTTCGGCGGTGAAGACGTTCATGGACTTGCCGGGCATGTCCCAGGTGACGAGCGCGATACCGTCTGCGTCGGTCTCAACGGTGAAATTTGTGTAAGCCATTGGTTTCCCTCCTCAGACGCGTTCGACGATCGTGGCGGTACCCATGCCGGCGCCGATGCAAAGCGTGACCAGCGCGGTGTTGAGATCGCGGCGTTCCAGTTCGTCAAGCACTGTGCCGAGGATCATCGCGCCGGTCGCGCCGAGCGGATGGCCCATGGCGATCGCGCCGCCATTGACGTTGATCTTGTCATGCGGAATTTCGAATGCCTGCATGTAGCGCAGCACGACTGCGGCGAAGGCTTCGTTCAGCTCGAAAAGATCGATATCGGCAAGCGTCATGCCGGTGCGCTTCAAGAGCTTTTCGGTGACGTCGACCGGGCCGGTCAGCATTAGCGCCGGGTCGGAACCGATATTGGCGAAGGCCCTGATGCGGCCGCGCGGCTTCAAGCCCATGCTCTCACCGCCCGCCTTGGAGCCGAGCAGCACGGCAGCGGCACCATCGACGATGCCGGAGGAATTGCCGGCGTGATGGACGTAGTTGATGCGCTCGACTTCCGGATGCGCCTGAATGCCGACAGCCTCGAAGCCGCCCATCTCGCCCGGCATCTGGAAGGACGGGTTGAGGGAGGCGAGCGCCTGCATATCGGTGCCGGGACGCATATGCTCGTCGCGGTCGAGAATGGTCAGGCCGTTGATGTCCTTCACCGGAATGACCGAATTCTTGAAGTAGCCCTTTTCCCAGGCATTGGCCGCGCGCCTCTGGCTCTCGACGGCATAGGCGTCGACATCATCGCGCGAGAAGCCGTATTTGGTGGCAATAAGATCGGCCGATACGCCCTGCGGCATGAAATAGGCCGGGAAGTTGACCGAGGGATCCATGAACCATGCGCCGCCGGACATGCCCAGGCCGACGCGCGACATGCTTTCGACACCGCCGGCGATGACGATATCATCGGCACCTTGCGCGATCTTCGCCGCGCCGAAATTCACGGCATCGAGGCCCGAGGCGCAGAAACGGGAAATCTGCATGCCGGGGGCCTTGGTGGAATAGCCTGCCTCGAAGGCGGCACCTCTCGGGATGACAGCGCCGGCTTCCATGACCGGATCGACGCAGCCCATGATGATGTCGTCAACCGTCTCGGTGTCGAGGCCGTTGCGGTCGCGGAGTGCCTCAAGCGTCTTGGCGGCAAGGCGAACGGAGGGCACTTCGTGCAGCGACCCATCCTTCTTGCCGCGCCCGCGCGGCGTGCGCACGTGGTCGTAAATGAAAACCTCGGTCATGTGTCATCTCCCTGCAGCGGCAAGCGCCGCCTTGATCAAAAGGCTTCCGCCGCCAGTTCCATCATCGTGTCGGCGCCGGTTTCGATGCGGGCCTTGCGCAATGCCGTTTCCGGCATGATGCGCTCCATGTAGAACCGCGCCGTGACAAGCTTGTTCTTCAGATAATCCTCGCGCGCGGTATCGCCGCTTGCAAGGCCATCCTGCGCCGCCTTCGCCATCTTCGCCCACATATAGCCGAGGACGACGAGGCCGAAGAGGTGCATGTAGTCGGTCGAGCCGGCGCCGGCGTTGTCGGGCTTGGCCATGGCGTTCTGCATGAACCACATGGTCGCGGCCTGCACGTCGTTCAAGCCCTTCTTCAGATGCTTGGTGAAGAAAACCATCTGCTCGTCGTTGCGGTTTTCCTCGCAGAAATCGCCGATTTCCTTGAATAGAGCCATGACGGCGCGGCCACCGTTCAGCGCCAGCTTGCGGCCGACGAGATCGAGCGCCTGGATGCCGTTGGCGCCTTCATAGATCATGGCGATGCGGGCATCGCGGACATACTGGCTCATGCCATGCTCTTCGATATAGCCATGGCCGCCGAAGACCTGCTGCGCCATGACAGCATGTTCGAAGCCCTTGTCGGTCATGACGCCCTTAAGGATCGGCGTCGCGAGGCCAAGAATATCGTCTGCAGCCTGACGGTCCTTTTCGTCCGGGGAGCGATGGGCGATATCGGACTTCAGCGCCGTCCAGAGCAGAAAGGCGCGGCCGGCCTCGTTGAAGGCGCGGATCGTCATCAGCGAGCGGCGGATATCGGGGTGGACGATGATCGGATCGGCCTTCTTGTCCGGCGCCTTCGGGCCGGAAAGCGAGCGGCCCTGGATGCGTTCGCGGGCATAGTTGGCGGCATTCTGATAGGCGATTTCGGCGATGGAGAGACCCTGCAGGCCGACGCCAAGGCGTGCCTCATTCATCATCACGAACATGGCGTTGAGGCCCTTGTTCTCGGCGCCGATCAGGAAGCCGGTGGCTTCGTCATAGTTCATGACGCAGGTGGCGTTGCCGTGAATGCCCATCTTGTGCTCGATGGCACCACAGGAGACCGGATTGCGCGCGCCGAGCGAACCGTCTTCCTTGACGAGGAACTTCGGCACGATGAACAGCGAAATGCCCTTGGTGCCCTCAGGCGCACCTTCGATGCGGGCAAGGACGAGATGGACGATATTATCCGTCATGTCGTGCTCGCCGGCGGAAATGAAAATCTTCTGGCCGGAGATCTTGTAGCTGCCGTCGGCTTGCGGCACCGCCTTGGTGCGCAGGAGGCCGAGATCGGTGCCGCAATGCGGCTCGGTAAGGTTCATGGTGCCGGACCAGCTGCCCTCGACCATCTTGGGCAGATAGGTCTGCTTCTGTTCATCGGAGCCGTGAACGAGGATCGCTGCGATCGCGCCCTGCGTTAGGCCCGGATACATCATCAACGACATGTTGGCGGCGGAGGTATATTCGCCGACGGCGCAGTGCAGCACATAGGGAAGCCCCTGCCCGCCGAATTCTTCCGGCACGGCAAGACCCAGCCAGCCGCCCTCGCGATAGGCGCGATAGGCTTCTTTGAAGCCCTTCGGCGTCGACACCGTGCCATCGTCATGGCGCACACAGCCTTCCTGATCGCCCGAGTAGTTCAGGGGGAAAAGCACCTCTTCCGACATCTTGGCCGCCTCGCCTACGATCGCCTCGATCATGTCTGGCGTCGCATCGGCATAACCCGGAAGATTGTTGTAGCGCTCCAGCCCGAGCACATCGTTCAGGACGAAGAGCGTATCGTTCACGGGGGCCTTGTAGACTGGCATTTCTCGAATTCCTCCAATTCGTCGCCGGACCTTTAGATTCCGGCCACTGTCATACTCTTACAAAATATTGACGTTTGCGTAAACGTCAAATTTGTGAGGCGCGCTGAAATTTTGGTGAAGCCGATGCGGGGTAGCGTGCCGCACGTGACCGACATCCCTTCATTCACCCAAGTAACGCGGCGCTGCCTGCGCGCAAGAATATCAGGCTGCGGGACAGCAGAACCGAAATAAAAGGTTAAAGATTTCCGCCAAACTTAACGAGTTGTTTACCACGTTTCGTGAATTGTACGAGTTGAGCAGCAGTGCTTCGCGTTTCTTCAACTTATGCTTGGATCGCGCGCTGGTTTTGCGGCTTCGTTTGAGGAAAGCCAATACATTTATCCCTTTCCGAACGGCGGGATGCAGACAGGGCGGCGATGCAGCAACGTCTTCTTCCGTCAGCATGACGGCCCGGGGTGGTCCATAGTTCAAGGCGAGCAAAAGATATGAGCGGATCGCGATCAAATCCTACCGGTACGGGCGACTGGACGTCGCTGGATGCTCTGAGCCGCACGATCGAGGGACTGGAGGCACGCATCGAAGGGCTGATGGGAACCGCCGCCGCGCGCGATACACGCCAGCGCGTCGCTGTCGGCTATGCGCCTGCCCCCGAGCGAGCCGCACCGGAGCGGATGCCGTCCCGCCCCGAACGCGAGCAGCATGCCAGTCGCCCCTATGAGCGCCCGCTGCGCAACGACCGGCAGGAAAGTGACCTTCGCTCCGACCCGCTTGCCGAAATCCGTCAGCGCCAGCGCACGCTGGAAGCGAACCGCGAGCGTCTGCAGGCGCGGCGCGAGGAAATCGCGCATGCGGAACCGCAACCAGTGCGGCGCCCCGTCGACAACTACCCGCAGCGCCAGCCGATGCGCGCTGCTGTCGCCTCCGAAGCCCCGGTCGATATCGCCCAGGCACTCGTCAACCTTCGTCAGGATCTCAAGCGCGACATCGCCGAGAGCGTGACCCGCGAAGTCACCGCGCTGCGCGCCGAAATCCGCGATATCCGCGAAAACACAGAGGACAAGCATTTCGTCGCCGATGTCCGCGAAGACATGGCCCGGCTTGCCGACAGCATCAACCAGCTCGCCGGCCAGCCGGAAACCATTGGTCTGAAAGCCGAGTTCGACGAGCTACGCTCGCTGATGGACGGTCTCGCCCGTGAAGAGTCGCTGCACCATGTCGAGCGCCAGGTGAAGGCTATCGACACGTCGGGCCTGCAGGACGAGCTCGTTTCGCTGGCCTATCGCCTCGATGACATCAAGCAGCATCTCGGCGGCATGAACGACAGCCCGGCCGTGCACGCGCTGGAAACCAAGCTGCTGACGATCGCAACCGCGATGGAAAGCCTCGGCTCGATGATGCAGCCGCAAGACCAGGCCATGCAGCGGCTGGAAGGACGCCTCAGCGGCCTTGCCGACCAGATCGACCTGATGAGCCGCGATGCGGGCCGCCGCCAGCCCGCCGACGATCTTTCAGGCCGTCTCGAAGCGCTTGCCATGCGCATCGATGAACTCGGCAGCGCCAAGGCCGTCGCCCGCCTTGAAGAGCGGCTGGATCAGCTTTCGCATCTGATGGAGCGGTCGCAGAAGGCCGCACCGCAGCCGGAACTCGTCACCTATCTCGCCGATATCTCCCACAAGATCGACGCGCTGGAACATGGCTCGGTCGGCAACGCGCTGGCGGACCGGCTGGATTATCTCGCCCGCCGCATCGACGAGATCGATTTCCATCCGGCAGCGTCGGCTGCAAGCTTTGACGACAGCATGGCGCGCCGGCTCGAAGGCCGCCTCTCCGACATCGCGGCCCGGCTGGAAGCGAGCACCGCAGCACCGCCGACGGATACGCAGGCGCTGCGCAATCTTGAAGAGCAGATCGCCCATCTCTCGACATTGCTGACTGCCGAGCCGCGGGCCGCTGCCGATCATCTGCCCCCGGATTTCGATCGCCGGATGAGTGCGATCGAAGACTATATGGCGACCAACGACGAATACATCATCGAGGCGGCCCGTCATGCGGCGGAAACCGTCGTCGAAGCCTATTCGCGCGAAGGCGGCATGGGCCACGGTGCGCAGCCGGCCGACATGGCCGCGTTGACGGCGCTTGCCGAGGACCTCCGCCATCTCGAAGACCTCAGCCGCGCCAGCGACGAACGCACGCACCGCACGTTCGAGGCGCTGCACGACACGCTGCTTCAAATCGCCGACCGGCTCGACCACATGGAACAGCGCAAGCCGGCGCCTGCCATGCCTGCAGCTGCCTTCGAAAGCGACGTCTTCGCGGAAGAGGATGCTCCGGCGTTGAAGCCGCCGATGGCAGCACAGCAGAAAGCTGGTCCCATCATCCGCACGGTTGCGCCCGCCGACGCCTCGGTTTCCGCCGAAGTCGCGGTCGCACAGGCGATCGACGCCAATACGAAGGCTGAAATCAAGGCTGCTGCCAAGAAGAGCGGCAAGACCAGCCTGTTTGCCAGCCTCGGCAAGCGTTTCTTCATGCCGGAAAAGGCCGAGCCGATCTTTCCGCCGGACCGCCCCGTCATCGAGCAGGCTCCGTCGATCGATCCCGCCGACGTGATGCCCGGCGAAGAGGCCAACGAGCTGCTGGAACCGGGTTCCGGCGCGCCTGACATCAAGAAGATCCTGGAGCGCGTGCGCGCCAGCCAGAACACGTCGCGGAGCGGAAATGCCCGTCAACCGACCGAAAACGAGCGGGCCGATTATATTGCGGCCGCCCGACGCGCGGCGCAGGCCGCCGCCATGGAAGTCGACCAGACGCAGCGCTCGGCTCCTGCCTCCAAGAAGGACGCCAAGAAGGGCGGCGCGTTCTCGCGCTTCCGTCGGCCGATCCTGCTTGCATTAGGCGCCGTCATGCTCGCCATCATGGCCTATCCGCTGGCAAACACACTGACGCGGGGTCAGAAAGCACCGCCCCCAGCCCAAGTGTCGACGATGGTCGCGCCTGCGGACAGCGCCGCGACCAATACCGTCGTCGCCAATGTGAACCCCGTCGCCAGCAATCAGCAGCCTGCTGCAAATCAGGCCGCTGCACCCTCGGCCTCCACGACGGAGACGGCGGAAGCCCAGCCGGCGCCTACAGCCATCGATCCCGCCGCCGCTCCGGCAAATGATCGCCTGACGGCAGCGACCCCGCTCGACGGCAACCAGACGGCAAGCGAAGCCCTGGCCCCTGCCGGCAGCGCACCCACACAGCAGGCCACCGCCTTTGTTCAGACGGACAATACGGCCGCCGCAACTCCTGCTGCCGCACCGGCAGCACCGGAGATTGCGGTGCCTGACGGCATCCAGCCGCCGTCACTCGTCGCCGCCGCCAAATCGGCCGATCCGGTTGCGCTCTTCGAAATCGGCGCCCGCTATACGGATGGTCGCGGCGTTGCGGCCGACATGAAGCAGGCAGCGAGCTGGTATCAGCTTTCGGCCGATAAAGGCTATGCCCCCGCCCAGTATCGCCTCGCCAGCATGTACGAGAAAGGCAACGGTGTCGATCGCGACCTCGTCAAGGCCAAGCAGTATTACGAGCAGGCGGCCAACCAGGGCAATGCCAGCGCCATGCACAATCTCGCGGTTCTCTACGCCTCGGGTACAGCAGGACCGCAGGATTACGATAGCGCGGCAAACTGGTTCATCCGCGCCGCCGATCTTGGCGTCTCCGACAGCCAGTTCAACCTCGCGATCCTCTATGCGCGCGGCAACGGCGTGAAACAGGACCTGCAGGAATCCTACAAATGGTTCGCCATCGCCGCAAAGAGCGGCGACAAGGACGCCGCCCAGAAACGTGACGAAGTCGCCAACGCCATGAAGCCGGCCGATCTCGAAAGCGCCCGCGCCAAGGTCGACCTCTGGAAAGTGCAGCCGGCCGACCCGAAGACCAACGGCACCGACATCCCCGACGAATGGACCACCGGCAAGGGCGTGAACACAGCCTCCATCGACATGAAGAAGGCGATCCGCAACATTCAGGCCATCCTCAACAAGAATGGCTTCGACGCTGGCGCGCCCGACGGCGCCATGGGGGACAAGACGGTCACCGCCCTGAAGAGCTTCCAGAAGTCTGTCGGTCTGCCGGCAGACGGACGGGTCACCGATCAGGTCGTCAAGGAGCTGCTCGCCCGCAACAAGTAGGGCCAGGATCTCGTGTGAAAGCGATCAATCGACATGCCGGCGCGACGACGCCGGCATTTTGTTTAGGAAGCTCAAGACTGCCGCATCCCCTGCCGGTGCCGGCCACGCCGCTATGCAGCGTCACAGAAAAGTGGAAAAACGCGGATTAAAGTAAAACCGGCAATTCGAAAACTGTGGCAGTGCGACCTTTCCTAAGGCTCTGGCAATGATTTCAGATTAGAATCCGCCGTTTAAGGGGAAATGGGCTTCGGTCACCGCGCCGAAAAAGCCTGCAAATGGGAACAAGGCGTGACGATCTATCTGCCGATCGCAGAATTGTCGGTGAATATTTTCATTATTCTCGGCATGGGGGCAGCCGTAGGGTTTCTCTCCGGCATGTTCGGCGTTGGTGGCGGCTTTCTCATCACGCCTCTTCTGATTTTCTACAATATCCCGCCGGTCGTTGCCGTCGCCACCGGCTCCAATCAGGTCGTCGCCTCCTCGGTATCGGGCGCGCTCAGCCACTTTCGCCGCGGCTCGCTCGACCTGAAGCTGGGCGCGATCCTACTTGCCGGCGGTTTGGCAGGGGCGACGTTTGGCCTCTGGCTGTTCGTGCTTTTGCGAAGGCTCGGTCAGATCGACCTGATCATTTCGCTGATCTACGTGCTCCTGCTCGGCACGGTAGGTTCGCTGATGCTGTGGGAAAGTGTGCGGGCGATGCGCCGCGCGGCCGGCAAACTGCCTCCGGCAACCGGCAAGCCGCGCCATCATAACTGGGTACAGCGGCTGCCGTTAAAACTGCGTTTCAAGAAGTCCAAGCTCTATCTCAGCGCCATTCCGGTGATCGGCCTCGGCTTCTTCGTCGGCATGCTGACGCCGATGGGTATTGGCGGTGGCTTCATCCTCGTGCCTGCCATGATCTATCTGCTGCGCGTTCCGACCAATGTGGTCGTCGGCACCTCGCTCTTCCAGGTCATTTTCGTCACCGCGTTCACGACCATCGTCCAGGCAGCCACCAACTATTCCGTCGACATCATCCTGGCCTTCCTGCTAATGGTAGCCGGCGTCATCGGTGCACAATACGGCGTTCGCGTCGGCCAGAAGCTGCGCGGCGAACAATTGCGTGCGCTCCTCGGCCTCCTCGTCCTTGCCGTCGGCCTTCGCCTCGTCGTTACACTCGTAATCACCCCCGCCGACATCTACTCGGTCATCATGGAAGGGGTGAGCCGATGAGAATGTCCGGACTGCTTATCGCCGCCGCATTGCTGCTCACTCCGTTCTTGGCACAGGCGCAGGTGCTGCTCGATCAGCCCACGACCTCGACCACGGCGCGGGAGACGATGGAGATCGGCACCTCGACGAGCGAGATCGCCATCACCTCGGATTTCACCGGCGCGGATCTGACGATTTTCGGAGCACTTTCCAATACCGACCAGCTGCTTCTGGCGATCGGCCAGTATGACATTGTCGTTGTGCTGGAAGGCCCGCGCGAAAACGCAACGGTGCGCCGGAAAGAGCGCGTCTTCGGCATATGGGTTAACACCCGCTCGATGACGTTCGAGCATGTGCCGGAAGCCTATTCGCTGTCGAGCACGCGCGCCGTTGACAACATCACCACGCCGCTCGAGCTCAGCGATCGCGGCATCGGCGTCGACCATATTCCGCTGGCGCCCATTGGCTTCGTCGGCAATGTCGGCGATGTTCCGGAATTCCGCGACGCCTTCCGGCGCCTGCAGAAGTCAGGCGGGCTCTATGAGAGCGATCCCGCCGGCGTCCGCTTCGTCAGCTCGTCGCTCTTCAAGGCGACGCTCAGGGTCCCGGCCGATGTGCCGAACGGGGTGCATACGGTACGTGCTTATCTCTTCAAGAGCGGCAAGTTCCTGAGCGAGAAATCGCTGCCGCTGCGGGTCATTAAGACTGGCATCGAGCAGATGATCACGGATGCGGCACATCAGCGGCCAATTACCTATGGCATTTTCTCCGTGTTGCTGGCCCTCGTCACCGGCTGGGGCGCGAGCTTCATCTTCCGGAAGAACTGATCAGCCGCCTTTCCGGCGATTGACGATCTCAAGATAGGCTTCGGTCAAGCATGGTGCGGTGGCTCTACGATGCGAGCCGGTGAAAGTCGCCTGAAAATGATCGCGCAATTGCAGACGAAAAGCCGCTGCACACCTCTGCGCAACATGCTCTAGGCCGAGAGATTGCCGAAGCGGACGGAGTAGATGCGGTCGCGGCCGAGCAGGTGCGCGATCAGGCTTTCCCGCGCAAAAAGACCGGCCATGGCCTTGTGGCGCAGGTCGAGGCCGCCGGTCATCACGCCGAAGGCTGGCATCAGCAGCCGGGCGCCATCCGTTGCGAAGCATGGGCGGCGCACCGATTTTTCCCGGCGCCGAACGGTGGCGGCGGGATGCAGATGACCGGCAATTTCGCCCGCGTGCTGCCCCGCTCTCGGTTCGTGACGGAAGGTCAGGCCGCCGTAGTGCATCTCGTCGACCGAATGGCCGGGGAGATCGACCGTGCCATCCGGATCGTGATTGCCATTGATCCAGATCCATTCGCGACCGCGGGCCATGCTGACGATGAGGCTTCGAAACTCCTCAGGCAGATGCTGCGACCCGACCCGGTCATGGAAATTGTCGCCGAGAGAAACCACAAGTTTCGGATCGTAGCGGCCGATGACGGCAGAAAGAACGGTGAGCGTCGCCAGCGTATCATAGGGCGGCAGCATCATGCCGCGACGGGCGAAAGCCGCCCCCTTCTCCAGGTGCAGATCTGAGACGACGAGAATGCCGGCATCGGGCAGATAAAGCGCGCCGAGGGGATCGCAGACGGCGGCAACGCCCTGAACGGCGGTCTCGACGCCTGACGTGGCCGTCGCACCGTTTCCCTGTCCGTTCATGTCTCGCGCCAGCGCCAAGCGGTGCATCACCTTGATCGTCTACCTTCGTCGTCCATTTCGCATGATCTCACGGGATCATACCTATTCCATCGCCTCGCGGATCAGATCGTCAGCCGCTTCCGCAAGCAGGGAATCGTGCGCCTCGCCCGGCACCGGCACCTTGCCGATTTCCAGCATCACCGGTACGGCGAGCGGGGAGATATGATCCAGCGCGCGATGGGTGATATGGCCCTTGATTCGCTTCAGCATATCCGCAAGTCGGCCAATATCCAAAAGCCCGGTCGCCGCATCCTGCCTCGTTGCCTGCAGCAGGATATGGTCGGGTTCGTGGCTGCGCAGCACGTCATAGATCAGATCGGCCGAAACGGTCACCTGCCGGCCGGTCTTTTCCTTGCCGGGATGCCGGCGCTCGATCAAGCCGGCAATCACGGCGCAATTGCGGAAGGTGCGCTTCAACAGGAAGGATTCGTCGAGCCAGGCTTCGAGATCGTCCCCGAGCATATCCTCGTCGAAGAGGTCGGAGAGGCTGAGATGGCCGTTGGCGATCATCAGCCCCATATCCTCCAATCCCCAGATGCCGAGCGAGTAATCGGTCGCGACGAAGCCCATCGGCTTGGCGCCGGCGCGCTCGAGCCTTCGGGTCAGGAGCATGCCGAGCGTCTGGTGCGCCAGCCTGCCCTCGAACGGATAGGCGACGAGGTAAGCGCGGCTGCCGCGCGGGAAAGTCTCGATGAGGAATTCGTCGCGCTTCGGCAGCAGCGACTTCTCTTTTTGAATTTCCAGCCAGTCGCGCACCTGGTCCGGCAGGCGGTGCCGCCGGTCGGGATCGGCAATCATCGCCCGCACCTGATCGGCGAGGTAGGTGGAGAGCGGAAACTTGCCGCCGGCATAGGAGGGGATTTTCGGGTCCAGCGAGAAGGCCTGCGACGCCAGGCACTCGCTCTCGCGAATGCCTTCGAAGCGCAGAACCTTGCCGGAAAAGAGGAAGGTGTCGCCGGGTGCCAGCTGCTCGACGAAATACTCCTCGACCTTGCCGAGCGGTGCGCCGCCTCGTCCAAGTGAGCCCAGCGCATTGCGCTTCACCAGGCGGATGTTCAGCATCGCCTCTTCGACGATCGTGCCGAGGTTCAGGCGATATTGCTGGGCGACCTGAGGATTGGAGACGCGCCAGCGCCCATCCGCAGTCTTGCGGATGCGGGCATAGCGCTCATAGGTCCGGAGCGCATAGCCGCCGGTGGCGACAAAATCGACGATGCGCTCGAAGGTTTCCCAGGAAAGCTCGGCATAGGGAGCGGCACTCTGCACCTCATCATAAAGCTCCAGCATGTCGAAGGGCTCGGCGCACGCCATGCCGAGCACATGCTGGGCGAGCACATCGAGCGCGCCGGCGCCGATCGGCGGCGTATCCTGCGCGCCGATGTAATTGGCATCCAGCGCCGCCTGGCATTCCATGACCTCGAAGCGATTGGCCGGCACCAGGATCGCCTTCGACGGCTCGTCCATACGGTGATTGGCGCGGCCGATGCGCTGGGCAAGGCGGCTGGCACCCTTGGGCGCGCCGACATGGATGACGAGATCGACATCGCCCCAGTCGATGCCGAGATCAAGCGTCGAGGTGGCGACGACGGCGCGCAGCCGATTTTCCGCCATGGCTGCTTCCACCTTGCGGCGCTGGCCGACATCGAGCGAGCCGTGATGCAGGGCGATCGGCAAGTTATCGTCATTGGCCGACCACAGCTCCTGAAACAGCATTTCGGCCTGGGAGCGCGTGTTGACGAAAAGGAGCGTCGTGCGATGCGCCTTCAGCTCGCGATAGATATCCGGGATCGCATATTTGGCGGAGTGGCCGGACCAGGGGATGCGCTCCTCCGTCGACAGGATCGAAATATCAGGCTTGGCGCCCCCCTCGACGATGACGAGGCCGGCATGGCGTTCCTTTCCCGGCTCTTGCGCCACCAGCCATTTCTGCAGGTCCATGGGGTCAGCAACCGTCGCCGAAAGGCCGATGGTCTGGACGCGCGGCGCCAGCTTGCGGATGCGAGCAAGGCCGAGCGACAGCATATGGCCGCGCTTGGAGGTGACGAGCGAATGCAGCTCGTCGAAGACGATGTATTTCAGATCCTTGAAGAAGCGCTCGGCCTCGCGATTGGCGAGCAGCAGCGCCACCTGCTCCGGCGTCGTCAGCAGGATATCGGGCGGATTGAGCTTCTGCCGCTGCCGCTTGCCGCTCGGCGTATCACCGGTGCGGTTCTCGACCGATACAGGCAGACCCATTTCCGAAACAGGCTTCATCAGGTTACGCTCGATATCGACCGCGAGCGCCTTCAGCGGGGAAATGTAGAGCGTATGGATGCCGGTAAAGGCCGAGCCCGGCGGGATCTTGCCGCGGCGCGTGAGGTCCGTCAGCGACGGCAGGAAGCCGGCGAGCGTCTTGCCCGCACCTGTGGGCGCAATCAGCAGCGTGCTTTCGCCTGCCTCGGCGCGGCCCAGCAGCTCCAGCTGATGGGCACGCGGCTGCCAGCCCTTTTCCGCAAACCAGCGGAGGAAAGGGGCAGGCAAGGCAAGAGGGTGTGCAGCGTCGATGTGGTCCACGGGGTAAATGTAATGGATATGCGGCGGATGAGAAGCGGGGAGGTTTAGAGAAGCACAACGATGGGCAGCACGTTCTTTCACCAAGACCGCCTTAGGTCCATCGGCTTCCATCCGCACCGTCATCCTCGGGTCAAGCCCGAGGATGATGGAACCCTCTTCTGGTGCCAGTCATAACCGGGCATTTCGCGCTCATCCGCCAAATAATAACACTATCCGCATTCCTCACTTGACTCCCACGATAATCATAGATAAAAAATATCCATAATTAGAGGGGCACGAAGATGAAACTCGGAGACGGCGTCGAACAATCCATCCATTGCGTCAGCATGCTGGCGGGATTGTCTCAAGGCGGCGTGCTTTCTGCGGCTGCACTTGCCGAATTTCACGGCATCTCGGTCAGCTATCTCTTGAAGCATCTGCAGGCGCTTTCGGGCGCCGGCATTCTCGACACCGTGCCGGGGCCGAAGGGCGGCTACCGGCTGGCGCGCAAGCCGGAGGAGATCACACTGCTTGACATCGTGCTGGCCGCCGAAGGTCCGGCGCCTGCCTTTCGCTGTTCGGAAATCCGCCAGCGCGGTCCGAACCCGCTGGAAGGGCTCTATTTCGTCAAGCCCTGCGGCATCAATGCCGCCATGCTGGCGGCCGAACGTGTTTACCGCGCAGAACTCGCCAAGACCACCATTGCCGACATTCTGACCGATCTTAGAGAGACGGACACGGATGGCGGAATTGCCGCGAGAGGCTGCGCCTTTCTCGAGCTTCATGAACGCAAGACGAAAAACTGAACCGAAAGACCCGAACCCAAGGAGAAGACCATGCATCCCCGTTTCAATTTTGCCAAAGCTTCGCCCGACTCCTACAAGGCCGTTACCGCGCTCGAAAACTTCGTCCAGAGCAGTGGCCTGGAGCGCCGCTTCATCCATCTCATCAAGCTTCGCGCCTCGCAGATCAACGGCTGCGCCTATTGCGTCGACATGCACGTGAAGGAAGCCCGGCACGACGGTCTCAGCGAGCAGTGGATCAACCTGATGTGCGTCTGGTGGGAATCGCCCGTCTATGACGATCGCGAACGTGCCCTGCTGCGCTGGGTCGACTCGGTCACCAAGATCGCCCAGACCGGCATTCCGGATTCCGACTATGAGCCGCTGAAGCAGCATTTCAGCGAAGAAGACATCGTCAAGATCACGGTGGCGATCGGCACGATCAACATCTGGAACCGCCTCGCCGTCGGTTTCCGCGCACTGCATCCGGTGGACGCGGCGAATAAGGCTGCTTGAGCTTGGTTTCTCTGAACGTGCTGTATGCCTGAATGCGCCTCTTGAGCTCCGTCATCCTCGGGCTTGACCCGAGGATGACGGAGTCCGGAGTTGGCAGCAGGCCTAGGAGAGTCTGGGCGACAGCCGCTGCTTGATAACCTCAAAACGAAAAACGCGGGGCCGAAACCCCGCGTCATTCATCGACTTTCCTGTGCTTGACAAGCCAAGCGCGAAAACAATCAGGCAGCTTCAGAAGCGAAACCAGCCGTCGGAACTTCTGAGATGGTCTTCAGAACCTGGGAAGCGATCTGGTAGGGGCAACCCTGAGAGTTCGGACGACGATCTTCGAGGTAGCCCTTGTAATCGTTCTTGATGAACGAGTGCGGGACACGGATCGAAGCGCCACGGTCGGCAACGCCGTAGCTGAACTTGTTCCACGGAGCAGTTTCATGCTTGCCGGTCAGGCGCATGTGGTTGTCCGGGCCGTAGACCGCGATGTGGTCGTGCAGATTCTTGTCGAACTGAGCCATCAGCGCTTCGAAATAGGCCTTGCCGCCGACTTCGCGCATGAACTTGGTGGAGAAGTTGCAGTGCATGCCGGAGCCGTTCCAGTCGGTGTCGCCGAGCGGCTTGCAGTGGAACTCGATGTCGATGCCGTACTTTTCGCACAGACGCAGCAGCAGGTAGCGAGCCATCCAGATCTGGTCGGCGGCGCGCTTGGAGCCCTTGCCGAAAATCTGGAATTCCCACTGACCCTTGGCCACTTCGGCATTGATGCCTTCATGGTTGATGCCTGCTTCCAGGCAAAGGTCGAGGTGCTCTTCAACGATTTCGCGAGCGACATCGCCGACGTTCTTGTAGCCGACGCCGGTGTAGTACGGGCCTTGCGGAGCCGGATAGCCGGATTCCGGGAAGCCGAGCGGACGGCCGTCCTTGTAGAAGAAGTATTCCTGCTCGAAGCCGAACCATGCGTCTTCATCGTCGAGGATGGTCGCGCGGCTGTTGGATTCATGCGGGGTGACGCCATCCGGCATCATGACTTCGCACATGACGAGCGCGCCGTTCGTACGGGCCGGGTCCGGATAGATGGCGACGGGCTTCAGCACGCAATCGGAGCTGCGGCCTTCGGCCTGCATCGTCGACGAACCATCGAAGCCCCAAAGCGGAAGCTGCTCGAGCGTCGGAAATGCGTCGAATTCCTTGATCTGCGTTTTACCGCGCAGGTTCGGTACTGGGGTATATCCGTCGAGCCAGATGTACTCGAGCTTAAACTTCGTCATTACGCACCTCATAACAGTTAATCAGGCGAAGTAGGAAAACTTGGCCGGCGCGCCCGCCGGAAAATTCCTCACTACGAACGGCTGCCGAGGGAGATGCATTTGCCGTGCCAAATCGCATCGACACCTGGCTCGTCAGGTGAGATTTTTATGAATCAGTCATGTTCGGGCAAGATTTCCGGGCGCCAACCATCGGATTCTTTTTCAAATCGCCTGCGTCGTTCCAACGGAGCTGACAAGATGTCGCAGGCTTGTCGTCCCCGGGAATGGATCAGAAAACCAGCAGATCAAAGAAACGGCATCGACCGCACGATTGTCGAATTGCCTATAATTTCATCATTTAGCATTTTTTTTAAGCGGAATGGTGATCTTTGCCTTCGGCTTTGCTATATATGAGCTGTCTCTTGAAGCGCGCCCGCTTGAACACCAAAAAGGGAGAGACAACGAATGGCAATCGGTACCCGGCACGAAACCGCAAAGATCTATCAGTTTCCCGTCACGGCCCGCTCCACGGCGGTCAGCCAGCGTCCGAAGGTGAACCTCACCCCGGATATCGGCCCGACCATTGCGACGGCTGCATTCGACAGCTGGTATCACGAAGCTGCGATCGTCGAATCCGACGAGACCCGCAAGCAGTAAGCCTCAGCTTTACAGCGCTATGTAGCGATCCGAGCGATGATTGATCGCGACGAAGAGGTTGAGCGCGATTGCGCCGATGACAGAGCAGATGACCACCGGAGGTGTGGTCACCGCGAAAGCAACAGCAAGCACGCATAGATCGATTGCCAGCTGTACCAGCCCTGCCCTGACACCAAAACGTTCCTGCAGATAAATCCCAAGAATGCCGACGCCGCCGAGACTGGCGCGATGACGATAGAGCGCGAGCAGCCCGAAGCCGAGCAGGATGCCGCCGAGAAGCGCCGACCACAGCGCATTGATATGCGCGACATCGAAGAGCAACGGCTGCACATTGGTCAGCAGCGAGGTCAACGTGATGGCGATGAAGGTCTTGACGGTGAAGACCGTGCCGAGCTGCTTCAGCGACAGATAGAAGAACGGCAGATTGACCACGAAGAAGGCCAGGCCGAAGTTCACGCCGATCGCATAATGCAGAAGGAAGGCAATCCCGGCGGTGCTGCCGGTCAAGAGGCCTGCGCTCGAGAGGCAGAACAGCCCCAGCGACGAAATCAGACTGCCGGAGACGATGCCCTGAACATCCTCAATCCACGAATGCCGGGTCGCGGAAGTATTCCAGACGCCAAATGCGCTCTTTGCGTTCGCCATGTGCTTTCCCCTGGGTTTCCAGGCTTTTTGCTGAAAGCGCCGATAACAATCAAGCGAAAATACGTAAGCAATGCTGACCTATTTTAAATTCGCAAGATTCGCAATCGTCAGGCCGATTTGTGGGTAATGAACAGAATGCCGTGGACCGGTTTTCCGCCATCCATGCGAATGACGCTGCGGGTGAGATCCAGCACCGTAAAGCCGTGGGCGGCCAAAATTTCTCTGACATAGGCCTCGGAGTGGGCGAACCGCAGGGAATCGCGCAGCACGTAACCGCCCGGCTGTTGCGCATCCTCGACGGAAAAGGCGAAGATTGCGTCATCAGTCGAAAGCTTGCGCACGATCGCCATCACGCCTTGCAGATTGCCGAGATACATCAGCACATCAGCAGCTGTCACCAGATCCGCGCGGCCGGCGGCAAGCCCTTCCTCAAACACGCCAGAGAGATCCGGCTCCAGAGACAGGTCGGCCTGGCCGAGATAGTCATAGACACTCTTCTCGGCCGCCTTGGCAAGCATGCCTTTCGATAGATCGTAGCCTTCGAGCCGATCGACGCGCGCGCGGATTTCCGGCCCGAGCAGCCCCGTGCCGCAGCCGAGATCGACGGCGAGGCGGAAATGGTTCGGGATACCGGCAGTCTCGGCAATCAGCGCCGCGAGCTTGCCGGGAACGGTATAGCCGAGCTTCTCGACCAGCGAGGTTTCGAAGCGATCGGCATAGTCGTCGAACAGTCGCTCAACATAGAGGCTCGGCGGCCGATCGGGCACCTCAGCGCCACCGAGAACCGCAAGCTTCAGGCGGGCGCCAAAGACATCACCTTCATCGAGCGCCAGCACCTCGTTCAGCGCTGCGATCGCGCCCGGCGCATCGCCGGCCTTCTCGCGATAGGTCGCAAGCGTGAACCAGCCGGCCGCCCAGCGAGGAACCAGCTCCAGCGCCTGCTCCATCAGTTCGGCAGCGCTTGCAGGCTCGCCGCTTTCGGCAAGCATCTTCGCATAATCGGCGCGACGGTCGGCGATGACATCGCCGGAGGAAAGCTGGCTCGGCAGCATGGGTTTCATCCTGTTTGACGCTCGCCTTTGAACGCGGCCATAAAAAAACTCAAGTCCTATTTCAGGCAGGCGCAAGAGCACTTCCGCTTTTCTTCGAATCGCGAAAGGGCTCTGCCTTGCTTCTTTCTGCATTCTGGATGGAAAACCGCTGCGCACTTTTCCTGGAAGTGCTTCAGTTTGGAGTGTAAGCCGGGCAAAAATGCTTGCGAGTCGCAGGTCCCGGCACTATTTCAACACCGACCGACTGCCATTATGGAGACGTCAGAATGTCCGATCAGGTGAACAGATTCCTTGGCGACTCGCCGGGCCGAACGCTGGTGAAGCTCGTCATCGTGTCGCTCGTCGTCGGCTTCGTGATGAAATTCTTCGGCTGGCGGCCGCTCGATTTCCTTTATGGCGTCCGCCGCTTCCTCACCGATCTCTGGCATAGCGGTTTCGCAGCACTCGGCGAGTTCGGTGATTATGTGCTGCTCGGCGCATCCATTGTCATTCCCGTCTTCATCATACTTCGTTTGTTCAATCACCGCAGCTGACATGACCTCCCAGACCCTGACCTTAACGCGCCGCGATGCGTTGCGCCTAGCCGCCCTTGCGCTCACCGCATCAGTCGCAAGCTGTGCGACGCCGCCGACCCATGTTTCCAATATACCGGCCAGCGACCAGACCGCCTCGGCCCTGCCGCTCGTCAATGCACTGCGCGCCAAGAACGGCCTGCCGCCCCTGAAAATCGACACGGCCGCCAGTGCCGCCGCTGTCTATCAGGCCCGGCGTATGGCGGATGCCGGCAAGATGGAACACCTGATCGGCCTCGGCGACGATTTCGGCAAGCGCGTCAAGGCAAGCGGCGTCAAGCTGCCGGCAGCCGAGAACATCGCCGAGGGACAGCACGACGTGAATGCCGCGGTGACGGCCTGGATCAATTCGCCGAAGCATTTGCACAACATGCTCGGCAAATATGATGGGCTTGGCGTCGCACTTGCGTCCACCCCCTCTTCCGGCGACAGGCCTTATTGGTCCATGGTGCTGTCCTCGAACTGAGGAGGCGCAAGGTCAAATGGATGTCCAGCAAGGGAGCGTAAGGGTTCTGCCCTTCGACGTGACACATCGGCTCGTGCTGTCGATCGCGCTTCCGATGACGCTTGGCTTCATGACGACACCGCTGCTCGGCCTTGTCGACACAGCCGTCGTCGGCCATATGGGACAGCCGGATGCGCTGGCAGGCCTGGCGATCGGCGCCGTGCTCTTCGACCTCCTCTTTGCCAGCTTCAACTTCCTGCGCGCATCGACGACGGGGCTGACCGCACAGGCCTATGGCCGCCACGATCGGCACGAGCAGCAGGCCGTCTTCTGGCGCGCCATCATCTCGGCGCTCGGCTGCGGCATCGTGATCGTGCTTCTGTCGCCGCTGCTGCTCTGGATCGGCATCAAGCTGATGGGACCGGAAGGCGGCATTGCCGACGCGACGCGCACCTATTTCTCCATCCGCATGCTCTCCGGCCCGGCAGCACTTGCCAATTACGCACTGCTTGGCTTCGTGCTCGGCCGCGGCCAGGGTCGTATCGGCCTCCTGCTGCAGACCGTTATCAACGGCGTCAACATCGTGCTCGCCATCCTGCTCGGGCTCCGTCTTGGCTGGGGTGTAGCCGGCGTTGCCTGGGGCACGCTGATCGGGGAAGCGAGCGGCATGCTGCTCGGGCTTTTCATCGTGCTGCGCGGCTTTGCCGGCGAAGAGCGGCCGGCACGCGCGGAGCTGCTTTCGCGCGCCAAGCTCACGCAGCTCTTCGCGCTCAACTGCGATATCCTGATCCGTACCTTCGTGCTGATCGGTGCCTTCACGCTGATGACGCGCATCGGCAACAGCTTCGGCGCCGTGATGCTGGCGGCCAATGCCGTGCTGATGAACTTCTTCTTGTTATCCGGCTATTATCTCGACGGGCTGGCAAACGCAGCCGAACAGATCACCGGCCGCTCCATCGGCGCCAATTATCGGCCGGCCTTCGAGCGCGGCTTGAAACTGACCGCGCTCTGGTCCTTCGGGTTGGCGCTTGCCGCCGCCATCTTCTTCTTCACTCTGGGACCAGCCCTGATCCGCCTGCTGACGACGTCCGAGGAGGTTCGCGCTGCGGCTGGGGCCTACCTGCCCTGGGCGGCGATCACCGGGCTGACCGGTGCCCTCGCCTTTTTGATGGATGGAGTCTTCATCGGCGCCACATGGTCGCGTGAGATGCGCAACAAGATGCTGCTTTCCTTCGGCGGCTATCTGATAGCGCTGGCCATTTTTGTGCCCACGCTCGGCAATCACGGCCTGTGGATAGCCATGAATACCTTCCTGCTGTTTCGCGGCATCTTCCTGGTAATGGGCCTGAAGAAGCGGGCGGATCAAACCTTCCGGTTCGCCCAGTAGTCCAGCTTGGCATCGCGCAGATCTCGGACTGAGCCGACACGCTCGCGATCGAGCAGCTTCGACAGGCCGGCAACGACCTGTCCCGGCAAACCCGGCCCTTCATAGACCATGCAAGAATAGAGCTGCACGAGATCGGCACCCGCCTTGATCTTTTCCAGCGCCGTCTCCGCCGACGACACGCCGCCGACGCCGATGATCGGCAGAGCCGCACCCACGCGGCGGCGCATCTTGGCAAGCACCGCGGTCGATTTTTCGAAGACCGGCTTGCCGGACAGGCCGCCTGCCTCTTTCGCCTGGCGCTGATCCTTCAAACCGTCGCGCGACAGCGTGGTGTTGGAGACGATCAATCCGTCAAGCGCATGCGACAGCACTTCCGCTGCAATATCGTCCATGCCCTCCTCCGTCAGATCCGGTGCGATCTTGAGGAAGACGGGAATGCGCTTGCCGGCCTTGACCGCTTCGTCGTCGCGGGCGGCAAGCACGGCCGACAGCAGGGCCGACAGGCTTTCGCGCGCCTGCAGATCGCGCAGGCCGGGCGTATTCGGCGAGGAGATATTGGCGGTGAAATAACGCGCCACGGAATAGAAGCGACGAATGCCGGCGACGTAATCGGCGATGCGGTCGACACTGTCCTTGTTGGCGCCGATGTTGACGCCGATGATGCCGCTGCCACGAATGGTTTTGAGCCGCTGCAGAGCTGCTTCATGACCCTCGTTGTTGAAACCGAGGCGGTTGATGACGCCTTCGTCCTCGACCAGGCGGAAGATGCGCGGACGCGGGTTGCCAGACTGCGCCTTCGGCGTCACCGTGCCGATTTCGGTAAAGCCGAAGCCGAGCTTCAGCAGCGCCTCCGGCACCTCGGCATTCTTGTCGTAGCCGGCGGCCATGCCGATCGGGTTGGCGAAATCGAGCCCGGCCACGGTCTGGCGCAGGCGGGGATCGGCACTGATGCGGCAGGCCGGAACCAGCCCCGATTTCAGCGCCGCTATCGACATGCCATGGGCGGTTTCCGGATCGAACAGGAACAGGCCGCGCCGGCCGAGATCGCGAAAGGCGCCGATCATTCCGCCATCTCCGGAAAGACGTGAGCGCCATCGTCGCCAATCGGCAGCGGCTTTTCCCAGATTACTGCGGAAAGCGGCAGCGGCGCATAGAGATGCGGGAAGAGATCGCCGCCGCGCGAGGGTTCGAAGACCAGCTTGTCGCCGAGCGCATCGCCGTCGACCGCCACCAGCAGCAGGCCGGTCTGCCCCGCGAAATAGAGCTCGGCAGTTTTCTTTGACTGTTTCGCGGTGGAAAGGTGAATATAGCCGTCGGTCAGATCGATCGCCGCGCCATGAAAAACGCCGGTTTGTCTGGCTTGCTGCCAGAGCGTGTCCGGCACGATCTTGTAAACCACTGGCATGGCGGTCATCATCCCTCTGTAAAGCTGTCCTGATAGGGCTTTGCACGAAAACATCAGCCGATGTCCACGGTTTCCGTGATGGATTTGGGGTTTAACGCAGAAAATCCGGAGGATGACATGACGAAGGAACTGAAAATCGGCCTTGTGGCCATGCTTCTGCCTACCGCCTTTCTTCTCGCCACGCCGGCTCTATCGGCCGAACCGGATGCAGAACGCTTTCAGCTTGAGCGCAGCGGCGATCACTTCATCCGCCTCGACAAGCAGACGGGCGCCATGTCCATCTGCCAGGATCAGAACGGCAATCTCGTCTGCCGCATGGCTGCCGATGAACGCGCCGCCTATGACGACGAGCTGGATCGCTTGGCCGACCGCGTGACGAAACTGGAAAAAACGGTCGCCTCGAACAAGGGGGCAAGCCTGCCCGACGATGCCGAGATCGACCGCACGCTCGGCATCATGCAGAAATTCATGCGCGGCTTCATGGGCATGGCGAAAGAATTCCAGAACGAGCAACCGGACGTCAAGCCGCAACCGCAGAAGACCTGAGGCCGGCAAAAAGGCCATACGACGAAAGCACGGGATAAAGGACCGTATTCCTATGCCGGTCTTTACTCGCCAAAATGCCTCGGTTAACGTTTTCTAAAGAGCAGAGCGCCGGGCGAGCCGGCGCGGATACCGAGCGGCGATGCTGTCACACGAGCAGATATGGGGTGCGATCGACCGGCTTGCCGAGCGGCATGCCCTGACCCCCTCTGGTCTCGCCCGCCGCGCCGGCCTTGATGCCACTTCCTTTAACAAATCCAAGCGGTTGAGCCAGGACGGCCGCCTGCGCTGGCCCTCGACGGAATCGATCGCCAAGATCCTCGATGCAACGGGTGCCAGCCTGGAGCAGTTCCTGAGCTTCATCCGGCCGAGCGAACCACCGGGCGCTGCGCTCGTGAATGGGACCCTGTCGGCCGGCCACTCGATCCCCCTGATCGGCTTCGCCCAGGCGGGCGCAGGTGGCTTCTTCGACGATGGCGGATTTCCGGCCGGTCAGGGCTGGGACATGGTGGAGTTTCCTGTTGCAGCCGGGCAAAGGACTGGCGCCTATGCGCTCGAGGTGCAGGGCGAAAGCATGTTGCCGCTCTACCGGGATGGCGATATTCTGATTGTCGAGCCAGGTGCTCAGATCAGGAAAAATGACCGTGTCGTCGTGAAGACCCGCGAGGGTGAAGTCATGGCCAAGGTCCTGCTGCGGCAGAGCGCCAAGTCGATAGAACTTTTGTCGCTCAACCCCGAACACCCCAATCGCAGCTTCGAGCTTGCGGATGTGGAATGGATTGCCCGGATCATTTGGGCCAGCCAATAGGAAAGTTTTCTCGTTATGCGTCGTGATATTTGGCTTGCCGGTGTGGCAGGCGCCATTGTCGGTTCTTGGTTGACCCTCGTCGCGATTCAGGTCAGTGAGCGTGGTTTCAGCCTGCCCCACCGGGGCAACAGCACCACGGCGGCAGAAAACAAGCCGGCTGCGACTACCCCGAGCGAGACCGCCCAGGCCGGCACCATGCCGCCGAAGGCTATCGAGGCACCCAAGCCCGCTGAAACCACGAAGCAGAGCGACGCGAATTCGGGTCAGCCGCTAGCGCAGGCCGACGGCTCGGCCACGCAAGCAACGAAGGATAAGGCAACGATCCTAGCCACAGCGTCCCCTTCCACAAGTAGCTCCGACGGCGGTCCCGAGCTGTCCGCCACCGCCATGGCGGCGGCGGCAGCGGCGAGTGACGACGACGAGGCCAAGGTCGAGGGAAACAAGACGGCGGCAGCGGAGCCGGTGACGCAACAGGACAACGAGGTTCCGACAGACGCGGCGAAGGACAAGGGCGCTGCCCAGTCCCAGGCTTCACAGCCAAGCGAAAGCGCGCCGGACAAGGCGGCTGCCGCTTCATCGGAGACAGCGTCTTCCGATGAGGTCAAGACGGATCCCGTCCCGGACAACCGGATACCGGCCGACCAGATCGACAGGGAAACGGCGGCCGCCGAACATCGAACCCTGCCGCCGGAGTCACCACAGCAGCAGCCTCAGCCGGAGCCTCAGTCCGAACAGACAGCGCTTGATCCCGCATCCAAGCCGCAGGAGCAGACGACAACGATCGAACTCGTCCGCCCCTTCTCGGATCAGGCTGGCATATTGACCATTACCGGCAGGAGCGTGCAGCTCAGCGGGATCGTTCCGACCGATGTCGACCGGATGTGCACCGGCCCAAGCGGGAAGGCCTGGCCCTGCGGCCAGGCCGCACGCACGGCCTTCCGCATGTATCTGCGTGGCCGCTCGATCGATTGCGATGTGCCCGATGCCAACTGGAAAGGCACCGTCAAGGGCGCCTGCCGCTATGTCCGCGTCGATCTCAGCGCCTGGCTGGTGCGCTTTGGCTGGGCCGATCCGGAGCCAGGCTCGCCGCTTGCATCGCTGGTCGATGAGGCCAAGCAAAAGAAGCGTGGCATGTATGGGGACGATCCACGCAAGAATGGAAAATCGACGCTCGGACCAGCCTTGCCCAAGGAAGACCCGCTCAATCCGATCTGACGCCCTGCTTCCGCCGTTACAGCGCCGCGCGTCATATGTGACCCGCAAAGGTCGCTGTAGCACTTTAAACCCGCTGCATAATTCCTTAAATCGATTCCGATTTAAGGAATTATGCAGTAACTTTTGCGATGAGACGCGCGACTTTTCAGCCTGCCAAATTCAAAGGACTTCGCCTGTCATGAACAAGCCGCTTTCTGCTCACGAGGCCCTGATCTATGTCATGGTACTGGCCTCGGCCGTTGATCGCACGATGAACGATCGGGAACTCAGCCGCATCGGTGAGCTCATCCACGCCCTGCCGGTCTTCAAGGGGTTCGACGACGAGAAGCTGATTTCCGTCTCCCGCGATTGCGCCAAGCTCCTGGCCAGCAATGAAGGGCTCGACATCGTGCTCGAAACCGTACGCGATACGCTGCCGGCGCGGCTCTACGATACAGCCTACGCCCTTGCCGTCGAAGTGGCTTCGGCCGACCTGTCGGTCAAGGCCGAGGAACTGCGCCTGCTCAGCCTGCTTCGCGACCGTCTTGGCCTCGACAAGCTGACCTGCGCGGCCATCGAGCGCAGCGCGATTGCCCGCTACCGCAAGGCCTGACCAGAGCAATTCCGGGAAAAGTGCGCAGCGGTTTTCCGTCCGCAATTGCGAGAAAACAAAGAGCTAGGGCGCTTCAGAGAAGCCGTGAAAAGCTGAACCGCTCTAGTACAGCCCATAAGGGAAATAGCGCAGATAGATTTCCTGCAGCCTGCCATCGCGTGAGAGTGTGGCGAGCGCATGATTTATCGCGGCCGTCAGATCGGCATCCTGCTGACGCAGCATGATGGTCAAGCCCTCGCCGAGAAACTGCTGCGACAGGTAGGGACCATCAAACAGAGCGCAGCATTTTTCCGCCGCCGGCGACGAGACCCAAAAGGAAAGCTGCAGGCCATCAGCGAAGGCGGCATCGACCTTGCCGTCCTTGACGGCGGCCAGCAGCGCATCCTTGTCGTCGAACGGCACTGGCTTGATCGCCGGGAAGAAGGCCGTCAGCATTGCCTCGTGCACCGTGCCCTTGACGACACCGACCGGATGTCCCGAGAGCGAGGCGGCCGTGCTGCCGCTGATCGATGCCTTGAGATTGCGCGCGAAACGGGCCGGCAACGTCAGGAAAGGCCGCGAAAAGGCAAAAGTCTTGCGCAGTTCAGGCGTGACCGCGACGCCGGCAATGACGGCATCGCCCTGGGAGGCCGCGAGTGCGCCCTGCAATTCGCCGAAGGGCAAGGCCTGGATCTGGCATTTGTCGGATATTGCGAGCTCATCGCAGATCTTGCGCGCCAGTTCGACATGGAAGCCCGTGAGCTTGCCGTTCTGATCGAGGAAATTGAAGGGCGGAAAATCGATCGATGTCAGGAAGCGCAGCCTGACCAGGGAGGACAGGTCCGGCTTCGGCAGGCGCTCGCGCGCATCGAACAGGATCGGCAGGTTCTGCGGCTTCGTCTCCTCGGCAGCAACCGGCCAGGCGCAGGAGATGGCGACCAATGCCGCACACGCGAGGAGCCGGGCGACGAAGATCGTCGACGAAAGGCAAACAGGCATGGTCTTGATCCAGCCTCCGGTCGTGGATGCACATTTCTGATTCACGAATCCGATTTAGCAGAGTCACGCCGCAGGGGGAATATCGCGCCATGCAATGTCGGCGGCCGCGTCTGCTGGATGAACGGCGGAGATCATGCGCACCACCCGGTTGCGAAGTTTTGCACATGCACAAAATTAATGACGGAATCCGGCTCTGCCGCCGCCACCGTTAGCGGTCGATTAAGCTCTGTTGATTGTACTCAGCGCCATCGACGACATCGGCCCCAACGCCGATCGCATGATGCAGGTCGTCTGGACCTTCTCGGCAAGGTATCACGCAAATTCGGCTTCACCCGTGCACTTCAGGCAGCGCTCCCCTCACGACCCAAGACGGGCGAGCGGGTTCTTGGTCTCACTCTGAATAAGGCACGGCATTCGCAGGCGGACCGCCATGTTCAGGAACCTGAAAATCAAAACCAAGATGCTCGCCGTGATCCTGTTTCTCGGCGTCATTTCCTTCGTCGGCCTGCTATTGATCGCCAGCGAATTCCACAAGGCGGATCGGGCCTATAGCGCCTTCCTCGACAATGAAGCCGTCGCGGCGAGCGAGGCCGCGCGTGCGAGCGCTGCCTCTCTCGCTTCCGTGCTGCAAGCAAGCCTGATGCTGAATTTCGATCCCGGCAGTGACGCCTTCAAGGCGATTGCGGCGGGCAGCAGCTATTTCGGCGAAGCCAAGCAAAGACTGACCCATGCGGAAAATCTCATTCCCTCGGCAAAGCAATCGATCGATGAGATCCTTGCCCGTCTCGATGAGGTGCAAAGCCTCACCGAAAAGACCATCGATCAGCGCAAGAACGGCGACCTCAAGGGCGCCGAGGCGACTCTGATGCTGGTCAACCAAAAGCTGCCCAAGCTCATTGCCAGCATCCAGGCCAACGACGATGCGCTGACAAACCGGATGAACCAGGGCGCCGATGCCTTGTCGGTCCATCTCAACAGCTCCGTCAACTACATGCTCATGGCTCTCGCCGGGTTGATCATGCTGGCCATCCTCCTCGGCATGTATGCCGCGCAGAAGGGCATCGCCGCGCCGCTGATGCGGCTGCATCAGCGCATGACGACACTTGCGCATGGCGACACGGCAAGCGAGATAGAGGGCCAGGAGCGCCGCGACGAGATCGGGCAGATGGCCTCAGCCGTCGCCATATTCCGTGACAACGCCGTCGAGCGGTCCCGCCTTGAAGTGCAGGCCGAGGCGGATCGCATCCTCAGCGACAGCGAGCGTAGCCAGCGCGAGACAAGGCAGGCTGCCGAAGCGGCACAGCTTCAACAGGCCGTTCAGGCTGTCGGCGACGGCCTAAGGCGTCTTGCGGAAGGCGATCTCGTCACGCAGATCGATACCCAGTTCGTTGCGCATCTCGATCAGTTGCGGCAGGACTTCAACAGCTCGCTCGACAAGCTCAACGCAACGATACAAGCCGTCGGCTCCAACGCCCGCGCCATCAGTGCCGGTGCCGACGAAATCCGTGGCGCAGCCGACGAGCTTTCCAAGCGCACCGAACAGCAGGCCGCTTCCGTCGAGGAAACCGCTGCCGCCCTGGAGCAGATCACCACCACCGTCAAGGACGCCGCCAAGCGCACGCAGGAGGCCAGCCAGCTCGCCGCCCATACCCGCGGCGACGCGGAACACTCCGGCGAGATCGTCCGCAATGCAATCGAAGCCATGCAGCAGATCGAAAAGTCCTCGGGCGAGATCGGCAACATCATCAGCGTCATCGACGATATTGCCTTCCAGACCAATCTTCTGGCGCTGAATGCCGGCGTCGAGGCCGCCCGTGCGGGGGATGCCGGCAAGGGCTTTGCCGTCGTCGCCCAGGAAGTGCGCGAGCTTGCTCAGCGCTCCGCCAATGCTGCCAAGGAAATCAAGGGTCTCATCGCTACTTCCGAAACGCATGTACGTACGGGCGTCGGACTGGTCAGCGAAACCGGCAAGGCACTCGATGCCATCGTCTCGGGCGTGCAGGAAATCAACCGGCATGTGCAGGCGATCGCCGAAGCCTCCCGCGAACAGTCGGCTGGCCTGCAGGAGATCAATACGGCCGTCAACAGCATGGATCGCGGCACGCAGCAAAATGCTGCCATGGTCGAGGAGAGCACGGCTGCAAGCCACAGCCTGGCGACGGAGGCTGCCTCGCTGTCCAACCTGCTTGCTCAGTTTCGCACGGATGGCGGCGATGCCATGCGCGTCTCTGCGAAACCTGTCGTCAGCCCAGCGCCGAGGCCGGCACCTCGACCGGCGGCCCCGCCGGTTGCAACTCCGCGTATCCGGGCCGTCGACAATGCCAAGGTGCGGCCGGCCGCTTCTCCCGCGCGTGCGCTCGGTCAGAAGCTGCTGAGCGCCTTCGGTGCCACGCCGGCGGCGACAACGAGCAAGGAATCGGATTGGACTGAGTTCTGAAACCGGCAACGTCGGCATCGACAGCCACTCGCGGTGCATTCAATGTAAAGCGTCCAGCCCGACGAGATTACCCGGTCGAACTGCTTACTTTTTCGCGCGGGCGAATTGTTCGACCCTTGCAGATCCGCGGTCGCCGGTTTCTCCGCGCCGCTTCAGTAGCCTTGCGGGAGCTCCGACATAGATGCCATAGGGCTCGGTCTTTCCTTTGACAACGGCATTGGCGCCGATGACGCATCCCTTGGCGACGTGGGCGCCGCCGAGGATCTTGGCGCCTGCGCCGATCCAGACGTCATCTTCAATGACGATCGGCTTCTTCGTGACACCCTGAAGGCGGATCGGGCGGGAAACATCATCGAAATTGTGATCGAAGGAGACGATCATCGCATGAGCGGCGATGCGCACGTCGTTGCCGATGGAGATGCCGCCACGGCCCAGCAGGATGCTATAATCGTTAAAGGAAACGTGGTTGCCGACCTCGATACTGCCTTCTTGCGCATCGATGACCACTCCCTTACGGAAATGCACTCTCTCTCCGATGCGAACGTCGCCGCGCCTCCAGATGATCCTGGTGCCGAGAGGGACTTTGGTGCTGCGGGCAATTCTCAGCACGCCGCTCCTAAAGACAGCTCTCAGCCTGTAAAGCCATGCAATTCCACGCATTCCGACACTCCTGACAAGGGGCGTCTGTTTTTACATGTTTGTCTGGCGCCCACCTGAAAGGGCTACAAATGGCGATGCGGCCGTGCGATCACAAGTGCTGCCCGTCTCCTGGCATCGTTCAGGTGCGTGCGGCAAGGCCCGTGATCAATGCAATCACGCCAAAGCCCGCGGCCCCTGCACAGACAGCAACCCAGCCGCCGAAATCCCATGCCGTGCCGGCAAGCGCCGATCCGAGAGCTCCGCCGAGAAAGAAGATGCCGACGAAGAGACCATTGATGCGTCCGCGAGCCTCCGGCTTCAGGAGATTGACAGCACGACGGCCCAAGGTCTGGTCTCCGGTGACGCCGACATCGAGCAGGACGGCGCTGGCACCCAGAAGGATCAGCAGGGCCATAGAGTCGCCCGACCGTATTGCGCCTACCCATGCGGCGAGCGCCATGGCGGCAAGGACGATCAGATGCGAGGTCAATGTCGCCGTCCGTGTCCAGCCCCTGTCACCCATGCGGCCGAAGACAGAGGTCGCGGCAGCGCCGCCGGCGCCCACGAGGGCAAACAGTGCGATGCCGGATTGGCCAAGCGAGAATGGTGGTTGTGCCAGACGCAGGGCGACGGAAGTCCAGAACAGGCTGAAGCTTGCCATCATCAACGCGGCGGTGAAGGCGCGCAGCCTCAACACCGGCTCCTCCCGCAAGAGATCGAAGAGCGAGCCGATCAAGGCCCCGTAGCTTGCGCTGACCAACGGGCGCCGCTCCGGCAGGCGCAGGGCGAGAACGGCCGCCAAGAGCGCGAGCGTCACCGCACTCATGGCATAGAAACTTCTCCAGCCCCAGAAATCGGCGATCAGGCTCGCTAGCGGGCGCGAGACAAGAATGCCGACCATGACACCGCTCATGACATTGCCGATTACCCGGCCGCGATGTTCAGGCGGTGCCATGGCGGCTGCGATCGGCACGAGGATCTGGATCGCCGAACAGGCCGCCCCCAGCAGGAAGAGGAAGATCAGCAGGCTCCAGCCTGTCGGCGCGAAGGCGGCGGCAATAGCCATGACCAGAGCCGAGACAAGCATGCGCAGCACCAGCCGCCGATTTTCCATGAGATCCGCCAGCGGCACTAGAAAAAACAGGCCAGCGGCATAACCGAGCAGCGAGGCCATGGCTACCAGGCCCGCGCCGCTCTCGGAAAAGCCGAGCGAGGGGCCGATGATGCCAACCAGCGTCTGGGGTGCGAAGAGATTGATGATGATGACGCCGGTGGCGATGGCGAACAACAAGGTCGAAGGAGCGGCCGCTGCCGTGTAAACATCTTCCTCCGGCTCGCTCGTCATGCATTCGGGAACTTGCGACATGAGCTCTCCAATAATTTCTGATAATAAAGATAGCCATGTTTATCGCCTTGTTGCATAATGCGGCAATTGAAATGAACTAATAATGATTATGCGAGTTCAGCATGAACATTCATGATCTGGAAGCTTTCGTCGCTGTGGTGGAAACGGGCTCGATTGTCGCGGCCTCTGCACGCATCAATTTGACCCAGCCGGGCATCACCCGGCGCATACAGAACCTGGAAGACAGTCTCGGCATCGCCCTCCTCGACCGGCAATCGAAGCCCCTGAGGCCGACGGCGGAGGGACGCGAGGCCTATGAGCATGGGCGCCGGGTGTTGCGCTCGCTCGATGATCTCAAGGCCGGTGTTTCGCCCGGTGGTACGATCGGCGGTGAATTTCGCCTCGGGATCATGCCCTATCTCTCCGAAGCGGCCTTATCCGCTCCGCTTGATGAATTGCGCAGCCAGTTTCCGCAATTGACGCTACGGATCGTCACCGGCTGGTCGCCACAGCTGATCGAGCAGGTCGCGCACAGTCAGCTCGATGCGGCGACGGTCTGCCTGGCGGAGGGGCTGCAGCCGCCGGACAATGTCGTCGGCGATGTGCTCGGAGTCCACGCCGTCATTCTCGTCGCGGCGCCGTCGCTCGGCGTCCCCAAGGAGCCGAGACTTGAAGATCTCTCCCGTTTCCCCTGGATCATGAATCAAAGCGGCTGCGGCTTTCGCGCCTTCATTCAGCATCGCTTCGAAGCCGAGCGCCTGCCTTTCGATGTCGGAGTCGAGGCCATGAGCGCCGATCTGCGCATGTCGCTGGTTGCGCGCGGACTCGGCATCGGTGTCTTGACGCCGGCCGCGCTGGCCGACAGCCGCTGGCGCAATTCCATCGAGATCATCGAGGCTCCCGATTTCAGCCCGAAGGTCGTCAACTGGCTGGTGCACCGGCCGCCGGCGGGACGCCTTGCTCGTCCAATCGCAACCTTCGGTGAAGCACTGGCGGAAACGCTGAAGGCGAAAAGACCCTTCCTGACCTGAGCCCGGCAATCAGGCGCCGGGTCTGTTGACCATCGCCTCGATATTGTAGCCATCGGGATCGAGGACGAAGCAGGCATAATAATCGGCGCCATAGTCCGGTCGCGGTCCAGGCACGCCATTATCCTTGGCACCCGCTTCGAGCGCAGCGCGATGGAAGGCATCGACTTCGGCCCTCTTCTGGACTCGGAAGGCGACATGCAAATGCGTCAGAGGCAGCTTGCTGCCGGTATGCTGGATCTCGAAGAGGCTGCCATCGCCGACATCGAACGCCCAGAACACGTGCTCTTTTCCAAAAGACAGGCGATAGCCCAAGGGTTCGAAGGCCCGCTCGTAGAAGGCCTTGCTTCCCTCGAGATCGCTGACTTCGATGGTTATGTGATCAATCACCTCGAGCGCATCCCCGCAATTAAAGACATAAAGACAGGCTAAACAGGGGTGGCGATTCAAACAACAGCTATTGCACGGGCGTCACCATCTTTAATTGCGACGCCTCGCGAGGACAGGCTATGGTGTTCAACAGGCCCCTATCCAGTTTCGCTTACGTACTCGCCTTGGCCATGACAGTGTGGGCCGTTCCTGCGGGATCCTCGGAACTCGGCATCGACCGCTCGGGGCTATCTATGCAGAGCACGGCGGTTCAGGAAAAGACACTCACGGACATTCGAGGCCTGGGTGCTGCCTGGTTTCGCGACGGACCGACATCCGGCTCGGCGCAGGGTGTGGCGAATTTCGTGAATGAGATCCGGCTCGCGAAACAACGGCACCTGAAGGTTCTGATAACCATCGCCCAGATGGACGAGGACTATGATGTTCCCTTGCAAATGCATGACCGCGGCTGGAAAGCGAAGAAGCTGAGCCAGATCGATCTCGCGAAATTCACACAGCGCTTCCAGAGCCTGCTTGGCGCGCTGAAGGCGGCAGGTCTGACGATCGATGCGGTCGAATTCGGCAGCGAGGATGACAGCTATTATTACGATGCAGACGTGCCATACGACCATCCGGCTACGGCAGATGAATTGCACACGTGGCTGCGCGGATACGGCGCATTCCTGAAAACAGGGGCGACCATTCTGCACGATCCTCGCTACTATCCCACCGCGAAGATCATCACCTTCGGCATGGCCCATGGCTGCGACCCATGTAAAGGCCCGCCCCGTCACCTCATCAACCCGGCCTGGGCCGTCGCCATGCTGAAGAATGTCGATGGTTTCAACTACCTCAGCAATGCCACCTATCACGTGGACGGCTACGGCACGCATATCTACGTGTCGCCGAACTACATTGACGGCATGGCGACGCAGATGCTGCGCCAGGATGCCGCCGCACTCGGCCGGGACAAGTCCCTATGGATCACCGAATGGGGATTCCTCGATCTCAACGCCTTTCCCAACAAGAAAGGCGAGACCCTGAGCCAGTGCATACAGGTGTTTCTCGATACGCTCGACAGGCTTCGCACCCAGATTTCAATCGGGCCGATGATGTTCTATCGCTACGATACCTGGCTGTCGGACGCATCCGGGAAACTGCTGCCCCAAGCCAAGGTGCTCGCTACCTACACAGCGAAACAATCACCCCAAAAGGGAGACGCGGGCGGTCAACTGTGAGGAAAATGGAGCGGGTGAAGGGAATCGAACCCTCGTATTCAGCTTGGGAAGCTCGACTTAAGGCCTATAGTCCAAGCACTTAGCTGTAAAACTCAGCCGTTCGCGCGAGAAAAAGCCGTTTAGTATCAATCGGGGTGTAAAACATGGAGTGCCAGATTTGAGTAGTGCGTCCAAGCCATTCTCGAAACGCGCGGGCGTCCGCGCGGCCGATTGGTCACGCAGATTCACCGCCCTCAAACTTACAATCGAAGCGAAGGTTACATCACAAGGGGGAGACGCCGGCTAGATCATAGCTCATTGTAACGCAAAATGCCGAGGTGATCCGCGTGACGCGATAAAGTCAGCCGCGAAGCTTACTTATCGACGACGAATAGACACTGCTTGAAGACGCTTCGAGCTCACGGTAGCAATTTTGTGACGCCGTGAGCGGATTAATTTCCGAAAGTTACCCGCGAGAGGGCGAACTCTTGATTACCGGCATAACCGGCAATTCGGCTTTTGATTCCCACGAGAGATGCGCAACCAAGCCGCGAAAATATGGATAAGACGCAAATCGTCCGACCCTCTTTAAGTAAGCCTCTAGATGAACCTTTTCCACCTCTGGAACGCTTCGATAGACAACGAAATACTGAGCGTCGACTTTGAGAAGCTTCTTTTTGGAAACTGCAACATTGGTTGACCAGGAGAAATGCCCTCCCAATGTTTTGGACTCCGGATCATAGTTGACAGCTGTCAGCTCGCCATCAAATGAACGAGATAGCGGTCTTCCGCCTTCCTCATCTTCCCGCAAGGCGGCAAAATACTCGGGTTTAACGGAAAACTTGAGATCCATTAGTCGGATGTCAAGGAGATCGGCATGCTCCACAATCTGGTTGTATGCCTCAAGGGCCTCAGCCTTCGCAATCTCAGGCTCACCCTTTGAAATACTGACTTCACTCATGCTACCGCTGCTTGCTCGTAGAGCTTTTCCGAGAGATTGTCGTTCACAACCATTGGTGTAATTTTCCGCGATCGCTTCTCGATCAGCTGCATGAGCATATTGGTGGTGGTTGCCGTCGTACCCACGACGGCAACCTCTACATCAACAAAATGTGATTCTGCCGAAATCTCGACAGCCGCAATCCACCCGGCATCCTTAGTCGATGGCGCAGAATTACTCCTAGGGGCTTGGCGGTAACCTTGCTCCTTGGTGGGGATGCTTTGCCATTCGCAACGCTTGCCGAGCGCGCAATAAATGCGCGCAATCGTCTCAATCGTCAGGTTTGCATCATCGCCCAGAATCTGGGAAACCCAAGCAGCACTGACTTTCAGCCGTCGAGACAACTCTGCCTTGGAGACATTTGCGTCCTTCATCGCACGCAAGATGTCGTACTGGATGTTGGCGCGAAGCTCTTCGATGGCGAAGATCACTGCTTCATTTTCATCAGCGGGACCAAAATTCACATTGCCCTCCTGTTACATATACATTGCCAACTTGCGTGCCGCAGCCTCAAGCGTCGCCCGATCGGCGGCATTTTGTTTTTTCGCAGTGTCGATTTCCGTTGCGATGAACAACCCTTCGGCTGCAAGCCCTCCGTAGACACGAAGCTGCCACGCCTTGAATGCAGAAATCGCGACCTTTGTTCCCGCTTTCTGCCCGGTGGAGAAGCGGCCCTCGAATTTGAATTTTTCATCATCGAGATATTCATCGCCGTCTTCGGCGAACCGCATCATCCACATCTTACAACGGGCACGTTGGCGCGCATCTGACTTTTCGAACTTCTTAGCAACCTGCGGCGTCATCATAACTCTATAGCGTTTGCCGACGCACACTTCGATCAGATCTTCCATACTGCGCTCAGCTGCACCATTAAGTTAAAACTTAATTCTTGACAACAAGTGAATCAATACCCGGAAAGAGATTTTGGCTGGGCGGACAGCCTCGCGCAAGCCCAGCCCAAATCAATCCCCCTCGCCAGCAATAGCCCAGGCAGATTTATGAATTAATCGCGACGATTGCAATGTTTTCGTCACCATCTCTACCGTCTTTGCATATAAAGCTGTGTAACAAGGGCGCGTCCACAGCAACCTGGCAGTACTGACGCTCCGGATAAGATGTATTGACTCTTCCCCAAAATGAGAACATTTATAGAACAAATTGAGGAAGACAGCATGAGCACCGCCGAGAAATTCATTATCCTGCCGTATCGCAAGAACCGTGGAAACCTTGTGCCCGGCGAGATGCGTCAGGCGTCGAGCGTGCCATCTGCAGAGAAGATCGCGGCTTCCATGGCTTCCCGATTTGTTGGCGTTGCCGCGTATGCGGTCATGGTCGACGAGGAGACCGGCGACATGTCGTCTCCCCGCCTGCTTGCGAAGCACGGCGAAATCGCTGACCTGAACGCCGCCTGAGATAGACCGATATTTTCAATGTTGAGCCGCCGTAGCGATACGCCGGAATGAGGACGTGTGACCATGACTGCCCAGCCGATCGCCGTTGAAGCACCTGAACTTGATCCTATCGATGCGGCGCTTGCCCTTTATGATGGCGATGCTCGCGCGACGATCGCTGCCGCACTGGATATGCTGCAGTTCGTCCGCGCTCAGCTGGCCTTGACGGAAGCAGCCATGTGCCACGGCTTTACCAGAGGCTTCAGGCCAGCCTACGAACCGGAATAGACCGATGTCAGCGCGTACCAGGCTCGCGGATTACAAGGGAGCCAAGCTCGCTGTCATTTGCGAAGACTGCGAACTGCTGAAGAACCTTGATGGAGACGCCCTGCTTGCGGAGTTCGGAGAGGCAGAACTGCCTTCCATCCTCATGCCGCTCGCGAAGTCTTTCGGATGCCAGCGCACGGAGAATAACTACTATGACCGCTGCAGGCTTCACTATCACTATTCGCCTGACGAGTGGGCGAAGAGGTTGGGTTACATCAATCCCAATGAGCGGAAAGATGAGGACCTTCGCTTTTCGGATTTGAGCCGATGGCATAGGCTCTACGTGCACTGCAATTGCGGACGAAAGAGCCAGCTCGATCGAGAACGGCTTGAGCGATCCTTGGGGAAGGATGCCTCGATCGCCGATGCCGTCACGAAACTTGTCTGCAAGAAGTGCGGCACCAAAGGCATGGCAAAGATCATCGTCCGCTCGCCGCCACGGGATTAGGGGGAAACGAACATGTGCAACCTTTATAATGTCACGACCAACCAGGAAGCGATCCGGCAGATCAGCCGTGCGCTGATCGACAGTATCGGCAACCTTGAGCCGGAGCTCGATCTCTATCCCGATCAGATGGGACCGATTGTGCGGAACACGCCGGCCGGCCGAGAGCTGGCGAAGGTCCGGTGGGGCTTGCCGTCGTCGCAGAAAGCAATTTTCGACAATGCGACCAAGCGAGCCGACAAGCTCCGCGCCAAAGGCAAGGAAGTGAACTTCGATGAATTGCTGAGGATGGAGCCGGATGGCGGAACAACGAACGTCCGCAACACCTCGAGCAAGCATTGGGCGAAGTGGCTTGGCGTGGAAAACCGCTGCGTCGTGCCCTTCACGAGATTTGCCGAGCCGGACCCGGCCAGCAAGATCGAAGGTGGCAGAACGCCGAATGCCTGGTTTGCAGGCGGCGCGGACGAGCCGCTGATGTTCTTCGCAGGCCTATGGGTGCCGCAATGGAATTCCGTCCGAAAGATCAAGGAGGGAGAGATCACGGTCGACCTCTATGGCTTCCTGACCACAGAACCGAACGGGGTCGTTGCGCCTATCCATCAGAAGGCGATGCCCGTCATTCTTCGTAATCAGGATGAGGTCGAAACCTGGCTAACAGCGCCGTGGGCGGAAGCGAAGGCGCTTCAGCGGCCGTTGCCAGACGATGAGCTGATTCTACTGCCCGCGAGGAAAACTATGGGAGAAGAAAAATGATCGAGAGCCGCGTCAAGAAGCTGGAACAGACGATCATAGAGCTAGATGCGCGCTGCCTGATGCATGATTTTCTCATTGCGCATCTGCTTGGCAGGATGGGGTCGACAACGGCGGATGTGCGCGGCTTTACCAGCGCCGTGATACAGCAGGTAGGGCGTGACCTTCGCGACAACGGGATGCGCGCTCTCGGCACACCTGACGCGCAACGATTCGCTGATGCGCTGAAGACGTTGGAGTATTTCTCGGATTCCTTGCTGGGCGCGATGGATAAGGCCCCGAAAGAGGAATTGAACTGACATGAGCGATGAAACCGCCGCTTCACTACGCGGGGCGCCCTTTCTATTTTCAAGCACTATTGCGAACATATCGCGCCAGCCTCACAGCTTCAGCCAATGCCGCACGATCGCCGAAGCCGTGTCGCTGGCCCAGACGATGAGTGATCCAACAGAGATCCCGAACAGAATGAGGAGAGCGCCAACACCTGTTCCGAGAAGCTTGATGCGCCGCCACTCCGAAAGTGCCGGCTCGACTTCTTTGTGATTTTTCGCCACCGTTTCCTTAAGGGCGATCACCTCGTTTCGGATCTGCGCATCAACCTGTCCTGCGATGGCAATCGTCTCGTCGGTCTTTGCCATCTGTTTCGCATGATCATCGAGACGCCGATGGATGACAGCGCGGCTCTCGTGCGCGCTCTCCTTCTCTTCCTGAAAATCCTCCCGAATACGGTCAAGCCCCTCTTCCATGCGGCCGAGAGTGCGCATGATTTCGTGCAGTAGATCGCTCTGTGTCGGCATTCGGGCTGGACTTTCATGGCATGAGTGAGAGCAGGCCACAGCCGACCATACAAAGGAAGGCGCCGGCTGAAAGAAAGAAGAGGATAAGACTGACCCGAGCCGGCATCATTTCCGACCGTCCAGCCGGCTATCGCGGTCGGCGTAGAAGTCGCGTAAAGCGCGTTTCTCGCGACCGCAGTTCTTCAGCGCCTTGCGGTCCAGTATCCAGAATTTTTCCGTCTGCCCCTGCGAGAGCGGCTGAGAGCCGATATCGACGGGATCGGGACAATCCTTCGTCAGCGCCGAGTCGGGAGCCGCCAGCTTCGGCGCTGACGGCGGCACAACCAGGCTATCGGACTTCGTTAATACGGCGCACGCTGGCAGCGCCAAGGGCAGGCACGCCAGCAGCAGGATCTTGATCTGCTTCACGCTGCAGCTCCATAGTTCGGTTTTCAAGGGATCGGCTGGCCGCCTGCATCTCGGCAATGCTTCTGGCTTCGGCTTGCTTGGCGGCATTATTGGCCGCGTCCTGGCGCTCGATCTCGCGCAGGCTGGCGGTCGCCGCCGCTGCTCTCGTGGCAGCGATCTTGGCCTCGTAATAGGCTTCCGCCCTCGCATAGCCGCGATGGTCGATGTACCAATAGACCGAACCGAGAGCGCCAGCCGCGAGCAGGCCGGCGACGACGTAGGCGGCAAGACTGCTGCCGCCCAACAGTTTAGTCAGGACCGAAAACATTATTTCACCTCCGTATCCAGCGGATCGGCCGGCGCGTCGCTGTCATCGCGGTAAGGAAGCGCCCGGCCGGTGCGCCAGATGGCGATGACATCCTGCACGGTGGCGAAGCCTGTATAGCCAAGGACGAGGATGGCGATCAGCATGATCCAGCCGTAGGCGATCGTCTCATTGACGCGCGTGTCTGGCGCATTGATGAGCAGGTGCAGCTGGTAGCAGGCCCAGCAGACGATGGGAAAGATGATCACCCGCCGCCACATCCACGCGGGCTCGCCATGTTTCTTCCGGGCCATCAGCGAGCCGCCTCGATCGCAGCCAGGAACTTCTTGGCGTAGAGGGCAATATCGGCAGCGCGATCGGTACCGTTGATGATCTTGCGGGCGCCGGTCCAGTCGCTCGCCGTGGCAGTGAAGAAGTCCGCCAGCTTCTTGCCGGTGAAGCGGCCATTGATCATGCCGTCGTACAGGATTTCGACCGCCTTCATCGCATCGAGCGCCTTATCCGGATCATCGGCAATACCGTACTTGGCGTAGTTGTCCCGCCCGGTGATCTGCACCAGGCCGCGACCGCGATAGCGCCATCCGTCGCCGCTCGCCGCGTCACCATTACCCATACGGTCGGCATAGACGCGGTTTGCGATCTTCTCCGGCTTGCGGGCATAGGCGGTAGCCTGAGCGGAATTGAAGTATTTCGGAAAGGTCGCGAGCAGCCCCTGCGCCGAATAGTTCAGGTTTTCCGAAACGGTGCACATAGTTGCGCCGGTCTCGTGATAGGTTGTCGCCAGCATGTAGGCGAGCCATCTGGTATCGAAGGGCTTTGGCGCCCAATCCGCCAGAATGGCTTCGATGCCATTAAACTGTGCATCCGACAGGCGCCCGCCAAACATCGACGTGCGCACCGCCGCGAAGAATTTCGCGCGATCCATAATGAGACCTTTCTAGTTGGAAATCTGGCGCCGGATTGCCGGCAAGCCGCTTAGATTGGGTTCTAGATCAGAGCTTCGCAGCTGCGATCCAGAGAGCGTCGATCTGATCATCCGTCATGCCATTGGCGGCGCCGAACTGCTCGACAAGCGGATGATTGCGGGAGAACTGCGTGGCACCGCACAGCACCATGCGGGCCGAGAATTGATCTCCTTCCGCCAGGCTGTCGATGAAGGTTTCCATCGCGGTCGGGATATCTCCGGTCCTGACGGCGGCAAGCGCTTCCACGTCGGTGATCATGCCCGCGATGGCGAGCTGCTGGAAAAACTGGCGATCGCTGATGATCTCAGGGACAAGCTCCGGCGTTTCTACAGGCGGAGCCGGAGCCTGGTTGATCTCAGTTACCAGTTCGTCGAGAGACTGACCTGGACGCCCGCACAAGCGCCATCCGTCCGCATTGACCCACTCCGGCCATGGATCCGATTGGACCTGCTCAAAATCAGATGCCTGTATCGTCATATTACTGACCTCGATTGAGACATGATGGTTTTAACGGTGATGGCGGAGGTTCGACCGTTATTGATGATCATCCCTGTGCCGGAGAGATAGCCGACGTTGATGGTGCCAGCTTGGCCAATGGTCGTAGAATAATAGCCGCCCGGATCGGCGATTTTCACGGCAGTGGTCTGACTCAACAAGAATAGTGCCGAGCCGCCTGCGCTCAGGTCTTCGCCAATCAAGAGGAGACCAGCGCCGTTTTGAATGGCGAGGTTGCCGCCATTCGCCGCGAGAGTAATGGGATTTGCAGCTCTCTGGTGCCAACTATTTGCGCTCGCCACAAAATCCAAGGGTCCAGTCACACTGTCGCCGGCCTTAGCGATGCCACCAAACGCAGCAAGGGCCGCTGCGGCGGTTTTCTGGCCGCTGCCGCCAGAGGCGATGGGGAGTGCGTTTGTAAACGAGACAGTGCCGCCGACACTGAAATTGCCCAATACCGCAAACAACCCAGCGCTCAGCTGCAGTGTGCCGTTCGCATTCGTGCCGTCCCAAAGCCCTAGGGTCCACAGCGCTGCCGTCGCTTCCTTGGTCAACTGGACACGCGGCTTGCCCGTTCCGTAGTCTGTCGGTTGCCAATACTGGTAACCGAAGACTGTTGTCGCAGTGCTGGCGGAGATCTGCTGTCCGTCCGTGAACGTGTTCGCACCGTCCGTTCTAGCAGCCTTCAGTGTCGCACGGGCTGTTGCTGCGTCGGCATCATCCAGGAGAGAGCGGGCAAAGCTCGTAATGGTCGCCAGTGCGGCCGTGCTGGGGCCTGTGAAATACGCGAACTTGTCGACGGCCGGCGTAAGCGCGGAAATTGCAGCTATGGCGGTCGCCTTCAGTTGCTGCAGGATCGTCGCTAACGCGCTCGAATTGGCGAGCACCTGGCGATCATAGGCCGTATCAGGAGCCAGGGCATAGGAATAGGTGCCACTCACCCCTTTCCAAGCCACATCAGCAGTGATCTGCGTGTCGCTGGTGACGGCCGAGAACGGCATGGGATTGCCGGCTGCTTCGGGATAGATGATGCCGCCGACGATCAGCGCGGTCTGCCAGGCCGTGCCCGTGCCGTTCACCGTCTTCGATCCGTTGGTGAGGGTAATAGTACCCGTCGTATAGTTCGCCATGAATATTTGCCCTTATCTCTTCCACCAGAGCTGAGTGATCGTCGCGGTGATATTCTGAGCGTTAGCCTGGCCGCGAATTGAGTATTGATAATTGCCCTGCGCACCCGGTCTTGGCTCGATCATCATTCCCTGGACGCTCTGCGTAGAGCTGCTTCCGGCCGCTGGAACGTTGATGGTCAGGCCAGCGAGTTCCGCGCCAGTGGTATCGTTGACAAGCCGCACGCGGATCGATCCGCCGCTCCCCGCGCCCTGCACCGTGAACTGGAAAAAGTAGGAGGTTAGAACCGGGTTCGGGTTCGGATTGGTGATGACCCACGGCGCGCCGACCACACTTTCGTTGCCTGGAGGGGTGGTGCCAGTTCTCGTCTGTGTCGTGGTATCGGTGATCTGGTTGAAGTCGAGATTGGAAGTCTTGACGGTGAGGTTGCCGATCTTGGCATTCGTAATCGCGCCGTCCTGAATTTGCGCGCTTGAGATAGACACATTCTGAATCTGCGCCCACTGGATCGTCGCATTGACGATATCGGCCCACTCGACCTTGACGCCCTGCAGCTTGAGCACGCCACCCTGGAAAACCAGCGGCAGATACGACGTCCCAATATCGTCCGGATTGAGAACGCTGAACTGACCCGCCAGCACCGAGAAACGCGATTTCTGCACACCGCCGACAGTGTAGATTTCAAGGAACATGCCACTTTCGACATAGGCATTCGCGATCGAGGTGCGCAGCGCGATCGAGAAGCGAGCGTTGACGCCGGTCTGATCGGCAGCGACCGAGAACTTCACCAAGCCTTGAGCTGAGAGATCGCCAACCGTCGCGGAAAGCGCTGTCGCCTGCGCGGCCGCTGCATTGGCGACGCCGGAGACGGCGGCAAGCTCGACATCAACCTCCGCCTTATTGTCGGCGACGGTCGCCGTGAGCGTCGTGACCTGACTGACCGCCGCATTGGCCGCGTCAGCTACGACCTGAATATTTTCCGAGAACGTTGCGTTGCTCTGGCCCACCGACGCGACGAGACTGCGATGCGCGCTATCCAGAACCGCATCCGACAGCTGCGTATTGATCATCAGCTGCTCGACCAGCGGCCGCACGTCCAGCAGCTCTTGCTGCAGCCCCTTGAAGCGGTCGAGAATGTCGTTCTTCACATGCTGCAGATCAACGATCAGATCGGTGATTAGAACATTCGGCGTCCTCACCGGCAACCATTCGGACCACTCGGTCACACGGTTGCCGGCAGGGATGAAGCGTCCGCGTGCCTCGAAATCGGTGTTCGGTTCGAAGTTGGCGTTGATGATCCAGCTATACGGCGCTTCATAGCGCGTCGAATCGCTATCGAAGACATTGGCGCCGGTCGCTGCGTTGCGAACCTGCACCCAAACGCGCACAACATCATCCTGATCCGGCGCGCAGCTGATCTTGATCGACGGGCGCCAAGGCACGCCAGAACTGTCGTTGATCGTCGCAGGCTCGACCTGCCAGCCATACATCGGCTGGGCGGGCGGCATGACAGGCCCAAGCGGCGCGAATACCGGCGGCTTGTAATCATGGTCCTGATCCCAATCATAATCCGAAGGATCGACTTCGGTAATGTCGATCGTGACGTCGAGATCAGCCGAATCCGTCACGCCGTCGACGCGGAAGAGCTTGGCGACATAGCCGTTGCGGTTTGAGGTCCACGCCACGATATCGCCGGGCTCCAGCACTTCGGCAGAAGGCGGCAGGGAGATCGTGTGCCGGCGCTCGCGACGCGCTTCGGCCAGCGCCGATTTCATGATGCGCTGCACCTGGCTGGACCGGTAAACCATGTCCAGCTGCAGATCGGTCATCAAGCGCCGGCCGCCATCGCGCGCCTCATAGGCGGCGTTGTAGAGCGGAGGCGCGGTCTTGGTGTTCCATGCCTCGTTCGGTTCCGGATAGGTCGCCGACACGCCGTTGATGCTGTCGGCCAGCCCAAGGAACGGCTTGAAACTCTGATCGTCCGTCGAAAGAATATCGTCGTCGGAGAAGGCGAAGACAGCCGCGCCAGGCTCGCCGACGCGCACCTTGTAGACGCCACCCGCCTCGATCAATCGCCCATGGCAGCCGGTCAAGAGCCTGTCGATCGTCTTGCCGATCTCTGTTGCGACCTGCACCTCCGAGCTGGTCAGATAGGTCGCCTCGATCCCACTCGGTCCATCGATGCCGGCGCGGCACTTGTTGATCTGGCCGATCCAGTCTGCGGCCGGAAGGCGTGCGGCCGTCAGGCTCTGCAGGCCGTAGACCCATGTGCCGCCGTAGGTGATGCCGCGCAGGATATTGTAGATCTGCACGACCGGCAGATCGTCTCCGTCGCCACCCCATGTCGAAGGATCATTCCAGCGATGCGGGCCAACACCGCCGGCCGTGCTGTCGCGCGACACGTCATAGAGCTTCGCACCCTGCACCTCGAAGCGGAAGGTCGGAAAGCCGGTAAACAGCTCATCATCCGCCTGCGATGTTACGATGGCATAGGCAACACCGCGCCCGACGCGCGTTGCCGCATAAGGCCTGTTGCTGCTGGAAACCGTGTTGACCAGAAATGGATCTGCGACAGTCTGCGTGCCGTCGTAGAACTTGATCCACATATGGTTGTTGTTGCCGGTATTGTACTCGACAACCGGAAAGCCCCAATCGCCATAGCTTGTATCGCTGGTATCGACGGTGACCGGCGCGCCATTCACCCAAACTGCGGGAATGGCGCCACTCGGAATATCAGTCAGCGCGATAACCTGCGTGAAATAGGCGTTCGGCGTCTTGCCCGCCTGGCCCCAGGTGTTCGCATAGACCAGCGAACCGGCCGTGCAGCGGCGGCCGAGAATAATGGAACGGCCGACATCGCCGCCAGCCTGCAGCTTGCCTTGCACGCCATTGATGGCATGGGTATCGGCGGGCTTGGTGAGCTGCTGGGCAAGCATGGATACGCCGATCCCGACTGCAGCATTGAGCGCAAAGGCGGAGACCGACGCAAGGAAGCTCGAACCGAGGACGCCAGTCAGCGCCGCAGCAGTAAAGACAGCCATATTGAAACCGGAAAATTAGAGAGATTTCAGAAAGTGCATTTCGACGGGCTCATAGCCCTGTCGTTCGTAAAGCTCGGCGGGCGCCGGATAGCGGCCGAGGCCAACCATCGAGATATAGGCGCACCCGCGTTCCTTGGCCCACGCCTCATAGGCGGAGAGCATTTTCAGCGCCGACCGGCCGCGCCAGGCGGGATCGATCCACCAGACCAGTTCCGAGGCGACCCTGACCGGCGCTAGATGATGCGGAGCGGCGATAGCGGCCAGGACACCGCGCGCCACGCCAGTCTCCTCGAGGATGAGGCAAAGACGGTCGTCATCGGCGAGCGATGCGCGAAACAACCCATCAGCCATGGCGGCGGAGAACGGCAATGCAATTCCGGATGCGGCATGGAAGGCCTTACACATGGTGAGCACGCGCATCTTGTCGGCTTCGACCGCATGGCGGATCATCGGTTCGCCGCCTGCACATTGGAGCTGATGCGCTGCGCGCCGGCCGTGTCGATCTTGCCGGTTTTCCGGCCCCAGAAGAATTCCCAATCGCCGACCGTCGTGGCATCGCGAAAGAAATCATCCGTCGCGTTGCGCAGGATCTGGCTGTCATGCGAGCGGGTATCCGGGTTGCTGCGCGTCGTCTCCTGTGTGTTCGGCGCACAGGTCAGCGTGATCGAGCCGGCGTCACCCTCTTTCGGGGTGACGATATCGAGATCGTCGACGTAGCCGATGAAGCGCGAAAAGGCCGGATCGACCATCTGCCGCGTAATCGGATCGAACATGCCGCGATAGACTTCGACGCCGGCCTGCTTCATGTCATAGCCGCGGACGATATTAGCAACCGCCTCGTCGAGCTGCGACATGGTAATAGTGACATTCTGGATCGAGAGGTTCGACACCAGCGGAATATCGCTGATCTGGATCAGCGAGCCGCTGCCCTCGAAATTGCGCGTTTCCGGCAATCCTGTGTTCGGGTTCAGGACCTGAGCGGCGACGTTACCGAGATCCGACCAGAAGCCATATTCGAACGGTGCGCCGGTATCGAGCGTCCTCGCCTTGATCCAGAGGAAGTCGCGCGCGACCAGGCGCCGCGCCTGCAGGGCGGCATAATTGTTGGCTGATATGTTTCGCATCAGCGCGCCTCCATGCCTTTGAAGGTGATTGAGCCGCGACCGGTCTGCAGATCACTCGTCGAGGTGATCGAGTCCGGCACGATGTTCATGATGCAGCTCGGCCGCACGAGGCGAACGGAGGCATTCACAAGCGCGGTCGGCCAGAGATAGGGGCGCACCTCGAATTGCCCGGTCACCCCGCCACCGCTCGCCGTCGCCACTTCCATGACGCGATGCAGATCCGCCGTGCCGATCTGCAGGAGATCGCCGACGCTGACCTTATAGGCGGCCGGCAATCCCTTCAGGGAAACGATGCGGCCGCCCGATAGGCTGTTGAGCTGGCATACGCCCGAAAAGGCGCCACCGGTCGGCCAGGAGCCGTTGGGATAGGCGATCGGGTAGCAGCGGCTCAGCGGATATCCGACGAAGGTTGCGGCGCCATTTTCGAGCGCATCGAGGCGAGCACGCCATTCATCCAATTCGTTGGCGGTCAGGCTACGGGTCTGCCATGTGCCAACCCAAAGGGGCGAGCCGAGATCCTTGACATAGGTTTTGCCATTGGCGGACCGGCTTTGCTCCTGGCGCCACTGCGGCTGAAACTCCGTCGTCCATCCGGGGAACGAGGCCAGAAAGTCCAAAGGAAATGACAGCATAGATCAAATGCCCTGCTGGCGCGTCTTCTTGGCGACACGCACGGTATTGATGACGCGCGAGGAAAACTCCTGACGATCCCTGTCCATCTGCTGCTGCAGGCGGGCGACGGCGGCGGCATCCGCACCGCGATTGTCGATTACGGGAGCGTAGGTGATCTGATAGCTGTCATTGGCCGCGCGGGGCGCAATCTTCGGCATGCGCAGGCTAACGGGAATGGTGCGACCATCCGGCAACGGAACCGCTGCTTCCGGCCAGCCAGTTTCACCAAAGATGGCGGCGCTGCTCGACACGCCGCCGCTGGCGAAACGCTTCAGCGGCCGGCCATTGGCGGCGATACCGCCATCGGCGAATGTGAACCACTTGCCGATCGACGAAAAGATGTTGCCGAAGGCACCGCCAGAGGAATTACTTGTCGCAGGTTTGAACAGCGCGTCGAAAGCTTGGTTCAAAAACATGTCCCCTAGTTTCTTCCCGATATCGCTCAAAACCTCACCGAAGCTCTTGGCGCCGGTAATCGCATCGATCGTATCGCTCTTGAAGGTCTGGTAGAACTCATCCGCCGCCTGCTGCGACCGCTCCTGCGCCTCCTGCACTTTGCGAAGCGCCTCCGCCTGAGCAGCGTAAGCCGCCGACTGCTTGTCGATTTCGGCCACCTTGTCGGACGATAACTTTATATCGTCGAGATCGGTCTGACCCTTCCTGCGAGCCTCCTCACGGAGATCCTTTAAAGCGCGCTGCTCAAGATCGAGCGCCGTACGGCGCTTCATCTGCTCCTCGAAGGATTTCCCGACAAGGCCGATTTCTTCCTGAAGCGCCTGAGAGCGATCCTTGATCGACTGCAGATCCTCGCGAAAGCGATCATCGGCCGTCTTCTGCGGTGCGCGTGGCGCTCGTGTCCGGCCGAAACGCTCGCCTGGCAGACCTTCCAATTCAATATTCGGCCGCTTTTCAGGCGTCGGAACCGGAATGTAGACGCCATTGCTAAGAATTCTGGGATCTTGGTTTTCGTATTGCTCTGCGTTGTAAGTCTGCTGTTCATTCGCGTCGGTGATAATGCGACCGTCACCCGATATCATCGGGTTTAGCGAGCCCAGAGGCGGCAGGTTTTTGACGATTTCAGTCAGTGCCGCCGCCTCCTCACGAAAGCCAGCCGCTGTTCGCGATGCTGTTTCGATCTGCGCGGCAAGGCCACCGAACTGATTGGCAAAATCTTTGATCGCGGGAATGCCAGTCGCATTCGCGAAATCAATCAATTCTGCTTGGACCGTCTTCGCATTCTCTGCTTTTGCAGAGCCGTCATCTATCCCTTTGGTCAGCTCATTAAACGAACGCTGTAGGGCATCAATGCTTCCGGCCTCAGCGCCAGCCAGCTGCAGCAATGATACGATGTCAGTGAAGTTGACTTTCAGATCGCCGGTCGTCTTACGCAAGTCGCTCCACTGCGAATCCGCTTCAGAGGCAGCGGCCCCCGTGATGTCCTCGCTGTCTTTGAGCCGTTGGCGTTCGTCAGCGTACCGCTTCAATTGCGGCAGTGCGTCGCCCCATTTTTCGGCTACTCGCTGAATAAGTTCGGCCTCTTTCTCAAGCGCCTCTTGCGACTTTTCCCCGTTGCCAGCGACAGACATGAAATATTGGATTGCCGCCGCACCAGCCGCGGTCAAACCTATCGTTGCGAGGGAGACCGGGCTCACCAATGAGGTGAAGGCAGCAGCAAGGCCGCCCACGATCTGGCGGCCGCTGCCCATTGTCGACAACACAGACGATAACTGAGTGCCTTGCTGCAGGGCAATCTGCAGCGGGTTCATACCCATCGCCGCCGTAACGGCTACATCCTGGAACTGCGCGGCAATGTTGGCGGTCTGAAACGAGTTCGCCTTGCCGACGCCACCCGAAGTGGTGATTGTCGCGGTGATCGCACTGTTGCGTCTTTTGATCGCATCAATGCTGGCAAGAGCCGCCTGCCGTTCGCGCTGGATCGCCGCCGTCATTTCATCGGCGGAAATCGCGCCGAGATTATGGGCTGTCTTAATCTCGCCCACCACAGCTTTATATTGCGAGATGGTGGCATAGAGCGGATTATATTTCGCCCTTAGCGCATCGACTTGCCGCCCCTGATCGGCGAGCAAGCCATTCCACTGCTTGACGCCCTGTTGGCCGATACCAACCATGTCGTTGATTCGCGACTGCAGGGCGGTGGTCATCGATTTATTGATGCTGCTGCCCACACCATCAAATTTGCGGACAATCGCGTTCGTCGCCGAGCCAACATCACCCACAAGGCGGTCGAGCGATCGCCGCACGGTTGCAAGATCCGTGCTGATACTGATAATCAGATCGTCAGTTTGGTCGGACATTTCTACAGAACCGATGCTGGGAGGAATTGATGGACGCTGCGCTGAAAGCATTGATCGCGGTGACGTGCTTTGCGATCATTGCCACCTGCGGCTATTTCGGATTGCGCGATTTTCATGAGAGTTCAGCTCAAGAAGGCCGCACGGAAGCATTTGCAAAGAAGCTGGAAGGCGCAAATGCTCAAAGAGATCGAAGGCGTACAACCGAACTCGCGCGGGACGGGTGCCGAGCCAGAGTTGGAGAATTGCTTGTAGCGCACCAATCAAACTCGATCGTGGCGGCAAGCGATGTCGCGCCCAATCTTGCGCACGACATAGGCCTCTGTATCAGAGGCGGAATTTTATATCCGTTTGAGAAGCAGGAGCTTCAGGAGAGGTCTCTCACAGATATATTTAAGGATGCGTAGCTTTACCGTATCTGGCGACCAGAGCGTCTAACTGATCGTTCGTCGGCCCGTTCGCTTGCTGATCAGCTCCATTTGCCTCGTTCCATCCGGCAATGGCATCGAAGAATTCAGTCAGAGTGCTGCTCCAAAAGTCTGCCGGCTTCCAGCCGAGCACGCCGAAGGCGGTACGCATCCACTCCCGCCAAGGAAATGGCGCGACTAGTTTGTCGCGCTGCTCGTTTCCTTGGCGGTCTCGTCGTTTCCCTCATCACCATCGAAATGATGAGCAAGAGCTGCCGCGAAAGCGATGGCGCAAGCCTTAAAATCCTTCAGGCGGACTGCCCCAAGCGCTGCCTTGCGATCGCCTTTGTCCTTTACCGTCAGATGAAGGATTGCAGCTTCTGTAGCCGCGACTTCTGTCCCCGTCAGCCTCACGAACAAATCGGCGAGCGATTTGCATTCAAGATGCGTCGAGACGGCGGAAAGGCCGTGCATTTCGGCCGCGATGACGAGGGGAACCTTGCCGACCCACAGGGCGACTTCGCCCCGTGCGCCGTTCACCTCATATGGGAAATCCCTTTTATCCATGGATTACACCTCGGCCGTGAAGGCGAGCTTGCCGGCGGCTGTCCACGTACCATTAAAGGTCATAGTGCCTTCCATTTCGCCGCCAAGCTCGAAATTCGTGACGATCCAAGGTCCAACGAAGGAACCAAGGCCCGGCGCAATGACGGTGGCATTGAACTTTTCGCCGTTGATGACGTGGTTCATGAAGGCCGTGGTGCTAGCGCCTTTCACGTATTTTCCTTGACCGGTAAAGGTTCGGCTCAAGATGCCCGCGTCAGAGGTTTTCTGCGGCGTATCACCGGGATTGACGCAATCGGGAATGGTCGTATCGACTTCATTGGCCGAGAGATTGAAATTGCGGGTCGTCAAGCCGCAAAGGTTCGCGAATGTTTCAGGAGAGGCCCCGTCTCCGATCTGAATCAACAGGAGGCGGCCTGTCTGCTGTCCGTCTGCCATGGTGCTACTCCTATGAGCTGGCTTTTTCGAGGATTACCGCAAAGTTGATGACGGCATGGCTCGTCAGGCCGTCAGCATCGCGCATGGTTTGGGTATAGCGGTGGTCGACCGTCACCACGCGATGATTTGAAAGTGTCAAAGGCTTCTGATGCAGCGCATCTTCCACGGCGCCGGCCACCCGTTTGACCTCGGTAGAGCCAGGCTCTACGGACCATGCATGCAGGGTCAGATAAGCCGTACCGCCGGCAATGCAGCCGATATCGCCACGCTGAAAATCGGATTCGCCGAGCGTGACGCGAGGAAAGGTCGCGTCGTCCGGAACACTGTCGTAGACAGCATCGCCGACAAGCGCAGTCAGGGCGGCATATTGCGTCAGGCAGGAATAGACTGCCTTCTGCAGCTCGAAATCCGATGAAGACATGTCAACCCTTCTTACGGGCGGCCCTGACCGCCTTATTGATGGCATTGGCGATCTTGCGCTTTGCCTTTGGCTTATAGGCGCGCCATGTCGGGAAGATATGCGGTTGCGCTGGTGTGCCGGGGTGCCTGACACTGCGCGTAAAAACGCTCTCGCCTTCCGCCGTCTTGAAGGCCAGCTTTTCGCCTGGCCTGGCCTTGATCATGTGGGCGCGAGAGCCGAATTCCAGAAACCGCCAGATAAGAGGACCGAAGACGCCTGTTGCGTCCGGATCTTTCGATTTCTGCGTGGAAAGCGTGCTTTTGGCGTTATGATCGCGCTGATAGCCGCCGACGATCTCGTTGCGGTATTCCCCGGTATCGACCGGTGCGCGCGCCGCGATCAGCCTTGCGGCCTCCTGCGCCACCTCAAGTTTCGCCTTTTCGGCCTGCTTTTCCGCCTCCGGCACGAGCGCGGCAAGCCTCGCCGTCAATTCGGCGCGACCAAAAACCTTTGCTTTGAACATGACTACTGCGCCACGCCGCTCTGACAGAGAAAATCAAGCCACAAACGATCATCGCTCGGCGTGACATCGCGGATATTGAATGCGACACCCGTCCGAACATCGCGCAGGCGCCAATCGGTCGTCACTTCACGCGCAAGGCTGGACGATCGCACGAAAACGACCTGAGAGTGCCGGCCTTGCAGACGATCGGCCATGACGGCCTCTCCCCCTCGCAAATGCGCATAGCCGGCGCGCGCCTGAAACTGCTCCTGCCAATCGCCGCGCTTGTTGCCGGCTCCATCGGAGATCATTACGCGCTTGTCAAAGGCGATGCGGAAAAAGAGGTCACCCGCTGATCGAGCTTGCCCCATCGTCTTCCATCTTTCTCGGTGCGTTGACTGCCTTGCCGGCAGAAATTGCCTGAATGGCGCAGTCGCGCTTGACGACCTCGACCATGCCGGCGGTGTAAAGAATCGATACGGCCGGCGTCGGCCGATACAGGAAGTCAGCGGTGAAACGAACGCGGGCCATGGTCACCAAACCCTGTAAGACGACAGCAGCGCTTCGACGGCAAAAGGCACAACGAAAGGCTGCTGCCCCGTCGTAACGACAGGCTCGCGCACCGTGTACCACTGAGCTGCGAGCATCTTGACCGCAATCCGGATCGGCTCTGGAACAGTATTGATCCACTTTGTCGGATCGTCGGGATCCTGCTTGCCGTAGCCTGCCCGATAGCGGATCTTCACATCGCCCTCGTGTCCTCGAACCGCTGGCAGATCGTCGAAATATAGCGGAGTCGGAAAAGGCCAAGTCTGCTCGACGCCATCCGGATCAACATACTTTATCGACAGGATTTCGACCTCGGGCGGAAATGGCAGCGGCTCGCGATTGCTCGGCCAGTCGCATCGCTGCCATTCTAGCACCTGAACGCCGAGAGCACGCCCCAGCCATCCGGCTGGTCCATCAAGCCACTGCGTAGCGGCCAGAATGAACGACCTGATCAACTCGTCATCGTCAGTGATGGCTTGATCGACCACTAGGTACTGCTTGGCCTCATCAACGGTGACAATCTCGGTTGGAGGTTCGATGACAACGACGCGCACGGCATGCCCCTACTTGTTTTTCTCAGTGGCTTGCTCGGCCTTGTTGGAAGGCTGATCCTCCGGTTTGGTCTTACCGCCAGTCTCGGCTTTTGCCTTTTCCACATCAGCCGTGAGCGCGCTGATCTTGGCCTCAGCATCCTTCCGCGCAGCATCAACCCGGCCGGTGATCTCCGTCAGCTCAACACCAGCACGCTCTCGGGCTGTGGCGATCTCAACGCCGATTTCCGCAAGTTTGGCGTCGGCGGCTTCCCTGGCCTCTTTCAGCTCCTTCGAGATAGCCTCGCGGGCCTGCGAGGCCTGGTCCGCGAACAGGTTAATCTCGGCCAAGATTTCCGCCTTAGTCGTGGTTCCGGTGGCGACCGCGTGTTCCCGCTCCGAGCCGGGCAATGCCAGCACGCCGAGAGCGACCAGATGCTGTGCATCGTTTTCCGGGATCTCGCGTGTTTCCCCGCGCTTGTAGAAGCGATCGCCTTCATGTTCGCGAAGAACGTCGTATTTCACGATTTTGCTCATGCTACTCTCCTTCGGTTCATGAAGCAGGCGGATTGCGCCGCCTGCTGTTATGAGCCGAAGATTAGGCAACGCGACCGAAGTCGCCGTAGATGAAGGCTTCCGGACGGTACACCGCAAGCGCAAGCCGCTCTTCGATCAGCATGGTGATCAGGTTCTTGATGAAGTCGTCCTCGTTCTCGGTGGCGATTTCGACACGCGCCATCCAGCGGTCAAAGATCTGCGCGCCGAGCTTGAAGGCGCCCGTCAGGAACTTGTCGACCGCCATTGCCTGGGTCTGCACGACAGGCAGGCCCCAGAGCGTCGGTGTGATGGTGCCCTGCGGATTACCGATGATGTAACGGTCAGTCGTATCCTTGAGCGTTTCGACCCAAGCCCAATCGATAGGGTTCATGACGTGACCGGTGGCCGGATATTCCGCCAGGACTGCCTGCAGCATTGCCAGACGCATGATGTCGATGCTGGTCGGATTAGCCAGAGCGATGGGTGCCGCAAACGCCGTTGCCTGCGGAATGATGCCGAGCAGGTTCTGTCCGGTGCCATCGCCGTTCAGGAGCTGCGTCTCCTCCTTGAACGCAAGCCCGTATCGACCGCGCCCGTCAATATAGGAAGCCAGCTGCGCAAAGTCCTCCATGGCCTGACGGGATGCCTTGAAGTGATGGGCGATAACTTTTGCCGATGTGTTTTTCAGCGCGAACTTGATATCGGACTGCGGTTTCGCTGCGCCTTCCGCGACCATGCCAGCACCATTGGTGAACCCTGTTTCCTGCACATATTCGAGGACACCACCATCCATTCGGCCAGGAGTAAGCAGGTCGCGAACGGTCATGCGGCGCTCAGGCGGCGCAATGATGCCGGGAAGTCTGGTCGGAGGAATGGCAGCTCCGATGGCGCCCGCGGTATCGGTCGTGGCGGTCGTAATGACGGCCTTGACCTGCATGTCGACGCGGCCGCGCGGGTTGCTTTGGCCGCAGAACTCCTTGACCTTGGCATCCTCGACGAACTGCTGGCCCAGGCTTTTTTCCGCGTCGGCAGTATCGCCACGATTGCGCGCAAGCTTCTGCTCGAACTCGGCCACCTGCTCCATGAGGCCATTCATCTTGAGAAGCGCCTCGTCGGCCTTCTCCTTGATGCTGGACGACATCTCGCCGCTCTTCTTGGCTTCGCCAAGCGCCTTTTCGGCAATCTCCTTGGTTTCATCCATCGACTTCTGGAACAGCGCCTTGACCTCATCGGCAAGTTCCTTTGCCGATTTGGTGTCGTGACCGCCGGCATCACGCAGATAGCGGCCGGCCGCACGTTCATTCGCACTCATTGCGCCGAGCACAGCAAAGGCCGACGCGTAGAAACGCATCTTCATTTTCATGGTAGTCTCCAATGTTGGATTAGCGCAGGAGAGCCTGCAGGAACGTGGTTGCATCGCTTACCGGCGCTTCGGGATCCCCCCGAAGATGCGGAGCGGCCTTGCTGGCAATGGCCGTGGCAAGGGCTTTCGAGAAACCACCTGCATCCCGCAGGAAGTCTTCGAACTCACGGACGGTCGGCATCTTGCCGGAGTCCAGAATGGTTTTGACTGAGGTAACACGAGCCTCGACATTCATTGGCATGGTGACGAGCGAAATCTCGCGAAGGTCGACGGTCTTGAGGCGACTGACACCGCGCCGCTTCTCATCCTCGACAATGCCGCCTGGAGGAATGCGATAGCCGATGGACATCCCGCCGATGGCTTTCGCCTTCAGCAAGCCATGGGCTCGCTTGGCGAGCGGATCGTGATCGACGAGCAACTGTCCCTTGACGTAAAGGCCTTTCGCGTCTTCGGAAATATCCTTCCAAAAACCGATAGGCTCCCGCTGGTCGTGCTGCCACAGCATTGGGATGGTGCGCTTGTCCGACTTCGCTTTCACGATGCTTTCGATGAAGGCGCCCGGCTCTACAACATCGCCGCCCTGGTCGACGTTCCCAAAGGTGGATGCATATCCCTCGAATTCACCAGCATCGCCGACACTCTTCGTATCGAGCACGAAATCATAATTGTGGGTCATGTCGCACTCCGCGAATTCAATTGTTCGAGCCATTGGGAAGCTTCCCGCCTTGGGTGATGGGAACATTCTGCATCTGCATGCGCGGGATATCGCCGCCCTCAACGGCCGGCATGTTCTCAAAGGCGCGAACCTCGTTGATCGTCATCGCGCCGATCTGCGTCATCGTTTGATAGAATGTCGCGCGCGCCGAGCTGTCGCCGCGCAGCAGTCCATCAAGGTTGAATTCGATCGTAATTCCTGCTGCGCGCTCCACTGGCGTCAGCAGCTGCTTTTCGAGCGCTTGCTCAATGCGCTTCAAGCGACGACGAAGAGTGAACTTCTGGAACCCCAGGACCTGTTCCGACAGGCCGGAGCCGAAGCTAGTCACCTTCTCCGTGTGACCGATCATGAACGGAGGGACACCGAAGAAGCGGCAAATCTCCTGAACCGAAAACGCGCGCGACTGTAGCATCTGCGCGTCTTCCGGCTTCATATCGATAACCTGAAGCTTCTGGCCTCCTTCGAGAACGAATGGCTTGCCGGCATTTACGGCGCCGACGAACTTCTCTTCGAGCTTGCCGTCGATGTCCTTCCGCTGTTGGTCAGTGAGCCACTTCTCGAACGTCAGCGTGACGCCTGGCCGCATCCCGTTAGCGAACATCTTTCCGGCCGTCTTGTCGATCGTCCTCGCGAGCCCGAAGGCATGACGGCCGAAATGCAGGGTCGACATGCCGCCGAGAGGATCGCCTCCGAAGCCGCGAATATGGAGAACGCCACGATCCGACTCGACGTAAGACTTTCCGTTATCAGTCCATGAGTACTGAATAGATCCATCCGACAGGCGCCGCACGTTCATGCAGCCAGGATTGATAGGGACAAGACCGATGATCGCCGTAGTAGACCGCAGGATCTGGGCGTAGGCGTTGCCACGAAGCTCAATCGAGGCAGCAACGAAGTCCCAGAAATCGACGGCTGTCTGGTCGTAGTTCGGGCTATCGTGGAGGATCCGATAGAGCGGGTGGTCCTTCGCGACGATCCGGTTTCCCGACCCATCGAGGCGGTAGACCATGAGCGGCAATGACGAAATCGTGCCGGAGATCAGGTTCACACATGCCCATACCGACGATATCGTCATGACGTTGGCATCGTTCACGCTCTCGCCCGCATCGCTCGCGGAGCCGGTTCGCGACCCTCCGTTTGGACTGCGCAGCGAAAGGGTGCGCACAACGGCATTCGCCATCTTCTGCAGAATGTTCACGCTGCCCCCGCGAATTGCTTGAAGTAGTCCGCCTCGCCAGCACCGGAGGCCTCCGGGTTAAGCTCCATGAGCTTGCCGGCGTTTAGCATCGCCATGAAAGGATCGATCTTCGCCCAGGCCTCTTTCTTATCGACGAGGACCAGGGTCGGACGATGCTCAAGTTTCACATTGCTCACGCACCAAGCCATGAGGTCAGAACCAGAGTGTTTGAACGTCCCGTCCATCAGTTTGCGCTCGATACCGAAGACGGCGGAGCTAAGCCGGCCACCTTGGGGAACGGAGCGAACCTGCGGATCGACGATCTCCCGCACTGCCAGTTCCTCAACGAGGGCGGTAATGCCCCACGCATCGACGCCGACACCGCCATCCTCTGGCAAGAGACCGGCGTCGCGAACGCGAGCTATTATGGCTGCGGCCTCTTCTGCATCCTGCGTGGGTCGCTCGCAAATGACGAGATCACCACCCTCGCGGGCGAAGCCGTTCAGCAGTTCGGCAATATTCTTGCGAGCCTTCAAAACCGAAGGATGGCACCATGCTCTTATCCAGAGCAACCATTGCCGCGTCACCTTGTGTCGGCCGATCAGCGCGAGGCCCCAAAGATCATCAAGGCCACCGGCATCACCGCCCGCAACGATCACATCGCAATTTTCGATGAGATATTCGAGGGTGATTGCCTTATCGGCCGCCGCCTCCCAATAATCGACGCCGCCCCAACGGTCGCCATGCATAGCCATCCCGATTTGAACATTGAGATGCTGCGATGCCCAACGCCGACGCTCTTCCTCGCCCTTCTCCGATGCTTCCTTCCACTCCTCCATTAACCGGGCGATGGTGATCGACAGGTTGAGGTTCGGGAGAACCATCGGCCAATTTGCCGGGTCGCTCCAAGGCTGATCCGGATGGCGCTGCATTGCCTCTGGGAACTCATAGAGGACCGGAAGCGTGCGAGCGTCTGTTATCTTGCCATCGCGAACATTGCGGGCATATTCGAGTTCGACCTTGAACGGCCCGGACGGCGGCTCGTCGCTCTGGGTCGTGATGATGATCAGGAACGATTCCGGGTTCGGAATGAGACCGCCGCTGATCTGCCCCAGGACACGCGAGGCGTACGAATAAGCCGACATGACGTGCAGCTCATCGAGCAGAACGCCGACCGGTTTAACGCCAGTCATCACCTTCATATCGAAGGTCTTGATCTTCAGTTTCGCCTTAGTGAGGCGATCCTTGATCGTCTTCTGGTGCTCGATGCATTGGAAGCGCTTGGACAGATATTCATCCGCCTCGATCATACCGGACGCCTGCTGGAATGCCGTATCGGCAACATCCTGCGTCGGCCCGACCAGAAGAAATTCGGCACGCGGTCGGCGGTTCATGAGGAGCGCCGTCACCATGATGCCGGCGCCGCCGGTCGTCTTCGAATTCTTCTTTGGCACGAGGCCAAAGACCTTGCGGACGTGGCGCTCGCCGTCTTCATCGATCGAACCGAAGACAGCCCGAACGATATCGCGGAACCAGTCGCCTGCACCTTCCTCCATGGTCGGCTGACCGTGAACGTCGGGAAGGCGTAGCTTGTTGAAGATCTTGACCGCCCTGTCACCCTCTTCCGTGTCTAGGGGAAGTGCAGGCACAAGCGAGCGGCCAGACTTCAGGCGCTCAATCCAATCAGGGCAAGAGAACTGCCATTCCGCCTTTATTGAAGAAGCGTACCCCATTCCGTTCCCTCATGCGCGGTCTGCGCTTCGCGGTTGGCGGTCTCCTTCTTGCCGAGACGCTCCTGTTTCTCTGCCTTCGGGGCAATCGGCACGGCGGGCTTACCCTGCTTGTCGATGATGTCGAAGACGCGAGAAATGGCGACAGAATTGCCGGACTTCATTTTCTTCAACGTCACTTCCAGCGCCATGCCCTCGATGATATCGAGACCTTGTTCCAGCTCTCGGGAAAAATTCTTGCGCAAAGTCTTCTCGTCGCAGCCGATGTAGTTGGCGATCCGCGATTGCGTCCAACCTGCAGCGCGCAATAGAGAGACAAGCTCTTGATTTTCCTTGTTTTTTCCGAACGATGGCCGGCCGCGACGATCCTTGATAGGCAAGATCGGGTCGCCGAACATGTCGCGTTCTTGGACCAGCTCGGATTTTTCGTCTGACACGGGAAAAAACTCTCCGAATGGATGGGGCGCGGGTCTAGGCCGGAAGGCCTCGTGGACTTTCGACCGCCCCCCCCCCGGTCGGGTCAGGCCTCGACCGGTGCCTCGCCGACCTCGACCATGACCGGCGGGTGTGCGGTCCCGAGGAGGCGGAGGTGCACCGATGCGCCAGCGTTGAGGCGGGCAAGCTCGTCCGGTGTTGGCTGCCATGCGGTGACCATGCAGGGTGTGCCTTCCCCACCAACGGTGCAGCTGATGGCTTCATCTCTGATCGGCAAACCGAGATAGCCTTGGCTCTTGCCGATGATGCGGGTCGCGCCTTCGATCATTGCAATCTGCATGTCACCAACTCCGAAACGATTGACGTTCCTGCTTCTGCTTCAGGCTGTCGTGGCAGGGCTTACAGAGACAATGCAGATTGTTCTCATCCCAGAACAACACCTCGTCGCCATGGTGCGGTATCTTGTGGTCTGCCACGAGCTGCGAGGTATTAGCCTCGATGCGACCGCATCCCTTCATCTGGCATGTGAACAGATCACGGACCAGCACGGACATGCGCAGCTTCTGCCAACGAGCCGTCTTGTACCAGGCGCGCCACGACTGCGTGCGGTCACGCTGGCGATGACGCTCGGCCTCCGCTTCCTGCCTGTTTGACGGCGCGGCAATGCGTGAGCCAAGCGCCTGAAGACGCGGCTTGATAGAAGATAGCCTTGCCATGAACCTCGACCGATTGCGGCCCCAGAAATGCGAAACCCGCCGGGCTTTCGCCTAGCGGGTTTCATCTAACCTTTTACAGTGTGCGTAAGATGCACCAAACATGTGCCGCGTGTCAATGGGCCATTCTACTTATTATTAGACAGCAATATCAATGGCTTGCTCCATTGCATCGCGCTTTCGCGATGGTGCCCATGGATGGCGGTTTGGGGTGAATGGCAGCAAGTCATGCTGACCAAGGGCGCCCGAAAGCGATTCATGTAGCGCCTCAAGAGCCGATTGCCAAAGCTGCCATTCCAAGCGCGAAATCACCGCTGATCTGATCGGATCTGCAAGGCGGTACTTACGATAGGCGCCTCGCATGGGGCGCTGGCGCTTTGCGTTAAAGCCATTGTCCTCATATTCGATGGAGCCGCCGAACGCATCCTTGGCATAGCGCTTGATAAACCAAGCATCCTTGCCACCATTCTTCACGGTGACGACCTTCGGCTGTTCCGCTGTCCAGTCCGGCCCGCGCTTCAGAATGGCGGCGCTGGTTACGAGCGTGACGACGTGACGGCCGTTCATCCTGCCACCGCGCTCATAGACCTGCTCTGCCGCGATCCTGTCGACTTCGGCGCGAATGATCCCGTGCGGATCATCCCATTCCGGAAACGGCCACCAGCCGCTCATGATCTCATACCCATTGCGATCAGCTAGGGCGCGCACCGCGTTGCCAACGATCAGCGCGTCAGGGTGCGGCTCGTCCATATTGGCGAATTCGGCGACCACGCCAAAGCCGTTCGGGCTCTTGTCGATATTGGTACCGAGCGTGATGACATCAAACATCATCTGCCAAGCAGAAGGCGCTCCACCGCCGAACATCGGTCCAGCGTCCACCTTCGGTAGCTCTTCAACAAATGCCCAGGTCAAAAGGGCTTCAATTGTCATCATCTTCTTCATTTTCACCCTTTCAGACAGTTCTGACAGTTTACTGACAGTTCAACAGATAGTTTTATTATTGTATTTCATACACTTAGACAGTTTCGGATAGTTTTGGTCGCGCTTAGAGGATTTGCATCCTCCTCACCTCCTCACCACCATTATGCGTATAGGCGAGCAAAACTGTCAGAACTGTCAGGCTCGCATTGATTTTGCTGCGTTTTCTTCATTGAAACTGTCAATCAAACTGCCCGGTAAACTGTCAGTATCGTCGGCATTTCGGGCAGTCTCTGCAGATATTCGACCCTGTAATGAGGGGTTGCGGGGAGCGTTACGGCAGGTCATCGGGCCATGGCTCCTGTGGATCGAAGCGGCCTTCCGGCGGCTCTGGCTCGCGCGGTTTCGGCTGCGAACGCAGGCGGATGCCCTTGTATTGCACCGTGCCGCTCGATCGGTCCTTATTGAATTTCTTCGCCATGGCTCTCCCGAAGGCAGTCACGTTCATCGGCCTGCCGCCCTGGTCGACGGTATCGTCGCAATAGGCCGCGTACAGATCCTTTCCGGGCAGCGGCGGCGCCTTGTCATCCTTGATGATACATCGCGCCACAAAGCCCGCGGTGCGGTCCATATCATCGCGATATTCCTGCGTCGCTCGCTCGACGGCTTCGGGGATCACAAGCCCCTCTCTGAGGAACATGTGCACGCCATCGATCAGCCAGTTCAGGATGCCGGGATATTCGACCTCGAAGGATGAGACGATCTCCTCGAATTCTCGCCTGTCTTCCTTGGCGATCTTGATCGGCCAATGCACCACAGCCATGCGCCGCCATATGCCGTCGTCAGTGCCGGTAATGCGGGGATAGCCATTGCCGCTCATCATGGCGATGAACAGCGGCTGGAAATCCATGTATCCGGCAAAGAGATCGCGCGCCGTGATGGTCTCGCCGCCGGTCAGTTCCTTGACGAGGTTTTCGCGCAGATCCTCGCCCTCCGGCAGCTCCTTCACGCGCAAGAGCCGGCGCCCGTAAAGCCGCGCCATGTCCGGGCTCGCGCTTCCGGATGATCCTCCCTCGCCGATCAGGCTCGTCGATGGCAGCGTCACGGACACCTCGCCAAGCAGCCTGCAGAGCGTTTCCATGTAGACGGATTTGCCGTTGGCGCCGTCGCCATAATGGAAGAAGAGGTATTGCACGGTGATCCCGAGCATGCCGAGGCCGGAGCTGATCTGAACCAGCTTGCGAACTTCGGGATCGGGTAGCTTGCCATTGAGAAAGGTCGTCCATTTCGGGCAAGTCGCCTTCGGATCGTATTTGACCGGGACGATGTGGGTGATGAAGTCCTGCCGCCGATGTCCCTCGATCACTTCGAGCGACGAGTCGGTGCAGGCATCCACATATTCGGGCGCGTCCGGCGTCTCTTCAAGGCTGCGATAGCGGGGATTGCGCTGCCGCTCCATCTTCCTGTGGAATTTCAGGGTCACATTGCGCACCGCCACCATCATCTTGTCGGAATTGAACTCGTCGGCCGATCTCATGATGTGCGGAGCCAGGCAGGCGAGTGCAGCGCTCATCTTGGCTGCGTTCTTCGATGTGACGGCGTGATCGAGCCGGCGCTTCACGCGCTTGCCGTGCGCCTCCTTGGCCTTCTCCGCCGCCAGGATTAGGTTACGCTCGCCTGCAGAGCGATCCTCCTCTTTCTTCTGATAGGCTTCAGCCGCACGGTCGATCATGTACTGCTCGAACTCGTTCGGCCGGATGTATTCTGTCTCCTGCGCGATCCTGCCGCCAAGACGCTGCGCGATGGCTGATGCCTTCGGACCGCCGTTGGCCGCATCCCAATGCGACCCTGTCCAGACGGCGAAAAGCGGCTGCTTTGCCTTCTCCTGTGCGATGACGACCAGATCGTCGCCGAAGTGCAGCTTCATGCGAATGCCGTTGTCAGTGTCGGAATGATCGAGCCCGGCGCAATATTCAACGATCGCGTCGTCGGCATCATGATCGGCAGCAACGGCAGCTGGCGGTTCGGCCTCGATCTGCGAGGGGGTTTCGGGGAATTCGGGCGCGCGCTGCTCGGCCGCCGCCTCCATCATGCGAATGACGGCTTCCGGCCGGCTATCCTGTTTCTTCGTTTTTGCCACGCTATGCCCCGATCAAATGCGATGTCATGAGTTTGGAAAAGTCAGATCCCTCTGGCGGCCACCATGTCTCGATGGCGCGTCCGTCCCGCGAAAAGCGCTCTTCGGCGCGCGCCATGGCGGAAGCCGTAAAAACCGGCTCGCTGTCGCCATCGGCGAGCAACACGAGCTGCGCCACATGGTCGGGGATCTGCAAAGCCTCGTCCGGCGCCATGTCCGGCTTCGGAAGCGGTCCCGGCACGCGCTGACGGATGGTGCGGCCATTCGTGCTCTGCTTGGTGATGGTCGGATGCGCGAAGGATGATTTCGGATCGGCCGGCCCCGCCAGGTTGCCGAGATCGCCGGCCGCGAAATAGAAGGTATCCTCGCGAAAGCCTTCGGCGCCGGCAATGGCAAGCCCATTCTCGATCCCCTCACCGCCAACCCATCGCGCCGCGACAATCAGGCCGAAGAGCGGAATGAACGATCCCCTTTTCGTGCCGCGCATTTTCTTCGCGGGCAATGGGTTGCCTTCCTCGTCCACGCCGAGATCCGCACGGAATTTCGGTGCGCGGCTGATGTCGATCCATGTCTGGTGACAGCCGGTGATCCGCATATCGAGATTGACGAATGGCGCGATCATCGCCGGCCCGGTATAGCGCGCGATCTCGAAGCCGCGGTCATCCTTGCCGTGCCAGTAGGTGCTGTTGGGCAGCAGCCGCAGATTGGCGAACACGCCCTCGTGCATCTGAAAGCCGGTGCGGCGGTAAAGATATTGCCGCAACAGATCCGATGTCAGGATCTCAGGCGCCTTCAGATAAATGCCGCGCGCCCGCTCGATCTCGCGCTGGCGAAACCAATCCTGATCCTTGTTCGCCTTCTCGGCTTTCTCCGCATTGATGCGCTTACGCTCGGCGATCCGATCGAGCCGCGCCTGCCGATCCGCCTCGCTCTCACGCTCGGCCTCCTCCGGAACCGATTGGCCGAGTGCATCGGCGCATGCCGCAAGAAAGCCTTCACGCGTCGAGGTATCGTGATGGTTGGCGAGCGCCATGAGGCTTATGCCATCGCGTCCCTTCCCGCCACATTGGCGGCAATTGAAGGCGCCGGCCGTGGGACTGATCGAGAAGCGATCCTTGCCGCCGCAATAGGGACACGGGCCAGCGTGATTTCTGGTCACCTTGTCGGCGGCGATGATGCCAAGTGACAGCGCAGCCTCGATGACGGTGATCGTGCGCGCCTCTTCGATGAAGCGGGTAATGGCACCGCTCATATCAGCATCCACATTCACGCAAGCCTCCCCTGGTACCGACTGTCAAAAGTCGCGATATTCGATGGAGGATGTTCGTGCTTGAGTGGTGGATGAAGAACTGTGTGGCGGTGATTGCCATCGCGCTGCCGGCGACGGTTGTTCTGCTTTGGCTTAGTCCGGCTATTCACGCCACCACGCTTTGCAGCGCTGGCGACCCGTGCATCAGAGAGTGGGTATCCGCCCTCAGTGGATGGGTAGCCCTCCTGATTGCCATCCCGACGCTCATTTCCCTGCGCAGGCAGGTGAAAGAGGCGTCCCGGCAGGCCGATGAAGCGGCCAAGGCCAATATCAACAGCGCCCGAATTCAGCTGCGCCGGAACTACACACTTGCAAAACGGGTTGAGAGTATCGCTGGCTTTATATTGATGAATTCGATCTCCCTTGAAAACGATGTAAAGAAAGGAACCAACTCGCCGACAATAAATCCGAGTGAAAGCAATGTTTCTTTCCGGATCGACCTGCTCATAGATTTGTTGGAGCAAGGCGGTTTCGATCAGTTCGAGCGCGAGATCGAGTTTCCGACGCCGTACACGGCAGAGTTTATCCGTCGCCGCGCCGCGTACTTGAAGGATATCCTTAAGCCGCTCGGCGACGTCGCCCTCAATATGAGGTTGCGCGCCGAAATTCTGGACTTTGCCGAATGGTGTAGGTCGTATGCCGGCTTCTGCGACACAGCGGCTAAGAGCTTTATTGAGGAGGCTGATGAAATGAGAGGCACCGCTCATGCCCTAGCCTCCCGCAACGGCACGTCTGGAAACGCGATGTAATTCGGCCGGTCGTCATCGCCCATCGGTCGCACGCGGCCGAGCCGCTGCAGCGTGTCGAGCGCCTGATCGAGCGCGAAGCCTTCCGGCGTCGCGGCCCAGCTCTGGCGGTTGATACAGATAAATGGCGTGCCTGGCACGACGCCGCGCAGCTCGATCGCCTTCGTCACGTTGCGGAAGTTGTCGATCTGGCCCGGCGTCAGCCCCCATTCCTTGGCGGCATGCCAGCATTCGTATAGGGTCGGCGCGATGATCAGCAGCACGCGCGGGCTGCGCTTCGGAGCGGTCAGCATCAGGTCCACCTCTGCGATTGCACAAGGTTGCGGATTTCCGGTTTCGGGGTGATCGTTTGCGGGATATCCGGAATTTTTTCTGGAATATCCTCAGCTGCAGAAATACGCCTGCGGGATATCCACGCTTCCAGCTTCTGCCAGTCATCGTCGGCAAGCCCGATGATGCCGTCCATCAGCCGGCGCTCCCGCCATGCCAGTTCCGCCTCCGACATGCGCTTGCGGCTGGAAAACCAGACGGCGATGCACTTCGCGCCGTTCGGGATATTCAGGATATCCTGCGGATCGCTGATGACCCGCACCCAGGACGGCGCATTGGTCGTCGCGCATTGCAGCGTGCGCGCCAGCGCCTCGTCTGGGCATTCTGTGACGAGATAGAGACGGATGACTTCAAGCATCTTCCGCCTCCATCTCTTCCGCCTCATCTTCGAAGAGGCGATTCTCCGGCGGCTTGTCGAGCTCGGCGAGATTGCGGACGGACTGGCGGAAATAGGATGGTTTCAGCTCGAAGCCGATGCCCTTGCGGCCCATATCGACGGAGCAATAGACTTCCGAGCCGATGCCAAGGAATGGCGTCAGAACCGTCTCACCCGGCGCCGACCAAAGCTCAAGGCAGCGCTCGATCACGTCGAGCTGTAGCGGCGAAATATGCTGTTCGTCCTGATGGTCGCGAGCGCCGCGATATTGTAGCGTGCGCGTCTGGCGGATATCCGTCCATACCGGCGAAGCATAGCGCTGCCAGACGCGAACGGAACGCCACATATCGAGCGGCCAAGGCTTGTATTCCTCGATCGCCGCCCGCCTCACATAATCGGCATAGCCATCCTGGCTGATATCCAGCCCGCCGACGCTCTCATCGGCTTCGCCGATGAAGCGGTCAAACATGCCCTCGATCGGCGTCAGGTTGATGCCCGGCTTGCGGAAGGTGACGATGTAGTCGGCAAGTCCCATGCCGGAAAGGCTGCTATCCTTGACGATCTGCTTGTGCAGGAGCCGCAGGCTCTTCGTGCGCTGCTGCGCGACGACAGGATCCTTCCAGATGCAGACTTCGGAGTGGAAGATCCAGCCCGCCGCCTGGTAAGCTCGCACGATCTCGCCGCGAAAGTCGCGCATTCCGATGAAGCCATCGCGGTTCTTGCTGGTCGGCAGCTGCATGCAGTGAACTGAATGCAGACGTCCCGCCTTCGTCACGCGCAGCAGCTCGGAGATCAGGAAGCCGTAATGCTCCCAAAACTCCGCGCCCTCATTGTTCGAGATATCGCGGTCGTAATTCGAGAACTTGTAGAGGCCCTCGAAGGGCGGCGAGTGGATTCCGAAATCGACGCTCGCCTCGGGCAGGCCCTTGATGAGATCGCAGCAATCGCCCTGATAGATGGCGTAGCGATCATTGACGATCTGGTCGACGGTCTTGGCGCGCTTCATTACTGGCCCCCGTAAACGAGGTTGTACGCCACTCGAAGGTCAGAAAACTTAAATGACGACAATAAGAGATCGTGGTCATAAAGCCCGATGTAGAACTCTTGCGTCGGCCCAGCGCCGCAGAATTCGAAGCCTTTGAACTGGTCAGCGAATGGGATCAGAGCGGCCCTCACCCCCATCAGCGGAGTTTGTTCCGGATCAACTTTCACATCTAGTTTCCGCTCGATCGCCTTAATCACCGCATCGCGCTGCCAACGTGACAGCGATCTTGCACCCTTAACGCCAACGAATGCGCCCGGATCGAAGATCGCGTCGCCGATCACATCCTTCACTTCCATGCTCAGATTCATGCGGCCATCTCCTTGAGCCATGTCGGGATCGTCATGCGCTGCGTCGGCGCATAGGTGGGCTTGTCGCGAACAAGGCCGCGAACTTGCGTGGCGGAAAGATCGGCCATGTGGCGCACCATCGCCGCCGCCATGCGATCGGCGTCGGCTTCCTTGCGGCGGAAGTTGGCAACAACGGCGCCCTCGCGTTCATCCGCCACGAAGTGCGCATTGACAGGCAGAAGCTGGCCGAACCGCCAGAAGCGGCGGATGGCCTGGTAGATCTGCTCGAAGCTGTCCGTCAGGCCGACGAAACCGGTATCAGCGCAATGCTGCCAGTTCATGCCGAAGCCGGCGATCGATGGCTTGGTGATCAGCACGCGGATGCGGCCGAGCGTGAAATCCGTCAGCTTGCGCACCTTCACCATGTCGCTATCCGAGCCGGCGAGATTGACTGCGCCCGGAATGGCATAAGCCAGTTGCTCGGCCTCAGAATTCAGATTGCACCACCAAACGAAAGGCCGATCAGTCGGCGTCAGCGATGCCGCCTTGGCGACGCGAACGCCGACACTGTCACGCCGCGCCGCCAGCCGTTCCGAGAGCGTGCGCGCCTCCATCGGAAACAGCGTGCCGGTTTCGAAGCTCGGCTTGAACTCGGCCGCAACCGTATGATGATGGTAGCGCAGCTCCGGCAGGTCATAGCCATCGTCGGAATAGCCGAGATCGGAAGGTTTGCGCAGCATGACGGCCCACGAGGCCATCCACTTCCAGAAATCGTCTTCGGCGTGTCCCTTGAGGCGCCACGCCTTGGTATCGCCGCCGTCATGTACGAAGAAGGTGGCGAGCATGTCGGTGTAGGACATCACCCCGAGGAATTCGGCATGATTGCCAAGCTCCATGAAATCGTTTGGGGCCGGCGTCGCCGTGGCGGCGAGGCGGAACGGCAGCTTGGCGCATTCCTGAATGAGCCGCGTGCGATAGTGCCCGTCAACATTCTTCAGGATCGAGCTTTCGTCGAGCGCCACGCCGCCGAAGGCGGAAAGATCGAAGCGATCGAGCTTCTGATAGTTGCTGATGTCGATCGCGCCACCCGATCGAGCATCGACGACCTGCGCGCTGATGCCCCACTTTTCCGCTTCGCTACCATGCTGGATCGAGACGGCGAGCGGCGCCAACAGCAGCACCGGCTTACCGGTATATTCCGACACGCGATGCGACCAGACCAGCTCCATCAGCGTCTTGCCGAGACCGGTCCCGGCGAAGATCGCCGCGCGGCCGCGTCGCAACGCCCAGCCGGTAATGTCGCGCTGGTGTGGCATGAAGAATTCGGGAAGCTCAAAGGTGCCCTCGATGCCCGTTGCCGGATCTAGGATGCGCTTGCGCTCAAGGAAGCGTTCGTAAGCGCCCATCAGCCGACCCTCGCGCAAGAAATCATGGCATGGTGAGCGCAATACGGGCTCGTCCATCCCGTTTCCGGCGAGCCCCGACGCTGACGACCGCAGCAGGGCATATCAGGGCCGTCGTCATCCTCGAAATTCGTAAGCGGCCACGAGCATTGCCGGCTGGAAAGCGAGGAAAATGGCGTAACCGTCTTCGGATCGACCGCCTGCCCGGCGTGCTGGTATCTGCGGCCGCCATCGCCGGCACCGCTTCCCCTTGCCCTCAGCCCGAGAGATGCAAGTCGCGCGCTCGTCTGACGTTGCGGCTGATGATCATGCGATCTGGGCGCCGACCGCTCTCGCAACGGGAACATGTGAGAATGAGAGCGGCGCGCCATGATGACGCGGTCGCGCTTGATGCCCATGATGTTTGCAATCTCGCGGTCGCTTCGACCCTGCTGCCAAAGCATGCTGGCTGTACTCAGATCCTCTCGGGACCATGGTCGCGATGATTGCTTGAAGTCTCCGCCAACTTGGCGGGAAGGAAAAAGGTCACGCTTGCGGTGCGCAATGCCGATGACAGCGTTTCTCTGACAACCCAGCTTCGCGGCGATCTTCGCCGCGCTCATCCGGGTTTCTTTCCACATCTTGGAGGCCGCCAAGATCCGTTCATCGGTCCAGAAGCTCATTGGCGCGCCCTCCCGACATTCCGCTCGGCAATCGCGCGACGTCGCTGCTCGCGCTCGAAACGGCTGGTTCCCATCGGATCGCGCCAGCAGATTGGCCCTTCGATATCGAAACGTGCCTCGATGTCGTCGATGTCCTGAGAGATCGTCGAGGCGACGGCATTCGGATGGACCGCGGGCTCGATGGCAGCCGCGTGCGCCACGATGACTTCGGCGCGCGGATAGTCCGGATCGATGACGGCACGGAAGCCAGGTTTGACGGCCGTCATGCGCGCACCCTCAGTCTTCCAAGCACGTCCTGGAATGCGGAAATGGCCTCGTCGATCTCGCGCGTGATGACACGTTCCTCGGCGCCATCGATCTGATCGTCATTGGAGAGGGCTTCGGTAATCGCCTTGACGACATCGGCCGCCTCGTTGGCGATGCGCAGCGCATCCTTCACCGTGACGGGCTTGAGCGAGATATTGGTAACCGCACCGCCATTGGGCACGAGCTTGTAGCCCAGCATCTCGGCCATGGCACCGACAATGATCGGGGAATTGGCTTCGAGATCCGCCTCGACGGCAACGTCGATCGGCATGAAGCTCTTCTCTTCCGACTGGCTGCCGTATTTCGAGAGCTGACCGCCATTGACGCGCGTCATGTGCTGAAAGCTCTCGCCGCCGCCCGCCATATCGACGGCGCGGCGGGTCGAGGCCTTGAGCGTCAGCGCCTGTCTGTCTGAAATTGAACGCAAGTCATCCTCCCCGAGAGTCAAGGAAATATTTTCGGAAATTCTTTCGGTGCAGCGCGGCGAGCGCGCGGGTACGGTCAGCCCATCAGATCAAGGGGGACCGCATGAATTCTCATTTGGCGTTTGCAGCTCGATATCTTTCTCCAGTAGGGCGAGCAGGCGCGAAACGGGACCGTTCATCGGGCCGCCGTTTTCCATCCGCGATACGCTCGAACGATCAACGCCGAGATAATCGGCAAGCTGATCCTGCGTCCAAGCCAACCGCACCCTGAGAGTTCGAATGTCTAGCTTAGTCATGCAGCGTAGTGTGCATAACGCACGTTTCTGTGTCAAGTCGAAACGCACACCGATTTCGTGCAATTTGCACACTATGGAATTTGACGACAGACCAGAAGCCGCAAAAAGGCTTGAACGTGCGCGGAAGGCCAGGGGCTTTGCAACCGCGAAGGAAGCGGCCGTGTTCTTTAGCTGGAACTACGACACGTATGCTCAACATGAAAACGGCACGCGCGGTCTTTCACGCGCGGCTGAAACCTACGCCAAAGCCTTTCGTGTCAGCGCCGCATGGCTCTTGACCGGCGAAGGCCGGGGTCCTGGCGCGGAGAATGATGCGCCTGCGGGTTTGCGACGAATAAAAGTGGCGGCCCATATCCAAGCGGGTTATTGGGCGGAGACCTGGGAGTGGGAAGAAGACGCACAATACCCGGTCTACATCCCAGACGATCCTGAATATCGCCCTTATCGCCTCTATGGCGCCGAGACACGCGGGCCTTCCATGAACAAGCGTTATCCTGAAAAGACGGTTCTCGTCTTCACGGATGTTCAGGAAACGCAGGAGCAGCCAATTGCCGGCAAGCGATATATCGTTGAGCGTCGGCGGGCGAGCGGAGAAGCCGAGCATACCGTCAAACTTCTGCACGTCGACGAGGAAGGAAAATATTGGCTCCTTCCCGAATCTGATGATCCGCGCTTTCAGGCCGCGATATCCATTGATGATGGAATAGATGACGGCGATACGGTCTCTATCATTGGCCGGGTATGCTATGCGGTTTCAAAGGAGTAGCAAAACGCACATCGGCCAGTACCATCGCCATTGATGTGCGTTTCGCACTTTTCTGATTGACACTTCTGTGTGCGTAATGCACATTTGCCTGCATTCTACATTACGAGGATGCAGCGATGATCCGTTTCCAGACAATCGAACCCAAAGCAGCGCCGAAAATCGCGCCGCAGCCGCGCCCCACGCGGACGATCATTGATCGCCTTGCCGACGCGATCTGCGAAATTGCCGGCGAACAGCGGCCGGTCACCACGCAGGCGCTGCTGGATCGTGGCTTCGCCGAGCCGGTGATCAAGCGCTATGCCGATCAGGCACGCGCCGCAGCGCGCCGACGCTTCCTCAAGCACATCTGAGGGCGCCATGCAGCAAAACGCCTTCACCCCCATGATAGACAGCGACACTCTTGACCGCTATCGGCGCCTTCAGCGTGAACTGGCGGAGATGGATCCATCCGCCTATCCCGCGCGGCGCTCCTGCGTCGAAGCTCAAATCGATCATCTTCGCGAAATGCAGATCTGGCACATGCGCTTGATCGAGCTGACACTCGCGAGCGTCCTTTTCTTCTGCCTTGGCTTCGCCGTCGCCGTGAGGTGCCTATGACGGCAGCCGCGCGCGTTTCGCTCCCCCGCCTCGCCGACAAGCAGGTCTGGTCTTTCAACAATGACGGCACGGTCATGGATCTGGCCGCGCCAGATCAGGCTAGCGTCTGCTTTATCGAGATGGGCAACACCCTCTCGGGTGTCCGCCGCTTCAACGGGCGCGGCATTTCCGATGCGCAGCATCTGGTCATGGGCGCGCAGGCGATCATCAACGAAGGCGGATCGTCGCTTCTTGCGGCCCTCTACATCCTCCATGACGGGCACGAATGGGCGCTTGGCGACATCACCCGCCCTATGGAACAGCTTCTCTCGTTGACGCTGCCATCCCTCGCCATCCGCGAGGCAATCCGCCGCGCCAAGGAGGGCTGGGATGATGCCATCTATGGCGCTGCCGGCCTGCCGCTACCGGCCGCATGGACGGCGGCGCAGAAGAAGATGGTGAAGGCGATGGACGATCGCATGTGCGCGGCCGAAGCCATCGCCATCTTCGGCCCGCGTGCCGCCAGCCAGTTTCCAAAATTCGTTGTTCCGAAGACGACCGGCGCCATTCGCCCATGGGGCGCGGCCAAGGCTGAGGAGGAATTCCGAAAAATGCTCACCCGCCTGATCGGCGAGGAGCGGATCGTCAGCCAGGCGGCCCTTGCCGCCGCAGCAAGGGAGCTTCGATAACATGCTCAAGGCCATTGCCGATGTCATGCTGGAACGCCAGCGACAGATCGATGTCGAGGGCTTCACGCCGGAACACGATGACCAGCGCCAGCCGTGCGATTTGGCCCTCGCAGCCTCAGCCTACGCAATCAATACGGTCTACCCGATGGACAATCCGTCTTGGTGGTGGCCGTGGAAGCGCCAGTGGTGGAAGCCGAAGGATGAGCGCCGCGATCTTGTGCGCGCCGCAGCTCTTCTCGTCGCCCGTATCGAGCAGATCGACCGGGAAGACGCAGCCAAAGCGGCGAGGCCCGAATAATGGCGGGATATCTCAACAAGGTCACGCTGATCGGCAATCTCGGCGCCGATCCGGAAATCCGCCGCACGCAGGATGGCCGGCCCATCGCGAACCTCAATCTCGCCACGGCCGAACAGTGGCGCGACAAGAATACCGGCGAGCGCAAAGAGCGCACCGAATGGCACCGCATCGTTATCTTCAACGAGCAGCTTGCCAAGATCGCCGAGCAGTACCTTGAGAAGGGCGCCAAGATCTACATCGAGGGCCAGCTCGCCACGCGTAAATGGCAGGACCAGAGCGGGCAGGACCGATGGAGCACGGAAATCGTGCTGCAGGGCTTCGACGCCAAGCTGATCATGCTGAACAAGAAAGACGGCTCGGGCTATCGCCCGGGCGGCAATGGCGCCGGCGACTTTGGCTATGACAGCAACCGCGCTGCCGGCTCTTCCTCATCCACATCCAACCGATCATCGCAGACGAGCGGCGGCAATTTCAGCCGCGACCTCAACGATGACATTCCGTTCTGAGGCCCGTCATGCCGGTCATTACACTGAACGCGGAATTCTCATTCGATATTGCAGACGTCGACGATGACACTCTTGGGAGAGAGGTCCGGCGCCGGGACGAACTTTGGGCGAAAATCGAGAGCGCCATCCTCGAAGACAAAACCGTCAGCATCGACGATTTCAGCAGCCAAGATCTCATTGCTGCGCTGCAAGAGCGGAGCGTGGAAACGCCACGGCATTGGGATGTCGATCTCTACAGAATGATCGCCGAAGGCCGCAACGCTGACGCCCTGGATCTTCTTTACAGAAACTCGACGGAAGGGCTTGCCCCCCCGTCGACCGAAACCGGTATCGCCGATCTTCTCGCCGGCAGGAAGGCATCCTCCAATGTTCGTGACTGAAAAACCGGCGCTTGCCGAAGCGCTCGCCGTCGTGCGCGATGTCGTCAAGTCGAAGAACAAGTTCCCGATCCTCGATAACGTGCTGATTGAGCGCGATGGCGAGCAGCTGACGGCGCTATCCAGCAACCTGACGCTGGAGATCCGCACGCGCTTCGCCGCCACGATCGGCGAGGAGTTCATTCCCTTTACCTGCCCTGCCCATATCTTTGCGGATATCGTCCGCAACGCGCCGGAGGATCGGATCGCCGTCAACGCGATCGAGCAGGCCGGTGTCATGGCGCAGATCCAGATCAAGTCCGGCCGCTCCCGCCTCAAGCTGCCGGTCCTGCCCGCGTCTGATTTTCCCAAGCTCGACGCGGGCAACCTTTCGCATGAGCTAAGCCTGAATGCCTCGACCCTGCAGAAGGCGCTGCGCGCCGTCGAATATGCCGCCGAGACCAATCAGGCGAAGTTCTATCTCTGCGGCGTCCGCTTCGAGCCAGGCGACGATGGCGTCTCGTTGGTGACCACCAACGGCGTACGCCTGGAAAAGCGGCTAATACCGGCGACGATGTTCGATCAGGACGATTTTGCGGGCATGAAGTCCGTCACCATTCCCAGCGAATCCGTCGACAAGATCATCAAGCTCCTCGAAGGGGCCGACGAGGCGGTCGTTCAATGGTCGCACGATCGCATGCGTGTGACGGCCGGCGAGACGACGCTGACGACGAAGCTGATCGACGGCGAGTATCCCGCTTGGCGCCGCATCGAACCGGCTCCGGATAGCCTCATCTCCCGCTTCAGCGGCAGGGCCTTGAGCGACGCCATCCAGCGGCTACTGACCGTCACGCCTGATGCCGGCAATGGCGTCGCCTTCAGTTTCAAGGAAGACCTGCTGGCGCTCCGCTCGCGCGACATCAACGTCGGCGAAGGCGAGGATGAAATCCCGGTCGAGACCAACGGCGAAATCCAGACCGGCTTCCACGGCCGCCACCTGCGCGAAGCCATCGCACACTACGACGGCGACAATTTCGAAATGCTGATCGGCGTCGGCGCCGCGCCGACCCTGCTCCGCATCGCCGGACAAGAGAGCGGCTACACGATCCTGATGCCGATGCAGGTCAAAGGCGCCTTGGGCCATGGATGACCCTTGGACCACCGTCCAGCTCAGCGCCTTCACCTTCGCAGCGCTCGCGATCCTCTTCGTCCTCATGCTCATTGTGGTTAGAAACTGGAGAAGCCGGAAATGAACATCACCCTTGCCGACCTTCGCACGGCCAATCTAGCGAGACAGGAAGAATGGTGCCCAGATCAGAAGCCGGATCTGTCGTTTCGAGGCAATGAGCTTGCCGGCGAGATCGGAGAGACCATCGAGGCTGCGGTTCAGGTCCTCGTCCTCAGCACTCTTGCTGGTCGAGCCTCGAACCTCATTAAGAAGCTGGAGCGTGAGCGCCACGGCTGGATTGGCTCGCGCGTCACAACAGCCGACCTCGCCGAAGAACTTGGCGATATCGTCATCTGCTGCGACTTGGTGGCGATCACGGCCGGCATTAGCCTGCAGGAGGCCGTCGTCGCCAAATTCAACGCGACCAGCGAGAAGAATGCGCTGACGGTGCAGCTATCGCCACAGCCGGTGAGCGTTAAGATGCTGGAGTGGAAGCAGCGAGACGAATACTACCAAAGTGCATTAGACGATTTTCAGGGTCTTTATGTAGCAAGTGAGGCCGGGTGGAGGCATACCAGTTTTGGTTCATGGCATGAGGCAATCGGCCTCGATGAAGCCAAAGCCGCCGCCCAAGCCGATTACGAATCCCGCATCCGCTCCGCCCTCACAGTCGAGACGGGGCGATGAGACTACTCGTCGAACACATAGATCCCGCTCTCGTTCAAGGCGTCCAGAAACGCCTTTCGCGCCGCGACGGGCTTGGCCTTCCCTTCAAGCGCACCGAGGAGTACCGACTGCGCTCGGGCGAATGCCTTTCCTCGAATGCTGGACGGCCATTCCTGCAGCATGAATTCTGCCGCTCGCTCCGGATTCATAATCACGAGTCGCTGGCCGATTTTGCTTGTCTCGACGATCACCGACTTTCCCCAACCAGACATGTTGATGTCCTCCCGCTCATCAACGTTGCTAATCGGCGGATGTTCCTCGCGGGGAGACGCCATGAGCCGGCGTGACAGGATCCGCGCCCGCATCATGGAGCGCGTCTATATCGATCCGGTCACCGGCTGCTGGATCTGGACAGGCGGAACATCCGGATCGAACGGTCGCGGCAAGGACTACCCGCGCATGTCGCTCAACGGCCGCACCGTCGCCGTCCACATCGTCATGTGGACGAACGAGCACGGCTACATCCCAGGCAATCGTGAGCTTGACCACGCCTGCCGCAATCGCCTCTGCGTGCGGCCAGATGACGGTCACCTCGAACTAGTCAGCCATAGCCTCAACATCAAGCGCCAGTGGAAGGCGCGCAAGGAAGCGTCGATGCTCGGCCACAATGGCGGGCCGCCGCTCGTCTGCGAGGAGATCTGAGATGGCACGGCGCGCCGCAATCCGATCGAGCGATATCAAGACGACCGTTTCCGCACTGAAGGAAGCCGGTCTCACCCCTCTCGCACTCGACACCTTGCCGAATGGTGGTATGCGGTGGCATTTTACAGCTCCGCAGGGAACCGGCGAGGATGACCTCGATCGGGAATTGAGAGAGTTCGAAGAACGACATGGTGCAGGTCGAGCTTAAAGGCATCCACACGGTCAAGGTTAAGGGCCGCGTCTACTACTACGCATGGCGCGGCGGGCCGGCCTTGCGTGGCGCGCCGGGAACACATGAATTCATGGCGTCCTATAACGAGGCCATCGCAGATCGGCAGGCGCCGGATGAAGGCAAGTTCCGCTCGATCATCACTCACTACAAAACGCATGAGTTTCCGAAGCTCGCCGCATCGACCAGGCGCGTCTGGACGCCATGGCTTGACAAGATCAGCAAGTATTTCGGCGATCTCCGGATCGCGCAGTTCGACAGGCCGGAGAAGATCCGCCCCGTTATTCGCCGCTGGCGCAGCCAGTATGCCGAGACACCGCGCACCGCGGATCTCGGCCTGCAGGTGCTTTCGCGGATCCTCTCGCATGCCGTCGACCCGATGGGAAAGATCGCATCGAACCCTTGCGATGGTATCAAGCATCTTTATTCCAGCACGCGCGCCGAAATCATCTGGACCGATGACGACATCAAGCAGCTGAAGACCGAAGCTTCGGCAGAAGTTGGCTTCGCCGTTGACCTGGCGGCGCATACCGGCCTGCGTGTCGGCGATCTCGTGCGCCTTTCATGGTCGCATATCGGGCCTGACGCGATCGTCATTTCGACCGGAAAGAGCAAACACCGCAAGGAAGCGGTTATTCCCCGCTACGATGCCCTGAACGAGCTGCTGGCCCGCATCCCGAAGCGATCACCCGTCATCCTCACCAACAGCCGCAAGAAGCCCTGGACGCAGGACGGCCTCGCCAGCTCCTTCTGGACGGCGAAGGTCGAGGCAAAAATGCAGGAGCGCGATCTCCACTTCCATGACCTGCGCGGCACGGCTGCCACCAAGTTCTATATAGCCGGCCTCTCTATCCGCATGATCGCCGAGATCATGGGATGGGAAGAAGATCAGGTGGAGAAGATTATCAAACGCTACGTCAGCCGCGGCGCCGCCACGCGCGAGGCCATCCGTCAGCTGAATGAAGCCCGCCAGCGCAAGCAGGACGAATCGAAAAAGAACGAGGGATGAACAGGTTGCTGTAAAACAGCCCGTAAAACCACGGTTTGTTCTCGCTATCGGAACGTAGACTAAGCCATTGAAAAGGTTGCTGGAGCGGGCGAAGGGAATCGAACCCTCGTATTCAGCTTGGGAAGCTGCTGCTCTACCATTGAGCTACACCCGCCTGCACCCTTGAGATGTCCAACAGTTGGCGGCCTCTGTCAAGGCCGCCAAATAGTCGATCAAAGCCGGAAGTGCTTCGAGAGCTTCAGGCCCTGTGCCTGATAGTTCGAGCCGAGGCCCGAGCCGTAAAGGCTGCTCGGCTGCTCCAGCATGTGTTCATAGATCAGGCGGCCGACGATCTGGCCGTCCTCGAGGATGAAGGGCACTTCGTGGCTGCGCACTTCGAGCACCGCGCGGCTGCCACGGCCGCCGGCCGGCGCATGGCCGAAACCGGGATCGAAAAAGCCGGCATAATGGACGCGGAATTCGCCGACCAGCGGATCGAACGGCGTCATCTCTGCGGCAAAGTGCGGCGGCACATGCACCGCTTCGCGCGAAACGAGGATATAGAACTCATCGGGATCGAGGATCAGCTCGGTGCGGCCGCGGCTGTAGAGCGGCTCCCAGAAATCGAAGATATCGTGCTGGGCCTTCTTGTCGACATCGACGACGGCCGTGTGGTGCTTGCCGCGATAGCCGATCAGCCCTTCCTTGTCACCGGCAAGATCGATCGACAGCGCGATGCCGCCGCCGGTGATGTTCGGCTTCTTGCTGGCAACAAGCGTTTCCGTCTCGTGCAGCGCCAGCAGCTCCGGCTCGGTGAGCAGGGCCTGGCCGACACGGAAGCGGATCTGCGACAGGCGCGAGCCGCGGCGGACGACGATCGGGAAGGTGCGCGGGCTGATTTCGAGATAGAGTGGGCCGGAATAGCCGGCCGGGATCTTGTCGAACTCCTGCGCCCGGTCGGTGATGACGCGGGTGAAGATGTCGAGACGGCCGGTGGAGCTCTTCGGATTGGCCGAAGCCGACATGTCCTCAGGCAGGTCGAGACGCTCCATCAGCGGCACGATATAGACGCAACCCGTTTCGAGCACAGCGCCTTCGGAGAGATCGATGACGTGCAACTTCAGCCGGTCGAGCTTGTCGGCGACCAGATGGGACGGGCCGGGCATGAAGCTGGCGCGGACGCGAAAAGCATGCGAGCTAAGCCTGAGATCAAGGCTTGCCGGCTGGATCTGATCGACGTCCAGTTCTCTCTCACTCGTCAGACGCCCCGTTTCAAAGAGCGCTGCGATGGCGCGATCAGCCAAGATTCCAGTATTGCGAGCCATCATGCCTCTCTCATAATTTGTCGCAGACAAAACCAAACTCGGGGAATTGACGCAAGCCGTCAACGGCAGTATTGCAACTTATCCCGTGGTGATTTGGCCGGTCGGCTTGCAGCCACGTTAAACAAATGGCTAAAAAGACCGGGGTTGAACCGGTCTGCTTTCGCGACCGGTTTTTTTGTTTTGAAAGTGGTGATGGCATGAGCAAGACTTGGCGCCCCGCAACCCAGCTCGTACACAACGGAACGCTCCGTTCGCAGTTCGGCGAGACCTCCGAAGCAATCTACCTGACCCAGGGCTTCGTCTATGACACCTCGGAAGCCGCGGAAGCCCGCTTCAAGGGCGAGACGGATGGCTTCATCTACGCCCGCTACGGCAGCCCGACCAACGACATGTTCGAGAAGCGCATGTGCGCTCTGGAAGGCGCTGAAGATGCCCGCGCCACCGCGTCCGGCATGGCCGCCGTTTCCGCCGCCATCCTCTGCCAGCTGAAGGCCGGTGACCATATCGTCGCGGCCCGCGCGCTCTTCGGCTCCTGCCGCTGGGTGGTCGAGACGCTCGCGCCGAAATACGGCATTGAATGCACACTGGTCGATGGCCGCTTCACCGAGAACTGGGAAAAGGCAATCCGCCCGAACACCAAGGTCTTCTTCCTCGAAAGCCCGACCAACCCGACGCTGGAAGTGGTCGATATTGCCGCCGTCGCCAAGCTCGCCAACCAGATCGGCGCCAAGGTGGTGGTCGATAACGTCTTTGCGACGCCGCTCTTCCAGAAGCCGCTCGAACTCGGCGCCCATATCGTCGTCTATTCCGCCACCAAGCATATCGACGGCCAGGGCCGTTCGCTCGGCGGCGTCATCCTTTCCGACAAGCAGTGGATCGACGAGAACCTGCAGGACTATTTCCGCCATACCGGCCCGGCCATGTCGCCGTTTACCGCCTGGACGCTGCTGAAGGGCATCGAGACCCTGCCGCTGCGCGTTGCGCAGCAGACGGCGAATGCCTCCAAGGTTGCGGATTTCCTCGCCGAGCAAGGAAACAAGGTCGCTCGCGTGATCTATCCGGGCCGCAAGGATCATCCGCAGGCCGATATCATCGCCAAGCAGATGAGCGGCGGCTCGACCCTCGTCGCCTTTGAGCTCAAGGGCGGCAAGGAAGCGGCCTTCAAGCTGCAGAACGCGCTTGATATCGTGAAGATTTCCAACAATCTCGGCGACTCGAAGAGCCTGATCACCCATCCGGCCACGACGACGCACAAGAACCTCACGGACGAAGCCCGCGCCGAGCTCGGCATTTCGCCGGGCACCGTGCGCTTCTCCGCCGGCATCGAAGACGGCACCGATCTGGTCGAGGATTTCGCCCGCGCGCTCGAGCAGGTTTCCGCCTGATATCAATCGAGCCGCCCGGAAGCTTTCCGGGCGGCTCGACCTGCCCTCATCGGGCAATGGCAGGATGTGGCAGCCTGTCAGCCGGCAGCCTTGAACTGAACCCGACCGTTGTTCAGGAAGACCATCTTGTCGAACAGCTTGAGATCTAGCGGATTCGGCAGGCGGACATCCGACAGATCCGGCACGGGCTTCAGCGCCGGATCATAAGACCGGTCGATCTGCGAGACGAAGACGACGATCACGCCTCTGGCACGCGCAAACGCCTTCAATGTCTGAACCTGGGTCATCAGTTCCGGCTTCTCCCGCTTCTGATCCAGCAGCTGCAGAAAATCGACCACCGCCAGCGTGCCGCGCGACGCCTGGGCCAGCCTCTCGACGATATAGTCACCACTGATGGCGTCGGAATTGTCGAACTCGAACAGATCAGCAAACTCCGCATGATCGGCACCGATCACCGGGAAACGGTCCAGAACGACCCTTTCCGTGTCTTCCAGCGTAAAGAAGACGCCGCGATTGCCAGCCTTCATGGCTTCGACGGCGAGCCTCAAGCTCATCAAGGTCTTGCCGTGGCCGGGCCGCGCGCCGACAAGTACCAGATCGCCCGGGCTCAAACGCGAATACAGCTCGCCGACGGGCACGGCTGAGCTCGTTTTGCTGGCAAGCAAGCTCCAGCCTTCAAAACCTTCGCCGGCCGCAACGCGATCCAACGCGGCGTGCAAGGGGATATTCTGCTGGCGAGACAGAAGTTTCGCCTTACGCTTCAAATGATAAACAGGGGCAGAAAGCCTCATCTAAACCTCCTATTGCGAGCAATGACCGCAACCCCTCCTTATGCCAGGCGCTCAAACAGTCGGTTTGGATATCGACGGCCCTGCACGAAATATACTTTCCCGTATGGAGGGGGGAGGCACGGGCCATGCCAGAATCAGATGATAGCCGAAATCCTGCTGACAGGGAATCCGGAGCAAGCTCCCCTAGAGGAACATAAGAAAGGAACAGGGCTTATATGGCCAGGAGGTTTTAACAACTGGCAATCAGATGTGACGACCGGTGCTTGAAGTGCACCAGTAATCGCAGCAAGCGTATTTACGCGCCGCACGCCCCATCAGCGGGCATTACGGTAGACAAGACTAAATGACGCGCGAAACAAGATACTTTGAGAAGAAAGGACTAACCTTTTTCATCGACCGTAATAACTGAATTTCAGAACGGCCCGTCTCCATGAGCGAGATTTCATCACGCCGTTCCTTGACGGAATGGATTGGTTATAGGATACCGCTAGATATCCTGCGCTTTGCGGGAGTAGTGGAAAGCGGATAATATGCCGCAGACTTGAAAATGCTGAAACGACAATGGGGCTTCAAGAAGCGCCCGGCGTTTCAGGGCAGTGGCAAGGTATCAGGCATGTATCGCGCCCTAACACGCGACATCGAAGTGGTTGTAGAGCCGTTTTATCTGGAGGAGCAATCCGACCCGGACGATGATCGCTATGTCTGGGGATATCGCATTGTTATTTCCAACCACTCCGAACAGGCCGTGAAACTGGTGACGCGCTACTGGCACATCACCGACATGAACGGCATGGTGGATGAGGTGACCGGGCCTGGCGTCGTCGGCGAGCAGCCGCATCTGAAACCGGGCGATACCTATGAATATTCCTCAGGCTGCCCGCTCGACACGCCCTCAGGCATGATGTTCGGCCACTATCAGATGGAGACGGACGACGGGGAGCTCTTCCATGTCAAGATCCCCGCCTTCTCGCTGGATACACCGAACCTGCTTCGCACGCTGAATTAAGCGGCATCAGGCCACTTCAATCTCCGACACTTCGAAGCGATAAGTGGTCGAGCAGAATTCGCAGGTCACGGCGATCTCGCCATTGTCCTGGCTCGCTTCGATTTCCTCGGCCGTAAACCCCTTCAAGACGCCCTTCAGCTTGTCGCGCGAGCACGAACAGCGGTCATAGACGGCCTTCGGCTCGTAGACGCGCACGCCGCGTTCGTGGAAGAGACGGTAGAGAAGACGCTCGGTGCCGACTTGCGGATCCGTCAGCTCATCGGCATCGATGGTTTCCACCAGGCTGCGCGCCTCCGCCCAGGCATCATCCTCGACATGGTTGCGAACGCCGGAATCGCCATCACCGCCATGCAGGTCCGGCTGGCGCATGCGTTCGGGCGCCTCTGGAAGGAACTGCGCGATCAGGCCGCCAGCACGCCAGCGGTGGCGCGGCTTGCCATTCTCGTCGCGATCGAAGAGTTCCGCAGCACCGAGGCGCACGCGCGTCGGTATCTGTTCCGACTGGCGAAAATAAGTGCCGGCGATCTCCTCGAGCGAAGCGCCATCGAGTGCCACGATACCCTGATAGGGCTGGCTGAAACGTCCCTGATCGATGGTGAAGGCGAGCACGCCCTTGCCGAGCAGCTGCTCCGGCTCGGTCCGGCCTTCGGCGACAGCCTTTGCCAAAGCTTCTTCGTCGAAACGAGCGTAGGCGCGAACATTTTCCGGCGTCGAGAAATCGGCAACCAGAAGGTCGACGGGACCGTCGCCCTTGGTCTGCACGGTGAACTTGCCTTCGAACTTCAGCGACGTGCCGAGCAGGACGGTGAGAACAACGGCCTCGGCCAGAAGGCGTGCAACCGGCGTCGGATAGTCGTGCCGGGCGAGGATCGCATCCAGCAGCGGACCGAGCTGCACGGCACGGCCTCGCACGTCCAAACCTTCCACCTGGAAGGGAACGACGTGATCGTCACCGGCGAAATCGAACTGACCCAGCGTTGAGGCATTTTCGGCCATTGCTTTACTCCTACTGCGCCCGCGCCTTTGAGGCGCGGTTTGATATCTTCAGATCGCGCCCAGGCACCAAGCAAGAATCGACTTTTGCGCATGAAGGCGGTTTTCCGCCTCATCAAAGACAACGGATTGCGGACCGTCGATCACCTCGTCCGTCACCTCCTCTCCGCGATGGGCGGGCAGGCAATGCATGAACAACGCGTCTTTGCCGGCCTGTGCCATCAAAGCCTTGTTGACCTGATAGGGCTGGAAGACGTTATGACCGCGAGCCCGGTGCTCCTGATTCATGGAAACCCAGGTATCGGTTACCACGCAATCGACGCCGGCGACCGCACGGTCTGCATCATGCGAGAGCATGATTTCGGCGCCCTCGTTGCGGGCCCAGTTCAGATAGTGATCCTTCGGCTCGGAACCAAGGGGTACCGCCATATTCATGCGATAGCCAAAGCGCGCGGCGCCTTCGATCAGCGAATGCAGCACATTGTTGCCGTCGCCCGTCCAGGCAAGCGTCTTGCCTTTGATCGGGCCGCGATGCTCCTCGAAGGTCATGATATCGGCCATGATCTGGCAGGGATGCGTATCGTCGGTCAGCGCATTGATGACGGGCACGGTCGCGTGTTCCGCCAGCTCCAGCAGGCGGGAGTGATCGGTCGTGCGGATCATGATGGCATCGACATAGCGCGACAGCACCTTTGCCGTATCGCCGATCGTCTCGGCGCGGCCAAGCTGCATTTCGGTGCCGGAGAGGAACAGCGTCTCGCCGCCGAGCTGTCGCATGCCGACATCAAAGGAGACGCGGGTTCGGGTGGACGGCTTCTCGAAGATCATCGCCAGCATCTTGCCGGCGAGCGGCTTGTCGGCCGTGCCGGCCTTCTGCGCGGTCTTTCGTACGATCGCGTCATCGATGATGTTGCGCAGATCTGCAGCCGGAACGGCAGAGAGATCGAGAAAGTGTTTCGGAGAAGCCATGTCCTTACCTGTACTCCAGAAAAAACAATAACGCCCGCGTGGGGCAGGAACGCCCCGACTGCGGGCGTTGAACTCAAGCCGATTTTTTAGTGCGGGCGGCGCGCGCACGCTCGGCGGCACGCTCCAGGCGAGCGAGACCTTCGCGTGCTTCTTCGGCAGTCACGACCAGCGGCGGCAGCAAGCGGATGACGTTGTCGCCGGCCGGCACGCCAAGCAGGTGCTCCGCACGGATCGCCTGCAGCAGCTCCGCCTGCGGAATGGCCGCCTTGACGCCCAGCATCAGGCCTTCGCCGCGAACATCCTCGATGATGTCGGGGAAGCGATCCTTGAGCGAGGCCAGCCCCTGACGGAACACCAGCGCGATATCGCGCACATGTTGCAGGAAGCCTTCGGCGAGCACGATGTCGAGAACGGCGTTGCCGACGGCCATGGCAAGCGGATTGCCGCCATAAGTCGAGCCGTGCGTGCCCGCCTTCATGCCGGAAGCAGCTTCCGCCGTCGCAAGGCACGCACCGAGCGGGAAACCACCGCCGATACCCTTGGCGACCGCCATGATGTCAGGCTTGATGCCAGCCCATTCATGGGCAAACAGCTTGCCCGTTCGGCCGACGCCGCACTGCACTTCATCAAGGATCAACAGCAGGCCGTGCTCGTCGCAGATCTGGCGCAGCCCCCGCAGGAATTCATTGGTGGCCGGGCGGATGCCGCCCTCGCCCTGCACCGGTTCGATCAGGATCGCGGCCGTCGCGTCGGTGATAGCGGCACGCACGGCATCGAGATCGCCGAACTGCACCTGGTCGAAGCCCGGCGCCTTCGGACCGAAACCTTCGATATACTTTTCCTGACCACCGGCAGCGATCGTCGCGATCGTGCGGCCATGGAACGCACCTTCGAAGGTGATGATATGGAACTTTTCAGGATGCCCCTTGGCGAACTGATAGCGCCGTGCCGTCTTGATGGCGCATTCCAGCGCTTCTGCACCCGAATTGGTGAAGAACACCTTGTCGGCGAAGGTGGCTTCCGTCAGCCGCTTCGACAGCTTCTCCTGACCGGGCACCTCATAGAGGTTGGAAAGGTGCCAGACCTTGTCAGCCTGGGCCTTCAATTCGGCAACAAGATGGGGATGGGCATGGCCGAGCGAGTTGACCGCGACGCCGGCCGCGAAATCGAGGTAGCGCTCGCCATTTTCGGTGACCAGCCAGACGCCCTCGCCTCGCTCGAACCGTAGCGGAGCGCGCATATAGGTGTCATAAAGCGGCGTGGTCTCGGCCATGGCCATATCTCCTCGATCACAACTTTAAGGACCGATCGCTTCCATTTGATGAAACGGGTCCGAAAAAATCAAAAATGCCGCCTTGCGGCGGCTTGGGCACTATTGATGTTTTGCACCGCGATGTCAACAAAACTGGCGCTTTAGCAGGTGCGAGATAGCGCTTGCGGGCGAAAGAGATGGGTTCGGCGGCGCCTATTGCAGAAATGCCACGCCTGGGCAGCAAGTTGGGGAAAACCTCGAAATCGATTCCTCAAGATTCTCGCGACTCTTGTCACGGAGTCAGCCTCACACTAGGTTAAAAACCAATTGCTAGACTGCATGCGGCGGAACTAGTCACCACAATTTTAGAGCGTTTCGCGCCTTGTTCCCATGCGAGGCAATGGTGAGGGATTCTGCCATCGGAAACGCGACAGCGGAGACAGGGCATGAATTGGACAGACGAACGCGTCGAGAAGCTGAAAAAGCTATGGTCCGAAGGGTTGAGCGCCAGCCAAATTGCTGCGCAGCTCGGTGACGTGAGCCGTAATGCCGTCATCGGCAAGGTGCATCGCCTGAACCTTCCCGGTCGAGCGAAGGCGGGCGGCACGACAACCACAGCGCGCACGCCGAAGCGCAGCGCCGCAGCGCCTCGCGCCGCAAGCTACGGATCGCGCGTTGCTACCCGCACGGTGGTCACCCGTCAGCAGGGCGCAACCATGCTGAAGGAAGAGATCGAGGTCGATTCCGTCAACGAAATTCAATATCGCCCGGCTGCAAATGTCGTCGTTCCGATCTCCCGCCGGCTCGGCCTGACGGAACTGACGGAACGCACCTGCAAGTGGCCGGTCGGCGACCCGCTGAAGGATGATTTCCACTTCTGCGGCAACGACAGCCCGGATTCGTCGCCTTATTGCACCTATCATCAGCGCATGGCCTACCAGCCGGTGCATGATCGCCGACGCAACAACGGCTGAAAACCATAAGCAAAACCCAAGAAAAACGGGCCCCTCGAGGCCCGTTTTTATATTTCCGCCGCTATGTCGTAATGCCCGAGCGGCCTTGCCGCTCAGGCTTCCATGGAATAGCCCGCGCCACGAACGGTGCGGATGACATCCTGCATATTGGAGAAATTCAGCGCCTTGCGCAGACGGCCGACATGGACGTCGACGGTGCGTTCGTCGACATAGATATCGTGCCCCCATACGCCGTCGAGCAGCTGCGAACGCGAGAAGACGCGTCCAGGCGAGGACATCAAGAATTCCAGCAGGCGGAATTCCGTTGGCCCCAACCGCACTTCGCGGCTCTTGCGATGGACGCGATGGGTTTCGCGGTCCAGCTCGATATCGCCACAGCGCAGCACCGTGGAGAGAACCTCCGGGCGGGCACGCCGCAGCATCGCCTTGACGCGGGCCATCAGCTCCGGCGTCGAGAACGGCTTGACGACGTAATCGTCCGCGCCGGTGGAAAGCCCACGCACGCGCTCGCTTTCCTCGCCGCGGGCCGTCAGCATGATGATCGGCAGGCGCTCCGTCTCCGGCCGCATACGCAGCCGGCGGCAGAGCTCGATGCCGGATACACCGGGGAGCATCCAATCGAGGATCAGGAGATCGGGGATGCGCTCCTGGAGACGCAGCTCAGCCTCATCGCCTCTGAGGATCGTGTCGACCTCGAAGCCTTCGGCCTCAAGATTGTAGCGCAGCAGAACGCTAAGCGCTTCCTCGTCTTCTACAACAGCAACTCTCGGAACCATGCGCCTATGGTCTCCTTTCTTCGCTTCCAGATTATTCCGTCACCGCGCCGACGGTGTTGGCGGTATCGTCTTTCGGGCGCTCGCCTTCCGGCTGCGCGCCTGTCGCCATGTAATAGATCGTCTCGGCGATGTTCGTGGCATGGTCGCCGATGCGCTCGATGTTCTTGGCGCAGAAAAGAAGATGCGTGCAGGTGGTGATGTTGCGCGGATCCTCCATCATGTAGGTCAACATCTCGCGGAACAGCGAGGTGTACATTGCGTCGATTTCCTCGTCGCGTTCGCGGATCGACACGGCCTTGTCGGGCGAGCGGGTCGCGTAGACATCCAGAACTTCCTTGAGCTGGCTCAGCGCCAGTTCGGAGAGGTGCTCGATGCCGCGAGCGAGGCGGCGTGGAACGCCGGTGCCCTGAACGGCGATGACGCGCTTGGCGGTGTTCTTGCCAAGATCGCCAACACGCTCCAGGTCGGAGGCGATGCGGATCGAACCCATGATCTCACGCAGGTCGGCTGCCATCGGCTGGCGGCGAGCGATCGTGACGATCGCCTTGTCGCCGACTTCGCGCTCGGCATGGTCGAGAACGACGTCGTCGGAAATGACCTTCTGGGCAAGACCGGCATCGCTGTTGACGAGCGCGCGTACGCTGTCGCTGACCATCTGCTCGGCCAGGCCGCCCATTTCCGCAATGCGGCGCGTCAGGAACTTCAGGTCTTCGTCGTAGGCAGAGAGAATGTGAGTGGAGACCATTTTTCTATCCTCAAGGTGAACTGTGTGAAATGAGCCGCGCGCCTGACATCATCAACCAAAACGGCCCATGATGTAATCCTGCGTGCGGAAATCGTCGGGATTGGTGAACATCTTATCGGTGTCATTCTCCTCGACCAGGTGGCCGAGGTGGAACATTGCGGTGCGTTGCGAAACGCGGGCTGCCTGCTGCATGGAATGCGTCACGATGACGATCGTGAAATTTTCCCGCAGCTCGTGGATAAGGTCTTCGACCTTGGCCGTTGCAATCGGATCGAGCGCCGAGCACGGCTCGTCCATCAGGATGACCTCCGGGCTGACCGCAACGGCGCGGGCGATGCACAGACGCTGCTGCTGACCGCCCGACAGGCTCGTACCGGCGTCATGGAGCCGATCCTTCACCTCGCCCCAAAGACCGGCCTTCTGCAGGCTGGTTTCGACGATATGTTCGAGATCGGCTTTCGAACGATGCAGGCCATGGATGCGCGGACCGTAGGCGACATTCTCATAGATCGACTTCGGAAACGGGTTGGGCTTCTGGAAGACCATGCCGACGCGGGCGCGCAATTCAACGACATCAATGCTGTTATCGTAGACATCCTGATCGTCGAGCGTGATCTTGCCGGTGACGCGGCAAGTCTCGATCGTATCGTTCATGCGGTTGAGGCAACGCAGGAAGGTGGACTTGCCGCAACCGGAAGGACCGATCAGAGCCGTGACCGTATTCGCACGGATCTTCAGATTGACGTCGAAAAGCGCGCGCTTGTCGCCATAGAAGACCGAAACGTCCTGGCCGATCATCTTGTAGGGGATCGTCATCATCTTCTTGGTCAATGCTTTTTCGCTTGCGGCTTCCGTCATCATGTTCATCCTACGGCCCTCCCTTACCAGCGCCGCTCGAAGCGGCGGCGCAGCAGGATGGCGCCGATATTCATTGCGACGAGGAAGAAGAGCAGGACGATGATGGCCCCGGACGTTCTTTCGACGAAGGCACGCTCGGCTTCGCTCGCCCACATGTAAATCTGCACCGGCAGCGCCGTCGACGGATCGAGGGGCGATGCCGGATAGTTGGCGACAAAGGCGACCATGCCGATCAAAAGCAGCGGCGCCGTCTCGCCGAGCGCATGGGCAAGCCCGAGGATCGTGCCCGTCAGAATGCCCGGCATCGCAAGCGGCAGGACGTGATGGAAGACCATCTGCATGCGTGACGCGCCTAGCCCGAGCGCCGCGCTGCGGATCGACGGCGGCACGGCCCGCAATGCCGAGCGCGTGGCAATGATGATCATCGGCAGCGTCATTAGGCTCAGCACCAGTCCGCCGACCAGCGAGGCCGAACGCGGCAGGCCCATCATGTTGATGAAGACCGAGAGACCCAGCAAGCCGTAGACGATCGAAGGAACGGCCGCGAGATTGTTGATATTGACCTCGATCAGATCCGTCAGCCGGTTCTTCGGCGCGAACTCCTCCAGATAGATCGACGCCGCAACGCCGACGGGCAGAGCAAGAACGAGCACGGTCAGCATCAGATAGAGCGAGCCGATCAGCGCGACACCGAGACCGGCGGCCTCCGGCCGGCTCGAATTGCCCGATACGAAAAGGCCGCTGTTGAAAGCCTTGTACAGCGCACCGCTATCGCTGAGCTGCTTCATCCAGGCGATCTGCCGATCGGATATCTTGCGGTCCTTTTCGTCGACGGTGAGATCGATCTGGCCCTTGTTGGCGGAATCGATATTGGCGCTGGCCAGGAAGGTGACGTTCTCAGTCGTTCCTATGATCGAGGGGTTGGCAACGACCCGGTCACGCAGCACGACCCTGGCGCCCTCCGACACTATGGCCGTCGCCTCGCGAACAAGCGCGCGATTGGCCGGATCGATGCGAAGCACTTTCACCAGCGCGTCCCGTACGAGAACCGGATAGTTGGCAGCAATCAGTACCTTCGGATCGCTCGTGCGCTTGGCAGTCGGGTCGATCACCTTCTCGCTGAATTCGATCGGCAGGGTGATCGAAGTCTGAACGAAGGCGGTATAGCCGGTGCGGACCACGGTCGAGACCAGGATGATGAGGAAGACGAGACCAAAGATGACGGCCGTGATGCCGTAGGCGCGAAAGCGGCGCTCGGCGGCGTAGCGTCGCCTGATGCCGATATCGCGGCGCGCGGGCGCACCCGGTGTCAGGCCGCGCGGCATGTTCACCTGAGGGGAGGATACGATGTCGCTCATTCGTATTGCTCCCTGTAACGGCGGACAATGTAGAGCGCATAGACATTGAGGCACAGCGTCAGGCAAAACAGCGTGATGCCGAGCGCGAAAGCGACGAGCGTCTGCGGCGAGGTAAACTCCAGATCGCCGGTCAGCTGGTTGACGATCTTCACGGTGACAGTCGTCATCGGTTCGAAGGGATCTAGCTGCATGCGGGCGGCCACGCCGGCAGCCAGCACCACGATCATGGTTTCGCCGATCGCCCGCGACGCGGTCATCAGCAGCGCACCGACGATGCCCGGAAGGGCGGCCGGCAGGAGCACGCGCTTGACCGTTTCGGAACGCGTGGCGCCGAGGCCGAGCGAGCCGTCGCGCAGCGAACGCGGCACGGCCATGATGATATCGTCCGATAGCGAGGAAACGTAAGGGATGAGCATCACGCCCATGACGAAGCCGGCCGTCAAAACGCTCTGCGCTTCGATGAAGCTTCTGTAGCTCCCGGTCATCAAGCCATCGATCTCGGCGGAGATATCGCGCAGGAAGGGGCCGACCGTGATGAGGGCGAAGAAGCCGTAGACGATCGTCGGAATGCCGGCCAACACCTCCAGCATCGGCTTGGCGATGGAGCGCACGCGCGCCGAGGCATATTCCGCCATGTAGATCGCCGCGAACAGGCCGATGGGCACGGCAAAGAGCATGGCAACGAAGCCGATATAGATCGTGCCGGCCAGCAGCGGGATCAGGCCAAAGGTGCCCGAGGTCTGCGAGCCTGCGCCGGTGAAGCGCGGATCCCAGACGGTTCCGAAGAAGAATTCGCTGGCCGGCACCATGCTGAAGAAACGCGCCGCTTCCGAAAGCATGGAAACGACGATCCCGACCGTGGTCAGCACCGCGATGGAAGAGGCGACGATCAGGGCACCGAGAATGACCTGCTCGACACGGTTTCGAGCGCGAAAACGTGGCGCTATGGCGCGCAGGCCATAAGCGGCGCACAGCAGCGACAGGATGATCGCCGCCGCCGACATCACCAGTCGGCTCACTTCGCGCATGCGATTGTACTTGTTGGCGGCATCGATCATATAGCCGGTGGGGCGAACGGCGAGGGGGACGCCCTTCTGCGCCAGCAGCAATTGTAGATCAGCCTTGCCGCCATCGACATCGGCAAGTTCCTCGCTATCGAGCATACGCATGCCGTGGGCGATGCTGCGCACCATGCCGTAGCTGAGATTGAGTTCGGCCGGCGGAAGAGACTGAACCTCCTCGGGGAAGGATTTGGTCACCACGCGGTCGATCACGATTGGGCTGACGATCAGCCAGACGCAGACGAGCGCCAAAGCCGGAAGTATCGCCCAGATAGCGGCATAAGCACCGTGATAGCCGAGCCGGGAATGCATGGACGAAGACCTGCCGCCCGACAGCGCAGCCGCCCTCACCCGCCCCAGCACGAAAGCCGAGGCGCCGAAGACCGACAAGCAGAGCAGCAGCAGCGATACACTCATTCCCATTCCCCGGCGAGCACCGGCGCGGCAACGAGCCGCGCCGGTGCTCGATCCTTACGCACTCACATGATCTTCCCGCCCGCGAAATCCTTGCGGATCTGGTCGCGTTCAGCATCCGGCGCAGGCACGAGGCCATATTCCGCCAGCGGACTGTCCGGTCCGATCATCTGATCGCTCGTGAAGAAATCGACATATTCCTTGAGCCCAGGGATGACACCCAGATGGGCCTTCTTGACGTAAAAGAACAACGGCCGCGATACCGGATAGGTGCCATCGGCGATCGTCTGGCCCGAGGGCACGATGCCGCTGACAGTGGCGACCTTCAGCTTGTCGGCGTTGTTCTGGAAGAAATACAGGCCAAAGACGCCGATGCCGTGCTTGTTGGCATTGATGCGGGCCAGCGTCTCGGGATAGTCGCCGTCGATATCGACAGCGACGCCATCCTTGCGCACGGCTATGCATTTCTTGGCCTGCTGGCCGGCATCGGAAACCGCGACCTTGATGACATCAGCCGCGCCGGAAGCCTTGCAGCCGGCGGCGAGCACCTTTTCTTCGAAGACTTCGCGCGTGCCATGCTTCTCGCCCGGAATATAGGCGACGATTTCAAAATCCGGCAGCGACGGGTTGATCTCAGACCACTTCTTGTAGGGGTTGGCGACCAGCTTGCCATCGACGACCACTTCGGCGGCAAGCGCCTTGTAGAGGTCGACCGGCTCGAACTTGATGTCGGGATTGCTCTTGTCGAAGGCAAAGACGATGCCGTCATAGCCGATCTTGATCTGCTGGATGTCAGCAACGCCGGCGGCCTTACAGGCTTCGACTTCACTGTCCTTGATCGGGCGCGACGAATTGGCGATGTCGATTGAATCCGTTCCGACGCCCTTGCAGAACTCCTTCAGGCCGGCTCCGGAGCCGCCGGACTCCACCACGGGAGTCTTGAAATTGGTGAAGGTCTCGCCGAAGGTTTCAGCAACGATCTTGGCATATGGAAATACGGTCGACGAGCCGGCAATCTGAATTTGATCGCGGGCGGTTGCAGCTCCTCCAAGGGCAGCCGATGCAACCAGCGCAAGAATGGATATTTTCAAAGCATTCATAACGAATCCCCCTAATGAGCTTTGAAGAGCGCTGAGGTGGACGCCACATCCACTTTTTCAGCAGTCCATTCTTACTGGCGAAAACACCGCCCTTTTATGTCAGGCGAGTGAAACAATTATGACAGACCATCTATCTGATATTATTTGGATAAATCACTGGCCAAAAGAGCGTTTTATAGAGGTTCTCAGAAGCGGACCGTAAAGTCGGTTCCCTTTCCAACTTCCGACTTGACGATCAGTCTGGCGCGGTGGCGGGTCAGGATGTGCTTGACAATAGCAAGCCCGAGACCGGTTCCCTTCTTGGATCGACTGTCCTCAACGTTGACGCGATAGAAGCGCTCGGTCAGACGCGGCACATGTTCTGCGGGTATCCCCGGCCCCTTGTCCGAGACGACGACCTCGACGGCCTGATCGGCACCACTCAGCAGCGAAACTTCGACCGACTTGCCTTCCTGGCCATATTTGCAAGCATTCTCGATCAGGTTCTCGAAGACCTGCACCAGCTCGTCGCGATCGCCCAATACCTCCACCTTGCCTGTCGGCAAATGCAGATTGATGGTCACATCGAGATCACCGGCAAGCGGCAGCAGGGAGTCGCGCACATGGCCAAGTAGGGGTACGAGATCCACCTTCTGATCCGGCGCAATATGTGACTTCAGCTCCAGGCGCGACAGCGAGAGGAGGTCGTCGACCAGCCTGCTCATGCGGGTCGTCTGATCGAGCATGATGCCAAGAAAACGCTGCTGCGCCTTGGCATCGGACTTGGCCGGCCCCTGGATTGTCTCGATGAAGCCGCGAAGCGAAGCGAGCGGCGTGCGCAGCTCATGGCTGGCATTGGCGACGAAATCGGAGCGCATGCGGTCAATATGGCGCAGCTCCGATATATCGCGGAAGGAGAGCAGGAAGAGGGCATCCTCTTGCCTGTCGATCTCGGGCAAATGGATCGGTGCGATGCGCACGACATAGACCCGCTCCGAGGGCAGACGCTCGGAATGCTCGATCTGGTTCGGCGTATTGGTGGCGATGGTCTCGCGCACCATATCGAGCAGGCCCGGCGAGCGCAGCTTCGAGGAAATATGCGCTCCAATCGGAAAGGCGCCGAAGGCTTTTTCGACGGCCATGTTCTGCACCAGCACCGACGCTTCACGATCGATGATCAGCACCGGCATGTCGAGCGACGCCAATCCCGCAAAGGCGGTGCGCAATAGGGCTTGCGGATCAACGGGCGCCGACTCGGCCTGCGATGGCACCACCACCCGCTCGACCAGCGGCGGGCGAAGCAGCGTGACGATCATGACGATGGCCCAGATCCAGAATACGGCACCGGTGTTGATGCCTTCAACGAGAGCGAGCGCGGCAATCAGCGTCGCCAGAACCAGGATGGCACTCTCCTGCCGCAGCCGCACTGCCAACTTCCTGACAAATGACCATTCGTCTTCCAACTGCGCCCGTCCCTTCGCCTACCATCATGGAATGCTGGATTCCGCGTCTTATCCGCGATTCATGACAGAAGTATTCGGCTCTATCCACAGAAGCCCATAACTGACAAGAATAAATGTAGCCGGCAAAACAGGATGACGGCAAAGGGCTTGAAACCATTGAACAAAAGCTCCAGTTTCCTCGAAGAGCTTTTTTGCCGCCGTCAGGCGGCAGGGTTAACACAGCGTAAACAGCCGAGGAGCCGACATATGGGGGAGAAAGCAGAAAGCCGCGCGGTGGAACTGGATATTCGTGGCGTCAAGCGCATATTCGATGTCGATGATCCCATCCTGCCGAGCTGGATCGACGACGAGGCTCTGACCTCGGGCGGCTATCCCTACAACAAGAAGCTCAAGGAAGACGAATATCTCGATGAGTTGAAAGCGCTGCAGATCGAACTCATCAAAGTGCAGTTCTGGTTGCAGGCGACCGGCAAACGGGTGATGGCCCTCTTCGAGGGGCGCGATGCCGCTGGCAAGGGGGGCTCGATTGCGGCGACCTCGGCCCATATGAATCCCCGTCTGGCGCGCGTGGTGGCACTGACGAAGCCAACCGACCGCGAAGGCGGCCAATGGTACTTCCAGCGCTATGTCGCCCAGTTTCCGACGGCGGGCGAATTCGTGCTGTTCGACCGCTCCTGGTATAACCGCGCCGGCGTCGAGCCGGTCATGGGCTTCTGCACGCCGAAGCAATATGAGCAGTTTCTGAAACAGGCGCCGCAGATGGAAAAGCTCATCGTCCAAGAGGGCATCTATTTCTTCAAATTCTATCTCGATATCGGCCGGGAGATGCAGCTGAAGCGGTTCCATGACCGCCGCCATGATCCCCGCGCCGTCTGGAAGCTTTCCTCGATGGATATCGCCGCCCTGCCGAAATGGAAGGACTACAGCGAGAAGCGCGATCGCATGCTGAAGGATACGCATACCGACCATGCACCCTGGACCGTTATTCGCGCCAACGACAAGCGACGTGCCCGCCTGAATCTTGTCCGTCACATTCTGCTGACGCTCGACTATGACGGCAAGGACAAGAAGGCCATCGGCAAGATCGACGAAAAAATCCTCGGCATGGGTTCGGACATTCTCGCCTAGAGCCTTTTGCCGTGACGGAATTCCAGGCGGAAAACCGCTGCGCATTTTTCCTAGAATTGCTTTAACGGCATGCGGCCCGGGCTTATTGCCCGGGCAATACGCGAATGGCGTAGATATTGACGCCCCGCGCCTTGCCATCGACATCGCTGTTGATGATCAGGCGGCCCGAACCGGTCGGCGCCATCGAGCGATCGAACTGGACCTGAAAGAGCGAATCCGTCTTCTGGCGGCTGACCGTGAAGCGATGACGCCCGCAACGCCCCAGCGAGCCGAAATCGCATTCCACCGTAATCTGCGTCGGCGCATCCGAGGTTGACTGCAATGTCAAGGCGATCGTCGAGGCCTTGCCAGCCATCTGCTGCAGCACATTGACCGGCACTTCGATCGAACCGCTGCCGCCCGAACCGCTGCTGAGCGAGGTCAGCCGCACGGCAGGTCCCTCGTTCTCCGATACGTTTTCGGCCTTCGACTGCGGGCCGGTCGTAACCTTCGGCGCGTCAGTGGGCTTCAATATCTCGAGCCATTCCGCCGAGAAGCTGTTCTGCGGGTCGATGGTCGCAAGACCCGGATTGACCGGACCGCTATTGTCGTCCTGATCCGACATATCGTCATCGCTGGCATTGCCGCTGAAATCCTGCGAATCGACATGTGCCGGCGGGTTGGGCACGCTCGTATCCCTTTGGGAGGCAGACATGAGCAGACCCGAGCTCTTGATCCACCAGGCGCCGACACCGAGGAAAGCGAGCAGGATACAGAAGACCAGCAGGCGGGAGAAGAACTTGCGCGGCTTGCGGCGCACGGCCGCGCGCTCCGGCTTGAAATTCATCGACCGCGCCGGGGCCGCATCGGCCGTCGGACGCACATCGCTGTCCGCGCCGAGATGATCGGCGGGGCCGGCGCGCATATCGCCGAATTCATCTTCACGCGCCGCCAGCTCGGCCGACGTCGGTTCCGCGGGAACGGCAGGGCCTGCCGACATCGGCGGATCGCGTGTTTCCCCGCGCACGCTCATGACGGGCTCCTGCGGCGATGCGGCGGCCTGCCTTGCATCCGGCCTGGGTGCGGCAGGAGAGACATGCGGAGCATCCAGCTCCGGCGAAACCGGCATCGCCTGCGCGGGGCGGGCACGCTCCTGGGCTTCGATTTCGCGGATCGTCGCCTCCAGACGCTGGCGCTGGGCGGCGACGACGTTGACATCGGTAATGTCCTGCTTGCGAAGGCCTGCTTCCAGCGCCTGCCGCGCCGACTGATAGATGCGAGCCCGAATTTCCGGATTGGCGCGATCAGACCGATCCAAGGCGCTTCTGATAGCCGTTTCTAATCCGCTCACATCAGATCCTTTACTCTCACCCGCAACATACGCGCAGACTCTGCCGACAAGGCAGCCACATTTTCATCATCCGTTAACCGGATTCGGTAACGCCCAGATTTGCAATAGGCAAGCCTCCGGCATGGGTTAAGGGCACTCGGGCGGGGATAAACGGCAAAGACGACGCAAATGGGGTAACCTCGGAAGCGTGGAGAGGTGTCTGTCGCGGAGGGGATCATCACTATCGCCTGCTGCCTCGTGGCGATTGGCTGTTGCTCGCTGCGGCTTGCTTTCGCCATCTTCCCCTTGCCATTCACATCTGCTATCCCTTTTGACGTTTTCGTAAACGTCAAAAGGGATGATGTTCATGGCCCTCCCCTCCATCTTGACCGAGCGCCTGCGCCTGCCGGTCGTGGCTTCGCCTCTCTTCATCATCTCTCATCCCGCCTTGACGCTGGCGCAATGCAAGTCTGGCGTCGTCGGCTCGTTTCCGGCGCTGAACGCACGCCCGGAAAGCCAGCTCGACGAATGGCTTGCCATGATCACCGAGGATCTTGCCGCACACAATGCCGTAAATCCGGACCGTCCGGCAGCTCCATTTGCGGTCAATCAGATCGTCCATACGTCAAACAAGCGCCTGGAACACGATCTGATGCTTTGCGTCAAATACAAGGTACCGATCGTTATTTCTTCGCTCGGCGCCGTGCCCGAGGTGAATGCAGCCGTGCATTCCTATGGCGGCATCGTGCTGCATGACATCATCAACAACCGCCATGCCAATTCTGCGATCCGCAAGGGTGCGGACGGGCTGATTGCCGTCGCTGCCGGCGCCGGCGGCCATGCCGGCCAGCTTTCGCCCTTCGCGCTGGTGCAGGAGATCCGCGAATGGTTCGACGGGCCGCTGTTGCTGGCGGGCGCCATCGCCACCGGCGGCGCTATCCTGGCGGCGCAGGCGGCGGGCGCCGATCTTGCCTATATCGGCTCGCCCTTCATCGCGACGGAGGAAGCGCGTGCAGCCGACGCCTACAAACAGGCGATCGTCGAGGGAACTGCCGCCGATATCGTCTACTCCAACTATTTCACCGGCGTCCTTGGGAATTACCTGAAGCCCTCGATCCGCGCTGCCGGCCTCGACCCGGACAACTTGCCCGAAGCAGATCCTTCCAAGATGGACTTCGAGGCCGCCACGACGGGCGTGAAGGCCTGGAAGGACATCTGGGGCTCGGGCCAAGGCATCGGCGCTGTCAAATCCATCCAGCCCGTTGCCGCCCTCGTCGACCGGCTGGAGAGAGAATACCGGCAGGCGCGCGTCCGGCTGGCGCTTTGACCGACAATGAAAAGCGGGGCTTTTTTCACAAGCATCCCGCTTTTTTGCCAATTGGCAATTTGAGCGCTTGAAATCTGACCGCATAGACTGTATCAGCGCCATGCAAATCGCGGGGCCGAACCGAATGCTTCGCAGAATGCCGCTTTAGCTCAGTCGGTAGAGCACATCATTCGTAATGATGGGGTCACGTGTTCGAGTCACGTAAGCGGCACCACTCATCCTGTTTGCTCCCCCGAATATCCTCCGTCCCGGGCCTTGCCAGTCTTCGGCGAATTCGCCGGCGCTGTCGACCAAATTTGCCGCGGAGAAGCATCAATCTTGGCGTGGTCGATCAGCCCCGTACTCAGGAGCGATTTTGCGAATATCGCAGGGGCCATGGGCGAAGATTGATCACACATGCCCAAAAGCGTGCCTGCAGATTAAGAAAGTTAAATGCATCCCCAACGGCAAAAGGCTCAAAACAGTCTCTGCTTTGGCGGAGTCTTCGACCATGAATACCATGTCGCGCTTCTCTCCAATTCGCGTCGTTCGCGGCCATTCCGGAGAAACCAGATCGGTCGATACGGCCGATGAAGTCTGGAAGACGCTCCTTGATGACTGGCCGTCGGAGGAAGGCGACTGCTTTCTGTCCGCATTGCTCATCTGCATAGACGTCCAACGCGGCGAACGGGCGCCCGAAGAGGCGCGCCTTGCCTTCATTGCCGCCGCGGTCGAAGCGGGAGTTCCTTTGCTCTCGTGACAAGGAGGATTCGGCCGGCTTATCTCCCTATGGCGCAGGAAAGCAGATTTCAGCGCACCTCAGCCGTGGCACGCCCGCAAGCCATGGGCTACGGCGCCTAGAGCCGCTTCAGCGAGAACGAAAAATGTCCATGGGATTCCAGGGTCATGTATTCGAACTGCCAGTGGAAATCCTTGCAGAACTTCGTGCAGGCTTCGACCACGCCATATGGAATGGCGTCGACGACATTGCCGGTGCAGAAGTCGTGGCCGGCGATGCGGCCGTCCTGCTTCACCTTGAAGTGGCTGATCTGCAGCTCCTCCAGGGTCGTCTCATAGCTGTGATTGGTGTCGACATAGACCCAATCGAAAAAGCTGTTGGGAAATTCCGAAAGCCGGACGGTGGAGTAGCCCTGGACGAGGCGCAGGCGGCCCTGATCCAATGCACCCCGGAATTTTGACTTGATCTGCTCAAGGCCCTCCTGATAGCGGGGCGTGTCCCATGCGTCGATCAGGTAAAGCTCTCGCGGCGCGTTCTTTTCGAAGATCTCGGCCGTGAAATCACCGAAAGCCGCACCGATTTCGGCGCAGACGCCGCCATGCGGCAGGCGGTGCAGAAGCTCGCCGCGATCAGGCAGCAACCGCGCATTTTCCATATGATGCAGGCCGAGCTGCGTATGCGGCATGCCGCTCTTGTAATGAAATCTCGAGTCGCGCGTTTGCATTTGGCGGCGGATACCTTGGACATGGGCTGAAGGGCAGATCGCGTGGGCGACCTGTTTCGGAACCGTGGATACTGCAAGTCTTGGCATTGATGGCTTGCGTCAGGCATTCGAGGCAATTGCGAACGCCGGCCCGCGAGGCGGATGGCCTCCTTCGAAACGCTCCATCGGCAGGTGCAGACGGGCCGACCGCGGACAATGAAACGCCTTTTGCGCGCAATCCGTTGAATGCATGCGATTAGTACAACCAAAGATTCAGTTTTTGGTGGTTCCGTGCGCCTTGGGATCATATTCTGGGGGACGCATCATGAAAATTGCCGTTGGCGTGGCGACATGCGGTCGCAAGGCGATTCTCGCCGCGATGATCGATAGATTGGCGAAGCAAGCGCGCAAGCCGGATCATCTCTTCCTGTGCCCGGCCAAGGGCGACGACATCGATACGGGCCGCTTACGCTCCGCACCCTTCCCAGTGACGATCGTCTCTTCACCGCAGGGAAGCTGCCCGCAACGCAATGCCATCATCGATGCAGCCGTCGGTATAGATCTGGTCGTCTTCTTCGATGACGATTTCTTCCCGGCAACGAACTATCTCGCCGAAACGGAAGCCCTGTTCGAGGCGGATGACGAGATCGTCGTGGCGACCGGCGAAGTGGTCCGTGACGGTATCCTTGGACCGGGCCTGACGGCGGACGAAGCGGATGCGGCGCTCGCAGCCGATGCCACGCCCTTTCCTGTGCCGATGATCGAGGACACGCACAACGCCTATGGCTGCAACATGATCTTCCGGCGGAGGCCGATGCTCGCAAATGGTATCTATTTCGACGAAGACCTGCCGCTCTACGGCTGGCAGGAGGATGTGGATCTGTGCCGGCGGCTACGTCCTTTCGGCAAGATCGTCAAATTCAATCGCCTGCGCGGCGTCCATCTCGGCGTGAAGGCCGGCCGCACGTCCGGCGTGCGCCTTGGGTACTCCCAGGTCGCCAATCCGCTCTACCTCGTCAAGAAGCGCTCGGTATCGCTGAAATGGCGCTGAAGCTGATGGGCGGCAATGTCGCTTCCAACCTCGCCGGTTCCGTCAACCCGCCGTCCTATATCGACCGACGCGGCCGCCTGCAGGGCAACCTCATCGCCTTCGGCCATCTGCTGAGCGGATCGCTCGATCCGAAATACATCAACCGGATGTGAACCCTGCCGATCCGACAAGAATTCCATGCGCGATTAAAATTGAAGTTCGGCGTTCGGGTGGCCCTGTTCCGTGATAAGGGTTGAAACCGGCCGCGTGTTCGGCGGCGTCCGTTATTCTCAATCCGTATTGCCTATCGTTTCAAGGATATCCCCATGATTCACGTACTCGCCATCCTCACTGCCCAGCCCGGCAAGCGCGCCGAAGTGCTCGAAGCATTCCAGGCGAATGTTCCGGCCGTTCATGCCGAAGATGGCTGTATCGAATATACTGCTGTCATCGATGTCGAAGGGGCAGATCCTGCCTTTGGGCCTGACACCTTCGTCGTGGTCGAGAAGTGGGAAAGCCTGGCGGCGCTGAAGGCGCATGCCGCCTCCGCGCACATGGCCGCCTATGGCGAGAAAGTGAAGCATCTGATGGCCGACCGCGCCGTCCACGTGCTGAACCCGGCATGAGCCTATCGCTGCCGGACAGCTTATAAGATCATCGTGAAACGGCGCCGAAGGGCGCCGTTTTGCCAGCGGCCAGGCCGTCAGTTGTGCGAGAAATGCGGTTGGTTGTAATAGCGCCAGTGCCCACCGCCGCCATGCCATCCGCGATGCCCGCCGCCATACCATCCGTGATGGTATCCGCGTCCGCCGTACCAACCATGGTGGCGATACCCACCGAAGCCGCCAAACCAGCCGAAGGAATAGTAGGGCTGGTCGTAGCCATAGTAAGGTTGGTAGTATGGATTGTAGTAGCCGTAATACGGCCGGTAGTAGGGGCGATAATAGTAGTGATGATAATGATGGTGCCGATGGACGATCACGCGGTGGTGATGGCCATGATAGTGACGACGCGCTTCGGCGTGAGTTGCCGGCAGCGCGAACATGCCTAATGCAATGAGCGCCGTTGCCAGAATTTTCATTTCCAGCCTCCTTGAATGCCGGACGCCAGCGCGACTCGGATCATTCGCGTCGTCCGGACCACAATATTAACGCGATTGCGCCTTCAAAAGTTCCACTGGAGGGGCACGATGACGGACGTTTTCACGGCATATCACACCGCTCGTCGGCTCGCGGCAATTTGGGATCCGCGACGGGCTTCGGCTCGACAAAGGCGGCGCCCGGCGGCGTAGCATGTCAACCCGATGGACGGACAAAAAAACGGCGCCAAAAGGCGCCGTTTTCATGCCCGTCCGCAGCCGTCAGGCATGCGAGAAATGCGGCTTGCTGTGCCAGCGATGATGGCCGTGCCCATGCCGCCATCCTTCATGGCGATGCCAGCCATGATGATGAGGACGATACTCACGATGATGGTGGTGATGCCAGCGGTGATGGTGATGATCACGCGCCTCGGCATAAGTAGCGGGTAGAACAATAATGCCTAATGCGACGAGCGCCGTTGCAAGAATTTTCATGTATGGTCTCTCCTTGGGTACCGAACGAGCCCCCCGGCTGCGTACGCCCGGACTAACCTAACCCACCTAAACGCGAAAAAGGCGCATTTGTTCCGCTACCCGCGAGCCGGCAGTCGCTTTCTTGTCGTTCCCATGTCTCCGACAAGTTCGCGAACCGCCTGCTGGATCAGCCGGCAGGCTTCGACCGAGGCTTTGCGGCCATTGTGGGCGAGGTGATACGACAGAGGTAAAATCTCATCGGGATCGACGATCCGCACCTTGTCTGAAATCGGCAAGGCACTCACACGGCCGAGAAACGAGACGTAGCCGTGGTTGGCGACGAGATCGACGATGACGGGCAGCGAGTCGGCCGAAGTGATGTCGCGGCCACGAAATCGGCGGCGATCGCGGCTGTCATAGCCGAAGGCCGTTGCGGCATTGCCGATGCCGGTGCGCGGGCTTGGCACGCAAAGCGGATGGTTTTCCACGAGCGCGGCGAAGGTCTGCTCGGTACTGTCGGGCGGCGCGATCGCCACCATATCGGTCGCGACAAGTTCCACATGTTCGAAGGCGTCGAGGCCGAAGACGGAATCGACGATGGCGACATCGATGCGGCCGGATCGAAGCGCCTCGCGCAGATCGTCAGCCGTCATCAGCAACAGCGACAGCATGTTGCGGTTGCCGCCGATGTTCCAGCGCGACACTAGGCTCGCAAGCGAGCGTGCCACCCAGCTTTCCGAGCCGGTCGGGATGATGGAGCCGATGCGCACGGCGCGGGCGGTCCGCTGAAAGCGTTCGTCCGCCGCCGCTTTCATTTCGTCCCAGGCCTGCGCAATGGCGGAGAGAATGGCATGAACCTCCTGCCCGGCGGCCGTCAGCACCGAACCCTGCGCCTGCCGCTCGAACAGGCGGCAGCCGAACAGCTCTTCCAGATTGGCGATCTGCAGAGAAAGCTGCGGCTGGCCAAGACGCAGGCGGCGGGCGGCGCGATTGATACTGCCCTGATCGGCGACTTCGAGAAAGCGCTCGATGGTGGCGATCTTCAATGGCAGTCGCGCGGCCCACTGGTCATAGTCCGCTGGCGCCGGCGGCTCCTTCATCAACGCGGACAGCTGGTGGATACAGCCGAGAATGGGTTGCAAGCCCTTCTGAACCTTCGAGCTCGCCAAAAGGGTCGCAAGCTCGCCGGACGCGCGCTCGACAAGCTTCATTGCCAGCTCCGTCTCCAGCCGGCGCAGCGCGCTGGAGACGGTCGAGGCCGAAAAGGAGAGCCGCCGCGCGGTCTCCCGCACCGAGCCTATGGAGAATACCGTGTCGGCTATGAACAATGCGCCGAGATACAAATGCCGCTTCCCCTTGTCCGCTGCCTGATCCAGTTCGAACCGCAGCAATATCAACGATATCCCGACGATATGACGTGTTCTCAAAAAAAGATATCCCTAAGCCGAAAAGTGACGGCTATCGTCATTTTGTCGCCTAACTGATCCAACCGCAAAATGAGATCGGAACCGCGCCAAACGGGTAAGGGGAACAAAAACAAACGCACTTGCCCCCGAAAAAAGAAATCCAATTTCGCGCGAATGTCGAGTACGCTCGTCATAATCGCGCGACTGCAACGGGAATCCGCAGCGCATCGACTTTTCCGCGATGAGCGCTACGTGCCCGAAGCAGCGACGAATTCGCCTGTGGGCCATCGGCCCACTCGAAACCTGTATGTCCGGACTGCAGCCTTGTGAGGCGGCGCGGACAGGCGGAACAAAGGTTTAACGGGGTACAAAGGGAAACATCATGCTCAAGAAGCTTGCACTTGCCGCCACGCTGACGGCTCTCCTTGCCAGTAGCGCCAACGCTGCCGACGTCGTCGTCTCCTCGAAGATCGACACCGAGGGCACGCTGCTCGGCAACATCATCCTCGCCGCGCTCAATGCCAACGGTATCAAGGCACAGGATCGCATCGCGCTCGGCACGACGCCGGTCGTTCGCAAGGCGATTACCGCGGGCGAAATCGACATCTATGCCGAATATACCGGCAATGCCGGCTTCTTCTTCAACAAGGCCGACGATGCGGCCTGGAAGAACCAGCAGCAGGGCTACGATCTGGCGAAGAAGCTGGATTACGACGCCAACAAGATCGTCTGGCTGACACCCTCGCCCGCCAACAACACCTGGGCGATCGCCGTGCGCAACGATGTCGCCGGCCCGGCCAAGCTGAAGACCATGTCCGATTTCGGCAAGTGGGTTGCCGGCGGCGGTTCCATCAAGATCGCGGCCTCCTCCGAATTCGTCAACTCTCCGGCAGCGCTGCCGGCCTTCGAAACGACCTATAGCTTCAAGCTGAAGCCGGACCAGGAAGTCGTGCTTTCGGGCGGCGATACGGCAGCGACGATCAAGGCTGCGGCCGACCAGACCAACGGCGTCAACACCGCGATGGTCTACGGCACGGACGGCGCCATCGAAGCGGCCGAACTGACCGTTCTCGAAGACGACAAGAGCGTACAGCCTGTCTACGCGCCGGCCCCGATCGTCCGCGAGGCCGTGCTGAAGGCCAATCCGAAGATCGAAGAAGTTCTCGCTCCGATCTTCAAGGGCCTGACCGCCGACGTGCTGCGCAAGCTGAACGGCCGCATCCAGGTCGATGGCGAGCCGGCCAAGGCTGTTGCCGAATCCTACCTCAAGGACAATGGTTTCCTGAAGTAAGGCTTTGAGCCTGCTCTCGCGGCTGCATTTTGATAGAGTGAGGCCGCGGGAGTTTCGATTGGGCATGATCTTGTCCGAACCCGCCCTGTATTTTGGGCTCATGCGCTGACGGAGCTTGCCTGATGGAAGATGCGCTAGCGGTCCGCAGAGTGGACCGTCTCGGAGTGGTGCTGGTGGCGGGTGGCGCGCTGGCAATGGCCTGGATGCCCTTCATCATCGTCAAGGCAAACCGCATCGCCGCCGGCAAGCCGCAACTGCTGACCCAGCTTCTCGCCCAGCCGTCCGCGCTGTGCCTGCTCGTGCTTCTGGCCGCGGCCGCGCTTGCCGCGCTTTTCCTCCACAATCAGGTCATCCGTCTCGGGATCGCGACACTTTCGATCGCCCTGCTCATCGTCACGCTCGGGCTCGTCTCGACGGCCGCAACGCCCACGGGCAGCACCGTGGCGCGCATTACGCCCGGCGGCTGTTTCTGGGTGCTGCTCGCCGTTGTCGGCCTGATGATTTCGGACGCGCTGGTCAAGCTGCGGCTGACGCCATGGCTCAGGGTCGCGGCACTGGCGATCTACGCCGCCCTGCTTGCCGTCGTCCTACGCTCCGGCCTGCTCGACAACCTGTCCATCATGAAGGAATACGCCAACAATGCCGACAAGTTCTGGCACGAGGCGCTCAACCACGTGTTCCTCTCCCTCGGCTCCGTCGCCATCGCCATCGTGCTGGCGCTGCCGCTCGGCATCTTCTGCTACTGGCAGCCGCGCATCCGCGCTGTCGTGCTGCGGGCGTTGAGCCTGGTGCAGACCATTCCGAGCCTGGCGCTGTTCGGCATCCTCATGCTGCCGCTCGGCTATATCGCTGCCAACGTGCCCTTCGCCGCTGCGATCGGCATCAAGGGTATCGGCGTGGCGCCGGCGCTGGTGGCGCTCGTCATCTATTCGCTGCTGCCGATCGTCGCCAATACTGTCGTCGGCCTTGCCGGCGTCGATCCCTCCGTGCGCGATTCCGCTGCCGGCATGGGGCTGACGCGCCGGCAGATCCTGACCGGCATCGACATGCCGCTCGCCTTTCCCGTCATCCTCACCGGCATCCGCATCGTGCTGGTGCAGGCGATCGGCCTCGTCACCGTGGCAGCGCTGATCGGCGGTGGCGGATTCGGCCTCTTCATCTTCCAGGGCATCGGCCAGACGGCCAATGACCTCGTGCTGCTCGGCGCCGTGCCGACGGTCTTTCTCGCCTTCTCATCGGCCGTCATCCTCGATGCGGTCATCGACAGCATCCGGGGACAACGCGCATGACCAACATGATCGAGCTCAAGGGCGTCACCAAGCGCTATGGCAGCGCAACCGTCGTCGACGATGTCAGCATGAGCATGGAGAAGGGCACGATCACCGTCATCGTCGGCACCTCCGGCTCCGGCAAGTCGACGCTGATGCGGATGATCAACCGGCTGGTGCCGATCACGGACGGGCACATCTCCGTCGGCGGCGAGGATGTCATGAACGTGCCGGCGACGGAGCTTCGTCGTCGCATCGGCTATGCCATCCAGGGGCACGGGCTGTTTCCGCATCGCACCGTCGCGCAGAATATCGCCACCGTCCCCGAGCTGCTCGGCTGGGAAAAGGCGCGCATCGACAGCCGCGTCGAAGAACTGCTCAACCTCTTCCATCTCGACCCCGGCACCTTTGCCGGCAAATATCCGAGCCAGCTTTCCGGTGGCCAACAGCAGCGCGTCGGCGTCGCGCGCGCCCTTGCTGCCGAACCGGAAGTGCTTTTGATGGACGAGCCCTTCGGCGCGCTCGATCCTGTCATCCGCGGCAAGGCACAGGATGATCTGCTCGCCATCCAGAAGCAGTTCGGCACGACCGTCATCCTCGTCACCCATGACATGGACGAGGCCTTCCATCTCGGCAACAAGATCGCCGTGATGAGCGGTGGCAAGCTTTTGCAATGCTCCGAGCCCGAAAAGATTCTGACCGAGCCGGCCGATCCGTTCGTGCAGCAGCTGACCGGCACGTCCGACCGCGCCCTGAAGCTGATGTCGTTGCTGCCGCTGAAGGAAAGCATGCAGCCGCCGCGGCCCGGCCTCGGCTATCGCCTGCCGCAGACCCTCAATCTGCGCGACGCCTTGGCGGAACTGATCTGGCAGGGCGCGGATGAGGCGACGGTGGAAGACGAGCGCAAGATGCCCGTCGGCTCGATTTCGATCCAGCACCTGATCGAGCTGGGCCGCAAAGCATGAGATTTCTAGCGGCCAATCTCTTCCGCCTCCTGGCGCTGTCGCTGCTGCTTGTCATGCTGTTCCGCCCGGAATGGCTGACGCCTGTTCTGGCGCCGCTGACCAAATTCGGGGCATCGCCGATCTATATGCAGAACAGTCTGCCGAGCCTGGCGCTCAGCCATCTCGAGCTGATCCTCGTTTCGATCGCCGCAAGCGGGATCCTCGCCGTTCTCGGCGGCATCTTCGTGACGCGGCCCATCGGCGCCGACTTCCTGCCGCTGTCTCGCGCGATCGCCAATGCCGGCCAAACCTTCCCACCGGTTGCCGTACTAGCGCTTGCCATCTCCACCACCGGCTTCGGCGCCGTCCCGACATTCATCGCGCTTTTCCTCTATGCGCTGCTGCCGATCTTCGAAAATACGGTCGCCGGCCTGCAGCAGGTGCCCGCCTCTGTGCTCGATGCCGCCGACGGCATGGGCATGAACGGCTGGCAGCGCCTCTTTCGCGTCGAGCTGCCGCTTGCCCTGCCCCTCATCATCGAAGGGCTGAAGATCGCAACCGTCATCAATATCGGCACGGCGACGATCGGCTCCACCGTCGCAGCCAAGGGGCTCGGCGAAGTCATCATCGCCGGTCTCATTAACGACAACACCGCCTTCATCCTGCAGGGCGGCCTCATCGTCGGCCTGATGGCGGTGCTGATCTATGACGGCATGGAGATGATCGAGCGATCCGTCACGAGCAAGATCGGCCTCCAATCCCATTAGAACCGGAGGCGACCGCTGTGTTTCAGCGCTGCCATGCGCGAGGTTTCGTCAATTGCCTTCGCCCGATGGCAAGGATGCGCCGGGCAGGTAGAGCGAGATCGGCCTGATTTCGTAGACGGCTGTCGGGTTGGCGCGGCGTAGTTCGCGCGCGGCCTCGACGGCTCCCTCGATCGTCGGAAAATCGACGACGTAGAAGCCGAGCAATTGCTCCTTGGTTTCGGCAAAGGGACCGTCGATCACCAGTCCCGCACCCTTCCCGCGCAAAGTCACAGCGTTTTGGGTCGATCCGAGACGCGCAGCCGGCCCGAGCGACTTTTGCGCGACCATGCGGTCATTGATCTCCAAAAGGTCCGTCATGAGCGCGGCATCCTCCTCCTGGCTCCAGGATTCGACGATGTCTTCCTCATGATAGGCCAGAATGGCGTAATACATGGCTTCCCCCTTGAGACATATGCCTGAGCGCCGGGGAGTTAAGCAGACCGATCGCAATCCGGGAACCCTGGATCTGCGCCTGACTGGAGATATGGCAAGTTTCCGCACACTTGCCTTCGCCCGTTGCCGATGGCATTGGCTTTTCGGGATATGCCCAGACAATCAACGGAGGCAGCGATGGCCAAGATGATTCACTCGATGATCCGCGTGCTCGACGAGGCGCGTTCGCTCGATTTCTATGCCAAAGCTTTTGGGCTTGAGATGGCCGACCGCATCGCTTTCGAGACCTTCACGCTGATCTATCTCAGCAATGCCGAAACCGGCTTCGAACTCGAGCTGACGGTCAACCAGGGCCGAAAGGAACCCTATGCCCTGGGCGAGGCCTATGGGCATCTCGCGGTTTCGGTTTCAGAACTCAAGGACGAGCATGCGCGCATGACAGAACTCGGGCTCAACCCCGGCAAGATCGTGGAACTCAATCGCGATGGGAAGCTCTTTGCGCTGTTCTTCTTCGTCACCGACCCCGACGGTTACAAGATCGAGGTCGTGCAAAGGCATGGCCGGTTTCAATAAGGCCGCACAAAACAATGCCCCGCGCCGGCGGGGCTTGCCGGGTCCACACTCTCGGCGCGCTCACATCCAATAGGGGGGCACGCCGAAATAATCATGGCTCCTGTGGCCATGATCCTTGTGGTCGTGGTCATCCTTGATGGCAAAACGGCGGGCTTTTTCTATATCGTTCTTGGTCATGCTGACGCGATAGCCGGCGATGCGGGCATCGTAGCGCAGCTTCTCCCACGGCAGCCGGTAGTGATCCTGACCGATGCCGAAAAAGCCGCCGAAGCTCAGAATGACAAACGCGATGCGTCCATCACTTTTCTCAAGCATCAGGCGCTCGATATGACCAATCTGCTTACCGTCCGAACCGAATACCCGGGACCCCTCGACTCGGTCGCAGGCGACCAGCATCGACATGTCCTTGACGTAAAGGTCACGACCCGAAAAATCGGCACTCTCTTTATGCATATGCGCACCTCCTTTTGGATACGCGTCACATAAACTATGGAGCGTCCGATCTGCTCTTTGAGGCAGCACGATGCTCCGATGGGTTTAACCCCATGGCGCTATTAACGCTCCGTTGTCATAAAAGTTCCAGTACTTTTTTCAAAACTGTAAAAAAACGTGAGCGCACGACGATTATTGACGTTTACGTCAAGGTTATTGTAGCTTCGGACGTGCTCCGATGATTTAGTTGAGAGCAACAACTGCGGCGATGCGAAAAGCGGGAGACTTTTCGATCGTCCAATGACACTCTGCATAGCCGCCGCATATGACGGCGGGGCGTGGTGATGGTGCGTAAAGGAGGAAGTGCGCATGAATTCAGTCTCCGCTCCTTCGGATAGACCGCAGGTCAAGAAAATATGGCTTGCCTCTTATCCGGATATCGTACCGGTGGAACTGCCACCGCTGGAGCATGCCTCGCTCGCCGAACTGTTGGAGGAAAGCTGCGCGCGCTATGCCGACAGACCCGCCTTCACCAGCATGGGCAAATCCATCACCTATCGCGATCTCGACATGCAGACGCGCAAGATTGCCGCCTGGCTGCAAAGCCTTGGCCTTCAGAAGGGCGATCGCGTCGCCGTCATGATGCCGAACGTGTTGCAGAACCCGATCGCGGTTTACGGCATCCTTCGTGCCGGTCTCGTCGTCGTCAACGTCAACCCGCTCTATACGCCACGCGAGCTTGAGCATCAGTTGCGTGATTGCGGCGCCAAGGCGATCTTCGTTCTGGAAAACTTCGCTCATACGGTGGAACAGGTCCTGGCGCATACGGATGTCCGCCACGTTGTCGTGACCGCGCTCGGTGACATGCTGGGCCTCAAGGGCCATATCGTCAACTTGATCGTCCGCAAGGTGAAGAAGCTCGTGCCGGCCTGGTCCATCCCCGGCCATCGCAGCTTCAAGAGCGTGATCGCCGAGGGCTCGCGGCTGCCCTTGAAACTATCGGAGCTGACGGGCAGCGACATCGCCTTCCTGCAATATACCGGAGGCACGACCGGCGTTGCCAAGGGCGCGATCCTCACCCATTCCAACCTGCTCGCAAACCAGCTGCAATTGCTGCTGTGGCTGCAATCCGCCTATATCAACAAGCCACGCCCCGAGCAGCTGACTTTCATCTGCGCGCTGCCGCTCTATCACATCTTCGCGCTGACGGTGAATTCGCTGATGGGCATGTCGCTCGGCGGCCATAACGTGCTGATCGCCAATCCGCGCGACATACCGGCCTTCATCAAGGAGCTCGGCAAATACAAGTTCGACATGTTCCCGGGCCTGAACACGCTGTTCAATGCGCTGATGAACAATCCCGAATTCACCAAGCTCGATCTTTCCAATACGGCAACGCTTGCCGGCGGCATGGCGGTGCAGCGGCCGGTCGCCGAACGCTGGCAGAAGATGACGGGCGCCTGGATCACCGAGGGCTATGGTCTTTCTGAGACCTCGCCGGTCGCCAGCGCCAACCGCTTCGACAGTTCCGAATTCTCCGGCACGATCGGTCTGCCGATCACCGGCACCGACTTCGATATTCGCGATGAGAACGGCAATTCGCTGCCGCTCGGTGAAGTCGGCGAAATCTGCATTCGCGGGCCTCAGGTCATGGCAGGCTATTGGAAGCAGCCGGCCGAAACCGCGCGCGTCATGACGGCGGATGGCTTCTTCCGCAGCGGCGACATGGGCTTCATGGACGAGCGCGGCTACACAAAGATCGTTGACCGCAAGAAGGACATGATCCTGGTGTCGGGCTTCAATGTCTATCCGAACGAGATCGAGGAAGTCGCGGTCATGCATCCGGGCGTTCTGGAGGCAGCGGCGATCGGCATCCCTGATCCGCATTCCGGCGAGGCGGTGAAGCTGTTCATCGTCAAGAAGGACCCCGCCCTGACGGAGGCCGACGTCAAGGCGCATTGCGCAGCCAACCTGACCAATTACAAGCGCCCGCGCTTCATCGAATTCCGCACGGAGCTACCGAAATCGAACGTCGGCAAGATCCTGCGCAAGGAGTTGCGCGGCTGACATAATTCCATGTCATTCGGGAAGCCGCTCGCTCCTTTTCGCGAGCGGCTTTTTTCGTTTTGGACGATACGTGAACTTGATTTACGCCCTACATAGGGAATAGTTTCCGCGACCAACTCAGAGTGCCCTGCCCTCCCCGGACGGCAAGCGGCGCGAACCGCAAGGAGTCCTCCATGAACGCCCTCGTCGATCAACTGAAGAGCACCGCATCTGCAACGAAGGCCACCGATATTCGCGCCGCCTTCGCCGCCGATCCCAAACGCTTTTCCCGCTTCAGCGCCTCTTTCGACGACCTGCTGATGGATTACTCCAAGACGGCGGTGAACGACGATATCCTCGCCCTGCTTGAGAAGCTCGCTGCCGAAGGCGGCGTTGCGGCCAAGCGCGAGGAAATGTTCTCGGGCGTCGCCATCAACTTCACCGAGAACCGCGCCGTGCTGCACACAGCGCTGCGCAACCGCTCGAACAAGCCGGTGCTGGTCGATGGCAAGGATGTCATGCCTGACGTCAACGGCGTTCTGGCCGCCATGGGCAAATTTGCCGACGGCATCCGTTCGGGCGCGCTGAAGGGCTCGACTGGCAAGGCGATCACCGACGTCATCAACATCGGCATCGGCGGCTCGGATCTCGGCCCGGTCATGGCGACGCTAGCGCTGGCGCCTTTCCATGATGGCCCACGCTCGCACTTCATCTCCAACATCGACGGCGCCCATATCGCCGATATCCTGAAGCTCGTTAAGCCGGAAACGACGCTCTTCATCGTTGCCTCGAAGACCTTCACGACCATCGAAACGATGACCAACGCCCAGACGGCGCGCAAGTTCATCGCCGATGCGCTCGGCGAAGCCGCCGTGCAGCATCATTTTGCCGCCGTTTCGACGGCGCTCGACAAGGTCGCTGCCTTCGGCATCGACAGCCAGCGCGTCTTCGGCTTCTGGGATTGGGTCGGCGGCCGCTACTCGATCTGGTCGGCCATCGGCCTGCCGCTGATGATCGCGATCGGCCCGGAAAACTTCGGCAAGTTCCTCGATGGCGCGCATGCGATGGACAACCATTTCCGCCAGGCGCCCTTCAAGGAAAACCTGCCGATGCTGCTCGGCCTCATCGGCTTCTATCACCGCAACGTGCTCGGCTATCCCACGCGCGCGATCCTGCCCTATGACCAGCGCCTGTCGCGCTTCCCGGCCTACCTGCAGCAGCTCGACATGGAATCGAACGGCAAGGGCGTCACCATCGACGGCACGCCGGTTGAAGGCAATTCCGGCCCGGTCGTCTGGGGCGAACCCGGCACCAACGGCCAGCACGCCTTCTACCAGCTCATTCACCAGGGCACGAGCATCATCCCGGCCGAATTCATGATCGCCGCCAACGGCTTCGAACCGAACCTGCGTCATCAGCACGACCTGCTGATGGCCAATTGCCTGGCGCAGTCGGAAGCGCTGATGAAGGGCCGCACCTTCGAAGAGGCCAAGGCTCAGCTCACCTCCAAGGGCATGGACGACAAAAAGGCCGATTTCATCGCGCCGCACCGCGTCTTCACCGGCAACCGTCCGTCGATCACCTTCGTCTACGACAAGCTGACGCCGTTTGCACTCGGCCGCCTGATCGCGCTCTATGAACACCGCGTCTTCGTCGAAGGCGTGCTCTTCCGCATCAACTCCTTCGACCAGTGGGGCGTCGAGCTCGGCAAGGAACTGGCAACGGGCCTGCTTCCGGTCATCGAAGGCAAGGAAAGCGCTGCCGGCCACGATTCCTCGACGCAAGGGCTGGTGGCTGCGCTGGCAAGCCGCGCGAAGTAAATCATTGAGCCACCTCCCCCTCGAGGGGGAGGTCGCCGCAAAGCGGCGGGTGGGGGTGACTGGACTCACCGTTCGCCCGAAAGATCACCCCGCCCCGGCACTGCGTGCCGACCCTCCCCCTCAAGGGGAGGGTTGGATTGCGGGCCGGTCGCATTTATCCAATGTGGTGAGTTTACCCCCTCTGTCAGCTTCGCTGACATCTCCCGCAAAGGGGGGAGATCGTTGGGAGTTTGCTGCTGGCTCGACAAAGACAATACGCATCAACTTCAACAGAGACGACGCCTACTTGATGAGCGAGAGAGCGCCACAGGCTACCAATCTCCCCCTTGTGGGGGAGATGTCCCGATAGGGACAGAGGGGGGTGCGGCCTCTCCGCACCTTCAGGGCCGATAAACGATTACAGCCCGATCTCATGCGCCCAGGGCGGGTTGGCACCGGCGCGCGAAACCGTGACTGCCGCAGCCTTGGCGCCCAGAGCCAGTGCATCCTGCAACGCCTTCTCGCTCAGCGAAGCCACCTGTGCCTTGGTCAGCAGATTGTTCATCTTCAGCGATGCCAGAATGCCGGCATCGAAAGTATCGCCAGCCCCTACGGTATCGACGACGGTGACGCGCTCGCTCGGCACAGAGACCTTCAGCGACTTGGTGTAGCCAGTCGCGCCTTCCGCACCCTTGGTGATGACAACAAGCTTGGCACCCTGACCCAGCCAATGCGCGGCGAGCTCATCGTGATTGCCAGAGATGCCGAACCATTCCAGATCCTCGTCGGAGAATTTGAGAATGTCGGACATGGCCGCCATCCGGCCGATGCGGCCCATATGGGCGGCTTTGTCCTTGATGAAGCCGGGACGGATGTTCGGGTCGAGGGAGATCACGCGGGCCTGGTGCTCGCGCTTCATCAGCGCCTCGTAGGTCGCGCCGCACGGATCGGGGATCAGGCTGATCGCGCCGAAATGCAGCGCTTCGCAATCATCGCCGAGCGTCGGAAGATCGGCTTCTGTGATCATGCGGCCAGCCGTACCTTCGTCATAGAAGGCATAGGTCGCCTGGCCGTTGACGAGCTTGACGAAGGCGATCGTGCTCGGGCGTGGCGTGATGGCGCAATAGCTGAAATCGACCTTGGAGGCCGACAGCGTGTCGCGCAGGATCTCGCCCATCATGTCATCGGCAATACCGGTGAAGAAGCCCGTGGGAATGCCGAGACGACCAAGCGCGATCGCCGTGTTGAAGATCGCGCCGCCGGCGTAGGGGGCAAAGCCCTTTTCGCCCAGCGTCGTATCCCGCGGCAGCATGTCGATCAAAGCTTCGCCACAGCACAATATCATTCCGGCCTCCCAAAGAGCGCATCTGTCGTGTCCAGTCTTATAAATCGATTAGATAGATTCAGTGCAAGAGCAAAGCGTCAGTTTGTGGGCAACTCCGAAATACCGCCGTTCCAGCCCGACCAGGCAAGCGGCGCGTTGAGAAAGGCTTCGACTTCCTCGAGCGTCTTGTCGTCGAACAGCTTCTGCTCCTTGGCGACGGCAAGCACCTCGCGCCAGGTCGTGATGTGATGCAGGTTGACCTTCCGGTTGGCAAAACGTTCGACCGCCTCAGGGAAGATGCCGTAGTAGAACAGCGCCATGCCGTGATCGACGATGCCGCCGGCCGCGCGGATCGCATTGATGAAGGTGAACATGCTGCCGCCGGCCGTCGTCAGATCCTCGATAACAAGCACGCGGGCGCCGTCCTTCATGTCACCTTCGATCTGGGCGTTGCGGCCATGGCCCTTCGGCTGCTTGCGAACGTAGATCATCGGCAGGTTCAGGCGCTCGGCCAGGAAGGCAGCGAAGGGAATGCCCGCCGTTTCGCCGCCGGCAACGCAGTCGAACTGCTCGAAGCCGACATTGCGTACGATGATGCTGGCGGCGAAATCCATGACCGTCGAGCGGATGCGCGGATAGGAGATCAGCTTGCGGCAATCGATATAGACCGGGCTCGCCATGCCGGACGCGAATTTGTAGGGCTTGTCGGCATTGAAGTGGACCGCCTTGATCTCCCAAAGCATCCTGGCCATCAGCTCAGCCATGACGGCGCGATCGGTGAATATCATCTGGGTCATAAGGGGCCTCCTTCGCAGCGCTAATATTCCAGCGGCAATAGCAGCAAGCGGCCCGAGTTTCCAGACGCATGAGAGGTTTTGCAGGTATCGCCGCGGCTGCCGCGGGCAAAGGCGGGTCCGAGCGAGCTACCGGGCAAGCCCGAGGTCGGCAGGCAACATGGTCTTGAACAGCGCGATCACCTTGTCGCCCTCCTCGCGGTCGATCGAAATCGCGTAGCGGACGGCAGCGGCGACCAGCTGCATGGTCAATCGCGCTGTTCTTGCGAGCTCGGAATGGTCGCGTTCCGGCCAGAGGCGTTCAAGAACGGTGAGAAAAGCCTGGGAGTGCCACTCCATATCCTCGGCATCGACCTGCTGCAGCAGCTTGTCGGCATGGGTGGCGTGCCAGATATCGCGCATGACGGGCTCTCCCAGAAACATGGCGTAGTAGCCATCGACGATCCGGCCAAGGGCTGACTGGAGCTGGTCGCGGCTTTGGATCGCCATCAGCTCATCCTCGACGCATTGCCGTCCCTGCTCGTTGAAGCGCTCGGCCAGCACGCGGATGATCGCTGTCTTGTCCGGGAAATATTGGTAGAGCGAGCCGAAGGACACGCCGGCTTTTTCAACAATCTCGCCCATGCGCAGTGCATCGCTGCCATTCCTGGCGATCAGATCGGACGCCACCGAGAGAATCAGGTCCACCCGCTCACGGCCACGTTGCTGGCTCGGTATGCGGCGCGGCGTGCCGGCCTCGTCCTTGCTGCGCCTGCGTCTCGCGATCTGTTCCTCGGTCATTTCATTCCCTGCCTGTGACTGTTGACAAGCAATATAAGAGAGTTTATCACATTTCGCAAATGAGAGAGTTTATCACATTTTACGCTGGAGGAGCTTGAAATGCAGATCTCGACAATTGCCATCATCGGTGGATTGGGAAAGACCGGCGGTCGGGTCGCCGGGCGGCTGAAGGGACGCGGCATCACGGTTCGCGCCGCATCCCGCTCGACGACACCCCGCTTCGACTGGCTGGATCGCAACACCTGGCATCAGGCGCTGGAAGGCGCTTCCGCCGCCTATGTCACGTTCCAGCCCGATCTTTCGGTCGACTGGGCGGCCGAGGCCATCGGCGTGCTTGCCAAGACAGCCGCTGAAGCTGGTGTGGGACATATCGTCCTGCTCTCCGGGCGCGGTGAAGACGGCGCTGTTCGCAGCGAGGAAGAGCTTAAGGTCGCCGGCATCGACTACACCGTGTTGCGCGCCAGCTGGTTCAGCCAGAATTTCAGCGAGGGAGCTTTCATGGACGGAATTCTGCAAGGCAAGCTCGCCTTGCCGGCCGGCGATGTACCGGAGCCTTTCATCGATGCAGACGACATTGCCGACGCAGCCGTCGAATGTCTCATCGATCCCCGCCATCGCAATCAGACCTACGAGTTGACGGGACCCAACGCTCTGACCTTTCGCCAGGCGGTTTCCGAAATCGCGGCCGCTTCCAATAGGACCGTCCAATACGAAACGGTTCCAATCGAAGCCTTTATCGCCGAGATGACCGCCTACGGACTGCCGCAGGAGACGACCGATCTCCTGCATGAACTCTTCACGCAGGTTCTCGATGGCCGCAACTCGCTTGTCATGGATGGCATCAGCCAGATCCTTGGCAGGAAAGCCAAAAACTTTTCCGACTACGCCCGTGAAACCGCCGCAACCGGCATCTGGAGTGTCCAGCCATGACCTTTCCGATCACGACTATCGCCCTCATCGTCGCCGCGATCAGCAGCGGCCTTCTCGCCGGCGTCTATTTCGCCTTCTCGACCTTTGTCATGCAGGCCTTTGCCCGCCTTCCCGTCGATCAAGGGATCGCGGCGATGCAATCGATCAATACGACAATCGTGCGCTCGCCCTTCATCGTGCTGTTCGTACTGACGGCAGCGCTCTCGATCTTCATCGCCGTGATAGCCATTCTTTACTGGCGGGGCGGTACCAGCATCATGATGCTGACGGGTGCTGCGCTCTATGTCATCGCGAGCTTTCTTTCGACCATGGTGTTCAACGTGCCGCTGAACGATGCTCTGGACAAGCTCGACGGCCATTCAGCAGAGTCGGCACAATTATGGTCCAGCTATCTCAGCGACTGGATGGGGTGGAACCATGTACGCACGGTCGCCTCGCTTGTGGCCGCATGCGCCTTCGTGAAAGCGCTGTTCTAAGAGCGTTGGTATGGTGGCGGTGCAGCTCGCCAAAGATTGCCGGTTAGACAGCCCGCAGATAGGCCGCGACCTCAACACGGTTGCGGCCGTTTCGCTTCGCCTCGTAGAGCGCCTTGTCGGCAGCGCGAAGCACGTCGTCGAAGCCGAGCCCTTTGATGGTACCGGTCGCGACGCCCGCACTGACGGTGCAGGCGAAGGATTTGTCTTCGATGCTGACCACCCGTGCCGCAAAGGCATCGCGCACCCGCTCGGCCACCTGCTCCGCACGACCCGGCAGGGCATTGTCGAGTACGAGCGCAAATTCCTCGCCGCCAAGACGGGCCACGGTATCGGAAGAACGCAAACCGAAGGAAAGTTCCTCGCCGAAAAGCTTGAGCACGAGATCGCCGGCGGCATGGCCATGCTGATCGTTGATCGTCTTGAAGCGATCGATGTCGAAGATGATGACAGCCATGGAAGGGCCGAAAGTGCGGCGCCCATGGAGATCGAACAGAGCCCGACGGTTCAGCAGCCCGGTTAGAGCATCGGTGATCGCCTCCTGACGGTGAAACGCGGCCTGACGCCACTGATGCAGGGCAAGCGACAGCGCCCCGATCCCGGTCATTCCGGCAATGCAGATCGCAAGGCTCAAATCCTCCGCCCAATTGTTGGGCGCGTGACCGAGCACGAGCTTGCCATCTGCGATCAATACGGCCGCGCACAGCGCGAAGGAAATCGCCGTCAGCGTGTAAAGCGCGGTGATGCCGTAGAGCGGCGTCGGCGCCTCACGCCGGCTCAGCCAGTATTCGCGCGCCGTCAGAACCAGAAGAACGCAAATGACGAGGTTGTCACCGATAAATGCCAACCCGTCATAGCCGGCCAGCATCGGCCCGACCGATGCTGCTATGCCCACCAGGCAACCAAAGACGAAGCGGATTTTGGAAAAGCGACGCGTGCGGAACTGGTAGCCGGCCACCCAGATCGCCGCAAAGCCGATGAAGAACAGCACGAAGGTCAGAATTGCAAAAACCGGGCGCGGCGTGTCGACATAAGAGCCGTAGATGAAGATGCCGCCGACGAGAGGCACAAGACCGGCCGAGCAGGTCAGGAGAAAAGTATCGGGCCGGCGCGAGAACCAGCTTCCGACCAAGGTAACCGCAAGGCATGACGCGGAAACGCCGAGGGCCAGAAGAAGCGAGTTGTAATCGACCAGCATCATGCTCTTTCAACGGTTTGATTTCTACCGCAGGGGATTGCTGCCACGCTAGGCCGCCAAGGGTATCAAATTAGTTACGGCAAATAATAAAGAAAATGTATTTCAACAAAATATACGTTCCAAATTGCGGCATACACCAATGGAGTGTTGAAATACAGCTCCATATTTTTATTTTTACTTATGTAGATTAAACTTAAATTAAGTCTCGACATCCCAGTGCAGGGGGAACATCGGATCGAAAACGGTGACCGGACCGGCGCCAGTTTCAACTCTTGCCGGGAAGGTCACAGCCTCAACCCGTCGCACCAAAGTGATGCTATCCTCGTTGACCGGCAGGCCATACCAGGCCGGACCGTTCAGGGATGCAAAAGCCTCAAGCTTGTCCAATGCGCCTTCCTGCTCGAAGACATGGGCAAGGCAGCTCATGGTGTTGATCGACGTGTAAATGCCGGCGCAGCCGCAAGCGCATTCCTTCAGCGGGTCGACATGCGGTGCGGAATCCGTACCGAGGAAGAACCTGGCGTCGCCGCTCGTTGCTGCGGCACGCAGCGCCAGACGATGGCTTTCGCGCTTGGCGACCGGCAGGCAGTAATAATGCGGGCGAATGCCGCCGACGAGGATGGCATTGCGATTGATGATAAGGTGATGCGTCGTGATCGAGCCAGCGAGATTGGCCTTTGCCGATTTGATGTAATTCACGCCGTCCGATGTCGTCACATGTTCCATCGTGACCTTCAATTCCGGCAGGCGCTGGCGCAGCGGATCGAGCACGGTCTCGATAAACACGGCCTCACGATCGAAAATATCGACCTCCGGCGTCGTGACCTCGCCATGCACGCAGAGCGGCAGGCCGATCTTCGCCATGCGTTCCAGCACCGGCATTGCCTTGTTGAGATCCCGTACGCCGCCATGCGAATTGGTCGTCGCACCGGCCGGATAAAGTTTGACGGCTGAGATGAGACCGCTCTTCTTGCCCTCCTCGACATCGTCGGGATTGGTGTGTTCGGTCAGATAGAGCGTCATCAGCGGCTGGAAACGATCGCCCGCCGGCAGCGCTTTCAGGATACGCTCGCGATAAGCGGTCGCATCCGCTGTGGTTACGACCGGCGGCACGAGATTGGGCATGATGATGGCACGGGCGAAATGCCTGGAGGTGTCGCCGATCACGCCTTCGAGCATGGCTCCGTCACGCAAATGCAGATGCCAGTCGTCAGGACGGCGGATGGTGAGCTTTTGCATGGGCGCGACCTCTGGAAATGTGAGCGCGATCCTGCCCGAAAGCCGCCTCGGCCTTTTCGGGATCGTGCTCTTTGCTATCGCGCTTCGATAACACCATACGCCCCCGCAAAACAATCCGCGACGGCGGTTAAATGATGGTCGGGCTCAATCCTGCACGATGTCGATAGTGACGTCTGCGCGGCGGCGATTTTCCAGAATCAGCCGACCATTCGGCAGATCATTGCCGTAGACTTTGGCGCTGGCGGCCTCTTCGTCGAGATCGTAGCCCCTCCAGCGCGCCCACAGCCGCTCTTCCAGCACTTCCATCGGCGGGGCAAGCATGATCGAATAGTCGAACATACCTTCCAATTCAGCCCATTTCCCCTGACTGAACAGCAGATAATTGCCCTCGATGACAATAAAGCGGTGATCGGCCGAGACGATGCGGGCCGAGGCGATGGCAATCTCTCGCGAACGGTCGAAGACCGGCACCAGCACCTCCTGATCGGCGGCGCGCACGGCCCTGACGATATCGAGGAAGGCGCGCACGTCGAAACTGTCAGGCACGCCCTTCCGCTTCAAAAGTCCCTTCTCGATCAGGACCGCATTATCCATGTGGAAGCCGTCCATCGGCAGGACTTCCGCGCTCTCGCTCCTAGCCTTCAATGCCTTGGCGACATTGTCGGCCAGTGTGGATTTGCCGGCGCCGGGAGGGCCGGCAATCGCGACCAGGAAACGTTTCGTGTTGCCGGCGCGTGCGATGATCTCGCCGGCAACATCGTCAAGAGAAACGCTCATGCGGCAACATTCTCGACCGGCGGAGCCTTGGCGCCGGTCATGAAGGCAACAGCATCGGACATGGTATAATCCTTGGGATTGATGACGGTCAGGCGTCGTCCAAGGCGATGGATATGAATGCGGTCCGCCACCTCGAAGACGTGCGGCATATTGTGCGAGATCAGCACGATCGGCAAGCCGCGAGCGCGCACGTCAAGGATGAGTTCGAGAACCTTGCGGCTTTCCTTGACGCCGAGGGCGGCCGTCGGCTCGTCCATGATGACGACCTTGGAGCCGAAGGCGGCGGCGCGCGCCACGGCCACACCCTGACGCTGGCCGCCGGAGAGCGTTTCCACCGCCTGATTGATGTTCTGGATCGTCATCAGACCCAGCTCGGTCAGCTTGTCGCGGGCACGCTTTTCCATCGCCGGCCGGTCGAGCATGCGGAACACCGAGCCGAGAATGCCGGGCCTGCGAACTTCGCGGCCGAGGAACATGTTGTCGGCGATCGAGAGCGCCGGCGACAGAGCCAGGTTCTGATAGACCGTTTCGATGCCGGCCTCGCGCGCCTCCATGGGCGAGCGGAAGTGAACGGGCTTGCCTTCCAGCTTGATCTCACCCTCATCCGGGGTGACCGCGCCGGAGATCGCCTTGATCAGCGAGGATTTGCCGGCGCCGTTGTCGCCGATCACGGCGAGGATCTCGCCGGGATAGAGATCGAAATCGGCATTGTCGAGCGCGGTCACGCGTCCATAGCGCTTGACGAGACCGCGGGCAGTGAGAATGGGTTCGCCGGTCGTGGTCATGCCGATACCTTTCTGATCCATTGGTCGATCGCAACGGCGCCGATGATGAGGACGCCGGTCAGAAGCACCTTCCATTGCGGGTCGGCGCCAAGCATGTTGAGGCCCATGGAGACGACACCAACGATCATGGCGCCGAACAACGTGCCGAGGATCGAGCCGCGGCCACCGAAGAGCGAGATGCCGCCGATGACAGTTGCGGTGATTGCCTGAAGATTGAAATCGGTCACGGCAGACGATGGCGAGACCGAGCCGTTGCGGCCGATGGAGACCCAGGCGGCAAGCGCTGCGATCAGTCCCGAAACGCCATAGACGGCGAGAAGCACCTTCTTGGTCTGGATGCCGGCGAGTTTCGCCGCTTCCGGATCGTCGCCAACGGCATAGACATGCCTGCCCCAGGCGGTGTGATTGAGGACATACCAAAGGCCGATGACGAGAAGCACCATGGCGATGACGCCGAGGGTCAGCACGGCACCGCCGACGCGGAAGCTCGCGGCAAACAGATGCAACAGCGGCGCCTTTTCATCGACATCGGTGTCGCGGATGGTTTCATTGGCGGAATAGATGAAGTTCGTCGCCATGACGATATTCCAGGTGCCGAGCGTCACGATGAATGGCGGCAGCTTCATATTGGCGACGAGGAAGCCGTTGAGCAGCCCGCAGAGGCCGCCCACGGCCATGCCCGCGACGATGGCGATCGGCGTCGGCAAGCCGTATGTCACGGCGACATTGCCCATAACGACCGAGGAAATGACCATGATGACGCCGATCGAGAGATCGATGCCGGCGGTCAGGATAACCAGCGTCTGCGCCGCGCCGAGAATGCCGACGATGGCGATCTGCTGCAGGATCAGCGTCAGCGTATAGGCGGAAAAGAACTTCCCGCCGATCGTGATACCGAAGATCACGATCGCCAGCACCAGGACGATCAGCGGCACCGCCGCCGGCGTCGAATGCAGAAAGTGCTGCACGCGCTTCAAAAGAGAGACATCGTTGTGCTCGAACGAAGCGACGTTCTTGTCGCTGCCGTCGAGAACACGTTCGAATTCCTGTGCTCCGGACATAATTATTCCTCCGCCACCGCGCACATGCGCGGAAACCGCCGGCTGTTAGGGGCCAGCCAGGATCTGAGCCCGACCGACGTGACTGTTGCGATTGTCTGCTCCCTGTAAAAGAGCCGCGCCAGCAGGCGCATGACGCGGCTCCCGAAGGGACTATATCACATTCGTGCGAGGCTTAGCCCCAGCACTTGTTGAGGCCTTCCTTGGTGTCGATGGATTTCAGGCCGGAAACCGGCTTGTCCGTCACCAGGGAGACGCCGGTGTCGAAGAAGGTCTTGCCTTCGGTCGGCTTCGGCTTCTCGCCGCTATCGGCGAACTTCTTGATCGCCTCGACGCCGAGGGCCGCCATCATCAGCGGATACTGCTGGGCAGTTGCGCCGATGACGCCATCCTTGACCGACTTGACGCCCGGGCAACCGCCGTCGATGGAAACGATTAGCACCTGCTTTTCGAGACCGACGGCCTTCAGAGCCTGATAGGCGCCGGTTGCAGCCGGCTCATTGATCGTGTGGATGACGTTGATGCTGGAATCCTTCTGCAGAAGGTTTTCCATGGCCTTGCGGCCTCCTTCTTCGTTACCGTTGGTGACGTCATGGCCAACGATGCGCGGATCGGTTTCGTCGCCGATCTTGTTCGGGTCCTTCGGGTCGATGCCGAAGCCGATCATGAAGCCCTGGTCGCGCAGAACGTCGACCGAAGGCTGCGACGGCGTCAGATCGAGGAAGCCGATCTTGGCATCCTTGGCCTTGTCGCCCAGCGTTTCCTTGGCCCACTGCCCTACGAGCTTGCCGGCGAGCAGATTGTCGGTGGCGAAGGTGGCATCAGCGGAATCAGCCGGCTCAAGCGGCGTATCCAGCGCAATCACCAGCAAGCCGGCATCGCGTGCCTTCTTAACCGAGGGAACGATACCCTTGGTGTCGGATGCGGTGATCAGGATGCCCTTCGCGCCATCGGCGATGCAGCTCTCGATCGCGGCAACCTGGCTTTCACTGTCGCCATCGATCTTGCCGGCGTAAGACTTCAGCGTCACGCCGAGTTCCTTGGCCTTGGCGGTCGCACCTTCCTTCATCTTGACGAAGAAGGGATTGGTATCGGTCTTGGTGATGAGGCAGGCGGATACGCCGGCAGCCTTGACAGGGGCTGCGAATGCAACGCCGATCGCCAGAGCGGCGACTGCTGCGGAAATAACAGATTTCTTCATTCAATCCTCCCGATGTTTGAAAAGCCGGACCCTCCGGCAGCGCCGGGCCTGAACCCGACTTGAAGATGCGCCATGCCTGTCGGATTATTTCCTGCGGACCTCCTCCACGGCCATATGCGCATCTCCTACGGCCATATCTGAGCCTAAAGATTTCCGGCTGTCAATAAATAAATCGGATTGAATTATTAATTCGATGTGGCATTCTGGAAAGAAATAAGGCATGGCCATGATGGAAGGAGCAGGCCCATGTCTCTCGTGCACGACCCTGAGGACACACCCACAACACCCGCGATTCTCGACCCCACCGGGGGTGCGAACCAGCTTGGCGTACGCGCCCATAACGAACGGCTCGTGCTTTCGCTCGTTCGCCGTCATGGTGCGCTCTCGAAAGCCGATATCGCGCGACGGAGCGGCCTTTCGGCGCAGACGGTGTCCGTCATCATGCGGGAGCTGGAGAAAGATGGGCTGCTGTCGCGCAATGCGCCCGTGCGCGGCCGCGTCGGCCAGCCGTCCATTCCCATGCGTCTCAATCCGGATGCGGTGCTCTCCTTCGGCGTCAAGATCGGCCGGCGCAGCGCCGACCTCGTGCTGATGGATTTCGTCGGCGGCATCAGGATGCAGCTCCATCAGACCTACCCCTATCCGCTGCCGCAGGACATCATCGCCTTCGTCACGGCCGGCATCAAGGAATTGGAGGGGCGCCTCAGCGATGAGCAGCGTCGCAAGATTGCCGGAATGGGCGTTGCCGCGCCGTTCGAGCTCTGGAACTGGGCCGAGCAGGTGGGAGCACCGTCCGGAGCCATGGATGTCTGGCGTGGCTTCGACCTAAGAGCCGAAATCGCCTCGCGGGTCGCTTACCCCGTCTTTCTGCAGAACGACGCTACCAGCGCCTGTGGCGCGGAACTCGTTTTCGGCGTCGGCCCACGGTATCCGGATTTCGTCTACTTCTTCATCGGTTCCTTCATCGGCGGCGGCATCGTCCTGAATTCGTCCGTCTTCGTTGGCCGGACCGGGACGGCCGGCGCACTCGGCCCCCTGCCCGTGCGCGGCCGCAACGGCGAGAACCGCCAGCTTCTGGAGATCGCCTCGATCTTCGTGCTCGAGAATCTTCTGCGGGATCACGGTTTCGACCCGCGCCCCCTCTGGTACTCGGCGGATAACTGGATCGATTTCGGCGAGCCGCTGGAGATCTGGATTCAGGATACGGCCAAGGCGCTGGCGCAGGCGATCGTCGCCGCCGCCTCGGTTCTTGATTTCAGTGCCGCCGTCATCGATGGCGGCTTCCCCGACTGGGTGCGGGAACGCGTGGTGCGCGCGACGACGAAGGCCGCCGCCGAACTGGACCTCCAGGGGGTCGTCATGCCTGAAATCATCGAGGGCGCCGTGGGGCCACAGGCCCGCGCCATCGGCGGCGCAAGCTTGCCGATCTTCGCACGCTACCTGATCGACCAAAACGTTCTTTTCAAGGAGATAGAGCATGCTGAAGGGCATTGACCCGCTGTTGAGCCCGGAACTGCTGGCGACGCTGCGCGCCATGGGCCATGGCGACGAAATCGCCCTCGTCGACGGCAATTATCCCGGTCTCGAACATGGGCGCCGTCTCATCCGCCTCGACGGCCACGGCGTCATACCCGTGCTCGACGCCGTGCTGAGCGTGCTGCCGATAGACGATTTCGTGCCGCAGGCGATATTCCGGGCGACCGTCAAGCAGGACCGCGATGCCATCGATCCCGTTCATGCGGAAATGATCGAATGCTGCGCGCGGCATGTGCCAGACATCAGGGTCGTGCCGTTGCTGCCGGCAGAATTCTACGAGCGGGTGAAGCAGGCGCATGCGCTGATACAGACCAGCGAGCCGCGGCTCTATGGGAATATCATTCTGCGCAAGGGTGTGATTTACCCGCAGGGATAGGAAAGTGCCCCTCATCCGGCCTCCTGAGCTTGTCGAAGGGGGGCCACCTTCTCCCCGCTCGCGGGGCGAAGGGGATGGACGCACCTGCAGCCTTCCTTCCGGCAATTTGCCTAGACGAAGATTCAGAACTAGTCCTCTCTCCCCGTCCAAACGGGGAGAGGGTTAGGGTGAGGGGCCGAACTCTCCATGCGATGCAAGGGAGTGGATTCCTCTTCTAGCCTCAAATATCCCCCGCCGAAGGTCCCCAGACATCCGTCATGGCAAAGCCTTCCGACATTGGATCGAAGGGGTCGAGGGCCACCTGGCTAAGGCCGAAGGTGAAGCCGCGGCCGGTGATCGTCGGGATGATAGCCGGCTTGCCGGCCACCTCTGTCTCCGCCTGCAGGCCGACTTCGAACTCCGAACCGATGATCGAACGGGATTTGAAGACATCGCCGACCCTGGCTTTGCCGCGCGCGTGCAGCGTCGCGAGATTGGCAGAATTACCAGTGCCGCAGGGTGAACGGTCGGCGCGGCCAGGCCACATGGTGGTGCAGGTGCGGATGGCTCCATCGGCATCGATGTCGCGGAACATCACATAGGCAACGCCTGAAATCGCCGGAATTTCCGGGTGAACGACGGTCATCGCCCGGTTGATCGCTTCCTTGATGACCATGCCGGCCTGAACGAGGGCAGCCGCATTGGACTTTTCGATGGTCAGGCCGATCTGGCCGACATCGACGAGCGCATAGAAGATACCGCCATAGCAGAGGTCGAGCGTGATCCTGCCCCATTGTGCCGTATCGAGTGCAACATCGAGCTCATGTACGAAGGATGGCACCATGGTCAGCCGCACCTTCTCGCAACGGCCGTCACGGCAGGTTGCGGTGGCGCGGACGAGGCCGGCGGCCGTGTCAAGCGTGACGACCGTTTCCGGCTCCTTCATTTCGACGATGCCGGATTCGAGCAATGCCGTGGTCACGCAGATGGAATTCGAGCCCGAGCTCGCATGCGCCTGATCCGGTTGCAGGATGATGAAGCCGGCGTCGGCATCGGGATTCTTAGCCGGCAACAGAAGATTGACGGAGCCGATCGGCGCACCGCGCGGCTCTAGCACGAGAAAGCGGCGCAGCTCCTGCCCCTTCGGATCGGTATTCAGCCAATGAAGCTGCTCGGCAATGCTGTTGCCGGGGATTTTTGGGACGCCGCCGATGGCAACCTTGCCGATTTCCCCTTCGCAATGAACATCCAGCAGCTGGATCGTACGCTTCCATCTCATCTCATAGGCTCCAATCAGACGTGTCGCGTAATACCGCCGTCGACGCGGATATTCTGGCCGGTGATGTAGCCTGCGCCATCCGACAGCAGGAAGGCCGCCGTCTTGGCGATTTCGCTCATCAGGCCGATGCGCTTCATCGGTACCTTGTCGGCCGTTTCCGGCTTGTGGTTCAAGCTGTCGATATAGCCGGGCAGGATGCAGTTCATGCGGATATTGTCGGCCGCGTAGCGATCGGAATAGAGCTTGGTGAAGGCGCCGGCTGCGGCGCGATATGTGCAGGAAACCGGGAAGACCAGCGACGGCTCATAGGCGGCGAATGTGGTGATGTTGACGAAGGCGCCCTTGCCCTGCTTCAGCATGACCGGCGTCACCAGCCGCGCCATACGCACGAGCGACAGGATCATCATATCCGAGCCAAGCGTCCAGTTCTCGTCCGAAATATCGAGCAGATCGCCCTTCGGCGGATGACCAGTGTGATTGACCACGGCATCGATGCGGCCATAGGTCTTCATCGTCAGGTCGAAGATCGCCTGGATATCTTCCGCCTTTTCGGCAACACCGCGCGAGGCGACGCCGCCGAGCTCGGCTGCCAGGGCCTCGCAGCTTTCCGACGGCGACATCAGCGCCAGCCGATAGCCATTGGCGGCAAGCTCACGGGCAATCGCTTCGCCCATGCCACGGCCACCGCCGGTAATCAGTGCAACGGGCTTTTCGGTATCGGACATGGTTTCCTCCTGGTTGCGGCTGATGCGAACGGCGTCCTGCCGAGCGTCGGTTTGATCCCTGTTATCATATCGGCCGCCAGCCGACCTGTCGCCGGTGATGTCCAAAACCATTCGCGCCAATGGGTTCGATTCTCTGATATATCAGATTGCTCGGCATAGCTATGGGGTTTTGTAGCGGCCGTGAAGGCTGCCGCTGCAGATCGCGTCACGAATGAATTATTGCTGCAGCGCTTCCCCGACATTGCTGCCGGTCGCCTCGACACTGTCGCCGAGCGAGCCAACGGTATTGCCGGCCGAAGCGCCGACACGGCGCCATTGCTCGCCATAATTTTGTCGCGTGCGAGGATCGAAAATCGCGATCGGGGCACTGACGGCGGCACCCGCTACACTGCCGACTGTCTGGGCAGCGCCCATGGCAACTGCACCGACGGCATCGCCGATGCCGACATCGGAATCGGTGATCGTTTGGCCGGCGATCAACCGGGCGCCAATCAGTTTCACCACTTCCGGGCTTTCGGCAAACTTGCCGTGATTGAGGCCATCGCCGGTCTTGAGCTTGGTGAGATCGAGCACGGTAATCCCCTGCTTCTCCAGCTCGCTGCGATAGGGTTCGGCCGTGGGGTCGATCTGGCCGAGGCGGTCGATATTGCCGGAAATACGTCGTGAGAGGGAAAGCGCGCGATCATCGCGCGAGACGAACAGCGTGAAATGCGGCTTGTCCTTGCCGAGTGCCGCGAACTGCCTTCCGAAGACATCGACATCGAGATCGGGCGACGCCAAGATGACGTTCTTGATCTTCGGCGCGACGCGGCCATTGCGGATCGCCATCTGCCGTAGCGATTCGACCGCGAGCCAGCTGCCCATCGAATGCGCCATGACGGTGATGTCGCCGACGGAAGGATCGGCCGCGACGCGGCGCAGCAGCTCTTCCAGCGAGTCGCGGGAATAGTTGGTGCTTTCCTTGTCATAGGCATAGTCGAAAATGCTGGCGCGCGACGGCCAAGTAAACACGATCGGCGCGACGTCGGCATGCGAATCGTGAACGATCTGCGCAAAGCGGTAGACTGCATCCTCATAGCGGTTGTTGAAGCCATGCACGAAGATCAGCACCCGCTTGTTTTTCGGCAGTTCCGCATGCAGCCAGGCGCGACCATCCGCCTCTGTCGCCAAGGGCTTGACGGCGGTGGTGACGAAATTCTTCAGCGGATTACCTGGCAGACGGTTCGGCCACTGCACCTGACCGACCTTGCGATTGGCCTCCGGCGGGATGGAGACACTGACAGCATCGACCTTGAGCCCCGGTCCGCGCTCGCCCGAAAACAGAATGGCCGGGTCCTTGTCCGGCAGGCGTGTCGTCGCAACAAGGAGATCAACCTTGGATGTGCCCGGCACGTTTTCACTGACGGGCTGCATGACCCCGATGGGACGGCCGCATGCGGCCAGCGACAATGTCGCAACGATCGCTACAGTTCGGAAAAAGAGCTTTCCCCATCGGTCCGAACCCGTCATGCGCTGCATCATGCAACCCTTCCTTACCGCCTAACGTTGCGCCACTCTACGCATGGATACCTGCGGCGCAAGCGACTCCAGCGGTTCCTGACCACATGATGCGATGCTAATTCGCGACGGCATTGCAAAGGCGCAACGCCTTTAGACGTCCGGCAAATCATTGAGGAAGTTAGGATAAAAAAAGAGCCCGATGCGGGAGGAGGATGCATCGGGCTCTTGATCCGGATTGGCAACTGGGAGGAGGAGGAGTGTTGCCAATCATTGAAGGAGCGCTGGGAGGAGGAGTGCGCTGCCTTCGAGAGATTAGATATAACGCGAGAGGTGTCGTGAACAGACCGGCTTTCGCATTGCAGCATTGCAGTGAACGCATTGCTTTCTTCATGGATGCCGAAAATATCGCATAGCACCGGCATTTTCGGGGGTTTTACGCCTATTTTACAGTCGTTATTTGCCCAACTCCCGAGATTCACATGATTGTGATCGTCGTTTTTGCATTGGGCGTGGCCCCCGCTGGCATCCGGCCGGCGGGCAACCGCTACCGGCCGGACCACTTTCTGTTCAAGCCGCCCTGAATGCCTTCTTGCCTTCGGCATCGAGCGCTGCGAACTCCTCGTCGGACAGAACGATATCGACCGCCGCAGTGTTTTCCTCGAGATGCTTGACCTTGCCTGTTCCGGGGATGGGCAGCATCACGGGGCTGCGCTTCAGCACCCAGGCAAGTGCAATCTGGCTCGGGGCGGCATTGCGCTTCTTCGCGATGGTATCGAGCAGCGAGCCTTTCTTGGCGAGATCGCCGGCCGCCAGCGGGAACCAGGGAATGAAGCCGATTCCGTGCTTTTCGCAATAGTCGAGCACGTCTTCGCTGGTGCGGTCGACCAGATTGTAGCGGTTCTGCACCGTCACCACCTTGAAATGCTTCGATGCTGCCTCGATGTCAGCAACAGACACTTCGCTCAGGCCCGCATGGCGGATGATGCCATCATCCAGCAGCGATTTCACGGCATCGAACTGCTCGGCCGCCGGCACCTTGGAATCGATGCGGTGCAGCTGCCAGAGATCGATGCGGTCGACACCGAGATTGCGCAGGCTCTTGTGTGCCTGCTGGATCAGATATTCGGGGCGGCCCAAAGGCACCCAGACATTCGGGCCGGTGCGGGTAAGACCGCCCTTGGTCGCAACCACGAGACCGTGGCCATAGGGATACAGCGCCTCCTTGATCAGACGCTCGGAAACGTCCGGCCCGTAGGAATCGGCCGTATCGATGAAATTGATGCCGAGTTCCGGCAGGCGCCTCAGCGTCCGGATGGCTTCGTCATGGTCTTCAGGCTCACCCCAGATACCGGCACCGGTAATACGCATGGCACCGAAACCGAGACGATGAACGGGAAGGTCACCGCCGATCTTGAACTGACCGGACTTGGCTGCGTCGAATTCTGACATGGTTATAGTCCCTTTTGCTGATCTGAAATGTATCTGGCGTTTCCGGCGTCCGGGGAGGAGCCGAGATTTGAAGGGCAAATCGTGGGTTTCGCGAGGGAGAGATACAGTCGCGACCCGATACTAGATGGGTCTGCATCACGGCATATGCAATGCATCGACGTGCGATGCATTGCGACCGATCAAGGCGGGGCTCCCCTAGCCTAGCGCGGTCATGTGCGCTGTTGTACCTGCTCACCGAGATCGGCAAGCGCTGCCCAAAGCTCATCGAACATGGTGCGAGCGAACTGCTCCACCGAAACATTCTGCGGAGATTGCGTCCAGCGCTCACCGCCGATGCGCAGCATCGTCACGACGGCGGCCGCAAGCATGCCAAGACGGAAGCGTTCCTCCTGGCTGCCGCTGCCACGGGCAAGCAGCGCGTCCGCGAGCTTCTTCTCCAGCTTGGCATATTTCAGCTGATCGCGGGCTTGAAGCGTCGGCGTATCGTGGATCAGGGCAGCCAAAGCAAGGCTTTGCGGATCGGCGATGGCAGTACGAAGTGCAGAATTGACGGCCGTCTCGATGACTTCGACAACCGAAGCATCTTCGGGCTGGGTGGCGACGGCGCCGATCAGCTCACGGGCGAAGCCATCCTGCCAGGCGGCAACGACCTCTTCCTTGCTGGGGAAGTAATCAAAGAAGCTGCGCTTGGAAACATCGGCGGCCTCGGTGATATCCTCGATGGTCGTGGCGTCAAATCCGCGCTCGAGAAAAAGCCTCAGGGCGGCGGATTCGATGCGTTCGCGGGTTTGGCGACGCTTGCGCTCGCGCCGGCCTTCCTTCACCGCGCTATCGACCTCCGGCTTCTTCGCCATCCGCTACCCCTGCCAGGCATTCACTTCGGGCCGCCCCAAATCGGCCTTTCCGGTTTCCGGCGCCTAAGCGCTGATTCCGGCATTCTCACCGGTGCTACGATATTTGGAGCCGGTGATCGAGAGCTCCAGAGGATTTTGCCGCGATATCCTGTAGACGCCGGCCGGCGGAATGTTGCGCACCGTACTGCCGATGCGCTTTGCGGTGAGCCCGAGGCTTTCAAGGATCGGTTTCTGCACTGGACAGCGCGGGCCGTAGGTGAACTGATAGAAAGCCCCACCCGGCTTCATGGTTTCGAAGGCGCCGCCGACAATGGCTGCCACCTTGGAAGGCGGCATGGACAGCAAGGGCAAGCCGCTGATGACGGCACCGAAAGGCGCATCGTCGAAAAGACCACATTGGCCAAGCTGGGCCGCATCCATATGCACCACTCGCGCCTCGGGGAAACGCCCGCGCAGACGGACGGCGAATTCCTCGCCGAATTCGACGAGCGTCAGCGCGCTTTCGGGGATACCACGCGCCAGCAACGCCCGCGTGAATACGCCGGTGCCAGGACCGAGCTCAAGGACCGGACCATCGAAGGGTTCGATCTCCTGCGTCATCAGCCTTGCCAGACGCTCGCCCGAGGGCGCCACCGCCGCAACGCGCATGGGATTGCTCACCCAGGAGCGAAAGAACTGTACGAAATCAGCGCATGAGGTTTTTGTCGTCATTCCGCACATCCAATCTCCGGCGATAAAATATGATGAGGGCCGAACAGCGTGGCAATTCAAAGGCATGCCCCGCCATTAGACCGTTGAAAGTTCTTGATATGCAAGCACCATCGAACATTTTGCGTTCATATATTTTCATTTATTGCAAACTTGCATTTAGTGTAGAAATAGCCAGATACAATGGGCAATGCCAAAATCTCTTCACAGGAGCCCGCAATGCCAGACTGGACAATAAAGGATATTCCGCCGCAGACAGGTCGAATCGCAGTCATCACCGGCGCTAACAGCGGTATCGGCTATGAGGCGGCAAAGGCTCTGGCAGATGCCGGCGCAAAGGTCGTCATCGCATCGCGCAACGAGGCCAAGGCCAACGAGGCACTCGCCAAGATCCGCTCGGCAACACCCGGTGCAGACGTGACATTCGAGGCGCTCGATCTTGCCAGCCTCGATTCCGTCGCCCGTACGGCCAACCGCATCGCCGATACGCTGCCGCATATCGATCTGCTCATCAACAATGCCGGCGTCATGGCCATTCCCGATCGGCATGAGACCGAAGATGGTTTCGAGATGCAGATGGGCGCCAATTATATCGGCCATTTCGCCTGGACGATGCGGCTGCTGCCGAAGGTTTCTGCGGCCGAAAATCCGCGAGTAGTCACGGTCAGCAGCCTGGCGCATCGCAGCGGCAAGATCAATTTCGACGATCTGCAATGGCGCAAGCGCTATCGGCCCTGGCCTGCCTATTGCCAATCAAAGCTGGCAACGCTGCTCTTCAGCCTGGAACTCGATCGCATCGCACGCGCTGAAGGCTGGAAGCTCAAAAGCATGGCCGCCCATCCCGGCTATGCGGTCACCGGTCTTCAGACGGCAGGACCACGCATGGGCCGCGACAGGCCGGGCAGTCTTGAACTCCTGACAAAACTGCTGCAACCGTTTGCATCACAATCGGCAGCAGCCGGCGCCCTGCCGACACTCTTTGCCGCCACTGCACCGACCGCGGAAGGCGGCGCCATGTATGGCCCGAACGGCTTCTATGAGCTCAAAGGCCCGCCAGTACGGGCCAAGATTGCCGCTCATGCCCATGATCAGGCGATCTGGCGGCGGCTGTGGGACGTCTCCGAGCAGTTGACCGGCTGAAGGGTGCCGGGCCACAACGACCTTAAAAAATCCCTCTCCGCGTGACGGAGAGGGATTTCGACATGTGCGATATCACCGACTAACGCACTGACGGCGCGGACCATTGGTCGGCTGATAGGTATTGTCCGACACACGATAGGTCTTGTAGCGGCTTGCACACCAGCGAACATGCGCGCTGCCGCGCGGTGGCTGCGAAACGGCTCCGCCGATGATTGCTCCGGCGGTGAATGCAGCCATCGGATACCACCAGCCATCATGGCGCCGATAGCCGGGACGGTGATGGCGATAGCCGCGATGACCATGCCAATAGCCCGGGCGATGATGCGGACGGTAGTGGGGACGATAATGCGGACGGTGACGCCCGCGATAGTGCCTGTTGTGGTGGCGATATTGAACTTCGGTCAGGCCAGCGGGCTGATCACCCGTCTGCTGGATTGCCGGCTGGATCAGCGGCTGGATCGGTGCGGCCGCCGCCGGGTCGAAAGACGTTACGGCAAGCAGGGCACTCAGGGCAGTCACTGTTACGGTTGTCAGAAATCGTTTCACAGCTCTTCTCCTCCTCATGAGTCGCAAATACTGATGAACAACGCGCAATGATTGAAAATCTTTCACAATATTATCGCTTGCGCAAGTACATGCCGCACGATAGGTCTATAGATAGGAAGCCTATCTATCTATACGCGAGCGAGACTATCGATGACCAAAACCGACCAGCATCAAGGGATCGAGGAGGCCTACGCGCTGGCCGAGGCGTTGCGTCCCGCCCTCCATCGCCTGCATCGACAATTGCGGCGCGAGAGCGACGAGGCCGGACTGTCGCCGCTGCATGCCTTGCTGCTCGTCGCCATCATGCGCCAGCCGGGCATTGGCGTTGCCGAGCTGGCGCGGATAGAGAGACTGCGCGGACCGACGATCTCAGGCCATGTGAAAGCCATGGAGCGGGATGGCCTCATCGCCCGTTCGGAGCCGGACCCGAGCGACCGCCGCCGCAATGGTCTGGTGGCGACGGCGAAAGGCGAAGAAATCATCTGCAACCTGAAACGGCGGAGAACCGACTGGCTCGCCTCCGAACTTGCCAAACTGTCGCCGCAGCAGCGTGACGCCATTCGCGCCGCAATCGAACCGCTCATGGAGATCGGACAATGAATACGGCTCGTCCGAATGCTGTCCCACCATCAGCTCCGACGGCAGGCGAGCCGCCCGATCGTCGCGAGATCCGCGCCGTCATCCTCGGACTGATGATCGTTCTCGGCCTCGGCGCCATCGACCAGAGCATCGTTGCGACGGCACTGCCGCGCATCGTCAGCGATCTCGGCGGCCTAACGCACCTCTCCTGGGTCGTCAGCGCCTATGTGCTCGCCTCGACCAGCACCATGCCGCTCTACGGCAAGCTCAGCGACCAGTACGGCCGCAAGCCGATGATCTATACGGCGATCCTGATCTTCCTTCTGGGCTCGGTGCTGAGCGGCATGGCGCAGACGCTGATACAGCTCATCATCTTCCGGGCGATCCAGGGCATCGGCGCCGGCGGCTTGCTGCCGTTGGCGCAGATCATCATCGGCGACATAGTGCCGCCGGCCAGGCGCGGGCGCAATCAGGGTTCGATCGCAGCGGTATTTGCGATCTGCAGCGTCATCGGCCCGATCGCCGGCGGCGTCATCACCGACCTCCTGTCATGGCACTGGATCTTCTACGTCAACCTGCCGATCGGCGCCGTCGCCCTCGTCATGATCGGCAGGGCGCTGAAGCGACCGCATCATGCGCGCAGCCGCCGTATCGACTATCTCGGCGCGGCTCTGCTGACGAGCTGTACGACCAGCTTCCTGCTGGTGCTTGCGCTCGGCGGCAATGAATGGGCCTGGAACTCGCCAGAGATCTTCGGCCTCTCCGCCATCGCCCTCGTGCTCTTCGTCTTCTTCATCCTGCATATCCGGCGCGAACCAGAGCCGGTATTGCCGCCCGATCTCTTCCGTAACCGGCTCTTTGTCGTCGCCTGCATCGTGCTGGCCCTGACCTTCATGGGCATGCTGGGAGCAAGCCTCTTCTTTCCGCTATTCTTCCAGATGGTCATGGGGGTCAGCGCCTCGCATTCCGGCCTGCTCACCGGCCCGCTGATGATCGGCGTCGTCATCTCTTCCATGGTCAATGGACGTGTGCTGCTGCATCGCTTCGGACGCTACAAGCCGGCGCAGCTCTGCGGCCTCAGCCTCGCAACCGCCGCCTTTGCCGTGCTCGCCTGGGCGGCCGCCACCAGCCAGGGCTTCTGGGTTATCGAACCGACGATCTTTGCTCTCGGTCTCGGCCTTGGCCTCGTCATGCCCACCATGACGATCGCGGTGCAGAACGCCCTTCCCCTCGCCCATCGCGGCGTGGGAACGGCGACGCTCGCCTTCTTCCGTTCGCTCGGCGGCCTCATCGGCGTTACTGGTTCCGGCGCCATTCTTGCCTATCGCGTACAGAATGCTGGCGGCGTCCTCGACGGGATGCATGTATCTTCATTGACCGAGGCCGGCATGAAGCAGCTCGCGACTGCCTCCCCCGAAGCGCATGACGCCGCGATAGCGCTCTATCGCCACGCGATCGCCATGACCTTTGCGACGGGCACGGCGATCGTGGCCTTGGCGCTGATTGCGCTGCTTTTTCTACCGGAATTGCCGTTGGCGACGGATCATGGGCAGGAAGCAAAGCGTCAGGGCTGAACGGCGCGGGGCAATTGCAGTCACCCGGCAACAAGTCCGGCTTAAGCCAGCGCTGCCCGCGGAAAGGCGCGCATTCGCAACGCGGGAGTGCCATGCTCTCGATCTAAATGAGTATGCAAACAGCGCGCGGGGCAGGATGAAATTGGTAGAGCGTATGTTATGATCACGGCCTTGTGATCAAAGAATGTGCCCCGGAGAAAGGAGGTATCAAGCCTCCGGTTTCTCTAATTGGGACGAAGGGTGCCGAAAGCGCAGCGGCGAGGTTCGAGACGGCAGTCATGACCGGCCGGTACGACGCGTTACGGCGCTCTATCGCGGGAACATTTGCGGGGTTATCCAATGCCGCTTGTTTACAGACCTGCCCTTGCGGACGATTTGGCCGCGACCGATGCCCTGGTGGTTGCCAGCATCAACGATCTCACCGTTCGGCATGGCTTCGGTACGATGGCGGCGGCAAGCGCTCCCAACTTTCAGCTGTTCTCGCTCAAGGACGACCCTGATGGACTATGGGTCGCGGACGATGGTGGAGAAATCCTCGGCTTCGCCTGGAGCTGGGTTTGCGGCAATGTCTGGTTCCTTGCCCAGCTGTTCGTCGATCCCGCCCGGCAGGGTCAGGGCATCGGAAATGAACTCTTGGAACGGACCATGGAGCACGCCCGGAAATCAGGCGCGGCTCACAAGGCACTGATTACTTTCACCTTCAATCGCGTCTCGCAAGGCCTCTACATGCGGCACGGCCTCTTTCCCAAGATGCCGATCTACTCTTTCAGCGTCGCGCGCGAACGGGTGAGCCGGACATTGCCGGAGCCGCGGTTGCACGCCATCCCACTCGACACCGGTGGCACGGCGATGGAAAATCTTGTCGAGATCGATGCCCGTGCCATAGGCGTCTCGCGGGAGAAGCATCACCGCTATCTGCTTGGCGACCCATCGACCGCAGGCTTTTTGCTCTGCGCTGGCGATGATATTGTCGGCTATGGCTATATCAGCTCCAACGGGCATATCGGCCCCCTCGCTGTCGCGCGGCCTGATTTTCTTCATGATGCTTTTGCGACCGCGTTGAAGCTGGCGGCGGATGGCTCTGCCGAGAACATATCGGCGTTCCTGCCGGGCACATGCGACAGCGCCTTGAGCCTTGCGATCAACCAAGGCATGCGGATCACTTTTCCGATGCTATTGATGGCATCGCCCGGCTATGGCGGCTGGACTCAATATCTGCCGCGAAATCCAGGCTTTATGTGACCGGCCATCTGCAGCTCCAGCAATGCGGAATGGCTATATTGATTCCAAGCCTTGTCGATTATCGGGATGGGCCAACGAGCAGCTTGCGTCTGGGCTCAGACGTTGGTGCCCAACTTAATTCTCTATTGGCATGGAGAAGAAGAAAATGGCGCACCCGAAGAGATTCGAACTCCTGACCCCCAGATTCGTAGTCTGGTGCTCTATCCAGCTGAGCTACGGGTGCGTGGCCGAAACGGAAGAAACCGTTGGCGTGGGCGGTTCTCTAAAGCCTCCCTTGAGGGAATGCAAGTGGATTTCTGAAAAAGATCGCGATTTTCGTGCATATTGACGCCAAACGACTGAAAACAATCAGCTTTCTTGGAGGCTTCTGCTGCGGTAATCGTCGAGAGATACCGGGCGGTCGGGAATTTCGATGCGGAACTGCGTGCCGGCGGCCGGCTTTTCAACGAGCGCAATCGTTCCGCCATGGGCAAGGACGAGCTCACGGGCAATCGCCAGGCCAAGGCCGGTGCCGCCCGAACGAGCCGAGCCGCGGAAGGCCGTGAACAGGTTCTCCCTCGCCTTTTGCGGCATGCCGGGTCCGGTGTCATCGACGGTGATGCTGACGACGCTGCCGATTCGATGCGCCGACACAGTGATCCGCCTGACGCTATCGGGCTCCGCCTCGCCGAAAGCGATCAGCGCCTGATGGGCGTTGCGGCAGAGATTGTGGATGACGCGGAACAGCTGCTCGCTGTCGGCATCGACCTCCAGATCCGGGCTGAGCTGCTCGATGAATTCGATGCCGCTATCCGGATCGATCGCCAGAATATCGCGTACCTCCTCGATAAGCTCGAATATGCGAATCTTGCGCCGGCGAGGCGCCGACTCGGAAGTCTGGCCATAGGACAGGACCTCGGTCGTATAGCCGACGGCACGGTCGATGGTGCGCAGCAGCTTCGGAGCGAAGCGCTTGACCATCGGGTCATCGACATCGACCAGACGGTCCGACATCAGTTGCGCGGCCGAGAGGATATTGCGCATGTCATGATTGATCTTCGACACCGCCAGACCAAGCGCAGCCAGATTCTTCTGCTGCTTCAAGGTTTTCTGCAATTGCGACTGCATCGCGGCGAGATGCCGGCCAGCCACGGCCAGTTCGTCGCGTCCCTTCTCCGGCACAAGAACACGGCCGGGATCCTCCGGATCATCAGAATAGGCCTGCATGCTGTCCGTCAGCCGGCGGATGGGGCGGATCATCATGCGGTTGATCGCAAAGAAGATCAGCGTCGCGGTGAACAGGGAAATCAGGATCGAGACGAAGAACACGCTGACCGAATAGGCAAGCATCGCATTGCGCAGGCGGGTATCCTTCAGCACCACCTCGATACCGGTGTTGGCATCGCCGCCGACGGGGCCGAAGACGCGGATGATGCGATTGCCGCCGAACAGCAGCGTATCGAGCGCATCCTTGATCGCGGTCAGCTGGGACACATCGCTGAGATCGTATTTCTCGTCGACGGAGGCCGGCATTTCGGCCGTCGCCAGCAGGCGCGAGGTGCCGTCCTTGCGCAGAACGATGGCCCGCGTGCCCGTCGCCATCAGCGTTTCCTTCTGCAGGGCACGCGGCAGTTCCGCCGGCTGCAGGCCATCGATGACGATAGCAGCGGCAGCGGCGGTGTTCAGCCGATCTTCCAGCCAGCGCAGCCGCATATTGGCGACGGAGGGCACGAAAATCAGCACTTCCGCCAACGAAATGAAAACGACGGTGAGGATGAGAAGCTTGCCGGAAAGCCCGCCGAAGATGCCCGTCGGGCGGCAGAACTGGGACAGGCGGCCCTTCTCGACCTTGCCGTTCTTTACGGCGCCCTTGTCCTGCCCACTGTCCATTTCAATTGTCCCGCTTCGCCGCAAAGCGATCTGATGCGACCTGATCGAAACTACATAATAGGCGATTGTGGGCTTTTTTCCAATCGGCTCGGCATTTTGGCACAAGACAAAGGCCGGCGACGACGCTCAGGCGCCGTAACCAGCCTCATATTCGCGGGATCAGAACTCTTCCCAGCCCTGCGCCGCGGCAGCCGGCGCAAGCGCTCCACCACCAAAGGCAGTCGCGACCCTGTCGATCATGCGCCGCGCCGGCGAAGCAGTCGGACGATGCGTCTCGGCGCGCGCTGGAACCGGGGCGGGAGCGTGAACAGCATCGACCTTGAAGCGGGAGACGAGATGGACAAGGCCATCCGCCTCGGCCGCCAGTCGATGGGTCGCGGCCGATGTTTCCTCGACCATGGCGGCATTGCGCTGCGTGACCTCATCCATCTGGTTGACCGCGTTGTTCACTTCGGAGAGGCCCGTCGCCTGCTCACGCGCCGCCGTTGCGATCGAGTGGATGTGGTCGTTGATCTTGAGCACGCGCGCCTCGATGGACGACAGCGCCTCGCCAGTCGCCTGCACGAGCTTGACGCCGATCTGCACCTCACCGCCGGACTTGCCGATCAGGGCCTTGATATCCTTGGCGGCTGTCGCGGAGCGCTGGGCAAGCTCGCGCACTTCCTGCGCAACAACGGCGAAACCCTTGCCCGCCTCGCCGGCGCGGGCTGCTTCAACACCTGCATTCAGCGCCAGAAGATTGGTCTGGAAGGCGATGTCGTCGATCACGCCGATGATCTGGCTGATCTCGCCGGACGCCTGCTCGATCCGCCCCATGGCATCGATGGCATTGCGAACGACCGTACCGGAACGTGCTGCATCGTCCTTGGCTTCGCTCACCATGACACTGGCTTCGCGCGCCCGCTCCGTGGAATTCTGGACGACGGACGTGATCTCGTCGAGCGCTGCCGAAGTCTCCTCAAGAGCGGCCGCCTGCTGTTCCGTGCGCTTGGACAGGTCGTCGCTGGCGTGACGCAGCTCATTGGTGTTGGAGTTGATCGAACCCGTGGTCTCGCGCACTTCGCTCATCGTGCTCTTCAGCGTTGAGAGCGTCGCATTGACGTTCTGCTGCAGTTCGGCAAAGGCACCCTGGAATTCGCCCTTCATTGCCTGGGTCAGATCACCGTCCGCCAGGCTTGCTATGACACGGCGGACCTCGCCGATCCCAGTGTCAACGCTGATCAGGAGCTCGTTGACGTTGCGCGCGAAGCGGTTGAGATTGACGTCGCCATAGTCCTTCTCGATGCGCTGGCTGAAATCGCCGGCTGCCGCGGCAGAGACTGCCAGAGACATGCTCGACTGAAGCTCGTCGCTCTTGGCGCGCATGGCCGTTTCCTCGGCGTTCATGCGGCGCACGGCATTGCCATTTTCCTTGAAGACGTCGACGGCTGCCGCCATCTCGCCGATTTCATCCCGACGGCCGGCAAACGGCACCTCGATATCGAAATGGCCATCGGCGACATTCTTTATCGCATCAGTCACCTTGCGGATGGGGCGGCTCAGATGGACGGTTCCGATATAGGCGCCAAGGCCGACGCCCGCCACGATACCGGCGATCATGATGCCGAGGACGACCCACAGGACATTGCTGTGGAAGGTTGCGATCTCGGTCTCGGCCTTCGCGAGTTCCGCCTTGTCGGTCTCGACGACCGCATCGATCTCAGCCTGGAAGGCCTTGCGGTTGGCGCGGTTCGCCTCGTTGTTACCCTGCTTGCCGGCGGCATCCGGGCCGTCGGTCACGCCAAGCCTGGCCGTTTCCGTGCGAAAGACGCGAAATTCCTGGGCACGGGCCTGCAGCTTGGCGAATTCCGGCTTCTGTGTATCCGGCACCAGAGGCGCCCAGCTCGTCAGCACCTTGTCGATTTCATCGAGATCGGCCATCAGCCCATCGGCAAAGGGTTTGGAATCCTTTGCCGCGGCTGCGGCATATATGCCGCGCGCTTCCATGACCACGGCGGTCACATAGCGATTCAGGCGCTCGCCCATGTAAGCGCGGCTCGCCGTCTGCTCGTAGCTCTGTAATTTCTGGTCATATTGATGCAACGCATAGAGGGCAGTAGCGCCAATCAGAAGCGCTGCCCCAGCCATGACAGATACAAGCAGATTTATTTTGCCGCGAATTTTCACAATACCCCTCCGGCGCAGATCCCATCCCCCATAAATCGATGGGTTTTACGACATAGAGCTAGATATCGGCTAAAATCATTAATGTTATATTGAAGTATTTTTAATCTAAACATACGACATTCTTCACTATACTTCCCATATATTTTAGAAGATTCGCAATCTATATTTAAGGTTGCACGCACATTTCGCCGGTCACTGCCACCAAATGACGCGCCGCCGACACCAACAGCGTGAATTTGCCGGAAAACAAGGAATCTGCGCCGCTATAATTGACTTCCGGGGCCTTGATCCGTATAAGCCCGCGCACGTCCGGTCATGGAGCCTGCATTTGCGGGCCAAGTCCGTTCGCCATAATCAACAACGCTCCTTGCTATTGAAGCAAAGCTCAAGAAGGGCCGCACTCCGCGGTGTTTAAATAAATGAAGCGTACCTACCAACCATCCAAGCTTGTCCGCAAGCGTCGCCACGGCTTCCGTGCGCGCATGGCCACCAAGGGCGGCCGCGCAGTTCTTTCTGCTCGCCGTAACCGCGGCCGCAAGCGTCTTTCGGCCTAAGGGCCGAAGTGCCCGATAATCCAGGATGGCGGGCAAATTGACGAATGAACGACCAAAAAAGACTGTCGGGCGGCTGAAAAGCCGGCCGCAGTTTCTTGCAGTCCGCGAAGGCGAGAAGCGCAGAGGCGGCTTCTTCCTCATTGAGGTGCTGGACCGCAAGCTTGCCGACGCCGACCCCCGCGTTGGATTTACCGTCACCAAAAAACACGGCAACGCGGTGGAGCGCAACCGCATGCGGCGCAGGCTGAAAGAAGCCGTGCGGCTTCATGCAGGGTTTGCAATGCAGCCCGGACACGACTATGTGGTTGTCGCGCGGCGCGATGTGCTGACCGCTCCTTTCGAAAAACTGGCAAGCGAACTCGTAAGCCGCGTCGAAACCAGGCCGAAACATCGGCGGTCGGAAAACGACCGCTCCAGGAAAGTATGATGGAAAACAACCGCAATTACTTCATAGCAATTGCACTGTCTGTGCTGATTGTTCTCGGCTGGCAGTTTTTCTACATGAACCCGCGCCTTGAAGCGCAGCGCCAGGCCGAGCAGGCTGCCAAGGCCCACCAGCAGGCGCAGCAGACCCAGACGACGCAGTCGCCCGTAGCAGCGGGTGCCGCGGTGAACGGCTCGTTGCCGGCAGGCGGTCAGACGGCGCCGGCGGTCCTCACCCTCGAGCAGTCGGTCGCCAAGACCGCTTCGTCGCGCGTCATCATCGACACGCCCGCGCTTGCCGGCTCCATCAATCTGGAAGGCGCGCGTTTCGACGACCTCCAGCTCAAGGCCTATCACGAGACCGTCGACAAAAGCAGCCCGATCATCACGCTGTTCAGCCCGGCCGACACCAAGAACGGCTACTTTACGGAACTCGGCTATGTCGGCAGCGATGCCACGGGTTCCGTTCCCGGACCTTCGACGGTGTGGAAGCTCGCAAGCGGCGACAAGCTGACCGACAAGACGCCGGTGACGCTGTCCTATACCAACGACAAGGGCATCACCTTCAGCCGCACGATCTCGGTCGACGATCGCTACATGTTCACGATCACCGACAAGATCGCCAACGCCGGCCAGGCTCCGGTTTCGCTGTCGAGCTACGGCCGCGTCACACGCTACAACAAGCCTGAAACGCCATCTGCCTACGTTCTGCACGAAGGTTTCATCGGCGTTATCGGCGACGATGGCCTGATCGAGACCAAATATGCGTCTACCGAAAAGGAAGCCACGACGCCTGCCAAGGCGACCGGCGGCTGGCTCGGCATGACCGACAAGTACTGGGCTGCAACCATCGTGCCGCCACAGTCGACGGCGTATGACGCACGTTTCTCGCACTTCACCGATGGCACGCCGCGCTATCAGGCCGATTACAAGCAGGATGCCGTCACTATTGCTCCCGGCCAGTCGCAGGATCTGAAGAACCTGGTCTTCGCCGGCGCCAAGGAAGTTCCGGTCATCGACCGCTATGAGACGAGCTATTCGATCCCGCGCTTCGATCGCCTGATCGACTGGGGCTGGTTCTATTTCATCACCAAGCCGATGTTCAAGCTGATGGACTTCTTCTTCCGCTACTTCGGCAACTTCGGCGTCGCCATCCTCTGCACGACCATCGTCGTCAAGGCGCTCTTCTTCCCGCTCGCCAGCCGGCAATATGCCTCGATGGCGAACATGAAGCGCATGCAGCCGAAGATGGAAGAACTCAAAGCCAAGTTCGGCGACGACCGAATGGGGCTGCAGCAGGCGACGATGCAGCTTTACAAGGAAGAGAAGATCAACCCGATCGCCGGCTGCTGGCCGGTGCTCTTGCAGATCCCGATCTTCTTCTCGCTCTACAAGGTGATCTACATCACCATCGAGATGCGCCACGCGCCGTTCTTCGGCTGGATCCAGGACCTCTCCGCGCCGGATCCGACCTCGATCGTCAATCTCTTCGGCCTGCTGCCGTTTGCGGCTCCGACCTTCCTGCATCTCGGCGTCTGGCCGCTGATCATGGGCGTCACCATGTTCTTCCAGATGCGCATGAACCCGACGCCGCCGGACCCGACCCAGGCGATGATCTTCAACTGGATGCCACTGGTGTTCATGTTCATGCTGGCGAGCTTCCCGGCCGGCCTCGTGATCTACTGGGCCTGGAACAACACGCTCTCGGTCATTCAGCAGTCGATCATCATGAAGCGCCATGGCGTGAAGGTGGAACTCTTCGACAATCTGAAGGGCCTCTTCAAACGAAAACCGGCACCATCGAAATGACGACAAAAGCCCCGCTCCGGCGGGGCTTTTCTTTTGTGGCGACAGGTGCCATCGGCGTGAACTCCGGCACCGATGTGCCGCCAACAACGGTCATCGCAATGCTGCGATGGAAGATAGAGCAGCGATGGAAAGCCCACCCAGAGCGGCCGTGATGACGAGTGACGGCGTGATGCCGATATTCTCCATCGCGAAGGCCAGGACGAACGGGGCGAGAGCTGAAAGGATCAGCCGTGCCGCCATCATCTTCCCCTGTAGCTTTCCGTCGGCATCGCTGCCGAAAAGATGCAGAGGCAGCGTGCCGGTGACGATGCTCAGGAGGCCGTTGCCCATACCGAAGATCATCGCGAAGGCCATGGCGCCGGGTACGGAGGGAGCAGAAAACAGAAGCACGAGCACTCCGCCCGGGATCAGCATCGAGGCGATCACGGCCAGATGGAGTGCGGGCAGGTTCTTGCCGAACACCATGTTGATGAGGCGGCTGCCGACCTGCGACGGACCGAAGAGTGTCCCCACGAGAGCGGCGGTCGCGCCGAGGCCGAGACCGGACAGCAGTGGAACCAAATGCACCAGAATGGCCGAACTGACGAGCGACATCAGCGAAAAACCCATAACCATGACCGCAAAGCCAAGGCGACGGCGAGCAGGTGGCAACACACCCTCGACGCGCGGAGCTATGCTCGATGCCTTCGCCTCGTGCATAGTTCCCTGACGCACCAGCCACGCGTGGATTGGCAGGCAGATACAGAGGTTGAGGACGGCGAAAACCAAATAGACGTTCTGCCATGCGAGATGCGAATGGAGTGTCGTGGTTACCGGCCAGAAGATTGTCGAGGCGAATCCGCCGATCAGCGTCAGATAGGTGATGCTGCGGGAGGCGACCTGCGGTCGGATTTGCACGAGCAACGCAAAGGCCGCGCCATACTGGACCAGATTGGCGGAAGCCTCGATCGCAACAAGTGCTGCGATATAAGCTGCCTTGTTGGGCGCAAAGGCACAGGCGGCCAAAGCGGCTGCCGCCGCGAAGGAGCCGATCGTCATCACCCGGGCGGCTCCGATCCTGTCGAAAAGCACGCCTAGCCACGGTGCGGTGAGGCCGCCTATCAGAAGCGCGAACGACAGCGCGCCGAAAACCCATTCGCTCGACCATGCGAACTGCGCGACCATATCGGGTGCGAGGATGCTGAAGCTGTAATAGAGAGTGCCGTACCCGATGATCTGCGTGACACCGAGCGCGAGCACGGCAAGAAGGGGCACCCGTTCAGACAAGGCGCTTGCCGTCAGCGTCGAGGACCTGCTCGCCATCTTCTTTGGCGAACGGGCCTTTATGCGTATCGGGCAGGATATCCAGGACGACTTCCGAAGGCCGGGCAAGACGCGTGCCCATGGGCGTTACGACGAACGGGCGGTTGATCAGGATCGGATCCTTCAACATGGCATCGAGCAACTGGGCATCGGTCAAGTCCGGATTGTCGAGGCCGAGCTCGACGTAGGGCGTGCCCTTTTCACGGATCGCCTGCCGGACAGTCAAACCCGCCTTGGCAATCATCTTGATGAGGTCATCGCGACTTGGCGGATTGCTCAGATATTCGATGACGGTCGGCTCGATACCGGCATTGCGGATCATCGCCAGCGTGTTGCGCGAGGTGCCGCAGTCGGGATTGTGGTAGATCGTAACATCCATGGTCATGGGATGGCTTCCGTTTCAGCGAGAGTTTGAGGATTACGGACTTCCAACAGCAGCCAGTTCGCAAGCATCAGTGCCAACACTGCGCCCAGGATTTCCGCGACGATAAAACCCGGCAGATCGACAGGACGGATGCCGGCGAAGGTGTTCGTCAGCGAGCGGGCGATTGCGACAGCCGGATTGGCAAAGGAGGTGGAAGCGGTAAACCAGTATGCGGCCGTTATGTAGAGGCCTACCAGCCATGACACGGCGTCGGCGCGAAACCGCAAGCCGGCGAGGATGACGAAGACAAGGCCGAAGGTGGCCGTCACCTCGGCCAACCATTGCGCGCCGCCGCTGCGAATGGTCGTCGAAGCCTGCAACAAAGGCAGTTCGAACATGGCATGCGCGAGGAGTGTTCCGGCAATGCCGCCGAGGATCTGCGCGACGATATAGCCCAGAGCCGACATCGCGGTCAGCTCGCGGCGCAGCGTGAAGACCAGCGATACGACCGGATTGAAGTGAGCGCCGGATATCGGCCCGAGGACGATGATCAGCACGACAAGGATCGCGCCGGTAGGCAGCGTATTGGCGAGCAGCGCAAGCGCAATATCGGTCGTCAGCCTGTGCGCCATGATGCCTGAACCGACGACCGCCGTGACCAGAAGGCCCGTGCCCAAGGCCTCCGAGACAAGGCGGCGCGAAAGCGGAAACGATGTCATGGCTTCAGGCCCCGGATCAGCATATTCATGGAACACTTCTCGCAGCTGGTACGCAGCAGGCAGCGACTTGCGCCGCCGGCGCGCAGACCTCCGGATGCCCCGCGCAGCAGTCTTCCATCAGGAAGCGGACGAGACCTCCGAGCGCATCGTAATTGGCGGTGTAGACGATAGAGCGAGATTCCCGCTGCTGGCCAATGAGGCCGGCCCGATCCAGTTCCTTCAGATGGAACGAAACATTCGAGGGTGATACCTCGAGCTTCTCCGCAATCACGCCCGCAGCCATGCCATCAGGACCGGCAACGACGAGCATGCGGACGATCTGCAGGCGGGTCTCCTGAGAGAGTGCACCGAACGAAGCGAGGGCTTGACCTTCATCCATATTTCAATAATCCTTGAAATGTTGAAATATGGAGTACATCAAATGAATGCGATCGACAAGACCCTGGCTTCGGATATCAACCTCGGCCTTCTGCTTGAGACTTTGGCCGCTGCCCGCGATCTGCCCCTTGTATTCCGCTATGACGGTCGGCCGGTAAGGCCGGGCTATCATGTCACAGAAGTTAAGGCCGGGCAGTTTTCGGCATTGGACTGCGGGGCCAACCCGGAAGCATGGGCTGAGATTTTCGTGCAGCTTTGGGATATCGAGGAAGGCAACCGCACGCATATGCCGGCGGGCAAATTCGCCGCTATCATCCGCAAAGTTTCCGAGCACGTGCAGCTCGACGGCTCCGCGAGGCTGACCTTTGAGGTGAGCGACGGGGTGCAGCCGATGCAGCTCTACTGCGCATCAACTCCTGTTATCGGCGACGATGCCGTCTATGTCGAGCTCATTGCCCGCGCAGCCAGCTGCAAGCCACGCGACCGGTGGCTGGCAGAACAGACCCAAGCGGCAGCCTGCTGTGGATCAGCGAATGCTGCCAAGTGCTGCGGCTAGTCATTACCGACTCCTTGGCCGACACCGAAGCTCGGCGGCATGAAGCGTCATGGCTTGAAGGTGGAGCTCTTCGACAATTTGAGGGGCCTCTTCAAACGAAAACCGGCGCCATCGAAATGACGAAAAAAGCACGCTTCGGCGAGGCTTTTCTTTGTGATTGATATTTCGATGCGAGCGGGCTGGGTACGCCGCGGTCTTCTCAGCTCGTGCGCTCAGATGCGAGATGCTGACGGAAGAGTTCGAGGACATCCGCATCAAACGTCTTGTGGAAAGCGGCCCTGTCAAATCCCGCCTGACCGTGCAGATCTCAGGCTGCGGCATCGAGCCTTAGCACGACTTGCGCGGCGCCGTGGTGCAGCAATTGCGGATTTTACAGGATCACCATGGCTGCGGATGAAAATTCCGGTCTAGGTCGACCGCCTGGGAAATTTCAGCCGCGCAGAGTCGGGTAATTCCATCGCCCCGCTAACAAGCTGCGGGCATCGGCGAGAATCTGCCTGTACTCAGGCTTGAACGGAGCAGTAAGCTGCTTCTCGATATCCCCGAGCAAACCGTTCAATACCGCGCATTCGGCAGGGCTCTCGAAACATGATTCATCGGGAGTGTGTGTCCCCTTCGGATCGGACCAACGAGAGAGAAGCTCGAATAGAACGACGGCTTCCTTCGCATCGAGGCATATTTCTACGACATCGTCGTCTTTCGTGGGATCTTGCTCCATCTGCGCAGCATGACAGGGTACGTGCAGGTCCGCAACGTGTCACACACATCGATCAAAACTTGACTTTCATGGGCAAAACCCCGAAGCCAGATCATCAAACCAAGCAAAAGACCGGGCAAATGGCAGACCAGACGACAAAAGACGACAAGCCGCTTTTCGGGCGTCCGTGGATCTTCATCCGCGGTGTGCCGTCGATGAAATTTCTGCCGCCGGAAGGGCCGCCGGAAATCGCTTTTGCCGGCCGCTCCAATGTCGGCAAGTCGTCGCTGATCAATGCTCTGGTCGGACACAAGGGGCTGGCGCGGACCTCGAATACGCCGGGGCGCACGCAGGAGCTCAACTATTTCGTTCCCGACGGTTTTTCCGGCGAGGGTGGCGATCTGCCGCCGATGGCGCTGGTCGACATGCCTGGCTACGGCTATGCCGAAGCACCCAAGGATCAGGTCGATGCCTGGACGAAGCTGGTCTTCGACTATCTGCGCGGACGCACGACGCTGAAGCGCGTCTATGTGCTGATCGACAGCCGCCACGGCATCAAGAAGAACGATGCAGACGTGCTGGATCTGCTCGACAAGGCCGCCGTTTCCTATCAGATCGTGCTTACGAAGACCGACAAGATCAAGGAGGCGGGCATACCGAAGCTGCTCGCCGATACCGCCGAAAAAATCCGCAAGCGCCCGGCCGCCTATCCCGGCATCCTCGCCACCTCCTCGGAAAAAGGCGTGGGACTTCAGGAATTGCGCGAGGCCATCGGGCTGACGGTCGGCATCCAGGTCTGAGGACCGCTCCGATACAATGAGGCCGCCGCCCCCGACCCCGCGTAAGGCGACGGCGGCCGTGTTGCCGCTAAGGATTACATCTTCGGCAACAACACCTTGTCGACCACATGGATCACGCCGTTCGACTGCTTGACGTCGGCGATTGTGATATGGGCGGTGCCGCCGGCCTCATCGGTCAGCGTCAGCTTGCCGCCCTTGTCCATGGCCTTGATGGTACAGCCGCCGACCGTTTTCAGATCGTATTCGCCGCCCTTGCTCATCGCCCACTTCTTGATGGCGGCGGCCAAGTCATCACCGGCCACGACATGGCAAGTCAGGATCTTGACCAGCTTTTCCTTGTTTTCCGGCTTCAGCAGCGTTTCCACCGTACCGGCCGGCAGCTGCTTGAAGGCTTCGTTGGTCGGTGCGAAGACGGTGAAAGGGCCTTTGCCCTCAAGGGTATCGACGAGACCGGCCGCCTTCACGGCCGCGACCAGTGTCGTGTGATCCTTGGAATTCACGGCATTCTGGATGATGTTCTTGCTGGCGTACATCGCGGCACCACCCACCATCGGGTCCTTGGCGTAGGCGAGGCTGCTTGCAGCGGGCAGCATCGCGGCGATGGCGGCAATGCGAAACACGGTCTTGATCATAACGTCTCCTCTTCCTCTCTGTTGCCCCGCTCGGGCGGGGTCGGAAGAGGATACGGAGCGCGCCGACGATAAGTTTCAGCCGCCAGCAGCTTTTATGAGACGCAGTCCCTCAGGGCAGATGGATCGTGCCGGAGGCAACCACATCGCCCGTGGGCTTGCCGGTCGGCGAGCCGCCAAAGGGCTCGACGCTGACGGCGATGATCGCGCCTTCCGTCAATTTGGCGTGAAGCTCCGGCGACAGGACGATTTCGCCATCGCCAGTCGGTGGCAGGATGCCCAGCGCCTCGGCGGGATCGCTGCCGCGAATCAGCCAGAGCTCCAGCGATTTCTCCTCGGGCTTGCCGGCGGCGACCGGCGTAATTTTCAGACGCCCGTTGGCGACGTCGTAGTTGGCGAGGAGATTGAAGGGACTGTTCTGGCCGGAAAGAGACGCGGTGAGCTGCTTGCCGGGGGTTGTGCGCAAGCCGCCTTCGTTCGTGATGGCGAAGACGAGTACGCCGGCCGCCAAAAACAGCGAGCCGAAGGCGACGGAACGCCAGAGCATCAGCGAATTCCAGAGATGGGCACCGAGTGCCACTTCGCCGAAAATCCGCTTTTCGATCTTTGGATAGACCGAAGGGGATGGCGTCGCCGCTTCGTATTCCTCGTTGAATTCCGAGAGGTTCTGCTCCCAGCGGCTGACGATGGCGGCAAACTGGCGGTCGTTGCGCATGCGGCGCTCGACCTTTTGCCGGTCCTCCAAGGAAAGCACGCCAAGCACATATTCTCCGGCCAGGACTTCGTCGCGGGAGCGGCCTCCCTTGCTTTGATCGGGCGTACTCATCGGTCCATGCACTCTCTCAGTCTAATCAGGCTTCGGCGCAGCCACGTGCGCATAGTGTTCAGTGGCACAGCGTGTTGGTCGGCGAGCTCCTGATAGCTCAAGCCCTCGACATAGGCGCTGCGAACTGCCCGCGCGCGATCAGCTTCCAACTCTTCCATGCACCTGTCAATCCGCCTCCCCTCTCCCTTCACGATTGCTTGTTCTTCGGGGCCGGGTTCCAGGTCGGCGAGATCGTAAGCGCTGTCTATTTCGTCGGCTACAGGCTTGCGCGCGCGGATGAAATCGATGGCGCGGTTGCGTGCGATCGTCATCAACCAGGCCATTGCCGGCCCTTCCGCGACAGCAAATTGCTCGGCCCGCTGCCAGACCTTGATATAGACCTCCTGCAAAACCTCTTCCGCATCCGCCTTGTTGCCAACGATACGCAGGCAAACACCGAGGAGTTTCGGGCTGGTACGCTTGTAGAGCGCGGCAAAGGCTTTCTGATCGCGCATGGCGATGCGGCCGATCAGCGCTTCCGTCTCCTCGCTCGCCATCCAAATCCCCGGGGTGCGATGCCTGCACCATCTTTAGAAGAAAACTTCGCTTCGGCAAACGTGTCCGCACCATCAATTTCGGCGACGCTAATGTGACATAGCGTCAACTAAGGCGCAGCGCGATCTTTCAGATCCGCTTTTCGCGCTTTAGGTATTTGATTTTGCGTATGTCGTAGTCGCAAAACCGCTGCGCACGTTTGCGCGGCATGTTTTAATCCCGAGATCATTATTCCCTCTGTCAAAAACTTGAGATAAAAGGCCGCGATCAATTTCGAAGGGTGCACCATGTCCGAAGCCCAAAGCGAACTCCAAGCCAACCTGCTCGCACAGGCGCTGCCCTACATGCAGCGTTACGAAAACAAGACCATCGTCGTGAAATACGGTGGCCATGCCATGGGCAATGTCGAACTCGGCAAGGCCTTTGCCGCCGATATCGCCCTGTTGAAGCAATCGGGCGTCAATCCGATCGTCGTTCACGGCGGCGGCCCGCAGATCGGCGCCATGCTGACGAAGATGGGCATCGAATCGAAGTTCGAAGGCGGCCTGCGCGTCACCGACCAGAAGACGGTCGAGATCGTCGAAATGGTGCTCGCCGGCTCGATCAACAAGGAAATCGTCGCGCTGATCAACCAGACCGGCGAATGGGCGATCGGCCTTTGCGGCAAGGACGGCAACATGGTCTTCGCCGAAAAGGCGCACAAGACCATCAAGGACCCGGATTCGAACATCGAGCGCGTGCTCGACCTCGGTTTCGTCGGTGAAGTGGTCGAAGTCGACCGCACGCTGCTCGACCTGCTCGCCAAGTCCGAGATGATCCCGGTCATCGCCCCGGTCGCCCCCGGCCGCGACGGCGCGACCTACAACATCAACGCCGACACCTTTGCCGGCGCCATCGCCGGCGCGCTCTCCGCCACACGCCTGCTCTTCCTGACGGATGTTCCCGGCGTTCTCGACAAGCAGGGTCAGCTCATCAAGGAACTTTCCGTCGCCCAGGCCCACGCGCTGATCGCCGACGGCACCATTTCCGGCGGCATGATCCCGAAGGTCGAAACCTGCATCGACGCCATCAAGGCAGGTGTTCAGGGCGTCGTCATCCTCAACGGCAAGACGGCCCATTCGGTGCTGCTCGAAATCTTCACCGAGCGTGGCGCCGGCACGCTGATCGTCCCGTAAGGGCGGCGTCGTCTTAAAGGCTAACTGAATAATTGGCTGATTTTAATCTGTTGTGATTCCGTTGGGCTGCGAAGCCCAATGGACATGACGGTGGCTTGGACTAAAACTACCAGCCGTGTGAGCGGCGCGAGGCGTTGAAAACACGGCGCAGGGAAAATTACCCGCGTCTAAACTTGAGCACAGCCCTTCCTGTTGGATTGCCCGATACCAACGGATTGGGCATCCAGCTCGTAAAGACCTCGAGCGTGTCTCCATCAAGCTTGTAGAAGCGTTCCTGCTCACTGCCGTTCCAGGCTTCATTCCAGGACGAGTCGATCTTTGTGATGAACCTGTCCCCCTCTATCCGATAGCGTCCGGTATAGGTCATCATGGTACGGAAAAGTCCGAGCAGTTTCTCATCTGTAGTCCCTGGCTCCCGCGCCTCGGCGGTCACCAGCACTATCATTCGCCCATCCGGGCCGAACATAAGGTGCCCATTGGGGTGGTCGCCCCACGGTCGACTGCGCTCCCTTGAATCCTGAAGTTCCGTCTCAAAGGAAACCAACCGCCAGCTACCGTGGAGCTCGGTGTCGCGCTCAGACATTTTCACTCCTGTCGCACTTTGCTCAAGGTACCCACTTGTCGGGGACGGAAAGTATCCTGGCTCCCATCATGCCTCAAGTCGGCCGGTAGATTGCCTCGGCTTCGCTTTTCAGCATTCCCATGACAGAGCGGTAGGGTGCCGGCCCGTAGCTGATGCGGCTGACGCCCAGCTTTGCCATGGTCTCGTTGTCAGGCGTCGTCGGGCGCACCATGATATTGACAGGCAGAGGCGAACGCTCGCAAAGAGCCCCGATCAGTTCCGGTTCGACCAGGCCCGGCGCGAAGAAGCCGCTGGCGCCAGCCTCGGCAAAGGCATCGGCGCGCTGAAAAGCGTCATCCAGCAGCAGCTGATGATGGGCCGTATCGCTTTCCTGCAGGAAAAGATCGGTGCGGGCATTGATGAACAGCGGCATCTCGCGGCGGTCCGCCATTTCCCGGATGGCGCGGATGCGCGCCGCCTGCGTCTCGATAGGATGAACGCCCTGACCGCCGATCACCTGATCCTCGAAATTGATGCCGATGGCGCCGTGATCCATGATCTTTTCGACATTGGTAGCGACTTCCTCCGGCTCGACGGCATAGCCACCCTCGAAATCGACCGACAGCGGCAATGGGCTCGTCACCGAAATCAGCCGGGCGGTGACCGCCAGCAGCGATAACGGAATGGCCTGGCCGTCGCCGAAACCATTGGCTGCGGCAACCGACCAGCTTCCCGTCGCCAGCGCCTTGGCGCCAGCCTCCGTCACGGCCTTGGCCGAGCCTGCATCCCAAATATTGAAAAGGATCAGCGGCTCACCCTTCTTGTGCAGCCGCGCGAATTCCTGCGCCTTTTCCACCTGACTCATCGCATCCCCTCCGAAAAGCCCGGCCGGGCGATTTCTCCTCCGCGACCCAAAAGAGCGTAAGCTCTCCCTCACATGGCAAATAGAGTAAAACCCCGGAAATCAATGGTAAAATCATAGCCGGCATTGGATCGCACGGCAATCTCCCCAAAATGGCTGAGATGCCGCAGTGTGAATATTTCCCTTCCCCCGCCTGGAGCGGGCATGCCATAAGACCGGCATGAACCAGACAAAAACACTATCCGAGCCTTCAGATTTCGCCGACATCCGCGATTGGGTGTTCGATCTCGACAACACGCTCTATCCGCACCATGTCGATCTCTTCGCGCAGATCGACAAGAACATGACGGCTTACGTCTCGGCCCTCTTGCAGATGGAGCGCGAAGATGCCCGCAAGTTGCAGAAGCAATATTACCTGGAGCATGGCACGACCCTGCAGGGCTTGATGATTCATCACGGCATCGACCCTAACGATTTCCTGGAGAAGGCGCATGCGATCGACTATTCGGCGCTGACGCCGCAGCCGGAGCTCGCCGCCGCCATCAAGGCGCTGCCGGGACGCAAGTTCATCTTCACCAACGGCAGCGTCAAACACGCCGAGGCGACGGCCGGCGCTCTCGGCATCCTCGACGGGTTCGATGATATTTTCGATATCGTTGCGGCGGACTACGTGCCGAAGCCGGCCGGGACGACCTACGACAAGTTCATGAGCCTTCATCGCGTCGACACGAAGAAGGCCGTCATGTTCGAGGACCTGCCGCGCAATCTCACCGTGCCCAAGGCACTCGGCATGAAGACGGTGCTGCTGGTGCCACAGAATCTCGAGACGGCTGTCGTCGAATGGTGGGAGCGCACGACCGGCGAGGACGATCATATCGACTACGTGACCGACGATCTCACCGCCTTCCTCAAAGCGCTGATTTAACCATTCATTAGAACGGGGTTACCAAAGTTTCATCCGCCTTACAGAGGTTTAATTGGTCGCTTTCGACCGCCAGCCGTATCGTTTGACCATTCCTCGACACGAAAGGAAAAGCGATGAACGGGAAAAAACTTCTTCTGGCTGGACTTTCCGCAACCCTGCTTCTCAGCGGTGCCGCACAGGTAGCACTCGCCGCCTCGCATGATGGCGACGGCCGGGACAGGCATCATCATCAAGGCCGCTGGCACAGACCGCATTTTTCGCCCGAAGTCCTTTACGTCCGCATGCTGAAGGAATTCGGCAATCCCGGCGATACGAAGCTCACCAAGGATGAAGTCAAGGCGGGTGTCGACAAGATCTTCGACCAGATCGACGTCAATCATGACGGCGAAATCACCCCTGGCGAATATCGCGCCTACCGCCAGGAGCAGATGAAGCAGTGGCGGGCCGAACATGCCAAGGCCGATGGCGATCAGACACAAAATGGCCAGGCTCAGGGCGGCGACCAGGCACAAGGAAATCAAGCCCAGGGCAATCAGGCGCAGACCAATCAGACCCAGGGCAATCAGGCTCCGGCCGACCAGTCCAAGAGCGACCAGGCTCAAAACGACCAAGCCCAGAACGACAATGACAACGACAAGGGTGGTGAAGGCCATCGCCATCACAGACCGCATGGCCGCTTCATGCACGAGGGTGGCTTCATGCGCGGTGCGATGATCTTCCGTTTTGCCGATACCGACCAAAGTGGCCAGATCAGCAAGAAGGAAGCCGAAGACGCCATGAACAAGCTCTTCGACCGGCTGGACCGCAACCACGACGGCGTGGTCAACCTGGACGACATGCCGGGCCGGCCGCTGCTGTAAGCCGATAGTTCCGGCAATAGTCCCATGAACGGACACCCGCCCTCGCCTCCGCGACGGCGGGCTTTTCATTGTCAGTGCCCGTTGTCGTGCTCATAGAAGTCGGCGACGATCTTCCATGCCTCGTCGGCGGTATCGACAAAGCTGATGAGGTTCACATCGTCGGGCGCGATGGTGCCGAACTCGGCCAGCGCGTCGAAATTGATGATGCTGCGCCAGAACTTCTCGCCGAAGAGGATGAGCGGCAGGCGCTCCATGCGGCCGGTCTGGATCAACGTCAGGCACTCGAACAGTTCGTCGAGCGTGCCGAAGCCGCCCGGGAATACCGCGATTGCCTTGGCGCGCACCATGAAGTGCATCTTGCGGATCGCGAAATAATGGAAATTGAAGCTGAGCTCCGGCGTCACATAGGCGTTCGGCGCCTGCTCGTGCGGCAGCACGATGTTGAGGCCGATCGAGGGTGCCCCTTCTTCGGCCGCACCGCGATTGCCCGCCTCCATCACGCCCGGGCCGCCGCCGGTGACGACGACATATTCGTGGTAGTCGAAACCGGCGGAATAGCGCGAGCAAAGCCGGGCGAACTTGCGCGCTTCCTCGTAGTAAACCGATGCAGCCTCAAGATTGGCGCGTTGCACATCATTGCGCGCGGCCCAGGCATTGGTGCCGGGAGCAGGAATGCGCGCGCCGCCGAACATGACGACCGTCGACTTGATGCCGCGCTCGGTCAGCGACATTTCGGTCTTCAGCAATTCCAGCTGCAGGCGGATCGGCCGCAACTCCTCGCGGCAGAGGAAATCCTCGTCCGCATAGGCAAGGCGGTAGGACGGCGACATCGACTGCGGCGTGCGCGGCACCGACTCGGCTCGCTGCTTGTCCGCCGAGCTCGTCTTCAACGGGTCCCAGACCCCGTCCTTGCGCCTCAGCCTGCCGTTCTTCCCCTTGCTCATCTATTCATGCCTTTCGAATCGATCATGACAGGCCATTTCCATTCGCAAACAGAAATAGCCAAGCTCTTGCATATGCCCCTACAACGCCTTGAATCCAAGCTCAATCGGCGCGGAAAAGACATTCCATTTTCGGCATCCATGCTATAGGACCAATCGACCGCTTCCGGACCTTTATCCGGAAATCCCGATAGGCCCTGACGTTGTAAGGAATTCCCATGAGCGCTACCGACCTTGCCTCCCTCGAAAAGTCCATCGAGGCTGCCTTCGACAATCGCGACAATGTGAACACGTCGACGCGCGGCGAAGTCCGCGATGCCGTCGAAACGGCGCTCAATCTTCTCGATAGCGGCAAGGTTCGCGTGGCCGAGCGCGGTGTGGACGGTAACTGGACCGTCAACCAGTGGCTCAAGAAAGCGGTTCTGCTCTCCTTCCGCCTGAACGACATGAAAATCGTTGAAGGCGGCTCCGGCGGCGCAACCTGGTGGGACAAGGTTCCCTCGAAGTTCGAAGGCTGGGGTGAGAATCGCTTCCGCGAAGCCGGCTTCCGCGCCGTGCCGAACGCCGTCGTGCGTCATTCGGCCTACATCGCTCCCAACGCCATCCTGATGCCGTCCTTCGTCAATCTCGGCGCCTATGTCGGCGAAGGCACCATGGTCGACACCTGGGCGACCGTCGGCTCCTGCGCCCAGATCGGCAAGCATGTGCATCTTTCCGGCGGCGTCGGCATCGGCGGCGTGCTGGAGCCGATGCAGGCCGGCCCGACGATCATCGAAGACAATTGCTTCATCGGCGCCCGCTCCGAAGTCGTCGAGGGCTGCATCGTCCGTGAAGGTTCCGTGCTCGGCATGGGCGTCTTCATCGGCAAGTCCACCAAGATCGTCGATCGCGCCACCGGCGAGATCACCTATGGCGAAGTACCGCCCTACTCGGTCGTCGTCGCCGGCGCGCTGCCGAGCGGCAATACCATGGCGAACGGCCAGCCGGCCCCGAGCCTTTATTGCGCCGTCATCGTCAAGCGCGTCGATGAAAAGACGCGCTCGAAGACCGGCATCAACGAGCTGCTGCGCGACTGATTTTGGAATTTTTCGGAAGCGCGGTTGCCATATCGCGCTTCCCTTATGCTTGCCGGATGAACATGCCTGTGCGATTGCTGGAATCGCGGCAAGGATTTTCGACTCATCGCCAATCCTTGCCATCGCTTTGCCATTTCCCGCCGGATACATTGCCTCCGATGACCGTTACCAATCCCATCACGAATCTGCAGACCCTGATCCGCTGCGCCTCCGTCACCCCGGCCGAAGGCGGCGCGCTGACCGCGCTTGCCGACATGCTGCAGCCTCTCGGCTTCAAGGTGGAGCGCATGACGGCCAGCGAGCCGGGAACGCCCGATATCGAAAACCTTTATGCGCGGCTCGGCACGGATGGGCCGCATCTGATGTTTGCCGGGCATACGGACGTCGTTCCCGTAGGTGATGCCACCTCGTGGAGCCATCCGCCCTTTGCCGCCGAGATCGCCGATGGCGAGCTTTTCGGCCGTGGCGCCGTCGATATGAAGGGCGGCATTGCCTGTTTCGTGGCCGCTGTCGCGCGTCATGTTGAAAAGCACGGCAAGCCTGCCGGTTCGATTTCCTTCCTGATCACCGGCGACGAAGAGGGACCGGCGATCAACGGCACTGTGAAGCTGCTGCAATGGGCGGCCGAGCGCGGCGAGACATGGGATGCATCGCTTGTCGGCGAGCCGACCAACCCCGACCGGCTCGGCGACATGATCAAGATCGGCCGCCGCGGCTCGGTCTCCGGCACCATTACCGTTCACGGCGTTCAAGGCCACGCCGCCTATCCGCACCTTGCCGACAATCCGGTGCGCAGCATCATCAAGCTGACGGAAGCGCTACTCGACCCGCCCTTCGACACCGGCACGGACAATTTCCAGCCATCGAACCTTGAAGTGACAACGATTGATGTCGGCAATACCGCCACCAACGTCATCCCCGCCAGGGCGACTGCCACCTTCAACATCCGCTTCAACGATACCTGGACGGCCGACACGCTGAAGGCGGAAATCCTGGCCCGCCTGGATGCGGCTGCGGCCGACCAGACGCTGCGCCCAGGGCGTCCGCCGGCGAAATACGACATCGTCTGGTCGGAGCGCCCGAGCCAGGTGTTTTTGACGCGCAACAACGCGCTGATCGCTTCGCTCTCTTCCGCCGTCGAAAACATCACTGGCCAAAGGCCGGCGCTTTCGACCACCGGCGGCACGTCGGATGCCCGCTATATCAAGGACTACTGCCCTGTCGTGGAATTCGGCCTCGTCGGCCAGACCATGCATATGGTCGACGAGCGCGTGGCAGTCTCGGATCTCGAAACGCTGACCGGGATCTACCAGACCTTCATCCAGCGCTGGTTCGAGAATGCCGACCTTTAGGGAAGTCCAATACTATCTGTCCGGTCTCTGGCTGCTGATCCGCATGGATGCGCGCGGCTTCCAATATCTGGACATATCGGATCGTGGCATGATGCGCTCCTTCTGGGCGATCTTGTGGAGCCTGCCGTCGATCGGCATTTCCTGGCTGTGGTGGCAGAAGGCCTATCTGACCGCCATGCCGCCGGAGACATCGACCGGTCTCGGCTTCTTCCTGCGCCTGGCCTTGGTCGAGCTTGCGAACTGGCTGGTCCCGCTCGTTCTTGCCGGCGTGCTGCTGCTGATCTTCCGTTTCGGCGACAAATTTACGCCCATCGTCGTCGTGGTGAACTGGCTGGGCGTGCCGACATCCTATCTGAATGCGCTGCTCATCGCCGTGATCGCTTTCGTCCCCGGCTCCAGCGGATTGGTGGCGCTGCTATGGCTGGCGCTGATGATGGCAATCATCTTTTCGCTGGCGCGCATGCTCAGAATGATCTGCGGCACGCATCCGCTCTTCATCGGCACGCTGACACTAGTGCTGCTCATTCCGACCATGCTGCTGACGGATTTCCTGCAGCGCTTTCTGGGCGTTTATCCGCCGGGTTAAGATGGTCAGTGTGGACTACGACAGATCCTCGCCGTCATCTGCACTTTCGCCGTCGCCAGGCAGCCCGGTACCATCGCGATAATCCACCTGCATGAAATAGAGCCCATCCGGCGGAGCGACGGGGCCGCAGGCCTTGCGATCCTGAGCTTCGAGCGCCGCGCGCACATCGTCAGGCGTCCACTTGCCCTCGCCCGCCAGCTTCAAGGTGCCGGCGAAGGAGCGGATCTGATTATGCAGGAAGCTTTGCGCCGTGGCGCGGATCTCGATGAGTTCGCCACTGCGCGTCACGTCAAGCCGGTCGAGCGTGCGCACCGGGCTGTTCGCCTGGCAATGCGCCGATCGGAAGGTGGTGAAATCATGCCGGCCGACAAGGGTTTGCGCGGCGGCGTGCATGACCTCGTGATCCATGTCCTTCGGCACCCACCATGCGCGTCCGGCTTCCAGCGCAAGGGGCGCGCGGCGGGCGATGATGCGGTAGAGATAATGACGGCGGATTGCCGAAAAGCGGGCGTCGAAGCTTGCATCGACCTCGACGATATCGAGAATGGCGACCCGCTCTGCGGCCATCCTCAGATGGGCGTTGAGCGCATTGCGCAGCGTGTAGATCTTCCACTCCTTGGAAAGATCAGCATGCATCACCTGTCCCGTGGCGTGCACGCCGGAATCGGTGCGTCCCGCGCCACGGATTGAGACCGTCTCGCCGGTCAAAGACCGGATGGCGCCCTCGATCGCCCCCTGCACTGAAGGGCCGTTCTCCTGGCGCTGCCAGCCGACATAGGGGATGCCGTCATATTCGACGGTCATTTTATAACGCGGCATCAGCCCTGCTCCGAAGCGAGCACCGTACCCGACGCGATCGGCGTGCCACGCAGGAAATCCGCCGCAGCCAGCGGCTTGCCGCCGGCCTTCTGCAACTTCGTCAACCTAACGGCGCCGGAAGCGCAGGCAATGACGAGATCATCCGTCAGAACCTTTCCCGACGCACCGTCGCCCTCCGCCAGTTCCGAGCCGAGCACCTTGATACGCTCTGGGCGGCCCGCGATGTCGACCTCAAACCAGGCGCCTGGGAAAGGCGACAGGCCGCGAATGTGATTGTGGACATCGGCCGCCGGCCTGCCAAAATCGATGCGGGTTTCACCCTTGTCGATCTTGGCGGCGTAAAGGACCCCTTCGGAGGGCTGGGCGGTCAGCGGAAGCTCGTCATGCTCCAGTCTGTTCATCGCCTCGGCCATCGCCTTTGCGCCGACGAGCATCAGCCGGTCGTGCAGCTCGCCTGCAGTCATGGTATCGCCGATCTCGACTTCGCGCGTCAGCGCGACCGGGCCAGTATCGAGCCCCTTGTCCATCTTCATCACCATCATGCCGGTCTTCGCATCGCCGGCCATGATCGCGCGCTGGATGGGGGCAGCGCCGCGCCAACGCGGCAGCAACGAGGCGTGGCCGTTATAGCAGCCAAGGCGCGTGCCTGACAGAATCGCTTCCGGCAGCAGCAGGCCATAGGCGACGACGACGGCGACATCGGCCTCCAGATCGCGAAAGCGCTGGCGCTCGTCCGGATCCTTGAAGTTGACAGGCGTGAAAACCGGCAGGCCCAGCAATTCGGCCGCCTGATGCACCGGCGATTTCTGCAGATCAAGCCCACGCCGGCCGCCTGGGCGCGGCGGCTGCGTATAGACGGCACGAACCTTGTGTCCAGCATCGATCAAGGACCGCAGCGTCGGTACGGAAAATTCGGGCGTTCCCATGAAAATGATGTTGAGCGACATGCGATCCATCCGGCTAGGATTCAAACTTGGAGTGACCCGGCAGCGCTAACGCGCGCCATCGTGGTCAAACGTTAGCCGCCTTCAAACGGGTTTATGAGCTTCAGATCAAGCCCCTCGAAGTCTTTTGTGTTGCGCGTCGCCAATGTCGCGCCATTCGCAAGGCAGATGGCGGCGATCATGGCGTCCTGCACGGAAATCTGATGGCCCGAACGTTCGCGACGGGCGCGAATGCGGCCTGTCTCGATGGCGGATTTTTGGTCGAACCTAAATATCCTACCCTGGAACGACGCCAGCAACGCATTGAAAATCCGTATGTAGCGATCGGATTTTGTACGAAGTAAAAAGCGCTCCGCACCATAGGATTGCTCCATCACCACGACATCACAAAGATAAAACTCAGTGCTTGGCCGGGCCTTCATCCAGCTGGCAACATTTCGATCAGGTGCAGGTTTTTCCAATTCGGAAATAATGTTCGTGTCGAGGAGGATCATTCAAAGTCCTCGACCGGCCGGCCGAAGTCCTTCTTTCGCTCCACCTCGATCTCATCCATGATACGGGCATATTCCGTTGCCGCCACATCATCGCCATCGTAAAGAATTGGTCGAAGAAGGTCCCAAGCAGACAATCGGGAGTTCTCCGTTTCGCTATTCTCCGCGACCAAGGCTTTTCGCAAGAGTTCTTTCGCTTCGTCCGAAAGACTACGCCCGGCCTGCTTTGCCCGTTCTGCGATGTCCTGCTTCATCGGCTCGGAAATATCGCGAATCAAAAGGTCACTCATCCACGCCTCTACTTGATATCAATGATATCATAAGCGTTTCAGGCTGATCTTTCAATGCCAGAGGTCAGAGCGCCTTCGACTTGGCCGCCTTGGTGAACTTCTTGATCACCATGTCGCGCTTCAGGCGAGAGATGTAGTCGATGAAGAGCACACCGTTCAGGTGATCGATCTCGTGCTGCACACAGGTCGCAAGCAAGCCGTCTGCTTCGGTCAGCTGCTCCTTGCCGTTGCGGTCCAGATGCTTGACGGTGACGCGTGCCGGGCGCTCCACTTCGGCATAGTAATCCGGAATGGAAAGGCAGCCTTCCTCATAGACCGAACGCTCGTCCGAGGACGCAACGATCTCTGGATTGATGAAAACCAGCGGCTTCTTCTCTTCGCCTTCGCGCGCGACGTCGATGACAAGCATGCGGCGGGGAACGCCGATCTGGATCGCCGCAAGGCCGATGCCCGGCGCGTCATACATGGTTTCGAGCATGTCGTCGGCGAGACGCTGAATTTCGGTATCGATCTGCTCGATAGGTTTGGAAGCCTGGCGGAGCAACGGGTCGGGCAAAATGATGAGTGGCTTGATCGTCATGACGTTTCCCTTAACGCATCTTGTCGTGCGATGGAATCGCCAAGATGGCGATGGCGCGGTGTTTTTTCGCCGGCGGCGATCTCAACAGCAGCAAATAGGCTCGAAATTTTGTTCACGTTTTGATCTGGATATTCACAGCAATTTTGCTATGCTCCGCGTAAGAACTTCATCAGCGCGCCAGGTTTCATGTCCTTCATCATCTTCGGCCAAGCCATTTCCACGGTCCAGGTTCTGACCGGCATCGTCATTCTGCTTGCGATCACAGTGATCGTGCTTTTCATCCGCGGCAAGGCACGTGCAGAAGACGACGCGCTCGACACCGAGCATACGATGGCGGCGCTGCTACGTTCGCAGGCGGAGATGCAGGGACGGCTTGCCACCATGGCCGAAGTCTTCGGCTCCAGGCAGGCAGAGCTCAACCAGGCCATCGGCCAGCGCCTGGACGGCATGTCGCAGCGGGTGACGGCGACGATCGGCGAGCAGACGCGCTCGACGCATGAAAACCTGCGCCGCCTGCAGGAGAGGCTTGCCGTCATCGATGCCGCGCAGACCAACATCCAGACGCTGGCGAAGGATGTCGTTGGCCTGCAGGCCATTCTTTCCAACAAGCAGACGCGTGGCGCCTTCGGCCAGGCGCGCATGGAAACCATCATCGCCGACGGGCTGCCGATGGGCGCCTACGCGTTCCAGGCGACGCTTTCCAACGGCTCGCGGCCGGACTGCACCATTCGCATGCCGAATGGCTCGCCGCCGCTTGTTATTGATGCCAAGTTTCCGCTGGAAGCCTGGAACGCCATTCGCAGCGCCGCCAGTCCCGAACATGGCAAGATCGCCGCGCAGCAGTTCCGCCGGGATCTGGAGCTGCATATCCGCGACATTTCAGAGAAATATCTCATTCCCGGCGAGACGCAGGATACGGCCTTTCTCTTCGTGCCGTCCGAATCGATCTTCGCCGAGATCCATGAGAATTTCGAGGCAATCGTGCAGAAGGCTCAGCGCGCCCGCATCGTCATCGTTTCACCATCGCTGCTCATGCTGTCGATCCAGGTCATCCAGGCCGTGCTGAAGGACCAGCGCATGCGCGAGCAGGCCCATGTGATCCAGAGCGAGGTGGCGCACCTGATGGACGACCTTTCGCGCCTGGACGAGCGGGTGCGAAAGCTGCAGGGGCATTTCGCCATGGCGCAGAAGGATGTCGACATGATCGTCACCTCGGCCGACAAGCTGGCAAGGCGTGGCGAGCGCATAGAGGCGCTGGAATTCGAGGCTGCGAAAGAGCCTGCCAAGGCGCGTGCGGAAGAACGGCCGAAGCCTGTCGACAACCGCACGAGCCAACTCAAGCTCAGGGTAGTTGACGAAGACTGATCGCTTCGGCAGTGTCGCGCCCAATCGATGCATGATCCGAAAAGACAAAGGCAGCCTTCGGGCAGGATCATGCAGCAGCAACACCCAGGGCAGGACATCGCATGATCACTATCTTCGGCTCCATCAACATGGACCTCATCGCCACCACGGATCGTCTGCCGAAGCCGGGCGAGACCGTTGCCGGCAACGGCTTTTCCACCGCCGCCGGCGGCAAGGGCGCCAACCAGGCGCTGGCCGCACGCCGCGCCGGCGCGACCGTGCGAATGAGCGGCGCCGTCGGCAATGACGGCTTTGCGGAGCCTGCGGTCGACCTGCTGCAGACGGCAGGCACCGATCTTTCCACAGTCCGGCGCGTCTCCGAGCCGACGGGCACTGCTCTCATCCTCGTCGGCGGTGACGGCGAGAACATGATTGCCGTCGTCCCCGGTGCCAATGGCACCAATACGGCCGAACACGCGACGGCTGCCGTCGCTGCACTGAACCCGGGCGATACGCTGATGCTGCAGTTCGAAATCCCGGTCGCAGCCGTCGAAACGGCGCTGAATGCCGCAAAGGCGAAGGGCATGCGCACCGTACTCAATCTCGCGCCGCTGATCCCGGAAGCTGCCCGCCTCGGCCGGCTTGCCGATATCGTTATCGCTAACGAGACGGAATTCGAAAGGCTGGCCGGCCAGGACAACATGTCGGCATCCGAACGCGAGGCGGCCCTCATCCGCCTGCATAGCGAAACCGGCCAGACGCTGATTGTCACACTTGGCGGCGATGGCGTCATTGCCATTCGCGACGGCGAGCTCGCGCGCGCCAAGGGCCTCGTCATCGAACCCGTCGATACCGTGGGCGCCGGCGATACCTTCTGCGGCTATTTTGCCGCAAGTCTCGATCAGGGCCTGGATTTCCATGCCAGCCTGCGCCGCGCCGCCGTCGCCGGTTCGCTGGCTTGCCTGAAGCCGGGCGCGCAGCCGTCCATCCCGGTTGCCAGCGAAGTCGCCGAAAAGCTTTAGGGCTAAATTTCACAACCCTTGCGAAGCGCAATTAATTAAATTTTTGCGCTTCCATATCATTCTCCTCTGGCCTGGCGCGTATGGCCTTCCGGCTGCGGCAGGAATTTAACGGCGGCCCCATGACAGGGCCATCCTGCGCCGACCTTGCATCTGGATAATGTGTATCCGACGCATCGTTTTTTCGAGGAAATGATGTTCATCTTTCGTATGAAGTCGCTTGCGGCCAAGCTGATCTTGGTCACCGGGCTGGCGATCGCACTCGTTTTGCTGGTTTCCAACTTTCTGCTGATTTCCCAGACCCGCGATCGCGTCGAGACGCTGACCATGGATCAGGCGAATACCGAGGCCAAATCCATTTCCAACGAGATCGCCGCCAATGTCGGCGAAATGGCGAGCGCCGCCCGCTCCATGGCCGCCATCATCGGCCGCGGCCACGAAGGCCATACCTTCGACCGCAAGGGCATGATCAACATCCTCAAGGCGAATGTCGAACAGAATGCCTTTGCCTTCGGCAGCTGGTTCTGCGAGCAGCTCGGCGCGCTGGATGGCAAGACCACGGAGCTTGCCAACAACAAGGATCAGGGCGTCAACGACAAGGGTGCCTTCACACCCTACTGGTCGAAGACGAAGGATGGCGGCATCCAGTTCTCGACCTTCGACAATGATTACACTGCCGCCTGGTGGAAGCTCGCCGCCGACAGCGGCAAGGGCGCGATCACACCGCCCTACCTCGCGCAGGGCACTGATGTCCCGACGACCATGAGCTCGATCGCCTATCCTGTCATGTCGGGTGGCAAGCTGATCGGCATTGCAGGCGTCGATATCTCCCTCAATTCGCTTTCGACGAAACTGCAGAAGATGCAGCCGTTCGGCTCCGGTCGCGTACTTCTGGTTTCCCAGGACAACAAGTGGCTGGTGGCACCGAGCGCCGACCTGCTGATGAAGGACTATAATGGTTCTGGCGCGGACGTCATCAAGGCAGCTCTGAGCTCCTCTTCCGCAAGCATCCTCAAGAATCTTTCCGATGCAGGCAGCGAAGAATTCGACCGCGTCGTCTATCCTTTCGCTGTTCCTGGCCTCAATGCCACCTGGGTCGTTCTCATCGACGTACCGCACAGCGCCACCGCGGCCCCGGTACGCGATCAGACCTATATGATGATCGTTGCCGGTCTTTTGGTGCTCGCCGCCGTCATGCTCGCTCTCTATGTCGCGGTGCGCAGCTTCGTGCAGAAGCCGCTGGCCGGCCTTGTTGCAAGCGTCAATCGCCTGAGCGCCGGCAATTACGCCGAACCTGTCGCGGGGCAAGCAGGTGCCGACGAAGTGGGTTCGGTCGCCAAGGCACTGGAAGGTTTCCGCTTCGCGCTCGCCGATACCAAGCGCCTGGAGGGCGAAGCCAACGACCAGCGTCTGGCCGCCGAAGGCGAGCGCCGCCGTTCGGAGAGCGAACGCAACGAGAGCGTTACGCTGCAGCGCCATATCGTTGCCATTCTCGGCCAAAGCCTCGCCGAGCTTTCGAAGGGCAATCTTACGCAGCGGATCACGGACGACTTCCCCGGCGAATATGCCCAGCTCAAGCAGGATTTCAACGCCGCGCTGACGAGCCTTGAAGAGACCGTCCACACCGTCAATGTCAGCGTCGGCAACATCGGCAGCGGCACCGGCGAAATCAGCAACAGCGCCTCGGATCTCGCCCGCCGCACGGAACAGCAGGCAGCAAGCCTTGAAGAGACGGCTGCGGCCCTCAACGAGCTGACCGCGCAGGTCAATTCCAGCGCCGAGAACGCCCGCACGGCGGCAAGCAGCGTCAATGCGGCATCGCAGGACGCCGAGCATTCCGGCGAGATCGTGCAGAAGGCCATTTCTTCCATGCACGGCATCGAGCAATCGTCGCAGGAAGTGTCCCGCATCATCAGTGTCATCGACGAGATCGCCTTCCAGACCAACCTCTTGGCGCTCAATGCCGGCGTCGAAGCTGCCCGCGCAGGTGAAGCCGGTAAGGGCTTTGCCGTTGTCGCGCAGGAAGTGCGTGAGCTGGCCCAGCGCTCGGCCAATGCCGCCAAGGAGATCAAGACCTTGATCAATACCTCGGCCGGACAGGTCAAGGAAGGTGTCAATCTGGTCGGCCGCACGGGCGATGCCCTGCATAAGATCGCCCAGCAGGTGATGGAGATCAACGGCCTGATCCGCCAGATCTCAGCCTCCGCGAGCGAGCAGGCTATTGGTCTGAAGGAAATCAACTCGGCCATGAACCAGATGGATCAGGTGACCCAGCAGAATGCCGCGATGGTCGAGGAGACCACCGCCTCCAGCGTGGCGCTTGCCGAGGAAGCTCAGTCGCTCCGGACGCTCGTTGCGCGCTTCCGCACCGCACGTGCCATCCAGGAGAATACCAGCGCATTGCGGGCAACCGCCCAGCAGATGCGGGCTCCGGCGGCCCCGCGCCGGGCAGCTCCCCCCGTTGCAGCACCCGCACGCAAGGCAATTCCGCAGATGCAGGGCGCCAATGCACTCGCTCAGGATGACTGGGAAGAGTTCTGAGCCGACCTTGGCTCGATGAAATAAAAAGGCCGCCGGATCGCTCCGGCGGCCTTTTTCGTAGGTCTTTACTCAGTCAGATGCGGGCAAAACGCTCCGTCAGCAGCGCGAAGAAGCCATCGGCATCAACGTCGCGCATGACCTTGGCATTGCGCTTGCGGTCGGTGACATGCCACCAATCGACGACGGTCATGCCGACGGTCAGTTCGGACGTCACTTCGATCTCGACATTGCATTCGCGACCCTTGAAGAGCTCAGGCTTCAGAAGGTAGGCGATAACGGTCGGGTCATGCAGCGGACCGCCGTCCGAGCCATACTTCTCGATATCGAAGCGCTCGAAGAACTGCAGCATTTCGACCATGGCCTTGGCCGGCGGCGTGCCAACCGCGGCAATACGCTCGACGCGATCCTTGCGCGTCAGCAGCTTGTGAGTGACGTCGAGCGGCATCATGACGATCGGAACGCCCGAACGGAACACGACGTCTGCCGCCTCCGGGTCGACATAGATGTTGAACTCGGCCGCCGGCGTGATGTTGCCGCCCTCGAAGAAGCCGCCACCCATCATGACAAGTTCGCGTACACGTCCGACGATTTCAGGCGCCTTCTGGAAGGCCAATGCGATGTTGGTCAGCGGGCCGAGCGTGCAGAGCGTGACGGCGCCTTCCGGCTCCTTGCGCAGCGTGTCGATGATGAAATCGACGGCGTGGCCCGGCTGCAGCTGCATCGTCGGCTCGGACAGGTCCGGACCATCCAGTCCGGTCTTGCCATGCACATGCTCCGCCGTCACCAGCTTGCGCTTCAGCGGCGCGTCGGCACCGGCAAACACCTTGACGTCGCGACGATCGCAGAGCTCGCAGACGATGCGGGCATTGCGGCTCGTCAGGCTCAGCGGCACGTTGCCGGCAACCGCGGTAATGCCGAGCACCTCGATCTCCTCGCGGCTGCCGAAGGCGAGAAAGATCGCCGCGGCGTCGTCCTGACCAGGGTCGGTATCGATAATGATTTTTCTAGGTTCGGTCATATCTGTAACTTTCCTCCGGTGCAGATCGACAGGCTTTGTCGCGGGTCCGGTCCGGCTTTGTCAAGCGCTCGCTCGTCATGGCATGAAACGATTCTTCACCATGGATTTCGATCTCGCAAATGCGAAGACGCGATGGCTTGCACTCACAGGCGCGTACTCCCATATTAGGGACAACCGGGTGCTGAAGATCAGGTCCGGAACGGTCGCTTGACACCCAAGGACTTTGAGACGATGAGCCGGACGACTCCCTTTGCCAGCCCGCTGCTTCTGGGCTTTGATACTATGGAAAAGACGCTTGAGCGGATTTCCAAGGCCAGCGACGGTTACCCTCCCTACAATATCGAACGGATGCGTGCGGATCGCCTTTCCGGCGAGCCGGAGCGGTTGCGCATCACGCTGGCTGTCGCCGGCTTTTCCGAAGACGAGCTCGATGTCACGACGGAAGAAAACCAGCTGCTGATCCGCGGTCGCCAGATCGAGCAGGGCGAGCGCGATTATCTCTATCGCGGTATCGCCGCCCGACAGTTCCAGCGTGTTTTCGTTCTCGCCGACGGCATGCAGGTGCTCGGCGCCACGCTGAAGAACGGCTTGCTCGCCGTCGATCTCATTCGGCCCGAACCCGACCGTATAGTAAAGAAAATTAACATTTCGGTCTCACAGTAGGACAACGGCCTAGAGCCGGACGATTTCAGGCCGAATCGGCCTGAAGTCTGAATCGGCTCTAGAATCAAAGAACTAGAGCACGACATCGCCCGAAAGCCATCCACACTTTTCGGCATCATGCTCTGGAGCCGTTGGTCCCTCATACTGGAGGTACGAGCATGTTGTTGAAAGAAGCTACCGCCCGCCTGACCGCATCCGAACTTGCCAATATCGGCACCGGTGAGGTCGCCTACATCAGAAAAATGGATTGGTCCGAGGTATCCCGCTGCTTCCCAGAAGCGCCCGATATTGATCCGGATGTCGATCTCTGGGCGCTTTTCGGCGCCGACGGCACCCCGATCCTGTTGACGGACAATCGCTCCAGCACCTTCTACCGTGCTGCGGAAGACGAATTGAAGACGGTCAGCCTGCACTGACCATGAGCGTCGCCCGACGGTGAAACTCACCGTCCGCAAGGACCGCATCGAACCGGCCCCACCTGGCAACGCATGCGCATGATCCAGACCGCCCAAAGCGGCGGTCCTCACGGGATGATGCGAATATCTCAATCTGAAATTTTCGCCCGCAATTGGAACGATCAGACCCTCTTGAAGGTCAGATAGGCCGATGAGCGTCCCTCGCGGCGGGCCTTTGCCTCGTAGCGCGTGCTCGGCCAGCCTTCATAGGGCGTCAGCCAGTCGGCAGCGTTTTGGGCTGTCCACTCGAAGCCGCCATGCGCCTGACAATGCTGCAGCGTCCAATTGACATAAGTGTCGATGTCGGAGGCAAAGCAGAAGAGAGCGCCGGGCTTCAGGACGCGGTGGAAACGGGCAAGGTTCACCTGTGAAACGAAGCGGCGCTTCCAGTGCTTCTTCTTCGGCCAGGGGTCGGGATAGAGCAGGTCGATCTGATCCAGGCAGCCATCCGGCAGCCAATCCAGCACCTGCGTCGCGTCGTCATTGTAGACGCGGATATTGTGTGCGCCTGCCTCTTCGACGCGCGCAAGCAGCTTCTGCATCGAATTGACAAAGGGCTCGACACCGATGAAACCGGTCTTTGGCTGCTCCAGCGCCCTGTGGATGAGATGCTCTCCACCGCCGAAGCCGATCTCCAGGCGCAGACGCTCTGATGGCACCGGGAAGAGATCGTTCAGCGGCTGCGGCGCCGGAGCGGAAAGATCGACGATGAACTGCGGCAGCAATGCTTCCAGCTTTTCAGCCTGCTGGCCGCGCAAGGCCTTACCCTTGCGCCGGCCGAAGAATGCTTCCGTCGCCCGCGACCGGCGCTCGGTATCGATCATGCGGCTTCCCGGAGCTTCACGGCTTCCTTGAGGGCCTTCACCAGGTCCGTACGCTCCCAGGAGAAGGAGCCGTCGCGGCCGGCCTTGCGGCCGAAGTGACCGTAAGCCGAGGTCTTGGCGTAGATCGGCTTGTTGAGGTCGAGGTGGCGGCGGATGCCGGTCGGCGAGAGGTCCATGTTCTTGCGGATGGCCGCTTCGACCTGATCCTCGGTCACGCCCTTGCCGGTACCGTGCAGGTCGACATAGATCGACAGCGGCTGGGCAACGCCGATGGCGTAGGAGAGCTGGATCGTGCAGCGATCGGAAAGACCGGCGGCAACGACGTTCTTCGCCAGATAGCGGGCGGCGTAGGCCGCAGAACGGTCGACCTTGGTCGTGTCCTTGCCGGAGAAGGCGCCGCCGCCATGCGGGGCTGCGCCGCCGTAGGTGTCGACGATGATCTTGCGGCCGGTGAGGCCGGCGTCGCCGTCGGGGCCGCCGATGACGAACTTGCCCGTGGGGTTGATGTACCACTTGCAATCGGGGGCGATCTTCAGGTCGCCGAGCGCTTCGACGATATAGGGCTCGACAACGGCGCGAACCTTCTTCGAGTCCCAGCTCTCATCGAGATGCTGGGTCGAAAGCACGATCGAGGTCACTTCCGACGGCTTGCCGTCAACATAACGGACCGTTACCTGGCTCTTGGCGTCCGGGCCGAGCTTGGCGACTTCACCGTCGCCCTTCTTGCGGGCGGCAGCGAGCAGCTGCAGGATCTTGTGCGAATAGTAGATCGGCGCCGGCATGAGATCGGGCGTTTCCTTGCAGGCGTAGCCGAACATGATTCCCTGGTCGCCGGCACCTTCGTCACCCTGCTGGTCGGCGGCATTGTCGACGCCCTGGGCGATATCGGCGGACTGCGAGTGCAGCAGCACGTCGATGCGCGCCTTCTTCCAGTGGAAGCCGTCCTGCTCGTAGCCGATATCCTTGATGGCGCGGCGTGCAGCAGCCTTGAACTTCGATGGATTGATGACGTCGTTGCCGTCCTTATCCTTCTTCATCAGGCTCGGCGGCAGACGCACTTCACCGGCGATGACGACGCGGTTGGTGGTGGCAAGGGTCTCGCATGCAATGCGCACGGTCCAGGGGTTTACGCCGGTCTTTGTGGCCTCGCGGTAAACCAGATCGACAATTTCATCGGAAATGCGGTCACAAACTTTATCCGGGTGACCTTCGGCAACAGACTCACTCGTAAACAGATAATTCGCGCGCATGCGGGATTCCCCTCAAAGAACAAATCTCTGCTTTTGATATTCGTCTCCGCCTCGAAAAACAAGCCGCACAAGGACATAAATATATCTTTATATCCCTGCTCAAGTGATAAAATTTTGCCGTAAATAGCGAAAAGGCGGCCAAAATGACCGCCTCTCGACTTTGTCGGTTTAACCCCGCCTCGAAGGGCTACTCAGCATCCGCCTCGGCCGCGAGCGCCTTGACCAGCTCGACAACCTTGCGTCGGACCTTGCCATCGGAAATTTTCACGAAGGCGCGGTTGAGCTGCAATCCTTCCGAAGAAGACAGAAAGTCGACGACGTAGTTGGAGCTGGATGCTTCGGCCATGCCACCCGCGCCGGCCGAATGCTCGCCCGGTGCATCCTCGAAGAAGAAGGAAACCGGGACATTGAGGATGCTGGAGATATTCTGCAGGCGGCTGGCGCCGACGCGATTGGTGCCTTTTTCGTATTTCTGAATTTGCTGAAACGTAATTCCGAGGCTTTCGCCGAGTTTCTCCTGGCTCATGCCAAGCATCGTTCGGCGGAGGCGTATGCGGCTACCGACATGAATGTCGATGGGGTTCGGCTTCTTTTTATTCTCAATCATCATTTTACCCTAACATAGGTTGAATTCAGGACCTGCCACCCGGTACCCTTCACCACCCCTATAACGCCACGTTGCAGCCGACGCCCCCAAGGCCTCCAGTCTACGTTCGAAAGGCGGACATCTAGCACTATGCAATTTTAGGGTTTTTTGGTCAATTCACCCTGAAAATAAAACCCATGCGCGAAATTGCGGCAATTATGCCGACTGCTCCGATGATCAACCAAAAGTATGTTTTTCTGGATTTATCGTCGATGCGCGATACGGTTGCGCCACCTAAAGTGGTATCAATGAAGCCTTGTTGATTATAATCGATACCAGAAAGCACCCGTCCGTGTGCATCAACAAATGCTGAAATGCCTGTATTGGCGCTTCGAATCAGCGGCAGCCCCTGCTCCACCGCCCTCACCCTTGCCTGCAGGAAATGCTGGTATGGACCGGGCGTATCGCCGAACCAGCCGTCATTCGTAACGTTGAGAATGGCATCGGCCTGCCGGATCCCCGCCGTCATCTCGTTCGGGAAGATGATCTCGTAGCAGATCAGCGGATAGAATTTGACGCCGTCGGGCATGGCCAGCAATTGCCGCTTGGTGGCCGCTGAAAATCCCCCAGGCAGCTCCACGACGTTCTCGATGCCGAGATAGCTCAGAATATGCTCGAAAGGCACATATTCGCCGAAGGGGACGAGATGGGTCTTGTCGGACGCGCCGATGATCTGCCCGCGGCCGTCGATGACATAGATCGAATTGTAATAGCGCGGCTCGACGCCCGGCCCCATGTCTTCAACGCGGACGGCGCCGGTGATCAGGATCTGGTCGTCTTCGAGCTGATCCGCGATGCGGGCGAGCGCATCGCGATTATCGGTCAGGATGAAAGGCACGGCCGTTTCCGGCCAGACGATGATGTCGGGCCGCTTGCCGCCATTCGCAGGCGGCTGGACCGAAAGCGCCAGATGCTTATCGAAGATGGCGGCGCGATCGGCAGTCGTGTCCATCTTGGTTTCCTGATCGATGGACGGCTGCACGATACGCACGACCGGCGCGGTCCTGGCGTCAGTGAGCGGTGCTTCCGGCTGACTCAGTGCGTAGTAGCCATAGCCAAAATGGGCCGCGGCGATGAGGGCGGCAAGGCCTATCCCCGGCACCCGCCCCTGGCGCGTACCGAGCAGCGCGGGTGCGGCGAAGACGAAGACGGCAAGCACGGTGACCCCGAGCATGCCGATCACATGCGCCGACTGCATCATCAGCGGAGTAGGCATGGCGCCATAGCCGATGGCATTCCAGGGAAAGCCGGTAAAGAGAAAGCTGCGCAGCCATTCCAGAATACCGAAGCTGAAGGCGAGCGCCGCGATCCGCCCCATGCCATCGGACCACAGGATGCGGGCAAGCACGGTCGCGACGCCGTAGAAGACAGCCAAGAAGGCGGGAAGGCCGAGGATTGCCAGCGGCAAGGCCCATGCGAACTCGTCGGCATCGATCAGCAGCGCATGGCCGAGCCACCAGAGACCAGCAACGAAATAGCCGAAGCCGAACAGCCAGCCGGTGAAGAAAGCCGGCCACAGCCGCCCGAGCAGGCCGCTATCCGGGCTGGCGGCGACACCGTCCAGCAGCCAGACCAGCAGTGTAAAGGAGATGAACATCGCCGCAAAGAAGCCGAGGGGCGGCAATGCCAGCACACCGACGGCACCGGCTAAAATCGTAAGCAATGCACGTTTGAAACCCCAGACGAGGATCACCCTGCCCGAAAGCCATTCCATGCGCCAGCTCCGTCCAATCGCGAATCAATTGGGCGCAGTCTTTCAAAAATGCAGCGATTTGTCCCGTTGAAGCGCCGATTAGAGCATGATGCCGAAAAGTGTCAGGGGATTTCGGACGACATCATGCTCTACTTCTTTGATTTTAGAGCAGATTCAGATTTTAGATCGTATCGACCTAAAATCATCCGGCTCTAATGGCTGGTCGCGTTGCGTTCTGCCGATGTTTCCTCAGCAATCGCTTCCGGTGCCGGCAAATCGCGCTCCGGCGCACCTGCCTCCCCTTCCAGCTTGACGGTCGGTCGGCGGCGGACGGCATGACGCTTACGCGTGATGCGTACTCGCTTGATACGGCGTGGATCGGCATCGAGAATATGGAATTCGAAGCCTGGAAGCGCCTGCACGACCTCGCCACGCACCGGAATGCGGCCAAGAGCCGAGAAGATCAGGCCACCAAGCGTATCCACCTCGTCCACCTGCTCAGCGATATCGAAATCCGGACCGATCGCGGCTGCGATCTCCTCCAGCTCGACACGGGCATCGGCCACGAAGACGTCTTCGGAGACGCGCTTGAACATTACTTCTTCGTCATCGTGCTCGTCGTCGATATCGCCGACGACCATTTCGACGATGTCCTCGTGCGAAGCCAGACCGTCGGTACCGCCGTACTCGTCGATAACAAGCGCCATCTGCGTGCGGTTGACCTGCATGCGGCGCAGGAGATCCGAGGCAAGCATCGAAGGCGGCACGAAGAGGATCTTGCGGATGATGCCGGCCTCAACCAGCGTCTTCTGCAGATCGACCCGCGAGAGATCGAAATTCGGCTTGGCCGAGCGTGTCGGCTTTTCGGCTGCAGGCGCGGCCGTTGCGGCAGCCGCCTTGGCACTGCCGGCGCGGCGCTTGTTGCGGGCCTGCTTGGCGACATAGGACAGCAAGTCACGGATATGCACCATGCCGCGCGGATCATCCAGCGTGTCGGCGTAAACGGGCATACGCGAGCGGCCGCTTTCCTCGAAGAGGATCATCAGCTCGCCGATGGTAATGGTCTGATCCACGGCCTCGATGTCGGCACGCGGCACCATGACATCCTCGACGCGCACCTCGCGGAAACGCAGGATATTGTGCAGCATCGCCCGCTCATCTGCGGAGAAGGCGTCGTCACCGGCCGCGTTGGTCATCAACGCGTCGGCGAGATCCTCGCGCAATCGGGCGGAGTCCTGTGCCGGGCGCAGGATGCGTGCAGCACGTGCCCAGAAGGAAGATTGGGATCGCTTGCCGTTGCTACTACTGCCACCCTCATCGGAGGAGGCTGCATCGGCTCCGTCTTTGGCCTCGGGGGCCGATCTTGTCGTAAAGTCGCTCATTGTTCCTGGTCAGACAGGGTTCAAATCAAATGGGGTCTTGTCCCGCATAGGGATCAGATAGGCCAAGACTAGCCAAAATGCGAGTCTCCAGCCCCTCCATTCTTTCGGCTTCGCTATTATTCATATGGTCGTAGCCGAAGAGATGCAAGAAACCATGCACCATCAAATGCGTCAGATGGTCGTCAAAACTCTTTTCCAGATCGACCGACTCACGCTCCACCGTCTCCCTGGCGATGATGATATCGCCCAGCATCGGGCCGGGCTTGCCGCCGGGCTGCAACGGGAAAGCCGGAAAGGACAGCACGTTCGTCGCCTTGTCCTGCGAACGCCACTCCGCATTAATCTCACGGATCGAGGCATCGTCGGTAAAGACCAGCGACAATTCCGATGCATCCTTTGGAAAAGGCTGCTTTTCATGTGTCTTCAAATAGGTGGCTGCAGTGCCGAGAACACGCTCCGCCAGGGCCTGCAATTGCTCTTCGGAGGGCCAATCGCCCTCCTCCACGCTGATCTGTATATCGAGTTCGGCCATCGGTTTCCGCACCGCAGATCAGATCTGCGGATCGCTTTCCTCTGCCTTTGCGGCATAGGTGGAATCATACGCCCGAACGATGCGCGCCACCAGCGGATGGCGGACGACGTCCGTATCCTTGAAGCGGACGATGGTGATGCCCTCGACGCCGTCCAACAGCTGCAGCGCTTCCACCAGGCCGGACTTGACGCCGCGCGGCAAGTCGATCTGGCTCGGATCGCCCGTGACGATCATCCGCGAATTTTCGCCGAGACGCGTCAGGAACATTTTCATCTGCATGGACGTCGTGTTCTGCGCCTCGTCGAGGATGACGGCAGCGTTGGCGAGCGTGCGGCCACGCATGAAGGCGAGCGGCGCGATCTCGATGACGCCCGCCGTGATGGCCCGTTCGACCTTGTCGCCCGGCATCATGTCGTAGAGCGCATCATAGAGCGGACGAAGGTAAGGATCGACCTTTTCCTTCATGTCGCCAGGCAGGAAGCCGAGACGCTCGCCGGCCTCGACGGCCGGGCGCGACAGAATGATCTTTTCCACCGCGCCGCGCTCCAGGAGCTGGGCGGCGTGGGCGACGGCGAGGTAGGTCTTGCCGGTACCGGCAGGGCCGACGCCGAGGACGAGCTCTGAGCGCTCCAGCGCCCGCATATAGGCATCCTGGGTCGGCGTGCGCGCAATGATCGTCTTCTTGCGCGTCGAAATCTGCGCCATCGTCAACTTGGCTTTTCTCTCCATCGTCGGCAGCGTCAATTGGTCGTCGGCGGCAACCGCCATGCGGATTGCCCCTTCGACATCGGAACGCTCTACATTGCCGCCTTTTTGCAGCTTGTCATAGAGGTAATCGAGCGTGCGGCGTGCCTGATTGGTGGCCAGCACGTCGCCGGTGATGACGACGGAATTGCCGCGAGCGCGAGCATCGATGCCCAAGCGCTCCTCGAGCAGCTTCAGATTCTGGTCGAACTGCCCGAAAAGCTCGCTGGCGAACCGATTATTCTCGAACGTCAGGGTGAAGTGATTGGCGTCGCTCGCGGTGCGGGGCTGGCGCGATGAAGAAGAAACCAATTCCTGTCCGTTCAAGCGGTGCGGCTCCCTTGGGTCGGCCGGAACCTAGAGCAATTCAGCGAAAAGGCTGTTGGTGCTGGTTCCGGTGATTCGTACGTTAATAATGTCACCGATTTGCGATGCTTTTGCATCAACATTCACAGATTGCAGCCAGGGAGAGCGTCCAATCAACTGGCCCGGCATCCGGCCCGGCTTTTCCAGAAGGATATCCACTGTTTTGCCCACGCAAGCCTCGGCAAAAGCATGCTGCTGCCTCAGCAGCAATGCCTGCAATCGCTCCAGCCGCTCGGTCTTGACCTCTTCGGGCACCTGATCCTTCAATTCCGCGCCGGGCGTACCCGGCCGCGTGGAATATTTGAACGAGAAGGCCTGTGCATAATTCACCTCCTCGATCAATCTGAGTGTATCCTCAAAATCCTGGTCTGTCTCCCCCGGGAAGCCGACGATGAAGTCACCCGAAAGGGCAATATCCGGGCGGGCCGTGCGGATTCTCTCGATGAGAGTGAGGTATTCCGCCGCCGTGTGCCGGCGGTTCATCGCCTTCAGGATGCGGTCCGAGCCGGCCTGTACGGGCAGGTGCAGATAGGGCATCAGCGTGCGCAGATCGCGATGCGCGCCGATGAGACGATCGTCCATGTCACGCGGATGGCTGGTGGTGTAGCGCAGGCGCGCCAGACCGCGGATCTCAGCCAGGCGATAAAGGAGATCGCCAAGGCTCCAGGTCTCGCCCGTCGGGCCGATGCCGTGCCAGGCGTTGACGTTCTGGCCGAGCAGCGTGATTTCGCGCACGCCGCCATCCACAAGTTTCTCGGCTTCCTCGACGATCTGGGAGACCGGACGGGAGACTTCGGAACCGCGCGTATAGGGCACGACGCAGAAGGTGCAGAACTTGTCGCAGCCTTCCTGCACCGTCAGAAAGGCGGTGACGCCGCGGGCGCGGATCTTCGTCTTTTCAGCGATCGGCAGATGCTCGAACTTGTCCTCGATCGCATATTCGGTGTCGACGACGCGCTGGCCTTCCTTGGCGCGGCGAAGCGCATCCGGCAGACGATGATAGGTCTGCGGGCCAATGACGACATCGACGGCCGGCGCGCGGCGCAGGATTTCCTCACCTTCGGCCTGCGCGACGCAGCCGGTGACGCCGATCATCATCTCGCGGCCGTCGGCTGCCTTGCGCTTTTTCATCTCACGCAGACGGCCAAGTGCCGAATAGACCTTCTCGGCCGCCTTCTCGCGGATATGACAGGTATTCAGAAGGACGAGATCGGCCTCTTCCATATCCTCGGTCGGCTCATAGCCGTCGCGGGAGAGCGCATCGCTCATCCGCGTGGAATCATACACGTTCATCTGACAGCCGTAGGTCTTGATGAAGACCTTGCGGCTGTTGGAGCCGTCGCGGGTGCCGAGCTGCGAAGCATCGGCCGCCGGGGCGTCGAGGGTCAGGCTGTCCTTGGTCATGGGCCGCTATGTAGTGGCTTTTGCCTTCGGAGAAAATGGAAAAGTTGGAATCACCTGGAAATCAGGCGATCTCGCGTCCGAGCAGGCGGCCGGCAAGCATATTGCGGATGCGCCACGCGATGGTGGCGCTCACTTCCTTGCGGTTGGTGCCGGCGCGATAATCGACCGCCTCGCCGAAGCAGACGTCGACATCGATGGCCCCGCACTGAAAAATGCCCTTCAGGTGCGGCACAAGCTCGATATCGCCGGGCCATGCCGTCAGCGGACGATAATAGCGGCCCATCGGCGTTCCGTGGACGCGGGTATAGGCGACCGCGACCGGCTGGACATGCACCACGGCATCCGGCGCCTTCGGCAGGGCCGCAGCGGCAGCGCCAAACAGCGAGGACTTGACTTCGAGCAGGCGATTGCCGTCCGAGGTCGTCCCCTCCGGAAACAGCACCATAATTTCGCCGTCGGCCATGCGGTCGGCGATCTCGTTCACCTGCTCGCCGGTCTTGCGCTTCTGCTCGCGCTCGACGAAGACGCTTTTCTGCCATTGTGCGAAAAGCCCGAAGATCGGCCAGTCCCGCACTTCCGACTTGGCGATGAAGGAGACATCGGCAACGGCGGAGAGAACGAGAATATCAAGCCAGGACGAATGGTTGGAGGCCAGCATCAGGGGCCGGCTCGTTTCCATCGTGCCGACCACGTGAATGCGCACGCCGAGGCAATAGCAGACGATGCGATGCCAGTAGCGCGGCAGATAGCGCCTGAGCTTCCAGTCGAAGCGCAGGCAAACGATCTGCATCGGCAGCATCACCATGCTGACGATGCCGATGACCACGAGGGCACAGCCGATGCGCAGCCTCGTCATCAAATCATTCGCTCCTGCATGAAAGCTTTCACCTCAACCTTCGTCCTTCTTCAGCGGGATGCCGTAAAGCTCCAGCCGGTGGTCGACGAGTTTGAAGCCGTGTTCGCGGGCAATGCGCTCCTGCAGCGCCTCGATTTCCGGTGAGTGGAATTCGATCACCTGGCCACTCTTGAGGTCGATCAGATGATCGTGGTGCTCTTCCGGCACGGTCTCGTAGCGGGAACGGCCATCGCGGAAATCGTGGCGGGCAAGTAGGCCGGCATCCTCGAATAGCTTGACGGTGCGATAGACGGTGGAGATCGAGATCTTCGCATCCACCTGCACTGAGCGGCGATAGAGCTCCTCGACATCCGGATGGTCTCCGGAATTCTCGATGATGCGCGCAATGACCCGACGCTGCTCCGTCATGCGCATTCCGCGCTCGGCGCAAAGCTCCTCCAGGGATTTTACGGCGTCTTCCATCAATCGCTGTCTTCGATCTGTTTGGACTGTGACAACAGTTAGACCGCCGAATTGCCGCTCTAACTATTTGTTTTGCCGCATTTCTGCGACGCCAAGTGATGCCACTTGGCTGCAAAATGCTCTAGCGAAGAACGCGACGCATGACAAGCGCCGTCGACTTCTGGCCGTTTTCGCCGACATAGTAGGCCTTGCGCTCGCCGACGGTCTCGAAGCCGAGCTTGCGATAGAGGCCGAGCGCCGGCTGGTTGCTGCCGTCGACCTCCAAAAACATGGTTTCGCCACCGCGATTGCGGGCCTCGCGCAGGGCCGCGTGCATCAGTCGCCAGCCGAGACCGGAGCGCCCGAGCTTGGCGTTGACGGCAATGGTCAGAATTTCCCCCTCGCCTGCCACGTGTCGCGCCAGCACGAAGCCGGGAAGCGCCTTTTTCAGGATGGCGTTGGTCTGGCGGGCGACGAAGCCGAAGGTAGTTTCCTGCGAGAGGAGGCCCTGAAACTCACTCTCGTCCCAGACCCGCGGGAACCGCTCGCCGTGCAGGATCGCCACCTCGGCGCAATCCTTCAGCTCCATCGGGACGATTTCGTATTCTGCTTTCAAGGTAAGATAGGATTCGAGCATGTCTACTGCCTGGCAACTGCGTATCCGGCCTGCGGTCTGGCATCGGGTCCGCGAAGATAAAGCGGCTTCGGCTTTTCACCAGCAGATTTGCCAGCGCCCAGCCGGGCGACGATGGCAATCGGAAACGCGTCTGGCCGCTCCGCCGGCGGCCTGTCGCTCAACCGGGCGACAGCCGTTCCGGTGACGATGCCGTCGAAGGCGGCGGCAATTGCCCGCGCTTCGTCTATCGTCACGGCCCGAGCCTCGTCCAGCGGGCTACCATCGGCATCGAAGGTCTGGAGATAGATCTCCTCGCGCTTCGCATCGATGGCAGCCAGAACCGACTTACCCGGATTCTGCGCTCGCGCGGTCGCCGCCATGACCTCGAGGGTCGTGACACCGACTGCGTAGATATTAAGGGAAAGTGCAAACCCGCGTGCGGCAGCGACGCCGATGCGGATACCGGTGAAGGAACCGGGGCCGACGGTCACGACGACACGCTCTATGGCCGAAAGCGCCACACCAGCTTTCGCCAGCGCTTCGTCGACAACGTGCATCAAATGCTCGGCATGCCCCCGTCCGATCGTTTCCGTGACCTCCCCCATCACAGAATCACTGCCGCTATCATACACAGCGGCAGCGCAATCCACACCTGCCGTGTCGAGCGCCAGTACGATCATGTCAATTTTTCCGAAAAGCCGCGCTTGCGGCGCGGTTGATTTGCCTTCGAATGTTTCCCTGCGCGAGCTTTTGGTTCTTGCATAATCCTATCCAAAAACCGCTCGGCGCCTTGGAACCACGCTTAGACGGCTTCGACTTCCTGAACTTCGGGCACGAAATGGCGCAACAGGTTCTGCACGCCATGCTTCAGGGTCGCCGTCGAGGACGGGCACCCGGCGCAGGAACCCTTCATGTTGAGGTAGACCTTGCCGTCGCGGAAGCCGCGGAAGGTGATATCGCCGCCGTCCTGGGCAACGGCCGGACGCACACGGGTATCCAGCAGTTCCTTGATGGTCAGCACGATCGACTCATCGCCCTCGTCGAAGAATTCGCCGCCGGCGTCCTGCACTTCGGATAGCACGGACGTCGAGCCCATGACCGGCTTGCCGGACATGAAGTGCTCCATGATCGAACCGAGGATGGCGGGCTTCAGATGCTGCCATTCCTGATTTTCCTTGGAGACGGAGATGAAGTCGTAGCCGAAATAGACGCCGATAACGCCCGGGATCTCGAACAGGCGGGCGGCAAGCGGCGAGGCTTCGGCTTCCTCGGCACTGCGGAATTCGGCCGTGCCGTTTTCCATCACCACCTTGCCCGGCAGGAACTTGAGGGTCGCGGGATTCGGCGTCGCTTCGGTCTGAATGAACATCTTGATCTCCATGCGGCGGGCAGACACCCGGTCCCGACTTTAGAATATTTCAAAAGAAGATAGGCCTTTTGGCCATTCTATTCAAGAGAGTGTTTCTCAAGAAATAGCACACGCGATCAACTCAGCGCGTCGATTTCCTCGTTGCTCAGCGTATCCGGAAGCACCGTCACCGGGATCGGGAAGGCGGCGGCTCGACCGGCGATCGACGAGACGAGCGGGCCTGGGCCTTCCTTGGCAGAACCGGCAGCAAGCACGAGAAGCGCGATATCCCGGTCATCCTCGATGACGGCATTGATCTGCTCAGCCGCGGCGCCCTCGCGGATGACGATTTCCGCATCGATGCCGATGTTTTCACGCACGGCCTGCGCCGCCTTTGCAGTTGCCGCCTCGGCCTCTTCGCGCGCCTCCGCCCGCATGATCTCCTCGACCCCGAGCCATTGCTGGAAGTCGCCCTCGGGAATCACGTAGAGCAGCACGAGGCCACCATTGGAATTCTTGGCGCGTCGTCCGGCATAATGGACGGCGCGCTGGCACTCGGGCGTGCCGTCAATGACCGCCATGAACTTGCGGCGATGGCCTTCGAGCCGAGAGAGACGTTTTGAAACCATGCGACAACTCTGACACCCGAAGGCGGCGTTTTGCAAGCCCCCGTTTGGCAACGGGAGCTCTCCATTACGACATCATCAATAGAGAAAGCCGATAATGTCGCGAACCTGCTTCATGGTCACGTCGGCGCGCGCGCGGGCGCGGGCACTGCCATCGCGCAGAACGGCGTCGATGTGGCCAGGATCGGCCATCAGGCGGCGCATTTCCATCGTGATCGGCGAAAGCACATGCACGGCGAGATCGACCAGTGCCGGCTTGAAGACCGAGAACTGCTGGCCGCCGAATTCGGACAGGACATCGGCCTTCGACTTGTCGGCAAGGGCCGCATAGATGCCGACCAGATTGTCGGCTTCAGGGCGGCCGGCGAGACCGGCGAGTTCGCTCGGCAAGCCATCCGGATCGGTCTTGGCCTTGCGGATCTTCTTCGAGATGTTTTCCTCGTCGTCGAGCAGGTTGATGCGCGACAGGTCCGAGGCATCGGATTTCGACATCTTCTTCGTGCCGTCACGCAACGACATGACGCGCGGCGCCGGGCCATCGATCAGCGGCTCGACCATCGGGAAATAGGCATGGACCGGCTCGTCGCCGACGGTGATGTCGATGCCGTAGCCCGCGCGGCGGATATGCTCCATGTAGTCCAGATTGAACTTCATGGCGATGTCACGGGTGAGCTCCAGATGCTGCTTCTGGTCGTCGCCAACCGGAACATGCGTGGCGCGGTAGAGCAGAATGTCGGCGGCCATCAGGCTCGGATAGGCGTAAAGACCGAGCGAGGCCTGCTCGCGGTCCTTGCCGGCCTTGTCCTTGAACTGCGTCATGCGGTTCATCCAGCCGATGCGGGCGACGCAGTTGAAGATCCAGGCGAGTTCGGCGTGCCCCGGCACGGCCGACTGATTGAAGACGATATGCTTTTCCGGATCGATGCCGGCGGCAAGGAAGGCTGCGGTGATCGAGCGCGTCTGGTTCGGCATGTCCTCATGCACGAGCTGAGCGGTCAGCGCATGCATGTCGACGACGCAATAGATGCAGTCGTTGTTGGCCTGCAGGGCCACGAACTTGCGGATCGCGCCGAGATAATTACCGAGATGGAGATTGCCGGTGGGCTGAACGCCGGAGAATACGAGCGGCTTGAATTCGGTCATGTCGTCCTCAAAAGGCTTGTGGAGGGCCTGGGCGAGCGGGGCTCGACCCTTGGTTTCGAGCGGCTTATGCACGCGGGATCGGCGGGGATCAAGAGGCTATGTGACAGAGTCTCAGGAAGAATGCTGGATCAGGTCCCAGGTGTTGCCGTAGGGATCGGCAAAGACCGCCACCGTGCCACAAACCTCATGACGCGGCTCTTCCCGGAACGTGACGCCCTTGGCCAGCATCGCGGCATGATCACGGGCGAAATCGTCGGTCTTGAGGAAGAAGCCGACCCGGCCACCTGTCTGGTTGCCTATCGCCGCGCGCTGGCTGTCGCCCGCCGCCTGGGCGAGCAACAACGCTGCCCCTTCCCCGCCTTTCGGCCTGACGACAACCCAGCGCTTGCCCTCCGGCTGCACCTCGTCAGCCAAGCAATCGAAGCCAAGGGCATCGCAGTAGAAGGCTTTGGCGCGATCGTAGTCATCGACGACGAGGGCGACGAGGAAGAGGGATTGGGTCATGCGGGGCTCCACTTCTGGCAAAGTCGTCCCCTCGCCCCGCTTGCGGGGAGAGGGCTAGGGTGAGGGGCCATGCACAAACGTTCGGCGTGGGCAGACTGTCTTGGCCAGCCGCTAAAGTGGCGATGCCTACATACTTTAACTCTGCGGGAGCCTCGATTGACGCCCCTCATCCGACTTGTCGCGATCTCACTTTGTTCGATCGCGCCAAGCCACCTTCTCCCCGCATTGCGGGGCGAAGGCGCTTTGTTACTCCCCATTCACCGCCTTCGCATCCGGCGCTGGCTTCGCCCGCTTGCGCTTCAAATTGCGGCGTACCATGCCCAAATCCACGCCGCCGATCAGGAAGGCCACAATGAAATAAACCGCCATCGCAATCAATATGAGCAGGCCCAGGACGCCGGTCTTGGTGAGCAGCGTCGAGCCAGACCCCAGGAGCGGCTCCCACCGATGAGACAAATATACAATGGCACCACCCATGACGGCGGAGGAGACGAGCAGCATGGCGGTGCGGCGCACCAGCGACCATTCCCAGACGAGATGCCCGCGGCGATAGAGCGTGACGAAGAGCTGTACAGCGTTCAGCCATCCGGCAACCGCCTCGGCGACCGCGATGCCGCGTTCGGCCAGCACCGGGAAAAGCAGGATGGACAGCGCCGAATTGACGAAGACGGCGACCGCCGTGTAGCGCATCGGCGATTTCGTATCCTCGCGGGCATAAAAGCCGGGCTGCAAGGCCTTGATCAGCACGAAAGCCGGCAGGCCTAGGCCGAAGATGGCGAGGATGGAGCCGACCAGCTTTGTATTTTCCGAGTTAAAGGCGCCGCGCTCGTAAAGCACGCGGATGATATCGTCGGAGAGAAGCCACAGGGCGACAGCGGCCGGCAGCGTCAGGAACAGCACGAATTCGATCGAGCGGTTCTGGATATTGGCGGCTTCCTTGATATGGCCCGACTTCAGCGAACGCGCCAGTTCGGGCAGAAGCACGATTCCGACCGCGACGCCGACGACGCCGAGCGGCAACTGGTAGATGCGGTCTGCATATTGCAGGGCGGCGATCGCGCCCTCCTTGCCCGAGGCAATCGCCTGGCCGATCACCAGATTGATCTGAGTGACGCCGCCGGTGATAGCCGCTGGAATCGCGAGAAGCAGGAGCCGCTTGACATTGGGCGTGAAGCGCGGAAAGCGCAGGCCGATACTGATGCCCGCATGACGCACGCCGATATAGACGACGGCCAGCTGCAGCACGCCCGCCACCAATACCGACCAGGACAGATACCAGGCGGTGCTCAGTGGATCGGCGCCGTAGTAGATCGCGTAGAACAGCGCGCTGATCATCACCAGGTTCAGGAAGATCGGAGCCACGGCGGCGGCGAAGAAATGATGCAGCGAATTCAGCATGCCGCTCATCATCGCCGTCAGCGACATCGACATGAGATAGGGGAACATCACGGCCGCCAGCCGGACCGTCAGGTCGAATTTCTCGGCATCGTCGGCAAAGCCGGGCGCGATGACCCAACGCACCAGCAGCGGCATTGCCAGTTCCATGACGATGGTGATCAGCAGCAGGACCGAGAAGAGAACGCCGAACACTTCCTCGGAAAACCGCTTGGCGCCCTCGATGCCGTGTGCCTCGATCTCTTTTGCAAAAAGCGGCACGAAGGCGGCGTTGAAGGCACCCTCGGCAAACAGGCGACGGAACAGGTTCGGAAAGCGGAACGCGGCGTAGAAAACATCGGCCATCGGCCCGGTGCCGAGGGCTGCGGCCATCAGCGTTTCGCGGGCAAAGCCGAAAATGCGGCTGCCAAGCGTCGCGCCACCGACGGTGATGAATTTCTTGACTAGGCTCATGCGGCGGAACCGGCTTTCTTCTCAGTGTCTGACTTTTCGACGGCGACGCCGCGCGTGGCGGCAGGCGCGATGATGCCCGACGGCATGCGCTCGCGCATTTCATCCTCCTCGCCGGCCATGACAGCCTTCAGGCGCGCGGTGATATAGGCTCGCCTGTTCTCGTTGGAAATCTTCTGGCCCACCAGGTCGGCGACATAGAAGGTATCGATGACCTTTTCGCCGAAGGTGGTGATGCGGGCCGACTGGATATCGAGCGACAGGTCCGAAAGAACGGCCGTGATTTCCGACAGGAGGCCGGGGCGGTCGAGGCATTCGACCTCGATGACCGTGAACTTGTTGGAGAGGCTGTTGGTGATGATGACAGACGGCGGAATGACGAAGGCCTTGTTCTTGCGGCGGTTCTTCGTGCGTGTCGCGATGACCTCCGGCAGCCGTTTGCGGCCGGCCAGCACGTCCTCGATCATCTTGCCGATGGTGCCGGCACGGCGCAGCTCGTCGGCATCGTCAGGGAATTCGCGACTGACATGGATGGTGTCGAGCGCACGGCCGTCCGACGTCGTGAAGATCTGCGCATCCGCGATATTGGCGCCGGCAGCAGCGCAGGCGCCGGCGATCACGGTCAAAAGACGCGGATGGTCGGGCGATAGAACGGTAATCTCGGTGATGGCATGGAAGCTGTCGGTGCGCACCATGGTGGCAAGCACCTTGCCGGCCTTGTCAGATTCACGCATGAACTGCGTATGGCGGATCTGATCCTCCAGCGGTACGGACAGTAGATAGGGCTGATAGTGCAGCTTGACGTAGGCCTTGCGTTCCTTCGGGTTCCAGTCTGCCAGCGCCCGTTCCAACGCTTCGGCCGCGGCTTCCGCCCGCTCCTTGCGGGACACTTCGGAGAAACCGCCTGACAGCAGCAGCTCGGTTTCATAATAGAGCGTGCGCAGCAGCTGGCCTTTCCAGCCGTTCCACACACCGGGGCCGACGGCGCGGATGTCGCAAACCGTCAGGATCAGCAGCATCTTCAGCCGGTCGAGCGACTGCACCCGATCGGCGAAATCGATGATGGTCTTGCGGTCGGTGAGGTCGCGCGTCTGGGCGACCATCGACATGGTCAGGTGTTCGGCGATCAGCCAGACGACGAGCTCCGTCTGCTTCGGCGACAAGCCGAAGCGCGGGCAAAGCTTGCGCGCTACCTTGGCGCCGGCTTCCGAGTGATCCTCCTCGCGGCCTTTGGCGATATCGTGCAGGAGCACGGCGACATAGAGCGCGTCGCGATCCTCGATATTGGGCATCAGCTTGTTGGTCAGCGGATGGATATCCTCTGCCTTGCCCTTGTCGATCTCCGACAGCACCTCGACGGCGCGGATCAGATGCTCGTCCACCGTATAGTGGTGATACATGTTGAACTGCATCATCGAGACGATCTTGCCGAATTCCGGAATGAAGCGACCGAGCACGCCGGCCTCATTCATGCGGCGCAGGATCAACGCGGGATCGCGTTTGGAAGTAAGGATCGCCAGGAACAGGCGGTTGGCTTCTTCATTCTCGCGCAGATCGTTATCGATGAGGTTCAGGGAGCGAGTGACGCGCTTCAGGGCATCCGGATGGAATTCCAGGCCGTTAATGTCAGCGACAAAGAACAGCCGGATGAGGCTGACCGGATCGCGCTTGAACACATCCGGATTGGCAAGCGCGATGCGGCCGCGATCCTCGACGAATTCGACGGTGCCGGCGATCTTGCGCGAGCGATTGGCAAAGCGGCTGATGACGCCGGTCAAGCCCGGCGTCGCCTTTGCCTGCTGGTCTTCCAGTGCGGCGCAGAGAATGCGGGTGAGATCGCCGACATCCTTGGCGACGAGGAAATAGTGCTTCATGAAGCGCTCGACCGCCGAAAGGCCAGGGCGCGCGTGATAATCGAGAGCTGCAGCGATATCACGCTGGATATCGAAGGAGAGCCGCTCTTCCGCCTTGCCGGTCAGGAAATGCATGTGGCAGCGCACGGCCCAGAGGAAATCCTCCGCCTTCTCGAAGAGGCGGTATTCCTGTTTCGAGAGTACGCCGAGCTTCACCAGCTCGGCCGGATCGCGGACGTGATAGTAATATTTCGAAATCCAGAAGAGCGTGTGCAGGTCGCGCAGGCCGCCCTTGCCCTCCTTGACGTTCGGCTCGACCAAATAGCGGGTATCGCCTGCCTTGCGGTGGCGCTCGTCGCGCTCGGCGAGCTTGGCGGCGATGAATTCCGGGCCGGTATTGGTGACGATTTCCTTGTCGAATCGCGCCTGCAACTCGCGCTCCAGCGGAGCGTTGCCGCAGATATAGCGAGTTTCGAGGACGGCGGTGCGTACCGTCATGTCAGACTTGGCCTGACGGATGCATTCCTCGACCGTGCGCGTGGCGTGGCCGACTTTGAAGCCCATGTCCCAAAGCATATAGAGAATGAACTCGACAGCCTTGTGGGTCTCGCTCTCAGGCTTCGGCTGGAAGAGGAAGAGAAGGTCGATATCGGAGCCCGGCGCCAAGGTATCGCGGCCGTAACCGCCGACGGCCGTGACGGAGAAGGCGTCCGCCTGTTTCGGATAAACGTGATGAACGGTGAAATCGTAGAGGACGGTGATGATCTGATCTTGCAGCCAGGAAATCCGGTGTGCACAATCGAGCCCGCTGCCATCGACGGCCAGAGACTTCCGTGCCTCTTCGCGCCCTTCCTGGCTCACCCTTTTGAGCACCGCCAGCAGAGCGGAACGCTCCTCATTCTTGTCCAGGCCGCGTTTGGCGAGCGCCTCGCACTCCGCCCTCAGCGCGGGCACATCGAGAATGGTCGAAAAATCGATATGATGCGTTTCCATGCTCTGCCGATCGGCTTTCTCTTCGCTGACCGCGACCCGTTGCCGGCGCGCCCGTCTTTTCGTCTGCATGCGCTATAGCCTCTTTGGCCGGCGATTGACACAGGCATTCTACGCCCCGGGTTTCTTGAGGGTAACCTGTATGGAATCGACGATCCCTATGGCTTCTACCGGGCCAAAGTTGACGAAGCGTGACGGCAATCCGCGCAGAAACCGGCAGTTTTAGGGCCTTGCCAGGTCAAGCGACCGCCTGAGTTCATTCAAACTGTATAATATATTCCGCGACTGGGCGCCGATCTGCGTCACCATTTCGCGTTCGCATTCCCAATAGCCGGCCTTGGCAATCTTCGAACAGATGTCGGAAATGCGGCTGCAGGACAAGGTGATATCGAGCAGGCCACGATCGGATTCGCAATCCGGGGGCTCGCCCTCGCCACAGATCTTGCCGCGCGCGGCGATCGGAGAGAAGCGCTCACCCAGAAAGCGGACTTCGGCGAGAAGAACTTCGAGATACATCATGTTGTCCTTGGAATATCGCCTATGGTCAGCCGGTCTTGGTAAGCGTTTTCTTCAGTTCATAGAGCACGTCAAGAGCGGCACGCGGCGTCAGGTCATCGAGGTCAAGCGTTTTCAGCCGTTCCTCGACCTTGGACGGTTCCCGCCTCCCGACCGCTTCCTCCCGACGAACAGCCACCTGGAAGAGAGGCAGATCATCGATGAGCTGGCTTGCCGGATTCTTGCGGTCCGCATCTTCGAGCCGCGTCAGAACGTCGCGGGCGCGCGCCACCACGGAAGCCGGAAGGCCGGCGAGACGCGCGACCTGGATACCATAGGAACGATCGGCAGCCCCCGGCCCGACCTCATGCAGGAAGATGACGTCGCCATCCCATTCCTTGACGCGCATGGTGGCATTGGAGAGCCGGCCAAGCTTTTCCGACAGGACGGTCAGCTCATGGAAATGCGTGGCAAAGAGGCCGCGGCATCGGTTGGCTTCGTGCAGATGCTCGACGGCGGCCCAGGCGATGGAAAGGCCGTCGAAGGTCGCGGTACCGCGACCGATCTCATCGAGGATGACGAGGGAACGCTCTGTCGCCTGATTGAGGATCGCCGCCGTCTCGACCATCTCGACCATGAAGGTCGAACGTCCCCGCGCCAGATCGTCGGAAGCGCCGACGCGCGAGAAGAGCCGGTCGACGATGCCGATATGGGCTGACGCGGCAGGCACGAAGGAGCCCATCTGCGCGAGGATGGCGATCAGCGCGTTCTGGCGCAGGAAGGTGGACTTACCGCCCATGTTCGGGCCGGTCAGCAGCCAGATGGCGCCGTCCTTGCCGTCGGACTTCGGCGAGAGATCGCAATTGTTGGCGACGAACGGGCCGCCGGCCTGACGACGAAGCGCCTGCTCGACGACCGGATGACGGCCGCCTTCGATTGCGAACATGCGGCTGCCATCGACGACGGGCCGGCAATAGGCCTGCTCTTCGGCAAGCAGCGCAAGCCCGGCGGCGACATCGATGACAGACAGTGCCCGAGCGCCAGCCTTGATCGCCTCAGCAGCGGCAACGACGGCCGTGACCATGCGGTCAAAGGCTTCAAGCTCGATCGCCAGCGCCTTGTCGGCGGCATTGGCGATGCGGCTTTCGAGATCGGCAAGTTCGGTCGTGGTAAACCGCATGGCGTTCGCCATGGTCTGACGATGGATGAAACGCGCCTTGGCCTCGCTCGTATCGGTCATCGGGCCGGCGTTGCCGGCGGTAACCTCGATGAAATAACCGAGCACATTGTTGTGCTTGATCTTCAGCGACTTGATGCCGGTTTCCTCGGCATATTGCAGCTGCAGGCCGGCGATGACGCGGCGGGACTGGTCGCGCAATGCCCGCACTTCGTCCAGCTCGGTATTCGCCCCTTCCCTCAGGAAACCGCCATCGCGCTTCAGCAGCGGCAACTCATCGGCAAGGGTAGCCGCAAGCATCGCTTCGAGATCGGCAGGCAAGGCGCTGAGTCCGGCGAGTGCGGCCTTCAGCTCCTCCGGCAGAAGTGCTGCGCCGAGCATACGTGCAACATCAGTCGCAGCCGCCAGCCCTTGGCGGATCGCCCAGAGATCGCGCGGCCCGCCACGGTCGAGCGCCAGGCGTGACAGGGCACGCGGCATGTCAGGCACATGCTTCAGCGCCGCGCGCAGATCGCTTGAAAGCGACGGCTCGTCAGCCAGGAAGCCGATCGAATCCAGCCGCTCGTTGATGCGCTGGGGGTCGGTCAACGGCGACATCAGCCTTTCGGCGAGAAGCCGGGCTCCACCGCCGGTCACAGTGCGATCGATCGCTTTCAGCAGCGAACCGTTGCGATCGCCGGAGAGCGTGCGCACCAGCTCGAGATTGGCGCGGGTGGCGGGGTCGATGAAGAGAGTCGAGGCGCCGCTTTCGCGCTCCGGCAGGCCGAGCGGCGGACGCTCGGCAAGCTGGGTCTTCTCGACATAGGCGATGGCGGCGGCGGCGGCGGCCAGTTCGGCGCGGCTGAAGGTGCCGAAACCATCGAGCGTCGAGACGCCGAAATAGCGGGTGATGCGTCCCTCGGCGCTGGCGCTGTCGAACAGCACGGCCGGCTGAGGAACCGCCGTGCGGCCAAGGATATCAAAGACCGGCTTCAACTCCGGATCATGGAACATCGTATCCGGCAGGATCAGCTCTCTCGGATCGATACGCAGGATATCGGCGAGCAATCGCGAAGCTTCCGTCTCGGCAAGGCGAAAGACACCTGTTGAGATATCGATCCAGGCGAGCGCCAGCTGGGGTTCTGCACCACCGCGAATGCGCGTCAGCGTCATCAGATAATTGGATTCCGAAGGCGAGAGCAGCTTTTCCTCGGTGATCGTGCCCGGCGTCACCAGGCGCACGACGTCGCGGCGCACCACCGATTTGCCGCCGCGCTTCTTGGCTTCGGCCGGATCTTCCACCTGCTCGCACACGGCGACGCGGAAGCCAAGCGCGATGAGCTTCTGCAGATAGTCGTCGGCGGCATGAACCGGCACGCCGCACATGGGGATATCCTGCCCCATGTGCTGGCCGCGCTTCGTCAGCGTGATGCCGAGGGCGCGCGAAGCATCGATGGCGTCTTCGAAGAACAGTTCGTAGAAGTCGCCCATGCGGTAGAACAGCAGCGAACCCGGATTGTTCGCTTTGATCTCGATATACTGCTCCATCATCGGAGTGGCCGAGGCGCGGCTTTCCTCCGAGGCAAGCTCGGCGGCCGAGAAGGCATCGATGCTGGCGTTAATACGTTCGTTCACGGAGGTGCAGTTTTTCCAAAAAAATGAGGTGCCACCCTACCCGCGCGCCGCTATAGAAGACAACAGCTATCGGGCAAGAGGGACCGGTCGCCCACAGGAGGTTTGGAGGAACAATGGCAGACAGCAAGAGCAAGTCGCGTCCGGGAACGGGGATCACCGATCAGGAAGCACTGGACTTCCACAAGAACGGCCGCCCCGGCAAGCTTGAGATCAACCCGACCAAGCCGATGGCGACCCAGCGCGATCTTTCCCTTGCCTATTCGCCAGGCGTCGCCGTTCCCGTGAAGGCGATCGCGGCCGATCCGGCTACCGCCTATGATTATACATCGCGCGGCAACATGGTCGCCGTCATCTCCAACGGCACGGCCATTCTCGGCCTCGGCAATCTCGGCGCACTCGCCTCCAAGCCAGTCATGGAAGGCAAATCGGTCCTCTTCAAGCGCTTCGCCGACGTCGATTCGATCGACCTTGAGATCGACACCGAGAATGTCGATGAATTCATCAATTGCGTGCGCTATCTCGGCCCCTCCTTCGGCGGCATCAACCTTGAGGATATCAAGGCGCCGGACTGCTTCATCATCGAACAGCGGCTGCGCGAACTGATGGACATTCCCGTTTTCCATGACGACCAGCATGGCACCGCCATCATCGCCGCCGCCGGCCTCATCAATGCGCTGGAGCTGACCGGCCGCGACCTCAAGACCACCAAGCTGGTCTGCAACGGCGCAGGTGCTGCGGCCATCGCCTGCATCGAACTGATCAAGGCCATGGGCTTCAACCCGGAAAACATCGTCCTTTGCGATACCAAGGGCGTGATCTACCAGGGCCGCAGCGAAGGCATGAACCAGTGGAAGTCGGCGCATGCGGTCAAGACAGACAAGCGCACGCTGGCCGAAGCGATGAAGGGCGCCGATGTCGTATTCGGCCTGTCGCAGAAGGATGCCTTCTCCGAGGACATGATCCGCTCCTTGGCGGACAAGCCGATCATCTTCGCCATGGCCAACCCCGATCCGGAAATCACGCCGGAGGAAGTCGCCCGCATCCGCGACGACGCCATCATGGCGACCGGGCGCTCGGACTATCCGAACCAGGTCAACAACGTCCTCGGTTTCCCCTACATCTTCCGCGGCGCGCTCGACGTGCGCGCCACCACCATCAATGACGAAATGAAAATCGCTGCCGTCAACGCGCTGGCGAGCCTGGCGCGTGAGGACGTGCCCGATGATGTCGTCGCCGCCTATCAGGGCGCAAGACCGCGCTTTGGTGCACAGTATATCATCCCCGTGCCGTTTGACCCGCGGCTCATCTCGGCCATTCCGGTGGCTGTCGCCAAGGCGGCGATCGAAAGCGGCGTCGCACGCCGCGAGATGCCCGACATGGCCGCGTATGCGCGCGAACTCTCAGCCCGGCGCGATCCGATCGCGTCGACGCTGGCACAGCTCTATGAGCGCGTGCGCCGGCATCAGAAGCGCATCGTCTTTGCCGAGGCGGAAGAAGAACAGGTCATGCGCGCAGCCCTCTCCTACGCCAATCAGGGGCTTGGCACGGCCATCCTGCTCGGCCGCGAGGATCTGATCGAAGCCACGGCCGAGCGTGCTGGCATCGATCTCAATCGCCCGGGTCTCGAGATCGTCAACGCCCGCATCTCGAAGCGGGGCGATGCCTATATCGACTACCTCTATGCCCGCCTGCAGCGCCAGGGCTACCTGCATCGCGACGTGACGCGCCTGATCCATAACGACCGCAATCACTTCGCCGCCTGCATGGTGGCGCTGGGCGACGCGGATGGCATGGTGACGGGCGTTACCCGCAACTACTCGACGGCGCTCGGCGACGTGCGCCGTTGCATCGACGCCAAGCCGGGGCATCGGGTCATCGGCATATCGATCGTACTTGCACGCGGACGGACCGTCTTCGTTGCCGATACCGCCGTGCATGACATGCCGACCTCCGAAGAACTCGCCGATATCGCCGAGGAAGCCGCCGGCTTTGCCCGCCGCATGGGTTACGAGCCGCGCGTCGCCATGCTCGCCTACTCCACCTTCGGCCATCCCTCCGGCGAGCGTTCGGAGCGGGTGCGCGAAGCCGTCAGCATCCTCGACAAGCGCCATTTGAACTTCGAGTTCGACGGTGAAATGGCAGCCGATGTGGCGCTGAACCGCAAGACCATGGAGAGCCTCTATCCCTTCTCGCGGCTGTCCGGACCGGCAAATGTACTCGTCATGCCCGCATTCCACTCGGCGGCGATCTCCACCAAGATGCTGCAGGAACTCGGCGGCTCCACGGTGATCGGGCCGCTGCTCGTCGGCCTCGACAAGCCGGTGCAGATCACCTCGATGGGCGCCAAGGATTCCGATATCGTCAACATGGCCGCCATCGCGGCCTATGGTGCGGGGTCCTGATCACTACGCCTGAAGGCGGAGCCCGCGACCGAACAAAGGTAATGGGCTGCCGCGTCAATTGGGTGTAAACTCAAGGGATGAGTGAAGCCCAGGTCCTGTTTGGGGTGCTGCGCCATTCCGCGCGGCCTGACATCGTCGATGCTATCGAGCGGCTCGTCCTTGAGGCACCCGACCGCAAGCTCAACCGTGTGAATGCGCTTGCCTTCGCGGCAAGCCATGGCTTTGAGGAAGAGCAGACAGTCAACGCTTTCCTGCACGCCGCGCGCCTTGGCCTGTTCGAGATGTCGTGGAATGTTCTTTGCCCTGGCTGCGGTGGCGTGTTGGATGCCAATACCTCACTGAAAACGGTGCAGAGCGAGACCTATACCTGCACGCTTTGCGCAGCCGGTTACGAGCCGACACTCGACGAGATGGTCGAAGTCACCTTCACGGTCAGCCCACGCGTGCGCCATATCGAAGCGCACAATCCGCACGACCTGCCGCCGCTCGAATATTTCCGGCAGATCTATTGGGGCTCGGGTATCGACCTTCCCGACGAAGGCTACGAAGAGAAGGTGGATCAATTCGTCCTGGAATCCCTGGAACTGCCGCCCGGCGAGAAAGCGGTCATATCGCTTCAATTGCCGGCGGAATTTACCATCATCTTCGAGCCCGTCACGCATGCGGCGCAATTCCTCGACGTGAAGGGGGAGCCATCGAAGGAGCGACAAGCTCTCTCGCTCGTTTTCGATCGCATGCACCGACACAGCGAGGCCATCGAATTGCGGCCCGGCCCCTTGCGCGTTCAAATGGAGAACCACACGGACCTTCGTGTTCTGCCATCGATCTGCCTAGCCAACGAAGCTCTTCACACGCTACTCGGACAACGCCGACCATTCCTGACCGCCAAGCAGCTGCTCTCCAACCAGACCTTTCGCGATATCTACCGGACGGACACGATCGACATCGACCAGCGGCTGAAAATCACCAGCCTCACATTTCTGTTCACCGATCTGCGGGGTTCGACAGAATTATACGAAAGGGTCGGCGATCTCGCGGCCTTCGATCTGGTCAAAACCCATTTCGGCATCCTGCATGAAATCGTAGCGGCGGAGGCGGGTGCGGTCGTCAAGACCATCGGCGATGCCGTCATGGCCACCTTCCCGACGCCGGACCGGGCGCTGATTGCGGCGATGCGGATGCGCGAGGCCATGCTCAGCCTCAACAGTGAGCGAGGCAACGACGATCTTCTTCTGAAAATCGGCATCCACGAGGGGCCGTGTATCGCCGTGAGCCTGAACGAACGGCAGGATTATTTCGGGCAAACGGTCAATATCGCGTCCCGCGTCCAGCATCTCGCCACGTCGCGCGAAATATTCGCAACCAGCTCGGTGCTCGATCACCCCCGCGCCGCCGAACTGATGACAAGACGTGGCCTCACACCGCAATCGCATCATGTCGCGCTGCGCGGTATCACCGATGCGATCGATATTTTTGCGATCCCTTAGAGCGGCTCAGCTTTTCACGGAAGCTCCGAACCGTTCTATCTCTTTGTTTTCACGTAATTCCGGACGGAAAACCGCCACGCACTTTTCCTGGAATTGCGCTATATCCGTCAGCTGGCGAAGCGACCGGCATCCGCACCGTAATAATTCACGTAGCGGTTGGAAATGCTGGCGATCGGCAGAACGATCAGAACGTCCGTCGTGTTGAAGGCCTGATCGACGACGGCAGTCGAGCCGACCATGGCGCCGAGACGCAGATAGCCCTTGATCAAGGGCGGCATCGCCATCAGTGCCTTCTTCGGATTGACGGCCTCGACCGGCATCAAGTCCATGTTGCGGGCAAGTGACGGCAAGGCACCGACAGTCCACTCGTCCTTGGCAACGACGTTGTGATAGAGGAAGGACAGAGCCAGCGCGTGCTGTTCCGGCAGGACGCCCGGGAAAGAGGCGCAACCGATCATCGCGCCCATGCCGTGCTTCAGCGCATAGGCCCAATTGCCCTGCCACAGCAGCTCGACCGTACGCTTGTTGCGGTAGTCAGGCAGCACGCAGGAGCGGCCGAGTTCCATGAAGCGCTTGTCGGGATGGCGGGCAAGCAGCGCGTCGATGTCGAATTCCGATGAGGAATAGAAGCCACCGTTCGCCATGGCCACTTCCTGACGCAACAGGCGATAGGTCCCGACGATCTGGTCTTCCGGATCGCCTTCGAGCGAACGGTCCAGCACCAGAAGATGGTCGCAAATGTCGTCCCAGCTGTCGACATCACGCTGACGGCGCATGGCGTCGGCCGGCAATTGCGCGTTCATCTCCTCGACGAAAACGCGGTAGCGTACAGCCTGAGCGGCATCGATTTCGCGCGCCGTGCGAGCAAGGCGCGTTTCGAGATTTCCGATGCGTCCGAGCACATCGCTGGCAACCGGCTCAACCGTTGCCTTTGAAGACTGAACCATTTCGCCCTGAGCTTCGCGATTCAAGATTTCGATGGACATGGCGATTCTCCCCCTGCGGGCCGATATAGCGCCATAAACCAAATTCGTGCGACAGGAAAGTGACACGCAGCTTCGCTAAAAGCAAGAACCGTGCCCATTGCAATTTTTCGAATGGACACGCCGTCCCCAACTTAGCAACAGCAATTGCCGTAAGTTGAGCCATATCGCCGACCTCTATCGGACATTGATGAGCCGGCTTTGCAATTTTCATCCGCAGATCGGGAATAGTTTCTACGCGCGTTCGAAGACGGACCTCGACAGACCACGTAGCGCAGCCGCCAGCTTTTCGGGATCGACCGGCTTGACGATGACGGCATCGGCCCCGGCCAGAAGCGCCTGACGGCGGATCGAATCGCGGCTATCTGCGGTCAATACGATGATCGGAAGCGGCGGCAGGCCCTGCCTGCGCTCATGAGCTCGCAACTGCGCAAGCACAGCTGCGCCCGTACCACCCGGCATGTTGAAATCCGTCACCAGCACCTCCGGCCGCGCTTCGGCATCTTCGGTGCGGGCTCGAAGGCCATCGAAATCCTCGACCAGGCGAACCCTGTGACCAGCCTTGGAGAGCATGGCCCGAACCAGCATCGCGTTGACCGGGTCGTCCTCACCCAGCAGAATATCGAGCGCGCGGTCTTCCGACTCGGGCGTCGTGATGCCGATCTCGGAGACGGCCTCGATCAAGGCTTCGCGTTTTTCCATGCCGCGCATGCGGCCTCTCAGCACATCGATCAGCGATTGCTCGCGCAGCGGCCGAATGAGCCAGGCATCGAAAAGGTCGAGCGGATGGGTGTTGCGCTCCTCGGGATTGACCAGGAAGATCTTGCGCAGCCGCGGCACCGCAAGAGCATTTCCCTCGCTGAAATACCAGGGTGCCATGCGATGATCGACGATCAGATCCGTCCAGACCCCACCCTCTCCCATCGGGAACGAAGGCAGCAGGTCATCCATGTCGCCGGGGCCGATCAGCCTGCAATGGCCGCCAAGGGTCTGGATGGTTCGCTTGATGGCCGTGCTTGCCGCCCCTTCGGGAGCCAGCAGCAGGATACGGGATCCCCTGAGCATGGTATTGCGCCGATCGTATCCGTCCTCCCCGGCAATCAGGCCAACCGGGAAGGAGATGACGAACTCGCTGCCCTTGCCGCGCTCGCTGGCAACGCTGAGCCCGCCGCCGAATTCACGCAGGATGCGCGCCGAGATGGCAAGGCCAAGGCCAGTGCCGGCGCTTCTTTCCACCGTTGTACCGGCCTGCTCGAACTCGCCGAAGACGCGGGCCTGCTCTTCCTCGGTCATGCCGGGACCGCTATCCCGCACCGATATCGTCAGGTTCCGCTCCTCGAGATCGACGCGCACAAGAACGCCGCCGGTCTGGGTGAACTTCACCGCATTGCCAATCACGTTGAACAGGATCTGGCGCAAACGTGCGGGATCGAATTCCATGCTCTCGGGAACATCGGCCGCAACGCTCGCGGCAATTTCAATGCCCTTTTCATGGGCGCGATGGGCGAGCATCTCGATAACGCCTTCCAGCAGCGGCCGCAAAGCCTCCTGGCGCGGATGCAACTGGAAGCGACCAACTTCGATCGTGGAGAAATCGAGGAGATCTTCGACCAGCTGCACCAGCGCATGACCCGACTGGCGAATGCCGGTCAGGTAATTTGCCTGCTCGAGGGTCAAGGGCGTCTGAGCAAGCAGATGGTTCATGCCGAGAATGCCCGACAGCGGCGTGCGGATCTCATGACTGACGGTGGCAAGCAGGCGCGATTTGGCGGCGCTGTTATATTCGGCCTTCAGCCTAGCATCTTCGCGCAAGCGGGCGGTCTGCCGCTCCTCCGTCACGTCGCGGGCGATACTCTGTATGCATAATTGCCCGGTCGTCGCATCGCGGAACATGACATCGTGCCAGGCAAAGATGCGCCGGCCCTCGGGTGTCGCAATTTCCGCATCCTGATGCTTCGCATCGGTGACGGCGCGGAATACGAGGCCGGCCTCTTCCAGCGTCAGGCCTTCCGGTTGCGATCTGCCGGTCAATCTGCTGAAAGTGGCGTTGGCGTGCAGAATCCGGCGGTCGATGCTGCGCGTGACCGCGATGTCGCCGAGTGCATCGTGGACAGTTGCAAGGAGGCTGGTGCTTTCCTTGTGCTCCCATAGGCGATCGTGATCGCTCTCGCTGAAATCGACGGCGGCAATCTCGGGCTTGCGGGCGGCGTTTCGGGTTTTGACGATGCCGGCAGCTGCGAGCGCAAGGGCTGCGAGGCCAAGAAAGCCTACAAGCACCAATGGACCTCCAGCAAAGCCGATCGCGAGAAAAGCCGCGCCCGCCACCAGACCGCCGCCATTCAGCCAGTGGCCTTGCAACCACCGGCCTCGCGCGGGCGGCGCCGATTGCCGGCCTGCCTCATGCGATACGGTCGATTTGGCAAGCAACGACTCGTCTGCGGCCGGCCCTTCGATCGGTCCCGTTTGGCCGCGAACTGCCGCCGCAGCAAGCTTTTCCTGCAGATCTGCCAGAGTGCTCATGCAGTCTGGCTAACATGAGCATTCTTCCTGATGCCTTCAGGGATTCGCTAGAATTTTAAGCTTTTGCCTTTTTCGGCATCAGAAGCTCGTCAAGAATGACGCAGCCCGCACCGACAGTGATGAAACTGTCGGCAAGATTGAAAACGGCGAACGACCATGTCTGCGTATGGAAGAGGATGTAATCGATCACGTGGCCATAGAGAAAACGGTCGAGCAGATTGCCAAGGGCGCCGGCAATGATCAAAGCAAAGCCCATATGCGCGAGCCAGCGATGATCGGGCGTGCGCCGCCAGAGCCACAGCACGAAGGCAACGATGATGAGCCGCATGCCGACGATGAACCAGCCATCCATGCCCGAGAGCATCGAAAAGGCCACGCCGAGATTGTAGGTGCGATAGAGCGCCAGCATCGGAATGACTGGCACCATCTCCTGCAGCGGCAACCAGTGATCGACCATGATCTTGATAGCCTGATCGAGAACCACGGCAACCACGATGAAAATCAGGATCGGCAGGGGCCGCGAAAACAGGGCTGGCTTTGCAGTCGGCTGTTCGTGGGTCTCGCTTTCGGTCATCGGGTCTCGCCAGGTAAATGTCAGGATCAGGTGAGTGTCAGGATATGGCGGCGGGCCTCGAACAGCATGACTGCTGTGGCAACCGCCAGATTGAGGCTATCGGCGCGGCCGGCCTGCGGAATGCGGGCAAGTGCATCGGCCTCTTTCGCCAGGGCATCCGGCAGGCCGGATTGCTCGTTGCCCATCAGGATGACGACCGGCTTCTTCTTGTAATCGATGGTGCGGTAATCAACAGCGCCGGCCAGATGGGTGGCGACGACAGAGACGTCAGCCTTCTTTTTCCAGGCCAGAAACTCCTCCGGCGTCGCCTTGACGACGGGAACGGCGAAGACCGAGCCCATGGTGGCGCGCACGGTTTCCAGCGAAAAAGGATCTGTGGTCTCACCGACAAGGATGACGCCGGAAGCGCCGGCCGCATCGGCGGTGCGGATGATGGTGCCGAGATTGCCGGGATCGCGCACGCGGTCGAGCGCCACCCAGGTCTCGCCAGTCGCCGGCTTGACGTCCCGAAGCGGCCGCCAGCGCTGTTCGAAGACGCCGACCACCATCTGCGGATTGTCGCGGCGGGTGATCGAGCCGATTACCTTTTCGCTGACCTCAAGCACCAGCCCACCGGCTGCCACCGTCTTGGCGGCGACCTGCTCGACGAGCGGCTTGCCCTTGGCGGCCTTGGCATAGACCAGCGTGCGGATCGTCCAGCCGAGATCGAGCGCGTCGATGACGAGCTTCAAGCCCTCGGCCAGGAAGGCGCCGCTTTCCTCGCGGGACTTCTTGACCGTCAGCGCCTTGATATCCTTGACGATCGGATTGGCAAGCGAGGTGACCTCCTTGACCTGTCCGACCTTGCGCGGGCCGTCATTACGGAAATCCTGGTTCATTTCGGCACCCAGCGGCTGAAGAGAGAGGTGGAAAGCGCCCTGCCCGGCGTGTGGCCATCAAGGCCGGCCTCGCGGATCACGAGCTCGCCGGATTCGACCACGCCGCCGGCGCCGCGCATTGTCTCGCGCATCAGCTCATGGATCGAATAGAAGCTGGCGCGGATCGAATAGGCCGTCAGCACCAGGCCGAGCGCCTTCGGCGACAGGATCTCGCGGCAGATGTCGAGCATCAACGGCAGATGCTCGAACAGATGCCAGACCTCGCCGTTCGGGCCGCGGCCGAACTTCGGCGGGTCCGTCAGGATGATGTCGTATTTGCTGCCGCGCCGCTCCTCGCGCAGGATGAACTTCATCGCATCCTCGCAGATCCAGCGGATCGGCAGCTTTTCCATGCGGCCCAAGGCCTGGTTTTCTCGTGCCCAGCCGATTGCCTTCTTGGAGGCATCGACATGGGTCACTTCCGCGCCGGCGGCGGCCGCCACCAGCGACGCGACGCCGGTATAACCGAAGAGGTTCAGGACCTTCAGCGGCCTTTTCGCCGCCTCGACCTGCTCCTTCATCCAGGCCCAGTGCACGATCTGCTCCGGGAAGACGCCGACATGGCGGAACGCGGTGAAGCGGCCGAGAAAATCGACGCCGAGCAGTTGCAGCGGCCAGGTCTCGCCAAGCGCTTCACGAGGGAAGCGCCAGCGGCCCATGCCATCCTCATCCGTATCGCCGGTGAAGACGGCGTCTGCATTGTCCCAGACATGCGCGGCAAGCGACGGCGGCCACAGCGCCTGCGCTTCCGGCCGGACGATGCGATAGGGACCGTATTGCTCGAGCTTCAGCCCATTGCCGCTGTCGATAAGATGAAAATCCCCGGCGCCCAGCGATTCAAGGATCACGGGCACGCGCTCCGCCGGCCGCTCGCCGGTTCGGGCAATCAGCGGGCGTTCGGGCGCGGCAGCTGCTGGTGCGGCGGCACGCGGCTCGGCCATATGCTCGCCTTGATCGCGCGAAGGCTTGGCTGGCCTTGAGGCATGCGCGGGCTTTGCCGGCGGCTTGCCGGGCATGTCACGCCGGGGCTTTGCCCCGAGACCGCCCGCGGTTTTCTGGCCGGGCCGGTTTTCCCTATGTTTCACCATGCTTGTCTCAAAATTGATATGTGCGTGCAAATAGCATCTGGCCGCCACTTGGCAAAGCGCTTTCCGATCTGCGATGATCCATGCACAAAATGTCGCAATCGGGAGGATCGCGCATGGACATGACCGGCGAAGAGCGCATCGCAGCACCCAGGGACGCGGTGTGGGCGGCACTTAACGATCCCGAGATCCTCAAGCAATGTATCCCCGGCTGTCAAAGCCTGGAGCGGATTTCTCCGACGGAGCTGACCGCGACCGTGAAATTGAAGATCGGTCCGGTTTCCGCCTCCTTCAACGGCGAGGTCAAACTCTCGAACATCAACGCGCCGGAAAGCTACACGATATCGGGCGAAGGAAAGGGCGGCATTGCCGGTTTCGCCAAGGGTGGGGCGGACGTCGTGCTGAAGGAAGACGGCAACGAGACGATCCTGCAATATGAAGCGAAAGCGCAGGTCGGCGGCAAGATCGCGCAGCTCGGCTCGCGGCTGGTGGATTCGAGCGCCAAGAAGCTGGCGCAGCAGTTTTTCGCCGATTTCACCGCGGCGATCAACGGCCAGCCGAGCGCCTGATTGCCGAGCGCACATTTGGCGCCCATATAGTCGATCATGACATCGAGATTTCAGACCTGGGCCATCCGGCCTGCACGCGAACAGGATATGCAGAAACTCGCGGAGATTTATCTTCGTGTCCGTCGCGAGACATTCCTCTGGGTCGATCCCGGCCGCTTCACCCTGGAAGACTTCGCCACCCATACGAATGGCGAACGCCTGTTCGTTTGCGAAGATGGACGTGGTGAGATTGCCGGTTTTGCGGCGATTTGGGAGCCGGACGACTTCATCCACATGCTCTATATCCTGCCGACCTTCCAGGGCCGCGGTGCCGGCAAGGCCCTGCTTGCCGGACTGCCGGAATGGCCTCAGCGCCGCTACCGGCTGAAATGCCTGGTCAAAAACATCCGCGCCATGGCCTTTTACAGGATGCTCGGCTTCGAGATCATCGGCGATGGCGCTTCGCCCGAGGGCGACTATAAAGAGATGCGGCTCGGCGACATTGCCTCACTTTGACGGCAGCTGCCCGGCAATCTCTTCGGCGCGCGTGCGATGCTTGTCGGCCTCGGCCTGCCAGCGTACCGCTTCCCGCGATTGATTGCGGGCACGCTTGCGGTGCTTTCCCTGATTGAACCAAGTGACTGCGGCCCCGACGATCATGCCGAGGATCAGCGCCACAAACAACAGCACGAACAGGGGCGCATTCAGCGACAGCACCTGATCTTCCGGCCGGAACGGATTGAGGGCCAATGTCACGGATTGCCTGTTGGCGACGCAGAATATGATGAGGATGATGCCGAGCGGCAGCAATATCAGCAGATTGACGATCTTCTTGGCCATTGCGCAGCTCCTTTATCCGCAGCCATAGATGCCCCGCACCCAAGCCACCTTCAGCCGCAGAATAGAAAAGAGGCGGCTGAATTCAAGTGCCACCGCGTCGCGGCACAATCATGTCCGACAACTATTTCCGTCGGAGCTTTTGGGGAAATTCGGCCGGAATGGCCCGATCAGTTGTCGTCTTCCTCGTCGTCGCCGGCGCCCGGATTCAGGCGCTCGCGCAATTCCTTGCCCGTCTTGAAGAAGGGCACCCATTTTTCTTCGACGAAGACCGTATCGCCCGTGCGCGGGTTGCGGCCAGAGCGTGAAGGTCGGTTCTTGACGGAAAAAGCGCCGAAGCCGCGAAGCTCAACCCGGTTTCCCGCAGCGAGCGCATCGGTGATCTCATCCAAGACAGCATTGACGATATTTTCGACGTCGCGGTGATAGAGATGCGGGTTGCGGGCGGCAACAATCTGCACCAGTTCCGACTTGATCACAGCTATCCCCTTAAATCATTGATTTATCAATTGGCTGCACCCTGCCAAACAGAAAGCAGGCCGTCAAGAAACAACTTATCGGTCATGATTTTCTGGAGACTCTCTCCTTTAATAAAATCATCATAACCGAGACGATTTAGCAACCAGGAAGCGGCACCCGGCCAAAAGAAGGACGAAGTTTTGTCTTCCCGCTTCCAATCGACGATCGGCAGGTCCTTCTTGACCTTGCGCGTTTCGAGATAGGCAAGGATTTCGTCCTCGCCGCCGAGCGTGTCGATCAGCTTGTTCTGCAACGCCTGGCGACCGGTGAAGATGCTGCCGTCAGCAAGCTTCAGCACCTCGTCGCGCGAAAGCTTACGGCGATCCGCGACCAGATCGACGAACCAGCCGTAGCTGTCCATGACCATGTTGCGGATCATGTTCTTGGCGTCTTCGCTGGCCGGATGGAAGGGCGATGGCTCCGCCTTCAATGGCGCCGACTTGATCTCATCGAGGGACACGCCGACCTTGTCGAGCAGGTCCTTGACCTGCGGATACTGGAAGATGACGCCGATCGACCCGGTGATGGAAGTATCGCCCGCAACGATATCGTCGCCGGCTGTCGCGATCATGTAGCCGGCCGAGGCTGCGACGGTACGAATGTCCGAGACCACCGGCTTCTTGGCGGCAACGGCGCGGATTGCCTTGAAGATGCGCTCGCCGCCATAGGTCGTTCCGCCAGTCGACGAGATCGAGACGATCAGCGCCTTGACCTGGTCGTTATCGCGGATTTTCTTCAGCCGCTCCAGGAGTTCCGGATCGTCCTGAATGAGCCCGGAGATGGTGACGCGGGCGATTTGCGGACCGCGCGCATCCGGCAGGTCGGCGGCAAAAAAGCGGTAAAGCGCAAAACCCAGTCCCACGAGGAGCAAAACGGCAACAATGCGCCAGAAACCAAGCTTGCGGCGCAATTGTCGCCGATCCGCGATTGCAGAACTGTCCATCACGCCTTATTTCTCCCTGCAACAAATTGAAAGCGCTACAAACCGGATGTATGACACCTTGAAACGGGCACAATCCTTAGAGAAAAGCGTTTCCCGTTTTCGATGTCGTCGGCGGGACGTCGCTCTGCTGGTTCATCAGATAGGACATCGCCCGACCTGATGAAACCGGCTTATGGCATATTTTTTCTGCTAAAATTCGCCCACCGCAGAAAAAAATCCATATTGGCAAGCCAGTGCAATAATGCGAAACGATCCGATAGGCTTTTTGGCACAGCCTCGCATAGCGTGAATGCGGTTCTCCGGATCATAAAAGACGGACCTGTTGCATGCTCAATACGATCGAGCCCCCCGGCGAGGCAATACGCTCGGCGCCGGACCGGAACGCGTATAAAGACGCGATGTTCCACTCTAACCGCGTAAAGCGGCTCAGGGTGCTGCTGCCGCTTGCCGCCATCATCATCTCGCTCCTCTTTATTGCCGTCTCCGTCATCCGCGCCTATCTGCCGGCAAACATCCAGATCGAAGGCGCCAAGATCGAGGATGGCAAGGTCGTCATGGAACGCCCGGCCATTGCCGGCCGCAACAAGGATGGCATCAACTACTCGCTGCTTGCCGAAAAGGCGCTGCAGGATATCAAAAACCCCAATATGATCACGCTCAAGACCATCAAGGCATCGATGCCGGTCAATACGGATGTGATCGCCCACGTTACGGCCAGGAGCGCGGATTTCGACCGCCAGGCCGACACGCTGAAGCTGACCGAGCCCTTCACCATCATTATGGACAACGGCCTGCACGCCGAATTCAAGACCGCGTTCCTGGATGTGAAGAAGGGCGACCTTTCCAGCCAGGACGAGGTTGCGATCACCCGCGGTGGTATGTCGGTTGTTGCGCGTTCGCTCAAGATGACGGATAAGGGAAGCGTAATCGAATTCGACGGGCAGGTTCGGATGAACATCGAACCTGCCGCTCTCCATAATTCAGATAGCCAACAGAAGCCGGGCGGTTCATGATAAAGTATTGGCCTAATTCAATTTTCAATTCCGGCCTGCGCAAGGCGGGCCTTCTCTGTGCTTTTGGCGCAGTCGCCTTCTTCGCCGCAGCTGAGGCCGGCGCGCAGTCGACGACCAGCTCGATGCCGGGTCTTGCCCTCTCCAAGGATCAGCCGATCCAGATCGAAAGCGACAAGCTCGAGATCCACGACCAGGAGAGCCAGGCCGTGTTCACCGGCAACGTCAAGGTGGTCCAGGGCACCACGACCATGCAGGCCGGCAAGATGACGGTCTTCTACAAGAAGAAGCAACCGGGCGATGCCAATGCCAAGCCGGCGGAAGAAAATCCCGTTGCCAAGGCCGCCAAGGAGCAGAACCAGTCCCTCGTTTCCGGCGATGCCAACATCGACCACATCCTGGTAACCGACAAGGTCTACCTCGTTTCGGGCACGCAGACGGCGACGGCCGAGGACGGTTCCTTCGACATGGCCAACCAGCTTGCGGTCCTCAAGGGCAAGAAGGTGGTTCTGACTGACGGACCGAACGTTTTCACCGGCTGCCAGCTCACCGTGCATATGGCAACGGGTGAAGCGCAGCTGGATTCCTGTGGCGGCCGCGTCCAGATTCAGCTCGATCCGAAGTCGCAGCAAGTGCAGCAACAACAACAAAAGAAAAACTGATACCGGCCCCCTCGTGACGACATCGACCACTTCCACCTTGCCCGGCGTGCCCGGGCCGTCTTCCGCGGCATCCAGCGCACCGGCCGCGGACAAGGCACGCTATAAGGGCACGCTGATTGCCCGTGGCCTCACCAAGACCTATGGCAGGCGACGAGTCGTCAACGGCGTCTCGCTGGTGGTGCGCCGCGGCGAGGCAGTCGGCCTGCTCGGGCCGAATGGCGCCGGCAAGACGACCTGTTTCTACATGATCACCGGACTGGTGCCGGTCGATGAAGGTACGATCGAGATCGACGGCAACAATGTTACCTCGATGCCGATGTATCGCCGCGCGCGGCTTGGCGTCGGCTACCTGCCGCAGGAAGCTTCGATCTTCCGCGGACTGACCGTCGAAGAAAACATCCGCGCCGTGCTCGAGGTCCATGAAAGGGACAAGACGAAACGGGAGCGCAAGATCGACGAATTGCTGGAGGAATTCCACATTCGCAATCTGCGTACCGTGCCGGCGATCGCTCTTTCGGGCGGCGAACGGCGCCGCCTCGAAATCGCCCGTGCACTGGCGACCGACCCGACCTTCATGCTGCTTGACGAGCCTTTTGCCGGCGTCGACCCGATTTCGGTCGCCGACATTCAGAACCTCGTGCATCACCTGACGGCACGCGGCATCGGCGTGTTGATCACGGACCACAATGTGCGCGAAACGCTCGGCCTGATCGACCGCGCCTATATCATCCATGCCGGCGAAGTCCTGACCCACGGCCGGGCAAACGATATCGTCAGCAATCCTGAAGTACGCAAGCTGTATCTGGGTGACAATTTCAGCCTCTGATAGGCTGAAATTCCATCCTCTCATCCGCCAATATTAGCGGATGCTACCGCGTGCCGGAAATTTACTTCGGCTTCACAGTTCCGCTTGACCAAATCCAATAAAAAAGCAATTTTTGGGCCAGTTGGAATTTCGCGAGAATTTTAGTGACAAAGGCGCGGATTCCCGAGGAGTTCAAGGGGAGTCCCGCGTCCGCCATGGCATTATCGGCCAATCTTTTCCTGCGCCAAAGCCAGAGCCTGGTGATGACACCGCAACTGATGCAATCCATCCAGTTGCTGCAGATGACCCATTTCGAGCTTACCCAATTCATCGCCCAGGAAGTCGAGAAGAATCCGCTGCTGGAATTTGCGTCAAATGACGAGGATATAGGCAGCGGCGGCGATCGCGACGCGAAGGACGATCGCTTTGAGATCACGGAAGAGGCCTATGGCGAGGATGGCGCCGAGCGCGGTTCAGGCGAGCTTGCAAGCGATTGGTACGAGAGCGACAATACCGGCAATACCGACCGGCTGAGCGCCGAGCTCGATACCAACTTCAACGACGTCTTTCCCGATGACGGCAACCCGCAGCGTGCCGATGCGCCGGAGCTGCTCAGCCAGTGGAAGTCCATGCCCGGCGGCGAGGCCGGCGAAGGCTACGATCTGGACGATTTCGTCGCCGGTCAGGTGTCGCTGCGCGACCATCTCAACGGACAGATCCCGTTCTCGCTTCCCGCGATCGGCGACCGGCTGATTGCCCAGCACCTCGTCGATCAGCTCGACGACTGTGGCTATCTGCGCGGCGAGCTCGGTGAGACGGCCGAACGCCTCGGTGCGACGCTTGCCGACATCGAGCGCGTGCTGGAGGCCCTGCAGCAACTCGATCCGCCCGGCGTCTTTGCCCGTTCTCTCAGCGAATGCCTGGCGATCCAGCTCCGGCAGAAGGATCGCTTCGATCCCGCCATGGAGCGGCTGATCGAAAATCTCGAGCTGCTCGCTCGGCGCGATTTTGCCACGCTGAAACGGCTCTGCGGCGTCGATGAGGAAGACCTGCTCGACATGATGGCGGAAATCCGCCAGCTCAATCCGAAGCCCGGCAGCGGCTTCGAGACCGACATATCGGAAGCGATCATGCCCGATATCGTCGTGCGCCCCTCCGCAGACGGGAGCTGGCTGGTGGAGCTCAATCCCGATGCGCTGCCGCGGGTATTGGTGAGCCAGTCCTATTTCGCCTCCGTCTCCAAGACCAGCCAAGACCACGCCTTCCTGTCGGAATGCCTGCAGAACGCCAATTGGCTGACCCGCAGTCTGGACCAGCGCGCCAAGACGATCATGAAAGTGGCAAGCGAGATCGTGCGGCAACAGGATGCGTTCCTGCTGCATGGCGTCGACCATCTGCGGCCGCTCAACCTGAAAACTGTGGCGGACGCCATCAAGATGCATGAGTCGACGGTCAGCCGTGTGACATCGAACAAATACATGTTGACGCCGCGCGGGCTGTTCGAGCTCAAATATTTCTTCACGGTTTCGATCGGCGCGGTCGAGGGCGGAGACAGCCACTCCGCGGAAGCCGTGCGCCACAAGATCCGCCTGCTGATCTCGAACGAGAGTCCGGATGCGGTTCTGTCCGACGACGATATCGTCGATACGCTGAAGAAGGGCGGGATAGAGCTTGCTCGCCGCACGGTTGCAAAGTACCGCGAAGCCATGAACATTCCCTCCTCCGTGCAACGGCGCCGGGAAAAGCGGGCGTTGGCCAAAGTCTCTGGTTTCTGATGGCTGACGCCCTTCAACCACAGGCTGCTGAACTCCTAACGGCCGGTTAAGACGCAGTTGACTTTCCCATGTGGCAAGGCTAGAAGCCCGCCGCAATCGCTGCAGGACAGCACGACCATGAAACTTATCCCCACCATCCAAAAGGCGGTCGATATACGCAATTTGCCTTTGACTGCGTGAAGTGCTTGGATGAGCTTGAGGCTTGGCGTAAACTGATACGCGCAATAACCACTACAAGAAGGGAAACTCCATGAGTGTGCGTGTCTCCGGTAAACATATGGAAATTGGTGACTCCTTCCGCCAGCGGATAGAAGACCAGATCGGTATGGCCGTGACCAAGTACTTCGACGGGGGGTATTCAGGTCAGGTAACTGTACACAAGTCCAGTTCGCGCTTCGCGGCCGATTGCAAGCTTCACCTCGATAGCGGCGTCGTGTTGCATGCTGCCGGCGAAGCCATGGACCCGCAGCTTGCTTTCGATGCAGCATCCGAGCGCATCGAAAAGCGCCTGCGCCGCTACAAGCGCAAACTCAAGGACCATCAGGCCGGCAACCACGTCAACGGACAGGCAGAAGTCGCCTATACCGTCATGGACGGCGTTCCGGATGACGACGAGGAGATTCCTGCCGATTTCGCGCCGGCGATCGTCGCAGAGAGCACGAAGCAATTGAAGACCATGTCGGTGGCGACTGCCGTGATGGCGCTCGACATGACCGACGAGCCGCTACTGCTGTTCCGCAGCCCCGGCAACGAACACTTGAACATCGTCTACCGCCGACAGGACGGTAACATTGGCTGGATCGACGCGGCCAATATCAAAGGCTGAGAATAGAAGATAAGCGGCGGCTGCGCATCATCGCAGCTGGCCGCCGCTTGCCCGTCATCGGCTCTCGGCGACACGAAGGATAAAGAGAATGGCATTGGCAGATTTGCTACAGCAAGATGCGATCATCCCCGCCTTGAAGGCAAATTCCAAAAAACAACTGCTTCAGGAGTTGGCCGCCAAAGCCTCCAAGCTGACCGGACTGCCCGAGCGTGAAATCTTCGACGTCGTGCTGCAGCGAGAGCGCCTGGGCTCCACCGGCGTCGGCAACGGCATCGCCATTCCGCACGGCAAGCTTGCCAGCATCAAGTCCATTGCCGGCATTTTCGCGCGCCTTGAAGCGCCTGTCGATTTCGAGGCGCTGGACGACCAGCCCGTCGACCTCGTCTTTCTGCTGCTCGCGCCGGAAGGCGCAGGCGCCGACCACTTGAAGGCACTCTCCCGCATCGCCCGCGTTTTGCGAGACCAGGATCTGGTCGCGAAGCTGCGCGCCACCGATTCCGCCTCCGCCATTTACGCATTCCTCAACGAAGAGCAGGCATCGAACGCCGCTTAAGGTGCGTCGTTGTCGCAAGACCGCTGCCCACTTTTGCGCGACATGCTTTGACGGATTGGATTGCATCGGACCAAGGCAAAAATAAGAGCCGGATGATCTGAAATCATCCGGCTCTTTTCTTTTGCCATCGCCTGAAAAGGATCAGGCGTCTTTTTCATCCAGCGGGCTGTTGGCACCCTGCTCGGCATTTTCCACGATCTTCGGGCCGCCCTTGGCGACACCGACCATGGCCGGACGCAGAACGCGATCGCCAATGGCGAAACCGGCCTGGACGACCTGGACCACCGTGTTGTTCGGCACCTCGGGATTGGGCACTTCGAACATAGCCTGATGGAAATTGGGATCGAACTTCTGTCCGACCGGTTCGAGCTGGCGTACGCCGTGACGCTCGAGAGCCGACAGCATGGAACGCTCGGTCATCTCGACACCTTCGATCAGCGTCTTCAGGCCGGCATCGGCGCCGGCGCGCGCTTCAGCCGGGATGGCATCCAGCGTGCGGCGCAGATTATCTGCCACCGAAAGCATGTCGCGGGCAAAGCTTGCCACGGAATAGGACTTTGCATCCTTCACATCGCGCTCGGTGCGGCGACGGAGGTTGTCCATCTCGGCAGCGAGGCGCAAGTAGCGATCGCGCAGTTCGCCGTTCTCGGCCTTCAGCAGCTCAACCGGATCTGGCTGAAACGGTTCTGCCGCATCGACGGTTTCCGCTGCGTTTTGCGCGAAATCCGCTGACGTGTCAGCCGCCGTGGCGTCAGGTCCGGTTTTTGTCGTTTCGTCGGTCATGACGGTCTCCGAATTGCTTGGTCTTTGGATGTGCCCGATATCGAGGTTTGGTTGGAAAAAATCAAGGCTTTGTCGAGAAGAACAGCCAATTCGCGGCTTTGCGGCGATGGCAATACACCACCCCGCTCCTGGCTACCATTCGCGACGTCGACTGTTCAGCCCTCCTCCCCGGTGGTATGCTGAAGTGCATCTCAGCACAGCGTGGGGTGACATCAATGTCTAATGGCAAATCCCTTTCAGGCAAGTGTTTCTGTGGCGCAGTGGAAATTGCAGTCGACGGCGAGCCAATGGCGATGGGTTACTGTCATTGCGATTCCTGCCGCGAATGGTCGGCGGGACCGGTCAATGCCTTCTCGCTCTGGCCGCCGGAAGCCGTTCAAGTCACCAAGGGCACGGACAAGATCGGCAGCTACCAAAAGACCGAGAAGAGCGTGCGCAAATGGTGCACGGTCTGCGGCGGTCATCTGCTGACCGAGCATCCGCTGTGGGGCGTGACCGATGTCTATGCCGCCGTCCTGCCCGGCCTCGATTTCCAGCCGGCGCTGCACGTCAACTATGAAACGACAGTGCTGCACCTGAGCGACGGGCTGCCGAAGCAGAAGGATCTCCCGGCGGAAATGGGCGGATCGGGGATGCTGCTTCCCGATTGACCGTCGCCCGTCAGATCCGTCTCGTCAGATCCCCGGCCGGGTCAGCCGCGAAATCAGCTGGGCCGTATAGTCGACCATGGGCACGATGCGGGCATAATTCAGCCGCGTCGGGCCGATGACGCCGACAGCACCGACGATGCGATCGTCCTCGTCGCGATAGGGCGCGACGATCAGCGACGAGCCGGACAGCGAGAAGAGCTTGTTTTCCGAGCCGATGAAGATGCGCACGCCCGGGCCGCTTTCGGCGAGATTGAGGATCTCGATCAGGCTGTCCTTCTTCTCCAGATCGTCGAAAAGCAGGCGCAGGCGATCCAGATCCTCCACACCGCCGATTTCGGCGAGCAAATTGGAGTGGCCGCGCACGATGAGCTGCGTTGGCTTGCCGTCATCATCGCCGCCGGACCAGACGGCAATGCCACGCTCGACCAGCTGATGGGAGAGGCTATCCAGCTCCTGACGCACGCTCTCCTTGAGACTTTGCAACTGCCGCCGCAATTCCGGCATTGTCTGGCCGGTCATGTGGGCATTGAGAAAATTGGCTGCTTCCGTCAGTTGCGACGATGTGGTGCCGGCCGGTAGTTCGATGATGCGGTTTTCCACCTGATCGTGATCGCCGACGAGCACGGCAAGCGCCTTGGTCGGTTCCAGCCGGATGAACTCCACATGCTTGAGCACCGGATCGCTCTTCGAGGTGATGACCAAGCCGGCACCGCGTGAAATGCCCGAAAGCACCCGGCTTGCCTCCGACATCATCGATTCCACTGGCTGGTCGCGATTGCTGCCGCGCACCTGCCGATCGATATTGGCGCGGTCTTCGGCAGAGAGATCGCCGACCTGCATGAAGGCATCGACGAAGAAGCGCAGGCCCACCTGGGTCGGCAATCGGCCGGCACTCACATGCGGCGAGTAGATGAGCCCCAGCTCTTCCAGATCGCTCATGACATTGCGCACCGAGGCCGGCGACAAGGACATCGGCAACAGGCGTGAAAGATTGCGCGAACCCAATGGCTCGCCATTTTCCAGATAGCCTTCGACGATGCGGCGGAAGATTTCCTTGGAGCGTTCGTCCAGTGCAGCAATGACATCCGAGACCGACGATGTCGTGAATACCATTTCGCTGTCAGATCCATTCCGTTGAGCCTTAGCCAAAATATAATCATTCAGTTAGCAATGGCAAAAGGGAAAAATGTCGCCATGGCTGCCGAGGGGCTTTCCAGCCTGCTTTTCCTTTGCAAAAGCGGCCTGTGGGTCGTAGAAGCGGTCAACGAACTTTCAGGAGAGTGGAATGCGGCCTTCAGGCAGAAAAACCGACCAGATGCGCAAGGTATCGTTCGAGCGCAATTTTTCCAAGCATGCGGAAGGCTCCTGCCTGGTGAAATTCGGCGATACGCATGTGCTCTGCACGGCAAGCCTGGAAGACAAGACGCCGCCATGGCTGCGCAACAGCGGCAAGGGCTGGGTCACGGCCGAATACGGCATGCTGCCGCGCGCGACGGGCGAGCGCATGAAGCGCGAGGCAGCCGCCGGCAAGCAGGGCGGTCGCACGCAGGAAATCCAGCGCCTCATCGGCCGGTCGCTGCGCGCCGTCGTCGACCTCAAGGAACTGGGCGAGCGCCAGATCACGGTCGATTGCGACGTCATCCAGGCAGATGGCGGCACGCGCACGGCCTCGATCACCGGCGGCTGGATTGCGCTTTACGACTGCCTGAAGTGGATGGAAAGCCGCAACATGGTGAAGGTCGAGCGTGTGCTGAAGGATCACATCGCCGCCATCTCCTGCGGCATCTTCGCCAACCAGCCCGTCATCGACCTCGACTATCTCGAGGATTCCTCGGCCGAAACCGACGCCAATTTCGTCATGACGGGCAAGGGCGGCATCGTCGAGATCCAGGGAACGGCTGAAGGCGCACCCTTTAGCGAAGAGGAATTCGCCACGCTGATGCATCTGGCCAAGAACGGCATCGCCGAGCTGGTGGAGCTGCAGAAGCAGGCCATCGCCTGAGGATATTTTGAATGGCTGATCCGGCCCTCGCAGGCGTCCTTGAAACCGCACTCTATGCGGACGATCTCGATGCGGCCGAGGCTTTCTATGGTGACGTACTCGGACTGCAGAAGATTTCGCGGGGCGGCAATCGCCACGTCTTTTATCGTTGCGGGCCGGGCGTGCTCTTGATCTTCAACAGCGGGGAAACGGTGAAGCCGCACGAACCGGGTGCCTTGCCCGTGCCGCCGCATGGCACGAAGGGGCATGGTCACGTGTGCTTCCGCGTCGATGGCAACGAGATCGAGGCCATGGCGCAGAAGCTGAAGGCTGCCGGTGTCGATATCGAAGCCGATTTTCACTGGCCGAATGGCGGCCGATCGATCTATTTCCGCGATCCGGCCGGCAACAGCCTGGAATGCGCCGAGCCCCGCATCTGGGGCCTTTGACAGGACAAGACATGCGCAAGCTCGATACCAAGACCATCGTCGTCGCCAGCCATAATGCCGGCAAGATCCAGGAAATTCGCGATCTCATCGGCCCTCTCGGCTTTGCCGCCAAGTCCGCTGCCGATCTCAACTTCATCGAGCCGGACGAGACGGGCACGACTTTCGAGGAAAATGCGACGATCAAGGCGCTTGCCTCTGCGAATGCTTCCGGCCTGCCGGCGCTCTCCGACGATTCCGGCCTGGTGATCGATGCGCTTGGCGGCGATCCCGGCGTCTATACCGCCAACTGGGCCGAAACGGCTGATGGCACGCGCGACTTCGCCATGGCAATGCAGAAGGTTGAGACCGCGCTTGAGAAGGCTGGCGCCGCCTCACCGGAGAGCCGCACGGCCCGCTTCGTCAGCGTACTCTGCCTTGCCTGGCCGGATGGACATACCGAGCTTTTCCGCGGCGAAGTCGAAGGCACCGTCGTCTGGCCGCCGCGCGGCACCCAGGGCTTCGGCTACGATCCGGTCTTCCAGCCGCAGGGATACGAGACCACGTTCGGCGAAATGAGCGCCGAGCAGAAGCATGGCTGGAAGCCGGGCGATGAGCAGGCGCTCTCGCATCGTGCCCGCGCCTTCAAGATCTTTGTCGAAACCTGCCTGGAGGCGCAAGCTTAGTTCGTGGAAATCGTGGATACCGAGGATCTGATGCGCGGAGCGCAATTGCTGCCCGATACCGGCGAACCCGGTTTCGGCGTGTATGTGCATTGGCCCTTCTGCGCGGCCAAGTGTCCCTATTGCGATTTCAACAGCCATGTCCGCCATCAGCCTGTCGATCAGGAGCGTTTCGCCGCTGCCTTTCTGAAGGAAATGGCGACGATGCGGATGATCAGCGGTCCGAAGACGGTGACCAGCGTCTTCCTCGGCGGCGGCACGCCTTCGCTGATGAAGCCAGAGACGGTGGGTGCGATCCTCGACGGCATCGCCAGGACCTGGCACATGCCTGACGGCATCGAAATCACAATGGAGGCCAATCCCTCCAGCGTCGAGGCGGAACGCTTTCGCGGCTATCGCGCGGCTGGGGTCAACCGCGTCTCGATGGGCGTGCAGGCGCTGAACGACCGCGACCTGAAGTTCCTCGGCCGCCTGCACGATGTCGCCGATGCGCTGAAGGCGATCAGGCTGGCGCGCGAAATCTTTCCGCGCATGTCCTTCGATCTCATCTATGCCCGGCCGAACCAGACGGTCGAGGAATGGGAGCGCGAGCTGAAGGAGGCGATCTCCTATGCGGTCGATCATCTCTCGCTCTATCAATTGACCATCGAGGAAGGCACGCCTTTCTACGGCCTGCACAAGGCCGGCAAGCTGATTGTGCCCGACGGCGACCAGTCGGCGCTGCTCTATGAAGCGACGCAGGAGATTACCGAGCGCGAGGGCATGCCAGCCTACGAGGTTTCCAACCACGCCCGTCCCGGCGCCGAAAGCCGTCATAACCTCACCTACTGGCGTTACGGCGACTATGCCGGCATCGGCCCCGGCGCCCACGGCCGCCTGACCCGTGGACCGCAAAAGCTGGCAACCGCCACCGAGCGCAAACCGGAAAGCTGGCTCGAGATGGTCGAGCGCGATGGTCACGGCATGGTCGACCAGGAAATGCTTGGGTTCGATGAGCAGGCCGACGAATTGCTGCTGATGGGACTGCGGCTGCGCGAAGGCGTCGATCTCGCCCGCTGGCAGCAGCTTTCCGGCCGTGACCCCGATCCGCAGCGCGAGGCATTTTTACTGGAACACGGTTTCATAGAGCGGATCGGCAATTCCCGCCTGCGCTGCACGCCGGCGGGAATGCTGGTTCTCGATTCGGTCGTCGCCGATCTCGCCTGCTGACTACGTCCCCCTTGAGGGTGTCTCAGCTCTTACCGAGATCACCCCACCCCGGCACTACGTGCCGACCCTCCCCCTCGAGGGGAGGGTGAAGAGACGTCCATCGATTGCCGCAAGGCCGACCGCGATTAGCGCCATGCCGATGAAATGCTTCGGCTGCAGGCTCTCGCCAAGGATGAGCGCACCCAGCAGGATCGCGCTGACGGGGATGAGGAAGGTCACCAGCATCAGGTTGGTGGCGCCGGCCGTCGCAAGGATGCGGAAAAACAGCACATAGGCGACAGCGGTCGACAGGATTGCCAGGCCGGCGAGCGCCAGCCAGGTCTCGGTCGACGGCATTGCCAGCGTCCAGGGGCGATCCGCGAAGAGCGCGATCGGCAGCAGCAGAATGGCCGAGCCGGTGACCTGACCGGCGGCAGGAATGATCGGTGCGAGCCCCATGCGGCGGAAACGCCGACCGAATATGCCGGCCAGCGAATAGCTGAAAGCGGCGCCCAGCACGGCAAGCTGTGCCAGCACGTTCGAACCGAGGCTTGCGAGCACCGATGGGCCGATCATCAGGGCCACGCCGGCAAAGCCGACGATGACGCCGATCAGGCGATTGCCTGTCATCTTCTCATCCTCGGTCAGGAAGTGGGCCACGACGACGGCAAAGAGCGGCGTGGTGGCGTTGAGGATCGAGGCGAGCCCACTCGCGATATGCGTCTGCCCCCAGACGATCAGCAGGAACGGAATGACATTGTTGAGGAAGCCCATGCCGAAGAAGGCGAGCCAGGTCTGACGATCTTTCGGCATGGCGTGCCCCGTTGCACGCACGATGACATGCAGCGCAATGGCGGCGATCGCGACACGCGCGGTGACGATGGTGAAGGGCGGAAGCTCGCGCACCAGAATGCCGTTGAACAAGAAGGAGCCGCCCCAAAGAATGGACAGAGCGACCAGCATGCCCCACTCGACTGCGCCCATGGATTTCTGTGACATGAGACCATCTCCAGCATCTTACTGATTGAGTTTTACTTACCTACTGCTTTGCCTGATATCATTGCCAACCATCAGAATTGTTGCAATAATCTCGCGATTTCGAGGCTCTGACAAACGAGTCTTTTTCGAACAATGATTTAGTTGAACTCAATCATCATGGATCAACTGCCATCCCTTTCGGCGCTGCGCGCCTTCGAAGCCTCCGCCCGGCACCTGAGCATGACGCTTGCCGCAAACGAGCTGCATGTGACGCCGGGTGCCATCAGCCTGCAGATCCGCGACCTCGAAAGCGCGCTCGGCGTGCGGCTTTTCGAGCGCCGGGCACGCAGCCTCGCCTTAACGACTGATGGAGCCGAATATTTCGCGACGATGCGGACGGCTTTCCGGCTCATCCGAGAGGCAACGGCGGCTCTCGCAATGCGCTCCAAGGATACAGTGCTGACCCTTACCTGCACTGCCGGCTTTGCCACACATTGGCTGGTGCCGCGGCTGCGACGCTTCGAGGAGGCGCATCCCGATATCGATCTGCGCATCAGCGCTTCCTACCGCATCATGGACTTCCACCGAGATGGGATCGACATCGCCATTCGTCACGGCCTCGGCGGCTACGAGGGGCTGGCAAGCGAGAGATTCCTCGATGACGAATATGTTCCGGTCTGTACGCCGGAGATGGCGGCGGCACTCGGCCCCTCCCCTGCGGTCAACGATCTCGCCACACTGACGTTGATCCACGATGTCTATCGGCGCGACTGGGAGCTCTGGCTGCAGGCCGTCGGGGCGACGCAGGTGGATGCCATGCATGGGCCGGTCTTCACGGACGGCATGGGTGCCTACCACGCCATGAAAGCAGGTCTCGGCATCGCCTTGATGCGCCGGTCCTTCGTGGAGCAGGAACTGGCTGAAGGCACGCTCGTTGCGCCCTTCCCGACCGGATTTGCGAGCGCACTCGCCTATCATCTCGTCTATCAGCCGGGTGCGCTGGAAAGGCCGGCAATCGCGGCGCTGCGGGCCTGGCTGTTTTCCGAGGTCTCGCGCACGACGCCGCCGGCGTAGCCGTGCTTTCGTTCCGGCTATCATCCCAAAAGAAACGGCCGGCGATCAAGCCGGCCGTAGACTGTATAGTGAAGCCGATCGGTCGGCTTATTCGTTGATGAGGCGCTTCAGCAGCTCGATCTCATGCGACAGCTTGCTATCGCCGGAAATCAGTTCCTCGATCTTGCGCACCGCATGCAGCACGGTCGTGTGGTCACGACCACCGAAGCGACGGCCGATCTCCGGGAAGGAGCGCGGCGTGAGCGTCTTCGACAGATACATGGCGATCTGGCGCGGCTTGACGATGACGCGCGTGCGGCGGTTCGAGACCAGTTCCTGGCGCGAGACATTGTAGTGACGTGCAACGATGCGCTGGATGTCCTCGATGCGGACACGGCGCGGTTCGCCGGAACCAACCAGATGCGCAAGCAGCTCGTCGACACGCTCAACCGTCAGGTTCGGCTCGAAGGAGCGACGGAAGATGAGCTGGTTGAAGGCTCCTTCCAGCTCGCGGCCGCTGGCGGTCACATTGCGGGCGACATGCGAGAGGATCTCCGCCGGTATTTCCAGCGACGGATCGTCCTGACGGGCAGCATCGAGGCGGCGCTTGAGGATCTCAAGGCGCATTTCATAGTCCGGTGCCTCGACTTCGATCGCCACGCCGCCCTGCAGGCGCGAACGCACGCGCGGGTCGAGCGATTCCAGCTCCCAGGGAGCGCGATCAGCAGCAACGACGACCTGCTTGGCACTGTCGAGCAGCATGTTCAGGAGATGGCAGAACTCGTGCTGGATCATCTTGCCCTGCAGGAACTGCATGTCGTCGATGATGAGCAGGTCGATGTTGCGTAGCGAGTCCTTCAGCGTCAGCGCGTCATTGTCGCGGATCGCGGTTGCGAAGCGCCACATGAAGTATTCCGCCGTCAGATAGACGACCCGCAGGCCGCGCGGGTTCTGCACGGCTGCATTGGCGATCGCCTGCAGCAGATGAGTCTTGCCGAGACCGACCGTTGCATGGACGAAGAGCGGGTTGAAGCGCACCGCGCCGGAGCCGGCTTCAGCGATAGTCTTAGCCGCTGCCAGGCTAACACGGTTCGAGCCGCCTTCGACGAAAGTATCGAAAGTGAAGCGGGAATCGAGCGGAGAGCCGAAAAGCGGCGCACCTGCCGTTGCGGGCCGCGCAGCCGCAGCTGCACCCACGGCCTGGGCAACAACCTGACCGGCTGGCTGAGCGACGGCGCGACGGATCGGAGCGACAGCCGCTTGATCCGGCACGGCCGGCTGCTCGTCGGCGCATGGCTTCGCGCCCTGCCGGGTCGCAGTGCGCACCAGAATTTCGACTTTGAGTATCTCGGCATCCTCAGCCTGGAACAGGCTGGTAATCAGGTCGAGATAGCGATTGTTGATCCATGACTTCAGAAAAGTCGTCGGGACCGTGAGACGAACGACGCTCTTCGATACCGAATGAAGCTTGAGCCGCGCAAACCAGCTGGCATAGACATCGGGTCCGACCTGAGCTTTCAAGCGCGCGCTGACGCGCTCGAACAAATTACTTTGCGCCACGTCACCCTTTTCCCCCGCCGCTTCTAAGCAAACCGCACCGAACGCCTGCGCATTGTCCCCATTTTCCAACGCACCCGTCGTCCTCGTATGTATCTGCATATAGTGCCGCCTTCCACAGTCTCTTTATAGGGCGAGAGCACTTCACTGCCGCCCTTGGTTCTTCGCCATGGCATGACGGTCACGCTCGTTGTCTCAAGCTGCGCCGCATACCGGTTCATCAGCCACGCCCGGCCAGCGGGCTTTACAGAAGCACTGTGGCGAAAACCGCTCTTCAAAGCTGTTCTCGTCCCGGCGTCTGTAACCGGAGCATCAATCGGCCCTCGTATTCCGACTGAATGCCCCGACGGCTGTCAATTTTTCTCCCCTCCCTGCAGCCACGCCAATAAATTGGGCCGCAAAGGACAGACAAGCTTCCTCGTTCCGCAAGCGCTGCCGCTTCCGGTTTTTACTCGTCAACTGTTTGAAAAAACGAAACTGAACTGCTCCGTTACAAGAGACAAAACCACCCACACCGTCCTAAGCGACGATGTTTGCCGAAGCTGTTTAAGGTGAGATCCGCGCCCCTTGTTGAAAAGCATTTAGGCAGGATCGAAGGCAGATATCAACGATGAATTTTACACAAAATTAAGAGGCAGCCATTGACTCGGGAGGTCATTTTTGACTGTCACAAGCCCTTCAAAAAAGAATCGCTGTTGAATCAAAGAGATTCCTGCCGAGCGCGATTCCCACAGCTTTCAAAAGAAAAAAAATAAAAAATCCCTTGACTCAGTTGTGAGCCGGCAATGCGTCATGCAGATCACCCAGCGCTGGGATATCCTGCCGCAAGCCCTTGTTTCCAAAGGTATATTTCTGTCACGTCAATGACATGATCGGCCGGCCATTTTTGGCAATGCGGCATTTTTTTGGCCGAATCCAAAAAGCCCGGCGCGAGGGCCGGGCTTAACTCTAACGATTAAATCGTTAACGAAAGATTATGCAGTCGGGGCCGAAAGAGCCTTCACACGCTTGGCAAGACGCGAAACCTTGCGGGAAGCGGTGTTGGCGTGAAGCACGCCCTTGGTGGCTGCGCGAGCCAGCTCCGGCTGAGCAGCAACGAAAGCTGCCTTTGCGCGATCTGCATCACCCGATGCGATGGCTTCTTCGACCTGGCGAACGAACGTGCGAACGCGCGAGCGACGAGCCTTGTTGACATCGGTGCGGCGGGCGATCTTGCGGGTCGCTTTTTTCGCCGAGGTAGTATTGGCCATGTATGCCTCTCTTAGAATTCGAACAAAACTCCATCGTTGCAGCGCGGGCCCTGCGGCCACTTCATCCAGCAATGCGGGAGCAATTGCGGAAAACCAGAGCGGCTTTCCAAACTGTGGCGGGCATATAACCGGAATGAGCCGCGGCGTCAACGCGGATTCTCGCCAAACCCGCGTAATTCCTCAATCCCGGCCCCTAGCGGTTCTTGAAGGACGGCTTGCGCTTCTCGACGAAGGCCGCCATGCCCTCCTTCTGATCCTCCGTGGCAAACAGGCTATGGAACAGGCGGCGCTCGAACCGCAGTCCCTCCTCGAGCGTGGTTTCGAAAGCCCGGTTGACCGCTTCCTTGGCCATCAGCACCGAAGGCCGCGACAGCGATGCGATCTTGGCGGCGGCGGCCAGCGCCTCGTCCAAGAGCTTGTCTGCCGGCACGACGCGCGCCACGAGACCTGCACGCTCCGCCTCTGCCGCATCCATCATCCGGCCGGTCAACACCAGATCCATCGCCTTCGCCTTGCCGACGGCACGTGTGAGTCGCTGGGAGCCGCCCATGCCGGGAATGACGCCGAGCGTAATTTCCGGCTGGCCGAATTTGGCGGTTTCCGAAGCGATGATGAAATCGCACATCATCGCCACTTCGCAGCCGCCGCCGAGCGCAAAGCCGCTGACCGCCGCGATGACGGGCTTGCGGGCATTGGCGATCTCGGCCCAGCCGCTGAAGAGGTCATTCTTATAGGCGTCGACGAAATCGAGCGACTGCATTTCCTTGATATCGGCGCCGGCGGCAAAGGCTTTTTCCGAACCGGTGAGCACGATCGCTCCGATGGCATCATCGAGATGAAAAGCGGCATAGGCCTGCTTCAGCTCGGAGAGGACGGTTGAGTTCAGCGCATTCAGCGCCTGCGGCCGATTGATCCTGACGAGACCGACGGCACCATGTGTTTCGACGATGAGGGTTTCGTAAGCCACTTCTCTCTCCCGTTAAATCAGCTTTGGCCCTTTAAAACAGCTTGGCCCTTCAATCAGCCCTGGCAGGAGGCGCAGTAGAAAGAAGAGCGCCCCGCCTGGACGATGCGGCTGACCGTACCGCCGCAACCGGGCGTACTGCAAGGCTGCGCCTCACGATCATAGACGGAAAAGGAATGCTGGAAATAGCCGAGCGAACCGTCCGTCTGAATATGATCGCGCAACGACGAGCCACCTGCGGCGATCGCATCGGCAATGACCTCCCGGATCGCCTCGACCAGCGTCAGCAGCGCTTCGGTCGGCTTGCCGGTATCCGTAACCAGCGTGCCAGCGGCGCGCAGCGGCGACAGGTGGGAGCGCCACAGCGCCTCGCACACATATATATTGCCAAGGCCGGCGATATTCTTCTGGTCGAGCAATGCGCTTTTCAGTGGCTGCGCCTTGCCAAGAAAACGCTTAGCCAGGTAATCAGCGCCGAGTTCATTACCCGTGGGTTCCGGACCGAGATCGCGGAAGAAGGGATGCGTGGCCATATCGGCCCGCCTGACGATGTCCATGAAGCCGAAGCGGCGCGGGTCATTATAGATGACGCGCGCATTGCCGCTGCCGGCTGTCAGATGGAAGACGACATGATCGTGTTTCTCGTCCTTGGAGCGTGGATGATGGAAGGTTCCGGGTGTCTCCGCCGCCCCTGCCTCCACCCGGAACGAGCCGGACATGCCGAGATGCGCGATGATGGTCTTGCCATCTTCCAGATCGATCAGCAGGTACTTGGCGCGGCGCGACAGCGACGTGATGCCGCGGCCCGAAACATGCCGGGCGAAATCGGCGGGGAAAGGAAAGCGCAGATCGTTGCGGCGCAGTTCCAGTTCCCTGAGAACAGCACCTTCCATGGAGGGCGCCAGCCCGCGTCTGACCGTTTCGACCTCTGGTAATTCCGGCATGGCTATCCATCTTTATGTTTCAACCGCTTATGATCTGGGCTATAGCCCAAAGCATCGCGGCTGGTGATCTGGCTGATGAGATAGCGTGGCAATCGCGATTTCGCTATGGTCCGCCGCGGAATACTGCATAATTCCTTGGATCGGAATCGATCTAAAATTGAAATTATGTAGACGATTTAATGTGTTACGGCGACCTTGCGCATCACATATGACGCGCGGCGCTGTAGCGTAACGGAGTTGAGCCGATGGCAGAAAGCCGCACCTCCGCCGATGGCGGCATGGAAACATCCTATGGCTTCCGCGAAGTGGCCGATGGCGAAAAGCAGGGCCTCGTCAACGAGGTGTTCCATAAGGTCGCCAAGCGCTACGACGTCATGAACGACGTCATGTCCATGGGCATGCATCGCGCCTGGAAGGATGCGATGGTTGCGGCGCTCAACCCCCGCAAGGATCCGTCCTATAGGCTGCTCGACGTGGCGGGCGGCACGGGCGATATCGCTTTTCGCATCGTGGAAGCCTCGAACCGGCTCGCGCATGCGACCGTGCTCGACATCAACGGCTCGATGCTTGCCGTCGGCGCCGAGCGCGCGGAAAAGAAGAAGCTTTCGGACAACCTCACCTTCGTCGAGGCGAATGCCGAGGAACTGCCCTTCGAGCCGAATTCCTTCGACGCCTATACGATCGCTTTCGGCATCCGCAACGTGCCGCGTATTGATGTCGCGCTGAAGGAAGCCTATCGCGTGCTGAAGCGCGGCGGCCGGCTGCTCGTGCTCGAATTCTCCGAAGTCGATCTGCCGCTGCTCGACCGCGTTTACGACGCCTGGTCCTTCAACGCCATTCCGAAATTCGGCAAGGCGATCACAGGCGATGCCGAGCCCTATCAGTATCTGGTGGAATCGATCCGCAAGTTCCCGAACCAGCAGGACTTCGCGACGATGATCCGCGAGGCCGGCTTCTCGCGCGTGAGCTTCACCAATTATACCGGCGGCATCGCCGCGCTGCACTCCGGCTGGAAGCTCTGAAGCATGATGTCAAGCCATGCGATGCGGCTTATGGCCTCCGCTTTCCGAGACCTTGAGGCTCTATCTTTTTGTTTTGACGCAATTCCTGACGAAAAACCGCTACGCACTTTTCCTGGAACTGCTCTATGAGTGCTTTCAGCGCATATTTCGGCCTGATCCGGGTCGGCTGGGTGCTCGTGCGCGAAGGCGTGGTCATGGCGCTGCCGTCGGAAGGGTTGCCACCCTCCGTCAGCCTCGCCAAATCCTTCGTCAGCATCTTTGCGCGCAGGAAGGCGAAGAGCCAGGCGCGTAGCGACCGGCTGGCGCAGGCGGTGGAACGGCTCGGCCCCTCCTATGTGAAGATCGGCCAATTTCTGGCGACCCGGCCCGACGTCGTCGGTGTCGACATGGCAAACGACCTGTCGAAGCTTCAGGACCGGATGGCCTTCTTCCCGCATGAGACTGCAACCGCAGCCATCGAGTCTTCGCTTGGCCGGCGGATCGACGATCTCTATGCCAGCTTCGGCGAGCCGATTGCAGCAGCTTCGATAGCACAGGTACATCCGGCGGAGGTCGACACGGCCGAAGGCCGCAAGCGCGTTGCCGTCAAGGTGATACGGCCGGGCGTGCGCCAACGTTTTTCCAACGATATCAGAGCGATGTATCTCGTCTCGCGGCTGCAGGAGCGTTTCATGCCTTCCAGCCGTCGTCTTCGGCCGGTGGAAGTGACGAAGACGCTCGAGCAGACCACGAAGGTCGAGATGGATCTGCGGCTGGAAGCGGCCGCGCTCTCGGAAATTGCCGAAAATACCGAGAAGGATCCGGGCTTCCGCGTTCCGAAGGTGGATTGGGAACGCACGGGGCGCGACGTCATCACCATGGAGTGGATCGACGGCGTGAAGATGTCCGACGTCGAGGGGCTGAAGGCCGCCGGCCACGACCTCAACATGCTCGCCGACGCGCTGATCCAGTCCTTCCTCCGCCATACGCTGCGCGACGGCTTCTTCCATGCCGACATGCATCCCGGCAACCTCTTCGTCGATGCGGCCGGCATGATCGTCGCCGTCGACATGGGCATTGTCGGCCGTCTAGGCAAGAAGGAGCGCCGCTTCCTCGCCGAAATCCTCTACGGCTTCATTACCCGCGACTATGTCCGCGTCGCAGAGGTGCATTTCGAGGCCGGCTATGTGCCCGCCCATCACAATACAGAGAGCTTCGCCCAGGCCATCCGCGCGATCGGCGAGCCGATCCATGGACAGCCGGCCGAGACGATCTCCATGGGCAAGCTTCTGACCCTGCTGTTTGAAGTGACCGAACTCTTCGACATGGAAACACGGCCCGAACTGGTGATGCTGCAGAAGACCATGGTGGTGGTCGAGGGCGTGTCGCGCATGCTCAATCCGCGCTTCAACATGTGGAAAGCATCGGAACCGGTGGTCGGCGACTGGATCCGCACCAATCTCGGCCCCAAGCGGATCATGACCGACCTGAAGGACGGCTTGAAGGCCGCGGTGAAGCTTGCCGAAGCGGCACCCGAAATCGCCGCCAAGACCGAGAAGTTCCATCACGAACTCCTGCACATGAGCGAAAACGGCCTGCGCTTCGATCCGCAGACGGCGGAAGCGATCGGCAAGGCTGAAGCCAAGCACAGCCGCTCCGGTCGTTTCGCGCTATGGGTGATTGCGCTGACGCTGCTCTACATCGCCTGGCATGTGAGCTAACCCGCAAAGCCCACCGCGTTTCGTCGAAGTGCTGGACCCGCGCAAACACAGAGTTGCGCGGCGGCTGAACTCGCTCCAAAATTTAGTCCTATGCCGTCTATCGAGGTGTTCGCCATTTGGGATATCCCATTGGCGATAAGGCTCGCATAGCCTTGCGAAAAAGGAGAACAAAAGACATGGAGCGTCAGAGAGCCGGCATCGAACTCACCGGGCAACCCCTTGGGTTCAGCGACCTGGTGCGGATCGGGGCGGGTGTCGCCCTGCCCTCGGCATCGGAAACCGGCATGGCGCGGGTGCGGCTGGCGCGCAGCGTTCTTGAAAGCACGATCCAATCCGGCATGCCCGTCTATGGCTCCACCACCGGCGTCGGCGCCATGAAGGATGTCGAGTGGTCTCCCGAAGATCTCGATGCCTTCAATCTCGGCCTCGTGCGCGCCCATCACTTCGGCACCGGCGCACCCTTTTCCATGTCGGTCGTCCGCAATGCCATGGCGATCCGGGTCAACACTGCTCTCACCGGCCAGGTCGGATGCTCGCAGGAACTGATCCAGGCCTATCTGCAGCTTCTCAGCGCCGACGTCATTCCCGTCGTCCGCCGCACCGGCTCGATCGGCTGCGCCGATATCGGCCTGATGGGGCAGATCGGCGCAGTTCTGACGGGCGTTGGTGAAGCAGTCTATCGCGGCCGTCGCATGCAGGCGGCCGATGCCTTCGATGCTGCCGGCATCGCTCCCGTAAGGATGATGCCGCGCGACAGCCTCGCTTCGCTCAGCGTCAATGCCGTCAGCTTTGCGGCCGCTGCCGAGACAACCCGCAATGCCGCCGCGTCGATCCGCGTCCTGCTTGCGACCGGTATGATGGCGGCCGGCGCGCTCGGCGCTTCGCGCGATCCCTGGATTTCGGTGCGCCATGTCGGCACTGCCCGCGAAGCTCTGATCGGCGCTTGGCTCTGCAATGCCTCGGACGAATGGCCCTGGCCGGTCGCAACCCATGTGCAGGACCCGCTGAGCCTGCGCATGATTGCCCAGGTCTTTGGCGCCGTCATCGAAAACCTGCTCACGGCAGGCCACAAGATCCTCGCCGCCACCGGCCGTTCGGACGACAATCCTGTCATCGTCGACGGGCGTGTGATGACCTCGGGTGGCTCCCTTCCGCTGGATGTCACCGTGCTTCTCGAAGCAGCCGTCATCTGCATGGCCCACGCCGCGCGCAATGCCTTCAATCGCTGCGTCCTGCTCGGCAATGGTCAGCGTCGCGGCCTGCCGGTCAATCTCGTTCCGGAAGGAAAGATCGCGACCGGTTTCGGCCCGATCATCAAGCTGGCAGGCGAAATCTTCTCGCGCGTTCTGTCCATGTCCAATCCGGTCTCGGCCCAGTCGCTGGTAGTTGCCGCCGGGATGGAAGACGAGGCTGCCTTCCTGCCGCTCGTCATCGAGCGTTTCGAGCGGCAGATGCGGGCGCTGAAACGCCTGGCGGCGCTCGAAGCGCTGTTGTCAGCCCAAGCCATGGATATTCTCGGCGACAAGCCGGAAGGTGTCGCGCGCATGCTCTACGACGTCGTGCGCAAACATGCGGATTTCTATGTCGTCGACCGTCCCCTTTCGGCCGAAGTCGAGGCGATCGAGGAGGAACTGGCCTCAGAGGCGTTCGTTTCGGAATTGATCGCCCATAAGCCCATCATCGCCTATGATGATTTCTTTGCGCTCGGCTCGCTGGAGCGGGTCGAAGAGCGGCTTTATCACGACACCGTTGCCATCTGAACCAACCGACCGGCGGAGAGAATGCACATGGCCGATTTCGATCTAGTTCTGCAAGGCACCGTGGTTTTGCCTGGACGCATCGTGGAAGCCGGCTATGTCGCCGTCAGCGACGGCAAGATCGCCGAGGTGGGCATCGGCGTGCCGCCGGCTGCCCGCGAGCGGCATCTACTCGGCAAGGCGCTGATCCTGCCTGGCGCGATCGACGCGCAAACCCACTCCCTGTCCCAGAAGGATCAGGAGGATTTCATCTGGTCAACGCGTTCGGCAGCCGCTGGCGGCGTGACCACCATCGTCGATATGCCCTATGACGAAGGCAATCTCGTCTGCTCGGCAGCATCGGTGAAGAAGAAGATCGACCATGCCGCGCCGCAATCGCGCGTCGACTTCGCCCTCTACGGCACGGTCGATCCCGAAGAAGGCCCGGCGCGTATCGCCGAGATGGTCGAGGCCGGTGTCGCCGCCTTCAAATTCTCCACCTTCGGTACCGATCCGAAGCGCTTTCCGCGCATTCCGCCTGCCCTGCTTGATGCCTGCTTCGCCGCAATCGCGCCAACGGGCCTGACCGCCGGCGTCCACAACGAGGATGACGAAGCGGTGCGCACCTATATGGAGCAGGTGAAGGTAAGCGGTGTTACCGACTACCGCGCCCACGGCCTTTCCCGCCCGCCAATTACCGAGCTTCTCGCCATGCATACGATCTTCGAGACGGGTGCAGATACCGGCTGCCCGGCGCATGTCGTGCATTGCTCGCTCGGCCGCGGCTACGACATCGCCCGCGCCTATCGCCGCGACGGCTTCGAAGCGACAGTCGAATGCTGCATCCATTACCTGACGCTCGACGAGGAAAACGATGTGCGGCGTCTCGGCGGCAAGGCGAAAATCAATCCGCCCATCCGCCCGCGCGCCGAAGTGGAAACCTTGTGGCGCAAAGTGGCGGAGGGCAATGTCTGGCTCGTCTCGACCGACCACGTCAGCTGGTCGGAAAACCGCAAGACCAATCCGGACATGCTGGCAAACGCTTCCGGCGTGCCGGGACTGGAGGTCATGGTGCCGCTCTTCGTCAAGGGTGCTCTGGAACGCGGCGTGCCGCTCACCTGGGCCGCGAAGCTGATGGCGGAAAACCCGGCCAGGCATTTCCGCCTCGACCACGTCAAGGGCGCGCTGACGCCGGGCAAGGATGCCGACATCGTCGTGCTGGAGCCGCGCGAAATGGTTTATGACGCAGCGGCGAGCGGCAACAACGTCGTCGGCTGGAGCCCCTATAACGGCATCCGCCTGCCCTGGACTGTGTCCGCCGCCTATCTTAGAGGCAAGCAGATTACCGAGGGACAGAAGGTGCTGGCCGAACCCGGCTCCGGCAGCTTTGTCCGTCCCTTGCCTCGCCAAATTCTTGCCGGAGATGCAGCCCGATGACCGACCCCAAGCGCCACAACCTGCCCGTCAACGCCGATCGTATCGCCGAGGATATCGATGCGCTCGCCGGCATCACCGATCCGGGCCATCCCTGGACACGCCGCGCCTTCTCCCCGCTTTTCCTTGAAGGGCGCGCCTATATCGACGCGCGGATGAAGGCGGCGGGGCTTGAGACCCGGATCGATGCCGCCGGCAATCTGATCGGCCGGCGCGCAGGCGCCAAGCCGGGCCTCGGCACGATCCTTGTCGGCTCGCATTCCGACACCGTTCCCGATGGCGGCCGCTTCGACGGCATTGCCGGCACGATCGCGGCACTTGAAGTCGCGCGCTCCTTGAAGGATCGCGGCATCGAACTCGACCACGATCTGGAGATCGTCGATTTCCTCGCCGAGGAAGTCAGCATCTTCGGCGTCTCTTGCATCGGCAGCCGCGGCATGACCGGACAGATTCCCGAGGCGTGGCTTTCCCGCATGAGCGGCGACCGCACGCTGTCGCAGGGCATTGCCGAAGTCGGCGGCGATCCTTCGGTGCTGCTCTCCCAGAAGCGCCCGGATCTCGCCGGTTTTCTGGAGCTGCATATCGAGCAGGGTCCGGTGCTGGAAGCCGAGAACAAGGATATCGGCATCGTCACCGCGATCGCCGGCATCACCCGCATCGAAATCACCGTGGAAGGTCGCGCCGATCACGCCGGCACGACGCCGATGGATCGCCGCGCGGATGCGCTGGTGGCGGCCTCGCGATTGGTCCTTGACATTCGCCAACGCGCCGCCGAGCAGGCAAAGACGCCGGGCCATTTCGCCGCGACCGTCGGCGAATTCCGCATCGAGCCGAATGCCGCCAATGTCGTACCCTCGAAGGTCGTTCTGCTGATCGACGGCCGTGCCGAAATCCGCAGCGACATGGAGGATTTCCTCACCTGGATCGACGGCGAGGTGAAGACCATTGCCGCCGATTACGGCGTGACGATCAATACGCCGGTGCGCGTCTCCGACAACATGCCGACGCCGGGCGCGCCGGTGCTGCTCGAAACGCTCGAGCGCGCCTGCGAGACGGTCGGCGCCAAGCATCGCCGCATGGCCTCCGGCGCCGGCCATGACACGGCCTGGATCGCCAAGGTCGCCCCTGCCGCCATGATCTTCGTGCCCTGCAAGGAAGGCCGCAGCCATTGCGCCGAGGAGTGGGCCGAGAATGACGACATCGCCATGGGCGCCGCCGTTCTTTTCGAAGCGGTGCGCGACATGGATAAGAACCTCAAACAGAACCGGGAGTAGTCAATGGGACGCGTACTCGTTGCCAAGGATGTGGAAGCGGCCGTCAAGGGCGGCTCCGTTTACGCCGCAGGCGGTGGCGGCTGGGCCGATCACGGCCGCATGCTCGGCTATGCGGCCGTCAATGTCGGCAAGCCGGAGCTGGTGTCGATCGACGAGCTTAACGACAACGACTGGATCGCCACAGCTGCCGCCATCGGCGCTCCGGCCTCCACGACCCCCTGGGAAATGCAGGGCATCGATTACGTGAAGGCCGCGCAGCTGCTGCAGGACGAGCTTGGCGAGAAGCTTTCCGGCCTGATCATCGGCCAGAACGGCAAGTCCTCGACGCTGAACGGCTGGCTGCCATCGGCGATCCTCGGTACGAAGGTGGTGGACGCTGTGGGTGACATCCGCGCCCATCCGACGGGTGACATGGGCTCGATCGGCATGGCGGGTTCGCCTGAGCAGATGATCCAGACCGCCGTCGGCGGCAATCGCGCCGAGAATCGCTATATCGAGCTGGTCGTGAAGGGTGCGACGGCGAAGATTTCGCCGATCCTGCGCGCGGCCTCCGACCAGTCGGGCGGCTTCATCGCCTCCTGCCGCAACCCCTTGCGCGCTTCTTACGTCCGCACGCACGCGGCGCTCGGCGGCATTTCCATGGCGCTTTCGCTCGGCGAAGCGATCATCGAGGCGGAAAAGAAGGGCGGCAGTGCCGTCATCGACGCCATCTGCAAGACCACCGGCGGCCATATCCTGGCTGAAGGCATGATCACCAAGAAGGACGTCGTCTACACGAAGGAAGCCTTCGATATCGGCACAGTCACTGTAGGCTCAGGCGACAAGGCCGTCGTCATGCACGTGATGAACGAGTACATGGCCGTCGAGGATACCGGCGGCAAGCGGCTCGCGACCTTCCCCTCCGTCATCACCACGCTGTCGCCGGAAGGCGAGCCCTTGAGCGTCGGCCAGCTGCACGAGGGCATGAAGGTTTTCATCCTGCATGTGCCTATGGATATCATTCCGCTCTCTGCCAGCGTGCTCGACCCCACGGTCTACCCCTCCGTCGAAAAGGCGATGGGGATCGAAATCGCCAAATACGCGCTGGCCGGCAAGAAAGGCTGAAAAACGCAGGAGGCTTGAATGGCCCGTGATGCTGGTCTCGAGGAATTGCTGAGAGAGGAACTCGGGGAACGACCCGGGCTCAGCGGGAAAGCGATGTTCGGCGGCTGGGCCTTTCTGCTCAACGGTCATCTCCTATGCGGCGCCCGTGACGACGGGATGCTGATCCGCCTTGGCAAGGGCAACGATGCCTGGGCGCTGGAGCAGCATGACGTCAAAACCATGTTGATGGGCGGCCGCGAGATGAAGGGGTGGCTGCGTGCGGGGCCGGAAGCCTATGGCAACGACATGCTGCGCAAGCGGCTGCTTCTGGCCGCGCTGGACTTCGTCGAAGGCCTGCCGCCGAAATAGCCGGGCCACCGAAACAACAAAGAAAATAGGGAAGGGAAATCCATGCCGAAAGCCAATCCACGTCACCCGAAATTCCCCATTCCGGGCGGCCCGGAGCTGCGTGCCAAGGGTTGGCGGCAGGAGGCCCTGCTGCGCCTGCTCGAAAACGTGCTCTCGGTCGGCGAAGATCCCGACAACCTTGTCGTCTACGCAGCCCTCGGCAAGGCTGCCCGCAATTGGGCGGCGCATAAGGGCATCGTCAAGGCGCTGACCGAAATGGATGAGAACCAGACCCTGCTCATCCAGTCCGGCAAGCCGATCGGCCTCATCCGCACGCATGACAAGGCGCCGCTCGTCATCATGGCGAACTGCAACATCGTCGGGCAATGGGCGAAGGCCGAGGTGTTCTACGAGCTGCAGCGCAAGGGGCTGATCTGCTGGGGTGGCCTCACAGCCGGCGCCTGGCAGTATATCGGCAGCCAGGGCGTGATCCAGGGCACCTACGAAATCTTCATGCGCATCGCCGAGCGCCGGTTCGGCGGCGATCTCTTCGGTCGTTTCGTACTGACGGCCGGTCTCGGCGGCATGGGCGGCGCGCAGCCACTCGCCGGCCGCATGGCGGGTGCCGCGATCCTCTGCGTCGATATCGATGCGGAGCGCGCCAGGAAGCGCCAGGAAATCGGCTACCTGCAGGAAATCGCCCCGGACCTCGATTCCGCGCTGGCGATGATCGACGCGGCCGTCAAGGAAAAGCGAGCGCTTTCCGTAGGCCTCGTCGGCAATGCAGCCGAGATATATCCCGAGATTGCACGCCGCGGCATCGTGCCCGATATCGTCACCGACCAGACCTCCGCCCACGACCTCGTCTACGGCTACGTGCCGAAGGGCATGAGCCTCAGCCAAGTCAAGGATCTCCGCGACGACGGTCAGGGCCAGCTGATGGCAGCAAGCCGCGCCTCGATCGTTGAACATGTGAAGGCCATGCTGGACTTCCAGAAAAAGGGCTCCGAAGTCTTCGACAACGGCAATCTGATCCGCACGCAGGCGAAGGAAGGCGGCGTCGCCAACGCCTTCGATATCCCGATCTTCACCGAAGCCTATCTGCGCCCGCTCTTCTGCCGCGCCATCGGTCCGTTCCGCTGGATGGCGCTCTCGGGCGAGGAAAGCGACATTGCCCGCATCGACGATCTACTTCTGGAAATGTTCCCGGACAACAAGATCATCACCAACTGGATCAAGCTTGCCCGCGAGCACGTGCCCTTCGAAGGCTTGCCGGCCCGTATTGCCTGGCTCGGCCATGGCGAGCGCACCGCACTTGCCCGCCGTGTCAACGAACTTGTCGCAAGCGGCGAGCTCAAAGGTCCGATCGCGTTTTCACGCGACCACCTCGATGCCGGCGCCATGGCACATCCGAACATCATGACAGAGGGCATGAAGGATGGCTCCGACGCTATCGCCGACTGGCCGCTGATCGACGCCATGATGCTCTGCTCGTCCATGGCTGATCTCGTCGTCGTCCACTCCGGCGGCGGCGGCTATGCCGGCTATATGACGAGCTGCGGCGTCACCGTGGTCGCCGACGGCACGGCCGCCGCCGACGAACGGCTCGATCACGCGCTGACCAACGACACCGCGCTCGGCGTGATGCGCTACGCCGATGCCGGCTATGAGGAAGCGCTGGACGAAGTTGCGAAAAAGGATGTGCCCTATATCCGTTTGGGATAAGCGCGTCTGTTCTTACCCATTCTGAAAGACTATGGTCCCGGGCAATTCGTAACGACCTGTTGTACACGCAATTCCGGACGTAAAGCCGCTATAAGCTTTTCCCGGAATTGCTTTGGAGAGTTGCCCGTGATCCCCTGGACCCTGCTCGACACTGCGAAAATCCCTGGCGGCGGCGAGCTGCGCCTGAAGCAGCGCGGCCAGGAATTTTCCATCATGCTCGGCACCAACGAGCTGATGAATAGCCGCCTTTCCGGCTCTGAGCGCGCGCTTGCCACGCTTTCCTGCGAGAAGATCAAGGGCGTGAAGACGCCGCACATACTGATCGGCGGCCTCGGCATGGGCTTTACCTTGCGCGCGGCGCTTGGCGAACTCGGTGCGGACGCGAAGGTTACTGTCGCAGAACTGGTTCCGGCTGTTGTGACCTGGGCACGCGGGCCGATGGCGACGGTTTTCGACGGCTGCCTTGATGACCCGCGAGTCTCCATTCACGAGGGCGACGTGCGCCCGCTCATCCGCGCCCGCAAGGCGGCCTACGACGCCATTCTGCTCGATGTCGACAACGGCCCGGATGGCATTACGTCAGAGGCCAATGACGGGCTCTACGACTATCAGGGCCTCAAGGCAGCGCGCGATGCGCTGCGGCCCGGTGGAGTGCTCGCGGTCTGGTCTTCAGGACCTGACGAGCGTTTCACGAAACGCTTGCGCGACAGCGGCTTTGCAGCCGAAGTGGTCAATACGCGCGCCAACGGCAAGACAGGCGCGCGTCATGTCATCTGGCTGGCGGTGAAGGCCAGATCGTAACGCCTGGAATTGAAATCGCCGCGCCGTTGCTATATATCAATGTCATATCTCAAAGGAGTTATGGCATGGACACCGCAAAAATCTTCTGGTCCGGCCGCTCGCAGGCCGTACGCTTGCCGAAGGAATTCCGTATCGACGGCGAAGAAGTGCGCATCCGCCGGCAGGGAAATCAATCATTCTGGAGCCGATCGCGGAAGATTGGGATTGGCTGGAAGCGATCACTGGGCCGGTCGATCAAGACTTCGTGGAAGCGACCGAGGAAGAGCCGGCTGAGCAGCAGCGCCCCGAGCTGGATATTTTCAAGTGAAGTATCTGCTCGACAGCAATGCCGTCATCGCCTTGATGAAGGGACACTCCGGCTTCATGAGTGAACTTCGCAGACACAAACCGCAGGACTTTGCCATTCCGGCCATCGTTGCGCACGAACTGTTCTATGGCGCTTACAAAGGCCAGCGTGTTGCCGAGAACCTTGCGCGTGTGGAAGCTCTTCAGTTCGAGACGCTGGATTTCGACAAGGAAGATGCCCGTGTGGCCGGTGAAATTCGTGCTTCCCTTGGCACACCGATCGGCGCCTATGACGTTCTGATCGCAGGCCAGGCAATCGCCCGCGATCTGATCCTCGTGACGCACAATGTCAGGGAATTTCAGCGCATTCGACAGCTGCGTTTCGAGGACTGGGAGTCCTTGCCGAGCGGCTAGAGCATTTCCGCTTTTCTTCGAATCGCTGAAATGCTCCAGCTTATTATTCCTTTACGCATTCCGGACGGAAAACCGCTACGCACTTTTCCTGGAAATGCTCTAGAGATAGCGCGTTTCCTCCGGGGCATGATCGAAGCGATCGTCGCGGCCGTCGAAATATCCCACAGGAAGCGAGGCGAGTTCCTCGTCGGTCGTATCGTCCAGGCAGCTGACGCTAATCGCATAAAACTTGCCGCCGAGTGCAGGGTTTTCACCCCAGTTGAAGGAGCTGATGCCGCAGGTCTTGCAGAAGAGGTGATGCAGGATGCGCGGGCCGAACTGGTATTCGCCGATGCTGCCCTCGCCCGATGTCAGCCGGAAATCGGCGGGTGTGGCGACGGCCAGCCAATTGCGCTTCTTCTTGCAGATCGAGCAGTTGCATTTGAAGGTGCCGCCCTGCAGATCGAGATCGGCTTCGTAAGCGACGGCGCCGCAATGGCAGCTTCCATGATAGGTCTTCTTCATCACTCCAATCCTTCCCTTGAGGTGGCTTCTGCGTAGGCGACGTATTTGTCGAGAGCCTGCTCCCAGCCGCCGGTCTGCAATCTGAGTTCGGTATCGTCGGGCAGCTGGACCTTGCGGAAGACGAGGCGCGTCTTCTCGCCAAGCTCTTGAAATTCCACAGTCACCTGCATCGGGTGGCCGGGTTTTCCATCCTGATTCTCCCAGGCGAAGGTGAAGACGAGGCGCTCGGGCGGGGCGATCTCCAGATAGCGACCGTGGCTCCAATACTCCCTGCCCTCCTGCGTCAGAATGCAATGCCGCCAGGCGCCGCCCTCCCGCAGGTCGACGGAGACCGACGAGGCAGTCGTGGTCTGCGGTCCCCACCAGCGCATCAGATGTTCCGGCTCCGTCCAGAGGCGAAACAAGAGGGCGCGCGGCGCGGCAATATCGCGGGTCAGCACAATCTCGCGCGGTGGGCGCAAGCTGCCGCCCTCAGTTGCTGGGTTCATTCTTTCCTCCCTTTTGCAATAGTGCCGCGTAGGCTTCCAGGCGATCGAGATTGTCGTTCCAGAACTGGCGGTAACTCTCCAGCCAGTCATCCACCTGCCGGAGCGGCTTCGGCTCCAGCCGGCAGGGCCGCCATTGGGCCTCCCTCCCCTTCGAAATCAGGCCGGCCTTTTCCAGCACCTTCAGATGCTTGGAGACAGCGACCAGCGACATGTCGAAAGGTTTGGCCAGTTCGGAAACGGATGCCTCGCCATTCGCCAGCCGCGCCAGGATTGCCCGGCGGGTCGGGTCAGCCAAGGCGGAAAGGGTAGTGCTCAATGTGTCCATGGAATTTCGTAAACCAAGTAGTTAATTAACTTATTGGTTTAATATAAGCCGCAACAATGCTCTGTCAAGAAGCGCCGGCCGACGAGCAATCTCAGGAAATTTTGTTGGATACTTCGATCAGATTCTGATCCGGATCTCGGAAATAGACCGAGAGAATGGGACCGGTTGCGCCCGTCCGGCGCACGGGACCTTCCTTGATCGCAACGCCCTCAGCCGTGAGGTGAGCGATGATGTCATCGAGCGGCGTGGTGCTGATGAAGCAGAGATCGGCGGAGCCCGGTGTCGGCCGCTCGGCCTTCGGCTCGAACTCATGTCCTGCGCGGTGCAGGTTGATCTTCTGATTGCCGAAGGTCAGGGCCTTGCGGCCCTCTCCGAAGGTTTCGACACTCATGCCGAGGACACGGTCATAGAAATCGCAGCTCTCATCGATGCTCGCGACCGTGAGCACCAGATGATCGAGATGGTCGATGCGGATCATGGCGGCCTCCGGTCTCAACGACGCGCCAGCCTAGCAACGGCAAGAGCGCTGACGAGGCATAGTGCCAGCATGATGAGGATGAAGGCAACCACGGCATTCCAGCCATCGGCAAGCCAGAAGTAGCCGCCGAGCGAACCGGCGATGCTGGAGCCGAGATAATAGGCCAGCAGGTAAAGCGAGGAGGCGTGCCCCTTGAAGCCGCGGGCGAGCCGCCCCACCAACGCACTGGCGACGGAATGCGCCATGAAGAAGCCGATCGTCACCAGAACGATGCCGAGAATGATCAGCGGCAGCGAGCTGGAGAGCGTCACCGCCGCCCCAAGCGCTGCGATCAGCACGCCAATCGGTAGCACGATGAAATGGCCGATGCGATCACCAAGCAGGCCCGCGGCCCAGGAGGCGACGATGCCGAAGAGATAGGCGGTGAAGATCAGGCCCAGCTCGGTCTGGCTGAGATTATAAGGCGCGGCGACCAGGCGGAAGCCGGCATAATTATAGACCGTGACGAAGGAGCCCATGACAAGGAAGGCGATGGCAAAGAGAAATGGCAGCGCCGGATTGCCGAAGTGGCCGCCCCAGGCCTTTACGTGAAAGCCGGCATCGAAGCCCTTGCGCGGGGTGAAATTGCGCGACGGCGGTAGCAGATAAAGGAAGCCGACGGCGGCGATCAGGCCGAGAATGCCGACCGTTGCCAGCGCCGGTCGCCAGCTCAGATATTCCGCGATCGTACCCGTCACGACGCGCCCGGCCATGCCGCCAAAGGCGTTGCCGGCGATATAGAGGCCCATCGCACCGCCAAGGCCGCGCGGCTCGATCTCTTCGGCCAGATAAGTCATGGCGACGGCGGGGACGCCGCCCAGAAGGAAGCCCTCAAGCGCACGAACAGCGAGCAGCATGTGCCAGCTCGGAGACACCGCGCAGACGATCGTACAGATGGCCGCGCCGAGCAGCGATATGAACATCAAACTGCGCCGGCCAAGGCTTTCGGAAACGGCCGCGGCGCCGAAGATCGCAAAGGCCAGGAAGCCGGTCGAAAGCGACAGCGACAGCGAGCTTGCGGCGGGCGTGACACCGAAATCCTGAGAGAAGATCGGCATCAGCGGCTGCACGCAATAGAGCAGCGAGAAGGTGGCAAAGCCAGAGAGAAACAGCGCGATGGTCGCGCGGCGGAAGGCGGGCGTGCCGCGCGTCAGGAATTGGCGAGACTCGGCCGGCGGCTCGCTCCTGACGAGTGTCAATTCGGGACTGGACGGAACTTCGGAAGCAGTGATTGCCTGCTGTCTAGCGGCGCGAAACATGGGGGCACCCAACCTTTCTTGCCCCGGAATCTAGTCAGGTCCGCTTCATTAGTCCAATATATGGAACAGGCGATCTCAATAGCTTTTGGAGATAGCGATGGAGCTACGTCATATCCGCTATTTTCTGGCGCTTGCGGAAGTGGGGAATTTCACCCGCGCGGCCGCCAATCTCGGCATCGGCCAGCCGCCGCTCAGCCAGCAGATCCGGGATCTGGAAAACGAGGTTGGCGCGCAACTGTTCCACCGTGTTCCGCATGGTGCGGAGCTGACGGCTGCCGGCGAGGCTTTTCTGGCCGAAGCGCGAACGGCAATCGACGCGGCGGAAAAGGCAAAGCTTGCCGCCCAGCGCGCCAATCGCGGCGAGATCGGCCGCCTCTCACTCGGCTTCACCGCATCCTCCGCCTTCAACACCATCGTCACATCAACCATCCGCGAGTTTCGGGGTCACTGGCCGGAGGTGCGGCTATCGCTGACCGAGATGAACACCAATGCGCTGATGGAGCGGCTGATGCGCGGCGAGATCGACGCGGCCTTCATCAGACCGGGCCTCGAAGACCCTAGGGACGTACGCCTGAAACGCTTTGCCGACGAGCCGATGCTGATTGCGCTGCCGGCCCATCATCCATTGGCGAAAAAGGAGCGCGTGCCAATTGCGGCGCTGGCTGGCGAGCCCTTCATTCTCTTTCCGCGCATGGTAGGTCTCAGCCTTTATGACGATATCGTCGGGGCTTGCCGCGAGGCGGGCTTCGAGCTGGTGGTGACGCAGGAAGCGCCGCAGATCCCCTCCGTCGTCAATCTCGTCGCCGCCAATCTCGGTGTTTCCATCGTTCCTGCTTCGATTGCGCAGATCAAGCTCGACGGCGTCGCATATCGTCAGATCGATGGGCCGCCGGTCGTGGCGCGTCTCGGCCTTGCCAGTCTTAAGGCGCAGAAATCGCCCGTCATCGCCAATCTTATGAGCCTGATTGCTTAGTTACGTGCCCCGCTCCCAATAGGGCGGATCGCCAAAGGCCTTCTTCAGATGATCGGCCATCGCGCGGAGCTTGGCCGAGGGATTTCGCCCCTCCGGATGGGCCATGAAAATGAATTCCGGCTCGGGCCGATAGCCGACATCGATTTCGACAAGCCGCCCTTGCTTGACCGAGGGGTCAGCGATGAAGGCCGGCAGCAACGCAATGCCGAGCCCGGCGATCGCTGCATCGTGAAGGACATCGCCGTTGTTGACGCCGAGTGCCAGCTTCGCACGAATGACGACAGCGCCATCCGGCCCCTCGAAACGCCAGTCGGCGACGCCGCGGTTGGTATAAAAAATACCGCGATGATCTTCGAGATCGGAGAGCGATGCGGGTTTGCCCTGACGGCTGAGATAATCCGGCGATGCCACGAGAAGACGGCGGCTGCGGGCGAGCTTCCATGCGACAAGGCGCGAGTCGGCAATCAGGCCGTGGCGAATGATCGCGTCATAGCCATCCGAGGCGGCATCGACCCGGCGGTCGTCGAGATCGAGCGTCAGTTCGATCTGCGGATGCTCGGCAAGAAACGGATAGAGGGCCGGCCCCAGATGCAGGCGCCCGAAGGTGACGGGCGCGGCGATGCGCAGCGGCCCCATCAATGTACCTCGCCGTTCGGCGAGATCGGCGGCGGCCTCGCGAACCTCCTGCGCGATGCGGGTCGCGCGCTGCAGAAAGGCGGTGCCATCCTCCGTCAGGGTCAGCTTACGCGTGGTACGGTGAAGCAGGGTTGCCCCCAGCGCCTTCTCCATATCCGACAGGCGCTCGCTGACGACGGATTTCGACAGGCGCAGGCGCCGTGCCGCCTCGCTGATCGAACCGGCCTCTGCTACGGTCACGAATGTTACGATCCCCTCGATTTTCAACATCGTTCGGCGATTCCGAATTCGAATTCCATTATTTACAGACTAATCCGAACGATCGGAAAAGGCCATCTTCCGTGTATCGGACAAACCGAAAGACACATCCTCACACAGGAGATGGAACAATGAACCGCTTGAATGGAAAAGTCGCAATCGTCACCGGTGCCAGCTCCGGCATCGGCCGCACCACGGCAAAGCTCTTCGCAGCCGAAGGCGCAAAAGTTGTCGTCGGCGCTCGCCGCGCCGCAGAGCTGGAAAGCCTTGCCGCCGAGATCAAGGCTGTCGGCGGTGAAGCCGCCGTACTGGCCGGCGATGTGCGCTCGGAAGACTACCACAAGGCGCTGGTCGCCCTTGCGGTCGAGCGCTATGGCAAGCTCGATATTGCCTTCAACAATGCCGGCACGCTCGGCGAGGCCGGTCCGAGCACCGAGGTTTCGGAGGCAGGCTTTGCCGATGCGCTGGCAATCAACCTCACCGCGTCGTTTCTCGCCGCCAAGCACCAGATTGGTGAAATGGTTAAGCACGGTGGCGGTTCCGTGATCTTCACGTCGACCTTTGTCGGCTACACTGTCGGCTTCCCCGGCGTTGCCGCCTATGCCGCCAGCAAGTCCGGCCTGATCGGCCTGACGCAAGCACTCGCCGCCGAATTTGGCCCACAGAATGTGCGCGTCAACGCCATCCTGCCAGGCGCGGTCGATACAGATATGTACCGTGAAATGAACGACACCGCCGACAAGCAGGCTTTCATCACCAATCTGCATGCGCTGAAGCGCGTTGCCGGCCCGGAAGAGATTGCACGCTCGGTCCTCTACCTCGCCTCCGATGACGCAAGCTTCGTCAGCGGTACTGCTTCGCTCGTCGACGGTGGTCTGTCGATCACGCGGACCTGAGCGGGCGTTTTGCCGACGCGATTATCGCGCCGGCAACGTCGGAATACGGACATCATCCCGCAAGCAAGAAATGGGTGCGGGATCATGTCGTCGGAATGCTTTGAATGGATGAGAAAGGCCGCAGATCTTACTTCCCTTCGGCCCTTCCACTCAGAACATCGTATTGTTGTTCTTCGACGTCTCGGGGATCGGCTGGACAGAATCCCAATGCTCCTGGATCTTGTTGTCTTCGACGCGGAATATATCGACGATGGCGCTGCCGCGATCGCCCGGCTGGCGAATGGCATGGACGCGCAGAATCACATAATCGCCGTCGACCATCACGCGCTTGATCTCGCTTTTCGACTGCGGATAGTTCTTCTTCAGGTATTCGAGGAAGCCACGCAAGCCTTCGGGACCATCGGCGGCCATCGGATTGTGCTGGATGTACTTGCCGAGATATTTGGAGGCCGCGTCGAAATCCTTGTCGTTCAGCGCCTTCTGATAGAAATCCAGAACGATCTCCTTGTTCTTCTGCTCTTGCGGCGAATAGGCGCGCTCGGCAAAGGCCGGCATGGCAGCGGCCAGGATTGGCAGGGCGATCATCGCGACTTTCATCAGTTTCAAGGCGTTGCTCCTTTGGTCGTTAACGTGTTCACCTTTGTCGAGACCAAGGGTACGCGCAAATGACAAGGGCGTGAGGGCGATGTGATCGTCTGCCGGAAATGGCAAGAAAGGACAGCTCACAACCGCAATGAGAGAATGCCGCGATTGCCTATGACACGCCAAAGGCTTAGGCTTGCGAGCAAAAGAACAGGCGACGGGTTCAGGCATGGTTCTCGCAGGAAAGCGCATCCTTCTCATCATCTCCGGCGGGATCGCGGCCTATAAGAGCCTCGATCTCATCCGCCGGCTGCGCGAACGCGGCGCGAGTGTGCGGCCCGTCATGACATCGGGCGCGCAGGAGTTCATCACGCCGCTTGCCGTGGGAGCTCTCGCTGCCGACCATGTCTTCACCGATCTGTTTTCGCGCCAGGATGAGCAGGATGTCGGCCATATCCGGCTGGCGCGCGACTGCGATCTCGTGCTGATCGCGCCGGCGACGGCCGATCTGCTCGCCAAGATGGCGAACGGGCTGGCGGACGATCTTGCCTCGACCATATTGCTTGCCACGGACCGGCCTGTGCTCGCCGCCCCCGCCATGAACCCGAAGATGTGGGCGCATCCGGCGACGAAGCGCAATGTCGAGACGCTGCGTGGCGACGGTATCGCCTTCGTCGGTCCGATGACGGGCGAGATGGCAGAAAGCGGCGAGAGCGGCGCAGGCCGGATGGCCGAACCGCTCGATATCGTCGCAGCCATAGAGCGTCGACTGGATAACGGCGCGAAGCCGCTTGCCGGCAAGAAGGTGATCGTCACCTCGGGGCCGACACATGAGCCGATCGACCCGGTGCGCTATATCGCCAACCGCTCATCGGGACGGCAGGGCCACGCAATTGCGGCAGCGCTTGCGGCGCTCGGCGCTGACGTGACCCTCGTCTCCGGCCCGGTCACCATACCCGATCCGGTTGGCCTCAAGGTCGTGCATGTCGAGCGGGCGGACGAGATGCGCGACGCAGTACTTGCGGCCCTTCCCGCCGATATCGCCGTGATGGTGGCGGCGGTCGCGGACTGGCGCGTCGCCTCGGCATCCGACCAGAAGATCAAGAAGCATCCGGGCGAGTCGATCCCGACGCTGGCCCTGACGGAAAACCCCGACATTCTGAAGACGGTCGGCCACCACACGCAGCGGCCGAAACTCGTCGTCGGCTTTGCCGCCGAGACGCAGGATGTCGAGAGCAATGCCCGCGCGAAGCTGGAGCGCAAGGGTGCCGACTTCATCGTCGCCAACGACGTCTCACCCGCGACCGGCATCATGGGCGGCACACACAACCGCGTGAAGATCATCAGCCACCATGGCGTCGAACAGTGGCCCGATCTCGATAAGGATGAGGTGGCCGTACGGCTCGCGGCACTGATCGCAGCTCAGTTTACGCAGGAATAGCGGCTATCGGCTGGCGCTCTGCGGCTGCTCGCTCTTCCGGCTGGAAGGGCGTGACGTTGACGCCGGCATCATCGATCATGACGGCGCTGCCATCGGGGATCTCGCGCCAGGCGTCGACATCGTCGTTCAGCGGTTCGGAAACCAGACAATTGCCTGACCCGACGGGCGAGGCATAGAGCGTCGGCGCCTTGCGGTCGGTCGCATAGCGGATGGCATAGAGCGACTTGCCGTCGGAGAATGCTGCCGTGAAGCGCACCAGCACCGAGCCAGTCAGATGCAGCGACAGCCCCTCGACAAAGCCGATGGCTTTTGCCATCGCGGCGATCGGATTGGTGGTCATGCCGAACTGTATCGCAAGCAGGAAGAGCAGTTCGGAATCGGTGGTGCCGCTGCGGGCATGGAACAACCGGTCGTCAAGCATGGCTTCCATCGGCCGGCGCAGGCGGTCGAAATTGGAAATCTGGCCATTGTGCTGGAACGACCAGTTCTCGAAGACGAAGGGATGGCAATTGTCGCGCCGCGTGCCGCCGCCGGTGGCGGCGCGGACATGGGCGAGGAAGAGCGGCGAACGGATCTGCCGCGCCAGGCTCTTCAGATTGCAATCGGACCAGGCCGGCAGGATATCGCGATAGCGGCCAGGCTCCGGCCGATCGCCATACCAGGCGATGCCGAAACCATCACCGTTGGTCGCCGTCTTGGCGCGCGTGGCGCAATGGGATTGTTCGATCAGGGAATGGGCAGGCGAAGACACCAGCTCCTCCAGATAGAGGGGGTCTCCACGATAGGCTGCCCAGCGACACATGCGTCTTTCTCTCCGATTCCCGCTGTCTTCCTGTCCCGCGGGAGAATGGCAAATCTTGGACGATTGTTTATGCAGAATGGGTAATAAAGTCTTAATTTTCCATGCCGCGATCTGCAACATGACAGATATTTGACGCTTCGTCCGATCACGTTTCGCATCGCAACATTTTCTTCGTGAAGCCCGATGCCACAGGGCTTTGACCGGAGATTTGGCAACGGAAGAGATTTCGATGCGACAAGAAGTGTGAAGCGCCAATGGATCGCCCCCCTTGCATCGGCCCGAATTTGAGCTACCTTTGGCTTGTCTGAAACGTAACGAAAGGAAGGTGATCCAATGTCTAGTGGGATTTCGGTCTTGGTATCTGGCATGGAAATGGTTGTGAACGTTGCGAGGCAGCCCTCGCTCTGACCAACACCTTCCCGAAGCGTTCGCCGCTTCAGGCCAGTTACGGGCCAAAGCTCATGGGGGGTCGCTTAAGGCGGCCCCTTTTGCATTCATGGGTGCCGTTATCCAGGCGATTGCCGCCGACCTCGGCAAGCAATTTCGTTTTTTTCCTTGCCGAATGGGAAGAGCGCCTTAGCTAAGGCAGCATGTCTTCTCAGGAACAGCCCGAACAGGGTGAAGCCAAGCCGAGGCCGCTGAACGAGCCGGCCCTTACCGCACTCTCATTGTATCCGAAGGACTGGGCCTTGTTCCTCGACATTGATGGAACCCTGCTCGATCTTGCCGAAAGACCGGAAGCGATCGTTGTTCCGGACTATTTGCCTGGCACGCTGCATGCGCTCTCCCGCCAGCTCGGCGGCGCGCTGGCCCTGGTCACGGGACGCGCTATCGAATTCGTCGATCCGCTTTTTGCGCCCTTCCGCTTTCCCGTTGCCGGCCTGCATGGCGCGGAGCGGCGCGATGCGGGCGGACGACTGCGGCGGGCTCATATTCCACCCGCCTTCCAGGCGATGAAGCAGACCATTGCATACGAGGCTCAGGCCTGGCCTGGCGCCATCGTCGAGGACAAGGGGGCTGCGGTCGCGGTTCACTTCCGGCATGCGCCGGCAAGCGAGGTCGAGATCGGTGAAGCCATGCAACGCCATCTGGAGGAAGCCGGCCCCGACTGGACCCTTCAGCGCGGCAAGATGGTGATCGAAATCTGCCCGGCGCACGCGAGCAAGGGACATGCCGTCGAGGCGTTTCTTGCCGAAGCCCCCTTCGAAGGACGCCGTCCGGTCGCGATCGGTGACGACGTGACCGACGAGACGATGTTTGCCGCTGCCAACCGTATCGGCGGCCAATCCGTGCGCATCGGCGATACCAACGGAAAAACGCTGGCGCGTGCATCCATTGCCTCGCCTGCGCGTTTAAGAGACGTGCTGGCAACGCTCGTCAAATAATCCATCGATCCGTACGGCGCTCTCCAGCTTCTGATTTTTTCGCAATTCCGAACGGAAGCCGCTGCGCACTTTTCCCGGAATTGCTTCAGCTTTCTCGAAAGGAAGTTACGTTGAGTCGTCTCATCATCGTTTCCAACCGCGTTTCCGTGCCCGACCACAAGGGCGCGGCAGCCGCCGGCGGCCTTGCCGTGGCGCTGCAGGCGGCGCTTGCCGAGCGCGGCGGCATCTGGATGGGCTGGTCCGGCAAATCGAGCGGCGAGGTCGAGCCTGAGCCGCTGCAGATGACGCAGGACGGCAACATTACCTATGCCCTCACCGATCTGACCCAGACCGATGTCGAGGAATATTATCAGGGCTTTGCCAACCGCGTGCTCTGGCCCATCTGCCACTACCGGCTCGACCTTGCCGAATATGCCCGCAAGGAAATGACCGGCTATTTCCGCGTCAACCGCTTCTTCGCCCATCGGCTGGCACCCTTGGTCGAGCCTGACGACATCATCTGGGTTCACGATTATCACCTGATTCCACTGGCCGCCGAGCTTAGGCAGATGGGGTTGAAGAACCGCATCGGCTTCTTCCTGCACATTCCCTGGCCGCCGGCCGATGTCGTGCTCGCCATGCCGGTGCATGAGGAGATCATGCGCGGTCTTTCCTCCTACGACCTGCTCGGGTTCCAGACGGACCATGATCTCGAGAACTTCGCGGGCTGCCTGAAGCGCGAGGGCATGGGCATCGAGAAAAGCCCCGGCCATTTCAGCGCCCATGGCCATGATTTTCGCGGCGGCGCCTATTCGATCGGCATCGAGACGGCGGGCTTTGCCGCCTTCGCCCGCAAGGCCGCATCGCACAGCATGGTGCAGAAGGTGCGCCAAAGCATTGAAGGCCGCGACCTCATCCTCGGCGTCGACCGGCTCGACTACTCGAAGGGCATCACCCAGCGCATCGATGCCTTCGAACGCTTCATCACCAACAACCCCGCTCACCAACGCAGCATCACCTATCTGCAGATCACGCCGAAATCCCGCTCGGAAGTCCCCGAATACGAGGCGATGCAAAATGCGGTCGCCGAGCAGGCCGGCCGGGTCAACGGTGCGATCGGTACGGTTGACTGGGTTCCCATCCGCTATATCAATCGCTCGATCAGCCGCCCGATCCTGGCGGGTCTCTACAGGCTCGCGAAGGTCGGGCTGGTGACGCCCCTGCGCGACGGTATGAACCTGGTCGCCAAGGAATATGTTGCCGCGCAGGACCCGGACAATCCCGGCGTGCTGGTGCTCTCGCGCTTTGCCGGCGCCGCGCGAAAGCTGAAGGGTGCCCTTTTGGTCAACCCCTATGATGTCGACGGCACCGCCAACGCGCTGGCGCGCGCCATCAACATGCCGCTGCAGGAACGTCAGGAGCGCTGGCGCGGCATGATGGACTATCTGCTTGAGAATGACGTATCGCACTGGTGCGAGACGTTTCTTAACGATCTCACGTCGGAATAGCTCACCTTTGCCCCGCGGTGGCCTCGGAAAGCAGCCACTGCGCCAGCCGCTCGGCGTGCGGGTTCGGCGCCGATGGCGGCAGCAGCCAATAGCCGCGCTCCGGCGCTTCCAGCATCGGGCCGGCCGTCACCAGCGTCCGAGCGGCAAGCAGCGAATCGACGAGACCCATCCAGCCGATCGCAACACCTTGCTCGCTGAGGGCTGCCTGCACGACTAGCGAATAGGTGTTGAAACGCAGATCGCCTCGGCCGGCATAGGCATCTCGGCCAATGCCGTATGCGGAAAGATAACTCTCCCAGTCGAACCAGGGCGATGGCATCTCCGAATCGAGATGGATGAGCGTCGTACCGGCGAGCTGCGAGGGATCGGCGAACGGGCCGTGACGTTCGGCAAAACCTCTGGTGCAGATCGGCACCACCTTCTCGGGCAGAAGCAAGGTGGCGGATTGGCCGAACTCGCTGCGCGTGCCGAAGAAGACGGCGATATCGCCGCTCTCAGGCGCACCGCGATCCAATCGCTGCGTGGCGACGATCTGAATATCCACCTCTGGATGGACAAGCCGGAATGCGTGCATGCGCGGGATCAGCCAGAGAGCGGAAAAGGCGTAGTCGGTGCGCAGGCGAACGGACGGCCGCTCCGCCTCGACGCGGAAGCTGCGCACCAGATTGTCCACGCCGCCAACCGCCTTTTCGACGATCTCGAACAGGCGCTGCCCCTCCGGCGAAAGCTCGACGCCGCGATGCTGGCGGTGAAAGAGGGCGACGCCCATCTGCTCCTCAATGCGGCGGATTTGATAGCTGACGGCCGGTTGCGTCAACCCAAGCGCAGTGGCGGCGGCGGAGAGACTGCCAGAGCGGCCGACCTCCAGGAATATCCGCAGCCAGCCAAGATCGACCAAACGTTCAGCCATAAAATTTCCTTTTGGCAGCTATCGAAAAATGTCCGCTTCACAGGGTGAACTCTAGTGATGTTCAATAAAATAATCCAATAACAAGAGGGAACCATCGTCATGCGCATGTCTGCTATGGGTCGGCTCGCCGCCGGCGCTCTTCTTTCCGTTCTTTCCTTTGTCGGTATCGCCCGCGCCGATGGCGAAAGCTGCAAGACGATCCATCTTTCGGATCCGGGCTGGACCGACATCACCTCGACCAACGGCGTGACCGGCGTGCTGCTGACCGCCCTCGGCTACGAGCCCGATATCAAGACGCTTTCCGTACCGATCGGCTATCAGGCGATGAAGACGAAAGAGATCGACGTCTTCCTCGGCAACTGGATGCCGGCGCAGAAGGCCTTCGTCGACGACCTCAACAAGGCGAAGGCGGCGGAGGTGCTGAACCGCAATCTTCAGGGCGCGAAGTTCACGCTCGCCGTCCCGACCTATGTTGCCGACAAGGGCATCAAGGACTTTTCCGACCTGCAAAAGCATGGCGACGATTTCGGCCGCAAGATCTATGGCATCGAGCCGGGTGCGCCGGCCAATGCCAATATCCAAAAGATGATCGACGCCAACGACTTCGGCCTGAAGGGCTGGGAACTGGTGGAATCGAGCGAGCAGGCGATGCTGTCGCAAGTGGAGCGCGCCTCGAAGGACAAGCAGGCGATCGTCTTCCTCGCCTGGGCGCCGCATCCCATGAACGAGCGATTCAAGATCGCCTATCTCTCCGGCGGCGATGCCTATTTCGGCGCGAATTACGGCGGCGCCGAAGTCTATACGCTGGCGCGCACCGGCTGGGCGGCGCAATGCCCGAATGCCGCCAAGCTCTTTCATAACCTGACCTTCGATATCGGCATGGAGAATTCGCTGATGGGTTCGATCCTCGGTGGCCAGAGCGCCAAGGATGCGGCAACCGCCTGGCTGAAGGCGCATCCGGACGCCTTGACGCCCTGGCTTGCCGGCGTCACCACTATCGACGGCAAGCCCGGCCTCGATGCCGTCAAAACCGCCATCGGCCTCTGATCGTAAGGAATAACCTCACATGTCCCGCCCGAATATCCTCATCCTCATGGTCGATCAATTCAACGGGACATTCTTTCCCGACGGCCCGGCCGAATTCCTGCATGCGCCGGTGCTGAAGGCCCTGGCGAAGCGCTCCGTGCGCTTTGCCAACAGCTATACGGCAAGCCCGCTCTGCGCGCCGGCGCGCGCTTCCTTCATGTCCGGACAGTTGCCGAGCCGCACGCGTGTCTACGACAACGCCGCCGAATTCTGCTCCGACATTCCGACCTTCGCCCATCACCTGCGCGCCGCCGGCTACCAGACAGCGCTGTCGGGCAAGATGCACTTCGTCGGCCCGGACCAGATGCACGGCTTCGAGGAGCGGCTGACGACGGACATCTATCCCGCCGATTTCGGCTGGACGCCCGACTACACGAAACCCGGCGAGCGCATCGACTGGTGGTATCACAATCTTGGTTCGGTGACCGGCGCGGGCACGGCCGAGATCACCAACCAGATGGAGTATGACGACGAGGTTGCCTATCACGCCAACCGCAAGCTCTACGATCTCTCGCGCCGACACGACGAGCGGCCATGGTGTCTGACCGTCAGCTTCACGCATCCGCATGACCCTTATGTCGCGCGCCGGCGTTTCTGGGATCTCTATGAGGATTGCCCGGCTCTCGACCCGGAAGTCGGCGAAATCCCCTTCGATCAGCAGGATCCGCATTCGCAACGCCTGATGAAAGCCTGCGACCATACCGCCTTCGACATCACGCCGGAGCAGATCCGCCGTGCACGCCGCGGCTACTTCGCCAATATCTCCTATGTCGATGAAAAGATCGGCGAGATTCTCGACACGCTCGAGCGCGGCCGGATGGCCGACAACACGATCATCCTCTTCGTTTCGGACCATGGCGACATGCTCGGCGAGCGCGGCCTCTGGTTCAAGATGAACTTCTTCGAGGGCTCGGCTCGCGTGCCGCTGATGATCGCAGCTCCCGGCTGGCAGCCGAAGCTTATCGACCAGCCGGTGTCGACGCTCGACGTGACGCCGACTCTCGCCGCCCTTGCCGGGATCGACATCGCCTCGCTGCGCCGCTGGACCGACGGCGAGGACCTGACGCCGCTTGCTCTCGGAACTGGAAGCCGCAGCCCCGTGCCGATGGAATACGCCGCGGAAGGCTCCGAAGCGCCGCTCGTGGGTCTCCGCGACGGCCGCTACAAGCTGACGCTTTGCGAGTTGGACCCGCCTATGCTCTTCGACCTCAGGGAGGACCCCAGGGAGTTGACCAATCTGGCGAGCAATCCAGCCTATGCGGAAACGCTGAACAGGCTGACAACACAGGCCATGGAGCGCTGGAACCTTTCAAACTTCGATGCTGCCGTGCGCGAAAGCCAGGCGCGGCGATGGGTAGTCTACACCGCACTGCGCAACGGCGCCTATTATCCCTGGGACTATCAGCCATTGCAGAAAGCATCGGAGCGCTACATGCGCAATCACATGGATCTAAACGTGCTGGAAGAGAACCAGCGCTATCCGCGGGGCGAATAGGATTTCGGTGGCCCATCGCCAGTTGAGGCGGTATGGTCGCGCCGGTTAAAAGGGAGAAGCATCCATGAAAATCAGCGCAAGAAACCGTCTCAAGGGCAAGGTCGTCGAAATCACCAAGGGCGCGACGACGGCGCATGTCCGCATCGATATCGGCAACGGCTCGATCGTCACCTCCTCGATCACCAACGAGGCTGTCGATGAGCTCGGCCTGACGGTAGGCGCATCGGCCTATGCCGTCATCAAGGCATCCGACGTCATGGTTGCGGTGGACTAAGTATGCGAGGTTAGGACGATAGAGAATGTATACGGTCGATTTGCTGTTTCTTGGCCCCATTATGCAAAGCAGCATCGGATAGTTGCAGATTTTTAGGGAGGAGAAACGACAAAGGGAGGCCTACCCCATTTGACTGATTGTGATCGGCTGGCCTGATAAATTGACCCAGTTTCGGGGCAAAGATAAAAATGCGGCATGGGGATTTTTCGGATCACATTCGGTCGCGAACCGATCAAGCTGGCGATTAGGTTTATCCTGATCGCGACGATGTTGATCGTGCCGGAGTTGCGGTTGGTTTCCACGGTTCAGCGCTATCCGCTGCTGCCGGATGCGCAGATTGCATCCATTTCGGTCGAGCGTGTCGCTACCTGCCGGAGCGCAGAAGATGTTGGTGCGACGCAAGATCATAAACATAGTCGCGGACGGAAATGTTATGGTGTCGCGTACCTAGTTTTTGGCGTCCTGACGACTGTGGCAACCCTACATGGCCCACGCCTCACAGCCGTTCGTTTTATCCAAGGCTGGCCGAAGTTAATGTCCGTCATTCCCCCCAGTATTCTTCGTCCCCCCAATAGGATGATCTATGAAGCCGCGCAGCCAGTCAGTGCTGCGCTCGATGCTTCGGACTGCGATCCAATCACGCTTGTAGCTTGAAGATGGAACGACAGCCTCTGCCGGCTCGGTCAATTTGTGGTACCCCAACGTCATTATGGTCTCGGCGACCACGTTGGGCCTGACCGATGATAAGGCCGTAGTTTGCCAAACATCTTCATTGGATCGCCGCAGCCAGCCAAGCTGAATTCCGAAGCCTCGTCGAACTTCATTCACGTCACCAATGATGCTCCGACCGAAGGATCGTTGCCGGACGAGCATCTACGAGGGATTTCGCCATGCTGAATCAGGTAATGGGAATAAGCGTTGTGATGCGCCGAATGCCGCGTCGGGTTCTGCGCACTCTGTGGGCAGGGATGCCGCCAGGTATGATGAAGACCACGCTCGTATATCGCAGCGGCCGATATATCTATCATCGATACAGCCGCGAGGCTGCGAAAGTTCAAAGCCACTACACGCATTTCATGCGAAACCCACCGCTGCTGGAGGTTCTCGCGGGGACGCTATCGGATCATGCAAAGGAATCGACGCTGCGAGTGGCATCGATCGGGTGCAGTACCGGGGCGGAGCTTTATTCGACTTTATACGTGCTTAAGGCTAAGCGGCCAGACCTGAATTTCATATCGCATGGGCTCGATATATCCAGCGGCGTCGTCGAGGTTGCTGCGCGAGGCGTTTATCGTCCCGACCAGGCGGCCGGGGTGGCCGGTCTTTATACGGCCGGACGGGCTGAAGTCTCAAGCGACGATGTCGAGAAGCTCAGTGGCATCGTCGAAGCCCTGCCGGATGGAACAGTCCGTGTCTGGGACTCACTTCGCAAAAACATTACTTGGCTGACGGCCGATGCAACCGATCCAAAGGTCGCAGATCTGATTGGCGAACAGGACATTCTGATTGCGAATAATTTCATGGGACCGATGGATGATGGTCTCGCGGAAAAATGCCTTCGCAATTTGATGAGGCTCGTTGTGCCGGGCGGCTATCTCGTGATCGACGGTATTGATCTCGACGTCAAAATGAAGGTGCTGAAGGGCTCTCGCTTCAAACCTGTCCTTATGCGACAGGATGATATCTGGCTGGCCGATGAATCAAAAAAAGGATGGCCATGGCTTCGGTGGAGCCGAGAACCGCTCAACCGAAACGAACGAGGTTGGGAGATCAGGTATTCGGTTATTTTTCGCCTGGCAGGCCAGCCAAACCAGCCTTCAAATCCATGACTAGCATTCGGGAAAAGTCGTCCGAAGGGCGGTGCCGGCAACAGTCCGGGTCGATTGCGGCCTGCATGCTTGCCGGTGGAGAGGGGTGGAAATGAAAGGAGGAAAATCCCTATCCGTTCTTCGGAAGGTTGTGGCGGACGGATCCTGGGTCGCCGCAGCAAAGATCACATCCCAAGTGAGCCAAATTGGGACCTTCTTCCTGGCTGCCCGTATCTTGATGCCGAGCGAGTTTGGTTTCTATGCTTTCCTGTCAGCACTCATGGTTCTGCTCGTCGTCCTTGCAGAGGGAGGATGGGCAGAATTCATCATGAAATCGGGTTACGATCGCGACCGCTTCGAACAGCTCGTGAGCATATCGCTCGTGAGCGGTGTGCTGGTCACGTCGGTTGGCTTGGGCGGCGCCTTCGTCCTCTACACGGCATTCGCGCAACAGGCGGAGGGCGTGCTGGTGGCCATATTCAGCTGCTGGATACTGCCTGCGGCAATAACCACCGTCTATGACGGCACGCTCGTCGCCTGCGGAAGGCTTCGCGCGCAAGCTGTCGTTCGTATCGTCAGCGAAGTGGTGGGGTTCTCCGTGACAGCTACAGGCCTCTTCATGGGAGGGCATGCCATTGCGCTCGTCGTCGGCCGGATCGTTTCGCAGCTCGTAATTTTGGTTGGATCCGTCTGTTTCGTTCGGCAAAAACCACGATTGCATCTAACCCGGGCTATGGTGGCGGAAGTCGCAGCATTCTCGAAATATATCGTTGCGACCCGATTGATCATTTTCCTTGGTTCCTATTCGGGGACACTGGCCGTCGGTGGCTTCCTTGGCGTTACGGAAGCGGGATACTACCGCGCCGCAGAACGGATTGTTGCCGCTATCTCGGAGCTTATGGGCGAGCCCATAAGGGCGCTTGCCTGGGTAGAGTTCAGGCGGGCACGAGACCTCGGTGAATTAAACGGAACGAATGTTCTTGCCGACGCCGCCAGACAATTCCTGGTTTGGCTTTTTGTCGTCGCGAGCCCGGTCTACCTCGGGCTTATGCTGGTTTCGCCCGAGCTGATCCATATCGTGCTTGGCGAAAAATGGATGCCCTCCGCGATCATTGTCTCCATATTGTGCGTGAAACTGCTGTTGCTTTCACCAGGATATATCTCCGAACCGCTTTTGACGCTGAGTGGCAACATTCACCGGAGAATGGCGGTCACCATGGTCAATGCGGCTGTCTCTGTCCTTTTCATCATCATTTTTGCACCGATGGGGCTTTTGGCCCTGGCGGCGAGCCAATGTGTGAGTGCATCCTTTTCACTGACAACCTCCGCCAGAATTCAGATCCGTTACGTCGGAGTGAATTGGCGAAAAGTCATCACGGATGCCATCCATATGATTGGCCCTTCAATCGGGCTGATGATAGCAGCGGTTCTAAGTCTTCAATACGCGGTTGAGTTCGCGGCGATGCCGACCATATTGGCGCTCTTTCTGAAGATCGCAGTGGGCACCGTGGCATATGTCTCGCTGTTCCTGATAGTCAGGTTTTGGATGAGGCGATTTCCGACGCCCGCTTAGAGCGGTTCGGTTTTTCCCGAATTTCTGAACCGTTCCATCTCTTTGCTTTCTCGCGATTCCCCACGGAAAAGTACGCTCCGGTTTTCTGACCCGAATTGCGAGAAACAATAGCTTAAAGCGATTCCGTGAAGTGCTCTAAGCATCGCGTTTTTGGCAGTAATGCGCCGTCTCGCCGTCGCCGGTCTGGAAATCTCCGGGCTGCGGCGGCGCGATCGGCTTGAACAGCGTGCGATCCGGCTTCAGGTCGAGCAAGGGCGTGCCATCAAGGCAATCGAGGCCGCGCACCAGCAGTACGGCACCCTCGACGGCCTCCAGCTTGACGATGGACGTGCCGATGGGATTGGGCCGAACGGGGGAGCGCAGCGAGAAGGTGCCATGCACCTTGCCGTTGCTCGCCGGGCTCTGCAGCACGAGATCGCGCCGGGACCGATCCAGCCAGTAGAGGACTTCCAGCCGCTCGAAGACATCCACGCCCTTCAACGCCGCCACCCAGGGTTCGAATATCTCGATCCGGCAGATCGGGCCGTCGTGGCGTCCCTGGCGCGGCGTTTCCATGCGCGATGTCCAGGGTGTGGAGATACGGCCGATAAAGGTGAGACCGGCATCGGACGTCGAAGGCGGCTCGACAGCCACCTCGTTTTCACGAATTTCGTTTTCCCGGACCATGAATGCCCTCCTTGCCCGAGCGGTTACTTCATGCCCTTCAGCAATGCAGCCAGCTGATCGTCGGTCAGATCGACCTGATAGAACAGCTTGTAGAATTGCTTCACATCATCGGAAAAATCGCTGCGGAAGAGTTTGGGGTAGAGCAGCTTCTCCATCCAGCGCACGCCGAGCAGCCGGTTGACGCCCGGCGGGGAATCGAACCAGCCGAAGGGCAAGGACGGCGGCACGAAGATCTTGCCGTCCTTGACGGCCTTGATGCCGGCCCATTGCGTATCGCTCTTCACCGAAGCGGCAAAAGCGGGGCTCTCTGCGATGATGATATCCGGATTCCAGCCGACGACCTGCTGCGGCGTTACCTTGGTGAGCCCACCCTTGCCGGCTGCAGCGGCGACGTTCATCGTGCCCACGGCATCGAGGATTTCGAGATTGATCGAGCCGGACAGCCCGGATTCAAGACCATCGGCACCGCGGCCATAATAGACGCGCGGGCGCGGATCGTTCGGCAACGTCGCCAGCTTCTCGTTCAGATCCTTGATCGCCGAATCCGCGTAATCCGCAAGCTTGTTGGCCCGGTCTTCGACACCGATCAGGGCGCCGACGTCGCGAAGCGTATCGGCAGTGCGGGCGAAGCTGCCATCGACAAGCACATAGGGAATATGCGTTTCGGACTGCACCTTGTCGGCCAGCGCCTTGTAGGTGGGATCGACCGTGCCGGCATCGAGGATGATATCGGGCTTGGCGTCGATAACCGCCTGCGAACTGATGGCGCCGTCCTTGCCCGTCAATCGCCCAATCGTCGGCAACGACCTTACCGATGGCATCAGGTAGGCCTTGGCGGCATCATCCGGTGCATGAACCCAACCCACCAGTTTTTCGGGCGCCAGGACATAGACCAGCACGGTGGCTGGCGGCCCGGCGACGAGAATACGGTTGATCTTGTCCGGCACGGAGACCGTGCGTCCGGCCGCATCGGTGATGATTCGCGCCTCGGCTGCGACCGGCATCAGGCCGACAAAGGCCAGAGCAAGAACCGCAAGAAATTTCATCATGAAAGCTGCTCGTTCTGATCGAGGGGACCCCGGGGCGGCACTATGGCATAGCGCTATATCGGATGGAACATCGCGGAGGCACTATTCCAAAATGAAACGCATCCGAACCGATCACGTCGGCTTGAAACGCAATCGGCAGGCTTTGATTACATCTGATGTAATTGAGGGCAGCGCTCGCCCTGGAGTATCTAAAGACCATCTTCTTGCAGGAAGAGCTTTCAGCCCTTCAACCAAAGAGAGCTCAGCCGACAGCGATGTCGATGGCCACGACATCGCTTCACCGGCAGGCTCGGGAGAATTCCATGACGACCATGTCATTCACCAAGAAAGACGCCCCGCAATGGCTGCTCGCCTTCTGGCGGGAAATCGATGACAAAACCTTCGGCCAGGGCTTTGATTGCCTGGCGGAGGACGCCATATGCAATCTCGGCATTGCCGACTGGAAGGGGCGCGAGACCATTCGCCGGAACCTGCGCGCCTTCATCGACACCGGCTTCACGGCATTGCATGATGTCACCGAATACTGGGACGCCGGATCGCTGAAAGTGTTCCGCGGGACCGTGACCATGACCCCCAACGACCGCACGCACGCGGTGGTCAAACCGGTCATGACGCATTTCTTCTACATGGACGAGGCAGACCCGACGAAAGTGCGTCACTGGTACGGCTCGGTCGGGCCGGTTGCTTTCTCCTGAAAACCGAGGCTGGCGGGGCTGCCCATTACGGCCCCGCCACGCCAAACGAACGAAGCGAGGCTTTGCAGAATGAGTTCTTCCCCCGCGGCTCTGAGATTGCCAAACGAGCTGGGACCGCAGCTGCGCGCATGGCGCGACACGCGCGGCAAGAGCCAGCTCGAGCTTTCCCTCGACACCGGCATTTCGCAGCGGCAAATCAGCTTTATCGAAAGCGGCAGGAGCACGCCGGGCCGGCAGAATGTGTTGCGTCTTGCCGATGCCCTGGATGTGCCGTTTCGCGAGCGTAATACCCTGTTGCTCGCCGCTGGCTATGCGCCGATCTATTCCGAAGGAAGTTTTGACGATCAGGAAATGCAAGGCGTTACCAACGCGCTGAAGCGCATGCTGCGCCAGCACGAACCGTTTCCGGCCGTCGTGATGGACCGCTACTGGAATGTCCTGATGACCAACAGTGCGACGCTGCGCTTCTTCGGTCACTTTACCGATATGGACGCACGCCCGAAGCCGCGCAATCTTCTGCATCTGATGTTCGACCCCGCGGGCATGCGGCCCTTCATCCCGGATTGGGACAAGACGGCCGAAAGCCTGATGGGGCGCGTCTTCCGCGAATCCGTCGGTCGCGTCATTGATGCGCGGACGAAGGAGCTCATCGACAGCCTGCTCGCCTATCCCGATGTGAATGCCGACTGGCAGACATCGCCGGCGATCGAGAATACGCCGATCATTCCCCTCTCCTTCACGAAGGACGGGCATGTTCTGAAATTCTTCTCGCTGGTGACGACGGTCGGAACGCCGCAGATGGTCACGACCCAGGAGCTGCGGGTCGAATGCATGTTTCCGCTGGATGACGCCACGGAGGCGCACTACGCGGAGCTGATGAATACAGCAGAGGGGTAGCGGCATGAGCCACAGGCCGATCGCCTGTGGCCAGATATCTCCGATATCAAGCCGCCTTGACGGCGTGATATTCCTTGATCGCGACCATCTTGATAGCCGGATAACGTTCCGCCTCGTAGCGCAGCGAGAAGCCGTCCTGCGCGAGGAAGACCGGATCTCCGTCGAGATCGCGGGCGATATCGCCGCGGCGCTGGGTGACGAATTTCTCGAGGTCGGCTGACTGGTCGGCCGAAATCCAGCGGCAGACGGAGAAGCGCGACATTTCGAAGGAAACCGGCAGGCCGTATTCGGCCATCAGCCGCTCCTTCAGCACGTCGAGCTGCAGGGCGCCGACGACACCGACGATGGCGGGCGACCCGTCCTCCGGCGAGAAGAGCTGCACGACGCCCTCTTCGGCCATCTGCTGCAGCGCTTCCTTGAGCTTCTTTGCCTTCATTGCATCTTCAAGACGAACGCGGCGCAGGATTTCCGGCGAGAAGTTCGGCACGCCCTGGAAGACGAGGGATTCGCCTTCCGTCAGTGTATCGCCGATGCGCAGCGTTCCGTGGTTCGGAATGCCGACGACGTCGCCGGCATAGGCGGTGTCGGCGAGCTGGCGCTGCGAGGCGAAGAAGAATTGCGGCGCGGTGAGCCCGAGCTGCTTGCCGGTGCGCGACAGCCGCGCCTTCATGCCGCGCTCCAGCTTGCCGGAGCAGATGCGCGCAAAGGCGATGCGGTCGCGATGGTTCGGGTCCATGTTGGCCTGGATCTTGAAGACGAAGGCCGTCATCTTGTCGTCGGTGGCGTGAACCGTCCTGATATCGGCGACCTGGTCGCGCGGCGGCGGCGCGAATTCGCCGAGCGCGTTGATGAGATCGCGCACGCCGAAGTTACGCAGCGCCGAGCCGAAGAAGACCGGAGTCATGTGACCTTCGAGGAAGGATTCCCGGTCGAACGGACGGCAGGCTTCGATCGCCAGCTCCGTTTCGTCGACGAAAGCCTGACGCTCGTTCTCCGGCAGCCTATCAGCGACAGCCTGCGGGCCGTTCACCTTGGTCACCTCGACCTCGGTATCGGAACCGCGCACCGTGTTCGCGGCAATATGATAGGAGCCGCAGAAGGTCTTGGAGCGGCCGATCGGCCAGGTGATCGGAGCCGTATCCAGCGCCAGCTTCTCTTCGACTTCATCGAGGATTTCGAAAGGGTCGCGGCTTTCGCGGTCCATCTTGTTGATGAAGGTGATGATCGGGATGTCGCGCATGCGGCAGACTTCGAACAGCTTCAGCGTCCGCGGCTCGATACCCTTGGCGGCGTCGATGACCATGACCGCGGCATCGACGGCCGTCAGCGTACGATAGGTGTCGTCGGCGAAGTCTTCGTGGCCGGGCGTATCGAGAATGTTGAAGACGTTGCCTTCATATTCGAAGGTCATGACGGAGGTCACGACCGAGATGCCGCGCTCGCGCTCGATCTTCATCCAGTCGGATCGCGTCTGCATGCGATCCTTCTTCGCCTTGACCTCGCCGGCAAGCTGAATGGCGCCGCCGAACAGCAGCAGCTTTTCGGTGAGCGTCGTCTTGCCCGCGTCCGGGTGAGCGATAATAGCGAATGTGCGGCGGCGGGAAACCGCCTCGGCGAGACTTTCGGCCATGCGTGTGAATCCTGTGAATTGCGGCCGTATCTAGCGACTCAAAGGCCTAATTGCAATTGACCTGCGGCTTTCGAGCGCAAACTATTGCCGCATGACCATTCACACCGACACTCGCCCGCCCCTGAACCTCATCCGCTTGCCGCACGGCGAAGGCCTTGAGCTGCCAGCCTACCAGACCAGGGGCGCTGCCGGCATGGACCTGCGCGCAGCGGTCGATGATGGCGCAACGCTGACGATCCTTCCCGGCAAGCGGGAACTCGTTCCCACCGGCTTCATCTTCGAGATTCCGGAAGGCTACGAGGGCCAAGTCCGCCCGCGCTCCGGCCTTGCGTATAAGCACGGCATCACCTGCCTGAACTCGCCCGGCACGGTGGACAGCGATTACCGCGGCGAAGTGAAGGTGCTACTGATCAACCTCGGCGAAGAGCTCTTCGAAATCACTCGCGGCATGCGCATCGCGCAGATGGTCATTGCTCCCTCAATCCAGGCCCGCATCTTCGAGACGACCGAAGTGAGCGAGACCATACGCGGAGCAGGCGGTTTCGGCTCGACCGGCGTGTGATGCCAGGGCCAGCGCATGACCTGACCCTGCGTCAGGACTACTTCGGTGATCCCACCACCTGGATGGGGCTCGTCGACTTGCTGCAGGATACCTTCTCGATCGACATCAGCTTGCAGGCCCAGTTCGGCGGCCCTGATCCCACAAGCATGCCGTTCGGCTATTTTGATGACGACGGCCGTTGCGTCGCCAATTTCAGCGCTTTCTTGATGCCCATGATCGTCAACGGCCAGCTGGTGAAGGCAGCGGGATACCAGTCCGGCGCCGTGCGGCCGGAATGGCGCGGGCGCGGCCTCTATCGCGATCTCATGCAGCGCGCCTTTGCCCGAACCGCGGCCGAAGGCTACGAACTCGATCTCCTGCTCACCGACAAGCCGGCGCTCTATGAGCGTTACGGCTTTCGCATCCTGCCGCAGCATATCTCCGTCGCGCGAATTCCGAAGCTCCAGAAATCCGATTTGACTGCCCGGCAGCTCTCCCTGGAAGCGCCTGAAGATCTGCGGCTGATCAAGAGGCTTCTACAGGAGCGGCAGCCGGTCTCCGCCCGATTTGCCGTTATCAGGCAGATGGAGATGTTTCTGCTGAATGCCTCTTTCAATTCCGCGATCCGCCTGACGGCACTTGCGAACGACACGGTCATCGCGTGGACGTTTGACGGCGCCACTTTCTGGCTTCTCGATGTCGTGGGGCCAGCCATCCCCTCACTGGCAACCATACTGTCAGCACTTGAGGTCGAACCCGAGCGTATCGAGATCTGCTTTTCTCCGGATCGCCTGGATTGCGAGGTATCGCTGGAGCCTTATGAGGGTTACACGATGCTGATGGTGCGCGGCAAAGCTGCAGACGATATTGCCGGGCCGCTCATGCTTTCGCCGATGGCGGAATTCTAGAGCCGTCAAGCGGCTCTGGCTTATTGGATTGCGCAATTCCCAACGGAAACCGCTGCGCACTTTTCCTGGAATTGCTCTAGTGCGAAAGCGGCGGCAGCCGGCGCTTGACCGGCGTCGCCTTGATCATCGACGTGTTCGTCTCGGCCCGTTCGGTGATCTTGTCGAGAATGCCGTCGAGCTCACCCATGGAGCGCACCACCAGCCGGCCAATGAAGCAATCGTCGCCGGTAACCTTGTCGCATTCGATGAACTCCGGCGTCTCCTGAATGATCCGCTCGACGACATGCAGCTGGCCGGGCAGAGGCCGGATGCGAACGATCGCCTGCAGCGGATAGCCGATCGCCTCCGGCGCGATATCGACGGTGAAGGCTGAAATGATGCCCCGCTCCTCCAGCCGCCGCAGCCGTTCCGCCGCGCTTGGCGACGACAGGCCGGCTGCTTCCGCAAGCTCTTTCAAGGATATCCGAGCATTGCGCGCCAGCGCCTCGAGCATCCGCTGGTCGGTATCATCGAGATTCAAGGCCGCATTAGGAACACCCATGTCAAAACCTCGTTTAATTAGGTAAATGCGCAAGATTGCCTTATTAAACTTATATCACCTGCCCCTGGCCCGCAATATGATTGGTTCCGATAGATGGGAGCCAAGGTGATGAACGAGATAAAACGCGGCACAGTGGAAATGACGGCAGCGATGCTGATTTCAGGCACGATCGGCTGGTTCGTGCTGATGTCCGGACAAGCCGTGACCGGGGTCGTCTTCTGGCGCTGCTTCTTCGGCGCACTGACGTTGCTCGTCATCTGCGCGGCCATGGGCCTGCTGCGTCCCGGCATTCTGAATCTCAAGACCTTTTCCATCGCCGTTGGAGGCGGGATCGCCATTGTCCTCAACTGGCTGCTGCTCTTCGCCGCCTATTCCCACGCTTCCATTTCCATCGCCACGACGGTCTACAACACGCAGCCCTTCATGCTACTCGGGCTTGGCGCATTGTTTCTCGGCGAACGGATCACCTTCACCAAGCTCTTCTGGCTGGGCCTCGCCTTTGCCGGCATGGCTGTCATTGTCGAAGGCAAACCGACCGAAGCTGCCGGCTCGGGAAGCTATGCGATCGGCATCCTGCTGTCATTGGGCGCGGCATTCTTCTATGCGCTGGCGGCGATCGCTGCCAAATGGCTGAAGGGCACGCCACCGCATCTGATCGCGCTGATCCAGGTCTCGACGGGTATCCTGATGCTGGTGCCCTTCACCAATTTCTCGGCCACACCCCAGGATATCGGCGGATGGTCGATCCTCGTCACCATGGGCGTCGTCCATACCGGATTGATGTATGTGCTGCTTTACGGCGCCATCCAGAAGCTGCCAACGCACCTGACCGGGGCGCTCTCCTTCGTCTATCCGATCGCCGCCATCGTGGTCGATCGCTTCGCCTTCGGCCATGTCCTTGGTGCCACACAAATCATCGGCGCGATCATCATTCTCGGGGCTGCGGCCGGCATGAACCTGGGCTGGACGATCCCCCTGCCCCGGAATAGAAACGATCATCTTTCCAAGGGGACCGCCGAATGATCACCTGCTACCTGCGCTACGTCATCGACCCTTACAAGCTTGCCCAGTTCGAGCATTACGCCAAGCTCTGGATCCCGCTGGTCAACAAAATGGGCGGCACGCATCACGGCTATTTCATGCCGCATGAGGGCGCCAACAACATCGCATTGGCGCTCTTCAGCTTCCCGAGCCTTACCGCCTATGAGGAATATCGGCTGAAAATACCCGAAGATGCGGAATGCCAGGCCGCCCTTGCCTATGGCGAGGAAACGCGTTGCATCATCAGCTACGAGCGCAGCTTCATGCGCCCGGTGTTCTAAGAATTATTTAGCCGGCTGCAGACAAGTCTGCGGCTGGCCATCGAGGCCTTCCGCCATCTTCTCGAAGGTCGCTGCCGATGTGGCCTTGTTCCCGCCGATACGCAACACATAGAGGCTGTCGAAATCCTTGCCATGCCATTTCGGCACGGCCTTCTCGTCACCGCCATTGTCGCTCATCAGCTGGCGAGCGAGATCGACGATCTGCTTGTGCTCCCACGCAACGAAAATCAGCTTGCCGGCATAGGCCGGTTTCTTCAGCTCGGATTTCAGATCGTCGATATCCTCATAGCCGAAGCTGGTATCAACAGGCATGCCAAGGGCGATTGCCGTGGGTTCGATGGTCGCGAGCGGCCGGATATAATCGTAGGAAGTGCCGGAATCCTTCTTTCGCTTCGATGGATCAGGCGCGAAGATCGCCGCCGGCTTGCCGAAGAGTTTTGTCAGCACCGGTGGCAAAGCGAGCGCCCGGTTAAGCCCCTGGCAACTCAATTGGCCAAGACCGGCCTCGGGCTTTTCGCCATGACGCATGAAGACGATCGTCTGCGTGCCCGTCTCCGCCGCCGAAGCGACGCTCCAGAACGATGCTAATGCCAAAAGGCTGGCAGCGAGCGGCAGCGAAATGCTCCGCATCAACGCTGCGCTTCGAACGCCATGCGCACGGCGAGCCCGGCCAGCACCGTGCCCATCAGCCAGCGCTGCACCAGCGCGAAGGACGGGCGGCGGGTGAGGAACATCGCGATCCAGCCAGCGCTCAGCGCGAAGATGGCATTGAATGTCACGCTGATGACGATCTGCGCAAAGCCGAGAACGAGCGACTGGGTGAAGACGCTGCCGGCGGCGGGGTCGATGAACTGCGGCAGCAGCGACAAGTAAAGGATCGCAACCTTCGGGTTCAAGAGGCTGGTCACCAGCCCCATGGTGAAGAGCCGGCGCGTGCTATCCTTCGGTAGTTCGCGCACCTGAAAGGCGGAACGGCCGCCCGGCTTCAGCGCATTCCAGGCAAGCCAGGCGAGATAGGCGGCACCCGCGAGCCGCAGCGCATCATAGGCGAAGGGAACGGCAAAGACGAAAGCCGTGATGCCGAGCGCGGCCGAGAACATGTAGAAGAGGAAGCCGCAGGCGACGCCGCCGAGCGAGATCAGGCCCGCCGCCGGCCCCTGCGAGATCGATCGCGACACCAGGTAGATCATATTCGGCCCGGGTGTCAGCACCATGCCGAGAGCGATCAGGGCAAAGGCGATCATACTGGTCAAATGCGGCATAGAGCCTCCGGCGGGGAAAGGGCTTCAGAAGGAAATTTCGGTAGATGCGACCAGCTTGATTTCATGCGGCCCGGCATCGAAACCGTCAAGCAGCATATTGTGATGGGTGACAATGTCTTCGAAGCTCAGCCGGCCCATATCCGCCGTGGTGTGTCCGTCTGATATCAGCGTCACATCGAAGCCCAGCGAAACGGCACGCCGCACGGTCGTATCGACGCAGAACTGCGTCATGCAGCCGCCGACGATGAGATGAGTGACGCCACGGCCCTTGAGCCTAGCCTCCAGATCCGTCTCGAAAAAGGAATCGCAGCTTGTCTTATGCACGACGACATCGCCGGCTTCGGGCGCGATTTCCCGGCGCAGCTGCCAGCCCTCGCTGCGCTTGACCAGCCGATGCCCCGGCGCGCCGTCATGCTGGACGATAAAGGCCGGAATGCCGGCGGCACGGGCGCTGTGCTTCAGCGCCGCAAGCTTGGCGATAACAGTCTCGAGCGCGGCATCGATGGCCGGCTGACGATCCGGCGAGCCGAGGCCTGTCAGGATGGAGTTCTGAAGATCGATGAGGAGCAATGCGGAAGACATGATATCCTTGGGCAAAGCAGTTTCGACGCGTCGCTAACGCCTTGGTAATATGTTCGCAGCATCGGCGCAATCGCTTGAAAACGTAGAAGTGGTGCGATAGAGCCAATACCATTCCAGGAGGAAAGCTTCATGACGCTTGCGGCCCTGTTTGCCTATTGCGGCGCGCTCTTCATCGCCGCCGCCATCCCCGGCCCGGGCATTACGGCGATCGTGGCGCGGGCGCTCGGCTCCGGCTTTCGCGAGACCTTCTTCATGGGCCTCGGGCTCGTGCTCGGCGACACCATCTACCTGACGGCCGTGATCCTTGGCCTCGCCTTCGTGGCGCAGACCTTCACCGAGGTCTTCATCGTCATCAAGATCGCCGGTGCGCTCTATCTCGGCTATATCGCCTGGAAGCTCTGGACAGCGGGCCTGCTTGCGGCCGATATCGCGGCGAAGAAATCCAACAACGCCGGCATGTCCTTTCTCTCGGGCCTGCTCGTCACGCTCGGCAATCCCAAGACCATGCTTTTCTACGTCGCACTGGTGCCGACGCTGATCGATATCGGCAGCATCGGCCTGCGCGAATACGCGACCCTGGTGGCGGCGACTTTCGTCATTCTTCTGATCGTTCTCGTGCCTTATATGCTGCTGGCGTCGCGGGCGCGCACCTTTCTCAAGAAGCCGAGGGCGCTGCAAATCCTGAACCGGGTCGCTGCCAGCATTCTCGCCGCCACCGCCGCCTTCATCGCAGCGCGCGCCGCCTGAAAAAAACATCCCAAAAGAAGGCCTTTGGGAGATTCTTTTCTCACGTGGCTCGCGCGGGGAACGTGTGCACACTCTGGTTTCTGCGGGCGTTTGATCCTATTGTCATTGCATAATTCCAAACTAGGGAGAGCTACCCATGTCCGACACCCGCAAACCCGGCCGCGGCCGCGTCTATGCATCGATCACCGAGACCATCGGCGATACGCCGATCGTCCGCCTCGACAAGCTGGCGAAGGAGAAGGGCGTCAAGGCCAACCTCTTGGCAAAGCTCGAATTCTTCAATCCGATCGCCTCCGTCAAGGACCGTATCGGCGTCGCGATGATCGAGAGCTTGGAAGCCCAGGGCAAGATCGCTCCCGGCCGGACCGTGCTGATCGAGCCGACCTCAGGCAACACCGGCATCGCGCTCGCCTTTGCCGCCGCCGCCAAGGGCTATCGGCTGATCCTCACCATGCCGGAGACCATGTCGATCGAGCGTCGTAAGATGCTGGCGCTGCTCGGTGCCGAGCTGGTGCTGACCGAGGGACCGAAGGGCATGAAGGGCGCGATCGCCAAGGCCGAAGAACTGGCCTCGACCCTGCCGGATGCCATCATCCCGCAGCAGTTCGAGAATCCGGCCAATCCGGAAATCCACCGCAAGACGACGGCCGAGGAAATCTGGAACGATACCGACGGCAAGGTTGACATCTTCGTTTCCGGCATCGGCACGGGCGGCACGATCACCGGTGTCGGCCAGGTGCTGAAGGCCCGCAAGCCCGACATCAAGGTCATCGCCGTCGAGCCGACGGATTCGCCGGTTCTTTCGGGCGGCAATCCCGGCCCGCACAAGATCCAGGGCATCGGCGCCGGCTTCGCGCCGAAGATTCTCGATACGCATGTCTACGACGAGGTGGTCACCGTCAGCAATGACGAGGCCTTCCAGCAGGCGCGGCTCGTCGCCAAGCTCGAAGGCGTGCCGGTCGGCATTTCTTCCGGCGCGGCACTGACGGCGGCGATCAAGGTCGGCCAGCGCCCCGAGAACGAAGGCAAGACGATTGTTGTCATCATCCCGTCCTTCGCGGAGCGCTATCTCTCGACCGCACTATTCGAAGGACTTGGCGGCTGAACTTACGGCCGCAATCGATTGAGAAAAGGGGTGCTGCGGCGCCCCTTTTTATTTGGACGGTCTGGAGACGGCACCACGCCGCCTCGGTTTCGGACTTTCAGGCATGAGCGGCCAGCCGCTCGCCGGCGATGCGATAGGAAATGGCTTCGGCGAGGTGAATGCGCCCGACTGTGGGCTTATCGTCGAGGTCGGCAAGCGTTCGCGCCACCTTGAGGATGCGATGATAGCCGCGGGCGGAGAATTTCATCTTCTCGGCCGCATCGCGCAACAATTGGAGGCCGGCGGCATCCGGCTCGGCGATGGTTTCGATCATCGCCGTCGAGCAGCGGGCATTAGTGCTGACATCCTTCATGCCGGCCCGCTCGAAACGCTCCCGCTGCCGTTCACGGGCGCGGGCGACGCGGAGTGCGACATCGGCACTGCTCTCTGAGGCTGTCGGCCGGATGAGGTCGGCGGCGGAGACTGCCGGCACATCGATGCGGATATCGATGCGATCGAGCAACGGGCCGGAAATGCGGCCCTGATAGTCGCTGGCGCAACGCGGCCCGCGGGCGCAGGTGTGGCCCGGCTCGCCGGCCATGCCGCAGCGGCAAGGGTTCATTGCCGCGACAAGCTGGATGCCGGCCGGATAGGCGACGCGGTGGTTTGCTCTGGCGATAACGCATTCGCCGGTTTCCAGCGGCTGGCGCAGCGCATCGAGCGCCTGCGGCGAAAACTCCGGCAGCTCGTCAAGAAAAAGGATGCCATGATGGGCCAGCGATACCTCGCCCGGCCTCGCGCGCAGGCCGCCGCCGACGAGTGCCGCCATGGTGGCGGAATGATGCGGCGCGCGATAGGGCCGCCGATCCGAGAGCTTGCCGCCGGAAAGCTGGCCAGCGATCGAATGGATCATCGACACCTCCAGCAGCTCGTTCGTCGACAGTGGCGGCAGGATCGACGGCAGACGCGAGGCGAGCATCGACTTGCCGGAACCCGGCGGCCCGACGAAAAGCAGATTATGACCACCGGCCGCGGCCACTTCCAGGGCGCGCTTGGCGCTCTCCTGCCCCTTGATGTCGGCAAGATCCGGCAGGTTGGTCGCACCCGCGCGAACAGAGGGCTCCGGCCGTGACAGAACTTGCGTGCCGCGAAAATGATTGGCGAGCGCGATCAGGCTGCGCGGCGCCAGAATATCGATCTCCTTGCCGGCCCAGGCGGCCTCCGGCCCGCTTTCGGCCGGGCAGATCAACCCCTTGCCCATAGCATTGGCAGCGATCGCCGCGGGAAGCGCGCCGGCAACGGGCGCGATCGTGCCATCGAGATTGAGTTCGCCGATGACGGTGTAAGAGGACAGAGCGTCGGCCGGGATCGCGCCGAGCGCCGCCATCAGGCCGAGCGCGATGGCGAGATCGAAATGACTGCCCTCCTTCGGCAAGTCCGCCGGTGCGAGATTGACCGTGACCTTCTTCGGCGGCAAGGCGAGGCCGGAAGCGTGCAGTGCTGCCTGAACCCGCTCCCGGCTTTCCGCCACGGCCTTGTCCGGCAGGCCGACGATGTGCATCAGCACCTTGCCCGGCGCAATCATCACCTGCACTTCGACGGGTACGCCTTCAATCCCCTGAAACGCCACCGTGCTGACGCGCGCTACCATGCCCTATCCCCTATCGCCGAACCCGTTTGCCGTTACGTGCCCCGATCAGCAAACTTCGGGTTGCAATCTGGCATAAGACAAGGAATGAAACAAGAACAATGAACGAACAAAAGCTTCAGCCAGTCATATCGAAATCATCGAGATGACTGGCTGAATATTGTTGTTCAGCCGGGAAAGCGTGGTGGCAACCGCCGATCAGGCCCGCTTGGCTTCGATCGCATCCCAGAGCAGGCTGGCGATATCGGCACCGCCGAAGCGCTTGACTTCGCGGATGCCGGTCGGCGACGTGACGTTGATCTCGGTCATGTAGTCGCCGATGACGTCGATGCCGACGAGCAGGAAGCCGCGTTCCTTCAGGGCCGGTCCGATGCGGGCGCAGATTTCCTTCTCGCGCGCCGTCAGCTCTGTGGCTTCAGCGCGGCCACCGACATGCATGTTGGAGCGGGCGTCATGCTCGGCCGGGACACGATTGATCGCGCCGACGGCCTCGCCATCGACGAGGATGATGCGCTTGTCGCCCTTGCGCACGTCAGGCAGATATTGCTGAGCAATAAAGGGCTCGCGGAACAGCTGGCCGAACATTTCGAGCAGCGACGAAAGATTGCGGTCGTCGCGCGTCGAATGAAAGACGCCGGCGCCACCATTGCCGTAGAGCGGCTTCAGGATGATATCGCCCATCTCATCGCGGAAACTGCGGATTTCAGCCGGATCGCGGGTGATCAGCGTCTTCGGCATGAGATCGGCGAATTCGGTGACGAAAATCTTTTCCGGCGAGTTGCGCACCCAGGCCGGATCGTTGACGACGAGCGTCTTCGGGTGGATGCGCTCGAGCAGATGCGTCGAGGTAATGTAGGCCATGTCGAAGGGCGGATCCTGACGCAGCAGCACCACGTCCATGGTCGAGAGATCGACGCGCTCGGGCTCGCCGAGCTCGAAGTGATCGCCCTTCACATCACGCAGGATCATCGGCTCGACGGACGCATAGATCTTGCCATCGCGCATGCTCAGCCGCTCGGGCGTATAGTGGAAGAGCTTGTAGCCGCGGTTCTGCGCCTCGAGGCTCATGGCGAAGGTCGAGTCGCCCGCAATGTTGATGCTCTTCACATGGTCCATCTGGACCGCAACATTCTTGATACCAGCCATAGTCAGCCCTCGCTCGATTTGCGGACAGATGTAGGTCGGCCCGCCTGCAAACGCAACGGCTATTCAAGGGCTTCTGTCAAGGATGTCTTCGTGCGGAATGTCTTTCGTGAGGGCCGGCCGCGCTCAGGCGGCAAGGCCCTGCGTGTTGCCCTGCCGGACGAGGTTGCGCAGACGATAAGCCATCGTCAAAGGCTTCGGGAACGGCTTGCGCAAAAAGGCGACCTTGCGCAGATAGCGGTCGATGCGCCATGTCGCCCAGGTGCCGCCGGCAAAATAGGCGACATCACCGGCATGCAGCGTGCGCTCGACACCGTCTTCCGTGGTGATGTGAACCTCACCCTCAAGGATCATCACGGTTTCGTCCCAGCCGAAATACCAGCGGAATTCGCCTGCAGTGCAGTCCCACAGCGCGGTCATCGCGGCATCGTCCTGCCCGCGCGAATGCTCGGCAATGCGAGCGACCGGATCGCCCGACAATATCCAGGAGCGTTCGATCGGCGATGGCTTCATCTCCATCTCGTCGCTGGCGCCTGCCACGAAGTTCTTCGACGGCGGCATCGCGACGACGACCGGGGCGGCACGCGCGGCAAAGGCCGCCATGCTCGCCAACATCAGTTTCAAGACCATGCAATCCCCCAAATTCCATGCGCGTCTACGATCTCATCGCATGGAAGGGGTAACGGCGCGGTTCATGAAACCAAGCGCATTTTAACGATTGCAACGATCAGGCAGAGAAACCTTCGATTGTGCAGACGATCATGTCGTGATCGGAAAGCGGCTTGCCCTCTCCATTAAGGGAGGAAACGAGATGGCTTTCGCCGATCTTCAGTCCGCGAGTAATGAACCAGTCGAGCTTCATGGTGCGATCCGGGAAACGCGTGATCAGGCTCGGGCGCGTGCTTGTCTGATCGAGCGGGCCGCCATGGCACTCGAAGCCGCGGCCTTCGGCCATGGCAAACAGCGTATCGGTCGAGTAATCACCGCCGGTATGGTTGCCTGTGTTAAGATCGCCGCCGATCAGGATCGGCAGACCAGGCGCGAAGGCCTCGACCGCATCGATCAATGCCGCCAATTGCCGCTCGCGATAGGCGGCGGTGGCCACACTTTCGAGATGGACGGAAACCGCGACCATCGGACCAGCCTCCGTCTCGACGATGGCGCCGACGGCGCAGCGATCGCCGATACGCGGCTGCTCGTTGCTGTCGTTGAACCAGACGGCCTCGCCTGGCAGGCGGATCATGAACGCATCCTTGAGGGCGACCGAGGCCATCAGCGCATTGCCGTGGAAGCCCTTTTCGTTGAAATCATCGTGGCAGTAAGAACGCTCGATTTCCGAACCAAGGCTGAGCTCAAGGAATTCGACGCCATAGGCATGGTTCATGCCGAGTTCGCCGGCGACGATGCCTGTCGGGTCGCGCTGCTCGGTGCGGGCCATGCCCAGATCCATTTCCGACAGCAGGACAAGCGGCGCTCCGGTTTCCCGCAGCTTGGCGGCACTTTCCTCTGGAAACAGGCAGCGTTCGAGGTTCCAGGCAGCGACCGTAAACGGGAAGGACAAGGCCTTCACCTCAGCATCCGGCCCGCCGACACGCACCACATTCAGGCAGGCGAGCGACGAGAGCTTAGCGGCATGAACGCCCGGGGTCTTTTCGAGAGAGACGAAGCTCTTGCGCTCCTCTTGCGAAGGAACGGTGAAGGCAGAAACGGTGTTGCGGATCATGATAAGGCCTGTCGAAACGAAATGAGGGGCGCCGGCAGAGAAATCTCAGGCGCTGGTCGCCCGGCAATAGGCTGATTTTGTGACGGTGCTGTAACGCCTCAGTCAAAACGCATCGGGAAAATGCTGCGGCCAGCGGCCGGGCAGCATGGCGACGATGTCGTAGCGTTGCGAGAGACGGGCGAAATCCGGCTGGCGGGCGAGCCAGAGATCGCTTGCGGCACGGATTCGCCTCTGCGAAGAGACGGAAACGGCATCGATCGCCTCCTGCGCGCCGCGCCGCGACTTGACCTCGACGAAGACGGCGAGATCGCCCTTACGGGCGACGATATCGATTTCGCCGAGCTTGGTGCGGTGGCGGATCGCCACAATCCGATAGCCCTTGAGCATAAGAAAGGCGGCGGCGAGATATTCGGCGACATGGCCGCGCCGCCAGGCCTTTTGCCGCTTGAGCGTCTGGCCCGTCTCAAGCCTCGGATCAGGCATGGCGCTCCTTCATATCGAGCAGGCGCTGGTAAAGCTCCTTGCGCGGCAGGCCGGTGAGGCGCGCCGCTTCGGTCGCGGCCTTGGCTGTTGGCATCGTCCCTGAGAGATCGGCCAAAATGGCGTCGATATCGGCTTCAGCAGTTACGCTTTCTGCCGGCGGCCCGACGAGCCAGACGATCTCGCCCTTCACATTATCAACCGCGTCATAGAATGCGGCGAGTTCGGACAGCGTGCCGCGGCGGAACTCCTCGAAGGTCTTCGTCAGCTCGCGGCAGACGGCGCCGGCGCGCTCACCACCCAAGACATCGGCAGCGGCGGCAAGGGTGGCTGCGATGCGATGCGGCGATTCAAAGAAGATGAGGGTGGCGGGGACGCTTGCAAGTTCGGCCAGCCGATCGCGCCTGCCCTTGTCCTTGGCGGGCAGGAAGCCGGCAAAGAAGAAGGCGTCGTTCGGCAGGCCGGAGCCGACGAGGGCTGCGAGCGGCGCCGAAGCACCGGGAATGGGAACGACCTTGTAGCCCGCGTCAATCGCCTGCACCGCAAGCCGGTAGCCGGGATCGGAGACGAGCGGCGTGCCGGCATCGGAGACCAGCGCCACCGAGCGGCCGGCTTCCAACGCCTGCAGCAGTCGCGGGCCTGCCTCATCGGCATTGTGCTCGTGATAGGCATAGGGCTTGTTCTGGATGCCGTAGCGATCAAGCAGCACGCGGGTGACGCGGGTGTCCTCGCAGGCGAGCACGTCGGCGCCGGCGAGCGTTTCCAGCGCCCGCAGCGTGATATCGCCAAGATTGCCGATAGGGGTCGCGACGAGATAGAGCGCCGGTTCGAGGGGACGGGCTGGAATCTGGGTATTGTGCAGGCGGAAACTGCGTGTTCCGCCGCTCGATTGATCTTCGTTCATGCCGGTCCTGAATTCGCTTGGGATAAGCAGCCTTTATGGGCGAGGCGTGCGCCGACGGCAAGAGCGGTGCAATTCCTGTGGAGCATTGTTGACGAAATGTCGAATTGGCGCTTGGCAATTGAGCCATGCCTCTTGCATTCGGATGGAGAAGTCTGCCAAGTTGCCTGTCCAATCTTTCGGGCCTCGTCCGAAAACATGTCGCTCGGGCGCCTCGGGCCGCCCGGCAAGTCACGGTCGAAAGCGGTAGCATCCATGCGTATAACAATTGAGCGGTCGAACCTCCTGAAGTCGCTGAACCACGTGCATCGCGTGGTCGAGCGTCGCAACACGATCCCGATCCTGTCCAACGTGCTGCTGAAAGCCGATGGCACGAACCTCGACATGAAGGCGACCGACCTCGACCTTGAAATCACCGAGGCGACGCCCGCCAATGTCGAGCAGGCCGGCGCCACCACGGTTCCCGCGCATCTGCTCTACGACATCGTGCGCAAGCTGCCCGACGGTTCGGAAGTGCTGCTGGCCACCAACACCGACGGCAGCTCGATGACGGTGGCCTCCGGGCGTTCGAAATTCTCGCTGCAGTGCCTGCCGGAATCCGATTTCCCGGATCTCACCGCCGGCAGCTTCAGCCACTCCTTCAAGCTGAAGGCAGCCGATCTGAAGATGCTGATCGACCGCACGCAGTTTGCGATCTCCACCGAGGAGACGCGTTACTACCTCAACGGCATCTTCTTCCACACGATCGAAAGCGGCGGCGACCTGAAGCTCAGGGCTGTCGCCACGGATGGCCATCGCCTGGCCCGCGCCGATGTCAGCGCTCCTTCGGGCTCCGAGGGCATGCCTGGCATCATCATCCCGCGCAAGACGGTTGGCGAACTGCAGAAGCTCGTGGATGCACCGGATACGATGGTCACCGTCGAAGTCTCCGACGCCAAGATCCGCCTGACGATCGGCTCCATCGTCATGACGTCGAAGCTGATCGACGGCACCTTCCCGGACTATCAGCGCGTCATCCCGGCCAATAACGACAAGGAAATGCGGGTCGATTGCGAGACCTTCGCCCAGGCCGTCGACCGCGTCTCGACGATCTCGTCCGAACGCGGCCGCGCCGTCAAGCTCGCTCTGTCCGACGGCCAACTGCTGCTGACGGTCAACAACCCGGATTCGGGCAGCGCGACAGAAGAAGTTGCCGTCGGCTATGAGATGGACCCGATGGAAATCGGCTTCAACGCCAAGTACCTTCTCGATATCACCGCACAGCTTTCGGGCGATTCTGCCGTGTTCCTGCTGGCCGATGCCGGCTCGCCGACGCTCATCCGCGACACGGCCGGCGACGACGCGCTTTATGTGCTGATGCCGATGCGCGTGTAGCGAAACCAAAGCGCCCTTCATGCGTTTATTCAAACGCAGGGGCGCTTTTATTTGGTCCTTTGTCGATTGCGACATTTTCCCTCGTTATTGCGGCATCCTATTGCAAGAACGCCGAGAAAGAATATGTAAGTCGCAACCATAACATCTGGTGGGGGGAGAGCATGGCGCTGCGTCTCAAGGAACGGCTGGGCAAGAAGTTCGACGAAGAGATTCGTTTCTTCAAGGGCATGATGCAGGGACCCAAGACGGTCGGCTCGATCGTCCCCACCTCGTCGATCACGGCCCGCAAGATGGCTGGTGTCATCAACCCGCAATCCGGCCTGCCCGTGCTGGAGCTCGGGCCGGGAACCGGGGCGATCACCAAGGCGATCCTGGCGCGCGGCGTCGAGCCGCAGAACCTCGTCGCCATCGAATACTCGACCGATTTCTACAATCATCTCGTGCGCCGTTACCCAGGCGTCAACTTTATCAACGGCGATGCCTTCGATCTCGATACGACACTCGGCGTGCTGCGTGGCCAGACCTTCGATTCCGTCGTATCGGGTATCCCGCTTCTCAATTTTCCCATGAAGGCGCGCGTCGCGCTTCTGGAAAGCCTGCTGGACCGCATGCCACCCGGTCGCCCGGTGGTGCAGATTTCCTACGGGGCTGTCTCGCCGATCATCGCCAAGCCGGATCGCTACCATATCCGCCATTACGACTTCATCGTCCGCAACATTCCGCCGGCCCAGCTCTGGGTCTATAGCCGCGGCTGAGACAATCGCTGGGAAATCCATGTACGCTCTTTATATTACGCATCCACAGGTGCGCATCGATCCGGATGTGCCGGTGCCGCAATGGGGCTTGTCCGAAATAGGCGCCGAGCGGGCGCGACTGGCCGCGAGCCGACCCTGGGCCGGCAAGCTCGGCCTTATCGTCTCCAGCGGCGAGCGCAAGGCCATCGAAACGGCCGAGGCTTTGGCGACGGCAAGCGGCGCACCGATCGAAGTCATCGAAGCCACGCATGAAAACGACCGCAGCGCCACGGGCTTTCTCGCGCCACCGGAGTTCGAGAAAGCGGCGGACTGGTTTTTCGCCCATCCACATGAAAGCTTCAAAGGCTGGGAACGCGCCATCGATGCGCAGGCAAGAATCGTCTCCAACGTCGAGGCCGTTCTTGCGCGGCACGATCCGAACGAGCCGATCGCCTTCGTCGGTCATGGCGGTGTCGGCACCCTGCTGAAATGCCATCTGGAGGGAAAGCCGATCGCGCGGCAGGGCGATCAACCTCCCGGCGGTGGCAATCTTTTCTGTTTCGACCTTGCGAAGCGCGCCGTCTCATGCGACTGGACACCCATGGAAGACTGGATGGGATGGGCTTGATATGACCGCACGCGACCGCTTGATCGTTGGACTGGATGTTCCAAACCTTCAGGAGGCCGAGAAAGTGGTCGGCGCCCTCGGCGACGATATTCTCTATTACAAGATCGGCTATCAGCTCGCCTTTGCCGGCGGCCTGGAATTCGCCCGCGATCTTGCCGCCAGCGGCAAGAAGATCTTCCTCGACATGAAGCTGCTCGACATCGACAACACGGTGGCTTCGGGCGTGGAGAACATCGTCAAGATGGGCATGTCGATGCTGACTTTGCACGCCTATCCCAAGGCGATGAAGGCGGCCGTCGAAGCTGCGAAGGGTTCCGATCTCTGCCTGCTCGGCGTCACGGTACTGACCTCGATGGATGAAGGAGACCTGATCGCCGCCGGTTATGAATATGATCCGCACACGCTGGTGCTGCGCCGGGCCGAACAGGCCCATCTCGCCGGCATGGGCGGCATCGTCTGCTCGGCGGAGGAAGCCGCCGCGGTTCGCAAGATCATCGGACCGGATATGGCGCTGGTAACCCCCGGTATCCGACCGGCAGGCAGCGACAAGGGCGACCAGAAGCGCGTGATGACACCGGCCGCCGCTATTCAAGCCGGCTCCAGCCATCTCGTCGTCGCACGACCGATCGTCAAGGCGGCCGACCCGAGGCAAGCCGCCTGCGCCATCCTCGCCGAGATCGACGCAGCAATCTAAACGACCAGAACAAGCAGGGAGGAAAACATGCCAAAGGGATATTGGATCGCGCGCGTGGATGTCCGCGACCCCGAGCGTTACAAGGATTACGTTGCCGCCGCCAAGCCTGCCTTCGAGAAATACGGCGCGAATTTCCTTGCCCGTGGCGGAGCGTTTACCCCGCTTGAGGGACAGGCGCGCGGCCGCAATGTCGTCATCGAGTTTCCGTCGCTGCAGCATGCCGTCGATTGCTACAACTCGCCGGAATACCAGATCGCGGCCAAAATCCGCCAGCAGGTCGCAGACGCTGAAATGGTCGTCGTCGAAGGGGTTTAAACCCTTTGAAAAGCCGACGCTGCAATGCAGCGCGATAGCACTTCACCTCGGCGCCCGGATCGGCTAAGACGAAACCCAGATAAGCCCAATCCAAGCCTTTCGAGGAGCCTGCCATGACCCTGTCCAACCTCCCGCCGCTCGTCACCGTGTTCGGAGGATCAGGTTTCATCGGGCGGCACGTCGTGCGTGCGCTTGCAAAGCGCGGCTATCGCATCCGTGTCGCCGTTCGTCGTCCCGATCTTGCCGGTTTCCTGCAGCCGCTCGGCAATCTCGGCCAGATTTCGATCGTCCAGGCCAATGTGCGCTATCGCAACTCCGTCGACCGCGCCGTCGAAGGCGCACAGCATGTCGTCAACTGCGTTGGCATTTTGGCGCCGAGCGGCCGCAACACCTTTGAAGCCGTGCAGGAATTCGGCAGCAAGGCCATCGCGGAAGCCGCCCGCGGTGTCGGCGCCTCGCTGACGCATATTTCCGCGCTTGGCGCCGATGCCAATTCGGCTTCGGCCTATGCCCGCACCAAGGCTCGCGCCGAAGCCGCGATCCTGTCGATCAAGCCGGATGCCATCATCCTGCGTCCCTCGATCGTCTTCGGTCCGGAGGATGAGTTCTTCAACAAGTTTGCCGACATGTCGCGCACGGCGCCGTTCCTGCCGCTGATCGGCGGCGGCAAGACGAAGTTCCAGCCCGTCTACGTCGAGGATATCGCCGAGGCCGTTGCCCGCAGCGTCGACGGCAAGCTGAAGGCCGGAACGACCTATGAGCTTGGCGGCCCGGAAGTGCTGTCCTTCCGCGAATGTCTCGAGACGACGCTGTCCGTCATCAACCGGAAGAAGTCGCTCGTCTCCATTCCCTTCGGCCTCGCCTCTCTGATCGGCTCGGTCGCCTCGCTGGTGCCACTCATCAAGCCGCCGATCACCGCTGATCAGGTAACGCTTTTGAAAAGCGACAACGTCGTTTCCAAGCAGGCGGAAGCAGAAGGACGCACCTTGAAGGGCATCGGCCTGTTGCCGACGTTGCTCGTCTCCGTGCTGCCGTCCTATCTGGTGCGTTACCGCCCGCAAGGCCAGTTCACGGGCTCTGGCAAAGCTGCCTAACGATTCGGCTGTTCTGCGAAATTGATGCGCCGCCCGGCTTTGCCGAGCGGCGTTTTTTATTGCCCCACGAAGACAGAATCGTACTTCAAGGCGCTGGCAGAGCCTCACCATTCACAGCTTGGCGTTGCTCAAAAGACGCAGTGTGGAAATAGTAGCATTAACGTCAAATTTAATATGAACATTTATTGCTATTGCTCATCTCACTGACTAACACAGCCGCGCGTCCCAGGCTTGGACAATGAACCGGTCCGTGGCGCGCTTCACACTTCTGCGGAAAGGCATTTTTCGATGGGCAAGTCTATCGCGCTTTTGTTTGCGTGCGCGGCACTGGTGATTCTCGCAGGCTCCTTCGTGGCCCGCGGCAGCATCGCTTCGATCAAGGGCGAGTGTGCGCCGACCTACGGCGTCGACCCCTGCACGACGGGTTCCATCGACACGTCCTCCCCGAACTGATCGGGTATGAAAAAGGCCGGTTTTCACCGGCCTTCGCTTTTTCCAGGATTGCAGTACGGACGATCGGCCTCAGCCGAAATAGAGCCCGATCAGGCCGACCGTGCCGACGGCAATGCGCCACCATGCGAAGGGGGCGTAACCACGGCGCGACACGAAGTCGAGCAGAGCACGCACGACAAGCAGCGCCGAGATGAACGCCATGACGAAGCCGATGACGATCAGCTGACCATCCGCGAAGCTGAGATCGTGGCGGCTCTTCCACAAATCCAGCGTGAAGGCGCCGACCATCGTCGGCATGGCGAGGAAGAAGGAAAATTCAGCGGCCGAGCGCTTGTCGGCACCGAGCAGCAGAGCACCGACGATGGTGGAACCGGAGCGTGACGTTCCCGGGATCATGGCCAGGCACTGGAAGAAGCCGATCTTGACCGCCATCGGCCAGGAGAATTCATAGGCGCTGGTGTATTTCGGCTTGAATTCGATCCTGTCGATGACGAGCAGGACGATGCCGCCGAGGATCAGCGAGATACAGATGACCTTCGGCGAATCGAACAACACGGTCTTGATGAAATCATGCGCGAGCGCGCCGATGACGGCAGCCGGCAGAAAGCCGAACAGGACGGCGAGTACGAAGTGGCGAGCCTTGACGCTGACGGGCAGCGCCTTGGCGATCTGGACGAGGCGATTGAAATAGACAAGCAGAATGGCGAGAATCGCGCCGAGCTGGATCAAAACTTCAAAAGTACCGGCCGATTTGAAGCCGAGAAAGTGTCCAAACAATATCAGATGGCCTGTCGAGGAGACCGGAATGAACTCCGTAAGCCCCTCCACAAGGCCCAAAACCAACGCGATAATAATTTGTTCAGCCATATCGTGTCCTTTGTCTAACGGCAGGGCGGCCCGATTCGCTTGTGCAAACTAGGCCAAGATCCTATAGCTTCAACCGATGACAAATGACTAGGGCCGCAGAATCGCGACCCAAAAAGACTCCATAGCATCAATCAGAAACACCCGAGTACCAATGCCGACGCTGTATCATCACCCAATGTCATCTTCCTCCCGGTTCGTTCGTCTGATCCTGACGGAATATGGCTATCAGACGGAGCTGATCGAGGAACAGACCTGGGAAAAGCGACGGGACTTCCTGGCGCTGAACCCGGCCGGCACCTTGCCTGTCTATGTCGATGACAGCATGCGGGCGCTTTGTGGCGCCTCGGTCATTTCCGAATATCTCGACGAGACGCATGGCGTGCTGAAGCGCGACCGGCGGCTTCTCGCCGAAGATCCGTTCCAGCGTGCCGAAATCCGCCGGCTGACGGAATGGTTCATGCAGAAGATGGAGCAGGACGTAACGCGGCCGCTCACGCGCGAGCGCGTCTTCAAGCTGCAGATGACCGCCGAACAAGGCGGCGGCGCGCCGGATTCCAAGGTCATGCGCATGGCGCGAGGCAATATCCGCCAGCACATGAAGTATCTCTCCTGGCTGGCAGGCTCGCGGCAGTGGCTGGCAGGCGAACGGCTGAGCTATGCCGATCTCGCCGCCGCGGCCTCGGTTTCCGTGCTAGACTATCTCGGCGAGATCGACTGGACGGAATCGCCTGTTGCCAAGGAATGGTACCAGCGGCTGAAGTCGCGCCCCTCCTTCCGGCCGATCCTGGCGGAGCGTGTGCGTGGCGTCACCCCGGTTTCGCATTATGCCGATCTGGATTTCTGACGAGGGCTCGATATGCCCGATGATCGCGAAGCGGAAAAAACTGACAAGCGCCGGAAAGCATTGACCGCCTTCCTACGGGAAGAAGCGCTTGCACAGGGTTTCGATCTCTGTCGCATCACAAGGCCGGATGCCATTCCCGAAGCCGCTGTCAGGCTCGGGGAATTTCTCGATAAAGGCCATCACGGCACCATGGGCTGGATGGCGGAGACGCGCGACCGGCGGGGCGATCCGCGCGTGCTCTGGGGCGAAACCCGTTCCATCGCCGTCTTCGGCCTCAATTACGGCCCTGACGAGGATCCGCGCGGCATTCTGGAGAAGAAGGACAAGGCGGCGATCTCGGTTTATGCCAGAAACCGCGATTATCACGATATCATCAAGGGGCGGCTGAAAGAGATCGCCACGCGCTTTGCGGCGCGCTCAAAAGAGGATGTCAAGGTCTTCGTTGACACGGCGCCGGTCATGGAGAAGCCGCTCGCCGGCGCAGCCGGCCTCGGATGGCAGGGCAAGCACACCAATCTCGTCAGCCGCCACTTCGGTTCCTGGCTCTTTCTCGGCTCGATGTTCACCACGGCCGATCTCGAGCCGGATGAGCCGGAGATAGACCATTGCGGCTCCTGCCGGGCCTGTCTCGACGTCTGCCCGACCGCTGCCTTTCCGGCTCCCTATCAGCTCGATGCGCGCCGTTGCATTTCCTATCTCACCATCGAGCACAAGGGACCGATCGATCCAGAACTGCGGCCGCTGATCGGCAATCGTATCTATGGCTGTGACGACTGCCTTGCCGCCTGTCCCTGGAACAAGTTCGCCAGCGCCGCCTCGGAAATGAAGCTGGTCTCGCGGGACGATCTCAAGGAGCCGTCGATCGCCTTCCTGCTTGATCTGGACGATGCGGCCTTCCGTGCCTTCTTCAGCGGCTCGCCGGTCAAGCGGATCGGCCGCGACCGGTTCATCCGCAACGTGCTGATCGCCGCCGGCAATTCCGGGCAACGCTCTCTTATAGGGAGATGCTGCGAATTGACCGGAGACCCCTCGCCCGTTGTGCGCGGCATGGCGATCTGGACGCTGTCACGGCTGATGACCGCTGGCGAATTCAGCGCATTTGCGGCACAAAGAGGCGACGAAGCGGACGAAGAGGTTCGCACCGAATGGGCATTGGCGGGAGTATTATGATGCATGTGATGATTTTCGGCTGCGGTTATTCCGGAACCGCCATCGCCAAGGCCTTCGCAGGCGCCGGCATTCGCATCACCGGTACGACCCGCTCTGCCGACAAGGCCGAGCAGCTGACGAAGGAAGGCGTCGAAGCCTTCGTCTTCGACGGCGAGACGCTCGATCCGGCGCTTGCCGAAGCGATGCAAACCGCAACGCATCTCGTGCAATCGATCGCGCCCGGCAAATCGGGCGATCCGCTGCTGCGGCTGGCGCATCTCAATCTCAAGGCGCTGATGCCGAAGCTGGAATGGATCTGCTATCTCTCGACCGTCGGCGTCTATGGCGACCACAAGGGCGCCTGGGTCAGCGAGCAGACCTCGCTGCATCCCATCGCCGATCGCTCCGTCGAACGGGTGGAGGCGGAAGACGGCTGGCTGCGGGTCGGCATCAGACTCAGTCTGCCCGTCGCCGTGCTCCGGCTTTCCGGCATTTACGGCCCCGGCCGCAATGCCTTCTGCAATCTGGAAAAGGGAACGGCGCGGCGACTCATCAAGGCGAACCAGGTGTTCAATCGTATCCGCGTCGAGGATATCGGCGGCTCCGCCCGCTTTCTGTCCGATCGCAAGCTCGGCGGCATATATAATGTCACCGACGACGAACCCGCGCCGCCACAGGATGTCGTTGCCGAGGCTGCCCGTCTGATGGGTGTCGAACCACCGCCGGAACAGCCGTTCGAAACGGCAGAGCTGACGCCGATGGCGCGCTCCTTCTATGGCGAGAACAAGCGCGTTTCGAACGCGAAATTGCGGGCGCTCGGCTTCCCCTTTCGCTACCCTGAGTATCGTATGTCGCTCGCCGAACTCTGGTCCTCGCAACATTGGCGCGGCTGAAAAACCGCTCGGCATATCAACCGGAATCGCACGAAAATTCCTACTTAGCCGGCTGGCTTAGTTCAATTTACTCCGTATTTAAGGTTAACGACCTCTAAAAATGCACAAATGCGGCAGCGATTATGGCAAAGTCGGAAAATTATTTTTTCGATTTTCGTGATCCCTGGCATCGGCGCGCACTCGCGAGAAAATTCATTCCATTTTTAACTGATTTTATTAGGTTTTTTCCAGAATCAAGCAAATTCGCCGAATAGCCATAGTATTCCCTTAATATCACAAATGTTACAGCCTGTAACACTCCGTGATTAATGATGGCACTTTTTCGCCATTTTTGGCCTGATTTAAGCCCCGCCGCCTACCCAGGGCGCAAGTTCAATAGCTTGAGGGAAAAATCGGTTTGAAGAAACTCGCACGTTCTTTGGCAATCGCCGCAACTATATCCGCCTCCTTTGCTGTCGTTTCGACACCGGCATTTGCATCCGCTGGCTGCGGAGGCGCTTCATGGTACGGGGGAAGCTCCAAGACTGCTTCCGGGGAACGTATGAGTTCCAAAAATCTTACTGCAGCCCATCGCTCGCTTGCCTTTGGCACGCGCCTTAGGGTCACCAACAAGCACAATGGCCGCAGCGTCGTCGTTCGCATCAACGACCGTGGGCCTTTCATTCGCGGCCGCGTTCTCGATCTCTCCCGCGCTGCTGCTCAGAACATCGGCATGGTCGCTTCGGGTACCGCCAAAGTCTGTTACGAGGTCGTTGCCTCGAAGTAATCGCCGGAAGCCGGAACGACCCGGCAAATCGGCATGACGCTTGCTCTCCCGGCCAATCGCGGCTACCACGCGATTGAGATGTCTCAAAATCCGCCGCCATGGGCATTGCTCGCGCGGATTGGCGAGCCGTCAGCGGTTTTGGTAGGGCGCAGATTCCCAGGATGAGCTCCAATGAGTTCCGGGTCATGCGCAAGCAGGAGAGTGTGGATGCGTCTGGGCGGCCGATTGCAGGGGGCCATCGAAGTTCTTGCCGATATCGAAACGCGCAAGCGACCAGTGGCCGATGCCCTGAAGGATTGGGGCCTTGCCCATCGCTTCGCCGGTTCCGGCGACAGGGCCGCGATCGGTAATATCGTCTATGACGCCCTGCGCATGCGCCTATCCCACGCCTGGCTGATGGGAGACGACAGCCCCTCGGCACTCGCCCACGCCGTCCTCTTTCGGCAATGGGGCCTGACGCCCGGGGCATTGGCTGCCGAGCTCGATGGCGATAAGTTCGCCCCCGAAGCTCCAAGCCCAGAAAATCTGGCCGCCTTTGTGGCCCGCAAGCTCGAAGATGCGCCGCCACATATTCAGGGCGATATTCCCGAATGGGTCGAGCCCTCCTTCAGCCAAGCCTTCGGCGACGGCTGGCTCTCCGAAGCGCAGGCTCTCTCCGAACGTCCGACACTCGACCTTCGCGCCAATGCGCTGAAGGCCGACCGCGCCAAGGTCGTGAAGGCGCTGGAACGCGCAGGCGCTCAAGCCTCGCAGATCGCCCGTTTCGGCATCCGCATTCCCGCCGGCGAAGGCGCGTCCCGCCTGCCGAACGTGACCGCAGAGCTCTCCTTCCAGAAGGGCTGGTTCGAGGTGCAGGACGAAGGCTCGCAGATCGTCGCCGATCTGGTGCTGCCCGAAGAGGGCGACCAGGTGCTTGACTATTGCGCCGGCGGCGGCGGCAAGACGCTCGCCATGTCGGCGGCCATGCACAACAAGGGCCAGGTCCACGCCTATGACAGCGACCGGCGGCGGCTTGCGCCAATCATCGAACGGCTGAAGCGGGCTGGGACCCGCAACGTTCAGGTCCATGACGAGCGCAATGGCCTGCTTTCGCTGCGCGGCAAATTCGACAAGGTTCTGGTCGATGCGCCCTGCACCGGCACGGGCACCTGGCGGCGCCGTCCCGATACGAAATGGCGGCTGACGCAGAAGAATCTCGACGAGCGCACCAGCCAGCAGCAGGAAGCCCTCGCCCAGGCCGGCGAGTTCGTCCGCCCCGGCGGGTCGCTGCTCTATGTCACCTGCTCGGTTCTGCCGGAAGAGAATGAGGCTCAGGTGACCCGCTTCGCCGCCCGGAATCCGGACTTCGAGGTGGTGGAAACCATGAGCTCCTGGGAGAAGCTGTTCGGCAGGGACGCCCCAAAGCCGCGCTCCTCCGACGGCAAGACCATTACGCTGACACCAGCCTCCACAGACACGGACGGCTTCTTCTTCTGCCGCCTGCAGCGGAAGATATGAGCTGAACTCCATCCACTCGCGGCGGATTATCGCTCTGGAAATCACAGAAGGGATGTGACGACAGTCGGATGGCCAATTGTGGCCAACCGGTCGTGCTGTCGTCACCCTACATCAACCGCCCCGCCAACAAGCTGCCAAGCGGCTTACATCCGTGCATCTGCAGGCGAATCCATTTCGGTTGCAGCGCCTGGACCCGTGGCTCCTCGTCTTAAAATCATTCTAAACTAGAGCGTTTGACACAAGTTTGTTTTTCATACATGACACAAATTGCCAAGTTTTGACGGTGCCCCCCGCTGTCACAGGAGAGGAACATGAAACTAAAGATCAATGTTGGCACCGCGCTCGCGGTGGCCGTTGTCACGACCGCCACATTCAGCCTGCCGGCCCTTGCAGCCACTCCAGAGCCGGCTGCCGTTCTCAAGCATTATGCTGATGTGGCGCATGCCAAGTATCAGGACTCGCTGACGACGGCACAGGCGCTCGACAAGGCGATCGACGCTCTGCTCGCCAACCCCAGCGACAAGACGCTGAAGGCGGCGCGCGCCGCCTGGATCAAGGCTCGCGTCCCCTATGCGCAGACGGAAGTCTATCGCTTCGGCAACCCCATCGTCGACGATTGGGAAGGCAAGGTGAATTCCTGGCCGCTGGATGAGGGCTTGATCGACTATGTCGACGCCTCCTACGGCACGGAAAGCGACGAGAACGCGCTCTATGTCGCGAACGTCATCGCCAACAAGACGATCAAGATCAACGGCAAGGATGTCGACGCCTCGCATCTGACGCCGGAATTCCTGTCGGGCACGCTGCATCAGGCTGGCGGCGTGGAAGCCAACGTCGCGACGGGCTATCATGCCATCGAGTTCCTGCTCTGGGGCCAGGACCTGCACGGCACCGGACCGGGTGCCGGCGAACGCCCAGCCACCGACTATGACCCGAAGAATTGCACGCACGGCAATTGCGACCGCCGCGCCGAATATCTGAAGTCTGCCTCGACGCTGCTCGTTGCCGACCTCAAGGACATGACGGAAAAGTGGGCGCCGGACGGCGAAGCGACCAAGAATGTCGAGGCCGATCCGAAGGCTGGCCTTACCACCATCCTGACCGGCATGGGCTCTCTCTCCTACGGCGAGCTTGCCGGCGAGCGCATGAAGCTCGGCCTGCTGCTGCACGATCCGGAAGAGGAACAGGATTGCTTCTCCGACAATACCTATAACGAGCACAATGGCGACGCCATCGGGATCGCCGCCGCCTATACCGGCAATTACACCCGTGTCGACGGCACCAAGATGAAAGGCCCGTCGCTGCATGATCTGGTCAAGGCCAAGGATGCAGCGCTCGACAAGGAGATGGAAGGCAAGCTCAACACCACGCTTGACGCCATGAAGGCCCTGGTGCATCGCGGCGAGACGGTCGAGAAGTACGACCAGATGATCGGCGAAGGCAACAAGGAAGGCAACGCCACGGTTCAGAAGGCCATCGACGGCCTGCTCGACCAGACGAAGAGCATCCAGCGCGTCATCGCCGCTCTCGATCTCGGCACGATCAAGCTTGAAGGTTCGGACAGCCTGGACAACCCGAACTCCGTCTTCAAGAAGAAGTAATGAGGGAAGGTGGCAGCGCGTCTACGCGCTGCCACCCCGATACCCATGACAGTTTTACCGGCCAATCGCGCCCTTTTGCCCGCCATCGCCGCGGGTTTTTTGGTTTTTTCCATTACGCTGGCAGCCGCCGACATCCTCGATTTTCCGACCACGCGCAGCGATCTTTCCGCCGAAGAGCTGAAGCGCGTGCGCGACGTGACCCGCGCGACCAGCAATTTTCTCAAGGCCGAACCCTATGAGACGATGCAGGGCGGCAGTCTGACCTCGATCGACAAGCTCACCCGCGATATCTTCTCGCAGCCATCCGCCAATCTGAACCCGGAACTGGGCCAGGATTTTCATCTCGGCAACGCGCTCTTCCGCAAGCTCTGGGTCTCCGCCCCCTCCTCCACCCAGGCCTCGGATGGGCTAGGGCCGCTGTTTAACGCGCGCTCCTGCCAAAGCTGCCATGTCCGCGATGGACGCGGCCATCCGCCTGAGGAAGTAGGAGCGGCCGCGACCTCGATGGTGCTGCGCCTTGCACGGCCTGCCGCAACGCCGGAAGAGGAGCAGGCCGTCAAGGATTTTCACGCGCTGAATTTTCCGGACTCCACCTACGGCGCACAGCTGCAGGATCTCGCCGTTCCCGGCCTCGCCGCCGAGGGCAAGGTAACCGTCCGCTATAGCGAGGAGACGGTGACGCTTGCCGGCGGGGAAACCGTGACCTTGCGCAAGCCGATGTACGGTATCAGCGATCTCGCCTATGGGCCGATGAACGTCAACACCACGATTTCGCCGCGCATCGCGCCGCCGATGATCGGCCTTGGCCTGATCGAAGCCATTCCGGATGCCGATATCCTCGCCAATGCCGACCCGGACGACAAAAAGGGCACCGGCATACGGGGCCGCCCCGCCATTGTCCGCGATCATCGCACTGGCCAGCTTGCGCTCGGGCGCTTCGGCTGGAAGGCCCAGAATGCGACCGTGCGCGACCAGGTGGCCGACGCCTTCTCGATCGACATCGGCATTTCGACGCCGGACCGTCCCAATCCCTATGGTGACTGCACCGCCAAGGAGCCACAGTGCCTGGCCGTGCCGAACGGCGTGCAGGAACGCCTTGGCACGACGGAAGCACCGGACCCGGTGCTTCCTCTCGTCACCTTCTATTCCGAAAATCTCGCCGTCCCGGCCCGCCGCACGACGAGCCAGCCTACCGTACTGCACGGCAAGGATATGTTCTACCGCTCGGGCTGTGCGGCCTGTCATACGCCGAAATTCGTCACGCGCGATGGCCTCAAGGGTAGCGACGGCAAGGATTCGCCGCAGGCCTTCCAGCTGATCTGGCCTTATTCCGATTTTCTGCTGCATGACATGGGCGAAGGCCTTTCGGATGGGCAGCAGGTGGGCGTGGCATCCGGTCGCGATTGGCGCACGCCGCCGCTCTGGGGTATAGGCCTGACACAGACGGTCAGCGGCCAGCAGGCCTATCTGCACGACGGCCGCGCCCGCACCTTGACCGAAGCCATCCTCTGGCACGGAGGAGAGGCGGAAAAAGCCCGCAACGCATTCGCCGGTCTTTCAAAAGACGACCGGCAAGCCCTCATCAACTTTCTGGAGTCCCTCTGATGCGCCACTGGAAACGTCTTGCAGCCAGCCTACTGCTTACCGTTGCGGCCTTGCCTGCTCACGCCGAGGACGCGACGACCACCGGCGCCGGCCTGAACGAGGCCGCCGTGCCGGCAACCCTGCAGAAGGCCGTGGATGACGTGATCCGCCCCGGTTACCGCGCCATGCATGAGTCCGCTTCGAAACTAACGACGGCGATCAAGGCGCTTTGCGCCGATCCCACGGACGCAACGCTTTCCGGCGCGAAGTCTGCCTTCGGCGATACGGTGAAGAGCTGGTCGCGCATCGAGATCGTCGACACCGGCCCGATCATCGAAAAGAACCGCTTCGAACACATCCTCTTCTATCCCGACCGCAAGGGCGTTGGCCTCAAGCAGGTGCAGGCGCTGATCGCCAAGGCCGACGAACACGACACGACCGTCGAGGCCATCGCCGGCAAGAGCGTGGCGCTGATGAGCATGACGGCGTTGGAATATGTGCTCTTCGGCAACGGTTCGGACGTTCTCGGCAAGGAGAAGCAGAGCTTCCGCTGCCGCTATGGCGCCGCTGTCGCCGGCAATATTGAAAATACGGCCAAGGAGCTCGCCGACGAATGGGACGCGCCCGACGGCGTGCAGAAATCCTGGAAGTTTCCGGGCAAGGACAGCAATGATTTCATGGACAACAAGGAGGCCGTCACCGCACTGCTCGGCATCCTCGTGCATGGCGCGGCCAATGTGCGCGACCAGCGGCTGGAAACCTTCTACAAGGGCGATCAGGTAGCCGCACGGCCGAAGATGGCGATCTACTGGCGCTCGGCCAACACCTGGACCTCCTTTACAGGTAATATCGAGGGGCTGAAGACACTCTGGGAAAAGGCCGATATGGCAAGCCTGCTGCCGGCGGACAAGCGCGCTGCCGCCACCAAGATCGACGGCCTGCTGAACGAGCTTGCGACGACGGCGCCAACCATCAACCCGGATATCGAGATGGCTATCGGTAACGATGCGGAGCGCGCGAAGATCGACAAGCTGCTCGCCGTCAGCCGCGACCTCGCCACCAGCTTCAGCGATGAATATGGCGGCGCCATCGGCCTTTCAGCCGGCTTCTCCTTCGCAGACGGAGACTGAGCGTGATACGCAGCGGCCTGATCGATCGGAGAGCCTTCGTCAAGGCAGCAGGGCTGACCTTCCTCGCGGCGCTGAAGCCCGGCGCCTTGATGGCGTTGGAGCGGGCGGATGCAGTCTATGCTTCCGGCATCCGCACCGCCAACGGCTCCTTTGCCGTCGCGACGGTGACGGAACAGGGCCGCATCGTCGATCAGGTCGCGCTGCCCGCCCGCGCGCATGGCATGGCCTTTTCGAGGGCCACCGGCAAGACGGTCGCCTTCGCGCGCCGGCCCGGCACCTATGCGATGATCTTCGACCCCTGGAACAAGGCCGAGCCGATCGTGATTGCCGCCAAAGAGGGGCGGCATTTCTATGGGCATGGCACGTTTTCGCCCGACGGCAGACTGCTCTATGCCAGCGAAAACGATTTCGATTGGAATCGCGGCATCATCGGGCTTTACGACAGCAGCAATCGCTTTGCCCGCATCGGCGAATACGAGACCTATGGCGTCGGCCCGCACGACATGACGGTTTCGGATGATGGCAGGTATCTGATCGTCGCCAATGGCGGCATCGAAACCCATCCGGATTTCGGCCGCACCAAGCTCAACCTCGACCATATGGAACCGTCGCTGACGCTGATCGATGCCGCCAGCGGGCGGCTGATCGAGAAGCACACATTGCCGCCGCAATATGCCCAGGTCTCGACCCGGCATGTCGATATCGATGCAAGCGGCCGCGTCTGGTTTGCCTGCCAGTATGAGGGCCACCGCAACGACCTGCCGCCGCTCGTCGGCCATTTTGCGAGGGGCGAGGACCTGAGCTTCGTCACGCTGCCCGACGATACGACGCGGGCGCTTGGCAACTATGTCGGCGCCATTGCCGTCAACCGCGCTGAAAACCTCGTCGGTGTGACGTCACCGATCGAAGGGACGTCGGTAACGCTGGATGCGAAAACCGGCAAAGTACTGAAAGTGGAGAGCATCGCCGATGCGGCCGGCATCGCGCCGGCTCGGCATGGCTTTGCCGTCTCGTCCTACGACGGCGATTTCCTGAACGAGCACAGCGACGTCGCCTGGGATCAGCATATCGTGCGCATCGCACGCGGCTGATCGTTAGCTGAACTGCCCTAAGCAAGGCTGCCGGCTTCGATGAAGCATCGGCAACGCCGTCGCCGCATTTAGCATATGCGCCCGCACGCACCGCGGCGCCATTTTCCCCGTCCCTTTCCGCGACGGCCTGGATGATGGCCTCGTGCTGCGAATACGGTTGGACAACAACTCGCGATGTTCAGCCGCGTCATCCAGCCCTTCCATCATTCGCAGCTCTCCGAGATCAACCAAGGCTTGTATGCAAAAACGTCGATTCTCATGGTCTCCGCATACAAATAACCAATCACGCAACCGTTACGCATCCAATTATTGACTAAAGAAGCCTCTTGGAATACAAAACCAATCGACAGCCTCGCTTTTGCATACACAAGGCAAGCTCGACGCTGAACCGGAATACAGGATCGGGCATATTTGATCCGCTTGTTCGGTCAGATGCCGCTCCGAGAGATACAAGATTTCAGAAGCTTCACCGTTCCGACATTCGGCGCGGACGGCTTTCTGGTGTCCATTTGTCCTCTAAACCATAGGGATCACGATGATGATGATGACCAGACGGAATTTCTCGACCGCAATTATCGCCGGTGCCGCCGCTTCCCTCATTTCCACGCGCAGCATGGCCGCCAGCAACCCAGCTTCCGCCTCCGGAGCGGCTAAGTCTGCACCGTTGAAGGCCCGCAACGTCGTTCTTGCGCATGGACTTTTCGCAGACGGCTCCTGCTGGACGGAGGTCATAGCCCGGCTGCAAGCCAAGGGGCTGAACTGCACGGCCGTGCAGAACCCGTTGACGACGCTCCCCGAGGCCGTCGCATCGGTCCAGCGCGTTCTCGATCGCCAGGACGGCCCGACCGTCCTCGTCGGCCATTCCTTCTCCGGCATGATCGTTACCGAAGCCGGCGTGCATCCGAAGGTTTCCGCGCTCGTCTACGTCGCGGCCCGCGCGCCGGATGCCGGCGAAGATTATACGGCACTCGCCAAGACATATCCGACACCACCTGCCTCGGCCGGCATCGTCTTCGACGGCGATGAAGGGCGGTTGAGCGAGGAAGCTTTCCTGCGCGACTTCGCCGGCGACCTCCCCAAGGCGAAGGCCGAGGTGCTTTATGCCGTGCAGCAGCCTTTCCAGAAGGCATTGCTGACCGGAAAGACCACCCAGGCCGCCTGGCGCAGCAAGCCGAGCTGGTATGCCGTTTCCACCGAGGACAGGACGATCAATCCGGATCTGGAGCGCTTCATGGCCAAACGCATGAGTGCCAGGACCATCGAGGTGAAAGCCAGCCATCTCGCGCTGATCTCGCACCCCGATACGATCGCCCACCTGATCCTGGAAGCTGCCGGGCATTGACCGATTGCGGCCTAGCCCTTCCTGGCAAACTCCGCCTGTTCCGCCGTGACTGCCGTGGCTGCCGCCTTGGCGGCCATGCGCAGCCAATCGGAGCTGCGGGCATCGAGATCAGCCAGAATGCCGGGAATGAGCGAAGCATCGTTGGCGTGGCAATTGGCGATTTCGAAGCCCATCAGGTCCAGCATGTCAGGCGACAGCAGCACGTCTGCATCGCCTTCCACCTCGATCTTGCGGCTGTTGGGCGACAGGCGGCGCACCAGCAGGTTTCCATCCACCTGATACCGCGGGTCCAGCGAGCGCGCCCGTCCGCCGGCAATGATCCCTGTGCGGATCGTCTTGTTCGGCGGATCGTGCTTCAGCGCCCAGCCGGATTGCAGCAAGGCCTTGACCTCGCGCAGCACCGGACCACCGCGCCATTCGGCATAGGCGACGAAGCGCGGGCGACCGAGGCTACCCGTGCCGGCGAGACGCGGCTTCGGCTCGAATACGCTTGCCGGATCGGGTAAAGCCTTCTGCAGCGCCTTGAGATAGCGGTCGCCCACGGGGGCATTTGCCGGCGGCAGGTTGCGATATTTTTCCCAGAAAGCCTTGCGTTCGGCATTCGGCAGCAGCACCACATTGCGCAGCCATTTGTAATCGCGTTCGAGGATGACGGGCGAAGGCTCGCGCAAGCCGCGTCGATAGCCGGCAAGGATGCTGTCGGCAACCACGCGCGGCGTCGGACCATCCTCGCTGCGCGCCAGGATGGCGCTCGTTGCCAGCCGCACGAGATCGAGTGCATAGGGCATGACGGCCGCCTCGTCGAAGTCATTCGCACCCCAGACGAGCCGCCCTTCCTCGTCGCGCCAGGTGCCGAAATTTTCCAGATGCGTATCGCCGATCGCCAGCAGCGGCGGCGCGGACTTGAGCTCGGGGCAGATGTCGAGGATGGTTTCGGCCCAGCGCCAATAGGTGCCGCGCAAGAAGGAGAAGCTGTCGGCCTTCATCAACTTGTGTTTCTTGTCCAGCCCCACCTCGACCAGATCGGCGCCGAGCTGCGCCCGCATCCAGGTCTCGTAGGCTGTCACCGATTGCCGGATCGTCGTCATCTGCGCCCCCGCCACAAGCTTGATCGCTTCGGATAGCATGGCGATCCGATCGTGGAAATTCGATGTCTGAATGTTAGGCCGGCACACCTCTCCTTTTCCACCGGATAACCCTTGTCCAAACCGCCTCTCCGTGCCAATTTCGCACCCGCGAAAAGGGGACGGCATGACAGGGGCAGACGAGACGGGGACCAGCGGCGACTTTCGGACCCGCATCCGAACGAGCTTCGAGCGGCAGGCGGCGATGGCGACGATCGGCGCGGAGCTGACGCGCGTCGAGCACGGTACGGTCGAGATCGAACTGCCCTTCGATATCAAGCTGACGCAGCAGCACGGCATATTGCACGCCGGCATCATCGCCGCCGCGCTGGATTCGGCCTGCGGCTTTGCCGCCTACAGCGTCATCGATCCCTCCGCATCGATCCTCACGATCGAATTCAAGATCAATCTGATGTCGCCGGGTCGCGGCGAACGCTTCCTGTTTCGCGGCGATGTCACCAAGCCGGGCACGACGATCATCGTCGCCGACGGGCGCGGCTATGCCATCGGCGACGGACCGGCCAAGCTGATTGCCTCGATGACGGGAACGATGATGGTCATCCGGGGCAGAGAGGGAATTAGCGGATGAAATTCGAATTGAAGCGGGTATCGGGCAAATCGATCCTGTTCGTCATGGCGGCCGAGGCCGAGTATGGACCCTTTCTGCGCTCGCGCATCGATCCGCTGATGACGGGCGTCGGCCCCGTCGAGGCGGCGATTGCGCTGACCCGTGCCTTCGCACAGCTCGAGGCACAGGGCGATCTTCCCGATCTCGTAGTATCGCTGGGCTCGGCCGGCTCCGCCAAGCTGGAGCAGACGGAAGTCTACCAGGTCACCTCGGTTTCCTACCGCGACATGGATGCCTCGCCGCTCGGCTTCGAGAAGGGTCGCACGCCTTTCCTCGATCTCCCCGCAACGATCGAACTGCCGCTGCGCATTCCCACCATTGCCGAGGGCAGCCTCTCGACAGGCGCCAACATCGTCTCCGGCGCGGAAGCCTACCACCGCATCGGCACCGACATGGTCGATATGGAAACCTTCGCCGTGCTGCGCGTCTGCCAGACCTATGGCCTGCCGCTGATCGGCCTGCGCGGGATTTCCGACGGTCAGGTCGAGCTGCAGCGCATTTCCGACTGGACAGAGTATCTGCATGTGATCGACCGCAAACTGTCCTACGCCGTCGATGGCCTGTTTACCGCGCTGGAAGACGGCGTGTTCTGGTTCTGAGCGGGAGTTTGTCTTCCAACAAACCGCTCTTTACTATGCTTCCCATGGCGTCAAAGATATTACTTGCGCTATAAGACAAAAGTGGCCGCTGGCGCTCTGTCATTCGGGAGGAGATAGTGGAGACGCTCAAATTACTGCTAGAACGAGCGGATGCTGTAAACAAATACTGGAATTTATATATCGCCGTTTCGTTGGGCGTTATCGGTGTCTCGCAGGCCATCAAAGGCGATGGAAGCTTTTCAGCGTTGCGGATTTTATTGGCACTCGGATTCGTTATTTTTGCGATTTCAAATCTTTTGGCGATCCGCTCGATCAACGCGCAGCGTGTGCAGATATCGATGCTGGTGGAAGATCCGTATAAAAATATCGCCAATTTAGGTCGCCCGCCGTCAGAATTCGTATTTCTATGTTTCCACGCTGGTATCGACGTAACGGTTGTTCTGAGCATTCTACTTCTTCATGGATAATCAGAGGAATCCGGTTGAAAACTCCCATGGAGGCTGGGCAAGGCCCCAAATAGGACAATCGGGACAATAAAATCCGCTGCGGCGTGATTTGCCCGATTGCCAGGTAAAGCGCTTTTCATTAAAGGCTCGCCATGACCCAGACAGCACATCCAGACACCGTTCTCATCGTCGATTTTGGCAGCCAGGTGACGCAGCTCATCGCACGGCGTGTGCGCGAAGCGGGCGTTTACTGCGAAATCGTTCCCTTCCAATCCGCCGAAGCCGGCTTCAAGCGGCTGCAGCCAAAGGCCGTGATCCTCTCCGGCAGCCCGGCCTCGACCGTGGACGAAGGCTCGCCGCGAGCGCCGCAGATCATCTTCGACAGCGGCATCCCGGTCTTCGGCATCTGCTACGGCCAGCAGACCATGTGCATGCAGCTCGGCGGCAAGGTCGAGAGCGGACATCACCGCGAATTCGGCCGCGCCTTCCTCGAGGTCGACAAGGATTGCGCCCTCTTCGAAGGACTTTGGTCGAACGGCTCGCGCCATCAGGTCTGGATGAGCCACGGCGACCGCGTCACCGCGCTGCCTGATGGCTTCGAGGTGGTCGCCACCTCTTCGAACGCACCTTACGCCTTCATTGCCGACGAGAAGCGCAGATATTACGGTGTGCAGTTCCATCCGGAAGTCGTGCATACGCCCGATGGTGCCAAGCTCATCGGCAATTTTATCCATAACATTGCCGGCATCAAGGGCGACTGGTCGATGTCGGCCTATCGTGCCAAGGCGGTTCAGGCGATCCGCGATCAGGTGGGCGACAAGCGCGTCATCTGCGCTCTGTCAGGCGGCGTCGACTCCTCCGTTGCCGCACTGCTGATCCATGAGGCCGTCGGCGACCAGCTGACCTGCATCCTCGTCGACCACGGCCTGATGCGCAAGGACGAGGCGGCCAATGTCGTCGCCATGTTCCGCGAGCACTACAATCTGCATCTGCTGCACGTCGACGCTTCCGACCGCTTCATCGGCGAGCTGGAGGGCGTCAGCGACCCGGAAACCAAGCGCAAGATCATCGGTCGCCTCTTCATCGAGACCTTCGAGGAAGAAGCCAAGAAGCTCGGCGGCGCCGATTTCCTCGGCCAGGGCACGCTCTATCCGGATGTCATCGAGAGCGTTTCCTTCACCGGCGGTCCCTCGGTCACCATCAAGTCGCACCACAATGTCGGCGGCCTCCCCGAGCGCATGAAGATGCAGCTCGTCGAGCCGCTGCGCGAACTCTTCAAGGACGAAGTGCGGGCGCTCGGCAAGGAGCTCGGCCTGCCCGACAGCTTCATTGGCCGCCACCCCTTCCCAGGTCCCGGCCTCGCCATCCGCTGCCCAGGCGGCATCACCCGCGAGAAGCTGGAAATCCTGCGCGAAGCCGATGCCATCTATCTCGACGAGATCCGCAAGGCCGGCCTCTATGACGCGATCTGGCAGGCCTTTGCCGTGCTCCTGCCGGTCCAGACCGTCGGAGTCATGGGCGATGGCCGCACTTACGAGTTCGTCTGCGCGCTGCGCGCCGTCACGTCCGTCGACGGCATGACCGCGGATTTCTATCACTACGACATGGAATTCCTCGGCCGCGCCGCGACCCGCATCATCAACGAAGTCCGCGGCATCAACCGCGTGGTCTACGACGTCACGTCGAAGCCGCCCGGCACGATCGAGTGGGAGTGACGACCAACTGCCAAGGCGACTAAAGGGTGTCACCGTTTTCGCGATTGTGGAGCTCGTTATCAGCGGTACAGCCGCCGGCGTGAGCGGCTGAATATCCAAGCTGCAAGTGCCAGCGCGCCTACCGCACAGGCCCAGGCGAAGACATCGCCGATGCGTGTATAGAGCGTCGGCCCCGGCCCCTCGGGCACCGGCCCGACGATGGTTGTCAATTCGGAGGAATCGGCAGTAGCGCGAGCGGTGACGCGGCCTTGAGCATCCGTAATTGTCAGAAGCCCATTTCGAGCCGCGCGCACCATGGCGAAGCCGTTTTCGACACCGCGCATGATAGCAATGTTCGCATGCGCTTCGCGATCTCTGCCGAAATCCCATGCGGGCACGAACAGAATGCGAATGCCAAGCTGCGCGTCCCGCCGGATCGTATCCTCGAAATCCATGTCCTTGCAGATGGCGACGGCGCGACCCGCGCCCAGAAACCCCGGGCTGAGGCCCGGCGAAAGCGGCTCCAATCCCGGTATGAGGTGCCGTTTTATATAGCTGGCTGTGCCGTCACGGGAGAATGTGAAAGCGATGTTGCGAGATGTCTCCGCAACCTCCCGATATCCAACGACGATATGGCTGCCCGTCGCTTCAGCAGTGCTTGTGAAGCCGTCAGCTGCATTGCGCCATTCGGGCCTAAGTTCAGCTATCTCCTCCGGCAGGACGATGGTGTGTATGTCCTGAGCCGCTAGTGCCGTTACCGCCTTGACGTAGTCTTGCGACACTGTTCGCGCCGCGACTTCGGTGGAAGGGAGGTTTGTCTCGCCATTTCCGATTGCGGCCACAAGCACAGTTACGGCGGAAGGTGCCGCGAGCCGCGCCAAACCGAACGCCAAATTGGCTACGAAGAGAACAGCCACGGCAATCGCGGGAACCGTTGCGCGCCGCCCCTCCCTGAGCAGAAGAGCTAACGCGCTCGCAACGGCGCAAATGAGAAAAGTGACGCTCCACAGGCCGGTCAAGGAGACGCTTTGAATGAACACCGGCGCGGGGACCTGACTATAAGCAAACGCTCCGAAGCTGCCATACGCCGAAATGCGTGCATTGAGATATTCGACACTGGTCCAAAGCAGGGGAAAGGCGAACACAGCGCCTATCGCCGGTAGATGTCTTTGCGCTGCTCGCGCGAACAGCATTGTCGCTGCGTAAATGGCTGCGGTTATGGCGATGACGACGGAGATTTCAGGCGCCATCTGCCAATAGGCTTCGAACAGGTTGAGCTGCCCGATCGCATATGCGGCAAAACTCGCGGCGAACACATGCCAGGCACGTGCCGGGCCGTACGCAAGCCACAGAAGCGGCACCTGCGCGATCCACATCAGCGGCCATACCGTGTTCAGTTCTACAGAAAAGAAGAATAGAACGCCGCTGAGCAGCACGCATATGATCGCAGTCATCGTCAATCGTTCCTTAGAAACGAGTGAATGCAATGCAGCATAGCCATACGGTAAGCTGCGCGGAATTCCGGTTCGCCGACAAAGCGGCCGGCTTGGTAAAGCGAAATCAATCCCTGGCCAAGCGCACTGAGCGTTAATCCCATGTCCGTCGCGGATACGTTGCCGATCATTCCCAATTTCTTGGCATGTTCTATGCGATCGTGGAGGATGGCGACCGCAGGGGAACGGCCGGCAGCGAAGTCGTCCGGATAACGCCTTGCCTGAGTGGCGGGCAGAAGGAAGGCAGCCTCGTACTGGCGTGGCTCCTCGAGCGCGAAAGCAAGAAATGCTTCGCTCGCCGCATGGAGCCATTGAATGGGGTCGCTCTCCTGAATGGCCCGAACCCGTTCCTCCCATGCTGATATGCCGTTTCGCATGAGCGCATTTGTCAGAGCCTCCTTATCCGGATAGTGCCGGTAGATGGCCATAGCAGTAATGCCGACGTCCTTGGCAATCGTGCGCATGGAGACGCCGGTAAGTCCTTCCCGTTCGAACCGCCGCTTTGCGGCTTCGAAGATTTGCTGTTTGGTCGTCATGTATACAGCGTATACATATACGGCGTATACATCAAGAGGATCGCCCAGGGTGTGCCCACATAAAGTTCGCGACCCTTGGTCTGAGCCGCGGACAGCGCTGAGTCGAGAAGCGATGGTGTGCTGGTCAGCCAGAAGCGCAGAAACGCGGCCACCGCTTCGTTTGAGATCGTGACGTGGCGCTCGATCCGCGTCAGGTCGCGGCTCATGCGACCGAGCCGCCGCGCGAGCGCCGCCGCGAACACCTGGAGCGGTTCAATTTTTCACGTAATTCCGGACGGAAAACCGCTGCCCACTTTTCCTGGAATTGCCCTAGTCAGTTATGACAGTGTTTTTTCGGGGAGTTAGCTTCGACCTTCCCCGTTAGCCCGTGCCCAGGAAATTGGCCGATAGATATCGATAGTTCACAAAATTTTTCTGACTACTCGCCTCTAAAAACCCAGTGAAATCACGACTTCAACTTTTCAACGGACTCACTCGCGGCGCGAAACTGGAAATTTTTCACAATAAAATCAATTCATTAATGCAGAAAATAATAGAGTCGGCACAAGAGAAACGATATTCTCTCCGCAATTTTCCCGAGGAAACCCAACCGTCCTATTCAACAATCGGGTTTCTCCAAGGATGATGAACGGTGTCGCGCCCTTACTTCACCGTGATGCTCAGGCCGCTGATGTCGGCGTTGACCTGCAGGCCGACCTGCCTGCCCGTCAGTTCGAGCTGGGCGCCCTTGTCGTTGGTCATGACAATCATCTGGGCGCCTTTGCCGATCGCGCCGCCGCCGCCGGCTGCACCGTAGACTCCGCTCACATCCTGAGCGCGGCGGATATGGCGCACCGTACCCTGGAAATAGGTCTTGGAGGCCCCAAAAGCGAGGCCGCCGGAGATGCCGCCGATCGAGACCGGGTAGCGTTTGCCATGGAAGGTCAGCGTGCCTTCGCCACCGGAGCCACCGACGAAGAAGGCCGCCTTGTAGACGGAGAAGCGGATCGTGCCGCTATCGGCATGTGCGGCGCCGGCGAAGCCAATTCCTGCGGCAGCGATGGCGGCAACCGCCACTGAGCGAAATCCAGACGAAATCTTCATGATGAGCTGTTCCTCAAAATGCGCCGCTTCCCCAGCCGGCCGGGCACGACGTCAGCGTCGTATCAAAGTTAGAGATAAACGATCTCGCACGACCTTTAGTTCCAAAGCACGTTAATAACAACGCGTTAGGACGTAGGCGGATGGTGGCATCTGCTCCCAACGCAATTGCTTGGTTATAAGGCTTCATGGGCTGCTTCATAAACGAAGTCCGCAAAATCGTACAATCTATGATCAGTAACCGGACCTTCAGTGTTACTGCTGAAAATTCGAGCGAGTTTCAGGGCTGCCGATGGCAGGCCCGCAATCTATCGGCTAGGATGATGGGACGCGGCTTTCCGCATCGCCTTCGCCTCCTCTCGCGCATGGACGTTTCATATGCAGGATGATGTCCCGGTTGAAAGGATGAGTGTTCGGATAGAAAACACCGCCCCGCCGAGTGGGCTCGCCGAAATCCTGGCCCCTCATCTCTCCGTGGTCTTCTGCGGATTGAACCCCGCGCTTACCGCGCATCGCGACGGACATAACTTTTCCAACCGCAGCAACCGCTTCTGGCGAGTGTTGCACCTTGCCGGCTTCACCCCTCGCCTGTTGCGGGCGGAGGAAGAGCGCGAGATGCTGCAATATGGTCTCGGCCTGACATCGGCGGTCTCCCGCCCGACGAAAAGCGCCAGCGAGTTGAAGAAGAGTGATTACATTGCCGCAGCCCCTGTGCTCGAAGAGAAGATCAGGAGGCTTGCGCCTGATAATCTGGCATTCCTCGGCAAAGCGGCCTATGCGGCCATCAGCCTGCGGGCCGATATCGAATGGGGCAGGCAACCGGAGGCATTTGCCGGCGCCTCGATCTGGGTCCTGCCCAATCCAAGCGGCCTTAACCGGGCTTTCGATCTGGCGAAACTGACGGAACATTATCGCGAGCTAAAGCTGGCGGTTGAAGACCAAAGGAATCTCATCAAATAGCCCGCACTTCCCGGGCTGCGATCACGCAAGTCGGCCTGCCATCGCGATCAGCCATTCTTTTGCGGACCGAGCACGCCGATCGTGTGCAGCCACTGTTCCGCCAGCGCCGGCCAGTGACTGATGGGAAACTTCGTGGGACGAAGACCGAAGGCGTGGCTGCCTTGCGCGTATAGATGCATTTCCGTGGGAACGCCGGCTTTCTGCAGCGCGATATAGTAGGCGAGCGATTGCTCCACACCATCGACATGATCGTCTTCGGCCTGCAACAGGAAGGTTGGCGGGGTGTCGGCGCTGACGCGGATGTCGGGGCGGAGGCTCATGTCTGCCTCGTTTCGGGTGGCACCGTCCTCATCCTCATGCACCCATAGATGACCGGGATAGAGCGCCATGGCAAAGTCCGGCCGGCAGCTCAGCTTGTCGGCATCATCGACCGGCGCATATGTCCGCTGCGAGAAATGCGTGCTCAGCGCGGCAACGAGATGTCCCCCGGCGGAAAAACCGATGATGCCGATCTTATGGGGATCGACATGCCATTGTGCAGCGTTTTGGCGCACCAGCCCCAGCGTGCGCTGGGCGTCCTGCAAGGCCGTTTGCACCTTCGGAGAATGGCGGTGTCCTTTTTCCCATGTCGGGCCTGAATTGGGAACCCGGTACTTGAGAAGAATGCAGGTAATGCCGCGCGAGGTCAGCCAGTCGCAGATCTCCGTGCCCTCCAGGCCCATCGCCAGGACCTTGTAGCCTCCGCCCGGAAACACCACCACGGCCGCACCAGTGTTGCTGCCTTCGGGGGCATAGACAGTCATCGTCGGCCGGCTAACATCGGTGACCGTCTCCCCATCCGTGCCAACGGACTCGGGTTTGGCTTCCGGCACCGCATCCGGTACGGCACCAGGCCAGATCGGCATCTGGACGTGGCCGGGTGAAGGTTGCCAGCCAGCTGACTGCGCTGGCGAATATGCGAAAACGAGCGTGAGAAAGGAAATTGCGAAGATCGATTTCTGCATGGCACGATATACCTCGCTGGGAGCATCAATTCATATCGATGAACGAAATCAACTCACGTTGGATGATGATCGATTGCAGCTTTATCGTGACCGCAAACGGGCACGCCCTACCGATCAAATGGGGAAATTGATGGCTCCAGAATCCGAATGCTCCATATGATAGCTATTGCCAGCCGATCACACGGAATGATAGCGAAAACTCCTGTTTCAATAGCAGGAAAAGTCGAGCCGGCATGTACACGATCAAAGAATTCTCCGGCCAAAAGATCATCATCGGCAATGACAGCGGACCGCTTCTCACCAGCGAAAGGGACGTGAACGACTGGATCGGTGCAGCATGGGATGCGGAGGCCAAGCTGGTGGCCATTCCGGTATCGCGGCTGAGCGAGGAATTCTTCCAGCTCTCGACCCGTATCGCCGGCGCGATCATCCAGAAATTCGTCAACTATCGCGCCCAGCTCGTCATCGTCGGCGACATCTCCCGGTGGATCGCAGGCAGCAACGCCTTGCGCGATTTTGTCTACGAGTCCAACAAGGGACGTGAGGTCTGGTTTCTGCCCGATCTGGATGCGCTTGCGCGGCGCCTGCAGCAGAATGCCCAAAGCTAAATCAGAGGTCTGCCTTTATGGAAGCGACGCTTTCCCCACCGAGACTGGAAACCGAACGGCTTATCCTGGCCGGGCATACGCTCGATGATTTCGAGCCGCTTGCAGGCATGTGGAGCGATCCTCTGGTCGTGAGGCATATTTTCGGCAATGTCGTCTCCACTTCCAGGGAGTCATGGATGCGGATGCTGTCCTATCATGGCCTCTGGCCACTGCTCGGGCATGGCTACTGGGCAGTGCGCGAGAAGTCCTCCGGACGCTATGTCGGCGATCTCGGCTTTGCCGATTTTCATCGGGTCATGGAGCCGTCGATCAAGGGTATTCCGGAGGCCGGCTGGGCACTGGCCGCGTGGGCGCATGGCAAGGGCTTCGCCACGGAAGCTCTTGCCGCAGCCACTGCCTGGCTCGACGAGCAGCCACGATTTGATCGTAGCGTCTGTCTGATCTCACCCGACAACGCGGCTTCGATCCGTGTTGCCGAAAAGGCCGGCTATCGCGATCCGAAGCCAATGCGCCTCAATGAGAAGGACACGTTGCTGCTTTCCCGCGCCCGTCAGACAGGGGAAAAATAGGACGAGCGGCCGAAGCCTCCCGCCCTGCTTCATTGCCTAAAACGCCAGCGACTGCTGCACCGGCTTCGGCGGCGCAAGCTGGACGCCTTCCAGCTCAAGCATTCGGGCCTTGGAATTGGAGCCGCCCGGTGCGGAAAAGCCGCCGATCTTGCCACCTGCCGCCAGAACACGGTGGCAGGGGATGATCAGCGCCACCGGGTTTTTCGCCATGGCCTGCCCAACATCGCGCGCGGCTTCCGGCCCGGCGCCAAGCTGCTTGGCCAGTGTTCCATAGGTTGTCGTGTGGCCCCAGCCGACCTGCCGGGCGGCATCGTAGATCTGCTTGAAGAAGGCATCCTGCTCGCCGAGGTCGAGCGTGACGTCGGAGAAGTCGATCTCCTCACCGGCGAAATAGCGCTTCACCTTGGCAACCGCCTCGGCAACCTCCAAGGTCGGCGTGCCGGGCTGCGCATTCGGCAAGCGGCGCAGAAGCAGGCGCTCGGTCGCGCCCGCATCCTTGGTCGGCAATTGAAAGCGCAGTACGCCGACATCGTTCCAGGCGATGCCGCAGAAGCCGCCGGCGGTTTCGAAGATCAGGTAATCCTGCCTTGTCTTGTTCATGACGAAAGCTCCCGTGTTTCCACTTGTCATGAAAATCGTCCTCGGAAGCGTCGAATTCAACCCGATTCTTGCAAAGATCGGGAATTGCCACCGTTTTAGCGGCAATGGGATGCCACTGAGACGATTACAGGCACGAGCATCAATATCCGCCGCCAGTCGGAGGGGCGTTCAGCGTCATGCCGCCGCCAGAATTGCGCTCACCCGAGGTGGAGCAAGAAGCGATGCCAAGGCCGATGAGAGCGAGAACAATGGCTGCGGCGACTGATCTGGTGAACATGGCTGTGATTCCTGTTGGTGAGAATGGGCACGAAGGCCCGAACCTGGAATGAACAGATCAAGCCGACCTTTTATTCGATCGCTTTTTCAAATGGCGCTCACAGCAGGGCGCCCTGTCAATCCATTATATGTTCTTGTTTTGTTCTTGAATTAGCAATTGCTTTACTCTATCATTTTGCGGTCAAAAATCAGGAAGGGGCAGAGCGGTAAGGCTTTGAAGCAACCCATGAAGAACAACAGGCAACTCTCGCTCTATCTCAGCGGCGGATCGTACAGCCGGACACCGCTGCCAGTCGATCAAGAGCCAGTTAGCGAGCTCTATTTTGCGGTCCTTCCCGATGCGGAGAGTGCCGCTCGTAGTCACAAGCTCGCAGGCAATTTCCATCGGCAATACCGATTTTTCGCAAGACCACGAAGAGCCGATCTCCTGCATGTGACGCTCTATACGATCGGTTCGTTCCGCTGCTTGCCGGAGGAGACCGTATTTGCAGCGATGGAGGCTGCCTCGAGAGTGAGAAAGCCATCCTGTCCAGTGGTTTTCGATCAGGCTGTCAGTTTCGGTGGTGGCGATAATCGCCCGCTTGTTCTGTGGAACAGGAACGGGAACCCCGAACTCAAGGCTATCCATCAGGAATTGGTCGACGCCATGCGGCTCACGGGTATTGCGCCGGAGAAAGAAAAACCCGTAGAGCCGCATATGACGCTGCTCTATCGGGGGCAAATCGTTCCGGACATTGTGCTTGAAGAACCCGTGAGCTGGACAGCCAAAGACTTCGTCCTCATCAACAGCCTGCAGGGTCAATCGACCCATCAGCACCTTTGCTACTGGACTTTGCGTGACTGAGCGATCCGGTCAAACCTTCGACCGATTGCCATCCGCCATCACCGCCGCCACGGCATCATCGACGCTGAAGCTGCAGCGTTTGTCGACATCGGCAATACCGGCGACTGTCATGAGATCGCGAACACGGTCATGCACGCGCGCAAACTGGACGCGCAGACCGGAGCGCTGCATGGCGCTGTCGAACTCCATCAAGGCGTCCATCGCCGTGCTGTCGATATCGGAGCTTTCTTCAAGGCTGAGAATGGCTGCCCGCAACCCAGCTTCGCTGCGGCTGCCGGACAATATCTCGCCGAAGATCGTATCGGCGTTGCCGAAAAACAGGGTCTCGCCGGGGCGCCAGATGGCAATGCCCGGTATCTCAGAGGCATCGTCATGCCTGCTGACATCGACGAAGTCATGGCTGTTGTTGAGCCGCCCCAAACGGGCAACATGTGGCGAGGCCAGGCGATGCATCATCGCGGCAAGCGAGAGCGCGATCGCCAGCAGCATGCCGTTGAGGACGCCGAAGGCCAGCACACCGAGCGCGGCACCCACTGCCACATAGAAATCACGGTGCAGTCGGCGCAAACGTAGGATGGGACTGGGATCGAGCGCATGCGTAAGAGCCGCGATCACGACGGCCGCGAGCACCGGCTCAGGCAGAAGAGCAACAAGCGGGCCGGCACAGGCAATCAGGATCGCAAGGCCAATGGCGGCGAAGACGGTGGTCGCCCGCGTTTTCGCGCCCGCCGCCTCGCTGGCAAAGCCGGCGGAAAAACCGGCACCGACCGGCATGCCCTGAACGACGGCGCTGGCGATATTGGCGGCACCCAGCGCACCGAGCTCTCGATTGACCTCCAGCGTCTCGCCGTAGCGCAGCGCCAAGGCCCGCATCGTGCCCCAGGACTCGGCAAAGAGGATGAGGACAAGCGGCACGGTGAACTGCACCAGCCGCGAATAGGCGGTCCAGTCGGCGTCCGGCAGCGACGGCCATTGCGGTAGGATCTCGATGGGGCCAACCAGTTTGACACCATGACCTTCCAAGCCGAACAGATAGGAGGCGAAGATGCCGGCAACGAGCACGAGGAAGGCGCCAGGGATACCAGGCAATCGCTTCAGCAGCAGCAACGCCGCCAGCGCGACGAGGCCGACTGTAACGCTGACCGGATTCCACTCCAGGATCGCGCCGAAGAGTGCGGCCGCGTATGTCAAAATATTCGAGCCCTGCACGGGCACGCCGACCAGGATCGGCAGCTGATGCAGGATGATCGTGATTGCCAGCCCCAGCGCGAAGCCGCGCAGCACCGGCCGCGAGATGAAACCGGTGATGCCGCCGAGCCGCAGCGCGCCGGCGACGACGAATAGAATGCCGGCGAGCGCCACCGCAACCGTGGCAAGCCCCGCCTTGATCGTGGCATCGCCCGGCACCACCGCCAAGGTGGCGGCGAGAATGGCGGCGGACGAGGATGTCGGAGAGACGATGGCAAAGCGGCTGCGGCCGAATATGGCATAGATGAGACAGCCGGCGATGCCGGCGAGGATCGCCCGATGCGGCGGCAGGCCGGCAATGCCGGCGTAAGCAACCGCTTCCGGCAACATCAGCCCGGCAACCGATATGCCCGCGACCAGATCCGCCCTGTCCACCACGAACCAACTGCCCAGCTTCGTCATCGATCACCGACCATAGGGATGGCGCATTCATTTATGGATAGAGATTCGCGGCGAAGCTGCAACAAGAAAATATGGCCAGGAGTTACCCTTACGCTCCTGCGCTTGCGTCGTCCCGGATGGGGCAGCTTTGGCCGATCACGTCGCAGACAAAATCCATGACGGCTCGGACAGCCGGCGAACGTCGTAGATCCGGGTAGGTTACCAGCCAAAGATCCCGTGTGGGTGACGGAACCGTTGCCGGAAGGCGCGTCAAGGCAGGTTCGCTATCCCCCAGGAAAGTGGGAAGCACGAGGACGCCAATGCCGGCGCGCGCAGCTTCGAGCTGCCCGAAGATATCGGCGGCGCGGAATACGATTGGCCGCCCGGCCAGCAGACTGCGCAGCCATGTCTCCCGCGTCAGATGTTCAAGGGCTGCATCATAGCCGATGAAGACCCAGTCTTCCTCCGGCATCTGCACGAAGGATGGGACGGCATAAAGACCGAAGCGCATCACGCCGATGCGCCGAACCAGCAGATCGCTCTCCTCCGGCCTCGTCGTTCTCACGGCAATATCCGTCTCACCGTGATCGATCGCCGCACGGCGCGAGACACCGGCGACAGTCAGGGTGATGTCCGGATGGTCCATGCGAAACAAGGCCGCTTTCGGAGCAAGGAGATGAGCGGCGACCGATGGCGGCGCGCTGATCTTGACCGCGGCGGAAAGCCCGGCGACGGCGCTCTTCGAATAGCGCCTGATCGCCTCGACATTTTCATCGATACGTCCCACCAATTCGGCAATCGCGCGGCCATCTGCCGTCAGAGGAGAAGTGCGCGGCCGCCGGTCGATGAGGCGCAAATCGAGCGAACGCTCCAGCGCGGCAATGCGCCGGCCGACCGTCGCGTGATCGACGCCCAGCTCCCGCGCCGCGGCGGACAGCGAGCCGGTTCGTGCGAGGGCGGCGAAATGGTGAAGGTCCTGCCAGTCTATCATCGGTGCATTATTGCACAGATGTGGTGAGTTCATACCGAATTTATTCAAGCCGGGCTTTGTGGTCAAAGATCTCCTGAAAGGAGACTTCCGCATGCCCCTAGCGATTGCCATTACCGGCCCCGGCGGGCCTGAAGCCATGAAAGCTGTCGAGCTCCCCGCCACGGAACCAGGTCCCGGCCAAGCCCGCATCCGCCAGAGCGTTTCCGGCGTCAATTTCGTCGATATCTATGTCCGCTCCGGGCTCTATCCGCTGCCGCCAGGCCAAAGCGTGCTCGGCTTCGAGGGCGCCGGTGTCGTCGAGGCGATCGGCCCCGAAGTCGCAGGATTGAAGGTTGGCGACCGTGTCGCCTATATCGGCCATCCACTCGGCAGCTATGCCGAAGTGCGCACGCTGTCTGCCGCCCGACTGGTGAAATTGCCCGAAGGCGTCAGCGAACGCGTTGCCGGCAGTACGATGCTGCGCGGACTGACGGCGCACATGGTGCTGCAGAAGGTTTACCCTGTGAAAGCAGGCGAATGGGTGCTCGTCCATGCGGGCGCCGGCGGTCTCGGCCAGCTCGTGACGCGCCTTGCCAAGCGGATTGGCGCGAACGTCATCGCCACAGTCGGCTCCGAAGCCAAGGCTGAGTTTGCCTATGAGGCCGGCGCGGATGTGGTGCTCCTGCACACATCGGAAGATTGGGTGGAGGAAACGCGCCTTATTGCTGATCGTCGCGGCGTGCATCTTGCCGTCGACGGGATCGGCGGGACGATGCTGTCGCAGACGCTTGCCGCGGTACGCCCCTTCGGCATGGTCGCAAGCCTGGGCCAGGCAGGCGGCCCGATTCCGCCGATCCAGATCGAGGAGCTGACAGCGCCTCGCGCAATCGGCCTGGCACGCCCAAGCGTATTGACCTACGCCAGCGATCCGGACCTCTACCGCCAAGGCGCCACGGCGCTGATGGATGCGCTGCAGGCAGGCCTCATCAACCCGATCGGCGCCGAATATGCGCTCAAGGATGCAGCCCAGGCCCATGCCGACCTGGAGGCCGGACGAACAACGGCCAGTGTCATATTGACGATGTGAGACGTTTCCAGCGAGGCCGGTTCGCCGGCTTCGTTGCAAAGGCACAGCAGCTTCAAGCCGCACGCACAATCAATTCATCCCGTCAATCGCTTTTGCTGCAAGGCAGCAATTCGTTGACCATGCCTGCCCTTGCCTGATACCCGTTGTCTGTGGCGCCGCACGGCCATCCGGCCGCCGCCGTCATGGCTATCCGATACGAACCCCGATCCTTCGTGGCAAACAGCATGGACACCGTTGCCGGTGCCCGCAGGCGATATCCCGTGAACACTGTTTCTCAGACCATCCGATCCACCTCGACCCTATCCCTCGTCTCAATCGTCGCGCTGACATTCTTCGGCTACATCGCCATCGGTCTTCCACTCGCAGTTCTGCCGACCTATGTCGACAGCAGCTTGGGTTTCGGCGTCGTCTGGGCAGGCATCGCCGTCAGCACGCAATATGTGGCGACCATCGTCAGCCGCGCCCATGTCGGCCGGCTCTGCGATCAATATGGACCGCGCCGCTCGGTCTTTCTCGGCTTCCTTGCCTATGGCCTGTCTGGCGCATTGACGATCGCCTCCACATTTACGGTCAACGTCCCGGCGGCAAGCCTTGCGCTCCTGCTTGCAGGCCGGTTGGCGCTCGGCATCGGCGAAAGCTGGGTGAGCACGGCGGCGATTACCTGGGCAATCGGGCTGATGGGATCGCGCGAGACCGTCCGCATCATCTCCTGGAACGGCATCGCCACCTATGGCGGCATCGCGCTTGCCGCCCCCTTCGGCGCCTGGCTACAGGGGCAATACGGTTTCTTCGCCATCGGCGTCGTCACCATCATCCTTGCGGTTGCCGGCTTCATGCTGGCGCAAACGCGCCCGCCGGTGCCTGGCGTGAAAAAAAAGGGCATTGGCACCGGCCAGGTGCTGAGCCGCGTCGCGCCTTTCGGCGTCGCGCTTGCCCTTGCCTCCAGCGGTTTCGGCGTGGTCATGGCCTTCGTGGCGCTGTTCTTCCACAGCCGCGGCTGGGAGGGCGCCTCGTTCGCCCTGAGTGCTTTCGGCCTTGCCTTCATGGGCGTGCGCCTGGGTCTTGCCCAGGCAGTCGCGCGCTTCGGCGGCCTGCCTCTGGTGCGCATCTCGCTCGTCGTCGAGATCATCGGCCTGGCAGCCCTTGCCTTTGCGCCCTCCCCGACCGTTGCCATTATCGGCGCGGCTCTGGCCGGTGCCGGCTTCGCGCCCGTCTTCCCGGCACTCGGCAACGAGGCCATGGAGCGCATCCCTCCGCAGAACCGCGGCGTCGCGCTCGGGCTCTATTCGATCTTTCTCGATGTATCGCTCGGCTCGACCGGCCCGATCGCCGGCCTGTTTGCCGATCATCTCGGCTATGCCGCGCCCTTCTCCTTCGGCGTCGGCGCAGTGCTGCTCAGCCTTATCCTGAGCTTCTGCCTGCGCAGGAACCGCAGCCGCTAGACGCAAGTTAAGCTGCACTTCCCATTCCAGCTGCCGTCGATAGACGACAAATGGTTGCGGCCTGCGGTCAAGGCTTGATAAGGATCTCCGATGATCACGCAGCAGGAGGCCCGCCCATGAACGTCACCGAAATCGTCATCGAAGGCGACACTCCGGGGATCGCCTGGCGGCTGCCCATCCTGCATTTTGCCGGCACCAAGGCCGATGCACCGAAAATCTATATCCAGGCCGCATTGCACGCCGGCGAGCTGCCGGGAACAGCGCTCGTCCATTTCCTCTGCGAGAGGTTGCGGCAGGCCGAGGCGGGGGGCAGGATCCTCAGCGATATCGTCGTCGTGCCACACGCCAATCCGATCGGTGCAGCGCAATCGCACTTCGGCGAGATGCAAGGTCGCTTCGACCTGGGATCGCGCACCAATTTCAACCGCGACTTCCCGCTGATCTCGCTACGCGATCGCGAGCTGCTGATCGAGAACCTCGATCGCTATCCTGCCGTCGACCGGCTGAAGCGCCAGCTGATCCATATGGCGCTCGGCGCCGATCTGGTGATTGACCTTCATTGCGATGACGAATCCTTGCAATATGCCTATATCGACGAGGCCTTCTGGCCCGAGGCGGCGGACCTTGCCGCGGCACTCAAGATGGATGCCGTACTACTTTCCGATGGCGAAAGCTCGGCCTTTGAAGAGGCTGTCAGTTTCGCCTGGAAATATGAAGTGCCGGGAGAAAAGAAAGCAAAGCTGCCGGGCAAGCTTTCGGTCACGGTGGAATTGCGCGGTACCCGCGATGTTTACCCCGAAATGGCAAAGGAAGATGCCGCAGGACTTTGGCGCTTCCTCGCCGCGCGTGGCGCGGTGCAGGACGACAGCGTCGCGCTAGGCGGCTTTAGCGGACCGGCCGTACCGCTCGACAATATCGAGATGATCCGTGCGCCACAGGCAGGCACCGTGCTCTTCCATCGCAATATCGGTGAACGCGTTGCGGAAGGCGACCTGCTGGCGACGATCATCACCTCTCCCGGTATGGCGGATGGGACCATCAATGTCCACGCGCCGCAGGCAGGCCTCATCGTCACTCGTGTCTCCGACCGGCTGGTACGCAGGCGTGGCGACCTGATGAAGATCGGCTCCGATAGGCCGAGTTCCGTTACTCGCAAGCCCGGCACGCTGGAAGATTGATCTGCCTAGCGGCGATCGATGACCCGGCAGCGGATGATGAAGGCGATTGCGGCCGCCTCTTGGAGAAGCATACCAATGCGATGAAGATGATGCTGCACGCCAGCAAGTGCGGCACGTCCTTTACCCCTTAGCCGGGCAAGAATTGAACGATTTCCCATGGCGATCATGCCTCCGATCGAGTCGATGCAGGCAAGGTTCAAAGCATCGATAACGCCAGCCATCGACACTATCTTCGATATATGTATGCAGTGTGCATATATATTGATGCAATGTCAAGAGAGTGCTGAGGCACTAGATCATGAAGGCAATGGGGCAGCGATCCTGATCGCAAACACCCTGATCGCAAACGCGACAGACCACATCCTGATCGTCGCCAAGGTCGACCAATGCCGGCAGCAGCTTCTCCACCAGGCGGCCGAGCTGCTCCTTCTCTTCAGCTTCCAGCGCTGCGAAAGCTCGATGAATGATGGCTCGGCGGGCACCAAGGCTTTTGTCAAAGAGCGCGCGGCCACTCTCCGTCAGCTGCAGTGAGCGAGCGCGCTTGTCGCCCTCGACACCACCGGCACGCAGCACGAGATCGGATGCCACCAACTGGTCGACGAGGCGCACGGTGGCCGAATGGGAGAGCGCGATCATTCGACGCAAGGTCTCGATCGTCAGGCGAGGCTCGGTGCCGATTTGAACGATGGCAGCGATCGCGCTCGGGCCGAGACCGGTTTCATCCGTGAAAGCCTTTTCCATCTTGTCCACCAGAGCAAGGCTCATGGCGCCGAAAAGATTCTCCAGCCGCAATATTTCCTTGTCCGTCGCCATGCTCCACCTGCGCCATAAATATGCACACTGCATATTTACAGGATGATGGGTGGCAACTGCAACGGATGAGAGAACCGCTTGGCCCCACGATCGGCTTTCATCCGCCTTTATTCGCATGGTATGCGCTATCGGACAGCAAGAGACGGATTCGACATGACGATCACCATTTACGGCATCAAGAACTGCGACACGATGAAGAAGGCGCGCACCTGGCTCGAGGGCCACGGCATCGCCTATGATTTCCACGACTACAAGGCCGCTGGCATCGACCGGGATCACCTGGAGCGCTGGACGAAGGAAGCCGGCTGGGAAGTGGTGCTCAACCGTGCCGGCACCACCTTCAAGGCCTTGCCGGAAGAGGACAAGGCCGATCTGTCGAACGACAAGGCCATCACGCTGATGCTGGCGCAGTCTTCGATGATCAAGCGCCCGGTGCTGGAGGCAGACGGTAAGTTGCTGATCGGATTCAAACCCGACATTTATGCGGCCGCATTCGGCAAGGCCGCCTAGAGACAAGCCATGTCAAAAACCACCCGCGCCACGCAAGTGCTGACCCAGGCGAAGGTTGCCTTCACGGTGCACACCTATGACTACGATCCGAATGCAGAGCGGGTCGGCCTGCAGGCGGCTGAGGCGCTTGGCGAAGAGCCGCATCGCGTACTGAAGACGCTGATGGCCGAGGTGGACGGCAAGCCGGTCTGCGCCGTCGTGCCCTCCGACCACGAAGTCAGCATGAAGAAGCTCGCCGCAGCCTTCGGCGGCAAGTCTGCCGCCATGATGAAGCCCGTCGATGCCGAGCGCCTGACGGGATACCATGTCGGCGGCATCAGCCCCTTCGGCCAGAAGAAGATCGTGCCGACAGCGATCGAGGCGCAGGCGATGACGGAGGCCTATGTCTATATCAACGGCGGCCAGCGCGGGCTACAGGTGCGGCTGAGCCCGCAGGACGCGTTGACCGCGCTCAAGGCCAAGGCTGCGCCGCTGATTGCCTGACGATCTTCAGGATCGGACAAAGCGCCTTCAATTTCGCCGCAAACCGGTCTAAGTCTTTAGACCATCTTCGATATAAGCCAAGCAGGTTTTGCCATGACATCAGCCTCCCCCAACCATCATCCCGTCGATCATGCCAAGCTGGAAAAGCTTGCGGAAGTGGCCGTAAAGGTCGGGTTGCAGCTGCAGGCCGGACAGGATCTGCTGATGACGGCGCCGGTTGCGGCGATGCCGCTGGTGCGGCTGATCACGCGCGAGGCCTATAAGGCCGGTGCCGGCCTCGTCTCCACCTTCTATGCGGACGAGGAAACGACGCTTGCCCGCTACGAATACGGTCACGATGCGAGCTTCGACCGCGCGGCGACATGGCTCTACGAGGGCATGGCCAAGGCCTTCTCCAACAACACGGCGCGCCTCGCCATTGCCGGCGACAACCCGATGCTGCTCTCCAACCAGGACCCGAACAAGGTGGCCCGCGCCAACCGCGCCAACTCGGCCGCCTACAAGCCGGCACTCGAAAAGATCTCGAATTTCGACACCAATTGGAACATCGTCTCCTATCCCAATCCCTCGTGGGCGAAGCTGGTCTTCCCGAACGATCCGGAAGCGATCGCGGTTGCGAAGCTCGCCAAGGCGATCTTTTCCGCCTCGCGCGTCGATGTCGAAGATCCGATTGCGGCCTGGGCCGAGCACAATGCCAATCTGCACAAGCGCTCGGCCTGGATGAACGGCCAGCGCTTCGCCGCCCTGCATTTCCAGGGACCTGGCACCGATCTGACGGTCGGCCTCGCGGACGGCCATGAATGGCATGGCGGCGCTTCCACCGCCAAGAACGGCATCACCTGCAACCCGAACATCCCGACGGAGGAGGTCTTCACCACGCCGCACGCGCTGCGCGTCGAAGGCCATGTCTCGTCGACGAAGCCGCTTTCGCATCAGGGCACGCTGATCGACAATATCCAGGTGCGCTTCGAAGGCGGCCGGATCATCGAAGCCAAGGCGACGCGCGGCGAGGAAGTGCTGAACAAGGTGCTGGACACCGACGAAGGTGCGCGCCGGCTCGGCGAAGTGGCGCTGGTGCCGCATTCCTCGCCGATTTCGGCAAGCGGCATCCTGTTCTACAACACGCTCTTCGACGAAAACGCCTCCTGCCACATCGCGCTCGGCCAGTGCTATTCCAAGTGCTTCATCGACGGCGCCAAGCTCAGCCAGGAACAGATCAAGGCGCAGGGTGGCAACTCCAGCCTGATCCACATCGACTGGATGATCGGCTCCGACAAGGTCGATATCGACGGCATCAATGCCGATGGCTCGCGCGTGCCTGTCATGCGCAAGGGCGAGTGGGCGTAAGGACGCCCGGACATTTCGACGCTATCGTGCCGCGGTATCCTTGCCGCGGCATATTTTTGGCTCGACTGTGAGATCAGATCGTCGCCAGCACTCGGCTGATGCGTTCGAGATGCGCCTTGCGTCCTGCATCAGTGACGCGGTCCATGTCATGGAGCGCCAGCATGCGAAAATTCAGCCGCTTGGCGCAGAAGGCGGCGATGCCGCGCTTCAGCAGGCGCCGCACCGGATTGCCCATGTAGAGATGAACGATCCACCAGGGCGAGCCGGTCGTCGTCAGCGCCCAGAACAGGCGGATATTGGTGAGCTTTGGCACGATGCGGCCGCCGGCCGGATCATGGGTGAAAGCGACGCCGGGCGCAAAGGCACGATCGAAGAAGCCCTTGAGGATGGCCGGAAAATTGAACCACCATTGCGGAAAGACCAGGATCAACCCTTCTGCCGCTCGAAGCCGCACGACGATGTCGTCGACGCCCGACGTATCATAGGGCTGATCGAAATAGCCTCGCCGTTCCGTTTCCGAAAGACTGGGATTGAAGCCTTCGCGATAGAGATCGAGCAGATCAACCTGGTGGCCGCCGGCAACGAGCGTCTCCCCCACCAGCTTCGCGACGGCGGCGGCGAAGCTGTCTTCCAGGGGATGGGCCAGCACCAGCAGGATGCGCATCAGAACAGGCTTCCCTGCTTCGGCGGAGCGGCAGGTTCTACCGGTTTGGTTGCCCGCTTCTTCGCAGGCATAGCGCCTGATGCCGTGGATGAAGACGATGGTGGGGTAGCATCGTCGCCGGTGACGGCACTGACGCGGCCGTCCGCGAACTCGATCGATATGGCCGCCCCCGTCGAAAGTGCTGCCGCCAGCGAAACCGGGCGGTCGTCCTCATCACGCACCACGGCATAGCCGCGCTTCAGGACGTTCTTGTAGGAGAGCGACTGCAGGATACGCTCCTGCGCGACCAGTTCGCTGCGGGCACGTGTCAGCTGATGACGGATGGCCGTATCGGCGTGGCGGACGAGATTGCCGAGGCGATCGCGAGCCCTGCCCGTCTGTGCTTCTAGCCGCGAGGGCAGCGTGGCGAAAACGGCATCGGCGCGTTCGATGCGGGCTCGGGAACGGTCGAGCATGCGCTCGATGGTCCGCTCGGCACGGGTCATCCGCTCGGTCAGCTGCTGGCGGCGCTCGGCGATCCGGTTCGACAGGATATCCGGCCGCAGCTGCGAGGCCGTGCGCTCGAAGGAACGACGCTTGTTCAGCGTGTTCAGCTCCAGCCCGCGGCCGAGGCCGGCGGCCGCCTCATCGAAACGGCGGCGCGGCAAAGCAAGGATTTGGTCGAGCGACGGCAAGGCGCGCAGCAACGCGCGCACTGCCTGCCGCCGTTGGTCCATCTGCCTACCCACGCCGCCCTGCAGCCGGGCGGCAAGGCTTGCAAGCTGTGCCTCAAGTTCCGCCTTGACCGGCACGGCCATTTCCGCAGCGCCCGTCGGCGTCGGAGCGCGCACGTCGGCAGCATAGTCGATCAAGGTCCAGTCGGTCTCGTGGCCGACGGCGGAGATCAGGGGAATATCGCTGCCGGCAGCGGCACGAACGACGGCCTCGTCGTTAAAACTCCAGAGATCCTCCAAGCTGCCGCCACCGCGCGCAACGATCAACACATCGGGGCGCGGGATCGGGCCGCCGGGTGCAAACTCGTTGAAGCCGCGGATGGCGTTCGCCACCTCGTCGCCGGAGCCCTCTCCCTGCACCTTCACCGGCCAGACCAGCACATGCACGGGGAAGCGATCGGAGATGCGGTGCAGAATATCGCGGATGACGGCACCCGTCGGCGAGGTCACAACGCCGATCACGGCAGGCATGAAGGGAAGCCGGCGCTTGCGCTCGGGATCAAAGAGACCTTCGGCGCCGAGCTTGCGCTTGCGCTCCTCCAGCAGCGCCATCAGAGCGCCGGCACCGGCAGGCTCCAGGCTCTCGATGACAATCTGATATTTCGACGAACCTGGGAAGGTCGTCACCTTGCCGGTCGCAATGACTTCCATCCCCTCCTCGGGGCGGAATTTCAGCTTGGAGAACGTACCTTTCCAGATCACCGCGTCGATGCGGGAGCGGTCGTCCTTCAGCGAGAAATAGGCATGGCCCGAGGAATGCGGCCCGCGATAGCCGGAGATTTCCCCGCGCACGCGCACCTGATCGAACGCGTTCTCGACCGTGCGCTTGATCGATCCCGACAATTCCGAGACGGAGTATTCCGTCAGGTTCGACGGCGAATCATTCTCAAAAAAGCTGCTCATGTCCTCTTTCTAGCCGATGTCGCGGAAAATGCGGAGCCTTGTCATACCCCTTAAGTCTGAATCGATCGAAGGCGAGGATTGTGCGCATATTTGAGGGACAGCAGCGATTATTGCATGTCCCATAAAGAGCGTGGAGCTTATCACTTCATCAAACGTTAACCCTGCTGACAAAGCCTTTCTTAGCCATCGATGCGTAAACCTGTGCAAACTGATTCTTGGTAAAGAGGATATGGAGCGATGATATTCGCGACCGCCACGATCATCGGAATTGCCGCCGGCCTGCAGCGCACGACGATCGGCGCGCTGCTCGGCGTGGCGCTGGTGAGCATCGCCTTCATGGCAGCGGTAGCAATGTCTGTCACGCCGCCGCCGTTGATGATGCTGTTCATCGCACTTGGCGGCTATAATCTTGGCTTCATCGGCTATCTCATCACCGCCGATGTGATGGAACAACGCCGCGCTTAAAGGCAACCTCGGGAAGTGTTTAGCGGTTTCCCGACTGGAATTGCGTGACGCGGAGCGGTTTAGAGAATCCGGGAAGAGCTGAGACGCTCCAGCTCGATTCTATGGCTTGAAGCGGAAGAACTGCACATCCGATGCCGTCGATGCCGCAATGGGTTCCAGATAGACGGGTACACGCCCGGCGCTTAGCTGCGCATAAAACCCCTTGGGTGCCCGTTCGCTCATGATTTCCACCTGTGGATCATCCTTGCAGAAAGCGACAATCGTCACCTTTGCCTCACGCAGAAGCACCTCAGCCTGCTTCGGCTCCGCAAGGCCGATATGCAGCTCGGCCAGCATCCCATCGGGATCGCGATGATAGGGGCCGGAGAGGGTGCGGTGCGGCGTGAAGCGCAAAATCGGCGCTCCCATGTTTGAGGCCGCCGCGACGACCCCTGGCTCAAGACCTGCGATCGGTGCCAAGGCCTCTTTTGAGGCGCAATTGGCAGCCTCCTCCGCCTTGGCGGGTGTCGCGACCGCAAAGCCGTTGACGATGCCCTTGCTCGCAAGCGCACCGCCCACGGCCCAAACAGCCGGAACGGAAGCCAATATCGTCACTGCATAAAGCAGAACGGAACGAAGATTTCTGGTATCGGCCATATAGGTTTTTCGCAGCTCGGCGATCACCAATGCCAATGGCGGTATGGCCAGGAGATTGGCAAATTCTGCGCCGCGTACCTGCACGAGCGTAATCACCCAATTGATCGCGATCAGAGCCATCAGCATTGCATGGAGGCTCGCGCGATTGCCCCGCAGGATACGAGCGGCGCAAATGAGCATCGCCAGGAGACCCGTCGCATAGAAGGCACCGAGCGTATCGGGCTGCCGATGGGCCACGGAGATGATCGACTGTGCCTCGGTCACCCTGCTGAGCCAGAGATCCACCAGCATGGGGTCCAGATCGGCAAGCGGATTGCGCAGGCATTGCGGCGCAAGCGCGACGGTCGTCGCAAAGACGAAAGCGCCGTTGACCGCGAGAATTGCAATACGCCAAGGCCTGGAGAGACGGCTGGCAAAGAGAGATGACAGGAGAAGCCCGACGCAGCCGGCGCTGGTGATGCCATAAAAGCCGAGCGAGAGATTGTCGCAGGTGACCATGGAATAGAAGCGCGGCGGCACCAGCGAAAGGAAGGCGGCGCTGACGGCAACCGTCAGCGTCAGGGCAAAGGCTTTCGCGGCAGGTGCGAAGACTTCGCCCTTCCAGGCCCACAAACAGGCAACTGACACGCAGGCGACGGCGACGAAGGGTGTCGTCTCCGCGCCGATACCGAGCTGGATGGCAAGCGCAACGGCGGCGATCGCAAAGTTACTGGGCTTGTAGCCTTCGTCGACCAGCATAGCAATGGCAAGGGCGACGAGGCCAAGCTGGACGTTGTCGTGATCGATAGATCCCGGCACGAAACGCGGCGAAAGCAGCACGAAGAATGCTGTCAGGATCAGTGAAAAGTGCATGCCTTGCGGACCGGCGATGCGCCTGCCGGCGAGACCCATGAAGAACATCAACGGCAGGATGAGCATCAGCGGCCAGACGGTCAGTGCCGCCGCCTCGGCGCCTTCGGGTGAAAAGAACATCCGGAAGAAGAGGATGAGGCTTGCAATCGGCAGATCGATGAAGCGCGACCAATGCATCAGCGTGCCGCCATCGAGGCCGAGGCGGTACTGCATCATGTCGAACCAGCCCTGGCCGGCGAGAAAATCGCGCACTTCGACAAGACGCATGGCGTCGTCATTATCCGGGCCGACGTAGTCCGTGAGATTACGATGAATGACGAGCTGCGCGACGATGACGACGACGGTATAGACGAGCGCTACTAGGGCAGGATGAGACCAGCGCAGAGGCGCCTTCTTCTCTGCCGTTCCGGCTGCCTCGGGCGGCATTGCCAGCGTTTGCGCCATCTCGATAAACCCCATGTTGGAAGGATAGTCGGGGCGATACGCTAACGGCTGCCGATCAAAAAAAAGTAAAGCTCATGCCGGTTGCCGCTTTCATCACGATAATGTTTTTCGCGGCGCCGATATCCCGCCATTTTTATTTCGCAGCCATAGGGTCTTATTAACAGCCAACGGGATAAGCTCTCGTCCGGATCGTCAATCGGGCCTCAACTTGACTTCACGCGTAGCAACCGGCCAAGACCATGTGGAATGAGAAGCTGAACATCGCCGTCCTCCTGCCTTGCTACAACGAAGCCGCAACGATCGGCGAGGTCGTACGCGGCTTCCGCAAGGCGCTGCCGCAGGCCGCGATCTACGTCTACGACAATAATTCGACCGACGGCACCGCGCTGCATGCCATGCTCGCCGGCGCGAGCGTCGTGCGTGAGCGTCGGCAGGGCAAGGGACATGTGGTGCGCCGCATGTTCGCCGATATCGAAGCCGACATCTATCTGATGGCTGACGGCGACGGAACCTATGCGCCCGAGGACGGCGAAGAGCTGATCCGCACGCTGCTGACTGAGGGATCCGATATGGTCGTCGGCACGCGCCGCAACGTCCAGAACGACGCCGGCCGACAGGGCCATGCCTTCGGCAATCGCATCTTCAACTGGCTCTATCGCACCATCTTCGGCGCCGATTTCACCGATATCTTCTCCGGCTACCGCGCCTTCTCGCGCCGCTTCGTCAAGAGCTTTCCGGCCGTGTCGGGCGGCTTCGAGATCGAGACGGAAATGTCGGTCCATGCTTCCAGGCTGAAGCTGCCCGTCAGCGAACTGGAACTCGATTACGGACGGCGGCCCCAAGGTTCGCATTCAAAGCTTTCCACCTTTCGCGACGGTGGCAAGATCCTGTGGATGTTCGCGATGCTGATGAAGGAAACGCGGCCTTTCGCCTTCTTCGGCATCTTGAGCGCCATTGCCGTGGAGCTCAGCATCGGCTTCGGCATTCCGGTCCTTGTCGAATATTTCGAGACCGGGATGGTGACGCGTATGCCGACCTGGGTGCTTTCCGTGGCATTGACGATGATCGCTTTCATGCTGTTCACGGCCGGTATCATCCTCGATTCCGTGGCGCGCGCCCGCGCCGAACAATTGCGCATCCACTACATGAGCCTGCCCAAGCCGTCCTCGCGTGAAAACGGCGATGACAGGACGGTCTACGTGGCGGAAATCGAGAAGCCCGCAAGCCGGAAGAAAAGGGCCAAGGCCGCATGAAGAAGCTCTTTCGCTTCCTGATCGCCGGTAGCATCGGTTTCGTCGTCGATGCGGGCGTCCTGCATCTCTTGATATGGTTCACGCCCGTCGGCCCCTTTGTCGGGCGTGCTATCTCCATACCGAGCGCACTGCTTGCAACCTGGGTGCTCAACCGCAACTTCACCTTCGGCCGATCCAACCGTTCGCTTGCGGCGGAGGGCTTCCGCTATGGTTCGGTCGGGTTGACCTCGGCTCTGCTGAACTACGCCCTCTTCAGCTCGTTGCTGATGACCGAGCCGTCATTGCGGCCGATCATCGCGCTGACGCTTGCATCGGCGGCGGCGACTGCGTTCAGCTTCTTCGGCTATTCACGCTTCGTCTTCCGCCACCGGCAAAATTCCTGAGAAAACGCTCAGACCGGCTCCCAGCCATCTTTCTCGCTGGCGCGGTAGATGGCATCGATGACCTTCTGGTTGAGCTTCGAGCTTTCCAGCGACACTATTTCTGTGCCCTCCCCAAGTGCGGCCGATGCGAAGGCCTCTGCCTCGCGCTTGTACTGGCGGCTGTCAGGGAAGCGGAAAATCTGGGATTCCGAATGGCCGCGATTGGTCAGCTCCAGCTCTTCCGCGCCATAACGATCGGCATTGAAAGGCGATTTCACCTCGATGAAGCCTTCCGTGCCGTGGAAGACCATGACCTGGCGGTTGGCCATCTGCGTCGAGATATAGAAGGTCAGTTCGAAATCGCCGAAGTCTGCCTTCACGCTGGAATAGATGTCGGTGCCGAATTCCGGGTCGCGCTCCGTCACTGCCTGAATGCGCAGGGGCTCGCGACCGGTGACGAAACGGGTACTGATCGTCGGGTAGACGCCGATGTCAGGCAAGCCGCCGCCGCCAAGCGCAGGAATATTGCGCATGTTGTCGGCATCGCGGTTGAAATAGGTGAAGGCGCCCTGGATGTGGCGCAGTCGGCCGATCGCGCCATCGGCGAGCAGCGAACGAACCTTCCGCCAGACCGGTGCATAGGTGACCATATAGGCTTCCGTCACCAGCACCTTGTTGCGATCGCGGGCGGCGATGAGGCTATCGATCTCATCCGCCTCGAGCGCGATCGGCTTTTCGCACAGCACATGCTTGCCGGCATCGGCCGCCTTGATCGTCCATTCGACATGCTGCGAGGTCGGCAGGGGAATGTAGACGGCGTCGATCGTGTCAGAGGCGAGCATCTCTTCATAGGAGCCGAAAGCGTGCGGCACGGAGAAGCGATCCGCCATCTGCCGCGCACGGGCGAGATCACGGCTGGCAATGGCCGTTACAACGCAATTTTCCGCATCCTGAATGGCGGGCACCACCAGATCGCGGCCGATCTTCGCAGTCGACAGAATTCCGAAACGCAGCATGATCTCTCTCCTAAAGCATCATCCCGAAGCAGACGGCTGCATGGCGACGATCGCCACCCGGCTCTTCCGGCGGGATATTTTCTGAACACGGTGGGTAAAGCGAAACGAAGGCCGTTACGCTCTCGATGAAATCGACGCCAACCTTATTCGGCCCTTCCCAGAGGCGCAACGCCCGAGACAGCCAGTCTACGCAAACATGACGGCATGACGATCATCAAGCATGTCCGTATTTGTCCTCTTTCTGTCTGCCAGATGGCTTTCGAAGCTTTCAACCGACGCCTAATCTCGGCTATCCTTCAAGCACAGGAGATACGAAAATGTCCCACGCGGATACCGCACTGCTCGTCATCGACGTACAGGAATCCTTTCGCCAGCGCCCCTATTGGCGAACGGACGACCTGCCTGCCTTCACAAACCGCCTGCAGGCGCTGATCGACGGCGCGAAGGCGAAGGGCATTCCCGTCGTCCAGATTTTCCATGTCGAGGACAGCGACGCGCATTTCAGCCTGAACAGCGGATTCGTGCGCAAGCTCGATGAAATCTCTCTGGAGGCTGATGCCGTGTTTCACAAGCGTCGCCACTCGGCGCTTGTCGGCTCCGGCCTCGATGTCTGGCTGGTGGCAAACGGCATCCGCAAGGTGATCGTTTCGGGCATTCGCACGGAGCAATGCTGCGAGACGACGACACGGCACGCCTCAGATCTGGGCTATGAAGTCGATTACGTCACCGAGGCGACGCTGACCTTTCCGATGACGCATGCCTCGGGCACCGTCTTCAGCGCCGAGGATATCAAGAGGCGCAGCGAACTGGTGTTGTCTGGCCGTTTCGCCCGCATCGCGACGGTCGAAGAGGCGCTTGCCGACGCATCGATCCGGAGTGCCGCATGACCCAAAGCGACCGGCGCCTCCATCGGCGGATCATTCCTGTCTACGTCCTCCTGCCGCCTTATACGCTGCTGATGGACGTGGCCGGGCCGGTGGAGGTGTTGCGCCGCGCCAATATCGAACAGGACGACGTCCTGTTCGACTACCAGTTCATCGCCCTCCAATCGTCGCAGACCACCTCGGTCGGGCTGACGCTTGCCGATCTCAGACCACTGCCGGATCATATTCCCGATGGCGCCTATGTCATCCTGTCCGGCAGCGTCACGCCGCCTGACGACGCAGAGGATATCGAACCGGAACTTGCTACACTTGCGACGTGGCTAAGAGGCACGATCCGTCCGGGCATTACCCTCGTCACCATCTGCTCCGGCGCCGTGCTTGCCGCCCGCGCCGGCCTGATGGACGGCTACGCCTGCACCACGCATGCCGCCTGCCTCGACGAGGTCAGGGAACATGCCCCGACGGCAAGGGTTCTCGACAACCGGCTCTATGTCGAGGATCGTGACCGCTATTCGAGCGCCGGCATCACCACGGGCACCGACCTGATGCTGCATCTCGCCTCCAAGCTCACCTCGCCGGTGACGGCGCTGACCATTGCCCGCCACATGGTCGTCTATATGCGAAGAACGGGTGCCGAGCCGCAGCTTTCCCCCTGGCTCAGCGGCCGCAACCATGTTCACCCCGCCATCCATCGCGTTCAGGATGCGATCATGGCCGATCCGGCCCATGGCTGGTCGCTTGCCGAGCTTGCGGGCATCGGCGCGATGAGTGCGCGGCATATTTCGCGGCTGTTTCAGGAACATGCCGGCCTGTCGGTGACGGCCTATATCAATCTGATGCGTGTGACGCTGGCGCGCGACGTCCTTGCCAATTCACGGCTGGACATGGAGCGCGTGGCGGAAAAATCCGGCTTCGCATCGCCTCGGCACATGCGGCGCGTCTGGTCGAAATACAACACGCTGCCGCCCAGCCACTATCGGCGCTCGACGGCCGAATAAAGAAATCGTTAGTGGCCTTTGGGGCGAAACGCCGATAGCCTTGCCTTGTCCCTTCGTGCCGGCACCCGCTCGCCGGCTTGCCCCTCAAGTGATTTGGAGAAATATCATGGACATGCGCAAGCTTGGACGAACCGATCTGTTTGTCGCCCCGATCGTTTTCGGCGGCAACGTCTTCGGCTGGACGGCCGATGAGAAAACCTCCTATGCACTGCTCAACGCCTTCTTCGACGCCGGCTTCAATACGATCGACACGGCCGATGTCTATTCCCGCTGGGTTCCCGGCAACAAAGGCGGCGATTCCGAAGAGATCATCGGCAAATGGCTGAAGCAGGGCCGCGTTTCGCGCGACAAGGCCATTATCATCACCAAGGTCGGATCGGACATGGGTCCCGGCAAGAAAGGTCTCAAGGCCGACTATATCATCGAGGCGGCCGAGGCATCGCTGAAGCGGCTGCAGACCGACCATATCGATCTCTATCTCTCGCACTGGCCCGACCCCGAGACGCCGCATGAGGAATCGCTTGCTGCCTATGCCAAGCTGAAGGAACAGGGCAAGATCCGCCATGTCGGCTGTTCGAACCTCAGTGCAACGCAGCTCCAGGCGTCGTTGGATGCTGCCGAAAAGGCCGGGCTGCCGCGCTACGATGTGCTGCAGCCCGAATATAACCTCTACGCCCGTGACAGTTTCGAGGGACCGCTGGCAGATCTCTGCGTCAGGGAAGACATCGGCGTCATCACCTATTTCAGCCTCGCCGCCGGGTTCCTGACCGGCAAGTATCGCACCAAGGCGGATACGGAAGGGCGCGCGAGAGAGAACCGGGTTGCCGCCTATCTCGACGACAAGGGCCTTCGCATCCTCGCAGCGCTCGACAAGGTCGCGGCCGAAACCGGCGCAAAGCTCGCCGAGATCGCGCTTGCCTGGCTGCTGCGCAAGCGCGGCGTCACCGCCCCGATCGCCAGCGCGACTAGCCTCAGCCAGCTCGACGCGCTAATCAATTCGGCAAAGCTTTCGCTTTCCGATGATGCCATGCGCCTGCTCGACGCAGCCGGTGAATAGATAGAGGCAGACCGATGACCGTGACGATCCGAGACGCCAGGCCCGAAGACGAAGCGCGCTGGCGTGCGCTTTGGGACGGATACCTGGCCTTCTACGGCGTCACCATCGCGCCCGACATCACCGATGCGACATGGCGCCGGGTCTTCGATCCGGCGTCGGCGATCTTCATGCGCGTGGCCGAAGTCGGTGGCGAGGTGAAGGGGTTCACGCTCTGCATCACGCATGAGGGCACCTGGGTGCGCGCGCCGGACTGCTATCTGGAAGACCTGTTCGTCGACGAAAGCGCCCGAGGCCGTGGTGTCGGCCGGGCGCTGCTCAACGATCTCGTGGCGCTCTGCAAGAAGAACGGCTGGGCGCGTCTTTACTGGCACACCGAAGAAGGCAATGCGACCGCCCGCAAACTCTACGACACCTATGTCGAGAGCGACGGGCATATCCGCTATCGCGTCATTATCTGAGTTTCGGAAAGCCCTCATAGTGGGCGGAATGATCGCCCTCCCAGTTCGCCATACCCCGCTTGGTCAGCATGCCGCGCGGGCTGACATAGCTCTGGATCGTTCGCATCGGCCGCTCGTGCCACTGGATGTTGAAGGCCCATAGCTTCGGGAAGAAGCAGAGCGACGCATAGGGCAGATGATCGTGGATCCACCAGGCGAGCTTCTGCCAATCGCCCTCATGGCTGTGGTGATCGATCAGCCAGGGCACGACGATGCAGACGGCCGAGCCCATGCAGCCATCGAGATCGCGCATGTCCCAGATGTGATGCGCGGCGGTGTGAGGATTGGTCGAGCAATTCAGCCCGTTCCTGTTGCCGAAGGCGTTGACCTCGGGCGAGCGGTAGCCCGAGCGGATATGTAGCCGGCCAAAGGTTGCCTCGAGCGGCTCCAGCAATTCCTCGCAGAGCCTGCGTCCGGTCTCGATCGCCAAATCCGGATCTTCGGGAATGTTGGGAATGCGATAGAAATCAGCAATTTCCGAATGCAGGAAATCGCGAAAGAAGAAGTTCTTCGACAGCCTGACGCGGCCGAGCTCCTCAAGCCCCTTCATCGATCCCGGTTTTCTCATTGCTGCAATCCCTTCCTGAAATCATCCGATCAGTCGAGACGAGTTATGGCATTGCCGCCACCCGATTTCTGTCAGCAGTCGCTCCTCGCTTGTTTCGACGTAATTCCAGACGCTCTTAAGGCCCCGTATATTTGAAGAAATCGATGAAGGCTCTGAGGGCCGGGCGCATCTGCCGGCGGCTCGGATAATAGATGCAGAAGCCGGGATAGGGCGGGCACCAGTCCTCGAGCACGCGGATGAGCTTGCCCTCGGCCAGTTCCTGCTGCACGCGGATATCGAAAAGATAGGCAAGGCCGGCGCCATTGACGGCCGCCAACACCGCCAGTCGGTCCTCGATCACGATCAGGGGGCCATCGATCGCCACGATCAGCTCGCGGCCATCCTTCTCGAACTCCCAGCGATAGAGCGAACCATCGGTAAATCGCCGTTTGATGCAGCGATGATGAACGAGATCGCGCGGATGCAGAGGCTTCGGATACTTCTCGAAATAGGCCGGAGAGCCGGCAATCACGGTGCGGATGTCGGGGCAGACCTTCACCGCGATCATATCGCCCTCGATACTCTCCTCCAGCCGGATGCCGGCGTCATAGCCGTCCTTGACAATATCGCTGAAGCCATCCTCGTTGGCGATCTCCAGCGTGATATCGGGATAGGTATTGAGGAAATCGCCGATGCGCGGCGCCATCAGCAGATCGGAGGCAAAGCGCGGTGCGGTGATGCGCAGCGTGCCCGCCGGGCGGCCTCGGGTCGCAAGCGTATCCTCCAGCGCGATGTCGATTTCCTCGAGAGCCGGCGCCAGCCTTTGAAGCAATGCCTGCCCTTCCTCGGTCGGCAGCACGCTGCGCGTGGTGCGGGCGAGCAGCCGCACGCCGAGGCTTTCCTCGAGGCTGGAGACAGCGTGGCTGACCGCTGACGGTGCGATCGACAATTCCTTGCCGGCAGCGCGGAAGCTGCGATGGGCGGCGACGGCGGCGAATACCGCAAGTTGGGAGAGCTGCGTTCTGTTCATTGATCTAAATTATAGAACAGCTCATTAGGATTTGCATGGATTTTCATTCATTATCCGGAATCCTAACTTGAGCGTGTAGGCAGCAGGCATCGACCACTGCCGCTCCCATACATCGCAAGAGGAACACACCATGAAAACCCGCAGGCTTGGTAAGGATCTCACCGTTTCCGCCGTTGGGCTCGGCTGCATGGGCATGAGCTTTGCCTATGGCGCCGCCGACGAAGCCGAATCCGTCAAGACGCTCCATCGTGCCGTCGATCTCGGCGTCACCTTTTTCGACACCGCCGAAACCTATGGCCCCTTCACCAACGAGGAGCTGCTCGGCCGCGTCCTGAAGCCCGTTCGCGACCGCGTGGTCATCGCCACCAAATTCGGCTTCAAGCTCGATCACACGAAATCAGGCCCGGCCGCGATGATCGGCGTCGACAGCCGGCCCGAGCACGTCAAGCAGGTCGCCGAAGCCTCACTGAAGCGGCTCGGCACCGATGTTATCGACCTCTTCTATCAGCATCGCGTCGATCCGAGCGTGCCGATCGAAGACACGGTCGGCGCCATGGCGGAACTGGTAAGAGAAGGCAAGGTCCGGGCGCTCGGCCTTTCCGAAGCCGGCTCCGCTACCATCCGCCGCGCCCATGCGGTGCATCCGATCGCTGCCTTGCAGAACGAATATTCGCTCTGGAGCCGCGACCCGGAAGAAGATGTGCTCGCCACCTGCCGTGAACTCGGCATCGGTTTCGTGCCCTACAGCCCGCTCGGCCGCGGCTTTCTGACCGGCGCGATCCACAAGACGGACGACCTTGCCGCCGATGATTTCCGTCGCTCGCTGCCGCGCTTCCAGAGCGAGAATTTCGATGCCAACGCGGCGCTTGTCGCAAGACTTCAGGCTCTGGCCGAAGAAAAGGGCGTCACGGCGGCACAACTGGCGCTCGCATGGGTGCTGCACCAGGGCGAGGATATCGTGCCGATCCCGGGCGCACGCAAGCTGCATCATCTCGAGCAGAATTCGTCGGCTGCCGATATCGTGCTGTCGCCAGGGGAAGTGAAGGAACTCGGCGACATCATCTCGCCCGAAACGGTTGCCGGCAAACGGTATACGGATGCCTCTCTGGCCATGACGAATATATGACAAATGGGCTGCCTTTCCTGCCCAGGCGAAGACACCGGCCATCAGGGCCGGTGTCATTCTGGGACTGAAAAGAAAAGTGAAGCCTCGCCGATGCGTGGCCGAACATACGAACCGCCTGATTTGCAGCCTCTTTCAAGCTTCTAGCAGATCGTCATGAGCGCAAAGCCGACATCGGCGCTCGACGCTCGGTTGACAAACGGGTCCGAAATTTGAAGATTGCCGCCATCAAAAACGGGCAGCGTTGGGAGGACTTATGTCTAAGCGCGCGTTTATCGGCTTCTCTGCTTTTCTTCTCGCCACTTTCGCATCCTTGAACCCCTCGGTCGCGGCTGACGTCAAGCGCCAGGTGGTCACCACGAAGGATGGCGATTACTTCGGCTTCGATCTGCGCACAGAGCAGAATGTGACGCTGGACCAATGCTCCGCCTCCTGCATCGGCGACAAGTCCTGCAAGGCCTTCACCTACAATCCCAAGGTGAAGTGGTGCTTCATGAAGTCGGACTTCAACCAGCTCAACAACTTCCCCGGCGCGATCGCCGGCAAGATCGTCGAGACGGCCGCAACCAGCGAGCCGGATATTGGTGCCGCCCCTGCCCTTTCCTTCCTTTCCGACAATTTCGTCCAGAGCGCGCGCGACGCGAAGAATACGCTGACGCTCGGCAGCGAGCTGAAGGGCCAGGGTGTCGAAAGCCTGATTGCGCTCGGCCGCATCGAACTAACCTCGGGCAATGTCAATAATGCGCTGAACGCCTTTCAGGGCGCGCTTTCGCTCAGCCCCGATAACGGCGATCTGTGGGTCGAGATGGCTCGCGCCGCCAATACGATCACGAACGACACGTCCGTTGCCACGCGCGCCGCCTATGCCGCGCTCAACGGCTATCAGCTGACCCGCACGACGAGCAGCCGCGCCGATGCGCTGGCGGTTTTGGCCGAGGCGCTGAAGAACGCACAGAATTACCGCCCGGCGCTCAATGCCTACAAGGCCAGCCTCAATCTCGTCAGCTCCGCCGCCGTCCAGGCAGCCTATAACGATCTTCTGGCCCGCCAGGGCTTCCGTGTCACCGGCAACACGCTCGACAACGACAATGCTTCGCCGCGCGCCTGCGTGCAGTTCTCCGAGAAGCTGGTGAAGAGCGGCGTCGACTACACCCCCTTCGTCACCCTCAACGGGGCCGCACCGAAGGGCGTCGATGCCAAGGACAACCAGATCTGCGTCGAAGGCCTGGAGTTCGGCCAGCACTACCGCATTTCGCTGCGCGCCGGCCTGCCCTCCTCCGTGGATGAAAACCTCGCCTCGCAGGTCAATGTCGATATCTACGTCAAGGATCGCGCCGCTTCGCTGCGCTTCACCGGTGACAATTTCGTCCTGCCCTCGACAGCTCGCCGCGGCATTCCGATCGTCTCCGTCAACGCCACCTCGGCCAATCTCAAACTCTATCGCATCGGCGACCGCAATATCGCGCAGCTTCTGAACAACTCGCAGTTCCTGACGCAGGTGGACAGCTACAGCGCACAGACCATCCAGGATACCAATGGCGAACTGGTCTGGCAGGGTTCCATCGAGATCAAGCAGGAACTCAACAAGGAAGTCGCGACCAGCTTCCCGGTCGACGAGGCGCTGCCGCAGCGCAAGCCCGGCGTCTACGTGCTGACGGCGGTTGCGCCCAACAGCGGCCATGAGTGGGACCCGCAGGCGACGCAGTGGTTCGTCGTTTCCGATATCGGCGTCACCACCTATGCCGGCACCGACGGACTGAATGTCTTTGCCCGCTCGCTCGGCAGCGCAAAGCCGCTCGCCGGCATCCAGCTGCAGCTGCTCGCCAAGAACAACGAAATCCTCGGAACGGCAAAGACCGACGACAATGGTCGCGCTGTCTTCAGCGCCGGCCTGATGCGCGGCACGGCCGGCATGACGCCGGCCGTCATCACCGCTCAGAACGGCGATCAGGACTACGTCTTCCTCGACATGACCCGCGCCGGCTTCGATCTTTCCGACCGTGGCGTTGCCGGCAGAACCGCGCCTGGCGCAATCGACCTGCTCACCTGGACCGAGCGCGGCATCTACCGTGCCGGCGAAACCGTGCATGCCTCCGCCCTTGCCCGCGACGCCAGCTCGACCGCAGTCGATAGCCTGCCGCTCACCTTCGTCTTCCTGCGCCCGGATGGCGTCGAGGACCGCCGTATCGTCACCGACGGTGGCAAGCTCGGCGGTTACAATGTCGACCTGCCGCTGCAGCAGACCTCGATGCGCGGCACCTGGACGATGAACATCTATACCGACCCGAAGGGCGCCTCGATCGGCTCGCAAACCTTCCTCGTCGACGACTTCGTGCCGGATCGCATCGAATTCGACATGAAGAGCGACGCCAAGGAGATTGAGGTCGGCCAGCCGACGCCGGTCAATGTCGATGGGCGCTACCTCTATGGTGCGCCGGCCGCCGGCCTCAACCTCGAAGGCGAAGTGACGCTGAAGCCGACCCGCCAGAGCGATGCCTACAAGGGCTATCAGTTCGGCCTCGCCGACGAAGGCGCCGGCAAGGCAAACGCAAACAATGACGACGACGACAGCAGCAGCGGTGACAGCAAGGCCGAGAGCACGCAAGTGCCGCTCGAAGACCTGCAGGCGCTGGACGAAGACGGCAAGACCACCTTCAACGTCACGATCAACGACACGCCTTCGACCACACAGCTGCTGAACGCCAATATCACGGTGCGCATGCAGGAAGCCGGCGGCCGCGCCGTCGAGCGTTCGCTGACGCTGCCCGTCAAGGCGGATGGACCGCGCATCGGCATCAAGCCGGAATTCGACGGCGACCTCGGCGAGAATTCCGTCGGCAATTTCCACATCATCGCGGTCGATGCCAACGGCCAGAAACAGGCCATGCAGGGCCTGACCTGGAAGCTGCTCAGCGTCGAGCGCAATTATCAATGGTATCGCGACGGCAACAGCTGGAAGTTCGAGCCGATCATGTCCACCAAGCAGGTGGCGGTCGGCACGGTGAATGCGACAACGGATGGCGCGGCGATTTCCATGCCCGTCACCTGGGGCCGCTACCGCCTCGAAGTTTCCACCGCCGATGCGAACGGCCCTCAGTCCAGCGTCGAGTTCAATGCCGGCTGGTATGTGGCCTCCACCTCGACGGAAACGCCGGACGCGCTTGAAATCGCGCTCGACAAGGAAAGCTACCATGTCGGCGATACCGCCAAGCTCAAGGTAACCTCGCGCTATGCCGGCCAGCTGATGGTGGCGGCAGGCTCGGAAACGCTGATCTCGGTCACCAATGCCGATATCGGTGCGACGGGCGGCGAAGTCGATATCCCGGTCACGGCCGATTGGGGTGCCGGCACCTATCTGACCGCAACCCTCTTCCGCCCCGGCGACGCCCAGGAAAGCCGCATGCCGATGCGCGCCATCGGCATCAAATGGGCGCCGGTCGACCCCGGCGAGCGCAAGCTGCAGATCAAGATCGACGCGCCCGAGAAGACGCTGCCGCGTCAGCCGCTCAACATCGGCTTGCAGGTTTCAGGCGCAGGCGCCAATGAGGACGCCTATGTCACGATCGCCGCCGTCGATGTCGGCATCCTCAACCTGACGCGCTACCAGCCGCCGGCACCGGATGACTGGTATTACGGCCAGCGCCAGCTCGGCCTCGAAATCCGCGATATCTATGGTCGCTTGATCGATGGTTCGCTCGGCGCGACCGGCAAGCTGCGCACCGGCGGCGACGGCGGACAGGCGGCCTTGCAAGCGAGCCCGCCGAAGGAAAAGCTGATCGCCTTCTTCTCCGGTCCGATCAAGCTCGATGCCAGCGGCAAGGCCAATGTCAGCTTCGACATTCCGCAGTTCAACGGCACGGCGCGGCTGATGGCCGTTGCCTGGTCGAAGGCCGGCGTCGGCCACGCGACACAGGACGTGATCATCCGCGATCCGGTCGTCGTCACCGCGAGCCTGCCGAAGTTCCTGGCGCCCGGAGACAAGGCCAACCTGCGTCTCGACGTCGCCAACACCGATGCGCCCGCCGGCGAGTACACTCTTGCGGTGACAGGCAACAGCGCCGTGACGGTGGACGCAAACGCTACCCAGCAGAAGATCAACTTGGCGACTGGCGGCAAATACAACATCACGCTGCCGCTGACCGGCGGGCAGCCGGGTGACGGCACGGTTTCGATCAAGCTCTCGAACGCCTCAGGCATGTCGCTCGACCAATCGGTCGATATCCCGGTTCGTCCGTCGCAGCTGCCGCTGACCGAACGGCGCGTCATCGCGCTTGCCCCCGGCAAGAGCCTGACCGTCAATGCCGACCTTCTCGCCGACAGCGTGCTGCCCGGCGCCTCGGTCAGCGTCAACGTCAGCCGCTCCAGCGCCTTCGATGTGCCGGCGCTGCTGATGAGCCTCAGCCACTATCCCTACGGCTGCGCGGAACAGACTGCGAGCAGCGCCATGCCGCTGCTCTATTTCAGCGACATGGCGATCAAGAACGGCCTTGCAGACGATACCGAGATCCGCAAGCGTGTGCAGGACGCCATCTACCGCGAAATGTCCTACCAGTCCTCGACCGGCAGCTTCGGCCTCTGGGGGCCGGGCTCCGGCGATCTCTGGCTCGATGCTTACGTGATGGACTTCCTGACCCGCGCCCGCGAGCAGAAGTACAATGTGCCGGATCAGGCCATGGTGCAGGGGCTTGAAAACCTCCAGAATGCGCTGAGCGCCAATACCAACGTCAAGGATAACGGCAACGAGATCGCCTATGCGCTCTACGTGCTGGCGCGCAACAAGAAGGCCTCGATCAGCGATCTGCGCTACTATGCGGATACGATGCTGAACGACTTCCCGACACCGCTTTCCAAGGCGCACCTGGCCTCGGCTCTGTCGCTTTATGGGGATGCTCAGCGCTCGCGCAACATCTTCGTGGACTCGCTGCAGATGTCGCAGCAAGCGGCGGTCACCAAGGTCAGCTTCATTCGCTCGGACTACGGTTCATCGCTGCGCGACGGTGCCGCCGTGCTGGCGCTGGCCGCCGAAAGCCGCCCGGTGCCGCCGATCATTCCGGAACTCGCAAGCGTTGTCGCCAAGGATTGGCAGAGCAGGAAATATACCAGCACCCAGGAACAGACCTGGATGCTGCTTGCCGCCCGCGCCCTGCAGAATGGCGATGACGGCCTGACGCTCGATGTCAACGGCGCTGCCCATAGCGGCACCTACATGGCGCAGATGTCCGGCGACGCCCTGATGGGCCATCCGCTGACCGTCACCAACACGACGCGCCAGCCGCTGTCGGCTGCCGTGACCACGGTCGCGGCTCCGGTTGCGCAGCTGCCTGCCGGCGGCAACGGCTTCAAGATCGAGCGCAAGTACTACACGCTCGACGGCGAAGAGGCGAATGTCAGCCAGGCACAGCAGAACGAGCGCTATGTCGTCGTGCTGCACGTGACCGAGGACAATGACTGGCCGCAGCGCATTCTCGTGACCGATCTCCTGCCGGCAGGCTTCGAGATCGACAATCCGAGCATCGTCAACAGCGCCCAGCTCTCGAATTTCGACTGGCTCAGCGAGGTTCAGCCCGCCCATGTCGAATTCCGCTACGACCGTTTCGTCGCAGCCTTCGACCAGAATTCCGGCGCCGACCGTGACATGACCTTCGCCTATGTCGTGCGCGCCGTGACCCCCGGCGTCTACGACCATCCGGCCGCAAGCGTCGAAGACATGTATCGTCCGCAGTTCTCGGCCCGCACGGCGATGGGCCGTATGGAGGTGCTGGGCGCCCAGCAGTAAGAAGCAGTCATGAAGGCGCGGTGGAAAATTGCGATCGGCTTTGGAGCCACTGCCGCAACAGTGGTGGCTCTGGTCTTTGGCCTGGAAGCCGCTGACCGCGCCTATCCGCCACCGCTGGACAATGCGCGCGTCGTCTCGTCCGAGGTGCTCGACGCCAATGGCGATCTCTTGCGTGCCTTCGCGACGCCCGAGGGTCGCTGGCGGCTGAAGACCAGCGTTGCCGATGTCGATCCACAATATCTGCGCATGCTGGTCGCCTATGAGGACCGGCGCTTCTACGACCATCACGGCGTCGACCCCATGGCGATCGGCCGTGCCTTCCTGCAGCTCGCCACTCACGGCCGTATCGTCTCGGGCGGTTCGACGCTTTCGATGCAGGTGGCACGCCTGATCGAGCCGCGCAGCGAACGGTCCCTGACGGCAAAACTCTTGCAGGTCGTTCGCGCCATCCAGATCGAGCGGCGGCTCTCCAAGGAGCAGATCCTCGACCTTTACCTGACGCATGCGCCCTATGGCGGCAATCTGGAAGGCGTTCGGGCCGCGAGCCTCGCTTATTTCGGCAAGGAGCCGAAGCATTTGACGGTCGCGCAGGCAGGCTTGCTGGTTGCCCTGCCGCAGCTACCGGAAAAACGCCGGCCGGACCGCAATCTCGCCGCCGCTCAGGCCGCCCGCCATCGCGTGCTGGAGCGCGCCGCCGTGGCAGCTGTTATCGGCGAAGGCGAAGCGGAGCGCGCCTCGTTTTCCGCTATTCCGGCTCAGCGCCGGCAGCTGCCGGCCTATGCCGCCCATCTGGCCGAACTGGCGCTCAAAAAGCAGCCCGGTGTCATCAAGCACAAGACGACGCTGCGGCGGGATGTGCAGCAGGGGCTGGAAGCCGTTGCGGATACGGCGGCAAAACGGCTGGGGCCGAAGGTGTCTGTCGCGATGATCATGGCCGACGCCAAGACCGGCGAGATCATCGGCGAAGTCGGCTCGGCGAATTATTTCGATTCCTCACGCGCCGGCTGGGTCGACATGACCCGCGTACTGCGCTCGCCCGGCTCGACGCTGAAACCTTTCATCTACGGGCTTGCCTTCGAGCAAGGCTATGTGGCGCAGGAAACGATCATCGAGGATCGTCCCGCCGATTTCTACGGCTATCGCCCGCGCAATTTCGACATGAGCTATCAGGGCGATGTCAGCGTGCGCCAGGCGCTGCAGCTGTCGCTGAACGTGCCGGCCGTGCGCCTGCTCGATGCCGTCGGGCCGACGCGGCTGCTGGTGCGCTTCCGCCGCGCCGAGGTGAAGCCGAAGCTGCCGCCGAACGAGGCGCCAGGCCTCGCCATCGGCCTCGGCGGCGTCGGCGTGACGCTGAAAGATCTCGTGCAGCTCTATGCCGGACTTGCCAATCGCGGCAAGGCGATGAGGATCGGCGATGGTATCCAGGATGAGCCGGGGCCGATCGACGGCGAACCGCTGATGGAGCCGATCGCGGTGTGGAACATCACCGACATCCTTTCCGACATCATCGCGCCGCGCGGCAGCAAGCAACTCGGTATCGCCTACAAGACCGGCACCAGCTACGGCAATCGCGATGCCTGGTCGGTCGGCTATGATGGCGCGCATGTGCTCGGCGTCTGGGTCGGCCGCCCGGACAATGGCGCCGTGCCCGGGCTGGCGGGCTATGTTTCGGCCGCGCCGATCCTGTTCGAAGCCTTCGCCAAATCGGGGGTTGCCATAACCCCCTTCCCGCCGGCACCGATGGGCGCCGTACGAATCGCGCCGACCGAGCTGCCGATCAGCCAGCGGCGCTTTTCCGTCACCGCCGCCGGGCTGCTGGCGGCGTCAAGTCGCGAGCCGGCGCCGCAGATCGTCTATCCGCCGGAGGGGGCACGCGTCGATCTCGGCGCCAGCAGCGGTGGCAATGAGATCATGCCGCTGGCGCTGAAGCTGCAGGGCGGCCGTGCGCCGTTCCGCTGGCTCGCCAACGGTAAGCCGCTGCCCGACATGTCGCGTCGGCGCACCAACCAGTGGACTCCCGACGGTGCCGGCTATTCGACGCTGACCGTCATCGATGCGGCCGGACGCGCGGCAAGCGTGCGCGTTTTCGTGGAATAATATCCTTCAAATCATTGCGAGCACGTTGACCGCATTTTTGTCAGCGGGCGGCGTCTATGATATCTTAGGCATGACTCAAACGAGGAATGGCGAGATGTCGGAAGAGCAGGCAATCCGTGCGGTTGTTCATCTCTACGTCGATGGCATGGCATTCGCGAGCGAGCCGGCGCTGCGCAAGGCCTTCCATCCGCGAGCGGCGATCATCGGCAATTATCAAGGCGCGGTGGAATGGATGACGCGGGATGAATTCATCGCCGCGATCGTCGAGGAAGGCAGTGCCCCGCCTGGCACCATACCGCTGATGGAGATCGAGCTGATCGACATCGAAGGCGATGCGGCGAGCGTCAAGGTCGTCGACGAATTCGCCGGCATGCGGTTTTCGGACTATCTGTCGCTGGTGAAGATCGATGGACGGTGGAGCGTGGTGAACAAGGTGTATCACCTGCATCGGTAGATAATCGGCAGCTGAGTGCGCCGCACCTCCGATACCCCCTCTGTCGCTTTCGCGACATCTCCCCCACAAGGGGGGAGATTGGTAACTCGCCTGCCTTAGTCAAATATCGAAGCTACAGACGCTGAAGCTCTTGGATTTGGAAGAGCACGCGACATACTCCCCACGATCTCCCCCCATGTGGGGGAGATGTCCCGAAAGGGACAGAGGGGGGTAAACCCTCTCCGCCAACTCGGCAGCAGCCAATTACCCTCTCAGCACCCCACCCGTCGACTTAGTGACATTCGCCACGATCTTCTGGGTCAGCGCCTCGAAATCTTCATCCGTCAGTGTGCGTTCAGCCGGCTGGATCTGCACCTCGATGGCAATCGACTTCTTGCCTTCGCCGAGCGAGGCGCCTTCGAAGATATCGAAGACGTTGACGCCGGTGACCAGCTTGCGGTCGGCGCCGACCGCAGCGCGGACGATGGCGCCGGCTTCCACCGACTTGTCGACCACGAAGGCGAAATCGCGCTTGACGGCCTGGAAGGGAGAAAGCTCCAACGCCGGCTTGGTGCGGGTCGCCTTCTTCTTCGGCTCGGGCATGGCATCGACATAGACTTCGAAGCCGGCGAGAGCGCCCGACACGTCGAGCGCTTCCAGCGTCTTCGGATGGAATTCGCCGAAATAGCCGAGCACGACCTTCGGACCCATCTTGATGGTGCCGGAACGGCCGGGGTGATACCAGGCCGGACCACCCTGCTCGATCTGGATATTGCCCATCGGCAGGCCGCAGGCTTCGATCACGGCAAGCGCATCGGCCTTGGCGTCGAAGACGTCGACCGGCTTGCCGCCGCCCTTGGCGGCGTTCGACCACATGCGACCGGCGCCGGCAAGCGTTGCCGTGCCGCGGCGGATGCCGCCGGCAACGCGACGCTGGCCTTCGGGCGTGTCATTCTCATAGGTGCCGGAGACTTCGAAGATCGCGACGTCGCCATAACCCTTGTCGGCATTGCGCTGCGCAGCAGATAGCAGCCCCGGCAGCAGCGAGGGGCGCATGTCGGACATGTCGGCAGCGATCGGATTGGCGAGCTTCAGCGCATTGGAGCCGCCGCCGAAGAGCTTCGCTTGATCTTCCGAAATGAAGGACCAGGTGACGGCTTCCAGCATGCCGCGCGACGCCAGTGCACGCTTGGCGGCGCGCGTACGGATCTGCAGCACCGTCAGGATCTTGCCGTTAACGGCGGCATGGCTGCTGAGCGGCTGCGGCTTGATGTTGTCGACGCCGTGGATGCGCATGATCTCTTCGACGAGGTCAGCCTTGCCGTCGACATCCGGACGCCAGGAGGGAACAGCGACGGAAATGCGCTCACCCGAACCGGAGACCGAGAAGCCGAGCTTCGTCAGGATCGACTTGCTTTCGTCAGTCGAGACTTCGAGGCCGGTGAGGCGCTTGACTTCCGACAGTGGGAAATCGACGACCTTGGCCTCATAGCCCTTGTAGCCCTCGACGCGGGCCTTGGCGGCCGTGCCGCCACAGCTGGCCAGCACCAGCTCCGTGGTGCGCTCAAGGCCGGGCACCATATATTCCGGGTCGACACCGCGTTCGAAACGATAGCGCGCATCGGTGATGATGCCGAGGCTGCGGCCGCTCTTGGCGATGTTCATCGGGTCCCAGAGCGCCGACTCGATCAGCACGTCCGTGGTGTTCTCGTCGCAGCCGGAATGTTCGCCGCCCATGATGCCGCCGATCGATTCGACGCCGTTATCATCGGAGATGACGACATTGCTCGGGTTGAGCTTGTATTCGCGCTCATCGAGCGCCAGCACGGTCTCGCCGTCCTTGGCGCGACGCACGACCAGATTGCCCTTGACCTTGGCGGCGTCGAAGACGTGCATCGGCCGACCCTGATCGAAGGTCATGTAGTTCGTGATGTCGACGAGCGCGCTGATCGGGCGCAGACCGATGGCGAGCAGGCGCTGCTGCATCCACTTCGGGCTCGGGCCGTTCTTGACGCCGCGCACGAGGCGAAGCGCAAAGCCCGGGCAAAGGCGCGCATCATCCAGATCGATCTTGAGCTCCGTCGTCGTCTCGCCTTCGATGGCGAAGGACGGCGTGCCGCGCGGCTTCAGCGTACCGAGGCCGGAAGCGGCGAGATCCCGCGCAATGCCGTAAACGCCGGTGCAATCCGGGCGGTTCGGCGTCAGGTTGATCTCGATCATCGGATCGTCGAGGCCGGCATAGGCGGCAAAGCTCGTGCCGACGGGCGCATCGTCCGGCAGGTCGATGATACCGTCATGGCTGTCGGAGATTTCCAGTTCCTTTTCCGAGCACATCATGCCGCGGCTCTCGACGCCGCGGATGTTGCCGATCGCAAGCGTCACATCGATGCCGGGAACATAGGTGCCTGGGGCGGCGAAAGCGCCGACGAGGCCGGCGCGGGCATTCGGAGCGCCGCAGACGACCTGAACGGGCGCGCCGTTGCCGGTATCGACCATCAGCACCTTCAGGCGATCTGCCTGCGGATGCTTTTCGGCCGAGAGAACCTTGGCGATGACGAAGGGCTTGAACGCGGCCTTGTCGTCGACCTCTTCCACTTCCAGCCCGATCATCGTCAGGCGGGCGCAGATCTCATCGAGCGTGGCGTCGGTTTGCAGGTGTTCTTTCAGCCAGGAGAGTGTGAATTTCATGTGCTTTATCCCTTCCTTACGCGCTCAGGCCGCCGAACAAAGTCGGCATGTCGAGCGGGCGGAAGCCATAGTGGTTCATCCAGCGGACATCGGCGTTGAAGAAGTCGCGCAGGTCGGGCATGCCGTATTTCAGCATGGCGATGCGGTCGAGGCCCATGCCCCAGGCAAAGCCCTGGTACTCATCCGGATCGAGCCCGCCGTGGCGCAACACATTCGGATGCACCATGCCGCAGCCGAGGATTTCCATCCAGTCGGTGCCTTCGCCGAACTTGACGATCGGGCCGGAGCGGTCGCACTGGATATCGACCTCGAAGGACGGCTCCGTGAACGGGAAGAAGGACGGGCGGAAGCGCATCGTCACGTTGTCGACCTCGAAGAAGGTCTTGCAGAACTCTTCCAGCACCCAGCGGATATTGGCGACGTTCGCCGTCTTGTCGATAACCAGGCCTTCGACCTGATGGAACATCGGCGAATGTGTGGCGTCCGAATCCTGGCGGTAGGTCTTGCCGGGGATGATGATGCGGATCGGCGGCTTCTGCGCTTCCATGGTGCGCACCTGAACCGGTGAGGTGTGCGTGCGCAGCACCTTGCGCTCACCCTTCTCGTCCGGCTGGAAGAAGAAGGTGTCGTGCATTTCGCGGGCCGGATGCCCTTCCGGGAAGTTCAGCGCCGTGAAGTTATAATAGTCAGTCTCGACGTCGGGACCTTCGGCGATCGAGAAGCCCATGTCGCCGAAAATGGCGGTGATTTCGTCGACGATCTGGCTGATCGGATGAATGCGGCCGCGCTCAGTCGGCGACGAGCGGACCGGCAGGCTGACATCGACCGTCTCGGCCTTCAGCTTGGCGTCGATCGCCGCAGCGCGCAGCGCGCCCTTGCGTTCGTTGATCGCGTCGGTGACGGCATTCTTGAGGGCATTGATCGCCGCGCCGCGCGTCTGCCGTTCTTCCGGCGACATCGAGCCCAGCGTCTTCAGCAGTTCCGAGACCGAGCCCTTCTTGCCGAGCGCGGAGACCCTGACGGCTTCGATCGACTGTTCGTCCGTCGCCGCGGCCACCTCGGCCATGAGTTGGGTTTCAAGTGTTACGAGTTCCGTCATCTGGTCCTGCCTTGCGGACCAGGGGCCATCGGGCTCTCAGTCCACGGAATAAGTGGTGAACGCATGCATCAGAAAGCTTGTCGCAACGATGAAGCGCTGGAGATCACTACCCATGTGCACGCGGCCAATCAACCGGGCAAGGAACAAAAAACCGCCGAGAAAGCGAATCATGCGCTGAAGCTCGGCGCGCGCAGCCGCCGGCGCCTGCTCGGACCAGGCCTCATAAGCCCTGTTCTGTGTTGCAAGACCGAGGTGAGCGCCCGTCGCAATCTGCAGGAAGAGCAGCCATATGTCGCGAGCCTGCGCCACCTCGAGTGGCATGACGGTCTGCGGGTCTTCCTCGAAATCCATGAAGCCCAGCCGGTTGCCGACAAAGAACATGTCGCGCGGATAGGGCCGGCCGTGGCAAAGCCCCTTGGCGTGCAGCCGGCCAAGCTCAGCAGCGCAGACGACCATGAGGTCGTCATGAGCTATTGGATCACTCTCCTTCAACTGCACGAGGCGGCACTGCACCGTGATTCCAGCATCCCCAAGAACGAGAGTACCATTCGAGGCGTAGAGAATCTCCGGAACGGCGATGCCCTCTCGGCTGAACAAGCCGATGCGCCGGGTTTCCCGCTCAACCATTTGCCGTGGCGACAGATAGGCGCAAGGTCGTAGGAAGGCGACCGGGACGATGCGCGAAAAGACCGCTTGCAGAAGACGCCAAGCAGACGGCCTCTTCGTACCGTATCGCTTGATCCAGACCTGACGTGCAGAAAGGGGTACTCGCTCGACACGGCTGGAGCCGCTGACCAGCACCGTCAGCAAGGTCTCGATGTCCTTACCGTTCAGATTGGGTATGAAGTTCAATTCCGCAGTCTTGTCATTCAATAATTTCACCCATTCCCGATAGCGGGAATGCCCGAGGTGATCTTCGCAAATTGATTGTGTCGCGAAAAATACAAAACCCGCGCTGGTTACACAAGCGCGGGTTTCATAAATATGACAAAAACTGTCTAGTAGACGTTCTTAGCCAACAGCGGCTTCGAACTCGTTCTTCGTGCCAGCGTCCTTGAGGTACTCAAGTGCCTTCTTGGAGGCAGCAACGAGAGCACCGAAAGCGTCCGCTTCATGGATAGCCATATCGGAGAGGACCTTGCGGTCGACTTCGATACCAGCCTTGTTCAGACCGTCGATGAAACGGCCATAGGTCAGGCCATGTTCGCGGACGGCAGCGTTGATGCGCTGGATCCAGAGGGCGCGGAAGTTGCGCTTGTTGACCTTGCGGTCGCGGTAAGCGTACTGCTTGGAACGGTCGACGGCGGCCTTGGCGGTACGGATGGTGTTCTTACGACGGCCGTAGAAGCCCTTGGCTGCCTTCAGAACCTTCTTGTGCTTGGCGTGGGCGGTAACGCCTCTTTTTACGCGTGCCATTTCATGATCTCCTTAGTCTATAGCGTTACGAATAGTCTTAGAGACCGTTCGGCAAGTAGTTCTTGATAACCTTACGGCCATCCGGTTCTGCGAGAACCATGGTGCCGCGGGCATCGCGAATGAACTTGTTGCTACGCTTGATCATGCCGTGGCGCTTGCCAGCAGCGGCTGCCTTGACCTTGCCGGATGCGGTGATCTTGAACCGCTTCTTGGCAGAGGACTTCGTCTTCATCTTGGGCATTTTGCTACTCCTTCGATGCTTCCTGGCGTGCTTTGCTTAAAAGCCCTTCCCACAGATCCGGACAGGCCGGGCTGCAACAAGGTGCCGGAGCGTTTGTTGTTGAACTGCGGATCCGGTGACGAACCGCTCCGCCAGCATTCTGAACTGCCACGGCATGCCCTGCCGGTCAGTTCGGACGCGCGCTTATAACCGCACTTGCCCTGAAGTGCAACGGGCCTGACGCGGGAATCTTTGCAGATCGATGACAACGCGCAACCGGACCGCAAAAAGGAAAAAGCCGCCCAATGGGACGGCTCCGACCTCTTATTTCAACCTGCGCCTCACTTCGGCGCAAGCACCATCATCATCTGGCGGCCTTCGAGCTTGGGCTCGGCTTCCACCTTGGCGATCTCGAGCGTATCTTCCTTGACCTGCTGAAGCAGCTTCATGCCGAGCTCCTGGTGGGCCATTTCGCGGCCACGGAACTTCAAGGTCACCTTCACCTTGTCGCCTTCTTCAAAGAAACGACCGATCGCCTTCATCTTCACCTCATAGTCGTGGGTGTCGATGTTGGGACGCATCTTGATTTCTTTGACTTCGACGATCTTCTGCTTCTTGCGCGCCTCGGCGGCCTTCTTCTGGTTGGCGTATTTCAGCTTGCCCAGATCGAGGATCTTGCACACAGGCGGTTCAGCATTGGGGGAAATCTCTACCAGATCGAGACCGGCCTCCTCTGCCATTCTCAATGCCTGGTCGGTCGGGACGATGCCCATATTCGCGCCGTCGGCAGCGATGAGCTGAACTTTGGGAATGCGAATTTCCCTGTTGGAACGTGGCCCGTCCTTTACGGGCGCATCGGTTTTAAAGGGTCTGCGAATGGTCGTACTCTCCACGAATTGTTTCGGATAGCTGCAGCCTCTCGCTCCCCGTCGGCGCAACTGACGGAAATGTCGTAAAAGCTGTGTTGAAGTCAATAGCATGACAGCAGGAAAAAAGCACCTCCCGCGTGTCAATAGAGTGTCACGGAAGCGCGAGATGCGCGAAGGACACAGTATACTTCCCTAAATATATAGAGACTGCGGCGGAAAGATCGAGGATTTTTCGGGTCAGGCGGACGCGAATCTGTTCTATAGGGCAGAAAATCCGGGAGTTTTTCATGTCCGAGACCGCCGCAATCATCCAACCGACCTTCCTTCCCGTTGGCACGGGCGAGAACGAACGCCAGATCGCCATCGTCCAGCGCGGCGCCGGCAAGGGCGCCAGGAATGTCAGCTTCGTCTGGTTGTCCGGCTATCGATCCGACATGAGCGGTTCCAAGGCGATGGAAGTGGACGCGCTGGCGGAGCGGCTTGGTATCGGCTGCATCCGCTTCGACTATTCCGGCCACGGGCAATCCGGCGGCAAGTTCACCAACGGCACGATCTCGCGCTGGCTGGAAGAGGCGCTTGCCGTCATCGACCATAGCAAGCCGAAGAAGATCGTTCTCGTCGGTTCGTCGATGGGCGGCTGGATCGCACTCAGGGTCATCCAGGAACTGCGCAAGCGCAAGAAGGCACCCGCCATTGCGGGCCTCGTGCTGATCGCGCCCGCGCCCGATTTCACGATCGACCTCATCGAGCCCAACCTTTCCGACGTCGAGCGGCGATCGCTGGCAGAGCGCGGCTATTTCGAGGAACCTTCGGAATACAGTCCAGAGCCGAACATCTTCACCCGCGCGCTCATCGAGGACGGCCGCGCCAATCGCGTGCTCACCGGCATCATCGAAACCGGTTGCCCCGTGCACATATTGCAGGGCATGCAGGATGCCGACGTGCCCTTCTCGCATTCGTTAAAGCTGGTCGAGCACCTGCCGGCCGACGACGTGGTGTTAACACTTGTGCGCGATGGCGATCACCGCCTGTCGCGGCCACAGGATCTGGAGCGCATGCTCTCCGTGGCCGAGACATTGGCGCTGCACAATACGCCATAAAAACAAATAGATATCTGCGAAATGCTTCCAACGCTGCCGCCTTCCAGGGCGCCGCGTGAGCGCGCCTGCATAATCTCTGGCAGCAGGAAATTATGGCAACTATCTCCTTGATTGTGCCGAAATTAACCATATGAGCCGGTTCCGGCGTTAACACTTAAGTAACGATTGACTTCGCGCACCCCCCTACATTAACAATTTGTTAACAAATGCAGGGACGATACAAGGATAGTGGGCGTGCGTATTAAGGGCTTGTTGATTGCCTTCGCTGCTATAGTTGCGATGTCGTCGGCGGCGATGCCGGCACCTCAGCAGGGCGTTTCGATGACCGTCGGCAACGTGACCTCCCAGCCGATCGGACACTACGATTTCTGCCAGAGACACACCGACGAATGCGGCCCGACCCGCAATGTCGGTCCCGTCGACATGAACGCTGCCTCCTGGGCGCTCGTGAACCAGGTTAACCTGCGTGTCAACAAGACCATCCGCCCGGCGACTGACATGGAAGTCTACGGCCAGGAGGAATATTGGGAATATCCGAAGACTGCCGGCGACTGCGAGGATTTTGCCCTGCTGAAGCGCAAGCTCCTGATGCAGAGCGGCATTTCCGCCTCCAACCTGCTGATGACTGTGGTGCGCAAGCCTGATGGCGAAGGGCATGCGGTGCTGACCCTGCGCACGAAGCAGGGCGATTTTATCCTCGACAACCTCGAAGACGAGATCAAGGTCTGGACCAAGACTCCCTATTCCTACATGAAGCGCCAGGCGAGCTTCAATGCCGGCCGCTGGGTTACCATCGAGAACGGCAACGACGTCCTGGTCGGCGCCGTCAAGTAAGCGAAGACACAAACGCTACATGCAGGAAGCCGGTCCAATGGGCCGGCTTCCTGCATTTTCGGACGTCAAAAGAACGATCTTCGCGTGACCAGAGCGGTTCAGCTTTTCATGGAATCTCTGAAGCGCTCTAGCTCTTTGTTTTCTCGCAATTCGGGACGGAAACCCGCTGGGCACTTTTCCTGGAATTGCTCTGGCCGAATGCGGCTCACCCATTTCCAATCAAAATGCCAGCGCCCAGTACCAGCGAACCGCCGAGGACGACCTGGAAGGCCGCCCGCAGGAACGGCGTCTCCATATATTTGTTCTGGATGAAGGCGATGGCCCAGAGCTCGAAGAAGACGACGACGGCCGCAGTGATCGTCGCGGTCCAGAAGTGCGGGATGAGGTAGGGCAGTGCATGGCCGAGGCCGCCGAGTGCCGTCATGATACCGCAGGCAAGGCCGCGCTTGATCGGCGAACCGCGCCCTGAAATCTTGCCGTCGTCATGGGCCGCCTCGGTGAAGCCCATGGAGATGCCGGCGCCGACCGAAGCCGACAGGCCGACGAGAAAGGTCTGCCAAGTCTGCTGCGTGGCAAAGGCGGCGGCGAAGATCGGCGCCAGCGTTGAGACGGAGCCATCCATCAGGCCGGCGAGGCCCGGCTGCACATAGGTGAGCACGAACTGGCGGCGCGCTTGCGCATTCTCTTCGTGCTTGACCTCTTCAGGCGTATGCTTCTCGCCAAGCATGCGGGCGACATCTTCATGGCCCTGCTCGGCGAGTGCGAGATCGCCGAGAAGCTGGCGCGTTGAAGCATCGGACACCTGCTTGGCCGCTTCGACATAGAAATTGTAAGCCTGCTGCTCCATCGCCTCGGCCTCATCGCGCATGGCATCGAGGGAGAGGTTCTTGCGCAACCAATCCGGCTTGCGCTCGTAAAAGCCACGCACATGCTCGCGCCTGATCAGCGGAATACGCTCGCCGAAACGGCGGCGGTGCATGTCGATCAGCGTCTTGCGGTGCGTATCCTCCACTTCGGCCATATCCTCGAAAACCTTGGCGGATTCGGGATAGTGCGGGCGCAGCGTATCGGCATAGGCGAGATAGATGCGCGAATCATCCTCTTCTGCCGCGATGGCGATCGCCAGGATCTCCTGCTCGGAAAGGGAGGTGAAAGGGCGTTTCGACGGGCGGAATAGGCCTAGCAGCATCGGGGCAACCTCATAACTTTAGAATTATTCTAATTCTAAAGTGGGTAATTGCGTCGGTCAAGCGCGGAGGCGCCGTTGCAGGGAGAAAATCGTGCCGGAAAATTTGCGGCCGCCCAACGGGTTCACGGAAAATGGCGGCGTGACTTTGACAGATTGCCGCAACAGCTCCATGACGTCTTGGCCGCGCTGGGAAATTGCATACATAGAGGTCGAAAGAAGTCGGAGCAGCGAGCTTCCACGCGCCCGCACTCGGAGAACATCATGGAAAACGAGATACAGGCCCGAGCCGCCCATCTTGCCGGCATCCGCGAAAGGGCCGAGACAGAGATGGCGCGGATGGGCATCGATGCCGCCTTCATCGACAGGCTGGTCGACACATTCTATGGCCGCGTTCAGGCGCATCCCCGCCTCGGACCGGTGTTCGACGGACGCCTTGCCGGACGCTGGCCAGATCATATGGAAAAGATGAAGCGCTTCTGGTCCTCCGTCGCCTTCAAGAACGGCGCCTATGGCGGCAAGCCTGTGCAGGCGCATCTCGGCGTCGAGGGCATGGCCGCCGACCTGTTTCCGGAATGGCTGGCGCTGTTTTCACAAACGCTGAGCGATATTGCGCCTTCCATGGAAGCAAAGGACTGGTTCATGGCGACAGCCGAGCGTATCGCCAAGAGCCTGACGCTCTCGCTCTTCTACAATCCGGCGCTGGACGATCCCGCGAGGAAGACGGTTTAAGGCAGACCGCGCGAAAATGCGGAGTTCGCAGCGGATGCCGACAGGGGAGCGATTGGCGGAGTTTCAGAACTTCCTCGCCAATAACTGCGACAAGAGGTGAGCGATGCCCACTCTCTCGACGGCGGCAAGTCACTTCAAACTCGCCGCTGCAAGGTCAGGCAACGCCTATGCCTGTGCTTTGCGATAGGCCGCGACCGTAAGCCAGATTGCGGAAAGCAGGAAGTAGAAGGCTCCGAATGCCGCATAGGGGACAATATCCAGAATCGTCGGCGCAACCGTGCCGAGGGATCGGCTGAGCATGAAACCGCCGGCAAGGGCCGACTGCGCGCCACTCAGGATCATCACCCATTGAGCGCCGTAGGTACGCCAGCGCCTTACGCCGGTATAGAGTTGCAGCAGGCCCGAAAGGATCGCCCAAGCCCCAAACACGGCCAGGACGGCATAGGTGCTATTATAGGCGGCCACGACAACGGCGAGCGCAGTGACGATGCTGACGACAACATTCAATGCCTGGGACGGATTGACCCTCAGGCCGTCATTAACCCGGGCGTCGACCAGATTGGCGAGAGCATCCCATAGGGGATAGATAACCAGCAGAGATGCGGCGGGCAGCGGCTGTCCGCTGAAAAGGATCGCAGCGGCAATCCAGGCGATCGAGAATATCGCACGCGTGAAATAGTAGGATTGCAGCCAGTTGGACTGGGGTGAAATGCGGCTTTGCATCGGTAGGTTCCTTGTATTTACCTACCTACTAGTAGGAAGAAGACATCATCGAGTCAACACGACGCTCAAACACCGTTTTGTGAGAACCGGAAGCGCTGTGGCAATCTTGACAAGCCGCCTACCAAAAGGTAGGCAGTAACATGAAATCAATAACTTCGACTTCAGAAAAAATTCTGGACATCGCGCAGTCTCTTATCGTGGCAGGAGGCTACAACGGCTTCAGTTATGCCGACATCTCCGCTGCGATCGGCATCCGAAAGGCGAGCATCCACCATCACTTTCCGACGAAGGCCGAACTGGTCTCGGTGCTGGTGGATCGCTACAGGCAGCAGACCGAGGCGGGCCTGAAGTCGCTGCGCGAAGGAGTTTCAAGCCCCGCGGAACAGCTGCAGGCCTATGTGAACTACTGGCATTCATGCATTCGGGACGCCTCGCTGCCCTTCTGCGTCTGCGCGATGCTCGCCAGCGAGATGCAGATGCTGCCGGAAGAAGTCGCATCCCAGGTCCAGGGCCATTTTCATAGTCTTGCCAGATGGCTTGCATCAGTGCTGCAGACTGGGGCTGAAAATGGTCATCTCAGGCTGGACAAGCAGCCTGAGGAAGAGGCGCAAATGCTGATGGCTTCGGTTCATGGGGCGATGCTCTCTGCGAGGGCTTTCGGCGACCCAGAACTGTTAATCGCAATCGTTGCCCCCCAGATCGCCAGACTTCAGGCACAGGATTGAAAGGGAGTTGCGAGCCGAGCGTCAATCGATGACCGCCTATGGCCAAAGGCGGCATTTGCGGAAAGGCTATGCGCTCAATCTCAGCCTTTCGTCGCAAACACCGTTGCCCCGATGCTGGCGGAAACGACGAGCGCCGTGCCAAACATCTGCGACGGTGTCATCGGCTGCGACAGGATGACGAAGCCGGCAAAGGCGCCGATGGCGGGCTCGAGGCTCATGAGGATACCGAAGGATGAGGTCGGCATGCGCCTGAGCGCCACCATTTCCAGCACATAGGGAAGCAGCGGAACGAGCAGCGCCAGACCGGCGATTTCGAGGAGCCCGAAGGCCGTGAGGTTCGGAAGGGCGGAGGCGAAGCCGAAGGGCGTCGAAACGACCGCTGCAACCAGCAGCGACATGGAAAGCCCTTCGAGACCCTGAAAAGCATTGCCGACCCTCTTCGTCAGCAGGATGTAGCAGGCCCAGCCCGCGCCGGCGCCGATGGCAAAGAGGATGCCTGGGAGATTGCCGACCCACTCTTCGCCATCATAGGCCAACAGCAGAACGCCGATGGCCGCGAAGATCGGCCAGAGAAGTTGGCGGCTGAGCCCGAAGCCGAGGGTCGCGACCAGCAGCGGCCCGAGGAATTCGATGGCGACGGCAAGGCCCAGGGGAATGCGTGCGATCGCTGAGAAGAATGAGGTTGTCATCATCGCCGAGACCGTGCCGAGCGCCAGCACGCCGAGCCATTGCGAGCGGCTGTAGCTCATAATCTTCGGACGGACGATGATCGCCAGGGCGATAGAGGCAAAGACAAGCCGCAGCCAGGTCGCGCCGGCCGGTCCATAGGCATTGATGATCGGAGCCGACAGGGCCGAGCCGAACTGGATGCAGGACATGGACATGACGCACATCAGCACGCCGGCAGCAATTCCGCCGGTCGATGGCACGACATCCGGATGCGGCATCAAGGCCGCGCCGCCATCCGTGCCACTCTCGATAAGCTTCTGGTCCATGACCTCTCCCGTTTGGCGGGTTTTTAGAGGTCTGGCCATATGCTGGCAAATTCAAACTTTTCATCCTGCGATCAGGCGCTTTGATACAAGCACCTCTCAGGCCTCGAGGCCTCTCAGTACATTGGCGACGTTCAGGCCGATCTCGGGCACGCCGTAGCCGCCCTCCATGCAGACGAGGACGGGCAGCCCCGCGGCCGAGACGCGCTCGCCCATGCGGATGAAATCCGCTGACGTCAGCTTGAAGAAGGAGATCGGATCACGCTCGAAGGTATCGACGCCGAGCGAAAGCACGATCGCCTCTGCGCCGAAGGTTTTGACGCGGGCAAGCGCATCGTCGAGTGCTGACGACCAGGCCTCCCAGGGCGTGCCGCGCGGCATGGGATAATTGCGATTAGTTCCGAGACCTTCGCCCTCGCCTTCCTCGTCGGCATGGCCGAGGAAATAGGGAAAGGCATGGATGGGATCGCCATGCAGCGAGGCAGTGAAGACATCACCGCGCCTGTAGAAAATGTCCTGCGTGCCGTTGCCGTGATGAAAGTCGACATCAAGCACGGCAACCTTGGCCGCGCCGTGATCGCGCAGCCGCTGCGCCGCGACGCCGGCATTGTTGATGAAGCAATAGCCGCCGAAGAGGTCGATACCGGCATGATGGCCCGGCGGGCGGCAGAGCGAGAAGGCAAAGCGATTGCCGGCGTTCAGCCAATCGGCGCCGGTCAGGGCGCAGCGCATGGAGGCGAGCGCCGCTTCATAGGACCCCTTGGTGATCGAAGTATCGGCTGCATTGGCATAGTGGCCGATCATGCCGACGATATTGTCAGGCACGCGTTGGCTGGTGCGCCTGACGGGGAAGGAATTGGCGATCGCCTCGCCCGTGTAACCGGCGGCGACCCAGCGCTCCCAGGCAACGCCGAGAAAATCGAGATAGGCCGGATCATGAACCTTGCGCGCAGTCTCCAGCCCATGGGCTTCGGGCGCGACGACATCGGTAAAGCCAGCATCCTTGACGGCGGCCAGAATCCATTCGGCGCGGAAGGGCGCTTCGAAGGGCGTGACGAGCTGGCCATCATGCAGCTCGGTCTTGGCGTCCCTGAGCTTGTGATCCTCCGAATAGATGACGCGCATGCCTGCCTCCTCCGTTATCCTGTCGACGCAAAGGCTTACATGGATCGCGCACGAGAAAAAAGAGCAGCTTGCGCCCTTGAAGACAATCACAAACGACTGCACCTTCCGCCTGCATTGGATGAAGCGAGGGCAGCAGCATGAAAATCCTGATGGTCGATGTCGACGGTGTGTTGGTGCATGGCCGCCCAAGCGACGGGCAGCCGCTGTTCACTTATCTGGAGCGCGATCTCGGACTGAAGCTGGAGGTGCTTCAACAGGCGTTCTTCAAAACCTGTTGGGTCGATATCGTCACCGGCCGTGATGCGCTGGAGCCGAGGCTTGCGGAGGTTCTCGGCAGGATCGCTCCCCATCTCAGCGCCCGAACGCTGATCGACTACTGGTTCGAAAACGACTCCCGCCTCGACCACAGCCTGCTCGAAGACTTGGCCGCGCTGCGTACTGGGGGAACGAGGATGTTCCTTGCCACCAACCAGGAGCATATGCGCGCCGCCTATCTGATGGACGAACTCGGGCTCTCCTCGCGTTTCGACGGCATCTTCTATTCCGCCGCCCTCGGCCACCAGAAGCCGTCGACCGAATTCTTTCGGCTGGCGACGGAGCGGGTCGGCCTTCCCGCTCACGAGATCGGCTTCATCGATGATGTCGAGGCCAATATCGAAGCCGCGCGGCAATTCGGATGGAAAGCAATGCAATGGACATCGGGTTCCAAGTTGCGAGATGCCATCGCTGTCTTCTCTGCCTGAGTGATCCCTGTCAGGCTCCGATACGCTTATAGAAAATGGTCGTGTCGCAAAGACCGCCCTCCGGCCACATGGCATAATCGGGCACGACGCCGACGCGCTGCCAGCCGAGGCGCGGATAGATCGCCTCGGCATCGCTGCCGGTCGCCGTATCGAGCACAAGCAAGGTCTTGCCGATGCGGGCGGCTTCGCGCTCCGCCGCTTCCATCAGGAGGCGGGCAAGACCCTTGCCCCGCGCGGAGCGGTGCACCAACAGCTTCTTGAGATCGCCGCGATGCGGCTGGTTCGGCATCTGCGCTGCACCCACCTGCACGGTGCCGACGGCCCTGCCCTCGATCACGGCGACAAAAAGCAGTGTCGCGCCGCTCTCGACGCTATCGGCGACGCCCTGCCAATAGGGCAAGGCATCGGCCGTTCCGTAGGGCTGCATAAAGCCGACGGAGGCGCCGCCATTGACGCAATCGACAAGCACGTCGCAGAGCTCGGAGAGCCTGTCGCGAGCCTCGGCAGCGGAGAGAAGACGAATATCGGTCATGAAAAGGTCCTTGGGTAGCTATGAACGGCCGCGATCGAGGATGACGCTGTAGCGCGCCGGATCATCGCCGGGATTATGGAAGGCGTGGCCATCGCCGACGCCCATGAAGAGGCAATCGCCCGGCAGGAGATGATGGACGACATCGCGGTGCGTCACCTCCATCTCGCCGTCGAACAGCCAGACATGCTGGGTCATATCGGCGCTTGCCGCATTCGGCGGGAAAATGACGCGGGCGCCGGCGGGGAAGATGACTTCGACGACATCGACCTTCGAGCCCGTGCCCGGCGGCGAGACGGCGCGCCTCACATAGCCGGTTCCCGGATCGCGCCAGATCGCCTGCTGCTCGCGGCGGGCAAGTGGCGATACCTCATTCTCCTCCTCGGCAAAGAAGGCCGAGAGGGAAAGGCCGAGCGCCGCGCAGAGCCGTGACAATAGCGAGGCCGTGGGACTCGCCTCCGCCCGCTCGATGCGCGAGATCATCGCACGGCTGACGGCCGAGGCATTGGCAAGCTCATCTAGCGTCAGGCCGCGGGCGATGCGCAGCTCCTTGATGCGCACGCCGATCGCCAGTTCCAGATCATCATCCGCCATCGCCGTGTCTCGCGCTCCATATTCTACTATATGAGAAATACACGATCTCATGATGGAATCAAGTGAGGTTCGGAGTCCATCGGCGGCGGGCCGGAAAAGGCTAACATAACGTGAAGATAGCCGCCAAAACCCCGCTTTTCCGCTTTGCGGCGCGGGGCGGCGCTGCTATATGGCGCGCATGAGCACCAATTCCACCACTCCGCTTTCGCATATCCGCAACTTCTCGATCGTGGCCCATATCGACCACGGCAAATCGACGCTGGCCGATCGCCTGATCCAGACGACGGGCGGCCTTGCCGAACGCGAGATGTCGGAGCAGGTGTTGGACAATATGGAGATCGAGCGCGAGCGCGGCATCACCATCAAGGCCCAGACGGTGCGCCTGCACTACAAGGCCAACAATGGCGAGACATATATCCTCAACCTGATCGACACGCCCGGACACGTCGACTTCGCCTATGAAGTCTCGCGCTCGCTGTCGGCCTGCGAGGGTTCGCTGCTTGTTGTCGACGCATCGCAGGGCGTGGAAGCGCAGACGCTCGCCAACGTCTATCAGGCGATCGACAACAATCACGAGCTCGTCACCGTCCTCAACAAGATCGACCTGCCCGCGGCCGAACCCGACCGCATCAAGGATCAGATCGAGGAAGTGATCGGCATCGATGCTTCCGACGCCGTGCTGATTTCGGCGAAGACCGGCCTCGGCATTCCCGACGTGCTGGAAGCCATCGTCCACAAGCTGCCGGCGCCGAAGAGCCCAGGCGGCGAAAAGGCACCGTTGAAGGCGCTGCTCGTCGACAGCTGGTACGACACCTATCTCGGCGTCATGGTTCTCGTGCGCATCATCGACGGCACGCTGACCAAGGGCCAGACCATCCGCATGATGGGTACGGACGCGAAGTATCAGATCGAGCGCGTCGGCGTTCTCACGCCGAAGATGGTGGCCGTCGACAGCCTCGGCCCCGGCGAGATCGGCTTCATCACCGCCTCGATCAAGGAAGTGGCCGACACCCGCGTCGGCGATACCATCACCGAGGACAAGCGCCCGACCGCCGCGGCCCTGCCGGGCTTCAAGCCGGCGCAGCCCGTGGTGTTCTGCGGTCTCTTCCCGGTCGATGCCGCCGATTTCGAAGACCTGCGCTCGGCCATGGGCAAGCTGCGCCTCAACGACGCCAGCTTCTCCTTCGAGATGGAATCGTCTGCCGCTCTCGGCTTCGGTTTCCGCTGCGGCTTCCTCGGCCTGCTTCATCTGGAAATCATCCAGGAGCGCCTGGAACGCGAATTCAACCTCGACCTGATCGCGACGGCCCCCTCAGTCGTCTATCAGCTCACCATGACCGACGGCACCGAGATCGAGCTGCACAACCCGGCCGACATGCCCGACGTCGTCAAGATTTCCGAGTTCCGCGAACCGTGGATCAAGGCGACGATCCTGACGCCGGACGATTATCTCGGCTCGATCCTGAAACTCTGCCAGGACCGCCGCGGTATCCAGACCGAGCTGACCTATGTCGGCAACCGCGCCATGATCACCTACGACCTGCCGCTCAACGAAGTCGTCTTCGACTTCTACGACCGCCTGAAGTCGATCTCGAAGGGCTATGCCTCCTTCGACTACAGCCTGACCGACTATCGCGAGAGCGATCTCGTCAAGATGTCGATCCTCGTCAATGCCGAGCCGGTGGATGCGCTTTCCATGCTGGTGCACCGCTCGGCTGCCGAAAAGCGCGGTCGCGTCATGTGCGAGAAGCTGAAGGACCTGATCCCGCAGCACATGTTCCAGATCCCGATCCAGGCCGCCATCGGCGGGCGCATCATCGCGCGCGAGACGGTGAAGGCGCTGCGCAAGGACGTGACCGCCAAGTGCTACGGCGGCGACGCCACCCGCAAGCGCAAGCTGCTCGACAAGCAGAAGGAAGGCAAGAAGCGCATGCGGCAGTTCGGCAAAGTCGAAATCCCGCAGGAGGCGTTTATCGCCGCGCTGAAGATGGGGGATGAGTGACGTTAGGTATCGCGGCATATTGACCACTTCCGATTTTTGAACCACATTTGTGGTGAAAGAATCGGAAGCTGGAGATTTCAATGCCGATTAAAGCAAAGATCATTCTCAACGACGCGGACGTGCGCCGTCGCTTGGCAGAACTTGGTTTGACTATTGAGGCCTTGCTGGACGTTCTCAGGCACTATGCACTTTCATTAAATAGCCAAACCGAAGATCATCCCAGTTGGGGCCGCGGAATCGGTCCCGCTAGCGAGGCTGTGTTTGCGCTGAGGAGCCGTCTAAAAGCTGACGGATGGACCCGAGAGGAAGAGAAGGGGTTTGCTCTAACTGTGCATCCCACAGAAAAACTGGCGATTAATATTGCAAAAGGCGATGATGGAACTGGCGACCCACTCGTCAATGTTACGACCTCGTCGGAAAAGGGTATCTGCACGGAAGCCGCCGTTAACGCTAACCAGTATCTTCTAGATCTTCCCGCCCCGGAACCGGTACTCAAGATTCATCGTCCGACTTGGTATCTGCTCTTCAAGAAAAAAATCGACGGGATACACGCAGAGTTTTCGCTCCCGGTGGGATTGGTAGACAAACACATCTCCCTATGGCAGGAGCGTATCATGTTGCCTGTTGTGCCAGAGGACGGCGCTGGAGTCTTGGTTGCCGGCTTCGACGATGGTGGATTTGACGTTGAATTAAGCAGAAAAAAATGAATGCCTTTTACCCAGACCGATTGGTATGGATGAGAAAAAAACGCGGTTTAACAAAGACGGCACTTGCGAAAGCCGTCAATGTTGATCTGCGCAGCATATCCGCATATGAAGCTGGTGAGTTTGAACCGGGTTCAGATACCCTTCAGCGGCTGGCAGATACTTTAAAAGTTAATGCGGACTTTTTTCAAAAAGGTAATTTTAACGGACCGGAGCCGGCTCAAGCCAGCTTTCGCGCGTTCTCAAAACTGACAGCAGCCAAACGTGATATGGCGCTTGCAAGTGGTGCGATCGCTTTCGCGCTCTGCGAATGGCTGGAAACGAAATTCAATCTTCCCGAGTCAAACATTCCGGATTTGCGCCAAGAAGGTGCAGAACAAGCCGCTTTGACGCTTAGATATATGTGGGGACTTGGAGAGAAGCCAATCTCAAATATGATTCATTTACTTGAATCAAAAGGCGTGCGCGTTTTTTCACTAGCGCTCGATATCGCCGATGTAGATGCTTTCTGCACATGGCAAGATAGCGTTCCCTACGTATTTCTGAACACCAAAAAATCGAACGCAAGACGGCGTTTTGATGCTGCTCACGAACTGGGCCATCTGGTGATGCATCGGCACGGCGACTACGACGGAAGAACAACGGAAGCGGAGGCCGACGAATTCGCTTCTGCATTCTTGATGCCACGATCTGGCTTTATTTCTACCATGCCGCGCCTTCCAGATTTAAGGAATATCATCGAGCACAAGGGGCATTGGGGAGTGTCAGTTGCGGCTTACATTGTCCGATTGCATCGCCTCAAGCTTATTGGTGACTGGCACTATCGCACACTATTTCAACAGATCTCGCAACGAGGTTATAGAAGCAAAGAACCTTTTGATCACAAACAAGAAATGTCGAAATTGGTTCAACTTTTGTTAGAAGAACTGAAATCTGAGGGTATCGGGATCGATCATATTGCTGATCAACTAGGGATTTCTAGCGATGATATTAAAGATTTGCTCTTTAATATAGCTATCTTCAGTGTGACTAGTACGCAGAAAATTGGCAACTCAAACACAAAGAAGGAATCAGCCATTTCGCTTGTCGTAGACAATACAAAAAAGTAATGATTGTCCGTGTCGATTACTGAAGTCGTTCCTAGACATATTGGTGGTATGCGCTGCCAACCTGCGGAACAGATGCAACTTCACCCTTGTCCCATATACTCCCCGATCAAGCCCTCATATTCGTCCATCGCCGGCAGCGCGGCGTAGCTGTGTTTGGCCGGCGTCGTCACCCAGGGCAGCTTTTCGCTCGTCCAGGTCTCGACGAAGGGCGTGAACCAGCCGGTGTCATCAAGCATGGTCGCGCGCACATTGACGAACCAGTCCACGCCATCCAGCTTCGTGAACAGCCAGCTCATGCAATGCGGGCAGAAATAGTGATGGATGGTATCGCCGTGCAGGCCGCCGATGACAGGCTCGCCCTCGGTCACCTCGAAACCATCCGTGGGGATGGCGGCGCTCAGCGAATAGGGGCCGGCGGTCATGCGCTGGCAGCCTGTGCAATGGCAGGCCATGGTCAGCAACGGCTTGGCGCTGATCTTCAACCGCACCTGTCCACAGCGGCAGCCGCCCTCGCTCGGTAGTTCCAGCGTGCTCATGGGGTCATTTCCTCCTATTACATAGATTATCGACGCGTGGCACATCGTTATCGCAATCAGCTGCCCCGCGATTAATTCGGGCGCTCTTGCGATCCTCAAACCTCCGCGACGTGCAGCGGTTCCGTTCGGGCGCCGATCGTCCGCACCCAGGCCCTGGCGATGGCAAGGCCAGCCGCCTCGGCCGCAGCGGCATGCTTGGCAACAAGCTGCGGATAGTTTTCCAGCCAGCCGGGCTCCTTGCGCTCGATCGTTTCCTTGAATTCGCCGCGCCAACGCTCGACCACGGCGGCATTGGCCTCGAAGTGGAACTGCGTGCCATAGGTGGCACGGCCGATGCGGAAGGCCTGGTTCGGCGTGACACCGTTGGCGGCAAGGCGCGTGGCGCCGGCCGGCAGGGTAAAGGTGTCGCCATGCCATTCGAAAATGGTGAATTCGTCGCCGACATCGACCAACAGCGGATCTGCCTTACCCTCTTCCGTGAGGCCGACCGTCTTCCAGCCAAATTCATGGGCGATGCCGAGATGGTTTTCCGCTTCATAGGCGCGCGCCAGGATCTGGCTGCCAAGACAGATGCCGAGGACGGCCTTGTCCTCGCCCTCGAAACGGCGCATCAGCCGCGCCAGCTCCGGCAGATAGGGATGGGTATCGTCGTCGCGCGCGCTCTGTTCGCCGCCAAGTACGACAAGCGCATCGTAAGAGGAGATATCCTTGGGCAGCGCTTCGCCACTCCACGGGCGGAACCATTCGATCCGTGCTCCGGCCTCTTCGAGAGCGATACCGAGAGCACCAAGAGGAGTGTTCTTCATATTCTCGATGATGGCGACGCGCATTCCGATGATCCCCGAACATGTTACCGACAGAGATGAGCATTTGGCGACAGGACAAGCAAGAGTATAACTTGCAGCCAGCTAAAGCTGAGCCTAAATCTCATCAAAACAGCGAAGGACCGCGATGATGAGCGACAAGCCCCGGATCACCATTCTCTACTGCACCCAATGCAACTGGCTGCTCCGCTCCGGCTGGATGGCGCAGGAGCTGTTGCAGACCTTTACCGACAGCCTTGGTGAAGTGGCGCTGATACCGGGCACCGGCGGCGTCTTCGAGATCCGCATCGACGGCGAGCTTCTGTGGGAGCGCAAGCGCGACGGCGGCTTCCCCGGACCGAAGGAGCTGAAGCAGCGGGTACGCGATGTTATCGACCCGGAACGCGACCTCGGCCATACCGACCGCGCATCGCTGGAAAGCTGAGCCTCCTGCTGCTCGGGGCATCAGTCGAAGGGCGAACGGCAGGGCTTGGTGCCGTTGTTGATCGTCGTATAGCTGTTGGTGCCGGGATTGTACGTCCGGTAGCGCTCGGCGCACCAGGTCTGATGCTGCCTAAGTTTCTGGGCCGGCGAAGGATAGAGTGCCCTCGGCGGCGGTGTAAAGGTTTCACGCGGCGGCACTTGAACACGCGGACTGCCATAGCGATTGAGGCCTCCCGTATAAGGCGGTGTGATCGGAAGCGGCTGGCCAGGGCGGGTGTAAAACTGCCGCTGTCCGAAACCGAAACAGCCACGGGTATCGCAGATAACGGTATTGGTGCGCGGTGGCGTGATGAGTTTCCGGGCGTCCGAGGCAGCAGCCGCGAAATCCGCTTGCGACATTGCGGCGAGTGCCAGGGCGCAACCAAGCGCGATCCTTTGAAAAACAGCCATGACAAGCTCCTGTTCCGGACGCTACAAACCTACGACGCGGCAGCCGCGCCCCTATCTTATTTGGGGTCATGACGGTGGCAAAACCAGTGCTGCCGCAACCGCAACGTATCGACCCACGATGAGTTGATCGCCGCCACCGCTTGCGCCATAACAGCGCAATCATTTCTAGGAGATTGCCAGTGAGCAGCTTGAAATTCGGCACCAGCGGCCTTCGCGGCCTATCCGCAGACCTTACGGGACGAGCATCCGCGCTCTATGCCACGGCCTTTGCCCGCCATCTGCTGAAGAGCGGCCATGCCAAGCCAGGCGACCTCGTCCTCGTCGGCCGCGATTTTCGCGAATCGAGCCCGGCGATCTCGGCCACCTGCATCGGCGCGCTGAAGCGGGCAGGCCTGACGCCGATCGACTGCGGCACATTGCCGACGCCGGCGCTGGCGCTCTACGGGCTGCAACTGAAGGCCGGCTCGCTGATGATCACCGGCTCGCACATCCCCGCCGACCGCAACGGCATCAAATTCTACCGGCCGGACGGCGAGATCGACAAGCGCGACGAGGTGGCGATCAGCGAAGAAGCCCTGGCGATCGGCGATTCGGTGCTCGACGAAACGCCAGCGGAAGCGGAAAACCGGACGGCTCAGACCGAGGCGCTGTTCCTGGAACGCAACAAGGACCTGCTGCCATCAGGCAGCCTTTCCGGCCTCACCATCGGCGTCTATCAGCACAGCACGGTGGCGCGCGATCTTTTCGGCCAGGTGCTCTCGCATTACGGCGCCCGCGTGGTGCCGCTCGGCCGCTCTGAAAGCTTCATCCCGGTGGATACAGAAGCGGTCTCGGCCGAGACGATCCGCCTCATGAAGGGCTGGGCACCGGAGCATGGGCTGGACGCCATCGTTTCGGCCGATGGCGACGGCGACCGGCCGCTGGTCGCAGACGAAACCGGCGAACCGTTGCGCGGCGACCTGCTCGGCCTCATCGCCGCAAACTTCCTTGGCGCCGAAGTCGTGGTGACGCCGGTCACCTCCAATTCGGGCATCGAGGCCGCCGGCTCCTATGCGGTCACACGCACCCGTGTCGGCTCGCCCTATGTGATTGCCGGCATGGACGAAGCCATTGCCGCGGGCAAGGCCAATATCATGGGCTTCGAGGCTAATGGCGGCACGCTGACAGCCAGCCGCTTCACCGTCGAGGGCAAACCCTTCGAACCGCTGCCGACGCGCGACAGCTTCCTGCCGATCCTGGCAACGCTCTACGCCGCCGCAAGGGCCAAGAAGCCGCTCTCCGCCGTTGCCGGCAGCTACCGCCTGCCCTTTGCCGCCGCCGATCGTCTGGAAAACTTCCCCGTGGAAACCAGCGCGGCGCTCATGGCCTATCTGCGCGCTTCCGACGCCAATCTGGCAGATTTCCTCAAGCCCATCGCAACGGTCGCGTCAAAGAGCGATATCGATGGGCTGCGTGTCACGCTTGTGGATAACCGAATCATCCATTTCCGCCCTTCCGGCAATGCGCCGGAAATGCGCTGCTATGTGGAAGCATCCAGCGAAGACGAGGCAAAGGCCCTGCTGGAACAGGGACTTGGCTTGATCAGCGCATGGGCCGCAGCCCGGGTTTGACCCGGGCTTCACCCGCTTTTTTCACGATTGCCACGAAAACTTCAAAAACCCTGTTGACACCGGACGGCCACCCCCTTACATGCGTGTCCGTCGCCCAGATGGCGGAATTGGTAGACGCGCAGGTTTCAGGTACCTGTGCCGCGAGGCGTGGAGGTTCGAGTCCTCTTCTGGGCACCATTTCCTTTCTTGAGAAACGTGGATTTCTCAAAGATTTCAAGACTTAATGAGTTCGCAGAATGCAGCTTTCGGTTAGCCGGAAGTTCATTTGCGCCTGTCTTGAAAATAGGCTCAGCGGGTGAAAAACCTCGCCTTCGGCATCGCGAACAATCTCGGTTTGAACCGGCATCCCTGATGCCGTGCCGGGAAGTGATAAAAGCCTGATCGACGGCCGTCACCGCACTTCTTTAAATCATTGACTGCCGAAGAAGAGGTCGACCTAATAGGGGAAACCTTGAGGGATTTTCGATGGACCATAAGAGCGACTGGTACGATCTGATCGTCGGCAATGGCAATGTCAACGAAGGGCTCGGCAGGATGATAGGTTTCATCCTCGCCGTCATCTTGATCCTTAGCCTGATCTTCTGGATCATCTGAGTGCCTCCGGTCCGAATGTCCGGGCCGCTTCGTCACTCCCACCACGTGTTGCATATCGATCTAGTGCAGGCTTTTCGGCATCCGGCTTGACGCTGAGCCCCGCCTCACGCGCCGCATCCAGGAAGGCCTTTCGAGATTCCTCGGCGGAAGCCTTGCCGAGCACGGCGTCGAGGCACACCAGCACGGCCTCGTCGACCGCAGGCCCGCTACTCACCGGCCACTCCTCGCTCATGCAGTTCGCCGCGTCGAGCGCGTTGGTTATGATTGCAAAATGTCCCGCGCCGCCAAGCTCGACTATGACGGGATTGTTCCAATCACCGTGTTCCATGACCCTACCTCCTCAGCCCGTGCATCTTGCGATAACGGGGAGTAGAGGCGAGATGTTCCGGGATCGCAGCAGTGCCGTTAAGATTTTATTGAGGTTTCATCGGATCCGGCCCGATATGGCGCGCGCCGCGCGATAATCATCCGGCTTGCTCGCCGATCTCCCAAGACATCGATCGCCGCATCCGCGCTTCCCGCTTTGCGCAGACCTCCATCCCGCTATAGCGCTACCTCATGCATCTCCAACTCGTTAACCTCTGCGGCAGGGAGGGCAAGACGAATAAGGGGAACAAAAAAATGGACCACGTCTGCAATCTGCTCTGGCTGGCCTTTAGCGTCGGCCTTCTCTTTGCCGCGCTGAACCGGCGCCTGGTCGGGGATTATCTTACCATGTGGTATCTTCTTGTCATCACCGCCATGACCGTGATGGCCTGGGCGGGCTTCTTCCCGACTGACATGGCGACCTTGCGGGCCGGCTGACTTCCTATGTCAGGCATGAGAAAGCCGCCGAAATGCTCGTTCGGCAGCCCTCAGGGGCGTTCGGATATCGGCGGGTGATCCTGCCGCCGACAATGACCTTAAAGCTTGGGGCTCAGCGGCACGATGGCGGCAAAGCGCAGCCAGTCCTTCCCTGCCTTCGGCGTCCAGGCTGCCTCGGCAATGGCGGGAAGACGCGGGAAGACCAGACGGTTGAAATAGTCGCGGGAGATGAAATTCTCCTGCCAGATGCAGGCCTGCACACCCTTCATCAGGTGCTTCAGCTCATCCGGGAAATCACCCTCGGCCTCATAGGCATAGGTGTGGGCCGGCGGCACGGTGCCTGCCCAGCTTGCGCCCGGCTCCTGCCAGGCATCGGCCTGCACCATATCGAGATAATAGGCCTGGCCCGGCGTCATGACGACTTCATAGCCTTCACGCGCCAATTCAATGCCGACCTCCGGCTTTTCCCAGGCCATCAGCAGCGTGCTTTCTGGATCGACGCCGCCGCCATGGGCGACTTCATTCCAGCCGGCAAGCTTGCGTCCGCGCTCGGTAAGCATAGCCTTGATGCGCTTCAGGAAATAGGACTGCAGCGCAAACGTCCCCGATATGCCTTCTTTCTCCATCAGCTTGCGCGCCAGCGGCGAAGCGAGCCAGGAGCCATTGGCAACCTCGTCGCCGCCGATATGGAGATATTCCGACGGGAAGAGCTCGACCATTTCATCGAGGACCTTGGCGAGAAATTCGTAAGTCAGCTCGATCGCCGGGTTCAGGGCGTTGTTCGGATAACCCTGCACGGAGTGGTAGCTGTCCGGCGCCTCCTGCCCGTCCGTCAGCTCAGGCAGAGCGACGAGGGTGGCGGTGCTGTGGCCGGGAATATCGATCTCAGGGATGACCTCGATGCCGAGCGCTGCGGCATGGGCGACGATCTCCCGAACATCATCCTGCGAATAGAAACCGCCGACCGGCTCGGCAGCGTTACCGAGCTGCGGCAACAGTGGCTCGTCCGGTCCGCGCAGCACGCCCCTCGTGGTCAGCTGCGGATAGGCGCGGATTTCCAACCGCCAGGCTTCGTCATCGGTCAGGTGCCAATGGAAGATGTTGAGCTTCAGCCAGGCGAGAATATCGAGCAGCCGCAGGACGTCGTTCTTGGGGGTGAACTGCCTGGAGACGTCGAGATGGCAGCCGCGCCAGCCGTAGCGCGGCCGGTCGGCAATTGAGCCGGCGACTGGGAAGCGGAACCTGCCGGGCTCGCGTCGCGCGCCATCGAGAAGCTGCGCCAACGTCGTCAGGCCGTAGAGGCGGCCTGACGCAGTGGAGAAGCCGAGTACGACCTCATTGCCGGAAAAGGAAAGCTCATAGGCTTCGCGGCCAAGCGCCGGCCGCTCGACGAAACGCAGTGCCCGGCCCTGCGGCGCGGCAATGAGGCTGAAGGGCATGTGATTGGACGGAAACAGCCGGCGGAACAGCGCCTGCGCCGTCGCAAGCGCCTTGAAGCTCGCGGCATCCGTGCCCTTTGCCGGGTAGAGCGCGACCGGAAAGTCTTCCTCCGGCTTCACGTCGATCTCCGCCGGCCAGGGCTGGATGGCATAGGGAAGCTCCAGCCTGCCTTCCGGCAGCAGCACCGGCAGTGGCTCGCTGGTGCGATCAGCGAGCAACAAGTCCGAGGCGAAGACGGTGACATGCGTGCCATCCTCAAGCGTCACATAGGCGGACTTGGCGCCATCGGTGCAATGGCGCGCGATGCGGTGGAGGCTTGAAACACTGAACGTCCAGCTCTCTCCGGGAGCTACGGACAGGCCGGCCGCCGGCGCAAACTCATGAAAATTGGCGTTGCGGCGAACGAAGACAGCATTGTCACAGATCTTCGGATCGACGAAGCGCGTCAGCGTCGTATAGGCGAGACGAAAATTCGCGAGAGGCGTATCCGAAAAATTGAAAAGCGTCAGGGTCAGGCGACCATGCTTTCCGCCCTCGGGAGACCATGTGTTTTCGAGATGATAGGGGGACGGCTGCATTATGTTCCCTTTGGCAGTGCGCGTCAGTAGTGTTCGGACTGTGAGAAGGTGTGGGCAAGCTCGGCCTGACCCGCCGTCAGGCCGCAATCGACAGGCAGGCAGACGCCAGTGATCGCCGAGGCAAGCGGGCTTGCGAGGAAGGAGACGGCATTGGCAACGTCGACCGGATCGACGACGCGGCGCAGCGCATACCAGCGCTTCGCTTCCTCGAAGACATTCGGATTTGCGGCGGCGCGGACTTCCCAGGCCTGGGTGCGCACGGTGCCGGGCGCGACCGCATTCGAGCGGATGCCGAACTTGCCGTATTCGACTGCGACCAGCCGGGTGAAATGCAGAAGCCCGGCCTTGGCGGCGCTATAGGCTGGATGACCGAAGACGGCCATGCCGTTAACGGAGGCGATATTGATCACCGACCCCTTCGACGCCTTCAGCATGTCTTCGACTGCACGGAAGCACAGGAAGGCCGCCTCGAGATTGAGGGCATTGTCGGCACGCCAGATGGCCGGCGTGGTGTCGTGGAGGCTGACGGCGCGGGCAGCACCGGCATTGTTGACGAGCGTCTTCACCCCACCGAGATCCGATGCGGCCTTGGCCGTGGCGGCGACATCGGCATCGCTGGTGATATCCGCCTTGAACGGCACGAAACGCTCCGCAGAGCCGAGTTCCCCCGCTGCCTTTTGCACGGCTGTCTCGTCGATATCGACGAGCAGGATGATATCGTGGTCATCCGCCAGACGCTTTGCGATGGCACGACCGATATCGCCGGCCGCCCCTGTGACGATGGCAACGGATTTGCTCATATGTTTCCCTCTGATTTAAGTCCCCGAACGGCGAACACCCGCCGCTCCTTATTGTTGCTTCCCGCACGGCTCCTAACGCGAAACCGTTTGGAGCCTTCCTTAATCCCCCAGCAGCTGGCGGTCGTCACCGTCACGATGGGTGACAAGCTGCTGCTTGATACGGCGCAGCGTCACCGTGGCCTGCGGCTGGATGCGGTAGGCGATCAGACTGGCGAGAATGTCCACCACGGCCAGATAGGCAATGCGGGTCGATGTCGGACGATAGATGTTGTCTCCCTCCGGCAAATCGACGGGCAGCGTGATCTCGGCGGCGCGCGCCACCGGGCTTTCGCTCTGCGTCAGCGCGATGGTCGGCACCTTGGCTTCGCGTGCCAGCGCAAAGGCGCGCACCAGTTCGGCATTTCGGCCGGAGAAGGACGAGCCGATCAGCACATCGGTCGGCTTGGCGGCAGCCGCCATCATCAGCTGCATGCTGTGGTCGGAGCTTGCGGTAATACGAAGGCCGAGCCGGAAAAGGCGGTTCTGCAACTCGGTCGCGATCATCGAGGAATTGCCGCCGGAGCCGAAGGCATAGATCATCTCGGCGCCGGCAAGCCGGTTCGCCGCCCGCTCGATGGCGGCGACATCCAGACCGCGATGCAGCAGGAAGAGCGCGTTCTGCGCCTTGGTGATGATGTCCTGGGCAACGTCGGCAGGCGCGATGCTCTTCGGCTCGGGCTTCAGATAGCGCATCCCGACATAGGCGGTGCGCGCCAGCTGCACCTTGAAATCGGAAAAGCTCTCGCAGCCCAAACGCCGGCAGAAGCGCGTCACCGTCGGCGGCGAGACATCCGCCTTGCCCGCAAGCTCGATGATGGAAGCATTGACGGCGAATTCGAAGTCATTGAGGACGATATCGGCGATGCGGATTTCCGATTGCGAAAGCCGGCCTCTCTCTTCCTGCATGGTCGTGAAGATATCCATCAGCCCCCCTTTGTCGCTGGTTTGTCCACGTTTGACACGTAGTCAGCGACGCGATCCATCTCAATTTCATCAATCCCGCCGGCGCCTGTGGACAGGCGTGCGGGCAGATGAGGCTTGTCATTCGTTCCCATTCAGCCGGAACCCTGACATGCGATGGCCACCATGCGGTTCCTGCAAATTATTTTCTTGATACGTTGACAAATGACCATAGAAAGCAGAATTTGACCAGTGAAAATCGTAAATTATGAAAAGAATTTAAATGGCGGCTGCTACCATGCGTGATCCTTTCAAGAATCCTTTCCCTGCCAGCGATGCCGCCAAGCACTCGATCTGGGAGATGCTCGTCCCGCGCGATATCGATGCCTTTCTTGCCGCCGACTGGTCGATGGTTGCAGGCGATTTCGTCGAAGAGGGCTTCATCGGCATCGATGGCAAGCGCGATGTCAGCCCGGACAAATGGCGCCTCGCCTTCCCGACGTTGTCTGCCTATCGCGACGAATGGCTGCGCCAGGCACGCGACTTCGCCACACAGTCGTTCGCTGAAGACGCCCGCACGGCCATTTTCACAACGACGACGCTCGAAGACATCGAGATCGAAGGCGACATGGCCCTGGTGCGCAAGAAGTTCGACGGCAGCCTGAAGAAGTCGGATGGCGGCATCGACGTGATGAAGTGGCAGACACTTTATTATTGCCGCCTCCACGAAGGGCGCTGGAAGATCTGCGGCTTCACCGGTTACCTGCCGAACCCCATGGAATAGAGGCGACAGCATTGCGCATTTTCACCGCGGCCCTTGCGACCGAGACGAATACCTTCTCCCCCATCTGCATCGACCGACGCGCTTTCGAAGCCTCTCTTTATGCGCCGCCGGGCAAGCACCCGGAGACACCGACGCTGTGTTCCGCGCCGATCACTGTCGGCCGGCAAATTGCGGTGGAAAAGGGCTGGGACGTGATCGAGGGCACCGCCACCTGGGCCGACCCCGCCGGTCTGGTGAACCGCCTGACCTATGAGGACCTGCGGGACGAAATTCTCGAGCAGCTGCGGGCGGCGATGCCCGTCGATGCCGTCGTCCTCGGGCTGCACGGCGCCATGGTCGCAGACGGCTATGAGGATACGGAAGGTGATTTCCTCACGCGCGTGCGCGAGATCGTCGGACCTGATATTCTCGTCTGCGCCGAGCTTGATCCGCATAGCCATCTGACCGCGAAGCGCCTCGCGGCGGCAAATTTCTTCGTCTATTTCAAGGAATTCCCGCATACGGATTTCGTCGATCGCGCCGAGGACCTCTGGCGCATCGCCATCGACACGCTGGAAGGCCGGGTCAAGCCGGTCATGTCCGTCTTCGACTGCCGCATGATCGATGTCTTTCCAACGTCGCGCGAACCCATGCGCTCCTTCGTCGACAAGATCATGGCGATGGAAAGGAGCGATGCCGAGATTTTGTCCATCTCCGTCATTCACGGCTTCATGGCCGGCGACGTACCGGAAATGGGCACGAAGCTGCTCGTCGTCACCAATAATAAGCCGGATAAAGGCTCTTCTGTCGCGCGTGATCTCGGCCTGGAACTTTTCTCCAAGCGCGGCACGTTCATCATGCCGCAGATCGATGAGAAGCAGGCCGTGAGCGAGGCCATGGCCGCGACGTCCGGCCCGGTCGTCATCGCCGATCTCTGGGACAATCCCGGCGGTGGCACCGCAGGCGACGCGACCGTGATCCTGCAGGAGCTGCTCGACCGTGGCGCCACCGATACGGCGATCGGCACGATCTGGGACCCGATGGCCGTGCAGATATGCATGGCGGCCGGTGAAGGTGCGGAAATCCCGCTGCGCTTCGGCGCGAAGTCGGCGCCAGGCACGGGCAATCCGATCGACGGTCTCGTCAAGATCATCCGCCTCGTCCCCAATGCCGAGATGCGTTTCGGCGAGAGCTTCGCTCCCTTCGGCGATGCCGCACATATTCAGCTCGATGGCATCGACATCATCCTGAATTCGACACGCGCCCAGAGCTTCGACCCGAGCCTGTTCTCCGTCATGGGCATCGACCCCACGGCCAAGAAGATCCTGGTCATCAAATCGACCAATCATTTCTACGCGTCCTTCTCGAAGATCGCCGCGGAGATCCTTTACTGCTCCGCGGGAACGCCTTATCCCAACAATCCGGCGCGCACGCCCTATCGCCGCGCGCGAAAGGATATCTGGCCGATGGTGGCGGACCCCTTTGCGGAAGAACAGAAAGACGCCTGATATGGCACATGACATCGCCTCGGAAATCAGCCCCAAGCCGGGCGACCGGATCGAAAGCCTCTCGACCCCGCGCCCGATCATCGATGAGGACCGGCTGGCCGGCAACATTGCCCGCGTGCAATCCTACATGGATGCGCATGGCCTGAATTTCCGCCCGCATATCAAGACGCACAAGATTCCGGCGCTCGCACGCGCCCAGGTTGCCGCCGGCGCCAAGGGCATCAACTGCCAGAAGATCACCGAGGCGGAAGTCTTCGCCGAGGCCGGCTTCGAAGATATCCTGATCACCTTCAATATTCTCGGTGCCGAAAAGCTTGTGCGGCTCTCGGCTCTGAATGACCGCATTGCCGGTCTCAAGGTCGTGGCCGACAGTACCGTGACGGTGGACGGCCTCTCCGCCTGGTTTGCCAGCCGCAAGCCGCTGACGGTGCTGGTGGAGTGCGATACCGGCGGCGCGCGCTGCGGCGTGCAATCGCCCGAGCAGGCGGCTTCCCTCGGCAAGTATATCGCCGGCAAGCCGGGTCTCGTCTTCGGTGGCCTGATGAGCTATCCGAAGCCGAACAATGCCGCTGCCACACAGGCTTTCCTTGTTGAAGCCGTAGCGCTGCTGAAGAATGATGGCATCGAGTGCCCGATCGTCAGCAATGGCGGCACGCCGAGCCTCTTCGAGGCGCATCTGGTGACGGCCGCCACCGAGCATCGCGCCGGAACCTACATCTATAATGACCGCTCGATGGTACGTGCTGGCCATTGCAAGGAGGAGGATTGCGCCATGCATATCCTCGCCACTGTTGTCTCCCGGCCGACCGAAGATCGCGCCGTCATCGATGCTGGCTCGAAGGCACTGACCTCGGACCTTCTCGGCTTTGCCGATTATGGTCAGGTGGTCGGCTATCCCGACGCCGTCATCAAGGGTCTTTCCGAAGAGCACGGCGTCATCGACCTGTCGAACTGCACAGGCCCTCGCCCGCAGATCGGCGACAAGATCCGCATCATCCCGAACCACACCTGCGTCGTCTCCAACCTGTTCGACCAGATGGTGTTTCACTGCGATGGCGTCGTCACCCGCGTCGAAGACGTGGCGGCGCGCGGGCTCGTCTGGTAGGACTGCCCATCATACGCCCTCGTGGTTCGAGACAGCCTTTTA